>JANSXK010000074.1 GCA_024742995.1 Gammaproteobacteria bacterium
AATCTGCAAATTGCCTCTTGCACAAGGGTCCGCTTTTTCATAGGAACCGCTTCACACTACAGCGTGGCCCGTTCGTCTATCGGTTAGGACGCCAGGTTTTCAACCTGGAAAGAGGGGTTCGATTCCCCTACGGGCTGCCACATCCCAATCGTAAGATCCTGAAAATAAAGTAGCTATCTGGATCTTGACTGACCACCCCACCGTTTTTCCCACCATTACTTCAAGGCTTGCTTGACGTTTCTACGTGTCACGCGGGGGATACTTTCCGAATTTGGCAAACCGGACACCCACCCCCTTCAAGACCTAGCTCGGCGACCCCCTCCCCAAAAACCAAGCAGATCGCATATACGTTTAAGCGTCGCATCTAAATCGTGCGCCAAAACCATTTTGATTTTTTCTGGGGGGCATCAACTTCTGGGTTTTGCCCTGGGCATGATGGCAAGTAAACAGATCAAGCTTTACCCTTTCAATTTACATCTTTCTTTGGGCCGTAGTAGCCTCGCGGAAGCCGAGGGGAGAATAAATGCGTTCAGCTTACAGCGATCCGGAATATGAACCGGACCTGCATGATAAGGCTAAGGAGGCGGTGCCGAAAGAATTCCCTTGGCCTGACCAAGCAGAAGAGAACATCGCACTATGGTTCGGAATGGCGGGTGTTGCGTGCTCTGGTTTGTATTCAATGTTCTCGGGCTTTGAAAATATAGGGATACCGGGCATAGCCGTAGGCGCTGTTGCCGCCGCAGGCGGCTACATTTGGCGCAAGGCAGATTTGCGAGCCTGGAACAAAAAGGTTGACCAAAAGTACTGGTCCATAAAGCCGGCCAAACCCCTCTCGGGCAATTCCAAAACACCAAATGATTTCAATAGCAAAAGCGAATTTGATTGAGATAGGGTGCTTGTGTTGATCTATGCGCAGCCGGTTTTGGAGAGTGTGTGCATTGATCGAGAGGCGAAGGGGAAGAAATGATGCCCCCGTGGTAGCAAGATTTGGGTATTATGCCATGTTTTAACGTTCCTCAACTATTAGATAAATCACATTACGCCCCACAAAAACTCAACTAATCCGCTCGAAAGTTACACATATCCGCCCTGCCATCAAGCGGCGGGCATTCGATTCCCTGAGGAAGAATGATTGGCGCCTGATAAGTGCCGATCGGTTGCCACAAAAGCGCTGCACTTAAATCGTATCAGACCGGGGACGCCACTGTCCCGGCGTCAAATT
>JANSXK010000010.1 GCA_024742995.1 Gammaproteobacteria bacterium
CTAAAAATCATATATTCGAATATATTGAAATTTACTATAATCGAAAGCGGCTTCATTCAAGATTAGGATATCAATCTCCGGATTTCTATGAGGTCAAAAAAGTTGCTTAGCAATGTGTCCAATTTTCCCGGGCAAGATCAGTTGACTTGTTTCTTGTTCAGCAATAATAGAGTGAAGTTCTTGATTTATTTGTCTAACAAATAAAGTACTTCCTTGTGCTGCCCAGAAGTGTTGTTTTTTATTGCTTCTAATTTCAATGCCTTCATCACCATGATTATTTTCGGAGTAAGTCTCAGCCAGAGTGGTCAATTCTTTTTCTGTATTAATGAGCAATCGGTGATTGTCCGTACTATTTGGCAAGGGTTGTCTTGCTTGAATTGTGATTTTTCTGCCATCTGGGTCATTTGCCACAAAAAATTGATAGCCTTGCCCAAATAGTGTAAAGAGGTTATTTCTAAAAGAACGAGATAGAACTTTGTCTGATTTTAACGTGAGCTGGGATCGACCATGACAAGACGAAGCTGTTTCTTTCCTGCCATGCGCACTGCTAGCTGCGTTTTTTTGCTCGTCAACACACATCAACATAGGGGCTGTATTATCATCCAAAGTAGCTGAGATATCACGTAGGTTTAAAGTTTGTTGTGTGGCCAACTCTTCTAGAGAAAGAACTGCTTGGCTTTTGCCAGCTCTTGCTTGCCCATCTCCAGGGTTAAACGTTAAAGTTTGGTCAAAATCTTGTTTTGCTTTTTCATAAAATAAGACTTTTCTTTCTAAATCGGTTTCTAATTGTGCTTGATAGAGACGAAAGCTTCCTCGCTCAAAGTAGTTTATACTGGCGTTTGGCTCTTCATTAATGAGGTTTTTATAGCCTTGTAAGATTTCGACAAAATTGCCGTGAACCCAAGATTGGCGCAAGCGATTTCTTTCCGTTTGAATTTCTTCCTCTCGCTTTCTTGTTTTTTCTTTTCGCACCTTAGATTTTTTGTCATCTTCTATTTTTTTAGCATCCTGGACTTTTTTTTCTTCTGCCGTGGGAACAGATGAGTATATTTTTAATATTTGTTCTACTGCGATCTTACAGGCTTCACTGGGAGGCCAATATCTTGGGTCAAGACATTGCCGGAAAATATAACTGCGTTTTGATTCAACTAAATCTTGCTGAAGTGCTGTATAAGTAGTCACAATAGTAAGTAGTGTTTGTGCTGCTGCTTCTTGTAATGCTATCTCTTCATCCTCACTTCTATAAGATTTTAATTGAGCTGCATAGCCAATGATACTTTGTAATTCTAACATTTCAGCTGCTTTAACCCACCGACCCCGATCACTTCGGACTAGGTTACCTATAATTATTGCCCCATATTTCTTT
Source organism: Gammaproteobacteria bacterium (assembly GCA_024742995.1). Classification (GTDB taxonomy): domain Bacteria; phylum Pseudomonadota; class Gammaproteobacteria; order Legionellales; family Legionellaceae. Next base: position 1,367 of record JANSXK010000010.1, read on the forward strand.
ACTTTTTGATCGCTATCTTTCAATAAGGAACCTATAACTTCCCTGCCAGGTTTAGTATCAGATACATAAAAGGTTCGACCCATTGTAAAACTGCTTAAAGCATAAGCAGCACTGATGCGACACTCAGCATATTTTTTACATTGTAAAAAAGGGGTAAGGTTATCAAAGTCAAATCCGTGGCCACCACCAAGATACTGCTGGTTTTCGTTGTTTAGTGCTAGACTCCCCAGTGCTTTTATCGGAGATGAGTTATGTTTACAAGATTGGTCATTTAGAACATCTTCGGAGATAAAACCTAGCTTTATACTGGGAATACAGCTAGGCCCAAGTATTCTCCTATTTTCCTCATCATGGCGTGTTAAATGGAAAATCAACTCAAATATAGCAGGCTGGCATCCTGTATGTGGTAATAGAGAGGGTAGTAAGGAAAGAAGTTCAGTTTCTTTTATTCGATTGAAGTTGACCTCTGGCGCAAAAGCAAACTCTAGTGGTGAGGCGAGTGAACTTAGCAAAGTTAACGGCCAATGGGCGTACAGTTCCACATTAAAGTCTTGACTGTTTGTCAGTGGGTATTCCCTATGGATATCAGCATGTGGGTATCTTTTATATAAATCAACACAGGTTTTTAATAGATTTACCAAGATAGGAATAAGGCCTTCTTCCCCCATGATCTCTAGGTTTTCTTCTTTTTTAACCAAGTATACTAGGCCTACCAGTGCTGTTATTTTGGTTGTTTCCCAACTCCAGTAGCTAGATACAGCACCGATGTGCTCCCTAATTTTTTCACGTTCTCTCATAACGGATCTCTTGATTGTAATTTAAGAAATAATTGCACATTAGTTCGATAGAAGTTTTTGGTCATTCTAACCCATTTTTTTGCTTGAAAGTATTCTAAATATTAACGGGAGGATTTTAAAATGTGAATATGATCGCACTCAAGAGATAGTATAAGAGTCATAAATTTGCCTACCTTGGTTATCAAGATAAAAATGGTATCCTTCAGCAGTCCAGGGATTATGTAAGTCCTTATTTGCTTAGCGGCAGCACGTTTTGTAAAAGCCATATGGGTATCCACCATATGACGTGCGTCTTTTGCTGGGGTATGTAGTGATTGAACTTCCACCAATGTACTTGACCATCAATTCACTGTTTCAGGCGCTGATCAAGCTACAGTCTCAAGATATTCCTGTCTTCTAGTTCCATTTTTTTTCGCTCTAATTCCCTAGCCAACTTTCTTTTATATTGCTTGAAAACAATGTTCCGGCTTTCTTGTCTTGCGAAGAATCTTGCTCGTGCGCACATAGCAGTGTTTTGTGCTTCAGAGACCTTGACCTCATTGGCCTTATTTTTGCAGCTTTGGAAATAGTCCTCTAGTATAACGTCCCTCAATTTTCTTGAGCCAGCATGAGCGATTACAGACATGTTATTAGCTGAAAATTGTGTCGGTGTTATTTTATACTTTAGCCATTTAGTATCAAGTGCTAATCCAAATGTTTTATCACGGTTACCATCAGGTGTCATACCTGTTTTTGCCATTGTCATTTGAGATTTTATGTTATAGGACATTGTACTGCCATATATATTTTGTTCTAGTTTTAATAAATTAAAACAAAGCATGAATAAGGTTTTTAAAATCGCTTTTCCGTAACCTTTACCTTGAATACGAAGTTTAAGCGCAATTCCAAAATGAATTTCTGCCTCATCCACTCTTAAATTGCATCGTCCTAAGAAATCATTATTTTTATCAAAAACCATAAAATGGGTTTTTTGGTTTTCAGAGGATGTCTTATCAAAAATACCTATGATTTCTGACACGCTATTTTTTTTACTTTCAAAGGAGTAATTTGCGGTATCTTTATAAGTGTATAATTCATTCAATAATTTTTTTCGCTGATCTGATTCAACAGAATAAAACTGCTTAAAAATAAAACTATTGATCTCTAAAAGTCCATGAGTAAAATATGGGTCAATAAGATTTGCTAATTCATCTTGATTTGAAACTATCAAGCCAACCCCCTGGACTCTTCAATTGATTAAAAACAAAAATATAACATAAAGTTAAATTTAAAACCATTCCTGCAAAAATATACTCACAAAATCATAGGGTGCATCTACTTTTAAGTTTAATTCATCAAGGTAAACAAGTTTAAATTTAGATTTTCCAGCAGGCGAACGAATATCTGGGTTTTCCGTAAAGGGTTTAAAAAGAGGGAAAAATACTGATTGACCAATAATATAGCGCTTGTCGCGGTTACTCGGAGACATTCCCCATACATTTTGATAGGTAATGACAGCTTCAGTCATTCAGGGCTGAATCCCTATAGTTATGGTGCTTTTCTGCCTAATGCTACCACTGCAAATAAGACAGGGAAGGGGATTGTGGTAGCAAGTTTTCACTACTACTTGCCAGCAGCTATTTACGATAAATCAAACCAATTATATATCCGCCAATGATGCTTTCGACCACATATGTGGTAAACCAACAAGTTGCAAGCACCGCTGAGATGGGTAGGTAAAAATAAGCACCTGCAGCTTGGATGCCAGAAAGAATGCCGAGACATAATCCGAAGCGCAAACCGTTTTTTGAACCACCTTCTTTGAATACGAGGGTAAAAATGAATGTTATCCAAAGTGCGAGGAGTGCCGTAATTACCATATTAAATGGCGTGTAACTTATCATTTCGTTGTAATCTCTCCAAATGGTCGGTGTTTCAAGATAAATGTTTTTTAAAAGAAATCCATGAACTAGGGTTTCGTAGCTAAACATAAATAAAAATAGCGCCACAAATGCAAATAAAAAACGTTTGATGTTCATTTTTGTTCTCCTGCTCCATAGGTAAATTTATAGTACCATAAATTTCAGATTTTGAAGCATGGGTTTATTTTATGAGGGCATGATTTATTGGTTTGCTATCCGTACATAAACTTGCTAGCGAATTTATGATGTAAAAAAGGGACGTGAAATATAAGTTTTATCCCTAGTAACATGGCGTAACGTTTGAATATATTAGGGGAGGTCATCATTTTGCGTAAAAACTCAGAGCCCGCTATTACCCTTTTGTCTTCTAGGTAGCGTGTTTTTGTGTAGGTTTCTAAGTCATGATTCACAAGTTTATGCGCAAAATCTGCTGCATCTGCGATGCCTAAGTTCATGCCGCGGCCACCCACAGGGGAATGACAATGTGCTGCATCACCTGCTAAAAATATCTTTCCCTCTTGATAAGAGGGCGCTTGAGCAATTTTGATATGAAATGTGCCTTCGCGATGAATTTTTGTGGTCTTCAGTTTAAAAGGTAAGCTTTTAATTGCATTTTTGGTATTTGAAACTAGGCGATAACGATTTTTAGCAATAGGTGCTATAAATACGACTTTGCCATGACTTAAACTGTAAAGGGCAACCGTTTCATTGAGATGACTCAAGTCAGTTGTACTGACATCGGCAATGGACCATTCTTCCGGTAGCTTAATGCCGGGGCAGGCAATACCGATTGCATGCCTGGTGGTACTGTGCACACCATCTGCACCCAGTAAATAATCACAAGTGAATTCTTCACCATTGGCAATTTTAGCGCGTATCGTATCATTTTGAGTTTTGATGGACACGAGTTCATGATGATATAAGATTTTGCCGCCTAGTTCGGTAAACTTGGCGCTTAGTATCGCTTCCGTTCTATCTTGTGGTAGGCCAAGTATAAAATCATATCCATATTGAACGGGTTGCGCTGAACTAAAGTTTAATGTTCCCCATTTTTGCTCATTCACGTAGAACAGTGCATTTTTATATTTAATCCCTTCTGCCAAAAGTGTTTTTGTGACCCCTGAGCTTTCAAGAATTTTTAAACTTTGTGGATTAATTCCGACTGCGCGGGACATGGTAGATCCCTGTTCTTTTTTATCAATGATGATTGCTGTAATGCCACGTCTCGCTAATTCAACGCCAGCAGTTAATCCGGTGGGGCCTGCGCCTACAATGAGTACTTTCATTGGTTTCTCTTAGAGTAAAGTGATCTATAGTTTACATTATAGGCTATTTGTCATGATTTAACGCTCAAAATAAAACCAAGAACTATTTTTTACAAGCTACTTGGTTTACAATTGCGTATTTAAGCGTCATATTCAATATTGTTGTTTCGCGGTCTGAGGGCAAAAAATAGTGGAAATTAGAGCTACAACCAAGTACTTAAAATGAAACGGGTTTAAATATGAAAAAAATAGCGTTCATTTTGTTTTTTTATTCGCTCCAGGTTTTGGCCGACGATGTGCGACCTACTTGTCCTGATTACGAGATGTTTGAAGTGATTGTCAAAAACAACACAACATCAGACTGCGTGGTCGTACAAGAAGATTTAAGACATGGCTATTTGCCGAGAATCACACAGTTTTTTTCTCTGAAGTCAAATGAAGAAAAAAAGGTTTCTATACTATATAACCTCGTGGTTGAAGGTCCTGATATGGCACTGAGCTATCAATGTGGGACCGATAAATTTGTGACCATCGTATCCGCTCGCGATGGGCTATTTGCTCCAACACGATACGTCAAAGGTTTGGTTTCCAGTGCGGCTAATATGGATGCTGTTTTTACCGCCGAACAGGGGAGTTGTGAAGACAATAAACCCGCCAGAATACGTTGGTCGCTTTATTAGAGATGCAGGCTATGCTTTTCATCAGTCTCTGAACTCAAGCTACCAGCCTGTAGGTGTTCACTTAGCAGCTTTATCATAGCCAAGTGCTCGCCACTTCGCGCATCTATCATCGCATCTTTCGCATCAGCATTAGCGTCGAGCAAGCATCTCATAATTGCAATATGCCCATGAAACGCAGCCCATTTGACGATGGTCTCTCCTATATCATTAGCTTGATTAGGGTTTGCGCCACGCGCTAATAGGGTATTTATGGCGGGGATCAGATCATGCTCATTTTCACCGGTATAGTATAGATAGACATAATGTAATGCGGTATTCTTTTGACGATCTTTTAGATTAATTTTAGCGCGATGTCTTAAAAGGAGCTCCATGATAGGAATGTTTCTCCTAAGTGCCGCTTCATGCAGGGCTGTCGTACCGTCGCGATCTTGGAAGTTGACCTTAATACGAGGGTCTCTTAATAACGCTTGAATCTCATGAATAGGTGCGTTGTGTTGAACGGCTAGTAATAATTCTTCAGACATAATAATATCTCATGAGAGTTCAAACGTTAAATTGAGGCGCGATGCTATCATATCGAACAGTGTGTTATCAACATGGTTTCTCCAGGGATTTAGTGAGATTGTGGTATGAATGACACGTTAATTCTAAATCGTCGAACTGCTCAAGCGCTGGATAGGCACTGTATCAATACATACAGTATTCCAAGTATTATTTTGATGGAAAATGCGGGCCGAGGGGTTTTTGATTATTTGTTGCAATGTACGCCACAGGGGAGCATTGTGATTTGTTGTGGTAAAGGCAATAATGGCGGGGATGGGTTTGTGGTTGCGCGTCATTTGGATAATCATCGTATGCCGGTGCATATTTTATTGCTTACTAAACCTGATGAGCTCAAAGGCGATGCTAAGACCAATTATGAGATGGTGATGAAGTCGCATATCCCCTTGACGATGGTTGATAAGGAAAACATGCAAGCCATCAAGCCTCTCTTATCAGAAGCGACATGGATTGTAGATGCACTGTTTGGCACTGGGTTGCAAGGCTCCGTAGGCTTTCCATTTCATAGCATGATCCAAACGATTAATGAAGCGTCTAAAGAGGTGTTATCTATTGATATTCCTTCAGGTTTAGATTGTGACACCGGGGAACCTTTAGGGGTGGCTATCAAAGCCACACACACTGTTACAATGGTGGGGTTGAAAAAGGGGTTTTTGAATCCCAATGCGCAACAATATTTAGGATGTACACATATCGTTGATATTGGTGTGCCCAATGAATTACGTCAAAAATTTCTAACGGAGGCTGGATAGTGCAGGATGCAGCAAACGCCAATGTTGCTATGCGTCGTGACCTTGTTTTATCGTCCTAGCGCTATGGCTTTAATATCCACGTCACTTTATTTGCTGTGCCATAAAAATTATTACATCCACTTGCCTGGAAGCTGGCTTCTACATTATTTGACTCAACAACAGCATTTCGTTCTTTTTGACCGTGAGGGGTTTCGGAGAAGAATGTTATTTCTTTATTGTCACCACATTCATAGGTTAGTAAAAAGCCGACGTCTAAAAAAAAGTTTTGTTGAATCTCTGTCATTTCGAACTGTTCTTCTTGGTCACGAAAAATAACATCAGGTATTTTACTGTGAGCAGTTAATTTTCCATTGAAGACGTACTGTTTTTTTAAAACACAGTCTGTTGCCCCCTCATTTTTGATGCGGATTTTGTAGAGCCGGCAACTTTCTCCAAATGCATACGTTGTAGTGGAAATCATAAAGATACACAGGACTGTGATTATTTTTTCCATGGTTTTAGTCTTTATTTTGTTCTAAAAGGTTATTATGTTACCAGTGTTTCTTTGGCTTGTCAATTTAATACATGAAATTGTCTAGAGAGTCTGGATTCTAGACAAATGTAGGTTTAAGCGCTTACGCCTGTTTTGATGACCAAAAAGACCAGATGAAATTTGACAGTAGCTGCAAAATTTTCTATCATTGCCGGCTAGTAAAAATGTTATGAGTGGTTTTCAATGAAACGTACATTTCAACCCAGTAATTTAAAACGCAAGCGTGACCATGGTTTTCGTGCCCGTATGGCAACTCGCGGAGGTCGTTTGGTGATCAAACGTCGTCGTGCCAAAGGTCGTAAACAATTAGCTGCTTAGTGAATGAATTTCCCCAGTCGCGGCGATTGTTAAAAAAAGCCGACTATGATCATGTATTTCAGCAAGCTAAAAAAATGGTAAGCCCACATTTTATAATTTTGTATCGCGATAATGTTATAGGCTGTACTCGGCTTGGTTTGGCCTTGTCAAAAAAACATATTGCCAAAGCGCATGATCGTTCACGAATCAAACGATTGATTCGTGAAACGTTTCGAGTTCATCAGCACTTACCTGTGGTGGACGTGATTGTACTGGCGAGGCCAGGTGTGGCCAAGGTAGAAAATGCTGTTTTGAGAAGCAGCTTGAATTTATCATGGTCTAAATTATGAATAAATTTGGACAGCGGAGTATCCGTGGTCTGATTAAGTGCTACCAATGGGTGATGAGTCCGATGTTGCCTATGGCCTGTCGGTTTTATCCTACTTGTTCTAATTACGCTATAGACGCAGTTGAGTATTATGGTGTTGGGAAGGGTATTTGGAAGGCGGTGTTGCGTATACTACGCTGTCATCCTTGGTCTGCTGGTGGTTACGATCCTGTTTTACCTAATAAAGAGAATGAATGATGGATATTAGACGTGTTGTTTTATATGGGGCGCTTGCCTTAGTCGGGTATTTTTTGTGGATGAATTGGCAAACGGATTATCCTGCTGCACCAGCATCTACGACGGTTGCGCAGACAATCGCACAACCTGCAGCCACAGAGTCACGCTTGCTGCCTACCATGAATACCACGAGCAGCTCTGATACGATTCTTGTAGCAAAGGTGACCCAAAATGTTGGACAGCGTGTGTATGTTAAGACAGATGTCTTAAGTGTCGCCATCGATTTGAAGCATGGGGATATTGTGAATGCACAGTTGTTGGCTTATCCAGAAACAGCAGATCCTCAAAGTAAGCCATTTACGTTGTTGCAAGACAATCCTACCCTGCAATATGTGGCTGAGAGCAATTTGGTCGTGGTAAAAAACAATCAAGTAGCGACTGAAAATGTGCATTTGACTGCTGCTGCGAAAGATTACGAATTGACGCCAGGTCAAGATAAAATAACTGTGAATCTTACAGGTGAAACAGCCAGTGGATTACATGTTATCAAGCAATTTATCTTTAAACGTGATTCGTATTTGATTGATGTCACCTATCAATTGGATAACCGTGCAGCCCAGTCTTGGACAGGATATTTGAACACGCAATTCTTGCGTTCTTCGCCTAAAGAAGACAAAACCAGCATGTTTCATATGGGATCGTTTACGGGCGCGTCTTATTCGGTGCCAGGACAACATCGCTATCGTAAATTGAGCTTTAAAGATATGAGCAAAAACAATTTGGATGTTGACAGTACCGGTGGTTGGATTGCCATGCAACAACATTATTTTTTAAGTGCGTGGATTCCAGCACCTGATGCCAAACAACGTTTTTACACGCGTGCGGTGAACCAAGATTATACGATTGGCCAAGTCAGTTCCCCACTCGTTGTTGCGCCACAGCAGCCACAACGTATCACTGCGCAATTGTATTTGGGGCCTGAGGTGACGGATACGCTAAAAGGTATTGCGCCTGGATTAGAAATGACCATGGACTACGGTTGGTTATGGTTTATTTCCCAAGCATTGTTTTCGGTTATGAAAATCATTTTTGGCTTCGTCGGTAATTGGGGCTGGTCGATTATTTTGGTGACGTGTTTATTAAAATTGGTCTTTTATCGCTTACAAGCGGTGAGCTTCAAATCCATGGCTAAAATGCGGCGTCTGCAACCGAAAATAGCGGCATTGCGGGAGCGTTATGGCGATGATAAAGCTAAAATCAGCCAGGCGACCATGGAATTATATCGCCAAGAAAAAGTGAACCCATTGGGCGGCTGTTTGCCTATTTTGGTGCAGATTCCTGTATTCATTGCACTGTATTGGGTCTTGATCGAAAGTGTTGAACTGCGACACGCACCCTTTATGCTATGGATTTCAGATTTGTCAGCACCGGATCCTTTCCACGTGTTGCCTATCATCATGGGTTTGACCATGTTAATCCAACAAAAACTCAATCCTGCACCACCTGATCCTATGCAAGCGAAAATCATGATGTTCTTGCCGGTGGTGTTTACGATTTTATTCTTGAACTTTCCCGCAGGTTTGGTTTTATATTGGACCGTGAATAATAGCTTGTCTATTTTGCAGCAGTGGTATATCACACGTAAATTTGGAGATACCCCGCCGCCTGCCAAAAAATCGAAGAAATGATCCCCAGTACGACCATCGTTGCGATTGCCACGCCACCCGGCCAGGGTGGTTTGGGGATCGTACGTGTTTCGGGTCCTGAAGCGCTAGCGATAGCAACGCGTTTGACTCGGGCACAACATTTTACGCCCCGCGCAGCACAATTTTGTTCTTTTTATACTTTAGAAGACGAACTGTTAGATCAGGGGATTGTCCTTTATTTCAAAGCCCCGCATTCATTCACTGGCGAAGATGTGATTGAATTTCAAGGACATGGCGCGCCGGTGGTTTTAGATCGTTTGGTCAAAGAAGCGCTACGATGTGGTGCGCAATTGGCACAAGCCGGTGAATTTTCTTTGCGTGCTTTTCTAAATGATAAAGTCGATTTGGCGCAAGCGGAAGCCATTGCAGATTTGATCCATGCACAATCTGCGTCTGCTGCACGGATGGCAATGCGATCGTTGCAAGGTGATTTTTCCAAACGTATCGCAGTATTGAACGAGCAAATCATTCATTTACGCTTGTATGTTGAAGCGGCGCTAGATTTTCCGGAAGAGGAAGTGGACTTTTTAAATGATGGCAAGGTTGCCAAATTGTTGGCAGCGATTCAAAAAGAATTATCTGAGATTAGAACGGTGGCAGCTCAGGGTGTGTTGATGCAGGAAGGATTAACAGTGGTGATTGCAGGTCGGCCAAATGCGGGCAAATCCACCTTGATCAACTGTTTGGCCAAACGTGATGTGGCTATTGTGACAGAAGTGCCAGGGACGACCCGTGATGTGATGCGCGCAGATATTTTGATGGATGATATCCCCGTGCATTTGATTGATACGGCTGGCCTAAGAGATAGTACAGATGTGGTGGAACAAGAAGGTATCAAACGTGCTTGGGACGAATTAAGTCGTGCTGACTGTGTGTTGATGATGGTGGATTGCAACGCAGATGAACAGCATGAAGAACTCAATTTGCAAATAAAATTGACACTTCCTGCGGAAGTCCCTATTATCTTGGTGTACAACAAAATTGATATTATCGGGAAGTCAGCTAGGAAAGAGGGTGCAGCGTTGTATGTATCCTTGAAAAAAGAGGAAGGTTTGGCGTTATTACAGGACGAAATAAAAGCAGTTGTAGGATATCAACCGCAAGAAGGCCAATTTTTAGCTAGAAGACGGCATATGGAAGCTCTCGATCAGGCGTCGCATTTGTTACAACGGGGTGCGGCACTATTATCTTCGCATCGAGCAGGAGAGCTCTTAGCAGAAGACTTACGTTTAGCGCATACCGCGTTAGGAGAAATCACAGGTGAATTTTCTTCGGATGATTTGCTGGGTGTGATTTTTTCTAAATTTTGTATTGGCAAATAATACTTGCCTGCGCTGGATTGATTCTGGAGTTTTGCTATGACCGCCTTTTTTGAGTATCGAAGAGACGTTTTAAGAAATTTTGATGCGCGAGCAACACAGTCTGCAGCGGAAAATCTTCCCCTGCCTTCTTTTGGCGAACGTTCTTATTCTGATGAAGCGTTTTATAAATCTTCTTTCAATATTCGCATTGAAGCGGAATTGGAATATGCAGTATTGGATGCATTGTCATGTCTCAAAGAAGTACCTGAAAGCATAAAAACCCGCGCTGATTACTATTTAGAAGCTTGCGCTAGACTTCTTGAGCAGGATGCGAATATCGCAGAGAATACTGCTGAAGCGGAAAGATATAGTACTAAAATTCTAGAGCAGAAAGCGTTGAGAAACACTATAGTACAGCAAAATAATCCAGCCCTGCCAAATCACGCTGATCGGCGGAGATTTTGGGAAGAGTTGCAAAAAGGTTGGCAGCAATTTCGAGCCGATCTGGACTATTTGTTATCTGCGCGTTCTCGTATTTCAATCGTTATTTTTTTATTGTCGTATATCAATTTGTACCGATTATTGTCCTTATTTTCACGGTTTTCTGTGAAAGCATTTTGGTCGCTGGCGAGTGAAAAAACTTGGATTGATCTGCAGGATAAGATTTGGGGTCACAAAATCAATCGTGCTATTTTGGACACACCAACCGAGCTTTATAATATCTTAAGCGTAGCGTTGTTTATCACTCGATTTTCAGCGCATTTTGCTATGATCGCAAAACATGCTAGATCGCAAAAAGATGGTGAAAGACAAATTCCTTGGCAGAAGCGTGCTTGGAGAGAATTCTACGTGCGCATGCCGCATATGGTCAACGATTTTGTTTGGGCCATTATGAATTTTGTGACAAATTACGCCGCATTGCTTGGTATTGCAGCTGCAACGGCGACAATGATGTTGTTTTGCACCTTAGTGTTTGATATTTGCTGGTTGTTGACACAGTGGTATTGTAAAGAGCAAGATTGGAAGCAAGAAAAAGATGGCTTGTTAGCTTGGAACGAGAAATGTACTGATACTGAAGAGCGTGAATTCGTAGCGCTTCAGCTTAAAATATTGGACGATCTGCATTTGCAAATGCAAGTGCTCTATTTGTCCCAAGTGCTTGCTGGTTTAGCAATCATGTCTTCTTATGCATTGGTTCTAATGATGGGCTCTGCTTTGGTATCTTCTTTTGCGTTGGTTGTTTGTGTTGCCGGATTTGGCATGTATGGTAGTGCTAATGAATTTTCTATCTTTATGCGGGCACAATTTGGGAAGCAGCGGCTGAAGGGTGAGGAGCAGGCAGGATGGGAATGGCTTAGTGTTTGGGCCAAATTTACATTCACGCCGTTAGTATTGGCAGGCGCATTTACCTTGGGTTGGCCAGTGGGCGTGATGGCGACACTCTTGATCGCAGCGCGACCTTATTTGCCTCCCATCTCAACTTGTATGTCGACCCCAGAAACTGTACATCATGAGCATGGGCTTTATATTGAGACAGCTTATGGTGCTCATCTTGGGGGGGCCTGAATCGCCCGTACCAATATATTGAATCATGGATACATGGCGTTCACAGCAGCAATGTCTTTCGGACTCAAGTGTTCGCGCTGGCCAATCATCGCCCCTTCCCTTATTGGGACGATGGTAGGTTGGCCATTGATGGAAAAATTGTAGGCGGGATAATGCATGATTGATTGGTAATCATAATTGCCAAAATCTTCCCCATCATTTAAATGTTGGTTAAAGTTGTAGCGATAATTTTCATCAATATTTTCCCAAAGAATTCGAATATACTGGTCGCGATCGTTGCGAGATTGCTCATGCCATAACCCCAAGGCATGACCTAATTCATGCGCCACATTCATGGTTGCGCAATTGGGTCCCAAAAGGATAATTTGTGGTCCGCCTTGACGTCCAACAGAAGAGGAGCATTTCAGATTATCTGTGGGCATAAAAAGCAAAAAATCTGAAAACTCTGTTTGATCAGCGTTTGGCATTGCCACAAATTTAATTTTAGTCACTTTTTGCCACACTTCCATGGCGTTGAGGATGGCCAATTGATTTTTATATGGCAGCGATGGCGCGATGGTATAGGGAACGATGCCTCTCGGCCAGCGATGGCCGCCCAGTTTTAATAAAATCATTGCCTTGGGGATAGTGCTGTTTTTTGAAGGTTTTTTTGATACGCGCATCAAGATGATATCGTCTTCAACCATGGCATAGCCGTCTTCGTTGACATAGACGATGTCACGAAAGCCGTATTGAGGATCCAATAGGGTAATATGGCCTAACACTGGCTTTGCAGCAAAGCTTTTTGCGCTAAAGAGGAGACACAGCGCGACCATACCGATGGTTTTTGTGATGCGGATAATGTGTGTCTGCTTCCGGGCCACTGGCTCAATCTCCTTGTTGCTTTTGCCAATTGAGGGCGGATTGGTACAGGTCATTTTTAGGGTTTTGGCTGATTTCTGCTGCCAAATGCACAGCTTGTTTCAGCGGCAGTTCTTTTAATAATATTTCTAAAGTACGCTGACCTTCAGAGCGTGGTTTGGCGATTGATCGGGGCGGAATGATGAGTACAAACTCTCCTTTCACGTGCCCAGGATCTGCTTGTAACCAATCTTTAATCTCGGATACAGATCCTTGCAGAAAATGCTCAAAAGTTTTGGTCAGTTCTTTGGCCAATACTACGCAGGTTTCTCCAAATACGTCACCGATCGCGTCCATACAAGCATGTATGCGATGGGTCGATTCGTAAAAAACCAAAGTATGTTCCATGCCTAATAAAGAGGCAAGTTTCTCATGGCGTGCATGGGCTTTGGCAGGCAAAAAACCAAAAAAACTAAAGGTGTCGCATGGCACGCCGGCTGCGGATAATGCGGTGATCAGCGCGCAAGCGCCGGGGATGGGTATCACAGCAATATCAGCTTGTCTTGCAGCAGCCACCAAAGGATAGCCAGGATCAGAAATCAAAGGGGTCCCCGCATCAGAAATGAGGGCGAATGATCGTCCGGTAGCTAAATCATTTAAGATGGATGGGAATTTTTGAGCTTCGTTATGCGCATGAAATGCGGTGAGGGGTTTTTGAATGCCCAAATGTCGCAGTAAAGGTTTTGAATGACGGGTGTCTTCACATAAAATAGTATCAACGTTTTTTAAGATTTGAACGGCGCGTAAACTGATATCATCCAAATTGCCAATCGGAGTAGCCACAATATAAAGCACACCGGTTTTACTTGCTGAACACAACGTCATGGTTTATCCTTTTCTGTTGTTTGATTGCGGATCTTTGTCATGCCCTTTAGATTATCTATTATCAAAGCTTTGACCCTTTTGGCTTGCCTGCTTTTTTTGACCCATTGTACTCGAACGGGGCCAGAGAGTCATACGAATAAGCAAAAATTAGCCAGTCCTTATACCATGCCGGTTGATGCTTATCTTGCGATGGCGCGTAATCAAAGTGGGGAGGAAAAACAAGCATTACAATTGATGGCGGCTGGACGTGCGATTTATGATGGCCAGTGGCGCGATGGTGTTGCGATTATCAAAGATGCTGGTGCTATGACCGGTGATTTGGCGGATGAGAAAAGTTTGTTGTTGGCAAAAGTTGATTTGATGCGGATGAAACCGAGTTTGGCAGTGACAAAATTAGCAGCTGTGAGACATCTCGATCATTTGTCCTTGTATCATCAAGCACAATATCACGATATGTTGGCTTATGCATATCAGGCGAAAGGGAACGTACTAGAGTCTGTGATTGAACGAATTAAATTGGATGCTTTATTGCCAGATGAGACGGCAAGGACCAACAATCGTCGTGCGTTGTGGTTGTCGTTGACCAAGCTTTCGCAACCAGAATTGGACATGTTGGCCTCCGAATCGGAAAGTCATACTGTTTTAGAAGGTTGGCTGACTTTGGCTGAGATTTCAAGACGGTCTTATACCAATCCACAATCATTGCTTGAAGCGTTGCACGATTGGCAAACGGCACATACCAATCATCCTGGTAATCGCATTCTACCCTCTCCTTTAGAAAAGGTGGCGGAGCGATTGTTTCCCGCGCCGCACCATATGGCGTTGTTGTTGCCATTAACTGGGCCATTGGCAGGTCCCAGTCAAGCGATTCAAGATGGATTTATGGCAGCCTATCGGGCCAGTGGTCAGCAATCACAAGTATCTGTCAAAGTTTATAATACAGATCAAGCGAATGCAGGTGTGGTCTATCAACAGGCGCTCGATGCAGGTGCGGATTATGTGGTGGGCCCACTGACCAAAACGGAGGTTACTGAGGTTGCGACGATGCACCATCCTGTGCCCACCGTGTTATTAAATGAGGCTGACCGTCGTTTGTCGGATGGTTTGGCATTTCAATTTGGTTTGTTTCCTACGAATGAAGCACGCCAAGTTGCTGCACGTGCGCGTAAATCAGGTTATTCAAAAGCGTTGGTGATTGCGCCAGATGGTGCTTGGGGTACGGATATTGTGCAGGCGTTTGGCAGACAATGGACTCGTCACGGTGGCCAAGTGGTAGAGACCTGGCAATACACGCCAGAAATGGATTTAGGCGCAGGTATTCGACAATTATTGCATGCATCTGAGAGTGATGCGCGTGTGCATCCGAAAGCGGAAGATGCTGAGAAGGATCATACTGATCAACGGCGGCGGGATTTTGATGTGATCATATTGATTGCTTATCCTTCTAAAGCACGGCAAATCATGCCGCTTTTAAAGTATTATTTTGCCGGAGATGTACCGGTATTTGCGACATCATCGGTTTATTCAGGTGTCAAAAATACGGCTAAAGATCGGGATTTAAACGGGATTATTTTCTGCGATATGCCCTGGGTATTTGACCATGATATCGGTAGAGAACATCGATGGGCAGAGCAATTAAATGCTTATACACGTTTATATGCACTGGGTATGGACAGTTTTACTCTGGCTGAGCAATTGAATCATCTGATGCTGTTTCCAGCAGCAGGCATTAGTGACAAATCAGGTGTGATTTACTTGACAAAATCGCAAAAATTATCCCGAATTTTGGTATTTGGACAGTTCAAACAAGGAGAAGCCAAGATTTTAGGCAATTAGCAAAATAAATCTGTTGTTTGATTGGTTTTTGTTTACAAAACCCCCAAAACTGTAGTAAAATAGGTCATTAAGTACTATAAATGCAGTTTTTAAGAGCTCCATGGTGCGATGCAATATAGCACCTGATTTTCCTGGGGGTGGTTACATATGTCAGCAACAATGATGGATAGGCATAGTGGCACAGCAGATCGTGCATTGCTTACGGGGCTTACCCCTGCGCATGTTGCTGCTGACGACATCCTAAAAAAGGTGAACTATTTAGCTAAAACATCTACCGATACAGATCATTCACCGCTACGATTTGATAATATCACCCTGTTTGAAACCGATGCCTGTCGCGCAGAGATTTTGCGTAACGTCCAGACGCTTTTAACCAAATATGATGGTGATGTCACTATCACCCGAGCCTATCAACGGGAAAAAATAGAAAAAGAATTATTATGGGCTGCGGTACAATTGTATGCACGCATGCAGGCCATTGAACAAGAAGTTGGTTTGATATTGGAGCCCAATAAAGAATATCTGGCATGCCAAAAGCAATTCAATCTTTGTCGTGACTTATTAGCGAAAAATAAATCATGCCATCTCAAAAAAATAGACCAAATGCTGCTGAATGTACCTGATTTTTTGGACAACGTTGAAGAGGATGCACAGTCTGAGAATTCCTTTGCTTGGTATGTCAAACAGATGGATAGATTTAACGAAAAACGATTGTACTGGGTTTTTACAAAGCCTACGATTGAACTGGCGTTAGAATCTTTGGGAGAAACCACTGCAAACAACCATTTGTCGCATGCAACCTATCTTCCTGGGCAGGTTTCGTGGTCGTTATACTTACTTCGAGGGACGCTGTTTTTCCACAAATACATGCAAAAGCGTTTTTCCGATCCGAAATGGCTCAAAGAGATGGATGAATGTTCTCCTGAAGAGCGCGCCACTTGGTATGCGAACTATCATAAAGCGTATTGGGATGTGTATAAATATCGTATTTTGAATGATTTTGTTTGGGGTCCTATCAATTTAGCCTGTTTTGACTGGTGGTTTGGCGATGGATTTTATGGTTGGTTGGGGGAAGCTTCGACGGTATTTATTTTATTTATGGATACCTCATTGTCTTTTTTGAGCAATAAAGAGCGCTCGGCTGAAGATGCTTATCTTCAAGAAGGGTATTTGAGTCGATTGCATGTCCTGACAGAAGAAATCAAAGTAGGATCTTCAAAATATGACGTCAAAGGGACGTTTGAAAATTTGGCTCCAGCGATTCAAAAAGAACATGCGGATTTATTGGCAAAGATGATTCATAATGAAGTTCTTAGCGCAAAGGAATACAACCGTTTCTCCTTACTAGATGATTGGATGACAGTCTATCAATTTCAACAAGATCATCAGAAAGCTCAGCAAGACCGATCATTTAGATTAAAAGTGAATTGCTTTTATTCTGTCGCATTGTTATTTTCTTTTTCGTTGTGCGTATCTATGCTGATCTCAGGATGGTTACCAGCATCTCTGACTATTATTTTGGGTGGCGTGGGCACACTTTTGTGTATCGGATTGACGATCGCATATCGTACCATCAATGCACAATTAAATATTTCTGCGAAGGAAGAAGCTCGCAGAGCGTTGCAAGAACAGCAAACGGCGGAATTTGCTGAATTCATCATGCTTAGGCAACAAGCAGGAAGCAATCCAGAAGGGAACACATTATTGAGAATGCAAGAATTGTATTTGTCTTTGATGATCATCGGTGCGCAAATTAACCATGATGAAGCTTCGATTCAATATTTGTATTTGGAGTTGGCACGTACGATGTTACTGCGAATTGTTGTTCCAGCCGTGATTGCGCTCGCCTATGTTTATCTCCCCGTTACCCTATTATTGGTTCCTGTTTATCTTTACGTATTTGCAGGTTCAGCTGGCTTGGCTTTCGGTTTGGACTACTGGGCTAAATTATATAAACCCACAGAGGAAATTACAGAGTCGAAACAATTAGATAAAGACGCATTTGACAGTTTTTGTAAACAACCCCAAGTGTTTGGAGATTATGTTGATGCGAGCATGTTTTCTACCCTTAAGAGAGTGTCCTCCGAGACTGGGATCGCAGATTTGCGGGTTTCTCCTCTGATGTGGGAGGGTCAAAACTAACAGGACAAGACTAGACTGACGCAAAGCAACGATCTCTTTAGTTAAAAGTTTTTTTAATTCAGTTATTTAGCATATCTAAACACCTTCATTAAAAAAAATTTTGCTTCGACTTCGTTGCTTTGCGTCAGTCTGATGATAGTTTCTAAGCTTGGAATCGTGTATAATACCACTCAAATATTGAACAGATGATGCTATGAATCTCGAAACATTTTATGATGTGATTATTGTGGGTGGTGGACATGCCGGGACAGAGGCAGCTTTGGCTGCTGCGCGTATGGGTGCTACCACGTTATTATTGACACATAATATGGATCTCTTGGGCCAAATGTCTTGCAATCCTGCGATTGGTGGGATTGGCAAGGGGCATTTGGTCAAGGAAATTGATGCTTTAGGCGGTGCGATGGCGCGTGCTGCGGATGAGGCTGGGATTCAGTTTCGCATCTTAAACGCTTCCAAAGGACCGGCTGTGCGCGCAACGCGGGCGCAGACTGATCGCGTGTTGTATCGTCAAGCTATTCGTAAAGTTCTCCAGACGCAAGCCAATTTGACGTTACTTCAACAATCCGTCGAAGATGTGCTGATTGACGGGGAGCGTGTGGTTGGGGTGGTGACCCAAATGGGTTTGACGTTGCGTGCCCGCGCTATTGTTTTGACTGTAGGTACTTTTTTGGGTGGGAAAATTCATGTGGGCATGAGCCAGTATGCTGGTGGTCGCGCGGGTGATCCGCCGGCGAATGCATTGGCACAGCGTTTGCGTGAATTGGATTTGCCAGTGGGTCGTTTAAAAACCGGTACGCCGCCGCGGATCGATGGCCGTAGTTTAGACTATAGCCAAATGACCGTACAACCTGGAGATGATCCGGTGCCAGTATTTTCATATCTAGGAACGGCAGCACAACACCCACAGCAAATTCCTTGTTTCATCACACATACCACCGAGTGTACGCATGACATCATTCGTGACAATTTACAGCAATCACCAATGTACGCGGGGGTGATTGATAGTGCAGGACCACGTTATTGTCCTTCAATTGAAGACAAAGTGGTCCGTTTCGCTGAAAAAACGTCGCATCAAATTTTTGTGGAACCAGAAGGGTTGACCACGCACGAAGTGTATCCCAATGGTATTTCAACGGGCTTGTCTTTTGAGGTTCAAGCCCAGTTTGTCAGGACGTTGCGAGGATTTGAGCAAGCCCATATCACGCGTCCAGGCTATGCGATTGAATATGATTATTTTGACCCGCGATCATTGACCCCTTATTTGCAAACCAAAGCATTTTCTAATTTGTTTTTTGCCGGTCAAATTAATGGGACCACGGGGTATGAAGAAGCAGCGGCGCAAGGGTTGATCGCTGGTATGAATGCCGCATTATGGGTGAAAGACAAAGCATTATGGAGTCCACGGCGTGATGAGGCTTATATTGGCGTGTTGATCGATGACTTGATCACACGTGGTACTCAGGAGCCTTATCGCATGTTTACATCGCGTGCTGAATATCGGCTCTTATTACGCGAAGACAATGCCGATCTGCGTTTGACGGAGATCGGACGAAACTTGGGGTTGGTTTCAGATACACGCTGGCACGCATTTGTTGAAAAACGTGAGCAAATCGCGTGCTTGAATGAACAATTACAGGCGCAGTGGGTGCGGGTGGGTCATAATAAAGCGTTGCAAGGTGTTCTAGAGGCTCCTTTTCAGCATGATTGTCGTGCCATTGATGCCTTGAAGCGTCCAGAATTACATTATGATGATTTGCAGCAGCTTGAAGATTTAGCGTTGCCGCGTGTGGCTCAAGACATTGTGCAGCAAGTTGAGATTCAGGCAAAATATCATGGTTATATCGAACGACAGCGTTCTGATATTCTGCGCATGCAAAAACATGAGGCGACGCAATTGCCAGATGATATGGATTATCAAAACGTATCGGGCTTGTCTACTGAAATGCAGCAAAAACTCACGCAAATCAAACCTAAAACTTTAGCGCAGGCAGGACGCATTTCGGGTATCACGCCGGCAGCACTATCTTTGGTGTTGATGCATGTGAAAAAACGGCGTTTATTGGCTGTATGAATGACGATCTAGTGCTCTTATCTTCTTTAAAGAACGGCATGCTTGACTTGGGTATGAGCAGAGATGTGGATGGTTTGGCTCACGCATGTTTGCGATATTTACAGTTATTAGAGCAGTGGAATCGTGCTTATAATTTAACGGCGGTGCGCTCACTACCTGATATGGTGTCACGGCATATTTTAGATAGTTTGGCTATTTTGCCGTGGGTCAAAGGTCAGCGTATTTTGGATGTTGGAACCGGTGCAGGTCTGCCGGGTATCCCATTGGCTTTGGCTTGTCCGGATAAGCAGTGGGTTTTATTAGATAGCAATGGTAAAAAAACCAGATTTTTACTGGAAGTGCAGCGTGTGTTAGGCTTATCTCAGATTGAAATTATTCAAGATCGAGTGGAAGCGTATGAGCCTGCACAAGCGTTTGATTCTATTGTAAGTCGTGCGTTTTCTGAGGTCCAAAAGATGCTGGATCAAACCCAGCATCTTTTGGTGCCACAAGGCCAATGGATGGCGATGAAAGGACCACAAGTGGTTGCGGAGCTACCTGCTTTGCAGCATCCTTACCGGGTGGAGTCGTATCGTGTCCCAGGAGAGCCAGGGGAACGTTATTGTGTCATTATTGAATTATAAGAGGGTAGCATCATGGCAAAAATTATCGCTATTGCCAATCAAAAGGGTGGCGTGGGTAAAACGACCACGACCGTTAATTTAGCGGCATCATTAAAGGCCCGAGATCTTGCTGTGTTGCTGATTGATATGGATCCACAAGGATCAGCGACATTAGGTGTTGGTGTGGATAAACATAGTTTGGTGTACACGGTCAATGATGTTTTATTGCGGGACTGTGAAGCACAACAAGCGTGTTTGCAGGTGGCAAATGGATTTGATTTGATGCCTGCAAATGGTGATTTGACTGTGGCAGAAGTGACGTTGATGGCGCGTGAACATCGCGAAACGTGTTTGCACGAGGCAATATCGCCTCTGAAAAATCATTATGACTATATCTTAATTGATTGTCCCCCTGCTTTGAATGCGTTAACTTTAAACGCATTGATGGCGGCAGATTCTGTTTTGATTCCGATGCAATGTGAGTATTTGGCGATGGAAGGATTGGTGGCATTATTAGATACCATTCAGCAAATACAAGCATCGGTCAATCCACGTTTAGAATTAGAGGGGGTATTGCGTACGATGTATGATGCGCGCAGTCGCTTGTGTGTGGATGTATCGAAACAATTGCAGGCACATTTTGCAGATAAAGTGTATCGCTCAGTGATACCGCGCAATGTGCGCTTGGCTGAAGCCCCTAGTCATGGGGTGCCGGCACTGCAATATGATAAAAATTCTACGGGTGCTGCGGCGTATATGGTTTTGGCATCGGAAGTAATCAATCGGCATGAGGTGGTGGTATGACGCAAAAACGTGGTGGACTTGGGAAGAACTTATCAGCATTGTTAGGCCAATCTGCGCTGCAGGTCAAGCAAGATACTCGCTTATTAGAGCATGTACAAATTGAATATCGTCCGATTGCAAGTTTGACGCCTGGACAATATCAACCCCGTCGGGCTTTTGATGAAGCAACCATTAAAGAATTAGCGAATTCTATTCAACAACAGGGGTTGCTCCAACCTTTGGTGGTACGCGAATTAAAACCTGGGCAATATGAAATTATTGCTGGGGAACGACGGTGGCGTGCTTGCAAATTGGCAGGCTTAACTCAAATTCCAGTT
This sequence comes from Gammaproteobacteria bacterium, assembly GCA_024742995.1. Taxonomy (GTDB): domain Bacteria; phylum Pseudomonadota; class Gammaproteobacteria; order Legionellales; family Legionellaceae. The sequence goes on from JANSXK010000010.1 coordinate 22,787, forward strand.
TTGATTCGCCAAGTAGATGATGAAGCAGCGATCGCATTGGCTTTGGTTGAAAATTTACAACGTGAAGATCTGTCCGCTCTGGATCAAGCGCGAGCGATGCAACGTTTGATGACAGATTTTGGCTTAACCCATCAACAAATCGCGACTTTATTATCGAAATCGCGCACCGCGGTTTCTAATTATGTGCGCCTATTAAATTTAACCACGGAAGTGCAAACTTTGCTGGAGCAAGGGGCTTTGGATATGGGGCATGCACGTAGTCTATTAACATTGAGTGCGGAAGATCAGCATCGTGTCGCGTTGACAGTCGTGGCCAAAGAATTGTCGGTTCGTGACACAGAACGATTGGTAGCAGAATGGAAAATCAAAAAACAAGCTGCCTTAAAACCCAAGGTGTCTTACCCTCAAGCGTTACAACCACAATTGGAAGCCATGGCCCAACGTTTGCAAACGGCAGTCAAGCTTAAACCTGGTGCTGAAGGGCAAGGGATGTTGCTGATTCACTATTCTGATTTGGATTTTTTAGAACAGATGATGACGCATATTTTGGATGGTAGTCCACAAGAAATATAAAAGGATCCTGCGCCTTATGTCGATACTTGAAGGAGCAAAATCGGAAGCCATGGCGCGTGATTATTTATTACGCCAAGGTTTGCAATGGCGCGAGAGCAATTATCGCTCTCGTATGGGTGAAATTGATTTGATCATGCAGGATGCGACTCATGTGATTTTTGTTGAAGTGCGCGCGCGTCGTTCCGCGGTGTTCGGAGGTGCGCTTGCAAGTATTACTCATGCCAAGCGCCAAAAGCTGTTGAAGACAGCGATGTGCTATTTGCAGCAACATCGATTGTATGACAGTCATGCGAGCCGCTTTGATGTGTTAACGTTACAAGGACAGCCGCCAGTAATTGATTGGCTACAAAATGCATTTGGAACAGACTAATGATGAGTGAACATGTTCGTACCCTATTTGCACGTGATATTGAAGCCAAAATTTCTTTGGTGGATGTCATGTCAGATTTGATCAGTGATGCTGGACAAAAGTTAGTAAATTGCTTGTTGGCAGATGGCAGGATTTTTATTGCGGGTAATGGCGGTTCTAGTGCAAATTGTTTACATTTTTCAGCCGCGATGTTGCATTGCTTTGAAGTGGCGCGGCCAACATTGCCAGTGATTCACTTATTGAGTGATGTGTCAGCCATGACCGCGATTGCCAATGACGGTCATTTTGATCAGCTGTTTGCTCGTCAAATTCAAGCACTAGGTCAAGCGGAAGACGTGGTGATTGTGCTTACCACCTCCGGGCAATCGAAAAATATGAAAGAATTGGTTGCTGCCGCGCATGATAAAGGATTGACCGTGATTGCTTTAACCGGGCGAGATGGTGGTGATCTGACTCAGCAATTGGGAGCGAATGATATGGAATTGCGAGTACCCGGGGATCAAGCGGCACGTATTCGAGAAACACATCTGTTTATTTTACATTGTTTTTGTGATGTCATTGATCGATCTTTATTTGGGGTTGGTTGTGTATGAGGAGTTCAGGATGAAAATGAAATGGGTGGCATTGCCGTTGATTGCTTGTTTGTTGACCGGGTGTTTGGCAGCGATGGTTGCAGGTGCCGGTGGTTTGATGGTTTATGATCGTCGCAGTGTACGGATGATGGAGAAGGATGCAAGGATTTTTCATGTGATTCATACTGCTATTGCGACAGATCCCAATTTTCGTGACTCACGGGTGAAAGTGAGTGTGTATCAGCGCTCTGTTTTATTGGTGGGGCAAGTCAAGCGTACTTCACTACGCTCATTGGCGGCAGAAGTAGCGCAGACCACACCAAATGTACGACGAGTTTATAACAAATTAACAGTGGCGGCGCCTATAGGATTTGAACAGCGTGGCCAAGATACTTGGATCACCGGCCAAGTACGTAGCATGATGTTGGCGAAAAAAGATTTAGATTCAGGATCGATTCAAGTGACCACGGAACAAGGCGTTGTGTATTTATTGGGTGTTGTGACACCAGAGCAATCGGAATTGGCAGTTGATGTGGCAAGAAAAGTGAAAGGTGTGCGACGAGTTGTAAAAATGTTTCAATACATTCGTTAGGATCAATCATGAAACCATGGCGGCGACTCTGTGTGTTACTCTTCCTGAGCATGGGGTTGACTGCGTGTATTACGGATGTTTGGACTGGGGCAACGATTATTTATGATCGCCATAAATGGTATCGCAAGCTGGATGATTTCAAATTAGCTGCTCGTGTTAATCGAGACCTGTACGCTGACCAAGCGTTTAAATGTTCCACATGTGCTGTTGAAATTGCTGTCTTTCATCAAGATGTGTTATTGGCTGGTCATGTCCCCACTCACAAACTGCGTCGTGAGGCTGCAGCACGCATCAAAGCCATTCCTGGCATACGCCATTTTTATGATGAGTTGGCCATCACGCATGGCGTGAGTGATCCGGTGTTAGATACTTGGATCACGACCAAAGTGCGTTCTGAGATTTTAGCGGATGCTTCGATTGATCCCAATCAATTTAAAATCGTGACTGCCGATCGGGTGGTCTATTTAATGGGTGATGTGTTGCCAGGGCAGGCAAAAAAAGTGATACAGTTTGCCAGAGAATGGGTTGAAGTGAAACGTGTGGTCACACTATTTCAATATTATCATTTGAGTACGAGCGCCCAAAAATAGAATCTGATTGATTTTTTGACGCTTCATCGTTATCATGAGCTTGTTTTTTCATATATGTCCATATTAGTATCATATGGATTATTTATATTTCAGGAGAATTTTAGTGTCTGATTCGGAGGAAGAACGGCGGCCTAAAAAAACGTTTGAGGGAGTTGTTTTTGGAGGATCCCGTGGTGTTGTTGAGAGTATGGCGAATTCGTATGATGTGGAGGTAGATAGCAGTTCTTCTGATGGTGATTGGCCTGAATGCGAACAATTTATTGCTCATCGTCCCCCCAGTGCTGGGAAGGCTCAAGCATCAAGCGCCATCAAAGATCATTCGTTACGGACTATTATTCGTCCACAACCTGCTTCTGCTTCTTGGCTGATGTCAAACACCTGTGCCAATCGAATTGGCAAATTTGGGATGGCTGTGTTTTTCCTAGGTTTGGCGATGTTGGCCATGGCTGCCAGTGGCACCACGCTTTTTTATCTTGGTGCAGCTGGTGTGACGTCGGGATTGGGACTGGGCCTTTTTGCAAAATGCTGCGCAAAACCAGAACAGGAGAGAGAGCCTCTCAGCTTTGTTCACGCCTAAGCTCCTTTCTCGCCATTCGGGAGAGGGTGTCCGTAGGGCGGATGAGGGGAACAGCAAATCCCAATCAATGTTGCAACAAATACCCCGCACTAAAAAACAACACGCCAGCAAAAATCCGTTTGAGCACAGTCGTTTTCAAATGAAATGCCAAATGTGTGCCCATCGGCGCGCAAATGATCGATGTCACACCAACCGATAATGCAGCGGGCCAATAGACATAACCGATGGTATGAGGTGGCAGGGACACTGTTGAGACAGAGATCTGTGATAAAAATACGGTGCCCATGATGGCTGAAGTGGCGCTGCACAAGGTGGATGTTCCTGCCGCTTCACGTATAGACAGTCGCATCATCAAAAACAACGGTACCATGAGGATGCCGCCCCCCAGGCCGAGTACTGGGGAGAGTACGCCTACCAGAAAACTGGTCGTTATCATGACCATAAGATGGCGAGGCGTCAATTGATAGTGATTACGTAGCGGAGCTTCAGGTTCGGCAGCAGGTTGGATGTCACAGAGGATATAAATGGCCACACAAATCAAAAAAATAGAAAATAGATTGACGAGCATACCGTGGTTTAAATATGGGACGAGGATACTCCCACAGGCAATCCCGACGCATAGTCCTGGCAGCATTCTCAAGAAAACGGGCCAAATCAAAGCGCGGTGACGTTGATAAGCTAATGCAGATGACAATGAGGTAACGAGTATACTTGCTAGCGAGGTGCCGACGGCCACATGCATGATGTCTGTTATCACGAAGATATGATAGTGGTCGAAGATCATCACCAGTAGAGGCACAATGATAACTCCTCCTCCAATGCCAAGCAGGCCTGATAACAGGCCTGCAACGATGCCAAGGAAGAGGTAGGCAACAATATCCATTATGGCACGTTAGGCTTTAAAATCTGCAGCATGTTGTTCTGCAAATTCCCAATTGACCAGTGACCAGAATGCATTGAGGTAGTCGGGTCGTACATTTCGATAGTCAATATAGTAGGCATGCTCCCAAACGTCGCAGGTTAATAAAGGGGTCAAACCGTCAGTGATAGGGCAGCCTGCATTGGAGGTGCTGATGATTTGTAATTTTTTCGCATCGTCTTGAACTAACCATGCCCAGCCTGAACCAAACGTGGTGATGGCAGCTTGGGTGAATTGTTCTTTGAATTCAGCGAAAGAACCAAACGCGTCTCGAATGGCGTCAGCTAGGGCACCATTAGGTTCTGAGCCACCTTGTGGAGAAAGACAATGCCAATAAAAAGTATGATTCCAAACCTGTGCTGCGTTATTAAACATGCCACCGCTGGATGTTTTGATGATTTCTTCTAAAGATTGTGATGCGAAAGGCGTGTCTGCGATCAGCTTATTTAGATTTGTGACATAAGTGCTGTGATGCTTGCCATAATGATATTCTAAGGTTTCTTTTGAAATATGAGGTGCCAGTGCATCCAAAGCATAGGGCAGTTCAGGTAATTTAAATACCATGGTATTCTCCTAAAATTGAAAGCCGATTAATAGCATGATCCCAAGCAAGCTGCAATTGATTTATGCTAAACGGTTGCTATCTGGCGTGATTTTCGCCATAATTTCGCAAATTTGTGACTATGGTAGGGTGAATTGTGGATCAGAACGTAGAAGAAGTTGTAGATAAAATCAAACATCAGATTGCAGATAATGTGGTGTTGTTGTATATGAAAGGGAGCCCGCAACAACCTCAATGCGGATTTTCGGCACGTGCCGTGCAATGTATAGAGGCATGTGGGGTAGGCTTTGCGTTTGTAGATGTGATCGCCAACCCTGAGATTCGTCAAACGTTACCTCAGTATGCGGATTGGCCAACCTTCCCGCAATTATATGTGAAAGGTGAATTGGTAGGTGGTTCGGATATCATCGCTGATATGTATGCAGCTGGAGAATTAGAGCCTTTATTGCAAGGTGCACAGACTTAAACGGCCTTGCCAAATTTTAAATAGGATGGAGACAATCATGAGTGTTTTAGTTGGTAGAAAAGCCCCAGATTTTGCAGTGCCTGCTGTTGCAGCAAATGGTGAAATCATTGAAGAATTTAATTTGCATGCGCAGATCAAAAATAAATATGCATTGATTTTTTTCTATCCCTTGGATTTTACCTTCGTGTGTCCCTCTGAATTGATTGCCTTAGATCATCGTATCAAAGAATTTCAAGATCGTGGTGTGGATGTTATCTCGGTATCGATTGATTCGCATTTTACCCACAATGCTTATCGTAATACGCCTGTAGATAAAGGTGGAATTGGTCCTGTGCGATACACTATGGTAGCAGATATTAATCATGGGATATGCCAAGCTTATGGTGTGGAGCATCCTGTTGCTGGTGTGGCATTTCGTGGTGCGTTTGTGATTGATAAAGCAGGTGTTGTGCGGTCACAGATCGTGAATGATTTACCAATTGGCAGAAATGTGGATGAATTACTACGTATCATTGACGCAGTGCAATTCCACGAAGAGCATGGTGAAGTGTGTCCAGCTGGTTGGACAAAAGGCCAATCTGGTATGAAAGCGTCACCTGATGGTGTTGCTGAGTATTTGGCAGAACATGCTGAGAACTTGTAATACAAAGACCACCTTCTTCCGTACAGGCAGAAGGTGGTTTTGATGTTTTATTGTCCCATCAAAAAGATCAACATGAAAAAGCATATCCTCTTATATTTCAGTATTATCTTTGCATTATTTTCTACCCCCAGTTTTACACAAAGCAAGCAATACCGCATTTTCGTTGATGCGGGAAGCACAGGTTCGAGACTTCATATCTTTCAATATAATCATGCAATGGCCTTGCCAAAAATCCATGATGTTTTTTCTGAAAGCACGACACCAGGGTTATCTTCTTATGCCGCAGATCCCAAAGCAGCAGGAGCGTCATTGAAAAAATTATTGGATGACGCGGTTTTTTTTCTAGATAAACATGCAGCCATCCCAGCACAAACACCGGTAGATATTATGGCAACGGCTGGTATGCGGCTTTTATCTGAAGAAAAACAACAGTCTATCTATGCTGCTGTTCGACAGTACATGCAAACACATTATGATTTTCCAATTAACGGCATAGAAACCATAAGTGGTGAGCAAGAAGGTCTTTATGGTTGGTTGGATGTCAATTATTTATTGGGTAATTTTCAAGACAATAAGCCCACCATAGGTAGCCTTGATATGGGTGGTGCATCGACACAAATTGTGTTTGAGGTGGCGGATGGAAAAAATAGTACATCAATACCTATCACGTTGAACCAGCACCGATATGCCGTGTTTAGTAAGAGTTTTTTAAACTTAGGGCAAGATCAAGCACTCCATCGTATGGCTACTCACAGCACAGCAGATGCGTGTTTTCCTCAGAATTATGCTTATCAAGGCGCTAAGATTGGCCATTTTAATTTTTTAGCGTGCGCGTCAATTTATCAAAACATCATTAAAAAACATCAATTGTCTGAACAAATCCCGTCTGTAGAGGGTCGCTCTTTTATTGCTTTCTCTGGCATTTATTACGCTTTCAATTTTTTAGCAGCGGATGCCTCACCGGATCAAGGGTTTTTAGAAAATCAAATTCAAATGATTTGTGCCAAAGACTGGGCGCAATTGAAAAAAGACTATCCTAAGGCTCCTGACAAATATCTTAGTAATTACTGTGCGCATGCGATTTACCAAGATCAATTGATATATGGCACGTATAAGATTCAGGGTCATCAGCTCACAGTAGCGAACAAAATTAAGAAAACAGGGTTAGACTGGACATTAGGCGCTGCTTTGTTTGAACTGGTTCAGCAGGATGCATCCGACTTTAAGATCAAGCGTCAGGTCCAAGCGTAAGTTTGTCTTGCCATGTATTCAACATCACACAAAACAATTCAGCTGTTTTTTTCGCATCGTAAATGGCGGAGTGCGCTTCTTCTGCATCAAACGACACGCCTGCGGCTTGCGCTGCTTTCGCTAGGACGGTTTGTCCGTAAATCAAACCACCAAGGGTTGCAGTATCGAAACAGGTAAAGGCATGAAAAGGTGATTTGAGATTGCTGCGTTGGATGGCGGCTTTTAGGAACAGTAAATCAAACCACGCATTGTGACCGACCAAAACAGCACGTTGGCAGTGTTGGGCTTTGATTGCTTTTTGAATGGGTAGAAATAACTGCGTCAATGCTTTTTTTTCATCTACAGCAAAACGTAGGGGTTGAAAAGGGTCAATTTGATTGAAGGCCAAAGATTTGGCATCTAGATCAGCGCCTTCAAAAGGGAGGACGTGCTCAAAAAAATATTTGCCTGGACTGAAATAGCCGGCACTATTCATTTCAATGAGCACGGCGCATATTTCTAGGACTGCGGAACGTTCTGGTTCAATGCCCGCAGTTTCAATATCGACGATCACAGGTAAAAACCCGCGAAATCGATCTTTCATGGTCAGTTTAGTTTTCTTCATAAACACTCCAATTGAGCACGAAACCCGCAGCCAATGGAATCACCTCCTTGTCCCCCAAAGGCCAATGAGACGCAATGGTTTGGGATTGCCGGTGCAGTATAATGGTATCGGTACTGCGTGGTAATTGATAAAACTCAGCACCGAATCGTGATAGGAAGTCGTTAAGTTTGGGTAATGCGTCAAGTTCTTCAAACACTTGGGTGTAGAAAGAAAGCGCGTAAGGAGCAGAAAATACACCGGCACAACCACAAGCACTTTCTTTCTGTTCTTTTGCATGTGGCGCACTGTCTGTGCCTGCAAAAAACTTGGGGTTGCCCGAGCGCACTGCTTGGCGTATGGCTTGTTGATCACGGTGATGCTTCAAAATTGGCAAGCAATAGTAATGTGGTCTGATACCACCTGCCAAAAGATGATTGCGGTGAAACATGAGATGTTGGGGTGTTACAGTTGCGACAATGTGTTCAGGTGCTTCTGTCACAAATTCGACCGCTGCTCGCGTCGAAATATGTTCTAATACAATACGTAATTTGGGAAAGTTGGCGATTAAGGGTGCTAATTGGGTTTCGATAAACCGTGCTTCTCTTTCAAAAATATCTCCGGAAGTAACCTCGCCATGGACTTGCAATGCCAAGTCATAGGATTGCATGAGTTCGAATAGAGGATAAAGTTTTGTAATATCTTCTGCACCTTCGTTTGAATTGGTGGTGGCACCAGCCGGATATAATTTCGCGCCTAAAATATCTGGGCATTGGGATGCCAAAGCCAAGTCATCTGTGGTCACTGTAGTGTTAAGATATATTGTCATATAAGGATGAAACGTCGCATTTGTATCAAGCTGATCTAAAATTTTTTGTTGATAGTCTAGGACTGCAGCTACTGAGGTCAGTGCCGGTTGTAAGTTTGGCATGACCAAAGCGCGTGCAAAATGCTTGGCCGTCGCGGAAACAGTATGCATCAGAACATCCTGATCACGTAAGTGTACGTGCCAGTCATCAGGACGAGTTAAAGATAAGGTTTGCATCTTGTAAATCCAAAAAAAAACAGCATACAGATGATAGCATGGTAGAGATATAATTACGAAAACATCATTTTCAGGTGGTTTTAAGGAAAAAATGATCAAAGTACTTGACAGATCGTATACAAGCAACAATACTGTGATTGTTTGATTAACAGGGTATGATGTTTTTCTGGGACGGAATGACGTGACTATGTTTCCTAATGCAAATTTTTAAATTTGTATGGGATGCTGTTGACAATTGTACTTTGAGGCCTGATAATCGATTTAAGTACGTTTTCGGATTAGAGCGATGATGGCGTACTAAACAATGGTTTACTGAGAAACGGAAATTAATAATAAATAAAGTGGAGAAACTTATGTTAAATCTTAAAAAAACAGCGGTAGCTGTTCTTGCTCTCGGCTCTAGTGCCGTATTTGCGGGAACAATGGGTCCTGTTTGCAGTGCAGTAAATGTAACAGTACCTTGTGAAAGTACTGCTTGGATGTTAGGCGCCAAAGCATTGTACTTGAGTACAAATATGGGTGATAAATCTGCAACTGTCTCAACAAACACTGGTTCAGTTAGTAACGATCTTGGTGCTAAATACGGTTGGGGCTTCATGATTGAAGGTGCTTATTTCTTCAATACCGGGAATGACCTTAACCTTAACTGGTATCACATCAACAATGGTAATAGCAGAAACCTAGGGGCTGCTTCTTATGCTGGCCGACCTGCTTCTCTTGGTGAGTTCCACCCTATTACTAATTTGACTTTCAACACAGGTGGCTATTTATCTGCGAATCCAAAATGGGATGCTGTGAATCTTGAATTGGGCCAACACGTTGATTTTGGTGACATGAAAAGTGTTCGTTTCCATGGTGGTTTCCAGTGGGCTCGTGTAGCTGGTGCTCGTTCATTCGATAATTCAGGAACGGTTACTACCACTGACGTTTCGACTGGTGGTACTACTACACAGGGCTTCAGTTTTAACAGATCCTCTAACTCTACATACAATGGTTTTGGCCCGCGTTTAGGTTCGGACTGGAACTATGATTGGGGTAATGGATTAAGCATGTACGCAAATGGTGCAATGGCACTGTTGGCAGGTACAGCTAAATCTACTTCTACTGGGTTGAATGTTCCTACTGGCGCTTATGTTTCAGCTACAGGTAGCAGTGTACAAGTGGTACCAGTGTTGGATGCTAAATTAGGCTTGAATTATGGTTATGCCACAGCTCAAGGTGATTTGACACTTGATATCGGCTGGATGTGGGTGAACTACTTTGGTTCGATTGCTTCATCACAGAATGCTAGTGCTGCAGGTAATGTCGGTACTGATGTAAACTTCGGTTTACAAGGTCCTTACATCGGTTTGAAATGGATGGGCAACGTTGCCTAATCAAATCTTCCGATTTGAAAAACCCGCCTGTTGGCGGGTTTTTTTTTGCCGTATATTAATAAACCATCATCGCTATCAATTTAAAAATGTGACTCAGGCATAAAGTACTGGTCATTGTTTAAATTGCATCGTATAATCCTGCCTGTTTTGGTTTAATTGATTTATTCTTTTGCACAGACCCTATGCTTCACACAGCATAGTTTTGCCTTTTCCTGTTAAGAAGATCCCTTCCGTGAATCACCAAACTAAACACTTTATCTTTTTATACACTTTGTGCTGAGTTTTTGGACATGGCGCGTGGTGGGGGTGACTTTTATTTTTTCATATAGGGAGCGGCAACATGAAATGTATCATGACAATACTACTATTATCCGTTGTAAGTTTTACTCTTTCTGCACAAGAGAACGATCCTATTTTGCAGCAACAAATGCTACTGTTGCGTCAGCAAACGAATGCGCTACAAGCGCAAGTGGATCAATTGCAACACAATGTTTCACATAAAAAAAAGCAAGAGAAAAAAGAAAATACAGTCTCGTATCCTGTGACAAAACCAAAGCCTCCGCGTAAGAAAACTGTGGCGAGCGCTGAGTCTGTAGTACCGTCGATGCCAGAGATGCTCACCCCCAAACCACAAAAACCACCAGAAAAGTTTCATTCAGCATCAGTTTCAGTAAATACTTCTGTAGATGCTGATCCCGAGTCTGTGGATTTTTATCCCACAGCATTGGTTGCGGATAATCATGTGTTGACTTATATCGCAGGAACGCCGGTCATATCTTCGCCTTATTTGGGTAGTCGTCCTGCATTTGATGGCTCAGACTACATTGTCAATATCTCTAGTATTAACCGAGATATTCGTTTAATGCAGCAACGACGGAGCTTAGAACGAGCTTATGCTAAAATGGGTTATCCATTACCTGAGCGACCTATTTTGGCGCTCAGTGGCGCGGTGGTGCCTATTGGTTCTATCGGTCAACCGTATTTTGGTAGAACACGTGCAGATTGGAATTTAGGATCGGACGAACTCGATCTTGCGGCTATCGTCAATAGTAGAGTAGAGGCGTATATGGCGCTTGCTTATAATGCCAAGCCACCACCAGGAGGCGGGCCTCGGGTAACCAATTCTTCTTTGAGACTGAATATGGGATTTGCTAATATTGGTAATCTGGATGAATCACCTTTTTATCTGACTGCTGGACAGCTGTTTGCTCCTTTTGGTCGGTTTTCTACATCCATGATTTCTGCGACACTACCCATGATGATGGGACGTATTCAAACGCGGCCCTTTATTTTAGGGTATAAATCGCAAACAGATAGCGGTCCCTATGCTGCACTTTATGGTTTTCGCAGCGAAACAACATTGGGTAGCACGGGTGCTGGTGGTATCAATTTGGGTTATATTGTGGATGCTTTTCATGCAACCACGGAAGTGGGTGCTAGTTTGGTAACGGCTTTGAATGACTCAGGCGGCATGCAAACCACAGGTTCTCCTGTTGGTACAACGTTCGGTGGTTTTGGGTCCTTCACCAACGGTAATGAAGATGTGCATAAAATTCCTGGTCTTGATGTGCATGTCACGATGAGTTTTGATCGTTATAATATTACGACAGAGTGGCTAACCTCTGTCAAACCATTTAACACAAATGAGTTGAGTTTTGATGGTAAAGGCGCACAACCACAAGCGTTGCAATTAGAAGGAGGTGTCACCTTTATTAGCTTTACTCGGCCTTCTTCCTTGGCGTTAGCGTGGCAATGGTCTAGCCAAGCATTGGCTCTGAATATACCGAGACAACGTATTAATACGACTTATAACATTTCTATTTGGAAAGATACCGTAGAAAGCATAGAATATCGGCATGACATTGATTATGGTCCGAATCATTATGCAAATGGAGCAACGCCTGAAAGTGGCACGCCGAATGAAAATACCTTGGGTTCAGGGGGCAGTGCTGATACTGTGTTGCTACAAATCGGTATTTATTTCTAACGAGTGACTCAAGCTGACAGTAAAACTGGAGGAAATATGGCAATAAAATCGGATAAATGGATTGAAAAAATGTCCATAGAACAAGAAATGATTGCACCCTTTCACGCCCATCAAATGCGTGAAGCAGGGGAGCAACGGATCATTTCTTATGGGGTATCGAGCTATGGGTATGATGTACGTTGTGCTGATGAATTTAAAGTTTTTACCAATATTAATTCAGCTATTGTGGATCCTAAATCGTTTGATGCCAACAGCTTCGTAGATGTGCAATCTGATGTTTGTATTATTCCGCCCAATTCATTTGCGTTAGCGAGAACAGTAGAATATTTTAAGATTCCTAGAAATGTGTTGACCATTTGTCTTGGCAAATCGACGTATGCGCGCTGTGGTATTATTGTAAATGTCACCCCGTTGGAGCCAGAGTGGGAAGGGCACGTGACCTTAGAATTTTCCAATACCACGCCGTTACCTGCAAAGATCTACGCCAATGAAGGTGTGGCGCAAATGATTTTCTTAGAAACTGATGATATCTGCGCTGTATCGTACCGTGATCGTAAAGGGAAGTATCAGGGCCAAAAAGGTGTGACACTGCCTACTACGTAAGAGATTATTGTTCTTCTTGCAGGGGATGCGTGTCTTTTGATGCATTGACATCGTCTTTTAAATCTTTTCCTGGTTTAAAATGAGGCGTGAATTTTTCTGCTGTCAGCATGGTTTCCCCTGTCTTGGGATTCCGTGCTTGACGAGCACGACGATGTTTCATTGTAAAACTTCCAAATCCACGAATTTCGATATGCTGATGTTCTGCTAAGCTGTTACTCATGACTTGGATCAAATGATTCACACTGTCATTTACGGTACGTACTGATATATGCGGCATTTTTTCCGACAAGCGGGCAACAAGATCAGATTTCAGCATAAGGTGCTCTAGAGGGCAATGTGTGAATCAGAAGAATAGCTTGCGGAAGACGTTGAGTCAATCTGTTGAATATAAGTATCTACGATTCCCCAAGTCATTTGTACCCGAGTTTTGTGTAAGGTTTTAAAGTGGTGAGACAGTAATTTTTTTGTGGTCGTGATGATGATAGGGGCATGTGCCAATTGTGCAAGTCGCTCATTTAATCGTGTCCAAGTCGCTCCAAATAGTCCCGTCGCCGAAATAAAGATGATAGTAGCGTCACTAAAATCTGCGGATAAAAAATCATCACAAATAAAGTCTATTTTTTTCGCGCTGTCTTGATACGCTTCTATTGTACTTAATGCGTGAGCCTGTTGTTTGGCCGCTTGATCTAAAGGGGAAAACAATTCAATCCCACAAGCTTTTTGAATATCAAACACCATCGCGCACGCCAGTACTGTTTTACCCGTACCACTACCAAGATCATAAAAAACTGTCGTGGCATTAGGTTTTGTTAAAGATAATAAAGCAATAAATGACATGCTTTCAATTTCACCATAAACATACTCAAAAGCATCCGATTCGGAACGAGCACGACGCGATAGCTCGAAGCCATTGATGTTGCAACTGAGGTGTTGCAACGTTTCCAGATGGCCATTTAAATTCAATCTTAATTTCCACCGCCAAATTTTATATTGCCGCCATAAGTTTTTCATGATTACTTTTTGTGTGATTTTGAACTAAGATCAATATATCATAGATGCGTACTAAGGACGTGACGTATGTTGTACTCTTCAATTCTCGATACCATTGGCCATACTCCGGTGATTAAAATAAATCGGATAGGCACTGATTTACCCTGCCGTTTATATGCCAAATGTGAGTTTATGAATCCAGGTGGGTCGGTTAAGGATCGCATAGGGTATCGCATGGTGACTTCTGCCTTGCAGAAAGGACAGATCAAACCAGGTGATGTCCTGATTGAGCCGACGTCTGGAAATACGGGGATTGGCATCGCTTTGGCAGGTGCTGTGTTGGGGTTTCAAATTATCATTACCCTGCCAGATAAAATGAGCGAAGAAAAACAAGTGATTTTAGAACGTTTGGGCGCTAAAATTTACCGCACTCCATCAGATGTGAGCTTCGATCATCCCGACAGCCATATTTCTTTGGCCAAACGTCTGCAAAAAGACATCCCCAATTCGCATATTTTGGATCAATATAGCAATCCAGATAATCCAGCAGCACATTATCATGGTACAGCCGAAGAAATTATTGAAGATTTCGGCAAAGACCTAGATATGATCGTCGCAGCAGTAGGGACAGGAGGCACAATTACCGGGATAGCAAAGCGTATGAAAGAATACAATCCCAATATTCAAATCATAGGCGTAGATCCAGAAGGCTCCATTCTAGGAGGCGGAAATGAAGTCAAACCCTATTTAGTAGAAGGTATCGGCTATGATTTCTTTCCCGAAGTGCTAGATAATGCCTTGGTAGATCGCTACATCAAAACCGTAGATAAAGCGTCATTTTTGATGGCACGTCGAATGATGAAAGAAGAAGGACTACTAGTCGGTGGTTCCAGTGGTGCCGCAATGTGTGGCGCATTGCAAGCCGCAAAATCCCTCTCGAAAGATCAAGCCTGTATGGTTATTTTAGCAGATTCAACGAGGAATTATCTTTCTAAATTTGCGGATGATGGTTGGATGCAAGAACAAGGCTTTTTATAGCAGGACTGCCGCACAGCAACGATCTCTTCGTTAAAATTTATGTTTAATTCAGGTAGTTAGCTCGTCTAAGCTCGTTATTGACGTTGTGCATTGAGTTTCTGTAATTCTTTCAATATCAGCTCGAGATTTTCGTTAAGGTGATGTACTTCGTTTAGCATTAATACATATTCTCCAGTACGGGCCAAATTAGGTAATCCGACGTGTAATGAAAGTAATACCCTATACAAATGACTGTCTTGCAAAATGGTGTGAAAGTCTTCCGTTGCCCAGTCTGATTGCCCCGCTCCGTTATCTCTATTGACAGCAGAAAAGATTTCAGCGACCAGAGGATTGCTAGGATCGATATTGGGAGGTAATAGGGCGTAAGTGATCGATGTGCTGGCGATCAGCATAGCTGCTAGTTGTTTTTTCATGCTAAGATCTCCTCTGATTAGGTCACACCTTAGATCTGCTTGTTTCTAATGTGTTTCATCCCAAGATGGTCCTACCCCTATTGATACAATTAAAGGTACCGACAATGTGACAGTTGTTTCCATCAAGGTTTTGACCTGTTGTGTCACCATCTCCAGGTTTTCTTCTTGTACTTCAAAGACCAATTCATCGTGGACTTGCATGATCATGGTGGCTGGGGGCTCTTTAAACTGGCTTTGCCATCCATAGACTGCAATCATTGCTTTTTTGATTAAATCGGCTGCAGTGCCTTGTAAGGGCGCATTAATAGCAGCGCGTTCTGCCGCTTTACGCTGTAGCATCGAGCGCGCGTTAATGTCTGGGAGTTCTAAGCGTCGCCCAAAAATAGTTTCAACATATCCTTGCTCGTGTGCCAAGGCTCTGGTTTTATCCATGTAGGCTAAGACGCCAGGATAGCGCTCAAAATAGCTGTCGATATAAGATTGTGCTTTTTGGCGTGGAATGCCCAATTGCTTGGCCAAACCAAATGCAGACATGCCATAAATCAGCCCAAAATTAATGGCTTTTGCCTGGCGGCGCATGTCTGCGCTCACTGCAGCTAAGGGAACACCAGATATCTCGCTAGCAGTGGCAGCATGAATGTCCAATCCTGCAGAAAATGCTGCGATCAATTGTGGATCTTGAGACAAATGCGCCATGATACGCAATTCAATTTGTGAATAATCAGCTGCTAATAATTGATGTTGAGATGGGGCAATAAAGGCGCGACGGATCAAACGTCCTTCCTCACTACGAATCGGAATATTTTGCAAATTGGGATCGGAAGAAGACAAGCGCCCTGTCGTTGTGATGGCTTGATTATAAGATGTATGTACCCTGCCTGTGCGTGGATTTATTTTTTTGGGTAACGCATCAATATAGGTAGACACGAGTTTATTCAGGCTGCGATAGTCCAAAATAATTTGGGGTAACTCATAGTCGGTGGCTAATTCTTGCAAAGTTTCTTCTGCGGTAGAAGGTTGGCCTGTAGGTGTTTTAGAGCGAATAGGGAGTTGTAGATCTTCATACAAAATACTTTGTAATTGTTTCGGAGAATTGAGATTAAATGGTTTGCCTGCCAAAACAATGGCGCGTTGTTCTAATTCTGATAATTGCGCCTTTAATCGGTCGCCGTGTTCGGCCAAACGTTGACTATCAATCAATACACCATGCCGTTCTATTTCTGCCAAAATCGTTACTAACGGCATTTCGATGGTTTGTAATAGGGTTTGTAAGGTTGGTGATAGCAAGGGGTAGAGGGTGTGATGTAATTGTAATGTGATCATGGCATCTTCTGCTGCATACGGTGCGGCTTCGGCAACAGGAATTTGATTGAATTGCAATTGCTTGGCACCTTTGCCGGCAACATCAGTAAATTTGATGGTGGTATGGTCTAGATATTTGGCGGCTAGAGAATCCAGATCGTGTCGACGACTCGCAGTTGCTAATAAGTAAGATTCCAACATTGTGTCATAGCGTACATTTGCCAGACTGATGTCGTCGTGTTTGAAAATAATGTAATCATACTTTAAATTTTGGCCCAATTTTTCAATTTTTGGGTTTTCTAAAATGGGCTTCAGATCTGCTAAAACGGACGCGCGTGATAGTTGTGTCGTGCCATCTTCGTGCATCAACGGAATATAGGCAGGTGCTTGACCATCTATTTGCAGCGCGATACCTACCAAGCTGGCATTCATCGCTTCAATATGCGTGGTTTCAGTATCGACACAAATCAGGTCGCTTTGGCGTAAGGCATCTAAATAAGTTACCCATGCTTTTTCTGTGGTAATGGTTAAATAATCTTGGCTGTGTTGTGGCGCAGGTGTTTTTGCCTCTGTTGCAGGGTTTGCACGGAGCCAATTTTTGAATTCTAAATCATTGGCCAAAGTCTGAAGTTGCGTTTCGTCTGGGGGTTGTAGTAGCAATTCTGTGGGTGGGAGAGGTAAATCCACATCTGTTTTGAGGGTAATCAGACGTTTTGATAAAGGTAGATGTGCCAAACTGGCACGCAAATGCTCCCCTATTTTCCCAGAAAACTGATCGGCATGTTGTATGATTGCGTCTAAATTTCCATAAGTCGTTAACCACGAAACAGCTGTTTTAGGCCCACATTTGGGAACACCAGGCACATTATCAGAGGTATCGCCCACCAAGGTGAGGTAATCAATGATTTGTTCAGGCATCACGCCAAATTTGTTTTTAACGCCTTCAACATCAAGGATTTGGTCGCTCATGGTATTGACCAACGTGATGTCTTGATTGACCAATTGCGCCATGTCTTTATCACCAGTAGAAATGAGTACGGGCATGCCCGCTGCACTGGCTTGTAGGGCCAATGTGGCAATGACATCGTCGGCTTCTACACCGGGAATGACGAGAAGCGGCAAGCCCATGGCGCTTAAAAAGGCTTTTAAGGGGTCAAATTGTACCGACAACTCATCAGGGGTGGGTGCGCGATTTGCTTTATATTCGGGATACCATTCATCACGAAATGTTTTGCCCTTGGCATCAAAAATCACGGCAATATGACGGGGTTGATGTGTCTTTAAGATGCGTTTGATCATGGATGCCACACCAAAAATAGCGCCAGTGGGCTGGCCTTTACTATTTTTTAAAGGTGGTAGTGCGTGAAAAGCACGGTAAAAGTAAGAAGAGCCATCGATTAAGATCAATGGCTTGGTCATTCTGCTGTACCCTTAGCGGCCAGTCGTTCTAGGCTATCGGTCAGTTTCGCTACTTTGTCACTTAATGCTTGGAGATTTTTACGTATGAATGGAATGCGGGTAACTGACAATTCTTGTTCTATGGCTTTGTCTTTAGGACGTGCGGGACTACCCAAATAAATATTCCCTTGTTTGAGGTGTTTTTTGGGCGGCACACCGGCCCTTGCGCCTAAAATCACACCATCATCAATACGCACATGGTCACTGACTCCGACATTGGCGGCGAATACCACATGATTGCCACTTGTGGTACTACCAGCAATACCGGTAAACGCACAAATAATATTATGTTTGCCTAATTTGACTGAATGCGCAATTTGTACCAAATTATCAATTTTAGTCCCTTCTCCAATAACGGTACTGCCTAAAGTTGCACGATCAATCACAGTGGAAGCACCTATTTCAACATCATCTTCAATGCAGACTGATCCGACATGTGGGACCTTCAAATGCTTTCCTTGTTCGTAAGTGTAGCCAAACCCATCAGAGCCAATGACCGAGTGGGCATGAATACTGACACGTTGTCCGATCTGGGTTTTATCATAGATGGTGACATGCGGTTGGATGGTTGTATTGGCACCAATAGTGACCTGATGACCAATGGCCACATGGCTTTTTAAAACGCAGTGATCTCCGATGGTAGAACCAGATTGGATGGAGACAAATGCGCCAATTGAGACATCTTTGCCTATGGTGACATCTTCTGCTATTGCTGCCGTTGGATGAATACCTATTGCAGCAGGGTGAGGCGGATAAAAATGCTGTAGTAATTGGATGAATGCTTTAAAAGGATTTTCGACTTGGATGATGGGTTTTTGCAGATCATCCACGTGTTTTGCAACCAAGATTGCTGCAGCATCAGTAGAATCTGCTGCGATTTTAATATTATCTTCGCCTTCTGCAAAAATCAGAGATTGAGGTGAAATATTATCAATAGGTGCCAAGGACTGGACGATAATGCTGTCGTCGCCTTTGACAACGCCATCAACCAATCTAGCAATTTCATTCAATGTGGCTTTCATGCGAATCCTTCATACAAAATATAGGAGGCATTATAACGCAAGCTAGTATTTTTTACATGTCATTTCGTATGTGCTGCAGTCAGCCTTTACTGTTATCGGATTGCCTCTATTGTTTTTGTTTATGGCATTAATATCAAAATTAACACAATAAAAGCAAGCGGCGGGACGTAGAGAAACGTGATGGGTAGTGGATTCTAAGATAAAATCCAATTGATTTTTCCGGAGGTCTTAGGCCAAAAGCTTGCGAGGGAAATATCAAATGTTGCATCCATATCAGTAGCGGCAATAATTTTACCGTAAACGCCGTATTTTACCCTAAATAAATCTTGTTTGGATTCGATGGTGATGGCACGTCCTTCGCCGCATTCGTAGGTTAAATGAAGTTGTGGACCATAGGAAAATTCTTCTACAACGGTTAGTGGAGAAGATGTTTCTCCAGGCAAAATTTTCAGAGGCATCGTTTTTAACAAAGGCCCATCGATATCCATGGCTATGCCTGGTAGTAGACGACCATGTTTGTTGTTGATTTTTGTCAGATAACAATTCGACGGGGTATTATTTTTGATGGTTATTTGTAAATGTTGGTTACTGAGGGTAGCAAATGCCATGCTGCTGATATTTAGTAAGCTTACAAAAATTAATTTCTTCATATTGTCTTATATATAGTCACAATGTGGTGATATACCACAATAATATGTGTTTTGTAAAATATTATTTTATACGACAGAAATATTTTAAGATAAAATCCAACTGATTTTGCCAGAAGTACCTGACCAATAACTTGCGACGATAGTTGTATATGTGGCGTCCATTGCAGTTGCTGTTATGATTTGACCGTACACGCCTTCTTTTCCTCTACATAAACGTTGTTTGGATTCGATGGTGATAGTGCGTTCTGGGCCACATTCGTATGATAAATGAACATCTGGGCCATGGGCATATTCTTCGGCGAATGTTAATGGAGAAGAGGTTGCGCCTGGTGCAATTTTTAAAGAAAGCTTTGTTTGTAGCGCTGTTTCTAGACTGAGGAAGTACCCATGTTTGAGATTAATTTGTGTTAGATAGCAATCATATGGCGTGTTATTTTTGACAGCAATTTCAAGATTGATACACTTGCTTTTACTCAGCGAAAATACCGCAGTGCTGATCCCAATTAAAGCGATTGCAGTCAGTGTTTTCATGATCTTACTCTCTACACGTTATGTGTCATCAAACAGGTTGAAAGCGTAATCATAGTCTACGTGGTTTTGTCATTAACTACAATCAAACCTTCAGGATTTGTGTCGTTGTCAGCAATTGTACTATAGCCTTTTCAAAATCAAAGCTGCGTTGGCGCCTCCAAATGCAAAATGATTCGACAGTGCGATATCCACAGACTGGGCTCGGGCGGTATTGGCAATATAATCGAGGTCGCACTGCGGATCGGGATCATGCAGATTGATAGTCGGTAACAAGGTATCATGTTGGAAACTTAAGATCATGGCAATGATTTGCATGACCCCTGCAGCGCCGATGCCGTGGCCAATCATAGCTTTTAATGCGGTGATTGGGACTTGATCGGCACGAGATCCAAAGATGGCTTTGATGGTTTGAGTTTCGGTTACGTCATTCAATTCAGTGCCGGTGCCATGAGCATGAATGTACTGAATATCATTGGGAGAAAGGCGTGCGTCATCCAAAGCCATTTGAATGGAACGGATTTGACCTTGAGAGTTTGGTGCTGTGACGTGATAAGCATCACAACTGGCGCCGAACCCTAGGACCTCAGCATAAATAGTGGCGCCTCTGGCTTGTGCTTGCTCCAATTCTTCTAAAACCAAGATGCCAGCACCGTCTGCCATGACCATGCCATCACGATTAATATCGAACGGGCGGCTGGCAAGATGGGGTTGCTCATTTTGTGTTGACATCACCCGAAGTTTGCACCAAGCAGTCATCAGGGTTTCCCAGATGAGTGATTCAGTGCCACCGCAGATGGCAGTGGTAATTTGACCTCGGGTAATTTGTTGATAGGCATTGCCAATTGCTTCGGCTGAGGAGACACAGGCATTGGATACGGTGGAATTCGGTCCTCCCAATCCAAAGGCAATCGCAATATGGTTAGCCACTGAGTTTGGCATACCGCGAATCACACTCAAGGCAGGTACTTTTTTCCAATGACCACTGTAAAAATGTTGGTACGCTGATTCTAGTTCGGGGCTACCACCCAAACTGGTGCCAATAAAAGTGCCTGCTTGGCTTAATTCATCTGGGGTCAATTGGGCTTGCAAAATAGCATAGTGCGCGCAAAACAATGCATACTGTGCGACTTTGGGATATCTTTTGGGGCGGTTGAATGCGGGAAGGTGATCTAAAACCAAATCCGTAATTTCTCCTGCGATTTGGGTAGGATAAGGTGTTGGGTCGTAGCTTGCGACACGTTTGATCCCACAATTACCTGCAGTAGCAGCTTGCCAGAATTTATCCAAACCTGATCCAATCGAAGAACTGATTTCCATACCAGTAATAACAACACGTTTTTTCATTGGATGTCCTTGTTTTCTCTTCCTAATTTTTTTGCATCACTACCATGCAAGAACGCAGACAAGCCAAATTCAGGCACATTTTTTGGAGTGCTCCAGTAATCATGGGTATTGGTGATATTGAATCCCAAGCCGTCATATAATTTTAGCGCAGATTCATTGGTGATTTCTACATCTAATACGATTTTAGGTTTGTTATTGATCAAAGCATGATTAATGCAATGTTTAATTAAGCAACTTGCCATGCCTTGGCTTCGATAATTAGGAAAAACACCAATGTCAGTGAGTCTTGCACGATCTGATTCTTTGAAGATATGGGCCTTGCCCGCGACACGATCGTCTTTAATGAGTACAAATAGCGCACAATTGTTGGTGACCAAGAGGTTACGAAAGATATCTTCGGGGTCGATTTTTTTATTAGGGAAACAAATACCGTCCAATTCTACAAGAGCGGGGATATCATTGGGCGTTGCCAAGCGGATTTGCGCGGGTTTGTGGGTAATGGTTACAGGTTTTTGAGCGTCATATTGCATTTGGCATTCTGTATTACGGAAGCTGAACTCTAATTGTGTGAACCAATCGTGATGGCAGTCTTTTGGTGTGGAAAAAATAAAATTCTCCATGTTTTCTTGTTGTAAAATAGGGAGAATTTCATTCATCAAGGAGCGTGCAACACCATGACGACGGTGTTGGGGGTCAACCATCATGGTGATTTCACAAGCGGTAGCATAGAAGAAAAAAGGTCGTAAATAACCAATGAGCTTTTCACCTTCATAGTAGAGCGTATTGCATGACAAGGTATGTCTTTTATCAATCAGGTGTTTATAAACAGGGATGACATTTTTATCAGCATCTTTGCAATTTGCCATGAGCATTTCAAGATCAGCCAATTGTTTTGCGTTCATCTGGTGTGTGCGTGTAATCATAACATCCTAACTAATCAAGAAAAATACTACAAAAATCAATGAGAGTATGAATAATAGCGGTTCTATTTTCTTGTGAGTGATGATTTTTAAAATAGAACATAAAATAATGCCAGCACCAATACCATCTGCAATTGATTCTGTGAAAGGAATCAGCATGATGGTAATCATACAAGGCGCAGTCTCCGTCATATCGTGCAATTGTAACGCTTTTAATTGTTTCATCATAGAACAAGCGACATACAATAATGCTGGCCCAATGGCAAAATTAGGGATCGTTTGGGCAAGGGGAAAGAAAAATAGCATCATTAGGAAGCCAATGGCGATCACGATTGCAGTGATGCCGGTTTTTCCGCCAACTTCTATTCCCGTTGCAGATTCAATATAGGGTGATGTGCTTGAGGTGCCAAGTAAACCTGAGCAAGTTGCAGCGATGGCGTCAGTGGTTAAACTGCGGCGAAATCGCTGGGCACGAAGCGGTGCTTTCGCAAGAGTAGGCTCATTTAACAACCCAATGATAGTACCGGTTGCATCAAATACAGTGATCAAGAAGAAGGCAAAAATGGCTTTGACACTCACAACGGACCACAATCCAGAAAATTGTAACTGCAGAAAGGATGGCTCAATGCTTGGAGGGGTGCCAATGATACCGTGCCATTGGGTATGGCCTAAGAACAAACTCAAGAGTGTAATGCTGAGAATACCGTAGAGAATGGCGCCTTTGACATTATAAGTATCCAAAACCAAGATAATGGTAAATCCTAATAAGAATAGTAGATTACGTGACTCTGTCATTTTTCCCAAATGTAATGTGTGTTGGTCGATAACAATAAGACTATTGGTTTGTAAGGCAATTAATGCAATCAATAAGCTGATCCCAATCAATATCGCTATTTGTAAATTATGGGGGATCGATTCAGTTAACAAGCGTCGCAGTGGCGTAAGGGTGACAATAATAAACATGATTCCAGAGATAAACACCATCCCTAAGGCATGTTGCCAGTCTACTTTAAGGCCTTGAACCACGCTGTAGGTGAAATAAATATTTAAAGCCATGCCAGGGGCTACTCCAAAAGGAGTGTTGGCATAAAATCCTGTAAAGGCACAGGCCAAGGCGGTCACAATGCAGGTAGCAGTAAACACTGCGCCTGCGTCCATCCCCGCTTGATGTAAAATTTGGGGATTGATAAAAATGATGTACACCATGGTTGAGAAAGTAGTGAGGCCAGCTAAGAGTTCTGTTTTAAATTGATTGTTGCTCAAGAAAGATCGGACATTTTGACGTGTCATGACTTATAACCTCAGGTTAAACCATTGCATCCCTAGAGTTTACACTCTAACCCCTTGTTGAGTGGAGGGTTTGGACGTGCCTCTAAAGTTATCACCTTTTTGCTTCTGGTAAAACTTTAGAGACACGTCCTAGCGTGAAGGTTTGGCGTCACAAGCTTAATCTGCTTTTTTAGTAGCCAGTTTTTCTTTGATACGCGCTGCACGGCCAGCCAAATTGCGAAGGTAATAAAGCTTCGCGCGTCGTACATCACCACGACGTTTGACTGTAATACTATCTACTACAGGACTGTAGGTTTGAAACACGCGCTCAACACCAACGTTGTGAGAAATTTTGCGTACTGTGAATGCAGAGTTTAATCCACGGTTACGCTTTGCAATCACGACACCTTCAAACGCTTGTAGACGTTCGCGTGTGCCTTCTTTTACTTTGACCTGTACCAAAACAGTATCACCTGGGTTGAATTCAGGAATAGATTTATCTTGCATTTGCTCTGCATCGAGTTGATCTATAATGTTTGCCATCGGTTATTCCCCTGTTTGTTCTAATATAAATTCAGTCAGCAATTGCTGATCTGCGTCACTTAATGTTACGTTTTCGAGCAAATCTGGTCGTTTCAACCATGTTTTGCCTAGTGACTGTTTTCTTTGCCATGTTGCAATCAATTTGTGGCTACCACTTAACAGTACTTCTGGCACAGCAGCATGGTTCACTGTAGCTGGCCTGGTGTACTGAGGGTAATCCAGCAACCCATGCATGAAGGAATCAGCACCAGCAGATGCTGGATGTCCCAAACTGCCTGGTAGTAAACGAATGATTGCATCCATAAACACCATTGCAGCAAATTCCCCACCACTTAATACAAAATCTCCAATCGACCACTCTTCATCCACATCATTTAAAATGATGCGCTCATCGATACCTTCGTACCGACCTGCAATCATCAACAACGGACATTGACTACTCGCCGCTGTATTTAATCTTGCTTGGTCCATCTTTTGGCCCTGTGGGCTCAAATAAATCGTTTTACATCCTGACATTTGCTGTTTTGCATGCATAATTGCCGCATGTAATGGTTCATACATCATGACCATTCCGGGTCCGCCGCCATAAGGCCTATCATCGATTTGTCGATGATCATTCAAGGCCCAATCTCTCGGGTTCCAACAGTTGATCTCAGCAATGCCTTGCTCAATTGCTCTGCCGATGACGCCGTAATTCAAAGCAGCGAACATCTCAGGCAGCAGGGTGATCACGCCCAGCTGTATCATTTAAAAATTCTCATCCCAGTCAACCACGATTTGTTGTTGCTCGAGATCCACCGACTTAATGTACACAGTCGGTATGTACGGGATCAGATGTCGTTTTTTTCCCTGTACGACCAATACTTCATTGGCACCGGTGGGTAAAATATGACTCACATGCCCCAGCTCAATCCCTTCTTGATTCCGTACACACATGTTTTCCAGTTCATGCCAGTAGTACTCACCACTGGGTAATTTCGGCATGTCTGTACGTAACACGCCAATGTCTATATTTGTTAATTTGGCTGCATCGTCTCGGTTTTCACAGTCGGTTACTTGCGCCAAAATAGTGTTATTTTGCATCGTTGTATTAACGATGCTCACGGGTACCCACCTATCCTTTTGGTGCATATGCCAGGAGGTATAATTCAGGATAGCTGCTTCAGGATCAGTAAATGAAACGACCCTAACCCATCCTTTCAGCCCTTGTGGGCGTCCAAACCGACCTAAAACAACCCAATCAGATGCCTGATTCACTACGCCGTTTCTGAGGCTTTCTTGTGCTCTTTAGCCAAAGATGCAACACGGGTAGATAATTGCGCGCCATGACCTTGCCAATGCGCCAATTTGTCTAATTCCAGATGTAATCGCACTTCACCGCCGCGAGCAATAGGGTTATAGTAACCAATGCTCGTAATATAACTGCTATCACGGCGTTTACGGCTGTCGGTTACCACGATGTGATAGAAAGGACGCTTCTTTGCGCCAGCACGTGCCAAACGAATAACGACCATTATTTCCTCTATTTAGCTATATAAAAGTGACACATTATATTGAAGATGTGGCTTGAACGCAAGCAAGCAGTAGAAAAAAGTAGGATTGATGTGCCATTGTAGGGTTCATTTTAAGGAAGCGCTACTCATCCGGTAAAAATTGATCCATACCTGGCATGCCTTGCACGCCTCGCATCATATTTTTTAACCCGCCGGGTTTCGACATTTTTTGCATCATTTTTTGCATTTGTTCAAATCGTTTTAAGAGGCGGTTGACGTCTTGGATTTGTGTGCCAGATCCTTGTGCTATTCGCCTTTTTCTGGAGCCAACGATGATTTTGGCGATGCGACGTTCTTTGGGGGTCATAGAATTGATGATGGCAACGGTTTGCGATAATGATTTGTCGTTGACTTCATTTTTCGCTTGTTGTGGTATATTTGACATGCCGGGTAATTTGTTCATCATACCGGAAATACCCCCCATGCTGTTCATTTGGATCAATTGTTGTTTGAAATCATTTAAATCAAACGAATTTCCTTTTTTAATTTTTTTCGCCAATTTTTCACTGGTTTTTTTGTCGGTTTTACGCTCAACTTCTTCAATCAGGGATAAAATATCGCCCATACCCAAGATGCGAGAGGCAACACGTTCAGGGTGAAAGGGTTCAAATGAGTCTACTTTTTCACCAAAACTCATGAATTTGATGGGTTTTCCTGTGATATGTTTGACAGATAAAGCCGCGCCTCCACGCGCATCACCATCTGTTTTGGTGAGGATCACCCCGGTCAATGGCAATGACTCATGAAATGCTTTGGCGGTATTGGCGGCATCTTGACCGGTCATGGCATCAACCACGAAGAACGTTTCAATCGGGGTAGTGGCCTTATGAATAACTTTCAATTCATCCATCATTTCATGATCAATGTGTAAACGACCCGCTGTATCAATAATTAAGACATCAATAAATTGTTGTTTGGCTTGTTTCAGGGCATCTTTGACAATCGCAAGCGGCTTTTCGGATGCGCTGCTTGGAAAAAATGGGACATCGATAGACTCAGCCAAAACTTGTAATTGGGTGATGGCGGCAGGTCGATAAACATCAACGCTGACCAGCATGACTTTTTTCTTTTCGGTTTCTTTTAAATAACGCGCCAGTTTTGCGCTGTTGGTTGTTTTTCCTGAGCCTTGCAGTCCTGCCATCAAACAAACGGCAGGCGGTTG
This sequence comes from Gammaproteobacteria bacterium, assembly GCA_024742995.1. Lineage (GTDB taxonomy): Bacteria > Pseudomonadota > Gammaproteobacteria > Legionellales > Legionellaceae. The sequence continues at coordinate 49,688 of JANSXK010000010.1, forward strand.
GGTGCTAAAATTAAATTCTGCGCGTTCATCCCCCATGATGTGGATGAGCTCTTCTTTGATGATTTTGACCAAGGCTTGGTTGGATTTCAGGGTACTGTCAATGTCTTGTCCAATTGCTTTTTCTTTGATGGTTTCGATAAAAGCCTTAACCACAGGTAGTGCAACATCTGCCTCTAACAACGATAAACGGACTTCTTGCAAGGGTCCTTGGATGTTTTCAGTAGTAAAACGACCTTGTCCTGTAATATTTTTAAATGCGGCAGTTAATCTCGCTGTTAATTGATCAAACATATTAATCCTTGGAAAGACGTAAAAACTGGTTGATCTTAGCATAAATCGTTATTTTGCGTAAGTCTTCCTATTTTCATTTTTACATTCTAACGGACTGCAGATACAATGTAGGGCATATCTGCAATTAAGGATAAATATTGCATCTTCCTACGAGTATTCTTCTTGTGATTGTCATTGCATTGGTATTTATTTCCGGATTTTTTTCCGCTGCTGAAATTGGTGTGATGTCATTGAATCGCTATCGTTTACGGCATTTGGTGAAACAGAAACATAAAGCGGCAATGCGAGTTAATCAATTGTTAAGCCATCCCGATCGTCTATTAAGCATTGTTTTGATTGGAAATACCTTATGTAATATTGTGGCTTCTATGGCGGTAACCCTTGTGGGTCAATACTTATATGGCGAAACAGGGGTTGTGATTGCGACGGTGTTGTTGACTTTGGCTGTATTGATTTTTTCTGAAATGACGCCGAAGACTTATGCGGCATTATATCCACAACAAGTCGCATTTCTCAGTGCTTTGCCATTGAAGTTTTTTCAGTGGGTCTTTTCCCCTTTGATTTTTATCACCAGCAAGACCGCAAATTTTTTATTGCGGATCTGTGGTGTTGCGCTTGAACAAAAAACCCATAAGGATGCTTTATCCGGCGAAGAATTGCGATCAGTGGTGCATGAGGCAGGGGTGCTACTGCCCATTGAGCACAAAGGCATGCTGATTAGTTTGTTGGATTTGGAGCAAGCCAGAGTGGAAGACATTATGGTGCCAAGGACAGAAATTATTGGGATCGATTTGGACCAACCGTGGCAGAAAATCTTAGAACAATTGGAAACGGCGCAACATACGCGTTTACCGCTTTATCGTAGCTCTATTGATCAGTTGGAAGGCCTGGTGCATTTACGCTCGGTGCTGAATCTGATGCTGAGCGATCGTTTGGATATGGATAGCTTATTGAAGATCGCGGAAACGCCATATTATATTCCAGAAGCGACACCCTTAAACGTGCAAATTTTAAATTTTCAAAAAAAGAAACGGCGTTCTTGTTTTGTGGTCAATGAATATGGTGATTTACAAGGTTTGGTCACCATGGAAGATATTCTGGAGGAAGTGGTCGGAGAATTTACCACAGATATTGCGGATCTGAGCCAAGATATTATGCCACAAGGGGATGGTACGTTTATCATTGATGGTGGTATCACCTTGAGAAATTTAGCTCGAATGCTCAATTGGCAATTACCAGATTTGGGCCCCAGAACCCTGAGTGGGTTAATTATTGAGTACTTAGGTTATATCCCACCTGCAGATTGTTGTTTAAAAATGACCAATTATCGTATTGAAATTTTGAAAGTGGGGGATAATATGATTCGTAGTGTGTCAATGGTGAAAATCGACAATAAGTAATTATAATGAGTTACTATGGTTTTAGTCGCTATCATTCCCGTTTCTACCAGGTTGTATGCTTGGTGCACTACGCTGATGTTCTGCTTCATCATCATCTGAGTCAGAGTTGATTCTGGGGTCAACTTCTCTGCTGTTATAAACCGGATGATCGTGATGGTTTTCTGGTTGGAATGCCGCGTGACTACTGCTGATGGGTGCGGATCTACGATGTTTACCAAGCTTGCGCATCGCATCGGCAGGAGGTGGTGCTGCTGCAAGTTGTGATTGGAGATCGTCATGGTCTTCTATGCCTTGTTCTATCATGCCATCACTTTGTTGCATAATTGATGGTATAGCTGCAGCAGCATAACGATGCTGTATATAATGCTCTTGTAATGCCAGTTTAAGCGCAGTGGCAGAGGCGGTGGCGGTGGGTTTATCTCTTGCTTGTGCCAATGCGTTTAAGCTAGCTTGAATATTTGGCGGCAAGTTTGCCATATCAAAATAATTTGCATACCCAAGTGCTTGAGATAGATTAGGATCTTGTTCGTGGGTGTTGATGATTGCTTGTGGATTCGTGGCCAGCGACAAGGCTTGTACCAAAACAGCGAAGTCATGGCCATAATGTAAATCAAATGCCATAAGTTTTTGTAATGCCTGGGTAGTTCTGGCTTGTGTATCGCAGTCGTCAAGATTGTCTTGGGCTTGCCAAGCGTTTTTTTTGGTTTGGATTTGGCTTTTCATCTCACGGCCTTCTGCCGTATGGGCAAAAATCTTGGATTTTATAAAAAATCGATAAAAACTCGAGCCCCATGACTGCGCGGGCTGGAGAAAACGCTGGTATGAGTTTAAGTCTAGGGGTGTTTCAGCAGGCATTTGCGAGCATAATGCCATTTCAGTCATCAAGGTGGCTTCATTGCCAGTGCCAAAGAAATCAAGCCAATGATAGCCTAATGCACGCCTACGCCCAGATATATCCATAGCTTGGACATGACAGACGGGTTTGTTGAGATCGCGATTATTATTGTGTGCAGCGAGAAGCATTTGCTTGACTTGTCCCGATGCGTCGTTAGGCGCGACAAAAGCATAATGAGTGACTGAGTATTCAATGGCATAAATATCATTCAGTTTCTTCATAATTAGTGGGTACTGGTACTGGAATGTTGCGGCTGTTTTGCCTGAAGTCATCCATAGTGATGGGGTAAGGATTCGCAAGCGTTTAATTTCAGCAAGGATTTCTTGAGTTTCATCGACTTGTAATGTTTTTATTCGACGATGCGTGATTAATGGCTCCGGATGACCAGATGTGATCCATGTGCCCAATTGCATGGTGGTATCGATATGAAATACAGAGTGCGTGCTCTGCCGACGACGTTGTTGTTGCTCTTCTTCTGTTGTCGCAGGTTTTTCTCGTGCTCGTTGTCTATTAATTTGCTTGATTAAAATGTTCTGACCTTCTGCCAAGAGTCTATCCCTGTGTTTATTCAAAGCATCATTTAAATGACGTATATTGACATCATCACGTAGATTTTCGCTTGATGAAGATTCAAGGCATGCTTCGTGTAATACTTCTGCGTAGGCTGTATTAATTTGTCGTTGCAGTTTCTGCATCGTTGTCGTTAACACGGCGATACGATCATGCTCATCAAAGTCAGCATCATCTAACACGACTTTATAGCGTTGAGACAGTCTATCAAAATACAGATACAATTCTTGTTGCATGGGGATGATCTGTGCTTTATCAGGGATGTTTAGGAAGAGGTCTCTTATCTGCATGCTGTTAGCGTCTGATACCCTTTTTTTCAGAGCTGGTAATATTCGCTGGTCGAATAATGGTGGGAGGCCTTCTCTTCGCAAGCCGCGACTTATCGTGATAGGCTGAGCCTCTTTATCGTGTCCTGTGTAGATGACTTGGCCTTGCAAATCAAAAAAATACGGGATTTTAGATATTTCTTGCTCAAGGATGATATTATAAGGATTGAGCGCAGCGTTTTGTAGTAGTTTGTGCTGATCAAGGATGTCTAAGCCTAAGCCTAGGCGTTGATACTGTTTCATTAGTCTTTGATAAGTGGCTTGCGTTGGTTCTTCGGTAAATGCGCTGAGTGTTGCAACGAAACGTATGATGGCTTTTTGATTTTTTAGTGGACGGCTTTCAAAGGGTACTCGGTCTAGCGCTTCGATTTGTTGCATGACCTCCGCATTGACATACAGTTGAGCGCTCGTTTTGAGCAAGTCTTTTAAATTTTTTAGCTGTTCTTCATAAATGCGTTGTTGTTTATCAGCAAGGATTGCTTCTTTTAGCACATCCTCAGAAATACCAAATTCTGGATAAGCTCTGGCCAATGCTTGTGCTGCTTCTTCTGTCGGCGTTTTGACTAATGCAGCGAAGGTTGTTGTAAAAGCAAGTATTGTTTTTTGATCCGCTGGGCTTTTATCTTGCATGACATCATTGTGGTGTTGTCTTACATGCCGCCGGGCTATTTCATTCAACTTTATGGATTGGCGGTTTTGGCTCATTGCTGTTCTGAGCGCAGAAAGAGCGTCCCGATACTCTTGTTGCTTCATTTCAACTTTTATCGCGGGTTTTAATGCAGACAGTATTGTTTCGTGACCTTTGTAAAATGGTTTGAGCGCTCGATAGGTTTCCTTTGAAGGTGTTTTCATAAATTTAGTAAGTGCTTCGATAAACTCCAAGGTGAACGTTCGTTTATCTTCGGATAAATCTGTAAGTTTTAAGCCTCTTAAGTTTTCCAAGCGCGCAAGTCCTTCTTGTTTTATCTGAGGATTGGCCGTATCAATAATAGCATTCTCCAATCCGTTCACGCCTTCTAGGCATTTATCGTAGTACTGTTGCCTATAAATTCTTTGGCAGCGTCGATCAAATGAGCGTCGATCAAAGGGCATAGGATCTGCTTCGATCGTTTGACTGAAGGTTGTCCATAGTTCAGCTAATTTTGCTTGACTCAGGCCATTTTTCATGACGTCTTTGGTGTTTTGGATGTCGTTTGTTTGGTTGCGTCTCATTTTTATTAAAAATTCTAGCTGTAAAATTTGACAGCTCCGGGTACGTTCTATGTTCTTGGGTACTGCGGCAATTGCCCTGTTGGTAACATCTGCAAGTAATCGCTCATAAGATTTTGGCTGAAAAAACTCTAGGGTTGTGTCAGCATTTTGCTCGATAGTGGCGGCTAGGTTTTGATCCAGTTCGCGGGCTGTCTGGAGCAGTTGTGGTAATTGTTGGAGAATAACATCATGCGAGTTGACCGTCGCATCCACGAGAGCTTTTAGACGCTGGAATTTTTGATCAGATATTGTTCCGTTTTCTAGCAAATCACGTATAAATTGATAATGCTTTTCTGAATTTATGAGGTCCTTTAGGGATGTGAGCGCCGTGTCATCATCAGTATTCAATAATTCTTCTGCGATCTGGTGTCTGCTGTTGTCATACCCTGCTTCATCTAACAATGTTTCTTCGCAAAGAAGACTAAGATTACGATTGTTGGGGGATTGATGAATATTAGAGCTAATTGCAATAGCGTATTGGGAAGGGGTGGGAGGATCTTCTTTGCTTGGTATTTTAAAAATAGAGAGACCACGAATTTGTCCGTCCTGATCTATATAAGAGAAGCCCAAGTCTTTTATGCGCCTCCCCATCTGCGCTCTTGACAGAAGAACAGATTCGGTTGTAAAAAAAATTTTAGCGATGCCTGCGTAGAAATCGCCTTGTGAAAAAGTTTGGGTTTGTTCATAAGTCTGTGGATCATATACTTGTTGTCTAATCATTTTGTGAGATATAGCGAGGTCTAAGGATACATATCGACCTCTGTAACGGTCTATCTCCAATTGTGTGACATAGGCATCTTTTGACGATGGTTCGCAGTAGGCCTCAGGAAATGGCACGTCAAAGGCATGCATCATTTGTTCATAATTGCCGGATAATTTTTTATAAGGTTTTGGCATACGGCACTCGGTATAAGCGTATATTTATATTATATAACAAATATATATTTTAGTCTAATTGTTTATATTAGTTGCAATTTTCGCGATTACGCAATGCACTGCTAATGGTATGACCATCTAAGAAGGATAATTCGCCACCAGAAGGAATGCCATGGGCTAATTGGCTGATTTTGACGGGTAAATGTTGTAATTTTTCTTGAATGAAATGGACTGTGGTTTGACTTTCAATACTAGGGCTTAACGCTAAAATAACTTCTTGAATGTTTGTGTCACGAACATGCGTTTGCAATTGTTGTAAGCCAATGTCATCTGGACCGATACCATCAATGGGTGAAATTTTTCCCATCAATACAAAATAGCGGCCTTGATATCCCAGGCACTGTTCAATGGCTATCACGTCGGTAGGGCTTTCTACCACACACAGTGTCTTCGGGTCGCGATCGGGTTTTTGGCAAAGGTCACAGATGGTTTCTGTGGTGTAATTATTACAGATTTGACAGTGGGTAATGGCTGTCATGGCCTCGGTTAAGCATTGGGCCAAATGTAATCCGCGGTTACGCTGATGTTGTTGTAATAGATGAAACGCCATGCGCTGCGCTGATTTTGGCCCAACACCTGGTAGACACCGTAAGGCATCGACCAGTTGAGACAACGTATCCATGAAGGCTTATTTATCCTCTTCTTCTTTCATGAAGTCAGTTGGGATGTTCAAACCAGCAGTTAATTGGTTGATTTTATCTTTGGACACTTTTTCAACTTGACGCACAGCATCATTGACCGCTGCAGCGACTAAGTCTTCTAGCATTTCAACTTCTTCATCCATCAGTGATTTTGCAATTGTAACTTTAGAGACATCGTGACGGCCATTCATGCTTACTTTGACCATACCGCCACCTGATTTGCCTTCTACGTGCAGTTCAGTCAATTCTTCTTGCGCCTTTTTCATGCGATCTTGCATCTTTTGCGCTTCATCTAATAATTTGTTGAGGTTGCCACCTAAATCACTCATTTTTTCCTCTCTTGTTAAAATATTCATCAAAATTCGGTTGCGCTGAATGCGAATGGTAACAGATTTTTATAATGGTGTCATGTTGAAATGTCTTCAATTGTAATGGAATTTTTATCTAAATCAGCTGAAAAAGTGGTTTGAATCTGTTGAAACACAGGATCCTCTTCTAAGGCGCGAATGTGGGCTTCTTGTGCCTTACTGTCAGCCATTTTTTTTTTGGCTGCCGGAGAGTGGGTCACGACTTCATGATACTCGAAATTTAGTTGGATCGGCTCTTGATAGTACTGTGTCAAACAATCTTGGATGCGCGTGATCACCGGTGTTGTAAAAATGGACTGGTGTGCTTTTTCCACCTTTAAGATCACTTCACCGTCACGTTTTTCAAGCAACTGTGTTTGTTTGATGGCGGTCAAAGCCAGGCCGTTCAGAGATGATTGTGTAATGATATCCTCCCAGGAGAGGGCCGACGGTTCCGTCTTGATGTCTGGTGCGGAGGTTATGGCTTCAGTCTTGACTTCGGCTTGTGGTGCCAGTGGTTCGGTTTTGGATTCTGGCGCAGTGTCTAATATGTCATCGGGGATAGTCACGGCTTCGGTGACAGGAGTTTCACTACGGGTGATTTTTTCTGTAGGGGGTGCTTGATAGGCCAATTTAGGTGTGATGCCTGTAGCCGCTGGCTGGAATGTGAACATGCGTAGCATGATCATTTCAAACCCAATACTCAACGTAGGTGCGTAAGGCAAATCTTGGACCCCTTTGAGGCCAATTTGATAAAATAATTGGGTGTCTTCAGCGGATAATTGCTGGGCCAAGTCTGCAATGTCAGGATCAGTTTCAATCTCGTTGGGTACGGAGGGCAGCGCGTGGACAACCGCGATACGGTGTAAATAGCCTAATAATTCATCGAGCACATAGCGATATTGTCCGCCTGTACGTGCAATGTCGCGACTGAGCGTCATCAGTTGTTGCGGATCGTGATCGCAGAGTGCGTGTAATAATTGTAATGCAACATTTTCTGCGGTATGACCAAGCAATGCACTGACATCGGTTACCGTGAGATCACCATTTCGACCCGCCAATGCTTGATCGAGCAAACTCAAGGCATCTCGCATGCTGCCACGCGCTGCTTTGGCAATGAGGGTCAATGCTTGGGGTTCGGATGCAATATTTTCATCGTTGAGAATGGTTTGTAAATGTGTTGCAATGATGGGATCAGACACATGATTTAAATGAAACTGTAGGCAGCGTGATAAAATTGTTATGGGTAGTTTTTGCGCATCTGTGGTTGCTAGGAGAAATTTGACGTGCGCAGGTGGTTCTTCCAAGGTTTTTAATAAAGCGTTAAAACTGTGCTGTGACAGCATATGAACTTCGTCAATCAGGTAAATTTTAAAGCGACCGGTTGAAGGCGCGTATTGCACATTGTCTAATAGCTCGCGTGTGTCTTCGACCCGGGTCTTAGAAGCCGCATCAATTTCAATCAAATCGATGAATCGACCTTGTTCGATGGCTTGACAGGTGTCGCAGGTAAGGCAGGGGTTTTCTGAGACACCTTGTTCGCAGTTCAATGCTTTGGCTAAGATTCGAGCTACGGAGGTTTTACCTACACCGCGGGTACCAGTAAATAAGTAAGCGTGATGTACACGACCTTGCTTTAACGATTGGCTGAGCGCGCGCGTGAGGTGCGTTTGTCCGAGTAATTCTGTAAATGTTCGGGGTCGCCATTTGCGTGCGAGTGCGATATAAGTCATACAGGGCTTCGTATTGGGCGGCAGCGCTATGAGCCACACCTCTGCGCGCGAAATAAGTGCTACCGCTGCTCCCTTCCAGGTCTGACGGGGTTCACACGACTATCGCCGCGAGGGGACCCAATAGAGCCACCATCGTGAAAGGACAAGGCTAACAGATTTCAGGGGTCACTGCAATTGCTGTTGTACAGTTATCCAATCTTGATAGGCCTTTTTTTTGTCTTCTGGACGACGTAAGAGGTATGCGGGGTGGTAGGTCACAATGACTTTAATCCCTTGGTGTTGATGGATGCGAGTTCGCATGGCCGTCAACGACTGCATGGTATTCGATAAGTATTGCCCGGCAAATTTGCCCAAAGCCAAGAGAATGGTTGGATTCACCGTCGCAATTTGCTGTGCCAAATAGTCGCTGCACGCAGTGATTTCTTCGCTTTTCGGGTCACGATTATTGGGGGGGCGGCACTTCAAAACATTGGCGATATAGATCTGATCACTGTTGAGACCAATACTCGCGACCATTTTATCAAGTAGCGCGCCTGCCGCACCGACGAAGGGTTGGCCTTTTTGATCCTCATGAAATCCTGGTGCTTCACCAATGATCATGAGTTTTGCTTGTGGATTACCTCGTGCAAACACAGTTTGCGTACGTGACTGGTGTAAAGGACAGCGTGTACAGCCTGCGACTGTCTTGGATAATTGTGTCAGAGAAGGTTGGGTAGCGCGAGGTTCGCGCAAAACCCAAGGTGTGATCCCCATCTGATCGAGATAATAATGTCGCATCTTATTTGGCCATCTTCGAAAAATATCAGAAAATTTTCTATCACTTGACCCTAAGAATGCAAGCTATTTTTTGCCTACCAAAAAATTAATGTTTGATAAACGTGTGAGTTCTGCGTATAATCGGCTTCAGTTGATGCGGGGTGGAGCAGCCTGGTAGCTCGTCGGGCTCATAACCCGAAGGTCGTAGGTTCAAATCCTGCCCCCGCTACCACTATTATTAAACCCCATTTATGGGGTTTTTTATTATCGAATGTTTTTGGTTGCGTTATGGTTGAAATGAAGATTGAAACATTGATTCGGCCCAGTATTGAATCCATGGGCTACGAATTTTGGGGGTGTCAATATATTCCTCAAGGGGCGTACTCGTTGCTGCGAATTTATATTGATCAAAGCCAGGGCATTGGGATCGAAGACTGTGAGAAGGTGAGTCGTCAAGTCAGTGCTTTATTGGATGTTGAAGATCCTATTTCAGGGCATTATGGTTTGGAAGTGTCTTCACCCGGTATTCCGAGACCACTGTTTTATAGCGAACAGTACCAACGCTATATCGGAGAGACGGTTGAGATTAAATTGACGCAGCCCATTGCGAAACAACGAAAATTTACGGGTACGATTGTTACTGCAGATGAACATGAATTAGTTCTTGATCTTGGAGAAGGGTTGGGACAACAGAATTTTTCTTTTACTACAATTGCGAAAGCACTTTTGACATCTAAGTGAGGCGAATGATGAGCAAAGAATTGCTATTGGTTGCTGAGGCGTTATCTAACGAGAAAGGCGTGAGCAAAGAGGTTGTTTTGAGCGCGATTCAGGCGGCGCTTGAATCAGCAACTCGAAAATTGGCTGGCCAAGAATACGGCATCGAGGTGACGCTTGATCCACGTTTGGGTGATTACACAACCATCCGTTATTGGGACGTGGTAGCAGATGATGAGCTTGAATTCCCTGATCGTGAATTAACCGAAGCTCAGGCCCAAGAAAAACAACCTGGGTGCGTCGTAGGTGATCGAATCAAAGAAGACATGCCATCAATTGAATTTGGGCGGATCGCCGCACAAACGGCGCGGCATGTGATTTTCCAGAAAATCCGTGAAGCCGAACGTAATATGATGGTAGAGATGTTCCAATCAAAAATTGGTCAATTGGTATACGGTACTGTAAAAAAAGTGACACGAGATAATATTATTGTTGATTTGGGTGGCAAAGCGGAAGCGTTCATGTCACGAAATGAAATGTTGCCTCAAGAAATGTTTCGTACCAATGATCGTGTGCGTGCTTATTTGTATGATATTGTTGATCATGCGCGTGGCCCACAATTACTCATTAGCCGTATTCGTAATGAAATGCTGGTTGCATTATTTCGCCTTGAAGTGCCAGAAGTGGGTGAAAATATTATTGAAGTCAAAGCAGCAGCGCGTGAACCAGGCAACCGTGCTAAAATCGCGGTTAAAACCAATGATGGCCGTATTGACCCTGTGGGTGCTTGCGTGGGTATGCGTGGTGCGCGGGTACAAGCAGTGTCTAGTGAATTAGGCGGTGAGCGCGTAGACATTGTGCTTTGGGATGATAATCCTGCACAATTGGTGATTAATGCTATGGCGCCTGCTGAAATTTCGTCAATCGTTGTCGATGAAGACTCGCGGGTGATGGATTTAGCGGTGCACCAAGATTTATTGTCACAAGCCATTGGTCGTAATGGCCAAAACGTACGTTTGGCCAGTCAATTGACTGGGTGGACATTGAATGTGATGACAATTGAAGCATTTGAAGAAAAAACCCAAGAAGAATCAACCAAAACGATTCGTTTGTTTGTGGATTCTTTGGGTATTGATGAAGAAATCGCCGGTTTACTATTAGCAAATGGATTTTCTTCTTTAGAAGAAATTGCCTATGTGCCTACAGAAGAATTGTTGGCGGTGGAAGAATTTGATGAAGACATTGTGGAAGAATTACGCGGTAGAGCGAATGATATTCTGTTGACCCAAGCATTGACCTCGACAGATGGTCAAAATCAGGGAACACTGGATTTGATTACGATGCAAGGGATGTCACCAGAATTGGTTGAGCAATTAAAAACCATCGGCGTGACTAATTTGGATGAATTAGCGGAGCAATCTGTCGATGAATTGTTGGCATTGCCGTTTATGACGGAAGAACAAGCTGGCAAATTGATTATGAAGGCTCGTGAAAAGTGGTTTGCTGAGGGCGAAGCAGCACCGGATGCTTAATTGAGCGAGCGGCAGAAGTGAATTGTTGTGTTTTATGTAAGAAAATAGCTGTATTGAGCAGCAAAGGGGATTAAATTATGGCGGATGTGACAGTGAAGCAATTGGCTCAAGTTGTCGGGATTCCGGTGGAACGTTTGTTAGGTCAATTGCAAGAAGCTGGATTGACGATTACTGATGAAAATTACGCAGTCAATGAACAAGAAAAAATGACATTACTCCATCATTTGAAAGGGATGACGGCTTCTGAACGCACAACACCTGAGCGGATTACCTTGCGTCGCAAATCAGTTTCGCAAGCATCGAGTACAGATGCGCAACAAAGCAAAACTATCAATATTGAAGTGCGTAAAAAACGCGTGTTTATCAAGCGGCCTGTGGCTGAACCAGAACCAGAAGTTGAGGTGCCTGAGCCGGTCGAAGATGAGACATTGTCTGATGAATTGCCGATACAGGAAGCGGCAGTTGCTGAGGCTGTAGATAATGAGGTAGAGGCATCAGAAGAAGTTGTTGTATCAGAGCCAGTAGCTGAAGTTCCTGTAGAAAAACCAGCGCCAAAAGAAGAAACAAAATCAGATAAGAACTTTAAAAAGAAATCTGCGTCTCGTGATGAAGGTGATTCAGCGAAGTCTGATGCCAAACGTGGTGCATTGAAACAGAAAAACAAAGGCAGCAAACAGAATATTTTGAGTCGCGCCGTAGATGGCGAGAGTGCTTATCCAAAACGTCATAAGCATAAAAAACGTCGTTCAAACGATAAATCTGAAAAATATCGTGAAGCTGAAGAAGCATTAACGCATGGGTTTGAAATGCCTACAGCCCCTGTTGTGCACGCTGTTTCGGTTCCTGAAACCATTACTGTGGCAGAATTAGCGAAACGCATGTCAGTGAAAGCTGCTGAAGTAATCAAAGTCATGATTGGTCTTGGCGCAATGGCGACCATTAACCAGGTTATTGATCAAGAAACAGCCATTATCGTGGTTGAAGAAATGGGACATAAAGCACAAGCGCTTCAGGAAGATATGCTAGAAACGAATTTGGACGACGTGGTATCGAAGGGGGGTGACGAACATCCTCGCGCACCTGTCGTGACTATTATGGGGCATGTGGATCATGGTAAAACCTCATTGTTGGATTATATGCGTCGTACCAAAGTGGCCGCCGGGGAAGCTGGGGGTATTACGCAGCATATTGGTGCTTACCATGTGAGCACGTCTAAGGGCGATATTACTTTCTTAGATACACCTGGTCATGCGGCATTTACAGCCATGAGAGCCCGTGGTGCGCAGGCAACTGATATTGTCATTTTGATTGTGGCGGTGGACGATGGGGTGAAACCACAAACCCTTGAAGCAATCCAACATGCCAAAGCAGCCAATGTACCCATCGTGGTGGCGATTAACAAAATGGATAAACCGGGCGCTGATCCTGAACGTGTGATGACAGAATTGTCGAATCACGAAGTCATCTCAGAAGCTTGGGGTGGCGATACTATGTTTGTGCCTATTTCAGCAAAATCGGGTTTGGGTATCGATCAACTATTGGACGCCATTTTGCTGCAATCCGAAGTATTAGAGTTGAAAGCGCCAACAGATGGTGCGGCCAAAGGTGTGGTGATTGAATCACGATTAGATAAAGGTCGTGGTCCAGTTGCGACAGTCTTAGTGCAGAGTGGTACATTGCACAAAGGGGATGTTATTTTGGCAGGATTGCAATATGGGCGTGTGCGAGCCCTGATCAACGATGCTGGCAAATCAGTGGAGTGTGTTGGTCCCTCCATGCCGGTAGAAATTTTAGGTTTGTCTGCTATTCCGCATGCGGGTGATGAAGCAATTGTTGTTTCTGACGAAAAAAGAGCACGAGAAGTCGCTTTATTCCGTCAGGGTAAATTCCGTGATGTGAAACTAGCAAGACGTCAAAAAACCTCTATCGAAGGTATTTTTGAAAGTTTGGCAGAAAATGAAATCAAAGTATTAAACGTTGTTTTAAAAGCTGATATGCAGGGATCGATAGAAGCGATTACGGATGCTTTGACGAAATTATCTAATGACGAAGTCAAAGTGGCGGTGATTGCCTCTGGTGTTGGTGGGATTACCGAGTCAGATGTGCATTTGGCTCTGGCGTCGAACGCATTGTTGATTGGTTTTAATGTGAGAGCAGATGCTACTGCCAGACGTTTATCTGAAGTGGAATCAATGGCGATTCATTATTACGGTGTGATTTATGACATCGTGGATCAAGTCAAAGGTGCCTTATCAGGTATGCTGGCACCGCAATTTAAAGAAGAAATTGTGGGTATTGCGGAAGTACGTGATGTGTTCCGATCACCGAAACTGGGCGCAATTGCGGGATGTATGGTCTTAGAAGGTATGATCAAACGCAATAACCCTATTCGTGTTTTGCGTGACAATGTGGTGATTTATGAAGGCACATTGGAATCGTTACGACGCTTTAAGGATGACGCAGCTGAAGTTCGCCAAGGTTTGGAATGTGGTATCGGTGTTAAAAATTATAACGATATTAAAACCGGTGATTTGATTGAAGTCTTTGAAACTATCGAGCTGAAGCGTGAAATCTAATTTCAAGCGAACTGATCGCATTGCGCAGTTAATGCAACGACAATTGGCGGTATTGATTCCAAGTGAAATCAGGGATCCCCGCTTGCCTGGATTGATCACTGTTTCTGCTGCAGAAGTGTCTAAGGATTTAGGGCACGCCAAAATTTACTTTACTATTTTTAATGGTAATCCTGCCGAAGCAGAAACGATCTTGAATGCGGCTGCCAGTCATCTACGCTCGGTTTTAGCGAAAAGTTTAACGCTGCGAACAGTGCCGCAATTGCATTTTATTCATGATAAATCGATTGAACATGGATCGCGTCTCAGTCGACTCATTGACCAAGTGAATCAACCTGGCGATGAATAAACCGTCGGTGGTTGATGGCATTTTATTGGTTGATAAACCCTGTTTATTATCTTCTAATGCAGTACTGCAAACCGTGAAACGTCTTTTTAACGTGGCCAAAGCCGGTCATATGGGAAGCTTGGATCCTTTGGCGACAGGCATGTTGCCCATATGTTTTGGGGAAGCGACGAAATTTGCTCAATCCGGTTTGGATGCAGATAAATGTTACACCGTTACCGCGTTATTTGGTAGTACCACTGATACAGGGGACGCCCAAGGCACTGTGATTAAGACAGTTGAAAATGCGAAATTATCTGAAACGGCATTGTTAAAAGCATTACCCACTTTTTTTGGTGCGTCATTGCAAATTCCCCCGATGTATTCTGCGTTAAAACATAAAGGCAAAAAATTATATGAATTGGCTCGTGCGGGTATTGAGATTGAACGCAAAGCTCGTCCGATTACCATCCATAAACTTGAGCTCATACATCATGATCATCTGCATGCGACATTTACCGTACATTGTTCCAAAGGCACTTATATTCGAACCTTGATTGAAGATCTTGGGGCGAGCCTGGGACTGGGTGCGCATGTGACTCAATTACATCGGGTATTTACCGCAGGGTTTGAAACGCAAAAGATGTATCGCTTAGAAGAATTACAGGCATTGGAGCCGCAAGCGTTGACACAATGTTTGTTACAGATTGATCATATGTTACCTTATCTACCGATTGCTGTTTTGTCTGAGGCGGCGTTACAAACGCTTTATTTGGGGCAGGCATTACCGTCATCTCGCTCAGAAACAGAAATCAATTGGCAAGAGATGCCTCAGGATGAAGAAGCGATGGTGCGTTTATACGATCAACAACAACAGTTTCATGGCTTGGGTACTTGGGATCACAATTTAGGTCAATTGCAACCCAAACGTTTGCGAGCAAATCGTTTATGCTAACGGTCAATATTATTGGTGCAGGCGCAGTAGGGCAGACCCTAGGCCATTTGTTGGCTCAGCAAGGTGTGGCCAAGATTTTGGGTGTGGTCAATCAACATATTGCGACCGCTGAAATTGCGACTCAATTCATGGGCCAAGGACAAGCGTATGCTTCGATAGATGCACTACCGCATGCGGATATAACGATGGTAACAACGCCCGATAATCGTATTTCCGACGTGGCGATACAATTGCTTCAAAATTCTAATTTACAACCGGATGCGATTGTATTGCATTGTAGTGGTCCGCGATCTTCTGATGATTTGGCAGGATTGCACGAACGTGGCATCCTGGTGGCATCGATTCATCCGATGATGAGTTTTGTGCGTCCGCAAATCAGTGTTGCCCAATTTGCCAATACCCTTTGTGCATTGGAAGGCGATCCCAATGCCGTGGAGACGATCACTGCTTTGTTTACGGCAATCGGTGCGGTGGTTTATCCGATTAAAAAAGATAAAAAAGCGCTATACCATGCTGCCGCGGTGTTTGCCTCCAATTATCAAATTACGATGGCGCAACATGCGTTTGATTGTTTTATAGAAGCGGGGGTGCCAGGTCAACGCGCGCAAGCGTTGGTGACGACCCTGATGCAAACAGTGGTTCACAATATGGCGCATGTAGCAGAACCCAAAAAAGCGTTGACCGGCCCTTTACAACGCGGTGATAGCACGGCCGTTCAAGCACATTTACACGCACTGTCGGATCCTGATGCACAAGCGCTCTATCGCAAGGTAGGACAAGCAACCTTGCCTTTGACAAATTTAGAGACAACCTTGCGCGACGTATTATTCAATATTTTGACTGCGGATGCGAAGTAGAGACCTATTTGTTCAGACGGTTGTTATTGAGTGTTTTTGGGAATTACCCCAGAAAACCCACAATGATTGCGCGCCTACCTTACACTTGGAGCCCATAGCGTATTATTTCCAGCTTCTACCCCAGCTTGGAAAGCAAAGTGCCCAAGTGCGCTAACACCAGCTACTATTGCGTAAGTAGGTATCGCATTCACAAACGGCGCCGCTGCCGTACCCATAATAAATATAAAAGGAACTGCAACCGATGAAACCAAAGCGGCGAATAATAAAGGACATAATGCTCCAATTGCTATCGCTTTTGTTAAACCGCTGAAATGAGTATTTTCTATTGCTTGAAATGCAAGTGCCCATAACATTATGGACGTCAACGCCATCAATATATAAACGATGGTTGCTACTAATGCGTGTAATACTAACGGCATACGTTTCCTATTATAATAGTAATTATTTTGGGCATTATATAAAAAATTAAATCATAAAACAACACAGATCATCACAACGATTATCGCGAAAACACCAATCTTATCCGCAAAAGAGATATTGTTTATTTCGAGATTCCTCAAGTGGCTGCAGCAGGAAGTGTTGTCTCAATCGTGTCAACCGCCAGCAGCATCTCAGCATCTATGTTTTTGATGGTCAACCAAAAGGCACCGCTTTGCTTTGGGTGTGGCTTCATTTCAACAGACTCTGCAAGCCGGTGCGTTAGCAAGAGGGTCACAATTTGTTCGGCACTTTCTTTTCCTTCAATTTGGATCAATGCATGTTTCTTCACACCCACGTTCCAACCCTCATGTCCGGAAAGTTGAGCTAATTTTTCAGCCACAAGATTCTGTTGGGCGCGATCAAAAGGCTTTAGTTTTTTTTCTATCTCAGCAGCGGTGGTGACCAGATGTGCCATATATAAGACGTCGGTGTCTTCGGGACCAGCATGTTGTAACGCAAATTCTTCTAACGAAAGAGCGTTTTCAACAATAGTATATACCTCGTAACTTGGTGATAGTGATTGGATGCGTTTAAAAGTTTCAAATAAGGTCATACGAAAACCCAGTAACTTTTCTGCTTTGGGGTCGGAGAACGGGGTGTGTGTTTCATCCATAATCCGCTTTTTAATTAACAACCTTAAGGATTCTCTAGAGACATCAATCTCTCGAAATGCCACCGAATATAAGCTGTCTTCATTTTCCCGATCGCCCACATGGCGTAGAAAAATAGCAGGGTAACCAAAGCTTCTTAAAAAAACGTTCATAAGACAAGTAGCCACACGCCCATTCGCGTTTGTGAAGGGATGGATTTCGACTAATTCATAAAATGATTCGGCTAAGAAGGTGGTCACAGCGTCTAGGTCAGTGCGGTCACAGTTTTGAAAGTTCTGCAACGTTTTTACGGCATAAGAATGCATCGCAGCAGGAATGTCACTTGGAAACATACAAATTTTGACAATTTTATCGATCACTCGTTTATCTGCTGGGGTCAAGATGTCGATGGCATTGTAAGCTGCGGATAATTTGGTTAAGACCACAGAGCCTACACGGTATTGTTCTGGGACGCTGATGAGATTGATTTGGACTGGATCGATTATAATGGTGTCATTGTCTTTTATTTGACGCAAGAGACTAATAAACGCCTGAGTATCTTCCAAATTTACCTTATAGTCTCGCTGCAAATGCCTTCCAAAAGATTTATCCGTTTTGTACTCATGGCAGCCAGATAGGTAAGCAGTAAATTCATCTTGTAGTGCAGCACCTCGATGCCAACGATAAAGATATTGTTCGGTATATTTTCCTGCTGTAACATCCAAGCAAGCCAATATTGTGTTGCCCATTCTGGCGTGTAGTTGACTTATTTCTTCTAACAATTGTTCAGCGTCGATAGTCGATGTTTGCAACTTGGGACAGACTGTATTTTGTGCGTAAAGATAACCCTGCAACATATCCATATATTGTTGATTTACATGAAAAAACAGTTCGATTTTCGGTCTGTCTTGTTGGTGAGCCGGTAGGTCCTCTGGTTCAAAATTATAAACTAATGCTTTGGGAAATGTTAACGTTTCCATCAGTTGGTGATACATGGTGATTCTCTTGGAAAAAAGTGGAGTATATCATACTGCATTTTAAGACGAGACTGTTGTTTCGTAGCTAAGATTCATTAAAATGCTCCTCCTGCTATTAGGGTTCCTTTCACTCAAACTGGATTCCGTGCTTTCACCTCTCTACGTTCCGCGCTTTATGCGCGGAATCCAGGTTGGTATCAGGTATTATGGATCCCGCGGACAAGCCCTGAGCTATCCCCACTTTTTTTGAGATTAAGGAATTGAAAATTAGGAAGAAAAACGATTAGCAGTGCATGACTAAATGTGATCAAATAAAGTTTGCAAACAATTATAAGGTCATAATCATGC
>JANSXK010000036.1 GCA_024742995.1 Gammaproteobacteria bacterium
ATAGCAAGAAAAAAATCCTCGTGATTTTCTAGCAGCACTTTATATAACTGATCGGCATTATTCATTATGAAATTGTCTAAAGTACAATTAATGGAGAACCCTTATAGTATAGTCTTTATTGTGAAATATTCTTTATTTCACGATTAATAATTTTCATTATATGAGATGAGTTTTTTTTGTTCATTATGCTGCTATGATCGGAAGCTATAGAGTGTGTAATTATTTCCCCATGATTATATTTATCCCATCCATTGCTTGGGCTATTAATTTCTTTATATTCATCAAATAATCTTGATGCTTTAAAAAGGTGCATTTTCTGGTTTATTTTGCTAAATGTGTGTTCCAGCAATAGCAGCTCTCTTTCCCAGGCTAAATGTATCATTTGTTTAGGTAAATTTTTGTGATGAGTTTTGAAATGCTTTTTAAAACAGGCTTCTTTTTTTTGCAATGGAGAGTGGGTAGCCCAGCTATCTATCATTGCTAGCAATGATACTGTTTCTCCTAAATTGCTAAGAATGTTTGCTATTTCATGGACTACACATCCGCCAAATGAATATCCCATCAAATAGTATGGACCTTTTGGCTGAACTTTTTTAATTTCAGATAAGTAATCTTGGGCCATTTCAAATAAACTATTGTAAATTATGGTGCCATTTTCGATACTAGGGTCTTGCAACCCGTAAATGGAAATCATCAGGCCTTTATTTTGTATAAATGAATTAAAACAATTTGTAAGGCCGCTTATTGGATGGCATAAAAATAAAGACAAGGGGTTATTTTTTCTTATTTTTAAAGGTACTAAAATTTGCTGTATACCAGACTGGGGTTTTGGTGTTGCCAATATTGCACTTAGTTTTTTTATCGTTGGAGTCTTATAAATTTGTGTCATGGGTAAATTTGTTTGAAAAGATCGATTAAGCGTTTCAATCAAACTTAATGCTTTGAGTGAGTGACCACCTAAGGAGAAAAAGTTATCATCTATTCCTAAGTCACTAATTCCTAATGAATTTTGCCATATTTCAATTAATTTAGACTCTATTGTATTAGTGGGCGGCTGGTATTTCGTTGGAACAGATAAGTTATCTCTTGTGGCTTTAGGTAGCAAAGGCGATCCAGTTTCATTATTTTCTTGTTGATCAATATCTATTTGGGATATTATTACGTTGGATTCTGTGCCATTAAGTACATCTAGGAATATTTTTTGCCCTTGTCGGGTAGAAACGCTATTGTTTTGGCCAAGAAAATTTATTTCCCCATCTTTTTGTGCGTTAGCTGCCATTCCAGTTTCTTGCCATGTATTCCAATTTATGGAGGCTATAAAATTAGCAAGAGGCAATAATTCACTTGCTGCAAAGGAATCCAAACAGGCATTAGCAGCAGCGTAATCAACTAGGCCAATACCTCCTAACAAAGAAGATAAAGAGGATTTTAAAATTATAAAATCTAATGGAATAGATTTAAAAACTTTAGCTAAATTATAGGCGCCATATAATTTAGGTGCTAAAACATGTTTCACAGAAGATATTTTTTTAAATCGCACAAGGTCCGAATCTGAAATGCCGGCGGCATGAATTACCCCATTAATTTTTTTAAATTTATGGATGCATTTGTTGATGACATTTTTTAATGACACCATATCAGCTACGTCTGCTTGGTATGTAAAAATCTCTGCACCTAGAGTTTGTATGTGTTTAATGGAAATAATTTTTTCATAATATCGATGGTTCTTTACTTTTAATATAGATTCCCATTCAGATTTTGAAGGCAGTGGACTACGTGAAATCAAAACAAACTTAGGTTTTTTGATTGATTTGGCTATAGCTTCACAACAGCTTAATGCTATACCTCCAAGTCCACCAGTAAATAAATACACGCCATTATCTTTTAGGCGGTTTATTGTTTTTCGTGCTTCATTGATAGGCGCATGCATTAAATACCACAGATGATTGTTTCTAAAGGGATGAATAAAGGTATCGTGGCGGTCGTTTTCGGTACAAAAATGCACTATATAATTTAATAATTCAATGTCTATGGAGGGATCTTCAGCCAAATTGAGATCAATGAGTTTAATTTTCAGGTTATTATGTTCTTGCATAATAACCCGAGAAGCGCCACCTAGGGCAGCATTGATAGGGTTTATTTCCTCTAGTCCTAATATCTTTTGAGTGTTATTGGTTATGACTGTGATTTTTCCGTGAATGTCGTTACCAAATATATCCATGTAGGATTGCGTAAAATAGAGCAGGCTATAAAATCCCCGGGCCAGTTGTGTGCCTATTTCGTTTGGCGTCAGTGGTATTTGACCTAGGTTAGAACAGCTAGAGAGGTGTATTATAATGGGATTAGAGGCCTCTTTTTTAATTGACGCTAAAAATTTAAGGTAATGTTCTTTTTTGGCAGGGTTAATTGTAAAGTCTGTATTTTGTTCTGCTCCATAAGATTTTCCAAATGTTATGGTTATGGGATAGATGTCTTTTTTTCTTAGTATTAATATTATTTGATCTGCAATTCCTAAGGAATCCTTAAAAACAATCCAATTGTATTTCTTGTTTTTTGAGCCCGATCGTTTAGGTAAAGTAGCTTTTTTATAATTTTCTTGGCGTGCCCAAATAGGTTTGTACTGTTTTGCTTCATCAAAAGCGAGTAATTTGTCATCTGGGTTAATCCAGTATCTTTGTTTTTGAAATGGGTATACAGGAATAGAAATATGTTTTTGAGAGTCTTGAGGGGATAATTTTCCCCAATTAATTTTAATGCCGGATTGCCATATTTCGCCAAGAGAAATAAGAAATTGGTGATAATCATTTATTTTGTGGTGATGATTGGGCAAAGTATGGATTGCAACAGGTATAGGCTTAATTTGCTTTGATATGATTTTTACAAAAGAGCTAAGACTATTTCCAGGGCCAACTTCAATAAAAACCGAATTTTGTTCGGGTAAGAGCAATTTTATACCATCATAAAACTTAACAGTCCGTCTCATTTGAGAGTACCAATATTCTACGCTCATAGCTTCTGTTGCTGACAACCAATCCCCGGTTAAGTTTGACACGATAGGGATGGTGGGTGCGTGCAATACTATGTTGGAAAGTATTTCTTCAAATGAAGACTTGGTTTTTTCAATTAGATGGCTATGAAATGCATGCTTGATTTTTAGGCTTTGATGTGGATATTGATGTTTGGATAAGTAATCTTTGAGTATTTTTATATCATCGATTGCGCCAGAAAAAATATAATTGTTTTCCGTATTATGTATTGCAAGTTCAGCATTAGAGATTTTCAAAAAATACAGCGCGTCTTCTCTTCCACATTCAATAGCTAGCATCTCTCCTGGAGAAGTGTTTTGCATTAAATTAGCACGTTCACAAATTAAGGCAATGCCATTTTCAAAAGTAAAAATCTCAGCAATACACGCGGCAACATATTCACCCAGACTATGTCCAATGAGAGCATTTGGTCGCGCGCCAAGTTTTATCAGTGTTTTGGCAAGGGCATACTCTATGATAAACAGTGCGGGCTGTGTAAACTGAGTTTGATACAACCTAGGGTCGTTGGGGTTGTTAATAATCTCTGATAGGTCACAATCTATATAGTTTTTTGCATGTAAAAAGCCTTTCCTGATAATTTCTGAAAAAATTGAGCAGTTTTTAGATAATTCACGCGCCATCCCATAATATTGCGTGCCCTGGCCAGGAAACATGAAAATGGTATTATGTGATGTATTTTTATCACAGATTTTAAAAGTCGCTTTTTTCAGGTTTGCTTTAACTTCGGTTAAATTTTTTCCTATTCCAAAGGTGCGCCAAGAAAAGTCTTCCCTGCCATTATGCAAGGTATAAATGAAATGAGAAAAATCAATTGAACTCCTGGTAAGCCTTTCAAGGCTTTCGATCTTTTCTTTGAGCGCCTGCTGATTTTTTGCTGATAGTATGGCTAACTTCTCTTTTGGTGCATCCGAAAATTGGCCAATTAAGCTAGGCTCAACATACTCACTAATGATCATATGAGCATTAGTTCCACCAAATCCGAAAGAACTCACGCATGCATTTTTCGCCTCCACATTTGGCCAATTTATAAGTTCTTTGTTAACGTAAAATGGTGTTTTGTCTAATTTTATATTTGGATTCGGCGTATCAAAATTTATTAATGGAGGTATTTTTTTAAAGTGCAACGCAAGAGTGGTTTTAATCAAGCCAGCAATCCCTGCTGCAACATCGGTATGGCCAATATTAGCTTTACAAGAACCAATGAGGCAAAATTGCTTTTTCTTGGTGTACTCTTTGTAGACAGAGGCAAGCGCTTCAATCTCTATAACATCACCTAAAGCAGTTGCTGTCCCATGAGCTTCAACATAATTTATATCTTCTGGATTTAAAGTGGCTTGATTAAGAGCTTCTTGAATGCAAGCCATCTGTCCCTGAGTGCTTGGAGCAGTAAAGCCTAATTTGTCAGAGCCATCATTGTTGATGCCACAACTTTTAATAACGGCATAAATGGTGTCTTTATCGCGCACCGCATCTTCTAATCGTTTTAGAATGACAACACCACCACCATCAGAAAAAACAGTCCCGTTAGCATTTTTAGAAAATGGCCTACAATGACCATCTTGAGATAAAATGCTGTTCTCTTGATAGTGATATCCTGATTCTAAAGGAGAGGAGATATGAATAGCTCCAGCAATAGCAACATCGCAATTATTGAGAATCAAGTCTTGGCATGCATGGTCGACTGTTACTAAGCCAGTAGAGCAAGCTGTATTAATGTTAAGACTTCTTCCTTTTAAATTTAATCTATACGATGTTTGCGTGCTTAACATGCCTGTGCTTGTAGCAATCCTTTCTTGAAAATAATCAACTTCTTTTGCGAGGGCGTGATTTTTTAAGACATTTCTTAATAAATAGGTACTATCAGCCATGCCCGAAAAAACGCTTACTCTTTTATCAGGGTGCTTATTAGGGGCAAATCCTGCGTGTTCAAGTGCCTCCCATACGCATTCCAAAAATATTCTGTGTTGAGGGTCTGTTATTTTCGCATCAAAAGGATTAAATCCAAAAAAATGAGCATCAAACATATCGGCATTAGCAATAGTACCTTTCACGGGAACGAAGTTGTCATCCAGGACTTTGGAGTTATTACTCTCAGAATGTAGATGTTCCTTTTTAAACACATCCAAGCACTCTTTGCCATTGCAGAGATTTTCCCAGAATTCTTCTAAGGAATTTGCTTTTGGAAACTTGCATGACATACCCACAATTGCAATGTTATATGAGCCAGCAGTGCTTTTTTTGGGGTTGTTTGGGGGATCAATATTCCCTTGTAGATACAGGCTTAGCTTGTGTATGGTCGGGTGAGACAAGACATCGGAGATCTGTAATTCTGAGTTTAGTTTTTTATTGATTACTGCGCATGCCTCTGTTAACAGCAGTGAATTTGCTCCCATGTCAAATAAATTAATGTATGGGTCTATTGTTTTGATATTCAATAGATTCTTCCATATGTTTTTAATTTCATTTTCTATGGCATTGTCTGATAGGTTGTCTCGGTGATAAGAGAGCTCTGTATGTGAGACATGAGGCAATTGAGATTTATCAACCTTACCAGCCAAAGTTAAAGGCATTTTATCAATTGTTATATACTTTGTCGGTATCATATAGGCTGGGAGTTTCTTGCCAAGAAAAGCTGTAATCTTTTCGGGGTGTAATATCGTTTTTTTTGATGTTGGCACTAGATAAGCTGCTAAAATTTTATGAGAGCCGCTGCCAATCTCAACGCCGATAGAAGCCATAGATATTTTAGAGTATCGTGTGAGGTGTTCCTCAATTTCTTTAAGATGGATGCGAAAACCACCGATTTTTACTTGATCGTCGGTTCTTTCAAGCCACAGTAGCCCTCCATGAGGCAATCTACGCACTATATCGCCTGTTTTATATATTTTTTGATAGGGAGCTGTACTATCGAAGTGATTATTCAGGAATTTTGAACGATTTAGATTGCTTTTGTGATATCCAAGCGCGGTATTTAAACCGCTAATATAGAGCTCCCCTTCATCGACTGGCTTTAATTTGTCATTAAGAACATATAGCTTTACATTTTTTATGGCTGTACCTATGCTAGATAAATCAATATCAGCAATATTCTGATCAGTTATTATTTGTCTGCAAACATATCCAGTGGCTTCGGTGGGACCATAGCCATTGATCAGAAAAACAGGAAGATTATTTTTCCTCCGAAAGCCTATAAAGTCTTTAACAATACTGCTGTTAACTTGTTCTCCACCAAACATAAGTCTATCGATAGTATTGAGTGTTTCAGGATTTGATTTTGCAATTTGATGGAAATAACTTGTTGGAAAAAAGGCAATATTTACATGGTGTTTATCCAGCTCTTTTTTTAGTTTTTTGTGTTCTCCTCTTATATTAATAGGAATAACCACCAGTTTCGCGCCATTTAAAAGAGCGCTCCAAATCTCAAAAGTACTGCCATCAAAAGCCAAGTTATTAAATTGAGAAAAACTATCTTTTGGATTAACCTGTAAAGTATTCTCTATCGTTGTTACGTTAATAATAGCCTGATGTGGGACCAGAACACCCTTGGGTTTTCCAGTAGAGCCCGAAGTATACATAAGGTATAGTGGTGCAGTGCCCGATATTTGCGATTTAGGATTATCTTTATTATTACTTATAGACTCTAAGTACATGTTATTTGTTAAAAGAGTTTGGATCTTTGATTGATACGTTTTAGATTGATATTGCTCATTAGTTATAATTAGTTTAGGACCCGCATTTTTCAGGATATCTGAGATTCGTTTATCCGGCGCCAAAATATCTAATGGTAAATAGGCGGCTCCTGTTTTTATAACCGCCATCATGATGATAATAAAATCTGCGCTTGGCTCTAGTAAAATTCCTACAAAATCGCCGGATTGAACTCCTTTTTTTTGGAGTAAATGTGCAATTTGGTTTGCCTTTTCATTGAGGTTTTTGTATGTGTATTCTTCATGGTTGTATACAATGGCCACATTACTTGAGATATTTTTTGCATGAGATTCAAATATTTTGGTTACAGCGCAATTGTATCGTTTGTATTTAGACATATGCATAACCTTTAAATTTTGAACTACTCTTTTAAAAATATATGTTCAATTTTTATCTGCGCGTTGTAAAGACCGTGAGATAGGCAGAAAATATTAACATAAGTAGGTGCTAACAGGCAATTTTGTGTCTCAATTACGCAAATATAAAACAATTTTAGAGGCAGGCATTTTTAGCACCGCGCTGTTGTTATGGGTGACAGGCAATGTTAAATGAGCGGAAGATAGAGTGCTTTTAAAGTAGTAGTGAAATAAAGAATATTTCACAATAAAGACTATACTATAAGGGTTCTCCATTAATTGTACTTTAGACAATTTCATAATGAATAATGCCGATCAGTTATATAAAGTGCTGCTAGAAAATCACGAGGATTTTTTTCTTGCTAT
>JANSXK010000062.1 GCA_024742995.1 Gammaproteobacteria bacterium
ACCCGGGAGTTGCACGCCTGGGCGTAGCTTGAGGACATGAAGAACCGGAAGAACTCCCTGTTTGGCGGTCTAAGAAGCGGTTTCGCGGCCAGCCTCTTCGACCAACAGGAAGTAACTTCCGGTGAGATCCAGGAAAGCAGAAATCGTCAGCTCCGTCCACGCCATTCCGACCGTCACCTTCGACGACGAACGCCGGCTGACCTCGTTCGCTGGTCTGGTCCTGTTCCAGGCCTTGTTTCGCACCTTGGACCTGCAGAAGCGGCTCCGCAGTTGCTTCGCCCACCTCGGCCGAACCCGCGTGTTCGGCCTCGCACGCGTGGTCTTGCAGCTCGTGGTCCACACGATCCTGGGATTCCGGAGGCTTCGCGACCGCGACTACTACGCAGACGACCCGTTGGCCTGCCGAGTCTTGCGAATCCGCAAGCTCCCCGACGTCGCGACGATCAGCAGGACGATCGCTTCGGCCGATGCGGAGTCCGTCCTCAACCTTCGGAAGCTTCTGCGAGACCTCGTGCTCGATCGACTCGCGGCGACGCGTCTCGCTCGCGTGACGATCGATTTCGATGGCTCGGTGCTCAGCACCACGCGGCGTGCCGAGGGGTCGGCGGTCGGCTACAACCCCAAGCGCAAGGGAGCGCGAAGCTACTACCCACTCTTCGCGGTTGTCTCTCAGCTGGGGATGTTCTTCGACCTCCTTCACCGACCCGGAAACGCGCACGACTCCCGCGGCGCCGCGACGTTCATCGGCGAGTGCGTCGAGACTCTGCGTGCGCGTCTGGGGCGACTCGTCGTCGAAGCCCGCCTCGACTCCGCCTTCTTCGACGAGAAGGTGCTCAAGCGGCTCGAGGGGCTCCGTGTGGAGTACGCCGCAGCCGTTCCATTCTCCCGGTTTGCTCGCCTGCGATACCTCGTCGACCGACGCGAGCGTTGGCGTCGCATCGATGCCGAGTGGTCCTTCTTCGAGGCCGACTGGCGTCCGAAGTCTTGGTCCGACAAGCGCCGTCTGGTCATCGTTCGTCGCAAAAAGCGGGTTCGCCGAAAGGGTCCACTGCAGCTCGACCTCTTCGAGCCTATCGACCACGAGTTCGAGTACAAGGTCATCGTCACCAACAAGACCGTCAGCGCCGCTACCGTGATCAAGTTCTTCAACGGCCGAGGGATTCAAGAGCAGATCTTCGGCGAGGCGAAGCAGGAGGCTGGTCTCGGCTATGTTCCATGCAAGCGCGCCATCGCAAACCAGATCTACCTTCTCTCGACGATGCTTGCGCACAACCTTGGGAGAGAGCTGCAGTTGCAAGCCGACCCGGTCCGCCGTCGTACGACCCCGACGCGCGCTCCGATGTTTGTACTTCGCTCGCTCGGCACCATCCGCGACCAGCTCGTCCGACGCGCTGGCGCCCTGACACGGCCGCAAGGCAAGCACTGCTTGAAGGTTGCCGCGCCCGCGCCGGCGAGGGCCGAGTTCACCGAGCTGCTCGAGCACCTTCAGGCCGCCTGACCTTCATTCACGCCGTCATCAGACGGCCGCTCGTTTGCAACGCTGAGGT
>JANSXK010000030.1 GCA_024742995.1 Gammaproteobacteria bacterium
CGTAGAAATGGTGATGCCAGGAGACAATGTCAAATTGGTGGTTCAATTACATGCGCCGATTGCGATGGATGAAGGCTTGCGTTTTGCGATTCGTGAAGGTGGTCGTACCGTTGGTGCGGGTGTTGTAGCTAAGATTATTGAATAAAACGAGTTTGGGCAAGCTACCACTTGCCCATTGAGTGTTAGGCCAGTAGCTCAATTGGCAGAGCGGCGGTCTCCAAAACCGCAGGTTGGGGGTTCGATTCCCTCCTGGCCTGCCAACCTTTTTACAAGATGAAGATATTATGCAAATTTCCAAATTGAGTATGAAAGATGGTTTATTATGGCTCGGCCTAGCAGTACTGACTGGGGCGGCTTTTTTTGGAACATATTCTTTTCAGCTTGCCACACCAATCATTGCTATTATCTGGTTGGCTTGGTTTGTGGGTGCCCTTGGGTTGGCGTATTTTACGCAAGCAGGACAAGCTGTTTTTTCGTTTGGAAAAGAAGCAAAGCTAGAATTAGAGAAAGTTGTTTGGCCAAGTCGTCAGGAGACGACGCAAACTACTTTGATTGTCATGGTCATGGTTATGGCAGCAGGCTTTGTGTTGTGGGGGATAGATTCCAGCATGATGTGGGCTATCGGTAGACTAACACATTTAAGCTAATTTAAGAGGCGAGAGTACTTACCGTGGAAGAACTTAAGAAACAGTGGTATGTTGTGCATGCTTTTTCAGGTTATGAAGGTTACGTGCTGCGTGAGATCACAGCGCGCGCTGAACATAATCATCTTGAAGATCAGATAGGTGAAGTTGTGGTGCCTGCTGAAGAAGTTGTGGAAATGCGAGCAGGACAAAAGCGTAAATCGACGCGTAAATTTTTCCCAGGATACGTTTTGGTAAATATGGTCATGAACGACGTGACCTGGCATATGATTCGTGCTATTCCACGTGTTCTCGGATTTATTGGCGGGACGAGTCAAACGCCTACGCCTATTTCAGATAAAGAAGCAATGTCAATCATGCGACGCATGGAAGATGGTGCTGCGAAACCGAAGCCGAAGGTGTTGTTTGAGCCCGGTGAAGTTGTTCGCGTTTGCGAAGGGCCGTTTGTTGATTTCAATGGTGTGGTGGAAGTCGTCAACTACGAGAAAAACAAACTGCGTGTGGCTGTGCTTATTTTTGGTCGTTCTACTCCAGTTGAGCTAGAGTTTGGACAGGTTGAAAAAACGTAGAGCTTATGAGACAATACTCGGCCTCTTTTATAGAGTTGAGTATATTTTTACACAGGGGAGCTGATGCTATGCTTTTCACAGATCGTAGATAACCTCTGCAGATCTGGGAAAATGGCAGCAAATAGCTGAGGCGCTATACCCAAATGAGGAGTCGTTATGGCTAAAAAAGTAGAAGCGTATATTAAGCTGCAAATTGCAGCAGCGAAAGCAAATCCAAGCCCTCCAGTTGGTCCTGCACTTGGCCAGCGTGGCGTGAATATCATGGAGTTCTGTAAGGCATTTAATGCCGCAACTCAGCATTTAGAAGCAGGATTACCTACTCCCGTTGTGATCACCGTGTATACTGATCGCAGCTTTACTTTCATCATCAAAACCCCACCAGCATCGGTCCTTTTGAAAAAAGCGGCCAATTTGAAGAGTGGTAGTGCAACGCCGAATACCAAAAAAGTTGCGACATTACGTAAAGCGCAACTCGAAGAAATTGCCAAATTAAAAGAACCGGATCTGACGGCAGGCAATTTAGATGCGGCAGTACGTACGATTGCGGGCACAGCGCGCAGTATGGGTATTGATGTTGAAGATTTGGAATAAGGGGTAATCATGTCTAAATTAACAAAAAAGAAAGCGAGCATTCGTAAAGAGCTCATAGAAAATAAAATTTATGCGGCGAAAGAAGCCATTGAAGTGTTGAAGAAATTTGCCAGCAAAAAATTTAATGAAGCGGTAGATATTAGTATTAATCTTGGTGTTGACCCTAAAAAAACCGAACAAGCGATTCGCTTGTCGACTAAGCTGCCAAAAGGCACGGGTAAGGTCGTTCGTGTTGCAGTGTTTGCACAAGGTGATAATGCAGAGAAGGCGAAAGCAGCAGGCGCTGATTTGGTCGGGTTTGAAGATCTGGCTGAGCAAATCAAGGGCGGTGAAATGGACTTTGATGTTGTGATTGCCACACCTGATGCCATGCGTATTGTTGGTCAATTGGGTCAAGTACTCGGACCAAGAGGCTTAATGCCAAATCCTAAAGTAGGCACTGTAACCATGAATGTGGAAGCAGCGGTCAATGATGTGAAGGCAGGTCAAGTTCGTTATCGTACGGATAAAAACGGTATTGTGCATTGTTCGATTGGTAGACTGGATTTTAAACCAGAAGATTTGGTTGAAAATATTACTGCTTTGCTATCGGATATCAAAAAAGCCAAGCCAACAACGGCCAAAGGGGTATTTATTAAAAAAATTACCCTGTCTTCAACGATGGGACCTGGATTGCCTATTGACCCGGCGACAGTTTCCGGATAAACTCTTCACCCATTTTATATTTCACGGCGTAGACTTTGGTTTATTGCTGTCGAAGACCGCAGGAGCTTGAGATCGTGTACAACAGTAGTTTGTTTGTAGGCGATCGCGAGCTTAATCTTATCTCTTTGCTTGTAGAGAAAGAGTCATCCTGCGCAGACGGTGTACCGACTCCGAGATTTTTCTGAGACGGCCACCATAACTGTCAAATCCGTAAGGGTTTGCACAAATAGGAGGTCAGTAACGTGACGTTGAACTTAGCTGCTAAAAAAGAAGTTGTTGAAGAAGTAGGAAAAGTTGCTTCTACGGCCATTTCTGCAGTGGTTGCTGATTACCGTGGCTTAACAGTCAATCAAATGACACAGCTTCGCCTTGAAGCGCGTAAAAGCAAAGTATATTTGCGGGTTGTTCCAAACAATCTAACGCGACGTGCATTTGAAAAGACGGACTTTGCTTGCTTGAATGAACAATTGGTTGGTCCTTTGTGTGTGGCGCTTTCAACAGAAGCACCCAGCGATGCCGCTCGTTTGTTGAAGGAGTTTGCAAAGACATTTGAAAAGCTAGAAGTAAAGGCGATTTCGTTGTCTGGAAAAGTGTATGGCGCTGAGCAGTTAGATTATGTTGCCAGCTTGCCGACGCGAGACGAAGCGCTATCTAAGCTTATGTATGTCTTGAAAGCACCTGTCGAGAAGTTTGTTCGTACGCTTGCAGAACCACATACCAAATTGGTAAGAACGGTTGCGGCGGTAAAAGACAAGAAAGCTGCTGAATAATCGGCAATTTTTGATGAATTAACAGAGGAATTTTAGAAATGGCACTGAATAAAAATGAAGTTTTAGATGCAATTGCAAATATGTCTGTCATGGACATCGTTGAATTGGTTGAAGCAATGGAAGAACGTTTCGGCGTTTCTGCTGCTTCTGCTGCTGTGGCTGTAGCCGCACCTGCAGCTGCTGCTGGCGCTGCTGAAGAGCAAACTGAATTTAACGTGATTATGACAAGCTTTGGCGAAAACAAAGTAAATGTGATTAAAGCAGTTCGAACCATCACCGGTTTGGGTTTGAAAGAAGCCAAAGATTTAGTTGAAGGTGCGCCATCAACTATTAAAGAAGGCGTGTCTAAAGACGAAGCTGCTGAAATTAAAAAGCAACTTGAAGAAGCCGGTGCTGCGACTGAAGTTAAATAAAGTCAGCACAATAGGCACCTAGACCCGGCCATGTTCACATGGCTGGGTTTACTCGTTTGTAGATTTGTAGACCGACATTAATTAATTATTTGGGGAATTACCATGGCCAAAGCAGATATTAACGCGCAATATTCGCATGCTGAGAAAAAACGCTTTCGCAAGAGCTTTGGTAAGCAAGCGGACACCATGAAGATCCCTAATCTGCTTGAGATCCAATTAAGATCATACCAAGATTTCTTACAAACCGATTCGTCTTCTGATAATCAAGAGCGCAATGGTTTGCACGCTGCGTTTTCATCTGTATTTCCTATTCAAAGTTTTTCTGGCAATGCGCATTTAGAATACGTTGGCTACACGTTAGGTGAGTCTGCATTTGATGTACGTGAATGTAAACTTCGTGGTTTAACTTACTCCGCACCTTTGCGGGTTAAGATTCGCTTGGTTGTTTTGGATAAAGAAGCATCGGGTGATCCTAAGCCAGTCAAGGATATTCGTGAACAAGACGTGTTTATGGGTGAAATTCCTTTGATGACGGATGTGGGTACGTTTGTGATCAATGGCACAGAACGTGTTGTTGTGTCGCAGCTGCATCGTTCACCAGGGGTTATTTTCGAACACGATCGTGGTAAAACACACTCTTCTGGTAAATTATTATATTCTGCACGCATTATCCCCTATCGTGGTTCATGGTTAGATTTTGAATTTGATCCCAAAGATTGTTTGTTTGTACGTATCGATCGCAGACGAAAATTACCAGTCAGCATTTTGTTGCGTTCTTTGGGCTTAAGCACCGAAGACATTTTGACGGAATTTTTTGAGCCTACGCAATGTCATATCAAGAAAGGCGAGTTTCATATTGATCTCGTACCGTTACGCTTGCGTGGTGAAATTGCATCTTTCGATATTATTGTGCCTAAGACGGGCGAAGTACTCGTTGAGCAAGGTCGTCGTATTACAGCTAGACATATTAAAACCATGGAAAAACATAAGATGACTGATCTGGTTGTTCCAAGGGAATATTTGGTTGGTAAAGTATTGGCGAAAAATATTATCAATAAAGAAACAGGTGAAATTCTTTGTGGCGCTAATGACGAAGTGACCCTTGAATTATTAGAAGCACTGCCGGATCTGGGCATCAATGAATTTGATTTGATTTATACCAATGATTTGGATCATGGCTCGTATATTTCTGATACGTTGAAAATTGATCCAACTTCGTCGCAACTCGAAGCATTAGTTGAAATTTATCGTATGATGCGTCCTGGCGAACCGCCAACAAAAGAAGCAGCTGAAGCATTATTTAAAAATTTATTTTTTGCCGAAGAGCGCTATGATTTGTCTAGCGTAGGTCGTATGAAATTTAACCGTCGTGTGGGCCGTAAAACAGATGTGGGTCCTGGCACATTAGATAAAGAAGATATCTTGGCTGTTATCCAAACATTGATTGCGATTCGTAATGGTAATGGCATGGTGGATGATATTGACCATCTGGGCAATCGCCGTGTTCGCAGTGTAGGTGAAATGGCAGAAAATCAATTCAGAGTTGGCTTGGTGCGTGTCGAACGTGCTGTGAAAGAACGCTTGAGCTTGGCTGAGTCAGAAAATTTGATGCCGCAAGATTTGATCAACGCGAAGCCTGTATCTGCTGCCATCAAAGAATTTTTTGGTTCTAGTCAATTGTCACAATTTATGGATCAAGTGAATCCTTTGTCTGGGGTGACGCACAAACGTCGTGTTTCAGCATTAGGGCCAGGTGGTTTGACACGTGAACGCGCTGGATTTGAAGTTCGTGACGTTCATACCACACACTACGGTCGTGTATGTCCGATTGAAACACCTGAGGGTCCAAACATTGGTTTGATCAACTCTTTGTCGGTGTATGCACGTACGAATGATTACGGATTTATTGAAACGCCTTGCAGAAAAGTGGTCAAAGGTCGAGTAACGGATGAGATTGAATATTTATCTGCGATTGAAGAAGTGGATCAGTATATTGCTCAATGCAGTATCCCCATGGATAAGACAGGTAAAATCACATTAGATTTGGTGCCTTGCCGTCATGAGAATGAGTTTTCTTTGACGACGCCAGATCAAATCAATTATATGGACGTGTCTCCAAAACAAATCGTGTCTGTGGCAGCATCCTTGATTCCATTCCTTGAGCACGATGATGCGAACCGTGCATTGATGGGTTCAAATATGCAACGCCAAGCTGTGCCAACATTGCGTGCTGAAAAGCCATTAGTCGGCACAGGTATGGAGCGTACAGTTGCTTCTGATTCAGGCGTTTCGGTGGTCGCAAGACGTGGTGGGGTGATTGATTTGGTTGATGCATCCCGAGTGGTTGTTCGTGTCAACGACAAAGAAACCGTTGCGGGTGAAACAGGGGTAGATATTTATAATCTGACCAAATACTTCCGTTCCAATCAGGACACGTGTATCAATCAGACGCCTATCGTTAAAACAGGTGATGTGGTGGCATGTGGTGATATACTAGCGGATGGTCCTTGTACGGACATGGGTGAATTGGCGCTTGGACAAAACTTGCTGGTCGCTTTCATGCCGTGGAATGGTTATAACTTTGAAGATTCGATTTTAATTTCAAAACGCATTGTGGAAGACGATCGTTTTACGACGATTCATATTGAAGAGCTCACTTGTATTGCACGTGATACAAAATTGGGTGTGGAAGAAATTTCTGCTGATATTCCTTCTGTTTCTGAAGCTGCGTTGTCTAGTTTGGATGAGTCAGGTGTGGTGTATATCGGCGCCGAAGTTAGCGCTGGTTCTATCTTGGTGGGTAAGGTGACACCGAAAGGCGAAACACAATTAACCCCCGAAGAAAAATTATTACGTGCTATTTTTGGTGAAAAAGCGTCTGACGTTAAAGACTCATCATTGCGTGTGCCTTCAGGTATGAATGGTACGGTTATTGATGTGCAAGTATTTACGCGTGATGGTTTGGAAAAAGATGCTCGGGCGAAATCGATTGAAGAAGAGCATTTGGCACGCGTGAGAAAAGATTTGTTGGATGAGCGACGTATTCGCGAAGAAGACATTTATCAACGAGTCTATACTTTATTGTTGTCTAAGATTGCTACTGGTGGTCCCAGTAGTTTGAAATCGGGCACCGCTATTAAGGATGATTATTTGACCAAAGTACCACGTGAGAAATGGTTTGATATTCGTTTGAAAGATGAAGAGGCTAGTGTCCAATTGGAACAAGCGTCTCGTCAGCTCGAAGAATTGGCCAAAGAAATGGAAAAACGCTTCAATGACAACCGCAAGAAGATTGTCCAAGGTGATGATTTGGCTCCAGGCGTCTTGAAGATTGTAAAAGTATACCTTGCTGTCAAGCGTCGTGTGCAGCCTGGGGATAAAATGGCTGGACGACACGGGAACAAAGGGGTTATTTCCATGGTAGTACCGGTGGAAGACATGCCGCATATGGAAGATGGCACACCAGTGGATATTGTTTTGAATCCATTAGGGGTACCGTCACGTATGAACATCGGTCAGGTTTTGGAGACCCATTTGGGCTTGGCGGCCAAAGGACTGGGTAAACAAATTGACCGTATGTTAGAGGCAGAAAAATCGGTGAAAGATTTGAAAGGTTATATGGGTAAAATTTATAACCACGATGATGTTAAACGAGTACAGTTAGACAGCCTGTCAGATGAAGAAGTGCTGAGATTGGCACGCAATTTGCGTGGTGGTGTGCCAATGGCAACGCCTGTGTTTGATGGTGCGAGTGAAGAAGAAATCAAATCAATGTTGGCATTAGCCGAGTTGCCACTTGATGGCAAAACCGTATTGATTGATGGCCGAACAGGGCGACGTTTCGATAATCGTGTGATGGTCGGTTATATGTACATGCTGAAATTGAACCATTTGGTTGATGATAAAATGCATGCGCGTTCTACTGGATCTTATAGTTTGGTCACGCAGCAACCCTTAGGTGGTAAAGCCCAATTTGGTGGACAGCGCTTCGGGGAGATGGAAGTTTGGGCACTAGAAGCTTATGGTGCGGCTTATACGCTCCAAGAAATGCTCACGGTGAAATCAGATGATGTCGGCGGTAGAACAAAAATTTATAAAAACATTGTTGATGGCGACCATCGAATGGATCCAGGCATGCCCGAATCTTTCAACGTACTATTGAAAGAAATCAGAGCATTGGGTATCGACATTGAATTGAATCATGACTAGTTTTGGAGGCATTAACGTGGCGATTAACCATAATTTAGGCAACGAACCATTGGCACAAGCACCAGTGATGAGTGATTTGTTAGGCTTGCTAAAACAACAAGGCCATCATGAAGAATTTGATGCGATTAAAATTGGCTTGGCTTCACCAGAGCTGATTCGTTCTTGGTCTTATGGCGAAGTGAAAAAACCGGAAACGATTAACTATCGTACCTTCCGCCCAGAGCGAGATGGATTGTTTTGTGCTAAAACATTCGGGCCGGTCAAAGATTACGAGTGCTTATGTGGTAAATACAAGCGATTGAAGCATCGTGGCGTAGTGTGCGAGAAATGTGGCGTAGAATTAGCGTTGGCGAAAGTCCGACGTGAGCGTATGGGCCACATTGAATTGGCTAGCCCAGTTGCACATATCTGGTTCTTGAAATCTTTGCCTTCTCGGATTGGACTGTTGTTGGATATGACACTGCGGGATATTGAGCGCGTCTTGTATTTTGAAGCGTTTGTTGTGGTTGATCCGGGCATGACTGAACTTGAAAGAGGTCAGCTCTTGAATGATGAAGTCTATCTAGATGCTGTTGAGCAGTATGGAGATGATTTTGATGCGCGCATGGGTGCGGAAGCTATTCGAGACTTATTACGACAAATTCACTTGGAAGACGAAATCAAGTCATTGCGTGAAGAATTACCAACGACGAATTCTGAAACCAAAATTAAGAAAATTACCAAACGATTGAAGTTGTTGGAAGCATTCTATGACTCAGGTAACAAACCTGAGTGGATGATTATGAATGTGTTACCCGTCTTGCCACCAGATTTACGTCCTTTGGTACCATTGGATGGTGGTCGATTTGCAACTTCAGATCTGAACGATTTGTATCGCCGCGTGATCAATCGTAACAACCGTCTCAAGCGTTTGTTGGATTTGTCTGCACCAGATATCATTGTCCGCAATGAAAAACGTATGTTGCAAGAATCTGTGGATGCGTTGTTGGATAACGGTCGTAGGGGTCGTGCTATCACAGGTACAAATAAACGACCTTTGAAATCATTGGCAGATATGATTAAAGGGAAGCAAGGGCGCTTCCGTCAAAACTTGTTGGGTAAACGTGTCGATTACTCTGGTCGTTCGGTTATCGTTGTCGGGCCAACGTTGCGTTTGCATCAATGCGGATTGCCGAAAAAAATGGCCTTGGAACTTTTTAAACCGTTTATTTTCAGCAAATTAGAATTCCGTGGGTTGGCAACAACAATCAAAGCCGCGAAGAAAATGGTGGATCGTGAAGAAGCCGTGGTTTGGGACGTTTTAGAAGAAGTGATTCGTGAACATCCCGTATTACTCAACCGTGCACCAACATTACACCGTCTGGGTATCCAAGCGTTTGAACCCGTACTGATTGAAGGGAAAGCGATTCAGCTCCATCCTTTGGTTTGTACAGCGTACAATGCCGATTTCGATGGAGATCAGATGGCTGTGCATATTCCATTAACGTTGGAAGCACAATTGGAAGCACGTTCTTTGATGATGTCGACCAATAACATTTTATCTCCAGCGAGTGGTGAACCTATTATTGTACCAAGTCAGGACGTGGTTTTAGGATTGTATTATCTGACGCGTCATCGCATGGGTGCCAAAGGGGAAGGCAAAGTTTTTGTGAGCTCTCAAGATGCGCAGAATAGTTATGAAGCAGGCGTGGTTGATATCCATGCGCAAGTAAAAATTCGTATGCCTTCTGATAATCCTGATCATAAATTGGGATATGAATTGGTGGAAACTACTGTTGGTCGAGCTATTTTGTCGGATGTGTTACCCGAAGGTATGCCATTCTCTCAAATCAATAGAGCAATGACTAAAAAGACCATTTCTAAAGTTTTAGATCATTGCTATCGTGCATTTGGTTTGAAAGAAACTGTTATTTTTGCGGATCAGTTGATGTACACCGGCTTTAAATATGCCACGCGTGCAGGTGCTTCCATTGGGATTGAAGATATGGAAATTCCGCATGATAAAGCATCGATTATTGAACAGGCGGATAATGAAGTGCGAGAAATTGAATCGCAATTCCGTTCTGGTTTGGTGACCAATGGTGAGCGTTATAATAAAGTGATTGATATTTGGTCTCGCACCAGTGAAATGGTAGCCAAATCGATGATGGCGAATATCGCTACCGATGACTTTAAAGATGCCAAAGGTAAGATATCGCAGCAAGAATCATTTAATCCAATCTTCATGATGGCAGATTCTGGGGCGCGAGGATCGGCAGCACAGATTCGCCAATTGGCCGGTATGCGAGGATTGATGTCAGCGCCTGATGGATCGATCATCGAGACACCTATTACTGCAAATTTCCGCGAAGGTCTGAACGTATTCCAATACTTTATTTCAACCCACGGGGCGCGTAAAGGTTTGGCGGATACCGCATTGAAAACTGCAAACTCAGGCTATTTGACTCGACGTTTGGTGGATGTTGCACAAGACGTGGTGATCACCGAGCTTGATTGTGGTACTGAAAATGGTATTTTGATGCAGCCATTGATTGAAGGCGGTGACATTGTTGAACCATTGCAGGAGCGTGTGCTAGGCCGTGTGGTTGCACAAGACGTTTATGTGCCAAATCAGAATGATCCTATTGTGACTGCCGGTACCTTGTTGGATGAAGAATGGGTAGAGCGTTTGGAGAAATTGGGTGTCGACCAAATTTTGGTTCGCTCGCCTATTTCCTGTGAAACTCGTTTCGGATTATGTGCTTATTGTTATGGTCGTGATTTGGCGCGAGGTCATTTGGCCAATACAGGGGAAGCGGTAGGTATTATTGCGGCTCAGTCTATCGGTGAGCCAGGCACACAGTTGACGATGCGTACCTTCCATATCGGTGGCGCGGCATCGCGTTCTTCAGCGGCGAACAATATCCAAATCAAAAACAAAGGTGTGATTCGTTTACACAATATTAAAACGGTAACCCACGACAATAATAATTTGGTCGCGGTTTCTCGTTCTGGTGAAGTGACCATCCTTGATGAATTTGGTCGTGAGCGTGAGCGCTATAAATTGCCTTACGGTGCGGTATTATCTGTTCAAGATCAGTCGCCTGTTGAAGCGGGTCAAGTGATTGCGACTTGGGATCCTCATACCCATCCAGTGATTTCTGAAGTGAGTGGTCAGCTCAAATTTGTTGATTTGGTTGAAGGTGTGACCATGAATCGCCAAACCGACGAATTGACAGGATTGAGCAATATTGTAGTCATTGATGCGAAGCAACGCTCCAGTACGTCAGGACGTGATATGCGCCCAATGGTGAAATTGGTGTCTGACAAAGGCGAAGATATTTATTTGTCTGGGACGAATGTGACTGCGCAATACTACCTACCTGTTGATGCCATCATTAATTTCGAAGATGGTCAAGCAGTTGGGGTGGGTGACGTCATCGCACGTATTCCGCAAGAGCGTTCTAAGACTCGTGATATCACCGGGGGCTTGCCACGCGTTGCTGATTTATTTGAAGCCAGAAAACCAAAAGATGCTGCAGTGATGGCGGAAATTTCAGGGGTGATTAACTTTGGTAAAGAAACCAAAGGAAAACGCCGTTTGATCATCACCGAATCTGAGCAAGTTTGTCACGAAGAATTGATTCCGAAGTGGCGTAATATTTCTGTCTTTGAAGGGGAACATGTGGCACGTGGTGAAGTGGTTGCCGATGGTCCTCCAAATCCACACGATATCTTACGTTTGTTGGGTGTTGGTGCATTGGCCAATTACATCGTGAATGAAGTGCAAGATGTTTATCGCTTACAAGGGGTGAAGATCAACGATAAGCACATCGAAACGATTGTGCGACAAATGTTGCGTAAGCGTATCATCACGTTTGTGGGCGATTCGAAATTTTTGCTAGGTGAGCAGGTCGAAGAAACAACCTTGTTGCAAGAAAATGATATTTTGACTGCTGAAAATAAACTTGTGGCGCGTGGTACACCAATCTTGTTGGGTATTACCAAAGCATCGTTGGCGACAGAGTCATTTATTTCTGCGGCATCGTTCCAAGAAACCACACGAGTCCTTACCGAAGCTGCAGTAGGTGGTAAGACAGATGATCTCAGAGGGTTGAAGGAAAACGTTATGGTGGGTCGTTTGATTCCGGCGGGAACGGGCTACACGTACCATCAGGCGCGTAAAGCCAAACGGGCACGTGTCGCTGAGACAGGTGGTCATAAGGTGACTGCGAGTGATGTGGAACACGCGTTGAG
This sequence comes from Gammaproteobacteria bacterium, assembly GCA_024742995.1. GTDB lineage: Bacteria > Pseudomonadota > Gammaproteobacteria > Legionellales > Legionellaceae. The sequence goes on from JANSXK010000030.1 coordinate 12,138, forward strand.
TGAAGCATTGAATGCTGATAACCAACAACCACAGCAACCGCCACAACCAGAGCAACCAGAACAACAGCAAGACTAATGACTATTGGCATCCTGCTTGATAAGCAGGATGCCAATAGGACTGAAAAACAAGTTGACAAGCTGGAAGAAATGAGTAGAATACACGACACGCCGAGAGGGCGAGCTGATTAAGAATATGAGAAGACAAACTGTGAGGGCGCTTTAGCAAGTGTCAATACTTTGAGAGAAAAAAGCAGTAGAAGAAATAAAGCAGCTAGTGATAGC
>JANSXK010000068.1 GCA_024742995.1 Gammaproteobacteria bacterium
GCAACTCTGGGTCAACCGGGCCGGGCGAATCGGCTTTACGGATATAGCAGCCAATCTCAATAACGATGAAGTCAGTGATTTTGAGGTCTTCATCCGCAGCAGCTTCTGCGAGGGCGACCCCACCACCCTCACCATCGCCCCCACCGCCCGCATGGAGCTCGGCCAATGGGACGCCGCCGCCGGCATCACCAACACCGCCCAGGTCTACGTGCAAGCAGATGCGACGGTCTCCATTCAAGCCCAGGGCGAGCTGTACATCAATAAAGATTCCCGTTTTATCGTACAGGAGGGGGGCTATACAGAGGTACTTTCTGATGGTCTGCTCAGCGCAGGCTTTGGCGGGCAGGTCCGCATCGAGAAAGGGGGCGAAGCCCGCATTGGCAGTGGCGGCATTTTGCGCGTCAGCCAGGATTCCAAATGCGTAGTGGAAGACGGTGGCAAGCTGGTACTGGAGCCGGGCGCTATCGTGCAGCTTTGGGACGGGGACGACCCCTTCGGACGTGCTGTGCTCGAAGTGCAGGGCGAGCTGGAGGTACAGGGCAGCATCGACTTCAGCGGCAATGGCTTCTTTGACTTTTTCCAGAGCCATATTCTCAGCCTTACGGGCGGCATCTTCCGCATCGAAGGGCGGGGCATCGGCAAGCGCTTCCTGCGCCTCCGCAACAATACGACCCTTGATATTGGAGACAATACCGTAGAGCTGCTGGAAGGCCTGGCGGAATACGGGAATTATGCCAAAATCTCCGTAGGTCAGGGCGAAGCCTTTATCTCCAACATGGAGCTGAAGACCGGCGGGCAGACGGCGGTGGGACTGCTGGCTGACGGGGCGACTAAAATCCGTTTTGTGTACAACGAAGCCTACGGGTTTGCCAATGCCGTGGAAGCCTACAACATTTACCCGGCCAGTACGCTGGATTTCCTGTTTTTCCAGAGCGGCTTTTCCGATAACCAGAATTCCATCTGGCTCTCCCACGGCGGTAATGCCCGTATTTGGGACTGTAATTTCAATGGCACAGGCACCGGTGTGAATGCGATGCTGCTCGACGAGCTGCAGTCTGTGCGGGTAGACGCAAGTGTCATTGAAAACTACAACGTGCCAACGGAGCCTGAGTATCTGACCTGGGGCGCCGTCCACGTCTCCAACGTAGGCGAGTACATCATGAGCGGAGGCGAGCTGTCCAATAATGACGTGGGCTTGTACTGCCCGCCAGGCAAGTATGTTAATGTCACCCTGCGCGGGCAGGCTGAAGTGGCGGATAATGACTTCTATGGGCTCCATATCGTAGAGGGCAACCGGGAAGGCAGCAACTATGGGCTGGTCACGATGGACTGCGCCAGGCTGCTCAATAAC
>JANSXK010000012.1 GCA_024742995.1 Gammaproteobacteria bacterium
ATGATTATGACCTTATAATTGTTTGCAAACTTTATTTGATCACATTTAGTCATGCACTGCTAATCGTTTTTCTTCCTAATTTTCAATTCCTTAATCTCAAAAAAAGTGGGGATAGCTCAGGGACAAGCCGCGGGATCTAGGGTAAAGAGAATGCTCCTATCTATTATTCTTACTCAGTTTTTTCGCGATAAATCGTAGCAATATGGCCAATCATTTGTATGCATTCAGCATTTGTTGCTTGGCAGAGCGCTTCTGCGGTATCAAGGTTTTCTGTTTTGTTGGCGCCCACCAGTTTTACTTTGATCAATTCATGGGTTGACAGCGCGATATCCGTTTCGGCAATCAGCGCTGGAGTTAAGCCTTTGCCACCCATGAGAATGACAGGATTGAGTGGATGTGCTTTGGCTTTGAGGGTTTTTCTTAAGCTACGGTTCATAGATAATCCATACGATAAATAATGACAAATTATTGCACGTTTTGCTGGGAAATAATAGATAAATTCGGTATGATACGATTTTTGATATCATGATCTTGTATGCAACGTTCGAAAAGCAGTAAACGCTGGTTAAAAGAACATTTTGACGATCCCTTTGTGAAACAAGCCCAAACAGCCGGCTATCGGAGTCGGGCTGTCTATAAATTAAAAGAAATCGATGACAAAGAACGATTGTTAAAACCGGGCATGACGGTGGTGGATTTAGGTGCCGCACCTGGGGGTTGGACCCAGTATGTCGCAGAAAAAATAGGTTGTCGCAAAGGAGAGAAAGAAAGCACTATCATTGCTTTGGACTGTTTGCCTATGGATGCATTGCCTGGGGTCGACGTGATTTTAGGTGATTTTACTGAAGAAAAGGTGCTAGAAGAATTGCAATCTAAATTGACCGAGCGTTCGGTGGATCTTGTTTTATCTGATATGGCGCCCAATATGAGTGGTAACCCCGCTGTTGATATGCCGCGTGCGATGTATTTGGCCGAATTAGCCCTAGCGTTTTCTTATCAAACGTTGAAGCCTGGTGGCACTTTGGTGATGAAATTATTCCATGGAGAAGGGTTTGATGCGCTGGTGAAAGAGATTCGCCCCAGGTTTAAGCGGATCGTAATTCGAAAACCCCAAGCATCACGGTCGCGCTCAAGAGAAACCTATTTGCTGGCGAAGCATTATATTTTGTAGTAACTTAGAGATGTGTCCGTGTATACTGGCCTAATTAATCAAATGAGGTTTTTACTTTGAACGATATGATAAAAAATTTATTTTTGTGGTTGGTGATTGCTGTGGTTTTGGTATCAGTATTCAGCAATTTTGGGCCTAATCATGCAGCAGCAGATCAACTGCCCTATAGTCAATTTTTGACGGAAGTGACGCAAGGCACTATTCATTCCGTTGCGATTGAAGACAATAAAGTTATCTCAGGCGTCACTAAAAATAATCGACGTTTTGTCACCTATATGCCAATACCTGATCCAGCTTTGTTGGGTCAATTATTGAAAGCGAATGTCACGGTCAGTGGCCAAGAAAAACAACAAGAAAGCTTTTTGTTACACCTATTTGTAAACTGGTTCCCGATGTTGTTATTGATTGCGGTATGGGTCTTTTTCATGCGCCAAATGCAAGGCGGCGGTGGTCGTGGCGCCATGTCGTTTGGTCGGTCACGCGCACGTTTGCTGGGTGAAGATCAAGTGAAGGTCACATTTTCGGATGTAGCGGGTGTGGATGAAGCGAAAGATGAAGTGAAAGAATTAGTTGATTTCTTACGTGATCCGACCAAGTTTCAAAATTTAGGGGGCCGTATTCCGCGTGGGGTGTTGTTGGTGGGTTCGCCTGGTACCGGCAAAACCTTGTTGGCTCGTGCTGTCGCAGGAGAAGCAAAAGTACCCTTTTTCACCATTTCCGGATCTGACTTTGTGGAAATGTTTGTGGGGGTGGGTGCGTCTCGCGTACGGGATATGTTTGAGCAAGCTAAAAAACAAGCGCCTTGTATCATATTTATTGATGAAATTGATGCCGTGGGCCGTCATCGTGGCGCGGGGTTGGGTGGGGGTCATGATGAACGTGAGCAAACCTTGAACCAATTATTAGTCGAGATGGATGGATTTGAAGGCAATGAAGGGGTAATTGTGATTGCTGCAACCAACCGACCTGATGTTTTGGATCCGGCGTTATTACGTCCCGGACGCTTTGACCGTCAAGTGGTTGTGCCTTTGCCAGATATTAAGGGTCGAGAACAAATTTTACGTGTGCATTTGAGTAAAGTACCGATGGAGAATGGGGTGGATGTCATGGCGATTGCGCGTGGGACACCTGGGTTTTCCGGTGCGGATTTGGCTAATTTGGTAAATGAAGCGGCTTTGTTTGCTGCGCGTTCTGACAAACGTAGAATCACGATCATGGAATTGGACAAAGCCAAAGACAAGATCATGATGGGTACAGAGCGACGTTCTATGGTGATGAGTGAGGATGAAAAAAAATTAACAGCTTATCATGAGGCCGGGCACGCGATTGTAGGTTTATTGGTACCCGAACATGATCCCGTCTATAAAGTATCTATCATTCCAAGAGGACGCGCCTTGGGTGTGACGATGTTTTTGCCGGAGCAAGATCGTTATTCTTACACAAGACGCCGCTTAGAAAGTCAATTGGCCAGTTTGTATGGTGGGCGCATCGCAGAAGAATTAATTTTTGGCGCAGATAGTGTGACGACGGGTGCCTCAAACGATATCACGCGCGCGACGGAAATTGCCCGTAAAATGGTCACGCAGTGGGGCTTGTCTGCCCTGGGGCCACTCAGTTTTGGTCAGGAAGAGGAAGAAGTCTTTTTAGGCCGTAGTATGAATCAAGGCAAAGAAATTTCTGATTTGACCGTACAAAAAATTGATGAAGAAGTGCGGGACATTATTGATCGTAATTTCCAACATGCCGAAACCTTGTTGAAAGACAATGTCAAATTGTTACATCTGATGGCGGAAGCTTTGATCAAATATGAAACCATCGATGCCACACAAATTAAAACCATTATGACAGGAAAAGAACCCCTGCCTCCCGAAGGTTGGGACAGTGATGATACCGGCTCGATGCATGCTGAGCCAGATTCATCCTCACCACCGACCAAACCCAAATCAAGATTATCACGTAAAAAATCATTGAAAGAAGATCCTGCGAGTGACGCACCCTAGTGGATAAAATAGCATTCAAACAATGGTGTGGCACCCACACACATGGCCCAGGCCAAATGCCTTTGATCATGGGAGTGCTGAATGTCACGCCTGATTCTTTCTACGATGGGGGCTGTTACCAAACCACAGATGCTGCTTATGATCAAGCCCAAGCGATGATCGCGGCAGGGGTTGATCTGATTGATATTGGTGGCGAATCATCGCGCCCAGATGCGGCATTTATTTCTATCCAAGAAGAATTAGACCGCGTCATGCCTATCATCGAGCGAATAGGCGCAGCTGCACCCATCGCCATATCAATCGACACCTGGAAACCAGAAGTGATGCAAGCGGCAGTACAAGCAGGCGTTGCTTGTATCAATGATATTTTTGCGTTGCGTTCGGAAGGTGCTTTGACTGTTGCTGCGCAATGCGACGTGCCGATTTGTTTGATGCATATACTGGGTACACCGCGTACGATGCAAACCGATCCTCAGTATCCACAAGGTGTGATTCGTGAGGTTGATGGTTTTTTTGCGCAGCGTATTCAAGCTTGTGTCGATGCTGGGATTGACCGATCGCGTTTGATTTTAGACCCAGGATTTGGATTTGGCAAAACGGTGCAACATAATTTACAAATGGTTCAGCGTTTGGCGCAGTTTCACCAACATCAATTACCTATTTTATTGGGTATGTCGAGAAAATCGACGATTGGTGCCGTGTTAGATCAACCCCCCTCAGGACGATTGGCAGGTGGATTGGCATTGGCGGTGCATGCCACGTTATCCGGGGTTTCGATTCTTCGAACCCATGATGTGGTGGAAACCAAACAAGCATGCACCATCATTCAAGCAGTACAAACGGTAGAAGGTGTCGTATGAGTCAACGTTCATATTTTGGTACAGATGGTATTCGTGGCCACGTAGGGTCCAGTCATATGAACCCAGAGCTGGTGTTAAAATTGGGTTGGGCCGTGGGTTGTGTCTTGGCCAATGGTGCCCGAAAAAAAGTCGTGATTGGAAAAGACACGCGCATATCCGGTTATATGTTTGAATCTGCGCTTGAGGCTGGATTGTCGGCTGCCGGTGTGGATGTTTATTTATTAGGTCCTATGCCGACACCTGGCGTTGCTTATTTGACGCAAACATTGCGTGCCAATGCGGGCATTGTGATTTCAGCATCGCATAATTTATTTGAAGACAATGGATTGAAGTTTTTTTCAGCAGAGGGTGCTAAATTGCCCGATTCTGTCGAATTAGAAATTGAAAAATATATGGAACAACCCTTTGTAACAGTCAAATCTGGGCATTTGGGTAAAGCCATGCGTGTTGGTGATGCCTCTGGTCGTTATATTGAATTTTGCAAAGCGACGATTCCTTCATTGACGCGTTTGAGTGGTTTGAAAATCGTGGTCGATTGTGCCCATGGTGCGACTTACAATATTGCCCCAGATGTCTTTACAGAGTTGGGTGCGGAAGTGATTGGCATGGGTGATAGGCCGGATGGGTTTAATATTAATGAGCGTTGCGGATCAACAGCGCCTGAAGCCATGCGAGAAATGGTATTGCAAACGCAAGCAGATATTGGTATCAGTTTGGATGGTGATGGCGATCGGGTGGTTTTAGTCGATGCGCAAGGTCGTCTGATAGATGGCGATCAAATTTTGTATATGCTTGCCAAAGATCGCAAAGAAAGAGGGGTTGTCATCAAAGGGGTGGCCGGTACTTTGATGAGTAATTTTGGTTTAGAAAAAGCGATCCACTCGTTGGGGCTAGAGTTTATCCGCACGCAAGTAGGGGATCGCTATGTGTTGGAAGCTTTGCGAGAAAAAGATTGGAAAATTGGCGGTGAACCTTCTGGGCATGTGGTGTGTTTAGATAAAACCACGACAGGAGATGGGATCGTCGCTGCCCTACAAGTATTGGCAATGATGGTGAAGCAAGAAAAAACCTTGGCTGAATTAACGCAAGGTGTAGAGTTGTTACCACAATCTTTGGTAAACTTAAAAACCAAACATGCAGCGCAATTGGTTCAGGACAAGCGTGTACAGACTGCTGTAACAGCTTTGGAGAGGGTGCTAAAAGATGAAGGTCGTGTGGTGTTAAGACCTTCTGGTACTGAGCCGATGTTACGCGTGATGGTCGAAGGATTGGATAGCAAAGATGTTGAAAATCATGCACAAACGTTAAGTGCAGATATCTCCAAAATCGCTCAAACATTGGAGTGAGCATGAGACAGAAAATCGTTTTGGGTAATTGGAAAATGAATGGTCGTTTGACCCAGATTATTCCATTGATTCATGACTTGCTTGAGACTTGTTCTGACGCGACAGCAGCGCAGGTTGCGGTGTTGGTGCCAGCGATTTATTTGCCTGAAGTCAGCACGCTTTTGACTGGGCGCAATATTGGGTTTGGCGCACAAAATGTTTACCCCAAAGATTCCGGCGCTTACACCGGTGAACTGAGTGGACTGATGCTGGCAGATTACCATTGCCAGTATGTTTTGGTGGGACATTCTGAGCGGCGACAGTTGTTTCATGAGGATGAAAAATTTGTCGCAGAAAAATTCCACCATGTGAAAGAACATGCTATGATACCGATCTTGTGCGTTGGAGAGACGGAAAAAGAACGTGATGGCGGTTTGATGGAGCAAAGATTATCGCAGCAGCTTGCTGCGGTGTTTGAGCACCGTAATCAAGGGGATGTGTTGCAACACTGTATCGTTGCTTATGAGCCAATTTGGGCCATAGGTACGGGTAATACTGCAACACCAGAGCAAGCTCAGCATGCGCACGCTTTTATTCGTCAGTTTTTATCACAATATGACCAGCATGCGGTGGATACATTGCCTATTCTTTATGGCGGTAGCGTCAACGCCCATAACGCACCTGACTTATTTGCAATGTCAGATGTGGATGGTGGTTTGGTTGGTGGGGCGTCTTTAGATGCAAAACAGTTTGGGGAAATCGTAAAATGTATCAATTGTTGTTGACTATCCATATATTAATTGCAGTCACTGTCATTGGCCTGGTGTTGCTGCAGCATGGTAAAGGCGCTGATATTGGCGCAGCATTTGGATCTGGTGCATCGAATACTGTTTTTGGCAGTCAAGGCACTGGGAATTTTTTGTTTAAATTGACAGGTGGTTTGGTGTTGGCATTTTTTACAACCAGCGTTTTATTGTCGGCAACGGTTGCAAGGCAACATCAATCTTCGCTAGCATTGCCATCGACAGAATCCACGACAACATCCTCGATTCCGATTCCTTCGCAACCTGGGTCGTAACCATAACCTGATGTGAGTAGTCTGAAATTATTGTATGCCGGAGTGGTGGAATTGGTAGACACGCCGTCTTGAGGGGGCGGTGGCGCAAGCTGTGCCGGTTCGAATCCGGCCTTCGGTACCAAATTTGATATGAGGCCATGATATGTTATCGCAATATTTACCCATTTTGGTTTTTATCCTCGTTGGTATGGCGTTTGGCGCCGTACTGCTGGGTGCAGGGTCGCTGATTTCTGCAAGTAAACCTGACGCCGAAAAAAATTCACCCTATGAATGTGGTTTCCCTGCATTTGAGTCTGCGCATATTCCTTTTGATGTTCGATTTTATTTGGTCGCAATTTTGTTTATCATATTTGATTTGGAAACGGCATTTTTCTTTCCTTGGGCACTGGTATTACGAAAACTGGGCTGGGTTGGCTTTACAGCCATGATGGTATTTTTGGGATTACTGGTGATTGGATTTATTTATGAGTGGAAACGAGGTGCTTTAGAATGGGAATAACACTACCCTCTGAACTCCAACAACAGGGATTCATGACCACAACCATGGATAAACTATGGGGGTGGGCACAGAGTGGGTCGATGTGGCCTATGACGTTTGGTTTGGCGTGTTGTGCCGTAGAAATGATGCACGTGGGTGCTTCTCGCTATGATGCGGATCGCTTCGGGGTGATTTTTCGCCCCAGTCCCCGTCAATCTGATGTGATGATTGTTGCGGGTACGTTGTGTAACAAAATGGCGCCTGCTTTGCGTAAAGTGTATGATCAAATGCCGGAGCCGCGTTGGGTGATTTCAATGGGGTCCTGTGCCAATGGAGGCGGATATTATCATTATTCTTACTCTGTGGTGCGTGGCTGTGATCGCATTGTGCCTGTGGATATTTACGTGCCAGGGTGTCCACCCACGGCAGAAGCACTGTTGTATGGTGTGATCCAATTACAAAACAAAATTGCACGCAGAAATGTGATTGAATTGTCATAATTGATAACGTAGGGTGTGTACGACATGGCAAAAATAAAAACATTAGCCACAGATTTGAAAGCAACGTTTCAGACAACATTACTCGACCTTGTGGTTGCTAACCAAGAAGTAACGATTGAATGTGAAGTTGCGCATATGCACGCGGTATTATTGGCGTTACGTGATAAACCAGCCTTTGCTTTTAGTCAATTGATCGATGTGTGTGCGGTCGACTATTTGTTATATGGTGTTTATGATTGGGAAACAGACAGCGCAGTAACAGATGGATTTTCCCGGGCGGTTGAGTCTGGTGAGTCCACGCAGGGAAAATGGGATAAACCTCGATTTGCGGTGGTGTATCATTTATTATCACCAACTAAAAATCAACGTTTGCGTTTGAAAGTATTTGTGGGTGAGGACGATTTGTCGGTGCCTTCGGTGCATGATATTTGGAAATCTGCACTGTGGTTTGAGCGCGAAGCGTATGATTTGTATGGTATTTTATTCACAGATCACCCTGATTTGAGACGAATTTTGACCGATTACGGGTTTATCGGACATCCCTTCCGCAAGGATTTTCCACTAAGTGGGCATGTGGAAATGCGTTACGATGCGGCAATGGGCAAAGTGACCTACGAACCTGTAACTGTTGAACCTCGAGTGACCGTACCCAAAGTTATTCGCGATGATAACCGTTATCTTGATCAAAAAGAAGTCGCCAAATGAGTCTACTACTATGATTGAATTACAAAACTATACGCTTAATTTTGGTCCCCAACATCCAGCTGCGCATGGTGTGTTGCGGCTTGTTCTGGAATTAGAGGGTGAAACGATTGTACGCGCTGATCCCCACGTTGGTTTGTTACATCGTGCGACAGAAAAACTGGTGGAAACCAAACCTTATTTGCAAAATATTGGTTATATGGATCGCTTGGACTATGTGTCCATGATGTGTAATGAACATGCTTATGTGCGTGCGATTGAAAAAAGTTTAGGCGTTGATGCGCCCATTAGAGCGCAATATATTCGTACCATGTTTGATGAAATCACCCGAATACTCAATCATTTATTATGGTTAGGCGCCACGGCTTTGGATACTGGGGCTATGACTGTATTTTTATATTGTTTTCGTGAACGTGAAGATTTGTTTGATTGTTACGAAGCAGCCTCGGGCGCTAGAATGCATGCGACGTACTATCGACCAGGCGGCGTTGCAAGAGATTTACCCAATAAAATGCCACAGTACGAACCCTCTAAATGGCATTCCGAACGTGAAGTGGATGAGATGAATAGCAATCGGCAAGGCAGTTTGCTCGATTTCATTTCAGCGTTTACTGATCGCTTTCCAAAATGTATTGATGAGTACGAAACGTTGTTGACAGATAATCGAATATGGAAACAACGGACCGTGGATATTGGCGTGGTTACACCGGAGCAAGCGTTGCAATGGGGATTTTCGGGTCCGATGCTGCGTGCTTCAAATGTGGCTTGGGATTTACGCAGAAAGCAACCTTATGCTGCTTATGACAAGCTTGATTTTGATATTCCAGTGGGTAAAACTGGAGATTGTTACGATCGGTATTTGGTACGGGTTGCAGAAATGCGTGAATCGAATCGTATCATCCAGCAATGTGTTGCTTGGCTTAAGACGCACCCTGGGCCAGTCAAATTGGATGATCACAAAATCACGCCGCCCAAACGTGTGGAAATGAAAGAAGATATGGAAGCATTGATTCATCATTTCAAATTGTATACCGAAGGATTTTGTTTGCCACCTGGAGAAGTGTATTCTGCAGTGGAAGCGCCCAAAGGAGAATTTGGCGTGTATTTGGTTTCAGACGGCGCTAATAAGCCGTATCGTTTGAAAATACGTGCGCCAGGATTTGCTCATTTGGCTGGGTATGATGAAATGGTTCGTGGCTATATGTTGGCCGACGGGGTGGCTATTTTGGCCAGCCAAGATATTGTTTTTGGTGAAATCGATAGATAAAGGGTTGAAAAAATTATGTCGGAGAATGCAACACAGATGCTGCATACTTATGTAAGTGCCAAAGGGTTGGCAAAAATTGACGACTGGATTGCCAAATATCCGGCTGATCAAAAACAATCAGCTGTGATGGGTGCTTTGACGGTGATTCAAGAAGAAAACAGCTATTTGACAGATGAAGCAATGACAGCATTGGCGGCGTATTTGGATATGGCACCGATTGCGGTATTTGAAGTGGCTAGTTTTTATTCGATGTACGAGCGCGCACCTGTCGGCCGACATGTGATTGGCGTGTGCACCAATATTTCTTGTAAATTACGTGACTCAGCAAAAATCATGAGTCATTTGGAGAAAAAACTAAAAATCAATTGTGGGGAAACCACAGCTGATGAGCGTTTCACTTTAAGATCTGTGGAATGCCTCGGTGCTTGTGTGAATGCGCCGATGATGCAAATTGATAAAGAGTACCATGAGCATTTAACGCAGACGGGCGTTGATAAGATTTTAAAAAAATATAAGTAGGGCTTCTTGACTATGGTTACATTAAATCAAGTTTGTTATCGCACCTTGCACCTCGACAAGCCTTGGACATTGGCTGCTTATAAAAGTGTGGGTGGATACAAGGCTTGGCGACGCATTTTGAAAGAAAAAATACCGCCCAAACAAATCATTGAGGAACTCAAACTATCTGCATTGCGTGGCCGTGGCGGCGCGGGGTTTCCAACCGGTTTAAAGTGGAGCTTTATCAATCGTGATACCCCTGGTCAAAAATATGTGGTGTGTAATTCTGATGAAGGTGAGCCGGGCACATGTAAAGACCGAGATATTCTCCGTTATAACCCGCATCAGTTGATCGAAGGGATGGCTATTGCCGGGTATGCCATGGGTGCAACCGTTGGTTATAATTATATTCGTGGTGAATTCTGGGAGCCGTACGAACGTGTGGAAGCAGCGCTGAAAGAAGTGTACAAAGCAGGGTTATTAGGTAAAAATATTTTAAAATCCGGATTTGATTTTGAGCTACACAATCACTTGGGAGCGGGCGCCTATATTTGTGGTGAAGAAACCGCATTACTCAATTCGTTAGAGGGTAAAAAAGGGCAACCGCGTTTCAAGCCACCATTTCCAGCTAATTTTGGTTTGTATGGTTGTCCAACAACGATTAATAATACCGAAACCTTTGCGTCTGTGCCGGTGATTATGGAACAAGGCGGTCAGTGGTTTTTAGAGTTGGGCAAACCCAATAATGGGGGTACCAAATGTTTCTCTGTCTCTGGGCATGTCAAAAAGCCGGGTAACTTTGAGATTCCTTTGGGTACGCCTTTCAAAGACTTGCTGGCATTAGCGGGTGGGTTACATAAAGGTCGCAAACTCAAAGCCGTGATACCTGGGGGGTCATCGATGCGGGTATTGCCCGGTGATGTGATGATGGATTTGGATATGGATTTTGATAGCATTCAAAAAGCTGGATCTGGTTTGGGATCTGGGGCTGTGATCATTATGGATGATTCCACTTGTATGGTAGATGCCTTATATCGTTTGTCAGAATTTTATATGGATGAGTCTTGTGGGCAATGCACCCCTTGCCGCGAAGGTACGGGCTGGATGATGCGTATATTGCATCGTATTAAAGAAGGGCACGGTGAGCCAGGAGATATTGAGCGCTTGGTGCATGTTGCTGACAGTATTGAAGGACGCACGATTTGTGCACTTGGTGAAGCAGCGGCTTGGCCAGTTCAGAGTTTTGTGAAACAGTTTTATCACGAATTTGAGGCATTCATTCCATCAAAAAAACGCGCGTCTAAGAAGGTTAAACATGGCTAAAATTGAAATTGATGGCAAAAATTTTGACGTAGAAAATGGGAAAATGATCATTGAGGTCGCCGATGAGGCGGGCATTCATATTCCTCGTTTTTGTTATCATAAAAAATTGTCGGTGGCTGCCAATTGCAGAATGTGTTTGGTGGAAGTAGAAGGTGGTCGCAAGACGGTGCCTGCGTGCGCAACACCGATCAATGATGGTATGAAAGTATTTACCAAATCACCAGCGGCCTTACGATCTCAAGAAGCGGTGATGGAATTTTTGTTGATCAACCACCCCTTGGATTGTCCTATTTGCGATCAGGGCGGGGAATGTGAATTACAAGACGTGTCCATGGGTTTTGGGCGCGATGCTTCGAATTATTCAGAAAGCAAACGTGCCGTGGCTGATGACGATTTGGGTTCATTGATTGCGACAGAAATGACGCGTTGTATTCAATGTACACGTTGTGTCAGATTCGGTGAAGAAGTTGCGGGTTTACCGGAGTTGGGTGGGATTGGACGCGGTGAGCACATGCAAATCAGCACTTATGTGCAACACAGTATGACGTCGGAAGTGTCGGGCAATATCATTGATTTGTGTCCAGTGGGTGCGTTGACGTCGAAGCCTTATCGATTTACAGCACGTGCTTGGGAAATGACTCAAACACCTAGTATTGCACCACATGATTGCCTGGGATCGCATCTTTATTATCACACTCGCCGTAATCATTTGATGCGCGTGGCACCCAATGAACAAAATGAGATCAACGAAACCTGGTTGTCAGATCGTGATCGTTTTTCTTATCTTGGATTGCAACATCCTGCACGTGCATCCGCACCACGAATCAAGCGCGATGGTGTTTGGGAAACAGTGGATTGGCAAACCGCATTGACTTTTGCAGCAAGCGGTATTCAGAAAATCATCGAACAACACGGACCTGGGCAGTTTGCAGCGTTTGCTTCAGCCTCTTCTACCTTAGAAGAATTATATTTGTTGCAAAAAGCCATGCGTGATCAAGGTGTGACAAATTTAGATTACCGTTTGCAACAGGTAGATTTTCGTGATCAAACACACCAGGCAGTGATGCCTGCGAATACGCTGCCGTATGCTGAGTTGGAAAAGCAATCACAAATTTTTATCGTGGGTTGTAATGTCGATCGAGAAGTGCCGCTGGCTGGACTCAAATTACGCAAGGCCTTTTTAAATGGTGCGCAGATTGGTGCGCTCAATGTGGTCGATTACGAGTATCGCTTTGATCTTGCAGAAAAGATTGTCGTATCTCCTCAGGATTTGGCAACAGAATTAGCATTGATTTTGGTGTCACTAGCGAAGAAAAAATCTGACCTTCTGAAAAATGAACAACGTTTGACTGCGGGTTTGAAGCCCAATAAGAAGAGCAAATGGATTGCCCAGCAATTGTCGCTGCCTAACGCTGTTTTGGTGACAGGCGCTATTTGTGATAATCATCCAGAGGCTGGATTGTTACGCACTTTAATTGCGGCCATTAGTAAATACAGTGGTGCCAAACTGATTCATTTTACTACGGGCGCTAATGCCTCAGGTGCTGCATTGGCAGGGATGTTGCCGCATCGTGCAGTAGCGGGCAAGGAGATAGACGAGCCTGGTTTGGATGTTCAAACAGCATTGAATGAAAAACTGAAAGGCTATTTGTTAATGGCAGTAGAACCTGACTTTGATTTTGCTAATCCGTTTGCGGCACGGCAAGCCATGTTGGCAGCCGATCATGTGGTGGTGTTATCTGCTTTTGATTCAGAAGGGCTCGAAGATTATGCCGATGTGATTCTACCCATCGCACCTTATGCAGAAACATCCGGAACGTATGTTAATATGGATGGGACCTGGCAGTCTGTGACTGGTGCTGTGGCACCGCATGGTGAAGCACGACCGGCATGGAAAGTGTTACGAGTATTGGCCAATACTTTACATTGCGATGGGTTTGACTATGTCTCCAGTCAAGATGTGTTGGCAGAAGTGCAACGCCATCATGCGATGCTACATGAACCAAGATCAAAAACGTATTATCCGAAATCTATGCCAACGTCTGAATCAGGTCTGATGCGTGTGGGTGAATGGCCATTGTATCGTAATGACATGATTGTACGGCATGCTGATGCATTACAAGTTTGTGGTGCTGCAGAAGCGGCTGAGATACGCGTTCATTCTGCGACTGCGGATAGATTGAAGTTGGGTGAGAAGGCGACTGTTTCTCAAGGAGATATTGAAGTAACATTACCATTGATTCGAGATGATCGGATTGTAAAAAATACTGTTTGGGTCGCGAATGCGATGGCGGAAACGGTGGATTTGGGTCACGCTTTTGGTGCCATAACGATTAAATAGGTTTTCATATGCTACATGATATCAGTGTATTACTTTGGATTGTGATTAAAATTTTGGTTATTGTATTGCCATTATTGATTGTAGTGGCATATTTAACGTTTGCTGAGCGCAAAGTGATTGGCTATATGCAATGCCGAATTGGTCCGAATCGCGTGGGGTTTCGCGGGCTTCTGCAGCCGTTTGCGGATTTGATTAAAATGATCCGTAAAGAAATTATTGTTCCGACACTATCCAATCCGTATTTGTTTCGTGTGGCGCCAATTTTTGCTTTGGTGCCGGCACTGGCAGGTTGGGCGGTGATTCCCTTTGATCAGGGCCTGGTTTTGGCAAATATTAACGCCGGTATATTGTTTTTGTTTGCGATCAGTTCTTTGTCGGTTTATGCCTTGTTGGTTGCCGGATGGGCGTCAAATTCTAAGTATGCAATGTTTGGAGCGCTGCGTGCTGCGGCACAAACTATTTCTTATGAAATTGCGATGGGATTTTCGCTTGTAGGAGTGTTACTGGCTGCGGGCAGCATGAACCTGAGTGAGATTGTATTGTCGCAATCTGGTGGTCCATTGCATTGGTGGTTTATCCCATTACTGCCGTTGTTCATTGTTTTTTGGGTTTCTGGTGTGGCAGAAACCAATCGCGCACCTTTTGATTTGGCGGAAGGTGAATCAGAAATTGTTGCAGGTTTCCACGTCGAGTATTCTGCGATTGGGTTTGGCCTGTTGTTTTTAGCTGAGTATGCCAGCATGGTATTGATTTCTGTCATGTTGTCGTTATTTTTTCTGGGTGGCTGGTTGTCTCCTTTTGAAGGAATACCGTTTCTGAATGATTTGTTTTTCTTTGTTCCAGGGCCTGTTTGGTTGTTAGCCAAAGCTTCATTTTTCTTATTCGTCTATATATGGATTCGGGCAACTTTTCCTCGTTATCGCTATGATCAGTTGATGCGTTTGGGTTGGAAAGTGTTGATTCCTTTGACGATTGTTTGGGTGATTGTAACGGCAGCAATGGTGTTGTTGCATGTGAAACCCTGGTTTTAAGGTGAGCATTGAATGAATAAATTATCTCGCTATATCAAACATTATGTCCGGACGTATTTGTTGGTGGATTTGTTCCGTGGTTTGATGGTGACCGGACGGTATTTTTTTAAGAAAAAAATCACCGTACAATTTCCTGAAGAACAAACGCCGACTTCTGCACGGTTCCGGGGCATGTTGGCTTTGCGTCGTTACCCGAATGGTGAAGAGCGTTGTATTGCTTGTAAACTGTGTGAAGCCGTATGCCCAGCTTTGGCCATTACCATTGAGTCAGAACCACGGGAAGATGGTTCGAGACGTACGACTCGATATGATATTGATGCGTTTAAATGTATTTCTTGCGGGTTGTGCGAAGAATCTTGTCCAGTGGACTCTATTGTATTGACCCCAATTCATCATGTGCATATGAGTGAACGTGGTCAAAATATTTTGACCAAAGAAAAATTATTGGCAGTGGGGGATCTGATGGAAACCCAATTGGCAGCAGATCGCGCTGAAGACGCGCCATATCGTTGAGGATATCCTTATGATGTCGATGACAGTACAACAGTTTATTTTTTATGTCTTTTCCGGACTGACAGTGTTTGGGGCATTGATGATTGTAACTCAGTCAAATCCTGTGCGTAGTGTGTTATTTTTAGTTTTTTCTTTTTTGTGCAGTGCCGTTGTATGGTTATTGGTGCAATCCGAATTTTTAGCATTGATTTTAGTGTTAGTGTATGTGGGTGCTGTCATGACATTATTTTTGTTTGTGGTGATGATGCTCAATATTGATGTGGAAGTTATGAAAACACGGGTGTTGCGTTTTTTGCCTTTGGGCCTGATGTTGGCGGCAGGTTTAGTCGGATTGTTGTTCATGGCCGTTCCGGCAGGGACCTTTGGTGATCCAGCCACCCCTGTTGCTCATAGCACTTATTCTAATACGCAAGCGATTGGGATGGTATTGTATACCCATCATATGTTGGCTTTTGAAATTGCTGCGGTGATTTTATTGGTAGCGATTGTTGCTGCGATTACCTTGGCGCATCGTAGCGTGTCACCGCGTTCTAAGCGTCAAAGTATTGTGGACCAAATTATGGTACAGAGCGCAGATCGTCTCACCATGGTGAACATGCGTAAAGAGACTTCTAAGGAATAAAAGAGATGATACCTTTATCAAATTATTTGACGTTATCTGCCATTTTATTTGGCTTGGGTTTGTTTGGCATTGTGGTTCATCGTCGCAATGTGATTTTATTGATGGTTTGCATTGAATTATTGTTGTTGGCAGTCAATACCAATTTAATTGCATTTTCACATCAATTTGGCGATGTGGCTGGTGAAGTGTTTGTCTTTTTTATTTTAACGGTTGCGGCAGCAGAAGCCGCCATTGGCTTGGCCATCGTGTTGTTGCTGTATCGCAATCGTGGTGACATTAATGTGTCGATGATGAATCATTTAAAAGGGTAAGAATGTGAGTATATTGACATCTTGTTTACTGATTGTTTTAGCCCCACTGGTGGGATCGGTGGTGGCGGGTTTATTGCGCAAACAAATTGGTCGAGTGGGCGCACATTCGGTGACGATTTTAGGCGTGGGCATTTCTTTGGTGTTGTCTGTCATGGTAGCAATTGCTATTTTAACCAAACAAGAAGCAGTGTTGAATGTCAATCTTTATACCTGGGCGACGGGTGGTGATGTCTTTCCTTATGCGTTTCATATTGGGTTTTTGATTGATTCATTAACCGCTGTCATGATGGTGATTGTGACGTTTGTTTCCTTTTTGGTACACATCTATAGTATTGGTTATATGTCTGATGATGACGGTTACCAGCGCTTCTTTTCTTACATCTCGTTGTTCACCTTTATGATGCTGATGTTGGTCACAGCCAATAATTTCCTACAATTGTTTTTTGGCTGGGAAGGGGTTGGCTTGGTTTCTTATTTGCTGATTGGGTTTTGGTATCACAAAGAATCTGCAATTCAAGGTAGTTTGAAAGCATTTCTGGTCAATCGTGTCGGAGATTTTGGGTTTCTCTTAGGTATTGGTTTGGTCTTAGCGACAGCCGGGAGTTTGGATTATCAAACGGTATTCCATGCTGCGGATCAAATGGCCAATCAACAAATCACTATATTTTCTGGCCATGCTTGGTCTGTTGTGACTGTCACTTGTCTTTTATTATTTGTGGGCGCGATGGGTAAATCAGCACAAGTGCCTTTGCATGTGTGGTTGCCTGAGTCGATGGAAGGTCCCACACCTATTTCTGCTTTGATCCACGCAGCAACCATGGTGACTGCAGGGGTCTTTATGGTGGCACGTATTTCACCTTTGATGGAATTATCAGATACTGCGTTGACCGTGATTTTAGTGATTGGTGGCACAGGAGCGTTGTTTACCGGTATTTTGGCGTTGGTGATGAGTGATGTGAAACGTGTGGTGGCGTATTCTACGTTGTCGCAATTGGGCTACATGATGGTGGCTATGGGTGCGTCTGCCTATTCTGCTGGGATATTTCATTTGCTCACGCATGCTTGTTTTAAAGCGTTGCTGTTTTTAGGCGCTGGGTCAGTCATCATCGGCATGCATCACGAACAAGATATGCGAAAAATGGGTGGGTTATGGCGTAAAATGCCAGTCACTTACGTGACCTTTGTCATTGGTAGTTTGGCCTTGTGCGCTGTGCCTCCTTTTGCCGGTTTTTTCTCGAAGGATACCATCATCGAAGCCGCGGGACTGTCGACTTTGCCAGGTGCTTCTTATGCCTATTGGTGTGTTTTATTGGGTGCGTTGGTTACCGCACTTTATACGTTCCGAGCATTGTTTTTGGTGTTCCATGGCCAGCCGCGTATGGACAAAAAAACTTGGTCACATGTGCATGAGTCTCCTTGGGTGGTTTGGTTGCCGCTTGTTTTGTTGGCTATTCCTTCGATTTTCTTAGGTTATGTTTTATACCGGCCTATGTTATTTGCTGATCCTGCTTTGCTATCCAATGCAATTAAAGTTTTACCTGCGCACAATGTGTTAGGGGTATTGGCTCAAGAGGTTAATACGCCGTTTGTGGCGCTTCAGCACGCGGTGTTTTCACCGGTGTTTTGGTTGACTTTATTGGGGATTGTGTTGACTTGGGTGTTTTATATTTTGTATCCGTCAGTGCCAGATGTGATTGTGCAGCGTTGCAAGTGGATATATAGCATCTTGATCAATAAATATGGATTTGATTGGTTTAATGAGCATGTACTGATGAACGGCGCCAAAAGCTTAGGCCGCATGTTTTATCGAGTTGGTGATCAGACCATGATTGACGGTGCCGTCGTGAATGGGACTGGGCGTTTGGTACGCTGGTTTGCTGGGCGGTCACGTACCATGCAAGATGGTTATTTGTATCATTATGTGTTTGCCATGATTCTAGGCGTGTTTGGATTTTTAATGTGGTTTTTGATGTAAGTGGGTCTCGGCTTTTCTTAAGAAGAGTAACCACCTGAGTGGTTGTAGGATGATTGTAAAATAAAGGTGATTCTGATGCAGCATGTGCTGACTTATTTGATTTGGATACCCATTCTTAGTGGTATCGTTGTGTTTATGCTAGGCGATAAATGTCATCCGCGTATACCACGTTTGTTGACTTTGGCGACGGTGATCGTTACGGGTTGTATGTGTGTGCCATTGCTACGTGATTTTGATGCCAGCGCCTATGCGATGCAATTTACAGAAGATAAAGTGTGGTTGCCTGCGTTGGGTCTACGTTACAGCTTGGGTGTAGACGGCTTATCCTTACTGTTGATTGCACTGAGTGTCTTTACTAACCTTGTGGTGGTTTTGGCCACTTGGTCGAGTATCCAAAAACACGTGGGGCAATATTTCTCAGCATTTTTAATCATGCAAGGATTGTTGGTTGGCGTGTTCGCAGCAAGAGACGCGATTTTGTTTTATGTATTTTGGGAAGCAACTCTGATTCCAATGTATTTGATCATCGGGATTTGGGGATCAGATAATCGTGTTTACGCGGCAATTAAATTTTTCCTGTACACCTTCTTAGGATCAGTGCTGATGTTAGCAGCCTTCCTGTATTTGGGTTATGGGACAGGCAACTTTCAAATCGAAACGTTTTATGCCGTCAAATTAAATATGACGGCACAAACGTTGATTTTCATCGCATTCTTTTTGGGATTTGCGATCAAGATTCCAATGTTTCCAGTACATACTTGGTTGCCGGATGCGCATACTGAGGCACCTGCTGGTGGTTCTGTGGTGTTGGCAGCGATTTTGCTGAAATTAGGTGCGTATGGATTTATTCGGTTTGCGTTACCGATTGTGCCGGATGCATGTCACCATTACGCCAATGTCATGATTGCCTTATCTTTGATTGCGGTCGTATATGTAGGATTGGTTGCGGTGATTCAACAAGATATGAAACGATTGATTGCTTATTCTTCGATTTCACACATGGGGTTTGTGACGTTGGGTTGCTTTGCGATGTACGCTGTTGCTGATCACGCGGATATCAGATCTGCGGGGTTGATGATGGAAGGCGCGATTGTTGTCATGATATCGCATGCCTTCATTTCTAGTGGGATGTTTGCTGGCGTAGGGTATATCTACGATCGCATGCATACGCGGGACATTCGTGATTTTGGTGGCATTGTGAATAGCATGCCTGTGTTTGCAAGTTTCTTGATGTTGTTTGCAATGGCCAATGCGGGATTGCCAGGTACTTCAGGTTTTATTGGTGAATTCATGGTGATTCTTGGCAGTATCAAAGCCGGGTTTTGGATTGCTTTTTGGGCAGCGACCACTTTAATCGTTGGTGCAGCCTACACATTATGGATGTATAAGCGTGTGATTTTTGGTGTCGTGACGAATCCCAAAGTTGAAACATTAACAGATTTATCATTCTCCGAAGTGAGCGCTTATATTCTGCTCGCAGCGATGGTGATTGCGATGGGCGTCTATCCGAAACCATGGTTAACTTATGTGCATCAAACCGTAAGTCATACATTAGAATTGGCTGCTAAATCAAAAGGTTAAACTGTTATGATTGGAATAAGTACTTCTCTGTTACCCGCATTGCCAGAAATCATTCTTTTGGTAACAGCTTGTGTGGCGTTGTTGGCGGATTTGTTTTTGCAGCGGCGTTTTAAATCCGTGTCGTTGTGTTGTGCTGCGGTAGGATTAAGTTTGGCTGCGTATGTTTCTTTTTTATTTATAGGGCAATACCCGGAAGTGGGTTTTCATGGTCTATTTATCTCAGATGATCTGGGACATCTTATGAAGCTGTTTATCTATTTGACGGTTTTCTTAAGCTTTATTTATTCGAAATCTTATTTGAATGAACACCAAGTATCTTCTGGGGATTATTATGTCTTGGGGTTGTTTTCGACATTGGGGATGATGGTTTTGGTATCAACGCATTCGTTGATCACCATGTATTTGGGAGTAGAACTGTTATCTTTACCATTGTACGCGATGACTGCGATGCGCAGAAGCCATGGCAATAGTTCTGAGGCGGCGATGAAGTACTTTGTGATTGGTTCGATTGCGTCGGCGATGTTGTTGTATGGTATGTCATTATTGTATGGTGCAACAGGCTCTTTAGATTTTGCTGAAATTGCCCATATTGTTGGGTCGCAACCACAGCCACATCAAGGGTTATTATCTTTTGCGTTAGTATTTATTCTTGCCGGTGTTGGGTTCAAATTAGCTGCTGTGCCTTTTCATATGTGGGCACCAGATGTTTATGATGGTGCGCCTACTTCAGTGACGTTATTTTTGAGTGCGGCACCTAAAATTGCGGCGATAGGCATGACCATACGAATTCTCAGTTTTGCTTTAGGTGATTTGAGCAGTGTTTGGCAACAGATGATCATGTTCATGGCGATTGCTTCAATTGTTTTGGGTAATGCGATCGCCATTGTGCAGAAAAATATTAAAAGAATGCTGGCGTATTCTACCATTTCGCATATGGGTTATGCATTGCTGGGTATTTTGATTAACACGCCTGAAGGATATGCTTCTGCGTTATTTTACGTATTGGTTTATGCCCTGATGGCGGTTGCGGCATTCGGATTATTGGTGTTGTTGTCTCGCTCTGGTTTGGAAGTCGAAATGGTTCAAGATTTAAATGGATTAAACAAACGTAATCCGTGGCTGGCCTTTATGATGATGATCATTCTGTTTTCAATGGCCGGGGTGCCACCTACGGTTGGTTTCTTTTCCAAGCTATTGATCTTAAAAGCATTGGTCGATGTACATATGACTTGGCTTGCGGTTCTAGGATTGATCTTTGCTGTGGTTGGCGCGTATTACTATCTATATGTCATCAAGGCGATGTATTTTGACGAAGCGAAAGATAAGACACCCATTTCTTTGTCTCGCACAACGACGGCATTATTTTCTGCCAATGCGTTATCGTTGCTATATTTTGGTATTGTACCAGGTGTTTTGATTGCGATGTGCATGAGTGTTTTTGCCTAAGGTTCTCCATCTTCTCAGTAGACAATTTCCGCTGTTAGCGGTATTATCCACCTTCTCGGGGCGTAGCGCAGCCTGGTAGCGTACTAGCATGGGGTGCTAGTGGTCGAAGGTTCAAATCCTTCCGTCCCGACCAATTTTTATAAGGGTTTATTGAAGTGGGCAGTGGTTGTTTTACCAGTCGCCCTAATAAAAACAACAATTGTGATTTACCACAGTGTTTTTTGGGTGCAGTGATCACTATTAGTGGTGCGACATGAATTGCATCGATAAACCAAGTCATGGCTATCCATAGTACAGATGAAATATAGAATATATACGAGTTACTGTAGACATTGAGTGCTTTGTGCCAATGATTCTGGCATGGCTTTCATGACAAAAATATAGAAAACTGGTATAATGTGTTTACGTTATTGAAAATAAAAACTCATTATATGCCATCTCATAAAGGAAGCGTGTCTAGTCATAAAAGAAGTGCTGCACATATTACTGGCGAGCAGGGCGTGAGGAAACGCGTCAAACCGAGTAGAGCTGAAAAATAATTGACCACTTAGTCAGTATGTTGGTGTATGCAAGCCAAGATATAGAGCGCGCGCAACACGAGGCTGATTCTCATTTTAGCGAGCTCGTAGAGCTTTGTGGAACAGAAAAGAAGGCCAAACTCTCATTTATCAGTGATAGATTTGATGCCGTCATTGTACCTTGGCTAGAAAAAAAGGGCGTAGACGGAAACCTAATCCAGAAATTTAGAAAAGATATGATTAACTCTTATGCTAAAATACTTAATCGAGTGCAAGCGAATCCTATAATTGATATTAATGTAGTGTTTAGGTCGAGCATAAGAAGCATTTTACAGACTATCGTTGATACTCAAGCTATACCTCAACCACCACAAACAAGAGTCCCCGGGTTCCAGCCATAAAAATAAGAATGGAGCAAGAAACACTGATGCAATCTGCAAAAGAGCCTACATTGAAAACAGGTGCTCAAAAGTTAGCGGATGAAATTTATCATGTGT
Source organism: Gammaproteobacteria bacterium (assembly GCA_024742995.1). GTDB lineage: Bacteria > Pseudomonadota > Gammaproteobacteria > Legionellales > Legionellaceae. The sequence continues at coordinate 22,038 of JANSXK010000012.1, forward strand.
ATGGAAAGCGAAGCCTGTCATTCACATTACGAAAGACAGTTACCTCATAAACGAGGCGTTATTGAACGCCGTAATTGGACATCACTCAAATATAAATGATAGTATTTCCAACGAAACTATACGCCTGTTTTCAATATGGATTACTACGATGTTTGCAAATAAACCGCTGTTACTCAATCAATTGTTCTTTGCGAGAAATCATGATCACGAGTCAGAAGGGAGTAATATTTTCAGTTTAGCTCACAAGAGTCTTTCTTTTTTGTCCAATGTGGTGATCCCTGCTATATTTACTCCTGCCGTTATCATTAGTACGCTTGTATCCCACGGTGTTTTTTTGAGCCTGTTAAATGCTTTCCTTGCACTTGGATATTGTGTTGAGTTTTTAAATCGCATGGTGTTGAATGATGCGGAATACATTGAGCTTTTTATATCAGTGGCCTCTATTGGAATAATTTTTACAATAACATTGTACTCCGCTCCTATAGCTGCAGGCCTAAATTTGTTAAGTTTGATTAATTTCATCAATTTACTTTCGACTAGCGTAAACTCGTTTTTCTTAATTAGAAACTTTATTGTACCCCCATTAGAAGCTCGCATGAAGAACGTACTTAATACATGGGGTTTTAATGTTCAAAGAAGTTCAATTGACAAGCCACCCTTGACACTTAAAAAGCATCGAGCGGCAATTGATTTATATCTTACTAGCAATTGTCAAACAAATACTTGGGAGAATGGTTTTTTAGAAGGTAGTATTATTCCTATCAATACTCTTTTATCAAAGTTAACTGAATATTTAAAAAAGTATAATGAGCCTTTTCTGGGAAGTCTCATTAACCAAGAGAAAATAGGGCGCGTTAACAAAGCGAGACAAGAGCTTATGCGTGGGAATGCTGTCAATAGTCTTTCTTTTATTAGAGAAAAAATCAGCTATAAAACAACGAAAATTAAGGAATTAGAAAAAGCAATTACTCTCGTAGAGCAGGAAAAGTCATCAGGATCTTCTGAGGTTAGCCAAAATATCGCATGTTTTTTTAAAAATAAAAAAGGCAAACAACATAACGATATTTTAGACGAAGGTTTAATATTATTAAATAATAAACTGACTGCTCAAAAGACTAAAGTTGATGCTCTTAAAGTATGTCTTCCAAGCGCCCCACAACTTTAGCCGATCAATTGGAATGAATCCTTCGTTTATCCGAACCTGCGTAAGCGATTAGTTGCCTACCTTCTTTTCAGGAAAGATAAGATTAGGCATGGCACGCGCCGCTTCGAGTAGCTCTGCTTTAACGTTAAACGGCAGCAACTGCTCCAATTTATCAGCTGTATCAGCCTGTTGAATGTTATTTAACGCATGCTTGAACCAAGAAAAGACATCGACGTTGTGCGCTTTGCATGTTTCAACAAGGGAAAATAAAACGCTACCTGCACGTGCGCCAACATCGTTTCCATGAAACATCGGTAATCCCCCCGAAAAATTCAAAAGTCTGTTTGTGTGGGAGGAACATTATAAGGCGTGAGATGAACAGTAGATTTTTCTCATTTGATATTGACTCGAATACGGACCATTGAATGACTAAAAATATGTCCCAAATGATTGTAGGCATAAATCACATTACTTTAGCTGTAACAGACGTTGCAGCATCTTTTGTTTTTTATTCTGAAGTGTTGGGGTTGAAACCTTTGGTGCAATGGGACAAGGGGGCTTATTTTTTAGTGGACAACTTCTGGTTTTGCCTAAATGAGGATAAGATTCGAAAGGTGCATGATGATACGACTCATTATGCTTTTACGGTGAGTGAAGATACTTTTCAACAGACAGCACAAAGACTTTTAGATTCAGGTGTGAAGGTTTATAAAGAAAATACATCACCAGGAGCGTCGTTGTATTTTTTAGATCCGGATGCCCATAAATTAGAAATTCATAGTGGTAATTGGCAGTCCCGTCTTGAGGAAAAAAAGCATCATCCGGGGAATTGGAACAATATCACATGGTATTAAGAATGCTGCCTAATAGATGAATGGAATAAACTTATACCGCACCCTTTTACAGTAACGCTCCCAGTCCGCGCCATATTTTTTCGCACATCTATCCCTGTCTCTGGTATAACGATGGCTAATCATCCCAATAAAGAAAATAGGATATAAATAAGGAAGAAAAGATGAAAACCCACAACTTAATCCCCATGTGATTGCCATCATAGCGTCTGCTGTGTAATGTATTTTTCTAGCGTAGCGATACCAGCCATCTACCAATAGGGTGCTGCCGGAGGCGGTTTTGAGATATTTCGGATCTTTAAGTGTGCCCCATGGGAGCTGAGGAAAGGTTTTTCTTTTGATGAAGGTGCCTCTTTGTTGCATTCGAAAGCGGTTTTTTTGACTGTTGGCTGTATCCCATACATAGTATGCAAAGAATAATACCAAGAGGAGCGGCAGCATGTAAGTCAGTGGCAGCTGAAGGTTGTTTTTCAAAATGTAAAAAGACTGGAAACAATAGACAAAGGGCACGCCGACATAATTCCAAAAAATCAACATCCATCCAAATTTTTCATGAAAGATATCCCAGGTGGTTGGAATACATTCTTCTCCTTTCATACAAGCATTGACATAGAGCCCATGCGCTATAATCATAAACATCATGGGATAGGTGATATGACCCAGCAGTTGATATTGTTTTGCCGCTGCCGAAAGTGTTAAAAAAAACAGTAAAATCCAAGGAATACGTATTTCTGAAAATAGTTTGATATCGAGTTTACCGATACGTGGGTTCAAGGTGAGACCCATAAAAAAATCATAGAGGCCATTGCCACTGGGGCTTTCGGCTGTCTTAGTCCAGCGTTTTAGCGCAAACAAATATAGCGCGAATGTATTAGCGACAATGACGCCAACCGTCATAATATTACCCATATGATCCGCCAGTAAGCTCAGAGGAAATAAGCCAGAAAAATGCAGAATTGCTGCAATCAGCAACGTTGTATACCAACACGGTATTCCGTTACAGAGGTAGGTCAATTGTTGGTTTTTCTGAGATGGCACGGGAAGGCCTGTGATTTTTAAACCAGGTAGCACGTAGGCCAAAAGCAATTGAATGGTAACAAATCCTATAAAAACTTCAGTTGCAAATAGGGTTGGTGCAGCATGTGACAGATAAAATCCTAGATCTGAGAAATGGGTCGGCAAAAATAAGGACCCTTGAAAAAAGGTCAAAGAAGCCCAAAGGTAATAAATAAGGATGTGGGAAAAGACAATAATACAAAATGAACCAATAGGACCTCCAAATTCATAGCAAGTACTTTGTGGCATATCGATTCCTTCTTCCTGATATTTTTGCAGTGCACGCAATATTGATAATAACATCATTTGCGAAATTGTACGTATTGCTGACGCAACACCCAGGCAGAAGAAAAAAGCACTTTCCCATTTATGCAACATTGGCTGATAAATCTTGGGATATCGGGACAGAAAAAACCACCGTGTTTTGGAGGGGTATTTTAAAAAAAAGGGGGGTTGCATTCTCCAGTAGTCGTTGATAATGTAATTAGGTGTTTAATTTTCCAGATAAGGATTTCATGATGATTAAGAAAACACTCGGGTTGGGTGTACTTTGTTTGACTTGTTCTTTGCCGTCCATAGCCGGTACGATGGGAGATGATGCTGTATTTCCCGAAGTTTATTTGGGCGTCTTTGGTGGGTATGGTAAATATGAAGGTGGTGTGGGACAAGATGGCAATGTGACGCAATTGCGTTTGACATTGGGTGCACGTGCGCCACAAGCCTATACCTATAAGAATTTTCAGATAGGGGGAGAGCTTGGCGTACAGACTGGTAATAGTCAGCGTCTGAGTGCCACAACTGCAGTGTCTGCCTTGAATGGCGGGCTGCCGTTTCAAGCGACAGTGAAGCCATTGATTGATCTTTTGGCTACATTAACGTATAAAATACAACCTGATTCGCCGTACGCGGTTATTTTAAAAGGTGGGATAGCCTATCGACAGCTGCAATTGGATGGTGTGTCATCCAATAAAGACAGTCTTTCTAAAGTGAATGGGGAATTTCAGGCTGGTTTAGGGTATCGATTGTCAGAGCATGCGCAATTAACAGCAATGTACCAAGGGATATATAGTTCATCAAATGCTGGAGTAAATTTTGTTAGTACGAACAACCTTGGTTTTGTCAATGCTGGATATTTCACTGTATCTCAAATACCAACTCAAAACTCCGGGTTTTTAGGTATTGATTATACGTTTTGAGGATGGTGTTGAGCGCAGATCCATATTACATATAACCAACAAGGATGACTGATGAACAAAAAAATGACTATAATTGCTTTTTTGCTGGCTTCGCAAATCGGAGGTCAGGCGTATGCTACAAGAACAGCTGCAGATGCAGCTGTGGCTGCTGAGATTGAAGTAGAGGCTGCACGGGGAACCGCGCCTGTTTCTAATATTGACCTTGCTGCTGCAATGGCTGCGACCAGAATGAGTAATGCGGCTTGGCTGAGGCTGGGCCCTGATGGTTGTTTGGGGGGGGCTTCTGGGTGTTTGTATGATGATACTCGATCTTCTCTGGCGGCTTGGGCTGATGCACTTAGTGCGACAAAGTATGCTACTAATTTGGGGTTCGAGATTGATGAGATCCTGGGTGCTCATGCGGTAAGAGCGTACAGGGTAGATCGTCCTGTTGGTACCCCCAGTGTTGCGGGCCCTACGATGAGCTTGGCGGCTACGTCTGCGGCTGCGGCTGTAAATTGTTCGATGTATACTTCGGATGGAGATGGTGTGCCGGTATATGCTACGATCACAGATGATAGTTCGACTGTGCGACGAGTGCGTGCGGCGCCACCCACTTTGACACCTGGTACTTCGGTTGCCTATGCTCCTGCAAGCATTTACGCAAGGGGCGTGAGCGCGGCGGCCCCTAATTTTGCATCGACGACTCCATTTTTCGTGCTTTGTGCGGCTTCGAGTGGTGATGGGAACCCGACTCCTCTGGCTGCTACAGATATGGGTTTCACATGGAATTAGCTAAAGTTTTTTTGTGTTTATAGTATAATAGTCATATTTTGCATGGTAGTGTTTTTCTTTTGAGGAAGGTGCTGCCATGTCAATAGTATCATGACCGGTCTCTGGGTTTTTCCTTCGCTTTGAATTTCTGACCTCATCTCCTCTGTCTTAAACTTGATTTTTGTACTTTAGAGTGGATTCTGCAACGCTATCTTCGATGGTTTAGTAGCCAATAAAAATGAGTATCTCTCCGGTATAGCTCATCATATGTGGTTGTGAGGCAGAACCAATATGATCAAATTCTAATGGTTTTGTTCTGGGTGCATGAATCCTTTTAAAAACAGCCAAGTTCTTTTATGATGAGATAGGATTGTTTGAAACAAGGATGTGACATGCGACGGCAGTGGTACTTAGGTTTCGGTATTATTTTTCTGATCGTGCTGGCTAGATCTGTGATTTGGGGGCATATTGGTTGGGTCGCTGTGGTGTTTGTGCCCCTTGCCATGTTGTGGGTGTATGATGTGTGCCAAAAAAACCATAGTATTTTACGTAATTTTCCAGTGTTGGGCCATGTTCGCTATATTTTAGAATTTATTCGCCCTGAGATTCAGCAGTATTTCATTGCAAATGATGAAGATGAGCGCCCTTACAATCGAGAAGTGCGATCTATTATTTATCAACGCGCGAAGAATGTTCGCGATACGATTCCTTTCGGCACATCACAAAATATATTAAAAGATGGTTATCACTGGGTGTTGCATTCTTTGGCTTCTAAGCCTACCTCAGCAGTAGAATCCCGAATTTCTATCGGAGGCCCGGATTGTACCAAGCCTTATCTTGCCTCACGTTTGAATGTGTCAGCGATGAGTTTTGGATCATTGTCAGCGAATGCCATCATGGCTATCAATTTAGGATCTAAATTAGGAAAGTTTGCCCACAATACTGGGGAAGGAGGCATCAGCTCGTATCATTTGCAAGGGGGAGATTTGGTTTTTCAATTGGGCACAGCTTATTTTGGATGCCGAAATGAACAGGGGCAGTTTGATGATGATTTGTTTGCAAGTGAAGCTGGTCGCGATGAAGTTAAGGCGATTGAAATCAAATTATCTCAAGGCGCCAAACCATCGCACGGTGGTATTTTGCCTGGCGTAAAAGTCACAGCGGAAATTGCTGAAATTCGCAAAATAAAAATGAAAGAGGATGCGCTATCCCCATCCATTCATTCCACATTTGATTCTCCCAGAGGACTTCTATTATTTATTAAAAAGTTACGTCAATTATCAGATGGGAAACCGATAGGATTTAAATTGTGTATTGGCCATAAAGAGGATTTTTTAGGGATTTGTAAAGCAATGCTTGAAACCAAGATTCTGCCTGATTTTATAACCATAGATGGTGCAGAAGGTGGGACAGGTGCTGCGCCGTTAGAATTTGCTAATCATATTGGAGAGCCTCTCACAGCAGGTTTGATTTTTGTTCACAATGCGTTGGTGGGCGTTGGGTTAAGAGATAAGATTCGTATCGTATGTAGTGGCAAAATTGCGACAGGATTTGATATGGTTTTACGGATCGCAATGGGTGCAGATATTTGTCAAAATGGACGCGCCATGATGATGGCAGTGGGGTGTGTGCAAGCCAAACAATGTAACGCCAATACTTGTCCAACAGGTGTCGCAACTCAGAACAAACGTTTACAGCGCGGTTTAGTTGTAGACAGGAAGCAACATCATGTTGTGGCCTATCATCGCAATACCATGCAGAGTTTTTTACAGATTGTTGGTGCCATGGGATTAACCAATCCAAGTGAATTAAGTCCAGATTATGTGATGCAACGTCTCACGCACCATAGTTCAAAATCCTTAAGTGAGATCTATGAATATTTGGCGGTTGGACAATTGTTGGGATCCGAAATACCCGAGTCATTTAAGAAATACTGGGCTTCGGCAACTGCTGATCATTTCAAGTAAATTTATCCCAAGATCTATTGGATAACACACCCTAAAATTGGCATCGACTTGATGATTATTTTTTAGCAAACCATATGGATTTTTTTTGACTTGTATTGTATGGTGTACTACTGAAAATACTCTTTAATCAAAATTGTTTTGCTAATATAAGGATGTATCATGAGACGGACTCTTGTACCATTAATGTGTATGCTCACGCCCGCGGCTGCGTTGGCAGATTCTGCTGATTACATGGCAGACTACTACAGTGGGAATTATTACAAAGCTAGCAAAGCCTTGAAAGAATTAGCGAAACATCACGATAAGCAAGCCCTGTTTTATTTAGGTAAAATGTACATTAATGGTTATAGCGTCGCGAAAAAACAACAAGATGGCTTGAAGTTAATCCAGGAGTCTGGTCGTTTGGGGTATGAGCCTGCACAAATCTACATGGCTAAATATTTTCTCAATGTTAAAAACGGTGTGCCCCAAGCATTAGATTGGTATAAGCGCGCTGCAGAGCAAGGTAATGTGGGTGCGCAGGTATTTTGTGGACTGGCATTTTTAAATGGTTATGGCACGCGAAGATCTGCAGAACAAGCTAGATATTGGTTTGAAAAAGCTGCGCAAGCGAATAGTGATACGGCACAATATGAATTGGCGCTTTTAGAAATTAAAAGCGGTGATCACCTCAAAACTGAAGAAGGCATCAAATGGCTAGAAAAATCAGCAGCCAGTGGGAATGCCAAAGCGCGTTATAAACTGGGTAAAATCTATTACGAAGGTGAGTTGATTCAGAAAGACAATGCTCAAGCGATGCATTGGCTAGAGTTGGCGGCTGCTGATACCAGTTCTGCAGTGAATAAACAGGATATTGACAGAGCAAAACTGGCGTTAGGTCTATTATATCTGACCTCGAATGCTTCCATGACAGATATCAATAAAGCGGTTGCTTGGCTTACGGAAGCCGGGAATGCGGGTGATGCAGAAGCACAGTATCATTTGGGTCAATTATACGAAGGGGCCATGGGTGTGCGTGCTGATTCGGCAGCAGCTAAAAATTGGTTTACCAAATCAGCCGAGCAAAATTACGTTAAAGCACAACACGCACTGGCGGAGTTATATTTGAAAGAGGCTGATACATCTGACAGTTACAAGCAAGCAATCCATTGGTTGAAGAAAGCAAGTGATAATGGGGATGTGTTGTCTAGAGAGCAATTAAAATCTTTAGCAAGCGATCAACAAAAAACCTACCAGAATGTGGCTGAAACAGAAATGGTCACTCCAAAACTGGTGAGCATCTCTAGATCCGATATTTTTAGCACGACGTACAGATTAGAAAATCCTAAAGAGCAATCGATCAAACAATTATTTGCCTGGGGTGGTGTTAGTCCGCAAAGAGCAGCCAAACCAAATATCTATGTTTATCATTTGGCGACAGAAGAAAAAGATGCCAGTAAATTACACATAGGCTTCAATGTGATTTTGAAAGAAGCGGTGCATGGCTCTGCAAAAGCGCAATTTAAGGTGGCGCAAATGTATGCACAAGGCTATGGTGTGAAGCGTAATAGCAAAATTGCTGCTGAGTGGTATTTGAGTGCTGCGAAGCAAGACTTTGGCAAAGCCAAATATAATTTGGCGTTGTTGTACTTGCATGGCAAAGGCGTTAAGAAAAGCACGAAAGAAGCCTTGTACTGGTTGAATGCAGCGGCTACCTCGCATGACGGGTACGCAGAATATTTGTTGGCTACTTTTTATGATTATGGTTTGGAAACATTGTCAAAAGACAGGGGCAAGGCGGAGCAGCTCTATGCTATGGCAGCTGATCAAGATATTGCCGATGCGCAGTTTAATTTGGCACAACTCTACACGGAAGATGCGGCGACAATGACGGATGCCAAAGCAAAAGCTGATTTGCGCTCCAGAGTGATCAGACTTTATCAAAAAGCAGTGCTACAAGGCCATTTGGGCGCGCAAGAAATGCTGGCGAGTTATTATCTACAAAATACCCAAAATCATGAGGTGTTAACCAGAGCGTATCGCATTGCGAATGAGGCTGCTGCGCGTGGTAGTACGCAAGCGAGTCTTTTGGTTGCGATTATGCTTGATCGAGGGATAGGGGTGAAGGCCAATCCATCTAATGCGATTGCATGGTATGAAAAAGCAGCGGAAGGTAAATCAGCAATCGCGGAGTACATTTTAGGCACTTACGCGTACCAAGGTAGTGGTATCTCAAAAGATACCAAAGGTGGGATTCGTTTGTTAGAAGCTTCTGCGTTGCAAGGTTATCCGTTGGCACAATACAATTACGCAGTGTTACTGCAATCTAAGAATGCCAAAGCTTCTGGTGTATCAGCCATTTCTTTGATTGAAAAATCAGCGGCGCAAGCGAATGTGAAAGCTAAATTATTTTTAGCTGACTATTATATTGGCCATGATAGATCGAGTGACAAAATTGCGGAAGCTGCTGCATTGTATGAAAAAGCAGCTGAGAGTGGGGATGTTTCTGCACAGATTAAAATCGGTTATTTGTATGAAACCGGGATTGGGGTTGCCAAATCAGCGGCAAAAGCCAAAGCTTGGTACGAAAAAGCGGTTGCGCAATCGAGTCCATTGGCTATGTATTGCTTAGGTAATATGTATCAATTGGGGCTGGGTGTGCCAAGAAACATTAAAATGGCTATCCAATTGTATAGTAAGGCTGCGGATTTAGGTAATATTTCGGCGATGGCGTCTTTGGCTTTTATTTATGAGTTAGACGATGAGGTGGCAAATGATTTACCGAAATCTGAAGCACTTTATTTGGCAGCAGCAAAACAAGGTTCGGCTACGGCAGCATACAATTTAGGTTTGATGTACCAATACGGTAAGGGCGTGAAGGAAAATCAAGCTTCTGCTTTCAATTGGCATTTGGTTGCTGCGAAAGGTGGATTGGCAGATGCGCAATATACCGTGGCTTCTATGTATCATGATGGTGTTGGCGTGCAAAAAGCTACCGATCAAGCTGTTTATTGGTTTGAAAAAGCAGCACTGAATGGTAATGCGTACGCTCAATATCAAATGGGGCTCTTTGAAGAGGCCGGTGTTGGTATGCCAATTAACAATGCGCAAGCTTTTAAATATTATAAGATGGCGGTGGACAATTCTTGCGCAACAGCAGCAGGTCAAGTGCGTGCCGAAATTGCTTTGGCGCGTTTATATGACGCTGGCTTGGGCGTTGCAATGAATAAAGAGCGCGCTGCGTATTATTATCAACAAGCTGCAAATGCAGGTAATTTGTATGCGCGATACAGATTGGCGGCCAAATATGAACGAGGGGAAGGCATCCCTCAGAATTTTGCTAGGGCATTGGAGCTGTATCAAGAAGTTGCGGAGAGAGGCAATGCAACGGTGCAATATAAACTGGGTACGTACTACCTAGAAGGCAAACTGGTCAATAAAAACTCTAAGCTGGCATTATATTGGTTGTCGAAAGCTGCTGCTGCGAATAACGAAAAAGCTGAATATACTTTGGCGCAATTGTATCTTGACGGCAAGGAAGTACCGAAGAGTGACCAAAAGGCAGCTCAGCTTTTAGAAAAATCTGCACTCCAAGGCAATGTGATGGCTCAGTATACATTGGCTGAAATGTACTCTAAAGGACGGGGTGTCCCGATCGATTATAGCAAATCTGCGCACTGGCATACGAAAGCCGCAATTGCGGGTCATGAAAAAGCCCAGTCTAAATTAGCTTTGATGTATGATACAGGCATTGGGGTTAACCATAATCCTCAAGAAGCTTTCAAATGGTATTTGAAATCAGCCGAAAGAGGGGATGCAGATTCACAATATCATCTTGGTTTGATGTATTTTAATGGAACAGGCACATCACTGGATTACTCGAAGGCGTTTTATTGGTTAGCTTCAGCCTTGAAACATGGTAATTTATTAGCTAAAAATCAATTAGCAGTGATGTATAAGAATGGCTATGGTGTCGAAAAGGATTTGAACAAAGCTTATGATCTTTTTGTCAATCAAGCCCCCAATACTTAACGTTTGGAGTATTTGATGTATCAAAAGTTTTTTAATTTGACTGAGTTTCCATTCAATCAATATCCGAACATTGATTATTACTATAATCTTGAGAATCATCAAAAGTCTCTTGATGTTCTGATGGTTGGCTTACAAGTTAATGATGGCATTGTGAAGATCACTGGTGAGCCAGGTACTGGTAAGAGCATGCTTTGTCGATTATTCATCGATAAAATTGCTGATCAGGATTATCCAGTTTACGTGATGAATCCTTATTTCACCTATGAGGAATTGCTAGAGCTGATTGCTACAAACCTAGGATTGACATGTCCTGCCGGTGCGAAGCCCGCGAAGCTACTGAAGTTGATTCATGATAAATCATACGCTTTGCGACAGAAAAACAAAAAATTAGTATTATTGTTTGATGAATCGCAATGTTTGAGTAAAGAAAATCTTGAAATCATACAGATTTTAAGTAACCTAGAATGTGTGGGTGAAAAATTGTGTCAAATTGTTTTAATCGGTGGTTTGGACTTGGATGAAAAACTACGTGCTTCTGGACATCTTTTGCAGCGTGTTTCTTTTTCTTATACGTTGTTGCCGCTCAAGCAAAAAGATTTGGATGATTATATTTTTCATCGCATTGCCAAGGCTACGAAACCTGGCAAGTCGCATGGGATCACGCTTTCTCCACAGGCTAGTTTGCTGTTATATAAAAAGACAAAAGGGATTCCTCGGCTGATTAATATTGTGTGTCACAAAGCGTTAATGTTGGCATATAGTCGTTCTGAGCATCATTTGAGTAAAGAATTGATTGCTAAAGCAATTCTTGATACTGAATATACTTCGGATTCTGGCTTTTTGAAAAACTGTATACAATCTTTTGTACGTTGGATGAAACAGGTCATAGTACATCCAAAGGATACTGCACCCGTAGAGTAATATGTGTTGACATAAGGAACGTGACCATGAGTGTAATCAATGAAACTTTAGATAATCTAAAAGAAAACAAAAAAGGTAAGGTTGGGGCGCTGAATCCATCTTCTAGTGCTCATCGTGGGACACGGGCAGCGAAAGCACCTTTTTCTCTAAAATCATTTATTGTTCCGGTGAGTTTCGCTATTTTGGTAGGAGTGGTTTACTTTGTTTCGCAGATGCATTCTTCTTCATTATTTTCCAAAAACAAAGAGGATAAAAGCACCGCTGCTTGGTTGAGCCAAACTGCAAAAGCAACGACGCCCACGAAAGCATCACCTCAACATAAAACAGCAAGGATCTATAATCCTCAAGCACAAAGCCAGTATTACATTGCAATGAATTTATTGAATGAAGGTAAGGAAACACTGGCGTTGGAAAGTTTAAAAGAAATTATTGAGCAGTACCCAGATTTTACGCCTGCGAAGAATGTGTATAGCATGTTGACCGCGCATTAGCACTTAAACCAATGCAGATAATTATGAGACGATTTTTCATGCCACAATTTGTACGAGGTATATTGGTTTTGATGCTGGGTATGATGTCCGGGCAAGCGTTCTGTAGTGATGTGACTGCAGTAGCGTTTCACCCCTCGCGTGCATATGCCTATTTAGGAAGGATATCTGCAACTCAAATTCAATACTGCTTAGTACAGCCCTCACCTATTGATGGGTTATACGCTTGTGTTACGACAGGTCCAACCTCTTTTTTGATGCCCATCAGTTTGGCGATGCATCCCAAAGGCAAGTATCTGTATGTGGTTGACACGACTTATCAATCGGTGTCCAGATGTGCGATACGAGAAGGTACGGGCCAATTAATCGATTGTATTGATGCGAAGTTCACGCTAAAAGGGCCAACGGGTGTTGCTGTCACAGCTCAATCTCAAGCGTATATCACCCATGCTTCTGGTGTGTCTGTTTGTGCGTTAGATGGCAATGGTTTTGTCATGAAATGCCGCTCAAGTGGTTTGCGCGTGCAAAACTTATCTGCGCCAACAGTGGCTGAGGATGGTGCTAATGCTTATTTTTTATCTGCGGAAGGGGATAGCATTTGGTCTTGTGCTCGGGACAAATTGTCAGGAGCCTTGAATCATTGTAGATCAAGAAAATGGCACACACTTTCTGAGCCTTCGCATGGATTAGCACGTAATATTTATACGACCACGAAGAATTTGAATCATGAGATCTTTACCAGCTCATTTAGGATCAGTGAGTCTGGTTTGCTATCTTTTATCAATCTGTATCCTGATGGTTCGACGTTTCGTTGCATCATTTCTCAAAATACTGCTGACTTTAGTGCGTGTTTTAGCGGCGGTAATCAGCAAGGCTATGCACCACCATTGAGCATGATCTGGGATAAGAAGAATAATACACATCTATATTTATTGAGTTCGGGGCAGATACAATTAATGTGTTCAATGGATACGGACGGCACAGTGTCGGAGTGTACTCGTACTGATCCAGAGAAGGTGAACCCTTGGGCTGAAATCACCTCTTAAAGAGCAGTTGATTGAAATTTACTATTTATGCAGAAGCGTTTTCTTCTGCGCTTTCAGCCTCAACATTAGCTTCGCCTTCAGTTACAGCGGCGGCGACATTAATGGCATGTAAACCACGATCACCACGCTGCAAATCAAATGTGACAGTCTGACCAGCAACTAGTGTTTTGTATCCAGTGCCGCCGATTGCTGAGAAGTGCACAAAAATATCTTCACCGGTGCCTTCTAGCATAATAAATCCCCAACCCTTGGTATTATTAAACCATTTGACTTCACCTTTTGCCATGACATGCTCCTTTTTGATCGCCAATAAGCTTCCTACTTACAACATACCTGAAGATCAGTTTCGTGCTCAATACTTTTTTGGAAATTCCGGCAATTAAGCGGTATTTATGTTTTAATATCAGACATTCTGACGTTAATATCGCGTGTAGGATAGGGAATTGAAACATTATGCTCCTTAAACAACTGCTCAATTTTGAAATTGATGTCAGAGCGGACGCGGGTTTTCTTATTCCCATCTTTAATCACGAACCATACTCGAAATATTTTTGCAGAATCGCCAAAATCTTGAAATAAGACACGAGGTTTAGAGCGTTCGGAGGTGAGGACGTCTTCATGCTCTTCTGCAGCTTGTAACAGGAGTTTTTGAACCAATTGTGTATCACTGTCATAAGCGACCCCGATTTCACAATGAATGGAGAGGTAGCGGTCGCTGAACATGAAGTTGGTCACCGGGTGCGTGAGCAAATTGGAGTTCGGAATGATCACGTCTTGACGGGTTAATGTGGTGATTTGTGTAGAGCGGACGCGAATTTTTTTTACGATGCCTTCTACGCCATCCAGGCTGATGCGATCGCCTGGTTTAATGGGTTTTTCAATAAGCAAAATAATCCCAGAAACAAAATTACTTACAATACCTTGTAAGCCGAGCCCAATTCCTACTGATAACGCCCCTGCGACAATAGCGACGCCTGTAAAATCAATGCCGGATACGTATAAAGCCGTGACTAAAGAAAAAGCGAAGCCAGTGTATGTGAGGATGGAAGCGACCGCAACTTGGGTTTCTTCTTCATTTTCAAACTGGGCGTTTTTACTTAATTTGGTAGAAATCGCTCTGAAGCATAAATTGAGCACGCAGAATATGAGAATCCCCATGACAATCCGGCTGGGGTAAAACATGGCATTTGCAAAATGGATGCCATTGATGAGGTGGCTGTAAGCACTATCTAAATAGTAATGGCCATAACCCCAATTGTGTCCGATACAATAGAGTGCTGTAAGCAATACAATGCTTTGAAGCGCTATTTTTAAAATAACAAATTCAACCAAGGTTTGTTTCGTTTTGTTTCCGAATACATTAGTGATTTTTGACTGTGTTTTACTGGTGGTTGTACACAGTGTGTATCCTTTCTGAATGGTATATTCTAGTAAGATCATCACAAACAAAATGACAAAAGTAAGGATGCCAGCATAGGCCAAATGACTGGCTAATTGTTGATAGCCCAGCATATCTAGAATCATGCATCCAATAAATAAAATATTGGAGGCGTACTGTAGCCATCGTCGATGGTTACGAATAAATCCCATATGGTGATGGGTGCGGTAAAAATAATGCAAAAATCCCATGGCGGTAAGGATCACAACGAGGAGAAAAGTTACTTGGCTTAATTGCCACATAAGGTTACTGACATTAAATGTTTGTATCAGTGCTCTTCCAATCAAATTGGCCGCATAAAGTCCAAGCCCAGTCATCAGCAAATTTTTGAAGAAGTGACCATTTAGTGAATACCACTGAAAGGTGGAGAACGTTATATTAAATTTAAATAGGGTGACCACGCCGGCCAATGCCCAGAGATAATAACAGGTAATTTCAAATAAATGTGGCGTGAGAATGGTGGTTGTATTGGTTTGAATAGGCTCGCTTAAATTGAAAAACAGGGCGTATCCTGTTGACAAAAAGCACAAAAAAACCAATAAGCCTTCTTTGATACCAATTTCATGAACACGTAAAATACGGCACAATGATTTTTTTGTTTTAATTTTAACAATAATGGCTGTGGCGATGAGCAAACTAAGTAGAAACATACTTAGTTCCAGGAATGGTATTGTTTTATAGACAGGCAAATGAAAGGAGGGGGCGGAGAGCATGGGTTTATTGGTGTTTTTCTGGGCTTGGGCTATCAAAGACCATATGGGCATGCCTCGTGTTAAGGCTTGTTTCTGACGAGTTTTGGCGACCACGACTTGATACGCATCAAGTGCTTCTTGTGCCCGAATATTAAATAATCTACATTGAGCCAATTGGTCACCAATTTTCTTTTGTTCTTTGTGTAGATACTCTAAATCAGCACCACCTTTACTATGTTCTTTGGCATGTGTCACATCGTCAATAGGCACGTCCAATGAACTTAATTTTTTTTCGGAAAATGTGATGCAATCGTTGGCTTTGTCCATAAATTGAGTGAGCACCGTGATGGCGGCATCCAAGCGCTCTAAACTGATGTTTTTTGCAGATAATTGCTGGTTTAATGCATTCACCTGTTTGTTGGCCAGGTTGAGATCAAATTTGGGTTTATTTTGATCGACAGGGTGGGTCACTTTTGGAGCGGCATGTAGCGGTAATACTAGGAATGCCAGGAGGAATATACCTATTTTTTTGGTGATGAAAGTCAGCATGCGGTGTTCTCCATTTACTAAGTGGCACGCCAACATCATAGCATAGGTCAGAGAAAATTCAGAAATAGTCAGGACTTACGCGTTGTAAAATGCCGGGACGTAGGAAATCACTTTATCGGAATACAGATACAACCTCACCCTCGCATTTTGGGGGATCTTGAGTATACTTAAGAAGAGCTTCCTACGCGGATAACAGTTTTATGTCTACGCATTTGTCTTTGGCGAATCATTTTTTAGTTGCAATGCCTGGTTTGAATGACGTTGTTTTTTCACAAGCAGTGATTTATATTTGTGAACACCATGAGCGTGGTACGGTGGGTATGATTATCAATCGACCTACCGGACATCCGGCAAGCATCGTTTTTGAGCAACTAGGAATCGGGATGCTCGATCATGAGACCCAACAATTGCCTTTGTTGTTTGGCGGACCTATTCAATCCGAGCGCGGTTTTGTTATCCATCGACCCACTGGAAATTGGCAATCAAGCTTGTCATTAATGGCGGATGAGGTGACTATTACCACTTCAAATGATATCGTTCGTGCTATCGCGCGTCACGAGGGTCCTAAAGATGCCTTAGTTGTGATGGGATATGTGGGTTGGGAATTTCGAGAAATAGAGCGTGAGATCACTAAGGAAGATGTTTGGATGGTGTGTCCGTATAAAGCAGAATTGATGTTTGAGGTGCCTTTTGCTGATCGCTGGAAAGCTGCGGCAATGACATTAGGGGTGGATATGGACAACCTGACAGGTAGTGGGCATGCCTGAAGGACTATATCTTGGGTTTGATTTTGGTTATAAACGCATTGGCGTGGCTGTAGGGCAGGCATTAACGAAAAGCGCGTCTCCATTGGAGACCATTGCCGCTCAAAAAGGGGTGCCTGAGTGGTCGGACGTAATGGCCCTTATCAAGCAGTGGCGCCCCTCGGGCTTGGTTGTGGGTTTGCCCACACGAATTGATGGGAAAGAGCAGTACACGACTAAGGCGGCAAGAATATTTGCACAAGCATTATCAGAGCGATTTTCATTACCCGTCGATTTGGTTGATGAGCGTTTGACCACCGTAGAAGCGCGTGCACAATTGTATCTCAAGGGCGGATATCGTAAGATTCAAAAATCCCAAGTGGACAGTGTCGCTGCTTGCCTTATTCTTGAGCAATGGTTGCAAAATACATGAAACATTTTTTAGAAATCAATCAATTATCTTATGATACCATTACACGATTGTTGCAGCGTGCTATGGCTTTCAAATCGCAACATACCTATCCGCAATTTCAGGGACGAGCACTAGCAAACTTATTTTATGAACCCTCCACACGCACCCGTATTAGTTTTGAAATGGCGGCCAAGAATTTAGGGATACGTGTCGTGAATGTGGATACGGCAAGTTCTGCGGAAAACAAGGGTGAAGTGATTGAAGATACCATTCAAAACTTATTTGCTATGGGCATCACCCACTTTGTTTTACGGCATAAACAAGGAGGCATGCCGCAGAGTATCGCAGGGACCTCTTCTTTTGGGGCGCATATTATCAATGCAGGAGATGGCGCGCATGCCCATCCCAGTCAGGCCTTGTTAGATATGATGACTATCCTGAGTCATAAGCCCAATTTAAAACGATTAAAAATAGCAGTCGTCGGGGATGTGTTGCATTCTAGGGTTGCAAGTTCTTTTCAAAAAATGTGTATGATGATGGGGGTTGGAGAATTGGTGCTGGTTGCACCTGAAATTTGGCATCCAAATTCGCCCGCGTTTGGTCGTGTCACCTCTTCTTTGCAAGACGGCATTGTAGATGCGGATGTGGTGATAACGTTACGCGTACAAAAAGAACGTCTTCACGCAAAAGAAACCATGAGCTTGGAGGATTATCACGATACTTTTGCTATCACGAAGACCACGTTAGCTATGGCAAAACCAGATGTGATGATCATGCATCCAGGCCCTATCAATCGTGGTGTAGAAATCGACAGCGATGTTGCAGATGGTCCTCATTCTTATATTCTTGAACAAGTCACCAATGGTATTTTCATGCGCATGGCAATTTTAGAGGCGTTGATGTAGGAGGGATGTGTGCTATTCTTATCAAACTTTTTGCGTGATGATAATAAATCCTCTATATACACCGTTACTATCTTGGGTGTGAATGGCTTGCCATAAATCTATTGTTTTAACCCAATAAGCTGGATATTTATATCTGGAAACATCTAATAATAAAACGCGATCACTAGCTTTATCGTATGTTCCGATGGGGGAGTAATGTCCACCGCCAGTTTCTTGTAAGGCTGTTCTTGAAAAGTTAACAATGATAAATTTATTTTTTAAAATCGCATGCTGTAATTTTGTTCTAAAAGTTTCGATGGTGACATCATTCGCATAAAAAAGTTTGGTTTTTAATCCAAACGTTTGAATCATTTGGTCGAGTTTTGATAATGCAATGCCATGATCACGCACTTCTTCAGCTGGTGTGATTTGACTCACCTGCTCGGTAAAAAAGTTGTCTTGGGTGAAATAATGATAGGGCACATATCTTGCGTCAACAGGAGCGACCAAATGCTGAGCGTTGAGTATCATCACGGTGCTGGCAATACCGCAGTAAGTCACTGTTTGTTGTGTTGTAAAATGTCCAAGCAAGTTCAGTGTATTACTGTTCAAATCCCTTTTTAAAAACTTTAAACTGTCTTGGCTGTCAAAAGGAATCAAATGGCCAGGTAGTTGGTTTATGGCATGCGCCTCAGTTGCGAGTAGTATGAGGGATAAAAGTAGGACAGTCCCTATTTTGTTCAAAAATGTGAGAGTCATCCTAAATCCAACGGGCACTATAATTGGACAGCATTATACATAGGAGTCGCCTTATTTGAAATATTAATGAACAATATGATTTATTTTATGGTTTTCTTGTACGCCAATGCTTGTTGTAAATCACGCAATTCAATATGAGGGGCATGACGCATATCTGCAATGGTTCTTGAGACTTTGAGCAAGCGATAGTAGGCACGTGCGGAGAATTTAAATTGAGAGAGGGTGGTGGTAAGAAACTGTTGTTCTTCTGATCCCAATTTACAAATTTTATCACAATCTGCTGGACGCAATGCGGCATTGATACAGCCTTGACGTTCCATTTGTGTTTGTCGAATGCTCACGACTTCTGTTTGTAGTTTTGGACTCTCTTTTTCTTGATTGGGCTCAGATTGAATCACGGCTTTGAGCGGTAACATGGGGACATTGATGTGCAAATCAATACGATCTAAAAAAGGTGCAGATAATTTTTGGTGGTAGCGCTGAATAGCATCTTGACTGCAAACGCATGTTTCATGGGGATTGCCTAGTTGACCACAAGGGCATGGATTCATTGCTGCGATCAATTGAAATTGTGCCGGAAATTCAATTTGAATGGCAGCACGTGAAATACAAATAAGACCGGATTCTAATGGTTCACGCAAGGTTTCTAAGACTTTGCGTTGAAACTCTGGCAATTCATCTAAAAATAATACGCCATGATGTGCCAAAGAGATTTCTCCAGGTTTTGGCGGGTTGCCACCCCCAACCAGAGCAACTGGCGAAGCGGTATGATGTGGTGCGCGAAAAGGAGGGCTGTTCCAATCTTTGAGGTTTGGCATATGGCCATATATGGATTGAATGGCGGCACATTCTAATGATTGCTCATCTGCCAAATGGGGTAAAATGGTTCGGAGACGTTTGGCGAGCATGGTTTTACCACTGCCTGGTGGTCCGAAAAGCAAGACATTATGTCCGCCACAAGCCGCGATTTTCATGGCAGATTTCGCATGAGCTTGGCCCTTGATGTCTGACCAATCTTCTGTGAATACGGTGCTTGTTTTGATCTGTGGTGTAGGTGTGGGTAGAGGATGGCCATGACATAGATATTGATAGACCGCCCGCAAATTTTCTGCGGTATGGATATTTGGTGAGGCAATTAAGGCTGCTTCATCGGCATTGGCCATTGCAATCACTGCATGATGTCGTGCCTGCTGTGTTGCTATAAGCATGGGGATGATAGACGAGACACCACGCAAACTACCATCTAGGGCCAATTCCCCCATAAACTCATGATCTAAGAGGGCTTTTAATGGCAATTGTCCGGAAGCCGCGAGAATGCCAATGGCAATTGGCAAATCAAAACCGCTGCCGATTTTCGGTAAATCTGCTGGTGCTAGATTAACGGTGATGCGTCGGCAAGGAAATTCAAAGTGGCTGTTTAAAATGGCGGAGCGGACCCGATCTTTACTTTCTTTCACGGCTGTTTGTGGCATGCCTACGATGGTAAGATTGGGTAAACCGTTAGATAAATGGACTTCGACGTCAACAGATTGTGCCGACATGCCAATGGTTGATCGCGTTTTGCTGATAGCGAGATTCATGATAACGTTCTTCCTTGAAATCATTATTCGGTTGGACAGGAAAGGCGCGTTTTATTTTCCGTCGCGCTTCTTTTCTTCTAACAATTGGTTGACCTGCATTTCCAGCGCGTCAATTTTTTCTCGAGAACGAGCCAGTACTTTGATCTGGACGTCAAATTCTTCTCGAGTGACCAAATCCAAATGAGTGAATGCAGCTTGCAGTACTTCTTTGAATTGTTGTTTGGTGTCCTCTTCCAGTATTTGAACGCTTTGAGGCAGGGTAGAAAACAGCTTTTTGGCAAGATCTTCAAGTTGTTTGGGTAGTAACATTACATGTTCCTATTGCTGGAGTCGATTTCCATGATTGGGGAGTAGAATATATACCCTTTGTACGCTTGTTTTCAAGTAGCAGGGGTATACCTTTTTTTTTCAGTGATGATTTGGTGCAGTTGAATATCCCAAGGATCGGTTGGTAATGCGGGGTATTTCTGCCAGTCGTAGGCGACACCCATGCGAATCGGATGGGTACAATCTTGTAGTGCTTTGTCATAATAGCCTTTGCCCATCCCTAAGCGCATGCATTGGGTATCAAAAGCGACCAATGGTACGAATATCAGGTCAATTTTCTGCGGCGCTTTTGCGGTGCTAGGGGGGGTGTTTGGCTCTGAAATCCCATATTTATTAGACAACCATGGTGTTTTTTTATCATAGGGCAAAAAAAGCAGCGTTTGATCCGCTTGAATACTGGGGAAATAGCATGCTTTATTGGCATCTAAGGCAGCTTGCCACAGGGATGATAAATCCACTTCGCCACGTACTGGGAAGTACCATGCGATATGCTGGGCATTTTGGTAGGCTTGTGTTTGAACGATTTGTTGGATAATCTGCGCAGAGGTTTCTGCGATATATTTCGCAGATAATGTTTTACGATGCGAGAAACACTCTTGTCTTATTTGTGTTTTTGTGAGATGAATAGTCATGATACCCTTATTTATAAAAAGTACGGACAACAGACATGAGTTTATTATTATGTCTTATTTAGGGCGTACGGTATAGATTTTCTTAATATGAGTATTTTAAGAGGATGAAATGAGCGAATTGTTGGATGACAAAGCCATCATTGCAGAGGATAATAAGGCGACATCAGATGACAAAAAGGGTGTGAAGCCCGCGGTTGTTGATGCTCGTAGGCGCTTGGAAGCATTGATAGAAGAAAAGCGCTTGCAAGACGAATTGGATGATTGGGTATAATTATGGCAGAAAATTTTTCTCCATCAGCACATTGGCGAGACTCGGCGCGTAGCGCACGATTTTTCATGGTGGATGCTCGTGCCGCGTTCCCCATTTTTTTGTTTTTGATGCATATCCGGGTGTGGACGGGGATGATCGTCATATTTTCCGCGATTTTTTTTGGAATATTAGAGCATTATGGATTTACTGTACCTGTTTTTTTGCGTTGGATTCGATTGTTTTTTGCAGGCGCGGTCAAAACTGCGACGCCGTGGTGGCGTCAAGGAATGTAGCCGTTAGGTTTCAGAGTGAGTGATGCGAATGGAAAAAAATATTTCTAAAGGTATGGCTTTGATTGCCACACGCATGAATGCCAAATTTTATTTGAATGACCGTTTTGTGACCTACGAGGAAGTATTTGGTCCTCAGGGGTTGTTGCCAGCATTCGCGCGGCGCGCCGATCAACTGTGTTCGTTATGCTTAGGATACGGTCTTGGCGTGACATTTAATGATGCCGAAGGGGCATTATTGGGCATAGAAGTCGTATTTGATGAGGTTACGCCTAATTCTCTGCGATTATTGTGTATGACGGATGTGATGAACGAATTGATTGTAGGTGGGCCCAGTAAAGATTATACTCCACTAGATGAATTGATGTATGATTAGGGCGTATGGAGAACAGCCCTAGATAAACAGCGCAAGGACGCCATAAAAGAAGCAGACTGTGAAATATTGAAAATATTTTTCGGCCTTAACGTTTTCTTAAGGTAAAATCTGCTATGCTTATAAACATAGAGTATTTTTTATGGAGTTTATTTTCTCATGGCGGAAAAATCACCTGTTACCCTAGATGGTACGATTGCCGGTGTTAACCAAATTGCCGGCGTGGCAAAAACCATGGCAGATAGAGGTGCGTCCGTGGTCGGTGATTATAGTGAGGCGCTTGGTAGCCTTCAAAAAACAATGGTGAGTATTCAATCGGGTGTACCGACGGGTAAGATGGATGCGCCTGCTGCTGCAACAACGCCTAAAATGAGTGAATTTTCTGGCGGGTTCTTGGCAGACAAACCAAAAGTTATTAACCCAAGTGGTGGGCAAGCAAGCTCTGCAGCTTCTCCTGAGGAAGCCAAACCAGAGGAACCTCGTAGTGGTGGTCCCGGTAGAGGCGCCTAATCACACCGTTTTAAGTGAATCACCCATTATCACAGTGAAAAAGGTATCGATGGTTTCTGGTGCTGGATACCTTTTTCATTCATATTTTGACAATCCTCCTAATTATTATCACTCTTGTACTATTTAATGGTAGAATAGCAGGATTAACTGTGACGTACTGACTGCTATGGCTGATGATAATCTTGATAAAGCAAAACAAGCGCTAGAAGCTTTGGATGCTACATTGGCTGCTAAATCTTGGGATGAAAGCAGCTTTATCTTGATGATTGGCAAGAAACTACGTATTGTCCGCGATGATTTGGCAGCTAAGATTGCAAAATTTGAGGAAGGGGAATTGGATTCTCCGGAATATTTGGCGCATCGAGCTCATTTGACTGCTAGCCACAAACTTGTTTATATCAGTCTGTATTCTTCAGAAGGGGTTCAGCTTAATTCTTGGGAAAAAATCATCGCAAATTTACAGCGTCAAATTGTGTCGCGACCTATATACGCTTCTGAAGAAGATGCGCAGAATATTATTAAAACCAAAGAAAAGAAGATCAATGAGGCGTATGTGGCATTTTATGTGAATGCGACAGATATTTTGACTGTCAATGAAGACAAAATACAAAAAGACAAACTGGGAAAACCCTTGCTGGTATTGAAAGATAAGGCTATTCATATCGAAAACATCGATTACTTGGTGCATCTTTCCGGTAAATACCGTTATTCACGCGGGCGTTTGACCAAATGGGAGTAATAATTTAGTGGCTAAACAAAATGAACAAGTACATTCGCTATTGGATCAAGACTACCAACATGGTTTTGTGACTGATATTGAAGTAGAAACATTTGCGCCAGGTTTGGATGAGTCTGTCATCCGACGCTTGTCTGCGATAAAAAAGGAACCTGAATTTATTTTAGAATGGCGGTTGCAAGCGTTTCGCCATTGGCAAACCTTGACGCCACCCACTTGGTCCAGCGTTCATTTCCCGAGGATTGATTATCAGGCAATCTCATACTATTCCGCGCCTAAAAAGCTAGAAGATGGCCCCAAAAGTTTGGATGAAGTGGACCCTGAGTTATTACGCACTTATGAAAAACTGGGCATTCCTTTGCACGAACAAGAATTGTTGGCAGGCGTTGTTGCAGTAGATGCGGTGTTTGATAGTGTTTCTGTTGCCACAACGTTCAAAGAAAAACTGGCGGAAGAAGGCATTATTTTTTGCCCTTTGTCTGAAGCAGTGCATCTCTGTCCCGATATCGTTAAGAAATATTTGGGTTCTGTGGTGCCGTATCGTGATAATTTCTATGCCGCCTTGAATTCTGCAGTGTTTAGTGATGGTTCATTTGTGTATATTCCGAAAGGCGTGCGTTGCCCGATGGAGTTATCTACTTATTTTCGCATCAATGCTGCGTCTACAGGGCAATTTGAGCGGACCTTGATTATTGCTGATGAGGCCAGTTCGGTATCGTATCTAGAAGGGTGCACGGCACCGATGCGCGATGAAAATCAATTGCATGCGGCCGTGGTGGAATTGGTTGCTTTAGACAATGCAAAAATCAAATATTCAACCGTGCAAAACTGGTATCCGGGTGATAAAGATGGCAAAGGTGGGATTTATAATTTTGTGACCAAACGGGGGGCTTGTCGCGGCAAAAACTCTAAAATTTCTTGGACACAAATTGAAACCGGCTCAGCGATTACTTGGAAATATCCCAGTGTGATTTTGCAAGGTGATGACTCTGTCGGTGAGTTTTATTCGGTAGCGGTGACCAATCATCATCAGCAAGCGGATACGGGCACCAAAATGATTCATTTGGGAAAAAACACCCGTTCTACCATTATTTCTAAAGGCATCAGTGCGGGACAATCGCACAATGCTTACCGGGGGTTGGTGCGTATCGCGCCTACGGCAGAAAATGCGCGTAATTATTCGCAATGTGATTCGTTATTAATGGGACAGCATTGTACGGCGAATACCATGCCCTATATTGAAGTGAAGCACCCGAGTGCGCAGGTCGAGCATGAAGCGAGTACCTCTAAAATTTCCGAGGATCAATTATTTTATTGCCAACAACGTGGCATTGACACCGAAAACGCTGTGTCGATGATCGTGAATGGGTTTTGCAAGCAAGTCATCAAAGAATTACCGATGGAATTTGCTGTAGAAGCGACCAAATTGTTAGGCATCAGTTTAGAAGGGGCTGTAGGTTAATGTTATCAATCAATGAATTATGTGCATCGGTGCAAGAGCAATCGGTGTTGAAAGGTATTTCACTCCAAGTCAATCCAGGGGAAGTGCATGCCATTATGGGGCCAAATGGTTCTGGAAAAAGCACCTTGTCTAAGGTGTTGGCGGGTCATCCTGATTATGCGGTGACACAGGGGGCAATGACGTATGCTGATCAAGATTTGTTGCTCTTGAGTCCAGAAGAACGCGCTAAAGCGGGCATTTTCATGTCATTTCAATATCCGGTAGAAGTGCCCGGTGTGACCAATATTAATTTCTTGAAGGCGGCTGTGAATGCGGTGCGTGAAGGCCAGGGCAAGCCAACGATGGATGCCATGGACTTTTTGACATTTATTCGTTCGCGCTGTGAATTATTAGAAATGGATGAGAGCTTTTTGTATCGTGGCCTTAACGAAGGGTTTTCTGGCGGTGAAAAAAAGCGTAATGAAATTTTACAAATGGTGGCTTTGGAGCCAAAATTAGCAGTATTGGATGAAACAGACTCAGGTTTAGATATTGATGCGTTGCGTGTGATAGCGCACGGTGTGAATACCATGCGGAGTCCGGAACGCGCCATTATTTTAGTGACTCATTATCAGCGTTTGTTAGAGTATATCGAACCTGACTTTATTCATGTTTTGGCCAATGGACGTATTGTGAAATCTGGTGACAAAACCTTGGCGTTGGAATTAGAAGAAAAAGGTTATGCTTGGTTAGAAGAGGTGGGGCAAGTATGAATGTTGCTGCTGAGAGTTTGGCTCAGTCGAGTTATTATCAATTTGAAGCCGAACAACTTCGCTCCGAGCAGCCTGTGTTGCGTGCATTACAGCAACAAGGATTGGCTGATTTTCGGCGTTTGGGCTTTCCTGGGCGGCGTGATGAAGATTGGCGGTATACATCAGTCACGGGTTTTTTAAAGCACGAATTTCAGCACTCCAAATCGAGCAAGGCTTTTGATGAAACGTTGTTGATTAGCGAACAGTCTGATGTGCCTTGGGGGCAAAAAATAGCATTTGTGGATGGGGTATTAGTGGGTCTGGAGGCATTGCGGGCTACCTTACCATCGGGTGTTTTGGTGATGCCTATCGTTGAAGCCATACAACATTGCCCAGAAAAAATCACCCCTTATTTGAATCAAATCTTGCAAAGCACCCATGGTTTTCATGCCCAAAATACCGCAATGTTACAATCAGGGTTGTTTGTGCATTTGCCAGAAAATGTTGTGTTGCCTGAGCCAATTTTAATCGTGCATCGGCAAACGTCTGCGGATCAAGCAGTTTATTTGCGTCATGTTATTGTTGCAGAAGCTGATGCCGCAGTCACCGTGATTGAAGATTATCAGGGCGACGTAGATCTGCGTTATTACACCAATGTGGTGACAGAGCTCTATGCAGCGCCTAAAGCGCAGATCAATCATTATAAAATTCAACGAGAGAGCCAGGCTGCGTATCATGTAGGGCATGTTGCTGCAACTTTGACCGTACACAGTCGAGTTGAAAGCCATAGTTTGACGGTGGGTGGTCTTTGGTCGCGGTCGGATACGTCTTTGCGTTTTTCTGAATCTTATGCTGAAGGGTTGTTAAATGGGATTTATGCTCTAAATGATCAACAACATGTGGATCACCACACTTGGGTGTATCATGATGTGGAACACTGCACCAGTATTCAAAATTATAAGGGTATTTTAAATGGGAAATCGCGCGGGGTATTTAATGGCCAAGTGCATGTGGCGCCTTATGCGCAAAAGACCGTTGCAGAGCAACAAAATAAAAACCTATTATTGTCAAAACAAGCAGAAATTGATACCAAACCACAGTTAGAAATTGCGGCAGATGATGTGAAATGCACTCATGGCGCAACTATTGGACAATTAGATGCAGACGCATTATTTTATTTTGCAAGTCGTGGGATCGATATGGCAGAGGCGACACGCTATTTGATTCAGGCATTTACCGCAGACAATTTGCGAGCGATGCATCATGAGGCGTTGGCAGATTGGATGAATGTGATGTTGAATCAACATGTGGGGTCATAATATGGATCATAACAAACCAGGATTATTAGATTTGGTTGCGGTGCGACATGAATTTCCAGTGTTGGATCAGCAAATCAACAATAAGCCGTTGATTTATTTTGACAATGCGGGGACAACACAAAAACCGCGTGCTGTGATCGATGCTGTGTCGAATTATTATACCCATGACAACTCGAATGTACATCGTGGGGTGCATACCTTAAGCGTACGTGCAACGGCACTTTATGAACAAGCACGCGATAAAGCAGCTCATTTTTTGAATGCCGAACATGTGCATGAATGTGTGTTTGTTCGTGGCACGACAGAAGCCATCAATATGGTGGCACAGAGTTTTGTTAGACCACGTATTTTGCCTGACGAAGAAATTTTGGTGACTATGATGGAGCATCATTCTAATATCGTGCCTTGGCAAATTCTTTGCGGCCAAACCGGTGCGAAATTGGAAGTTGCGCCTATTTCGGTAGAAGGTGAGATTTTATTAGATGAGTTCGCGAAGAAGCTAACACCTAAAACCAAATTTGTAGCCATCACCCATGTTTCCAATACCATTGGTACCATCAATCCTGTGAAACGTATGATTGAAATGGCACATGCACAGGGGGCATTGGTGCTTATTGACGGCGCACAGGCCGTGCCACATTTCCCGGTGGATGTTCAAGCGTTAGATTGTGATTTTTATGCCTTTTCTGGGCACAAAGTTTATGGTCCTACGGGCGTGGGGGTGTTGTGGGCTCGCGAGACCTTTTTAGATGATATGTCACCCTATCAAGGTGGGGGAAATATGATCAACCACGTGAGTTTTGAATCTACTGAATACACAGATATTCCTTATAAATTTGAGGCAGGCACGCCTAATATTTCTGGTGCCATTGGTTTGGGTGCGGCGATTGATTATTTGTGGTCGTTGGACATGCCTGCGGTGATACATCATGAAGAACAATTATTGGCGTATTTGACCACGGCGTTAGAAGAGCGAACATCATTTCAAATCATTGGAGCGGCGAATGATAAGGTTCCAGTGGTATCGTTATTGCATCCGAATGTACATGCCCATGATGTAGGGACGATTTTAGATACAGAGGGTGTGGCCGTGCGTGCGGGGCACCATTGTACGATGCCGCTGATGGATTTTTATAATGTGCCAGCCACGACACGACTCTCGCTTGCCGTTTATAATACGTTTGATGAAATCGATCAATGTGTGAATGTATTAAATAAAGTGGAAAAGGTGTTTGCTGGATGATGGATTTACGTGAGTTATACCAAGAAGTGATCGTTGATCACAGCAAACGCCCTAGAAATCATCATGATATGGCAAATCCTACCCATCATGCTAATGGCTATAATCCATTGTGTGGTGATAAATTGACCGTATTCGTTCACCTGGAAAACGATGCCGTGCAAGACGTTAGTTTTGTAGGCTGTGGTTGTGCCATTTCTCAAGCATCTGCATCTTTGATGACAGAGGCAGTGAAAGGATTAACGCTCGATGCGGCGCATGCCTTGTTTTCGAAATTTCATGATATGTTGACACAAGAGGCTGACGTGAAAGATTTGGACAAACTTGCTGTTTTGGCAGGTGTACGCGCGTTTCCTGCACGGGTGAAATGTGCGACTTTGGCTTGGCATACGTTAGAAGCTGCATTGCGTCAAGATTCTAAAACCATTGTGACGGAGTGAGAGGAAGAGATGTTGGGTTTGAAAAAAAAATCTACAGAAGCTGCGTTACATGATCTGGTGATTGCACAATTGAAGACGATTTTTGATCCTGAAATCCCGGTCAATATTTATGATTTGGGTTTGATTTATGATGTGACCGTGGATAAAGATCGGCATGTGCATATTCAAATGACATTGACTTCCCCAGGATGTCCTGTGGCCCAAACCTTTCCCGGGATGGTCGAGAAATCTGTGAATGAAGTGGCAGATGTGCATGACTGCACGGTAGAATTGGTATGGGAACCACCCTGGACGCAAGAGCGTATGTCAGAAGTGGCGCGTTTGGAATTAGGCATGTTCTATTAATGTCTGCCCCTCTTTGGCAACCTTCGGCTGCTCTCGATACCTTGCATCAACGCGCTCGTTTTATGGCTTTGACACGGCAGTTTTTTGACGCCCGAGGTTATCTAGAAGTCGAAACGCCTATTATGGCACGCTTTGGCATCACGGATGTTTATCTGAGTAATATTCAGGCACAGTTTCGTGGCCAGGATTATGCATTACAAACTTCTCCAGAATATCATATGAAGCGCTTACTTGCGGCAGGTTCTGGGCCTATTTTCCAATTGGCGCGCGTGTTTCGGGATGACGAATTAGGGCGTTGGCATAATCCAGAGTTTACTTTATTAGAATGGTATCAATTGGATGTCGATCATCATACATTATTGGCGGAGGTAGATACCTTTTTACAAACGGTTGTTGGCTGTCCTCCGTTACAAAAGCATCGCTATCAAGATGTTTTTCAACGCATTGCAGAGATTGATCCTTTAAACAGTACTTGGCAAACTTTAAAATCCTCTGTGACACGTTTTGGATTAGACGGTGTGTTAGATCCCGAAGAACAAGATATTGATCAATATTTGTTTTTGTTGATGAGTCATGTCATCGAGCCAGCTTTGGCGAGCGCGCCCCAGCCAACAGCCATTTATGATTTTCCAGTATCACAAGCAGCATTGGCACGCATCGAACAAGGTTGTGCTGCGCGTTTTGAAGTGTACTTTCGTGGGATTGAATTGGCGAATGGTTTTTATGAATTGACGGATCCAGCGTCACAATCAGCACGGTTTGCAGCAGACAATCAACTGCGTGCGGCGCAAGGCAAGCCTCAAGCGGAGATTGATCCGCGTTTTTTAGATGCATTAAGTCATGGGTTGCCAGCGTGCAGCGGGGTTGCCTTAGGGGTGGATCGTGCGTTGGCATTGGCATGTGATCAAAATAATTTGGCATCTTGTCTGGCGTTTGATTTTTCTAGAGCGTAGTATGAATGGCCTCTATAGATAAAACGTTAGGGCATGTTCTAGGTTCGAAAAATTCACATAAGGATATTATAAAATGACAGCTAAATTTGGCCAAATGACCGCGGATCTCAATACGCAATTAGCAAAAATCAGAAAAGAAATGCCTGAACTTATGGCAGGTTTTTCAGCATTGTCACAAGCTGCAAATAAAGAAGGGGCCTTAAATCGCAAAACCAAAGAATTGATCGCTATCGCATTGGCGGTTGCGAACCATTGCCCTGGGTGTATTGGATTCCATTCACAAACGTTGGTGAAATTGGGTGTGAGTCGAGAAGAATTATTGGAAACCTTGAGTATGGCTATTTATATGGGAGGCGGGCCATCATTGATGTATGCCGCAGAAGCGTTAGAGGCTTTTGAGGAGTTTAGTGCTGGGACATGAGGGGTTTTGTCGTCATTGGTCATTTAAGTGTTGTAGCTTGGACAATCTTTCATATCCCGTGGCCTTATAACTGGTTTGCTTTGGTTCCCTACGTCCCGCGGCTTGTCCCTGAGCGATCCCCAGAAAATTTACTCATATGCCGTAGTCTCCAGTTGTACTGCGGCACTGAGGTGTAAAAGTAACTTTAGTGTTTTTTCAAGTTGCCTTTTACCGATTCTCATCCCTG
>JANSXK010000022.1 GCA_024742995.1 Gammaproteobacteria bacterium
CTCATGAGTTTCAAGCGCAATCAGCAAAACACTCGGGTATTCTTTCACTTGTATTTCTAGGGAGAGAAGCACTAAAAGCAGGGATGAGAATCGGTAAAAGGCAACTTGAAAAAACACTAAAGTTACTTTTACACCTCAGTGTCGCAGTACAACTGGAGACTACGGCATATGAGTAAATTTTCTGGGGATCGCTCAGGGACAAGCCGCGGGACGTAGTGCGCTTAAGGAGCGACAGTTTTCTCAATTTTTGCATAAAAAAAGCCATCCATCTGATCTTCGCCCGGTAAAATTTGCCAGCCGTGACCTGTAACTCGTCCCCATGATTGTGGATCAGCGTTGAGTGTTGCATCAGGGTGATTTTCTAGAAAGGTCGCAATTTGTTTCTCATTTTCTTCTGGCATGATGGAACAAGTGGCATACAGTAAGATGCCCCCCGGTGCGACCAGGGGCCATAGTACTTTGAGAAGATGTGTTTGTATGGCAGTTACCGTGTGAATATCTTCTAAATGGCGTAATAATTTGATGTCAGGATGACGTCGAATGATACCTGTCGCAGAGCAAGGCGCGTCTAATAAAATGCGGTCAAAAGGTACGCCATCCCACCAGGTTTCGGGTTGACCTGCATCTGCGGTCTGTAAATCAGGGTGTATTTGGAGTCGTTCACAATTGTCACGAACCCGCTGAATGCGTTTGGCATCGATATCGATGCCGACACAGGATGCTAATTGTGGGACCAAGTCCAGGATTTGGCTTATTTTGCCTCCCGGTGCGCAACAGGCATCTAAGACGCGCATGCCTGGAGACAAGTCTAATAAAGGGCCAGCCAATTGTGCTGCACCATCTTGAATGGATACGTCACCAGTCATAAACCCAGGGATATCTTGCACATTGCAAGCCTGCTCTAAGATCACCCCAGCTTCGGTATGCGCCAGAGGCTGGTGCGGTATCGCAGCTGTGATCAAGCGTGCTTGATAGGCATCACGATTTGTTTGCTGGGTATTGATACGCAAACTGAATGGCGGATGTGCTTGATTGGCTTGAAGCATTGATCGCCAATCTTCTGGCCAATCCTGTTGAATTTTTTCAATCAACCATGCCGGATGTGCATACGTAAATACGGGATCATCTTTAAACATGATTTCAATGGCTGCGCGTTCACGACAATAGCGACGCAAAATTGCATTCACAAAGCCTTTGGCCCAGACTTTTTTGGCGGTTTGGAGTAATGCTACGGTTTCTTGAACGGCAGCATAATCAGGCATATCCATGGTATCAATTTGATACAATCCCATGAGGATACAGATCCAAACGGTTAGATCTTTGGGGTGTTTTGTGACCAAATGACTCGCAATGCATTCTAGTCGGGGGTAATAGCGGGTGACGCCAAAACAGAGTGCTTTGGTCAGAGGTGACTCGACTGCTTGTAAGGGTTGTTGAGTTTCGATACAACGTACCAAATGTTGAAGCGCAATGGCGCGATCATTGGATGTCATGCTAAGACCGTGCCCACAGACAATTCTTGGCGTTTGGCATTTAGGTAATCTGCTATCGAGATGGGACGCCCACCAGGGCATTGGATGCGATCGATTAGAATGGCGCCTTGTCCGGTATTGACCAACATGCCATTGGCGTCTATTGCTAAAATAGTACCTGGAGCTTGCGTGCTGGTTTGGTCCACAATACTGGCATGGTGGATGCGAAATGTCATGTCTGCAACATGGGTGAAGGCAATTGGCCAGGGATAATAACCACGAATTTGGCAGTCAATCACAGTGGCAGGTTGATGCCAGTCGATGGCAGCATCTTGTTTTTTGATTTTAGGCGCGTAGGTGACATGATCGGTGGTTTGTTCGACTGGTGTTGCTTGATGTTTGGCAATGGCATCAATGGTTTGTATTAAGGGCTCTGGTGCCAATAGACTCAAGCGCTGATGTAATGTGGCTGACGTGTCATCAGGGGTAATGGCGCAGCGTTCGAGCGCATAGTAAGGGCCAGTGTCCATGCCAGCATCCATCTGCATGATGGCAACACCTGTCTCACGATCTCCTGCTAAAATGGCTTGCTGGATGGGAGAGGCGCCACGCCAACGCGGTAGAATGGAGGCATGGACATTCACACAACCAAAACGTGGGATTGCCAGTACTTTGGTTGGTAAAATTAAACCGTAAGCAATCACGACGATGAGATCTGGTGCCAGCGCTTCTAATTGTGCTATGGCATCCGCGGTTTTGAAGTTTTCGGGTTGATAGATGGGAAGCTGGTGTGCCAATCCCCATTCTTTTATCGCCGAAGGTTGCATGCTGCGGCCACGGCCGGAGGGGCGATCGGGTTGGGTATAAATGGCTGTGACTTGATGTTGGCTCGCGTGCAGCGCTTCCAAACAAGGCAGGCCAAATTCCGGGGTGCCAGCGAAGATAAGCTTCATGATTTTTGGGATTGCTCACGCAGATATTTATCTAATTTTCGGCGTGCTCTTGTGCGTTTTAAAGGAGACAGTAAGTCAATATACAATTTACCATCCATGTGATCAATTTCATGTTGAAGGCATTCACCTAATAAACCATCTGCAGTGATATCAAAGGATTTGCCATGACGATCTAAGGCGCGTACGGTCACTGTTTCGGCACGTTTGACGGTATCGTAGGTGCCAGGCACCGACAAACAACCTTCTTGGTATTCCATTTCCCCTTTGGATTCGATGATTTCGGGATTGATGATTACTAATTGTTCCGATTTATCGCGTGAGGCGTCAATCACAGACAAGCGTAAATTAATGCCAATTTGTGCTGCCGCCAAGCCGACACCTCGGGTGTGGTACATGGTTTCAAACATATCATCGATTAACGTTTGCAATGCATCATCAAAGGTAGTGACGTCGACTGAAACTTTGCGCAATCTGGCATCTGGTAGATATAAAACTTTACGAATCGTCATGGTGAAAGTGCTAGAAAAAATTTCCGACATTATCGCTGAAATATCTGGTTTTGGCAAGGCATATATGGTCTTATTTTTGACAAAATGGGGGTTTTGAACTAAACCTTAAGGAACTATATTTAGGAACTATGATGAGGAATTGGAGATGACTGGTAACAAACGTGGTAATGAAACTGATCCTTTGATCCCTAAAAATGAGGATGGCTCAAAAAGTCGATCTGTGCCACCACCGCCTCCTCCTAAAGCAAAAGATAATGCGCCTGTTGCGGGTGATAAACATTTAGACTCTGCCGTAGAATTAACCTCTTCTAAAAGTAAAAGAGCGATCAAAGGCCCAGACCGATCTAAAAAAAGAGTCGTGAAGGTAGCAGACGCATTGCTTATATTAGGACTAGGAAAATATCCTTACCATGCTCAGATTCAAGCCGCATATGCCGCGCAGGCTGAGCGTTATGAGAATAATCCAAGAAAACAAAACGAACTCATTCTTGCGAGAAATGCACTGAACAAGTATCAAGGACAGCTGCTTGGAAATTTTAAAGCGGCATTTTTGAAAGAAAATTCGTTAGATTCTGAATTAGCTGCATGGAAACAAAAATACGAGAAGCACTATCTAAAAGGAGTGGTAGCAGTAAATCAGCAAATAGATGCGTTGAAGGCATTAAATGAAAAATATTTTTTTGATGTGTCGCAGCCTAACGCAGATCTTAGCGTTGTGAATGATAAATACTACGAAGATACGAAAAAGCTTTATAAGGCAATACATAGTAGTGGCATCGAACCTTCAGATTTGGAGATGGAATTTACACGTAGCGCACAATCCCTTCGTGTGGATCTGGACAAGCGGTTACTTCAGGATGAGGAGGGAAAGTTAAAGTATGCCCCTATGGAAGGGGCGCAGATCGCAGTAGATCCGATAGCGGCTTACCAAGCAGTCCATGCCGATTATTTGCAGATGATATTAGAGTTGAAACAAGAATTCGGGGATTTTCAGGAAGCGTTGGATGAGGTGCATGATGCTATTCAAACATTGGGTAAGACTTATATGGATGGTATGCAAGCAGAGCGCCCGGATATTGAAAAATTGAGCGCTGATTATGCTGCTGGTTTTAAAGCAGTGGTGGATAAGGCACATAACGATTTTGGTACGCAAGATGATGCCTCTAAAACAGCAGAAAGTGGCGCTAGTCTTTGGGCCTGTTTGTCTTCCCTTCTCAGATTCTTTTGCGTGCTTTCTTTTTGTTTTAGATCTTCTGTATCAGAACAAAAAGAAAAAGAAAACCCTCATCGTTTTCATGCGGTTGGCTCTGCGAGTATCGAAGACCGTTGGCAGCAATGGCAGTTGGATACTATGCCAAAATTTGATCAAGATGCTTATCATGCTCAAAGTGTTGGCAAAAATTCAGGGTGATCGGGCCTATCCCATCTTTGACAAAACGCATTTATTGATCTAAATTTATACTATAAGCATAATTTTTATAAATAATTGGTGTTTTTGTCGGAGTTATAATCATGCCAGGTCTATTTGGAAATTTTTTTACAGGTGAAAATCATAAATATTCATCATTACCTACTAGAGATGATGATGAACCAGTAACAGAAAAAAAAGGGTTACTTTCTGGAAAAAAGCGTTCTCATAATGGAAGCGAGTATGGTGCTATTCCTCAAGATGATTTTGATGAGGGTGCTACTACAAATCCTTCTCCCCAATCTGTAAATTCTATCCCTATCCCTGAAATTAAAGCCAGAACAACAATGACCCGTGCTGAAGCGCTGGATCTTTTGCAATTACGGGGCACGCCTTGGCGTGGTGAAATTAGAAAGGCTTGTGAAGCTGCGAGAGCACGATATCGATCGTTTGGTGATGAATCTGATTCACGATATGAAGCATTATTTGTCGCCATGATGTGGTTGAATACACAGCAGACTAGGTTACTAGCGAACTTTGGCACAGCCTTGGATCAACGAGCGGTACAATCCAAGGCGGAATTGGAGCAACATGGTTCTTATGTGAGCCAAATGGTGTTGGATTTAGGACAAACATACTTGAAAAATTTGGCAGATGTGAATGCAGATGTGGTTTCTTTGGAAACAGCTTATGAACGTGATTATAGAAGGTTACTGTCATCAGCGCTTGCAACCATCCAGCCTGAGGATAAAATGGCGGTGATAAAAGCGATTGAGAATATGTACGTCAATATTGCCGAGCGGGCACAATATCTTGACCCTGAAGCAAAGCAATTTTCTAAAAATGTGGACGCATTAAACTATTCACAATCTTTAAAAATACTAGGGTTGAAAGGATTTGTTTTCAACGCAGAGATTATAGCTGCTTTTGATGAAGTGTCTCAAAAACACCATCCAGAGAACGGTGGGAATCCACGTCGTTATGCGGAATGTGTGGCAGCAGCCCGTTGCTTAAAAAACAATCAAATGGATTTTTGGGCAGGATTACAAGAACAGTTAGAACAGGGCCATAAAAAATATCAACGTTTGAGCAGACCTTTAAATTTTTCTGAATCTGATCAGCAAGGCTGTGAAGAATTATTTGGCTTAAGTCAGGCGTATATTGATGCTATTATCCAGCCTGATGCGGATGTCCAATCCCTTACAAAGACTTATCAAGATAGTTACAGTAGCGTCTTGAATGGGTTGTCGGAGAGGGCCAGGGAAGAATTTCTAGCATCATTTCCAAATGTTTATATTGATATCAAACATAGTGGATATCTTTTTGTTTCATTATTGGCAGAAAACCCGATTGCTTTACTGCAACAGCGACATGATGATTATTTGCAAGATTTGTCAGCATTATCTGCAGAGTTTCCTGAGAAAAACGCGGTTTTTGATCAATTAACGATTGAAATTAAAGAAATTGGAGATAGATATTATGCGGAAATTCAAAAACCGGGTGCCAATATTGAAGCTTTAAAAAAGACTTACGTCACAGAATTCAATGCTGCTGTTACCAAGGCGAAATTGCAATTTGCATTTTCAGAAGAGTTGTGGGACGGCATGCGTTCGGTACTCAAAGAATTAGCGACTCAGAGCTTTGTTTCTTCGGTGTTACTCAGCATAGTTGAATCCAAATTATCTAATCCTAATCGGATGTTTCAATTGAAAAGCCACGATATTTTAAAACAGTGGCAACAATGGGATTTAGACACATTACCTCAAATTGATGCGTCTCAATCTCCAGATCACCCATAGGGTATTATGGTTTGGGTTTGGTGGCAGTCGATTTGATGTTATCCGCGATATTTTTATCCACCTTTTCTTTAACATCCAATGCTTTGTCTGCTGCTGTTGCGCCCATTTTTACCTGTGCGGGCGTGGCCGGAAAACCACTTGCATTTGCCACAGCACTTCCTACTATTGCACCAGGCGTTGTTTTTGCAGCTTTGATTGCAGTTCTGGCTCCGAAGGGAAGTTCTGTAGCTTTTTGGTATTTGGAAAATGCTTTTTCCTTGAGTCCTTGTACAGCACTTTTTTCTGCGTTAGTTCCCGTTTTTTTGGGTGGTGTTTTAGCCATGGTTATTTCTCCACTTTATTTGCCCATATCATGTGAATTATAGTTCAGTATTTTGCTATAACAAGTATTGATCTGAATGACACCACGTTGTTTGCAGTGACCAGAATCATCCCTATCCAATTTGTAGGCTTGAGCGCATGAATAATCAGTGATAATCTTGTTTGATACTCAAGAAATCCGATGCTGCATTAGCGCAATCATTCAAAGAAAGGACTCACATGACGCTCGTTTTTTTTCTGCTCTATTTGGTGTTTACCCTCATTGCTTTAAACCGAAGATCGAACCCTATGGTCTGGGAAGTGGGCTCTGGTTTTTATCTTTTTATTGCGACCTTTGTAATTGGCTTGCCTTGGCTGATCGGCCTCGTTGTATGGGTGGTGGTGATTGCTGCGATTTTGGTGTTGCGCTTGGAGGGATTACGTGCGCGGATCTCATCTTTGCTGTTTCGCCGTGCTGCCAAAGCAATACCTAGACTATCTCCAACTGAAGAAACTGCTTTGAATGCAGGGGATACGTGGATAGAGCAAGATGTGTTTCGTGGTACGCTGGATTGGGATAAATTATCGCAAATCGGTACCGAATTATCTCGGGAAGAACAATCCTTCTTAGACAATGAAACCCAAACCTTATGCTCGATGATGGATGAATGGGACATTGAGCACAACTATGATTTACCTCAGTCAGTTTGGACCTATATCAAAAAACAAGGATTTTTAGGATTGGTGATTCCTAAAGAGTATGGGGGTAAGGGTTTTTCTGCGCGCGCGCATTCGGATATTGTGATGAAAATCTCGAGTCGTTCCGGTGTCGGTGCGGTGACCGTGATGGTCCCCAATTCTTTGGGGCCAGGAGAATTATTGGTGCATTATGGCACGGAAGAACAAAAGAAACATTATTTACCTCGTTTAGCAGAAGGCACCGATATTCCCTGTTTTGCTTTGACCGAGCCGCAGGCTGGTAGTGATGCGACATCTATTCAATCAGAAGCCATCGTGATGAAGCAGAAAGTCAAAGGGAAGTCGGTGCTGGGATTATCCATCACCTTGAGCAAGCGTTGGATCACGCTGGCCCCCGTGGCAACCTTGATCGGGTTAGCACTTAATCTCAGAGATCCGGATGGTTTGTTGGGGGAGAAAGGCTCAGAAGGTATTACCTGTGTTTTGATGGCGCGTGATACGGAAGGATTAGAAATTGGCAATCGTCATCTACCGCTGCAACAGCCTTTTATGAACGGTACCATTCGTGGCAAAGACATTTTTGTCCCCATCACGCAAATCATTGGTGGGCAAGAGAATGCCGGGCGCGGTTGGGAAATGTTAGTGGAGTGCTTGTCGATTGGTCGTTCTATATCTTTGCCTGCATTAAGTGCGGGTGCTTCCGGAATTGCGTATTTGACGTCAGGTGCGTTTGGCCGCATTCGTCGTCAGTTTCACCTTGAAATTGGTCAATTCGAAGGTGTGGAAGAAAAATTGGCTGAAATTGCCGGGCGGCACTATTTGGTGAATGCAACAAGATTATTAACATTAGCGGCGGTGAATGAAGGTAAAAAACCTTCGGTTGCTTCTGCATTGACTAAGTATTACACGACTGAATTGGCACGGAGCATGATCAATGATGCGATGGATATTCATGGTGGACGCGCTGTGGTGCAGGGGCCTCGAAATTATTTGGCATCGTACTATGCGGCTATTCCAATTTTCATCACGGTTGAAGGTGCCAATATCATGTCGCGGAATCTATTGGTGTTTGGACAAGGTTCCATTGCGTGTCATCCTTATCTTCGGGAAGAGCT
The DNA here is from genome assembly GCA_024742995.1 of Gammaproteobacteria bacterium. Taxonomy (GTDB): domain Bacteria; phylum Pseudomonadota; class Gammaproteobacteria; order Legionellales; family Legionellaceae. Next base: position 8,256 of record JANSXK010000022.1, read on the forward strand.
AACAGCAGTCCGACAAGAAGATCATGCTGCTTTTCATCAAGTGATTTGGCAACATATTCACTATTTTGCGCATAATTTTGGGAAAGCCATCTGTTCGGCATGGACAGGTGGAAGATTTGTTACGGTCCCAGATGGGTTATTGAAGCCTTATTTTCGTCGTTTGACAAGATTGACATATGCGTACGCGTGGCTTGCGGATGTTGCCTTAATTTTTTTGGGCGGTGCGTTCAAGCGTAAAGAACGTTTGTCTGCAAGATTAGCGGACGGGATGTCGTATCTTTATATGGCGACGGCAGCGTTACGTTTGGCGGAGTCTCATCATGAGAGCGACAGTCATCGCCAACATGCGATATGGGCAGTGACGTACTGTTTTTATTGGTCGCAAAAAGCCATGTTGGAATTTTGCCAGAATTTTCCTTCACGCATTTTGGGCACGATACTACGTTTGTTGTTGTTTCCTTTTGGACAAACGATGCGGTATCCTAGTGATGAAACGAGTCATGAGTTGGCACAGTTGATGCAGCGATCGAATGGCTATCGTTCATTGCTGAAACGATCGGTCTTTTTGAGTGGTGATGCTCAGCAACCAGTAGACAGAATGGAGCATGCCCTAGATTTACTTAGTGAGCATGCGGAATTATATCGCAGCACAGTAGCAAAATCGCATGGTAAGCGAGAGTCTTTGCGCGAAAGATTATTAGAGCTCGTTGAAGAGGGACAAATTCAAACGACTGACGTAGAAGTATTGCTGAACATTGAGCAAGCTTGTTGGGATGCGATTCAAGTGGATGAGTTTGAATTTGATGATATTGAACGTGGTAAACCAGTGGAGCAAGTATGACAGCATCTTTGAGTGATACCCTGCCTCAGGCACTTTGCGTTGATAATGCAAGAAAATTGGCTTGCTCTAGTAAAGCGGTGATGGGGTTTCTCATCAACACATTCAATGCCAAGCTCACACATTTGAGAGCGACTGAAGAATATAGTGACATTACTGCTGCGTTGAATGAAACCAACAAAGTCACAGAATTACGTAGTCAATTTTTAGAAGCAATTTCTAGTAAAACTTTTAGAGGCGCGGCTAGCAAAGCGGATCTTGACAAAATCAAATCTCAAGACACCTTCAATTATATGGATATACCTGCGATGGAAGGTATGGCAGAAATCAACGAACAACTAGGCGCAGATCAGCAGGTATCACAAATTGTGATGGCTTATTATGTTGATGAGAATGCCCAAATTAACCGTGGTTATGTCGTGAATGATCAGGTTGTGGATGAAAGTACACCAGACGGTAAAAAAATGATGGGCGTGATTGATAAAATGTTTCATTCTTGGTTGGTGTCACATGATATGGCCAGCGATGAACAAGGATTTATTTACCACAGAAACAAAAATGGAGACTTGGGGGAAAAACTGGCCGGTACTGAGGTCGAAACATTCAAGTCATCATTAGAAGATCCAAACACTGGGTTTCAGACCACGATTGACAAAATTGATCCTAAGATCCAAATCGGACTTATTTGGGCGCCGCCAGAAGAGCCAGAAGGTCCGTCCCCAGCAGCTTAGTTACTTGTGTTTCGCTAGTTTTAATTGCTCCGGGGTGCCGATATCAAACCAAACACCGGGATACATTTCTCCAGTAATTTGTTTGAGATCAGTGAAGTGACGCATCATTGGCGTGAGCGAGTATCGACCACGGACGGCTTGTTTAAAAAAATCTGGGTGAAAGATATTGATACCAGAAAAAATAAATTGTTTGTCTTCGTTGGTGACCAAGCCGTTGGCTTGTAGCCCATAATCTCCAATTTGCCTATAGCTTGGTTTATTGACTAATACGATATGGGCTAAACTTTCTTTCGGCAATTTCAGTTTGGATAAATCATAATCACAGTAAATATCACTGTTTATGGTAACGAAAGGTTTTGGGCCTAATACTTCTAATACATTGACGATACCGCCGCCTGTTTCCAGGCCACCTGGTGGCTCAGGCGAGAAGATGATATCTAATCCATGGTTGCCATTTTGTTGCACAAAGCGACGAATGTGCCCCCCCAAATAGGCATGATTAATGATCACACGTTGAAATCCTGCTGCAGCCAAATGTTGCAGATGATGGTCAATCAAAGGTTTATCATATAATTTGCACAGCGCTTTAGGATAGTGATCTGTGAGCGGTCTCAGGCGCTCACCCCGTCCTGCCGCTAATAGCATGGCCGTTTTCATGATCGTTTCCTTTGAAAAACTGGATCGATACGGTCTTGTAACCACTCAGAAAATACAGAAAACTCTGGATAGCCTCGAAGACAATGAGTCACATAATCGTACGTGCGGGGCAAATCATTCAAATAATGTGGTTTACCGTCACGAAGATGCAAGCGACAAAAAATACCCAGGACTTTCAAATGGCGTTGTAATCCACACCAGTCAAAGGCTTTTTGAAAAACATCGAATGGATAGGATTGAGCCACTTTGGAGTGTGCATGAAACTGTTGTAATTGTGACATGATCTCATCTGATGACAATTGCACGTAGCAATCTTTGAGTAAAGAGACGACATCATAAGTGATTGGGCCGAGCATGGCATCTTGGAAATCAATGATGCCCAGTTTTGGGGATGAGGTATCTGTGGAGGGTAGGACCATGATATTACGAGAATGGTAGTCGCGATGAATCAAAACATTGGGTTGATTGGCAATATCTGCGGTTAGTGTCTGAAAAGTTTGGGCCAATAGTTGATGCTCTGAAGGTGAGAGTGTGAGACCCAGATGGCGGGTTAAAAACCAATCATGAAAGAGCGCTAGTTCTTGGAGCATGAAGGCTTGATCAAATGGCGCGAGTTTGATGGTGGGTTTCGGTGGCGCGTGCATTTGGTGTAGTAGCGACAAGGCTGTTTTATAGAGTTGTTGATGGTTGTCATGATGAATGACATCTCGGAACAACACATCGCCGAAATCTTCTAATAAAATAAAACCCAATGTGTCATCTGATGCATAAATTTGGGGGGTGATCAGACCCCGTGTCGATAATAGCGAACAGATATGCATAAAAGGTGTCAATGAAAGTTTATCCGGTGGCGCATCCATCACTATGCGTGAAGTGTTTTCATGTTGTAGCCGATAGTAACGCCTAAAGCTTGCATCTCCTGTCAAAGGGGTTAAATGATAATCAAACTGTGTGTAAATAGTTTTTAGCCATTGGTGCAGTGCGTTTTCACGAGTTTGCATGTTATACTCCCTGCCCTTGCTTGAAAGAGTTGGCGTTTCGGTGATCCAGAATAAACGACATTATACGATAAGCTGCTTGGTGTTCCTAGTCGTGATATGTATGGGGGTTGTGCTGTGCCCAAAATATGTCGTAGCGCAGTCGGAAAGCTCGGAGTGGATCGAAGCGTGTGTGTTGGAGACGACACCGTTGCCGCGCTCGCAAATTGCTAATTGTTTAGGATGGCAAGCGACGGTTGCGCCTAATCTTTGTCGTGGTACTTTCCATCCCCGAAGCTCGGGGCCGGTGGCTGATCCTGACGCTGTCATACTCAAAGCAGATCAGGCCTCTTTTTCTCCAACAGGGCGTTCTTCGTTGGAAGGACATGTGAAGATTCAACAAGAACAACGGATCGTGACCGCCCGCACGGCTAAAGTTTATCGAGATGCCAATACCCACCATATCAATCGTATCGAATTGGATTCCAATGTCCATTTTATGGAACCGGGACGATTGTTGATTGCAAAACATGCGGAGTTGGATCCTAAAGATAATTCAGGACAGATCGATAACCTGATGTATCGTTTTGATACTACCCGTCACTCCGCGATATTGCCGGCCTGGGGTACGGCAGCTTGGGCCAAGCGTTTTGCCAATAAGGATTACCAATTACATGATGTGACCTACACCACTTGTTCGCCCCGATCTCGTACTTGGTATTTGCAAGCAAAAGATATTAAGTTTGATCAGGACACTCATACCGGTGTGGCTCGTGACGCGGTATTGCGTTTGGGAAAACTACCTATTTTATATACACCGTATTTGAGCTTTCCTACCAGTTCTGCACGCAAATCGGGATTTTTGATCCCGGTGGGTGGTTATACCAATGTCAGTGGATTTGATGTTGCGTGGCCCTATTATTTGAATTTGGCACCTAATTATGATGCGACCTTTGTCCCACATTATTATACGTTGCGTGGTTTGATGTTGGGCGGTACGGCACGCTTTTTAACGGATCATGCAACCGGTATGATAGGGGGTACGATTCTGCCTCATGATCCGGAGCTTGGTCGATTTATCACTCAAAATGAGGCGCAGTATCCGCGAATTCAAGGCACTTCTAACAATCGTTGGTCAGTGTTTGTCCGAGAAAACACACAACTTTTGCCAAATTTGAATTTGAATATTGATTTTCAACAAGTATCTGATGATTATTATCTGCAGGATTTTAATACCAATTTAGTTGTTTCTAGTGCAAACCAATTACTGCGTCGAGGGTCTTTGGTTTACACCACAGACCATTGGATGTTGGCCGGTATGTTGCAAGCTTATCAAACCCTGCATCCTGTCAATCAATCAGAAGTGGCAAATATTTATGAGCGCTTACCCCAATTATTAGCAGATGGTGAATACCATGATTTGCCTTTGAATGGGGATTTGAACATCTTAGGGCAATATGATTATTTTCATGGGACGGGGTTTGATAATAGCAAACCGCAAGGATCGCGCTATCACTTTAACCCCATTTTGTCTTTCCCTCAAACAGCGCCTTGGGGATATTTCAAACCTTCTGTTGAATTGGTTGAAAACCATTACGCACTGTTTACGAGCACCCTTAATCCGGTAGGTGAGAGCGTGTCACAATCACAATCGTTTAATCGTCTTTTACCCAGATTTTATTTGGACAGTGGGTTGACGTTTGAGCGTACCGTCAAACTATTTTCGAATAAGATGTTGCAAACTTTAGAGCCGCGGCTTTTTTATCTCAATGTGCCTTACGAAGATCAAAGCCAATTTCCAGCTTTTGATTCAGCGTATATGATTTTTAATAGTGATCAATTGTTTCGCACCAATCGGTTTTCTGGGTTTGACCGTATCATCGATGCTAATCAATTGGCATATGCTGTAACGTCTCGTTGGTTGTCACCAAGCTCAGGTCGAGAAAAAGCCAAGGTGACGGTGGGGCAATTACGGTATTTTTCCGAGCGCAAAGTCCAATTATGTTATCAGCCCGATCAAAATGGTGAGTGTACGGATAGCCCTTTATTTTTGGGTTATACATCGCCTACCTATTTATGGTCTCCGGTGGCCAGCAAAGCGACCTATATACTGAATAGTGTATGGTCGGCTAGCGCAGATTATGTTTGGGATCCTGCTACACGCGCTACGAATAATGCTAATTTAAATGTCCATTACCAACCGTCGCCAAATCGAATGCTGGGTTTGGAGTATGATTATTTGGTGAAAGGTAATGTGATTGAGGTGCCGGAATCTAGGATTGTAAACAGCCCGTTGAACCAGATCACGGGGTTGTATGCTTGGCCAATGAATGAGCATTGGAGTAGTTTGGGGGTATATAGTTATAATGTGTCTAAGCGATATGACATGGTGGCATTTTTAGGGTTGCAGTATGATTCTTGTTGTTGGGCGGCACGTTTGATCGGTGGGCGCACATTCAAAAGCTTAGGCACAGATTCTTTGTCACCGGAATATAATAATAATATATATTTTCAAATTGTATTAAAGGGTTTAGGATCAGTAGCGACAAGCAATCCAGTGAAGATAATTAGCACCTATTTTCCTAATTACCCAAATTTATTTAAATAGGGAAAACTTGTTTTTTGAATAAAAATGACCTAAATTGCGTCAACAGGATTTGTGTCAATCCTGATCAATAATTTCTAGGAGGTAAGTGCATGCGTACGCTGGGATTGTTTATTTTAATGTTATGGTCACTCGTAACGATGGCCGCATCTGTCCAAGCGTTAGATCAAGTCGTGGCTGAAGTGAATGATAGTGTGGTCACCCAACATGAGGTGGACACACAAATGGAATTATTGAGCAAGCAATTGCGTGCTAAAAATATGCCCATGCCTGCTGATGATGTATTGCGAAAGCAAGTGTTACAGCATTTGATTGAGCTGGATTTGCAATTACAATTGGCCAAAGCCAATGATATTTCAGTGGATGCGACCGAATTGGATGCCACGATTGCAAGAATTGCTGCGGACAATAAATTAAGTTTGACCCAATTACGGCAAGCGATCACACAAGAAGGCATGACATGGGAAACGTATCGAGAGAGTTTACGGAAAGAGATGGTGATTGCGCGTCTACAACAGCGGTTGGTAGGACGTGAAATTGAAATCAGTCCACAACAAATCAATGATTATATCAAGACGGAAGTAGACGGCGATAAATCTAATGTATCGTTTCACATCCAAAATGTCGTGATTCCTTTGCCAGAGGCGCCTACCTCCAAGCAACTTGAAAAAGCACAGCTCAAAGCGCAACAATTATTGAAAAAAATCAAACAAGGAGAAGATTTTACATTGGTGGCTGTGGCTGAATCTAGCGATGAATATGCCTTGGAAGGGGGTGATTTGGGTGGTCGTCGTTTGGCTGAATTACCGACTGTGTTTGCAAAGCCGGTACAGAAAATGCAGATAGGCGAAGTGGTAGGGCCGATTCGTACAGGTAATGGGTTGCAGCTGATCAAATTGGTATCGATGACTAAGAATAAAGAACATCACCGTATTACTAAAACCCATGTCCGACATATTTTGTTAAAGCAAGATGTTAATATGACCAATGCGGAAGCCTTAAAGCAAGTCAATAATTTGTTTGAGCAACTCAAATCCGGCAAAGATTTCGCTGCGATGGCGAAACAATACTCTTTAGATGCTGCCTCTGCAGCCAAAGGTGGTGATCTGGGGTGGGTTGTGGCAGATGAATTGGTCAAGCCATTTGCTGATGCGATGGCGAGTTTGCCGTTAAACACCATCAGTAAGCCAGTGAAGTCTCAGTATGGTTGGCATTTGATTGAAGTGTTGGCACGCAAAGAAGTGGATGATTCAGCTGCTTATCAACGCCAGCAAGTACGTATGTTGTTACAGCAACGCAAATTTAATGAGACGGTACAAAATTGGAAACAGCATGTCCGAGCGCAAGCTTACGTGAATATTCTTGATAAGAAACTTGCATGAAACCGCTTGTGATCAGTTCTGGGGAACCTGCGGGGATTGGTCCAGATATATGTTTGGCTTTGGCTGGACATGACGTGCCTCTTGTGGTTTTGGGTGATCCTGAGGTACTACAGGCACGGGCTGATTTATTAAAGCTTGAGATTGAGGTGAGAGATTATCAATTTGATGCACCTTTGTCTTCCCATACAAAGCGTTTGGCTGTGTATCCTATTTCCTGCTCAGCGACAGTACGTCCTGGTGTTTTGAATCCTGCTGCTGCTGGCTATGTGTTAGAACTGTTGCATTGTGGTGCACAATTATGTCTTGATGGATTGGCTAGCGCCTTGGTGACAGCGCCAGTGCATAAAGCCGTAATCAATCAAGCCGGGATTTCTTTTAGCGGACATACGGAATATTTTGCAGATTGTACTCAGACCGAAACAGTGGTGATGCTTTTGGTGAGTGGTGAGATGCGTGTGGCGTTGGTGACAACGCATTTGCCGTTGCAATCGGTAGCAGCGCATATCACCCAGGAAAGTTTGTTGACCCATTTAGAGATTTTGCATCACAGTTTACAGTCTGAATTTGGAATCACAAAACCCAGAATCAAAGTGGCAGGCTTAAATCCACATGCTGGGGAAAATGGCTATTTAGGGCATGAAGAATCGACTGTGATTCAACCGGTGATTGCATTGTGTCAGCAGCGAGGCATGGACATTCAAGGGCCGTATTCTGCAGATACGTTATTTTTGGCAAGCAAAGACTGTGATGCTTTTGTGGCAATGTATCACGATCAAGGATTGCCTGTGATCAAATATGCGAGTTTTGGTCATGCGGTGAATGTGACTTGCGGCTTGCCTTTTATCCGTACTTCAGTGGATCACGGCACGGCATTAGAGTTGGCAGGATCTGGTCGTGCAGTCCCTGATTCGTTGTTGGCAGCAGTTGCATTGGCCGCGGAATTAAGAGAGACGCAATTATGATTAGCCTCATTGTAGCCATGGATGAACGCGGCGGCATTGGTAAAGGGAATGATTTGCTTTGTCATTTGCCAGCGGACTTGGCATTTTTCAAAGCACAAACCATGGGTAAACCGATGATCATGGGGCATCGCACTTTTCAGTCGATTGGTAAACCTTTGCCCGGTCGTCGATCGATTGTGTTAACCACGCAAGCGATCACGATTCCTGGGGTGGAAATAGCACATACTGTTGCAGAAGCGTTAAGCTTTTGCCAAGACGTATCTGAAATTATGGTGATTGGTGGTAGTTCGATATACGATCAATTCTTGCCAATAGCGCAACGGATTTATCTGACAAAAATCCACCATGTATTTGAAGCAGATGTTTTTTTCCCAACCTTCGATCCCCAGTTGTGGACTTATGCTTTGATGAAAGAACGCCCTGCTGATCAAAAAAATAGCTATGATTTGACTTTTGGATGCTATGAGAGAATGATTTAATGGATGTAGCGATAAGTAAAGCACAACAGGGTTTTAGCGAACATTGAAGGCGGTGGCATTCATGAATGTGTGGTTAATTTTTATCGGTGCGGGTTTGGGGGGTATCTTACGTTATTTCATTTCCAATGGTATTTACCAGCTTTTAGGCAAGCAGTTTCCTTATGGGACATTGGCTGTTAATGCGACTGGTTCTTTTTTAATGGGTTTATTGTTTGTGCTCATACTGGAGCGGTTTGATGGATTGGGTCAGGCGTGGCGATCACTAGTATTGATTGGACTATTGGGTGGTTATACAACATTTTCCTCGTTTTCTATTGAAACGCTTAATCTATTTGAAAATGGGGCATGGCTAAGTGCGAGCATGAATATATTAGCCAATGTGAGTTTGTGTATTTTACTGACTTGGGTTGGGGTATTAAGTGGGAGGCAATTATGAACACCATGGATGTGACGGTTGTAAGAGTTTATATCACCGAGTCATCTCACCTATTGGATGAAGTCATGCAGTATCTAAAACATGAAACAGATATTAGAGGGGTCAGCGTTTTTCGCGCGATCAGTGGTTTTGGCGATTCCGGGGAGCATTCGGCGGCAGTGGTAGATTTGTCGCTTAGTCTGCCTTTGGTTATTGAGTTTTTTGATAGCAAAGATAAAATTGAGCCTATTTTAGTGCATTTAAACCAAACCATCAAAACCGAGCATATCGTTTTTTGGGATGCAAAGGCTAATCATTCGATTTGATATTTTTCATAGTGATAGGGTCATAAATACTTGATTCTAAATCCAAGCCCTGATAGATTGTGTCCGATTTTTAGCCGATTCGCTGTGCTTTATTTCCATTACCCTCTATGTCCCGCGGACAAACCGCGGGACATAGAGAGTGGAAACAAGATGCGGCACGTAGGTGGTGGGGATAAGTTGTGGGACGTGGATATTTAAAAACAATCATTAGGAGCATCTGATGCCAGTAGTGGATATTACTCGTGATATTTTGCAAAGTTCTAGCGCAATCAAGGCACGGGTAACTTCGCACCATCCACAGCATGCCACATTATTGAGATTGGTTGAGACCATGGATGCAGTGGACACCTCGGTGCAAAGGATATTGCAATTATCGTATCCAGAGGCGTATGCGCTGGCTTTAAAGTCGATCCGCAGTAGTGTGTTAGAGACAGAAACATTTGTTGGAACACTCCATGAAAAGTTCGCAGAGATTTCACCCGAGATGGAAGCACGAATGTTGGCCAAAGGGCCTCAGTACAGTTTTGTTGCGGAATATGACGATCAAATCTTATTTTATGAAAACTGCGTGTTGCAATTGTTGCCGGTGTTAAACACAGAAAATAGAATACAGCGTATAGCGCTAGAACCTAGTACGGTGTTGAGGGAGCCTGTTGCACAAGCGTTGTCTCTTCCTCCTCCCCCTTCTTCTCAAAAATCAGCACAACTGCCGCTTCATACCTCAGAGGAGCGACCAGAAGAAAGGAATACTAGCGCGAGGGGTATGCGCGTGATACCTGTACATAAATTATGGATAGATCGCAGTAAGGTATTAGGCAGAGGGGGATTGGGAACTGTTTTTTACGCAATAGGAACAAAAAAAGGTAACGCGTATGCTGTTAAGGAAATAAACCCAGAACGTATATCGGAAAAAACATTAACTGCTTTGGAGGAAGAAGCGGCGCGTCTTTCAAAACTGGATCATGAAAATATTGTCAAATTTCGTGGCATATGTTTCGGGCCAAATTATTGTAGTATTGTGATGGAGTACGTGGCATATGGATCTTTGTATGCTTTGCTGCGTGCTCATGTTTTGACATTGCAAGAGCAAGTAAATATTATGCGTGGTGTTGCTGAAGCTTTGGCATATTTACATCTTTTGGGGATGCTTCATCTAGATTTAAAGAGCCTGAACATCCTGATGAAAAATGGGGAGACACCCAAGCTTTGTGATTTTGGATCGGCAAAAGAAATATCAGCGTCTCAGTCTTGCACGGTTGTTGGACGCCGAGCACCCGGCACGGCACGTTGGAAAGCACCTGAATTATGGCCACCTGTTGGAAGTACAGAAGAAATGCATGTTTTTGAATTTACAGAAGAATTAGATGTGTACGCTTTTGCTTGCGTGGGCTCTGAAGTGCTGACAGGGAAAGTACCTTTTGAAGGTGTGGCATCCGAGAAAGTTGGGGCGAAAGTCATACAGGGTATTCGTCCAGAGTTACCAGAGGGTACAGATCCTGGTATCGCAGTGTTGCTTGGTCAGTGTTGGGATGGGCGTAATACATGCAGGCCTAAAATGGGGGATGTAACCGAGGCACTCAAAACCATTGAGAAATCATTATTTCTTAGGCCAGGGTCTTAGGGATAACCTAGCGTTCGAAAAAGAAGAAACCCAACAGTCGCAGTTTTTGAACCCTGGGATTCAAGTGGGAGGCGACTGTGCCAGATCAGGCTTGCCAATAAAAGTTTGGCCCTGCACAACACCGACAACAAAATACCACCCTAGCTAAGCGTATCGGTTCAAAAAACATACTGTTGGGGGCTTGAGTGTAGCATTGTTATTTCCTATGTAAAAGCATAAATATCATGCTGATGCCGTGGTGTTTTTGGTTCGGCTACATCAGGCATTTGTTTGAAAATGGATTGTAATTGAAGGGCTGTGTCATGTATTTTTTGTTGCGCGTTTGCCTCATCAGAGGTTTCAAGCGCATCTTGTTTTGAGACATCGTTGTGGTTGAAAAAAGTGGGGGTTTTCGTTTCAGCACATGTTTGATAGATGCTTTGACAAAGTTGGAGTAACATTTCTGTTTTTGTGATCAGCAGTCGTAAACTACCCAATGCTGTGGTGGCATTGTCAGCAGCAGATGTCCTTTCCTCCCTGTTTAACTCCTCATTTAATGAACGTTGTAAATTAAAATAGATCCAAGCAAACCATCCTTTACCTATGGCGCCCCAGATGGCGTTTTCTGGATGATTTAACGTACAGCCATTACCTTGATAAGCGCGTTGCATCTTGGTAAAAATATACGGGTTGAAGTGATCTTCCGTGGCAAACCCGCTGCACATGATTGCTGCTAACATAAACTCAATAGATGGGTTGATTAAGCCAGCTAATTCCCAATCAATAATTCTTAGCTCATTGTTTTGAAATAAAATATTATGTGGACAAAAATCGCCATGACTATAGATCAGTGATTTATTTAATTTGTCATAGGCGTGTGCGCATTGTTCTACCCAAGATAATTGCTGGATGAAATCTGTTTGGAGAGCAGCAACCCAGGGCGCGTTTTGAGCCAAGCCTTCATCAAATACGCATTGCCAATCGGCTGTTGATAGCGTGTATTGAATGGGACTTAAGGCGTCAATTTGCAAGTCTGATGCTTGATGCATGCGAGCGAGGATCGTACCTAAGGGTATGGCAAAATGCTCAGGAATAGGGCCGATGGGACCAGATAAAGGTTGACCAGGCCACCAGGGATAGACAAGCACTATGTATGGTTCCATTGTAACAGCAATTTGTCCCGTTTGGTTTGGTATCGCTGTGATGGTAGGAACACCATGAGCCTGCATTTGTAATGCAAGCGACTCAATTTGCTGATAGTCTTGCGCTTGCCTTGCGCGTTGGGAGGTTGCATGAATAAGCTTGATTGCAAATTTTCCCAGTGTTGTTTCAAGATATAAAACACTATTTGTAAGCCCGGACACTATTTGTTGACTGTGCTGAAGGTTGCCAAGATCAAACTGTGTGCAAATGTTTTCTAATAACGTTTTGTCTATCATCTGTTTTTTACTTATCAGGTATTATTTAGGAGGCACTAGTTCGGTAACAGGATATACAGGCGTGCCCGTTTTTTCAAATTCACTGACATTTTCTAACGTGGTTTTCGCAATATTATGCACGGCTTCTTGGGTGAAAAACCCTTGGTGTCCGGTAATGAGCACATTAGGAAACGTTTGCAAGCGGCAAAACAAATCATCGTCAATGATGTCGCTGGAGTGGTCATCAAAAAATAACGGCCCTTCTTCTTCGTACACATCAATACCAAGATAGCCTAATTTTTTGGATTTCAAGGCATCAATCGCGTTTTTGGTGTGGATTAATTGACCACGACTAGTATTGATGAGCATGACGCCTGTTTGCATAAGCGCAATGGTTTCTTTATTAATGATATGTTTTGTTTGCGCATTCAATGGGCAGTGTAAACTGATAATCTGTGACTTCTTTAATAATGTTTCTAAGCTTACATAGTTCACGCCTAATTTAAGGCAAGCATCATTGGGCGCAATATCATACGCGAGTACTTTGCAGCCAAAGCCTTGTAAAATCTGTGCGAATACGAACCCAATGTTTCCAGTTCCGATAATACCTACAGTTTTTTGATACAAATCAAATCCCATGAGTCCACTCAGGGAAAAGTCACCCTCTTTGACGCGATTGTGTGCTCGGGGAATCTTTCGGTTTAAAGATAATATGAGTGCCATCGTGTGCTCTGCTACTGCATGCGGAGAGTAAGTAGGGACATGGCAAACTTTTATGCCTTGTTGTTGCGCGTATTGATAATCAACATGATTATATCCTGCTGATCTGAGTGCGATCAGTTTGACGCCCTTAGTTTTGAGGGCATCTATTACAGGCTGATCAATGATATCATTGACAAAACAGCATACGACTTCCGCTTCTAAAATCGTGCTGACAGTGGTTTCATTCAGGTGATAGTCGAGATAGCAAATTTGATGCTGATGATTTTTGTTGATGTCATCGAAAAATGGCGTTTCAAATTTTTGGGTGCTAAAAAAGGTAATTTTCATTAATTCAGTTCTCCTGCGTCTATATTTAGGATGACGTAACACGCATGAAACATCAAGATAGCAGAACATTGGTTGAAAATGCGAACACACTCTTGACAAGCGTTGAGAGACTATATAGAATTCGCCCTCTTTAATACATGAAACCGATCAGATAAAGTTGGAGTGAATACGGCATGGCTACGATAAACCAGCTTGTAAGAAAGCCTCGAGTCCATTCAAAAAGAAAAAGCAACGTACCGGCACTGGAGTCATGTCCACAGCGCCGCGGTGTTTGTACTCGTGTATATACCACGACCCCGAAGAAACCAAACTCTGCGATGCGGAAAGTGGCACGGGTTCGGCTCACTAACGGCTATGAAGTGTCATCTTACATTGGTGGCGAAGGCCACAATTTGCAAGAGCACTCTGTTGTATTGATTCGTGGTGGTCGAGTAAAAGATTTGCCAGGGGTTCGATATCATACAGTTCGCGGTAGTTTGGATACAGCGGGCGTCAGCGATCGTAAGAAAGGTCGCTCGAAATATGGTACGAAGCGCGCGAAAGACAAGAAATAATCTGAACCTAGGAATAATGATATGCCAAGAAGAAGAGAAATCCCAAAACGTGAAATTCTGCCTGATCCGAAGCATCACAGTGAACTATTGGCGAAATTTATCAATGTGCTGATGGTAAGTGGTAAAAAAGCAACGGCAGAAAAAATCATTTATGGCGCTTTGGATATTTTGCAAGACAAAATGCGCAAAACCAAAAAAACTGATGACGCAGATGGTGAAGGCGGATCAGGCGGCGGCAACGGTTCTCCTGCTTCAGTATTGGATTTTTTTGAGCAAGCTTTGGATAACGTTCGTCCGACTGTGGAAGTTCGTTCACGCCGTGTTGGTGGTGCAACGTATCAAGTACCGATTGAAGTGCGCTTGGATCGTAGTATTGCCTTGGGCATGCGTTGGCTTGTGCAATCAGCTCGTGCTCGTGGGGAAAAAGGCATGATGTTGAGATTGGCAGGTGAATTGGTGGATGCAGTGCAAAACAAAGGCTCATCCGTGAAAAAACGTGAAGAAGTGCACCGTATGGCAAAAGCAAATCAGCCATTTGCGCATTTCAGATGGAATTAGTCTTATAGAATTGAGAGGATAGTCAAGTGTCAAGCACACCCTTAGAACAGTACCGCAATATTGGCATCGTTGCACACGTTGATGCTGGAAAGACAACCACGACTGAGCGCGTGTTGTTTTATACTGGTACGTCGCACAAAATTGGTGAAGTGCATGACGGCGCTGCCACAATGGATTGGATGGTACAAGAGCAAGAGCGCGGTATCACCATTACTTCGGCCGCAACAACTTGTTATTGGTCAGGCATGGACGGCCAATATCCTAAGCACCGTATCAATATCATCGATACTCCTGGTCACGTTGACTTCATGATTGAAGTTGAGCGTTCGTTGCGGGTGTTGGATGGTGCAGTGGTTGTGTTTGATTCCGTGTCTGGTGTAGAACCTCAATCTGAAACTGTATGGCGTCAAGCGGATAGATATGGGGTGCCTCGTATTGTATTCGTAAATAAAATGGACCGCATGGGGGCTAATTTTCTGCGTGTGGTTGAGCAAATCAAACAACGTCTTGGCTCTAACCCAGTGATTCTCCAGTTGCCTATTGGCGCAGAGGAAACATTTGTGGGTGTGATTGATTTGGTCAAAATGAAAGCGATCGAATGGGATGACGCTAGCAGAGGAACAAAGTTTGCTTATCTGGATATCCCAGAAAATATGTTGGCACAGTGCGAAGCTTTACGCACAGAGATAGTTGAAGCAGCTGCTGAGTTCTCAGATGAATTGATGAACAAATACTTAGAAGGCGAGGCATTGACCGAAGCCGAGATTAAACAAGCCTTACGACAGCGGACACTAGATAATGAAATTGTTCCTGTTTTTTGTGGTTCTGCATTCAAAAATAAAGGTGTGCAGGCAGTTTTAGATGGTGTGCTTGATTATTTGCCAGCGCCTGGTGATATTCCACCAGTGAAAGGTACTGACGAATACGGTGAGGCGGATCAGCGTAGCACTTCTTACGAAGAGCCCTTTTCAGCATTAGCGTTTAAAATTGCTACTGACCCGTTCGTTGGTACATTAACTTATTTTAGAGCGTACTCGGGGATCGTAAAATGTGGCGACACTGTATATAACCCAGTGAAAGGCAAAAAAGAGAGAATTGGTCGTTTGCTACAAATGCATGCCAATTCGCGCGAGGAAATCAAAGAAGTGCGTGCGGGAGATATTGCGGCCGCTGTTGGATTGAAAACAGTAACGACTGGAGATACCTTGTGCGACGCTAATAAGATCATCACATTGGAACGCATGGATTTCCCGGATCCAGTAATTGCAGTTGCTGTAGAGCCTAAAACTAAGGCTGATCAGGAAAAAATGAGTATTGCTTTAGGGAAACTCGCTCAGGAAGATCCTTCTTTCAGAGTGCATACTGACGAAGAGTCTGGCCAAACAATTATCCAAGGAATGGGCGAACTGCACTTAGAGATTATTGTTGACCGGATGAAGCGTGAGTTTTTGGTTGAAGCTAATGTGGGTAAACCACAGGTGGCATATCGAGAAGCACTCAAAGATGCTGTTGAGCAAGAAGGCAAATTTGTGCGTCAATCTGGTGGTCGTGGGCAATACGGACATGTATGGCTTAAAATCGAACCTCTCGAACGTGGCGAAGGCTATGAATTTGTCAACGCAATTGTGGGTGGTGCTGTACCTAAAGAATATATCCCAGCCGTTGATAAAGGGGTGCAAGAACAATTACAAAATGGTGTTATTGCAGGATACCCCGTTGTGGATGTCAAGGTGACATTGTTTGATGGTTCCTACCATGACGTGGATTCCAGTGAAATGGCATTTAAAATTGCCGGATCGCAATGTTTCAAGCAAGGTGCGCTTAAAGCAAAACCAGTTGTACTTGAACCTGTCATGAAAGTTGAGGTTGTCACTCCTGAAGATTACATGGGTGATGTGATGGGTGATTTGAGCAGACGTCGCGGTATTCTTCAAGGTATGGATGAATCGCCGGCGGGTCGTGTCATTCGCGCAGCAGTGCCATTGGCAGAAATGTTTGGTTATTCCACAGATTTACGTTCCGCAACTCAAGGTCGCGCGACGTATACAATGGAGTTTGAAAATTATTCTGAAGCGCCTTCAAATGTTGCAGAAGCAATTATTGAAAAGAATAAATAATATTCACAATTAATTAAGGTAACGAGGTAGAGAGACATGGCTAAGGAAAAATTTGATCGTAATAAGCCCCACGTGAATGTGGGAACGATTGGACACGTAGATCATGGTAAGACGACGCTAACGGCGGCGATTACGACGATCATGTCGAAGAAATTTGGAGGTACAGCGAAAGCATAC
>JANSXK010000050.1 GCA_024742995.1 Gammaproteobacteria bacterium
ACCCAGCTCGCGTGCCACTTTAATGGGCGAACAGCCCAACCCTTGGGACCTTCTCCAGCCCCAGGATGTGACGAGCCGACATCGAGGTGCCAAACCTCCCCGTCGATATGAGCTCTTGGGGGAGATCAGCCTGTTATCCCCGGAGTACCTTTTATCCTTTGAGCGATGGCCCTTCCATAAGGGACCACCGGATCACTTGAACCTGCTTTCGCACCTGTTCGAGGCGTCCCTCTCTCAGTCAAGCACCCTTATACTCATATGCTCTGCGCATGATTACCAACCATGCTGAGGGTACCTTTGTAAGCCTCCGTTACTCTTTAGGAGGCGACCACCCCAGTCAAACTACCCACCACGCACTGTCCCCCGAAGGGTTAGGACCAAAGTATAAAAAGGGTGGTATTTCAAGGACGGCTCCACTACCACTGGCGCGGCAGCTTCTAAGCCTCCCACCTATCCTACACATTTTATACCCTAGCACAATACGAAGTTGTAGTAAAGGTTCACGGGGTCTTTCCGTCCCGTTGCGGGTAACCGGCATCTTCACCGATACTTCAATTTCACCGAGCTCGTGGCTGAGACAGTGCCCAGATCGTTACACCATTCGTGCAGGTCGGAACTTACCCGACAAGGAATTTCGCTACCTTAGGACCGTTATAGTTACGGCCGCCGTTTACCGGGGCTTCAGTCAACGCCTTCTCCGAAGATTAGCGCCTCCCTTAACCTTCCGGCACCGGGCAGGTGTCAGACCCTATACTTCGCCTTTCAGCTTCGCAGAGTCCTGTGTTTTTGCTAAACAGTCGCCTGGGCCTCTTCACTGCGGCTCCGGGGTTAACCGGAGCGCCCCTTCTCCCGAAGTTACGGGGCTATTTTGCCTAGTTCCTTAGCCACGGATCACTCGAGCGCCTTAGGATACTCTCCTCGACTACCTGTGTCGGTTTACGGTACGGGCTGCATACTTCGGCTTTTCTTGGAAGCTGCTTCTTGCTACTATCAGCTCGCCTTCGCAGGCTTGCTGTACTATCCCCCGAAGGGTTTAACGCACTATTCCATCAGTGCGCGGGCAATCCACAGCTCCGTCCCCTTTTTAGTGTATGCAGGTACAGGAATATTAACCTGTTTGCCATTAGGTTCGCCTTTCGGCTGCCCCTTAGGACCCGACTAACCCTGATCTGATTAACATCGATCAAGGAACCCTTAGTCTTACGGCGACAGAGTTTCTCACTCTGTTTATCGTTACTCATGCCTACATTTTCTTTTCTAGCCGCTCCACAATGCCTTACAGCACTGCTTCAGCGCAACCAGAATGCTCCCCTACCAGACTGACGATCCGAAGATCTCAGCATCCATAGCTTCGGCGGCACGCTTGATGCCCGATCATTTTCCGCGCAGGAACGCTCGACTAGTGAGCTGTTACGCACTCTTTAAATGAATGGCTGCTTCCAAGCCAACATCCTAGCTGTCATAGCATCCCCACCTCGTTCATTCAACTTAGCGCACACTTGGGGGCCTTAGCTGATGGTCTGGGTTCTTTCCCTCTCGGCAATGGACCTTCGCACCCACTGCCTCACTGCCAGTGCAGTATCATGGCATTCGGAGTTCATCAAGGGTTGGTAGGCGGTGAAGCCCCCTAGCCTTATTGGTAGCTCTACCTCCATGATACTCTTCCTGACGCTGCACCTAAATGCATTTCGGGGAGTACGAGCTATCTCCGAGTTTGATTGGCCTTTCACCCCTACCCACAGGTCATCCGAACATTTTTCAACATGTACCGGTTCGGTCCTCCATTGGGAGACTATCCCAACTTCAACCTGCCCATGGGTAGATCACACGGTTTCGCGTCTGCCCCGCCTAGCTCTCGCCCTATTCAGACTCGCTTTCGCTGCGCATCCGGCCCTGAAGGCCTTATACTCGCTAGACAGGAGCAACTCGTAGGCTCATTATGCAAAAGGCACGCCGTCATCCCCCATACGGGGAACTCCGACCGCTTGTAAGCGCACGGTTTCAGGTTCTTTTCACTCCGCTTCTTGCGGTTCTTTTCACCTTTCCCTCACGGTACTGGTTCACTATCGGTCTCTCAGGAGTATTTAGCCTTGGAGGATGGTCCCCCCATCTTCGGACAGGATTTCACGTGTCCCGCCTTACTCGAAATAACAATTATAAGCATTCATCGTACGGGGCTGTCACCCTCTTTGGCGCTGCTTTCCAGGCAGCTTCCGTTATACTTACAACCGCTTTAGGGCTAGTCCCCGTTCGCTCGCCACTACTAGGGGAATCTCGGTTGATTTCTTTTCCTCCGGGTACTTAGATGTTTCAGTTCCCCGGGTTCGCGTTTGCACGCTATAGCTTCACTATAGCAGGTTTTCCCATTCGGACATCTACGGATCAAAGGTTGTTTGCACCTCCCCGTAGCTTTTCGCAGCTTACCACGTCCTTCGTCGCCTCTGAGAGCCTAGGCATCCACCATGCGCTCTGAGTTCGCTTCTCCAGGTTGCTCGCGCAACCCTTCAGCGCTCTTTGTGCTCGATTTCATTAGTTGATA
>JANSXK010000035.1 GCA_024742995.1 Gammaproteobacteria bacterium
AGAAGCACTAAAAGCAGGGATGAGAATCGGTAAAAGGCAACTTGAAAAAACACTAAAGTTACTTTTACACCTCAGTGCCGCAGTACAACTGGAGACTACGGCATATGAGTAAATTTTCTGGGGATCGCTCAGGGCTTGTCCGCAGGAAGTAAGCGTTGAGAAAAGCAAGGCGTAGAAGTGGGTCCCAGAATGCAAGCATTGAAATTTATATTATTACGATTATTTTATTGACTAATAATTGATCATTGTGATACTATATGGGTCTTAATGTATTTATTTAGACTAACGGAGATTATATCATGCAATATACAGATGAACCAATTCTTAAAAAACCATTATCATCAATGCAACAACCAACGTTGCTCACCATACAATTACTTCGTTTACAATATTTATTAACCATATTTGATAGATACGACAAAAACAGTCAAAGTGCGTCTCTATATCTAGACATAGGCTTCAATTATCTGAGCGGAAATTCTAACAGTAGTGATCTAGGTAATGAGCTACGAACATTTTTAAAAACCCAACCGACAAGCTCAACTATCTCAGAGTTGTTTTCTCAGGATAACTATTTAGCAGACCAACCGACAGGAGCAACCGTCACAGATTTGATTCCTATGGATGAGGTCACAGTTGAAAACGATTCAAAACTTGAAAGATTCGCAGAGATCTTGAAAATATACGCTGCTATGAGAACATCTCTTAACGTTGTTGACATGGAAACATTCAAAATTGAACAACTCTTTGATGACGCTTTAAAATTGATGCAAACAGCCGAGCTCTCAGCAGAAGCAGTCACACTTATCATTGCCTTCATTAATAACAGAAAGGAAGAAGTCAAGAAGTTGCGTATTGCAGAACTTCAAAGCCAAGCGCCACAAGTGGATTTATTAACACCGGCACCAGAAGTCGTTCCAAAAACCGAACCTTCAAAAGCCGCAGCATATGCTTCATATCAAACGGCAACAAAGGAAAATCAATTACCTGCCAATGGTTTATTGTTAGACTTCCTTCGTCAAGATGATAGTCAAAGCTTGTACCTAAACTATGTAGCAGGAGCAAACGGATACACTGCGATCCCATAAATAATCAGTCCAGGACACTTCAATCCACCATAAGCACAGGCACCCCCTGTGCTTATTTTTTAGTATGTTCTCAAGATTGAGCTATACTGAATAGTAGAGCGTATTCAAAGGAGTGGTGGATGTTGCAGAAACACAGAGGGATTCCCGTTATCCTAGGCACTTTGGCGTTATCAATGTCTTTATCACTTCATGCGATTCCGAGTCGTGATCTGAGTGAAGAAGATGCTGCCGATCAGCAAATCCCGCTTGAAGACGTGCAACGTTTTTCAAATGCTATCAGTTTGATTAAAAAATATTACGTTAAAGAAACGGATGATAAAGTCCTGTTCGACAATGCCATCCGCGGCATGTTGGCTGGCTTAGATCCTCATTCCACCTATTTAGATGAAAATGATTTTAAAGAATTACAATCCCTCACTAATGGTGAATTTGGCGGCCTCGGCATCGAAGTCACCCTCGAAGAAGGCGTCATCAAAGTCATCACACCTTTGGTCGATACACCTGCATTCAAAGCTGGCATCAAGGCTGGCGACTATATCGTCAAAATTGACAAACATTATATTCAAGGTTTGGAATTGAGAGACGCAGTCAATATGATGCGTGGCAAACCTGGTAGTGAAATCAAACTTACGGTCATCCGCAAAGGTAATAAAAAACCACTGGTTTTTAATATCGTACGCGAAAAAATTGAAATCAAAAGCGTCAAGCAACGACTTTTGGATAAAAAATATGGCTATGTACGCCTCACACAATTCCAAGCCATGACAGACAAAGAAATGCTCAGAGCAATTGCCTCTTTGAAAGAAAAAGCCGGCGGTAACCTTGGCGGTTTGATTTTAGATTTACGTAATAATCCTGGCGGCTTGTTAGATTCGGCCATTCAAATTTCCGGCTCATTTCTCAACAAAGAACGCAATGGCAAAAAAGAAATGATTGTGTACACCCAAGGCCGACTCCCTGGCTCAAAATTCACTGCCATGGCAAGTTCTAAAGATATTTTGAACAACGCGCCTATGATTGTACTCATCAACAATGGTTCAGCTTCCGCTTCCGAAATCGTAGCTGGGGCATTGAAAGACAATAAACGCGCGATTATTTTAGGAACGCGCAGTTTTGGTAAAGGCTCAGTACAAACGGTTTTACCGCTAGATGAAAAACGTGGTATCAAATTGACCACTGCCTTATATTACACCCCTTCCGGGACGTCCATCCAAGCACAGGGTATCTCGCCTGATATCGTTGTAGAAGAAATCAATGTCCCCGAATCAAAGGAAAAAGCAGCTGTCCTAAATCTTTCAGAATCAGAATTGAGTCGACACCTCAATAATGGTAATCTCATACAAAAGACGAATCCAAATAAACCAACGCTTGACGAAAGCAATTTACTACATGAAGATTATCAGTTATACACTGCCTTAACCATTCTCAAAGGGTTGGCAGTACAACAACAATAATAATAGGGCGCACACACCTCCTAGGGCGTGTCCCTAGATAAATTAAGAGGTGTCTTCGATGTCGGCTGATTTACCTACAGCGGTACTGCCATTTTCTATGCCAGCACCCTTTCAAACACCCACGGGTTATTTTCGTTCGAAACTATTTTCTTCAAATGCTGCGAGTAATCCTTTGGTCGCCGCAGCCAGCCCACTGCTCTCTTTGCTAGAACGCTTGTGTGTCAGCCAAACGTTACCCTCTATTGAGCATTTCCGTGAAAATATCGAGCACGAATTGTTTGCCTTTCATAGTCGCTTGATTCATCAACAATACACCGAAGATACCATTGCCATCGGCCATTATCTCTTAAGTGCCACCATCGATGAATTGCTAGGTAAAAATTATGTGCGTTTGTACGGCCAGGTCTCAGAGTTTAAAGCCTTCACCCCTAGTAATGCCCAGGATACAGGACCTGAAACGCAGTTTTTTATTATCGTCAAACATCTCAAAGAATGTGGTCATCATTTCCTGGATTTGGTAGAGCTTGCCTATTATTGTCTAATTGCAGGATTTGAGGGCGAGCATCATAGGCGCGCCGACGGCCGCCAAATATTAGAAAATTTGATTGAAGACTTACATAAGCTCATTCAAAGCCATCGTGTACATCAACCCCAATTATTGTTCAAAGAACCTGTGCAACACAACCATACTCCGAAAAATCACAGACCCCTGATCGGCGCTATAGTCCTCTCGCTGTCACTGATCGTTGCTTTGTATGCAGGCTCCCAACAATTACTCAATCATCAAGCCAAACATCTCCTTCAAGAGGTTACCGCACCAACCAGCACAGGATTCTAATGAAGACTTCACTCACCATCTTATGTGACGCATTAAAACAAATTTTCACTCAATTAAAACCACAGTCACACCCAGTATCCTTGTTGATTTTGACGGGCCGTAGCAATCAGGGTAAATCCACCCTAATGCGTCAAGGAAACTTTGATGAGCATCCGATTGATGCCGAAGGGGCACATATATATTTTAACCAACTCGGTGTCATTGTTGAGCTTGGCGAATCTTGGCTCAATCAAAGCGAAGATCTGATGGCGCAAACATTAAAGCAATTAAATAGTGCCCATCGCTTGATAAAAATCACCGGCATCATGCTATGTGTTGATATCAATGAATTATTGGTAGCCAAACATGGCGAGCTCAAAAGCATCATCAAAGCCAACGCCAAACTCTTAGAACGCTTTGGTCGCTGCTTGAATTACCCTCTTGACACAGCCATCGTATTGAGCAAATTAGATTTGGTCGCAGGGTTTTGTGATTTTTTCCAATCAGAGCATCCATCGGAGCTTGCGAAGCCAATGGGATTTTCGATTTACGACGCCAACCAACCACATAAATCCGTTGATCTTTTCAAAACGAAATTTGAACAATTAGTTGGGCAGCTCGGACAAGAGGTCACCAATAAAGTCCATCCCATACGCTCCAATATCAAGCGTACGCTGATTCGTGAGTTTCCTTTGCAAATGGCAAGCTTACGTAACATTCTTTTGCCGTTGATCAGCTCCATCTCCGGAAGATTGTTTCGTTTACAAGCCTTGTATTTTACCAGTGCCGAGCAAGGTGGCGTCATTCTTGACCGTCTAAATAAGAAAATTCAACATGAATTTTCCTTGGTGGTACAAGATGAATTCCACCAATCCAATAATTATCGACCCTATTTTATTGAAGGCGCGTTACTGGCATTTCAAGAAGAAACCCAGCGCCATGCGCCGCAAAAAAACCCCAAACAACGACAAACAGCCCTCTCTATTTCAGCAGCAAGCCTCTTGGTGATCTCTTGGATTGGCTATCACTATATGTCCTCATCGCATGTCCTCAATCAAGTGCAAAGTGAATTGCAGGTCGCACAACGTTTTAATGACAAAGAACAAGCAGACGCCGCCATTTATCATCTCGCGCAAGCCACCACAAGCTTAGACACACTATCATCTGGTAAGCTCGCCCCCATGGTCAATACCTTAAAGACCAATTTGAACAGTGCCACTCGGGCTCAGTTGGCACATCATTTTATTCCAAATATTTTGCAAGAACTTGAACAAAGTATCCAAGAACCCACGCAATCGCAAATCAGTCGTTATCGCGCACTCAAAATCTATTTGATGTTGGCTGATCGCGCGCATTATAACCAAGAAGAAGTGCTGCGGTGGTTTACCCAACACTGGCAAACCAATCCCAAAGAAATAAGCAAAAGACTCTCCTTATTAAAACAAATTTTAAATGACAGCGCCCATCCCATTGCTATTAATCAACAAATCGTAAGTGACGCACGTAATTATTTGAACGCGCTACCCGCAAATTATTTGTATTACGCTTTGGCAAAAACCCAATTCGATACCAAAACCTTGCCTGTTGATATCAAAGGATTTCATCTGAGCAACACTACTATTCCAGCCTACGTCACGCAGCAGGGTTTTCAACAAGTCATGGCGAAACTACCTACCATCAGCCAACAATTATTGGCTGACAATTGGATCTTAAATCACCCCGATTTACAAAGCCTACTGCCCACACTCCAAGAAGCGTATGCAGCTGATTACGTGACGTGGTGGGAACACTTCCTACACAATTCCCAACCCCTGCACGCCCAAAACTATGCAGATGTGCATACCTTAACTAAAATTTTGATCCAATCGCACAGTATGACGCATTTGATTCGATTGATTCAAAAAAACACGCACCCGCAAACCGGGAAAAATGCGCAAATTTTTAACCGTAATATTGCCAGCAAATTCAGCGATTTGAACTTGCTCAGTCAATCTAATTTAAATCAATTGCACACGACCCTGGTTGAATTAGGAAAATACTCCAAAACCCTCTCACTGGTATCCGATCAAGGTAAAACAGCGTTTTCTTTAGCCAAAACGCGCTTCCAGGGAGATAAATTAGCCAACCCCATTTCTGAACTCTACGCCGAATCGCAACAATTCCCAGAACCCCTGTCAACGTGGACGCATCAAATTGCTGATGATATGTGGTTTACTGTGATCAGTGATGCGCGTAAATACCTCAATCAACGTTGGCATGACCAAGTATTTAAAGAGTACCGCACCCAGATAGCCAATCGTTACCCGTTGGATCCCAAGCGCTCAAATGACCTCGCAATGGCCGATTTTAATCACTTCTTTGCACCACGCGGTACCTTAAACCAATTTACCGAAGCGTATATCAAACCCTTTTTAGACACGTCGAAACCTCAGTGGCAACGCAAAGAACTGGATCATGCGATGATCCCTATCGCTGATGAATTGATCTATGAATTAATCCGCGCCAACGTCATCACCCACATGTTTTTCCCTAATAAAAAAAATGACAGTACCATTGAATTTAGCTTGCAAAAACTCAACCTCGACCCGGTGGTGACTGAATTTCAATTAACCCTGGGTGATACCGATTTGGTGGATAATCAAACCAATGATTCTTATACAGAATTTCATTGGCCACAACAAAATGCCCTATTGATACTCCATTCCATTGAAGGCAAACAATTTAAACTGTCTGAATCAGGTCCTTGGGCATTCTTCAGACTATTACAAAAAGTGAATGTCTTGGTCGACGACCAAAACAGTGCGAATCTAGAAATTTTGTTCGAAATTAATGGCAATTCCGGACGCTATTTACTCAAAACCCAAAACCAAGTGAATCCTTTCATTCCAGGCGTATTATCAGGATTTGGCTTGAAGGAAAATATTGCTTAAATTGGTGTGTTCTAAGTAATATTTAGCAAAACCTCATCCCACAAAAACTAGGCGGACTAAGGGTAGGCGCCACGCCACTTAGCGCTTCAAGGGTTGCGATGAGTTTATAACCACTGGTTCTGTACGCCTTTTCTTGTATCTCATCGTCCGTTAATACCGCTCTTCTATCCCATAAACTACTATGTACATGCACATTTGCCTCTTTCAACTCATTTACAATCTCAGAAATAGTACAATAATCAGACATCTCTTCTGTCTGTAACAATTTATCAATAGCGGTGTTAATTGCTTTTAATTTCTCTTGCTGACTGTCATAAGTGTAGGCTTTCTTCCAAAAACTAACTGTGCCAACAATACCTCTTATATCCCTGTTTAAATGCCTACGATAAGCAGCTAAAGCATTATACGCTGTTTCACGCGGACTTTCATGAGTACCACGCACACCGCCTACATCATTTTTTATCTGAAATCGGTCATGTGCAAGCATTTCTGGAATCTCATATCCCATCTCTATAAGATTTTTTTGCTGAAATGCTTTGAGGCGTGCACCTCGTTCAACAAGAAAACGTACCACTTCTGGCTTAGAACCTGTTGTAATTGCCGTAGATGCTGGTGTTGCCATAAGCAATAAATCTTCATCAATAGACATCTGAAATCGGTCAAACAAAATACCCATCAGTGCAGTATTACCCTTGATAATTGCAAAACGTAACGCGTCTTTCTTATCATAAGCATCAAGTAGTTGACAGGGCTGAACACACGAAAATGAATTATCGCTAACATTACTTGCTGCGATAGCCTCGATCAAACCTACATGCTCTGCGCCTATAGCCAGCACAAACAAAGCACTGGTAAAAAGGTTAGCGCCCTTTTGTAGGAATAAATCCACAAGATCAAAACGCTTATACAAAACGGCCCAAAATAAAGGGGGTTGCTGCGTTTCGTCTAATGCATTCACGTCATGTGTTTCTAGAAGCGTTTGTATTGCCGTATTATCATCAACTTTAAACGCTCGATGCCAAGGATTTTCGTTTGCATCCATATGCCTCGCATGAGGCACGTCATGCTGAGACGCGTCATCAGAAAAATCCGTAGGGACTTCTGCCTTAACATTTTTTTGATCAAACTCAATGCTTTCTAAAAATGTGTATGCCTCCAAAGTTTGACGAGTCTTTTCAACTTGCGTTTCGGAGCTCTTCGTTTTGTCGGGATGCGTTTGCAACAATATCTTATTTCTTGCTTTTTTAGCGTCGCTTTCATTGATTTTCTCACCTGAAAGCCCGAGTATTTGTAGCGCTTGTTCAAATGTCATCATTATAACTATCCCCATAAAAACACATATAGGGTAAGGATTATACACCAATTATCGATTAAAAACCAAAATCACCCATCAATAGCGACCATTAGGATTATGGGCATATGATTTCAAGATATCTTTAACCAAATCCTCAACCACTGAATTCTTAGTGTCTTCTTCTATCAATCCGCCAGCCGTTTTCATCTGATTTAATCGCTCAGCGATTTCTTTGGTCACCGTGCCATTTGGAAACAACGACGCCAAA
>JANSXK010000007.1 GCA_024742995.1 Gammaproteobacteria bacterium
GCTCTACGGCTTGATCTTTAAACTGCGAGCTGTATTTATTCCTGATTACTTTTTGTTCTAAACTATTGTTGTTCATTCTTCACCTCTGCTTAAGATTTTACTCTCTTAACAGGGTGTCCATCAAATCAGGGCAAGATCAAAGAAACGTAATGCAAAAAAGGCAGCAGGAACATCTTGTCTTTGCAAACATTGTGAAGCAATCCATTTTGTTTGGGTTGCATCCTTACACCTATCTTCATGAAACAAATACTAACGATAGTATGCCATCAATCTATTTTTTGCTTTGACTTTTTGTTATACACCACATAAAATTTTATTACATTAACACGGAATTCAGATGCCTTTAACACCAGTACAATCCTTACAGCACTCACTATTAGAAAACGAGCAGGCCACAAACATTACCCTCCCTTATAGGCTCTGGCAATCATATAATACGACCATTGGGACACAAGATCGTAGACAAGACACGCAAGATGATGACCTTAACAGCGCACTACAAACCATTGAAGCCATTAACGCCTGGCATCCTGAATGGGTCACGCACTATATTGATTTTGATTTAGATATGTATACAGCATGTACAAAACAAAGCAGACGGCTGGTGGGAGCATTGCGTGATCTCAAGGAAAACCCCAGTGACTCAGAAAAACGTACGGCCTACGAAAATGCAATTGAAGACCTTAAACAGTTATCTGATCTGGCTAAAAAGGAAAATCCATCTAACCACATCAGCAAATGTTTATTGGGACTATCTTTCACAATGGCACTTGGCTTATATCTTGTGTTTCCTGCAGCAGGTATCATTCCCACACTCATCAATTTATGTTTTTTTGTGGCTTATATGATTTTGGTTCCGTTAACTTTCATGGCGGGGAATACAGCAGCGATCGTGCCTACTGCAGTATTTACGCTTTTCAATTTCGGCGCATTGCTTGCAGCAACGCTAGGGCTGATTGGTTTGGTTCTTAATATTAGCAACCCTAGTCCACAAGGATCCGTCAAATTAGCTGAGGCGTTGGATAAGTTGGTTACAGCGTGCGAAGACACTGCCCCTGACAGCACTACATTTCAACAATATATGTAATTACAATACAAATTAATCAAAATAACGATCTATACCAACCCCGTGCAAGCGGGAATGATGGGGAATATGTGGCGCATAAACGTCCATTTTTTATTCTGTTTGGGCGGTACCGGTTCATTGTCATCCCCCCCCATATATGTTATGATTCGCCTTTAAAAATACGTAGATGATGATTATGTCTGGTTCATTCCCCCAATTGCCTGTTTTGGTTCAAGCTTTAGAAGAAATTCAAGCCAAGGACATTGTCGTCATGGATGTCAGTAAACAGACCACTGTCACTGATTTCATGGTTATTTGTGGTGGTCGTGCCACACGACATGTCAAAGCCATTGCAAATGCTGTTGTTGTTAAAATGAAATCTATGGGCGTACCCCCTTTGACACAATCAGGGATTGAAACCGGCGATTGGGCTTTGGTGGACTTTGGTGATTGTGTGGTACATATCATGCAGGAAGAACCGCGATCCTTGTATCGCTTGGAAGAATTGTGGGAACTCAAAGCGTAGTAAGATGAACAGGTATCAAAGCCAACGCACCAACCCCCGTGAGCTACAATCCTACTTATCCCGTTTTCATATCTTAGTGGCTTTTGTCATCATCTTAGCTTTAACTTTGACGCTGCGACTGGCTTATCTACAATTTTCTCAATATCGACGCTTTGCCACTTTATCCTTAAAAAATCAAATGAGCATTCTACCGATTGCGCCATCACGCGGCATTATTTATGATAAAAATGGTGTGGTTTTGGCAGACAACATCCCAGTGTACGTCTTAGAAATCACGCCAGAGCATATCAAATCCATGTCCAATACCATTGGAAAATTACAAGAACTCCTCCCTTCTATCACTGCAGATGATATTAAAAACTTCTACCGTGCGGGCAGGCAAAACCCTGCTTACGTGCCCATTCCTTTGAAACTCAAATTAAGCCAAGAAGAAGTCGCCACCTTTGCCAGCAATCAATATCAATTCCCTGGCGTAAACATCAAAGCAGTATTAATGCGCTCTTACCCATTAGGAGAAATCACAGCGCATTTGCTGGGATATGTGGGACGAATTAACCCTGAAGAATTACGTAAAGTCGATGCCACACAGTATCGCGCCACAAATTTTATCGGTAAATCAGGCATAGAAAAATACTATGAATCACAATTGCACGGTCAAGTAGGTTATCAACAAAGCGAAACCGACGTCAATGGCCGTACGTTACGCATACTGAATAAACAATCCCCTGTTTCTGGAAATAAACTGTACCTTACCATTGATACCCGCTTACAAACTGCAGGCTACAAAGCATTACAGGACAAACGCGGTGCCATCATCATTCTATCAACTACAAACGGTGATATTCTTTCGATGGTTAGTGCCCCTAGTTTTAATCCTAATTTGTTCGTGAATGGCATCAGTTCTGATGATTATAAATTATTATCCAACGAACAAGATCGACCATTGTATAATCGTGCAGTGCGTGGTTTATATCCCCCCGCATCAGCCATCAAACCTTTCATTGCTATTGCCGGTCTAGATAAAGGTGTTGCCAACCCGCAGGAACATATTTTTGACCCGGGCTGGTATCGCCTGCCAGGTGTCAAACATATT
This sequence comes from Gammaproteobacteria bacterium, assembly GCA_024742995.1. Taxonomy (GTDB): domain Bacteria; phylum Pseudomonadota; class Gammaproteobacteria; order Legionellales; family Legionellaceae. The sequence goes on from JANSXK010000007.1 coordinate 2,686, forward strand.
TATCGTGACTGGAAACACCATGGGCACGGCTTCATCAATCTTAAGCGTGCCATTGCTGTGTCTTGTGATACTTATTTTTACCAATTAAGCAGCAAATTAGGTATCAATGCCATGGAAGATACCTTAACACAATTTGGTTTCGGACAATTGACTCATGTTGATTTACTTGAAGAAACTGCGGGCATCGTACCAAGTCCACATTGGAAGCGTCAAACCAAAGGACTGCCGTGGTATCCCGGAGATACGGTGATCACCTCTATTGGACAAGGCTTCATGCTGGCCACCCCGCTACAATTAGCAAATGCCACTGCCGCACTCAGTCATGATGGTCGTCGTTTTCGACCCCATTTATTACGCCAGTCCGTCCAAGATCACAACCATATCAAACACTACAACCGCTTTGAAGAATACCCATTGCGACTCAAGTCCAAAAAATCTTGGGGCATTGTCAAAGATGCCATGCATGCTGTTATTACCAACAAGGAAAGTACTGGCCGTCATTTTGGACGTGACGCCCCTTATTCCGTCGCCGCCAAAACTGGAACGGCGCAAGTGTTCAGTCTCAATCATGAGAAAAAAAACCAGTACGCAAACGTTCCTTTTGAATTGCGTGATCATTCATTATTTATCGCATTTGCACCGGTTGAAAACCCTGAGGTTGCCATTGCAGTCATTGTTGAACATGATACGATGGCACCACAAATTGCACGCCGAATGTTAGACACCTATTTTGATCTCAAAGAACAAGACCAATTCAAGGCGCAACCATGACCCAAATGAAATTAAAGCCAATGTACCGCTTAACCGACCGGGCTTTTTACCTGGATTTACCCTTGTTTGGGCTCTTATTGCTACTCATCGCATTTGGCTTGGTGATTTTATACAGTGCTTCAAATGAAAATCTAAACATGGTATTGCGACAAGGAATACGTTTATTGTTGGCAATTAGCGTAATGACTATTTTTGCTTTCATTCCACCTCATAAGTATAAACTGTGGACCCCTTGGTTATATGGCTTTGGGCTAAGTTTATTAATCGCTGTCATGGTTATGGGTAAAATAGGCAAAGGCGCGCAACGCTGGCTTGATTTAGGACTATTGCGTTTCCAACCTTCTGAAATCATGAAGCTGGCTGTCCCCATGATGACCGCATGGTATTTAGATGGTCGTCGGTATCCCATTGCATTTAAGAGCTTTTGTATGGCTGGACTTTTGATTTTAATACCCGTGCTTCTGATTGCCAAACAACCGGACCTCGGCACCGCTATTATGGTCCTTGCTAGTGGGTTCTGTGTCATTATTATGGCAGGCATTCCGAAACGTGTGATTATGTCTATCCTGGCATCCATTGCCGTAGCAGCACCTTTGCTTTGGCATACGATGCACAACTATCAAAAAAAACGTATTTACACCTTGCTGAATCCAGAGCACGATCCACTGGGTAGCGGCTATCATATTATTCAATCTAAAATCGCCATTGGTTCTGGTGGTATATTTGGCAAGGGCTGGCTTGAAGGCAGTCAATCACATTTAAATTTCTTACCCGAACACGCCACAGATTTTATTTTTGCCGTTTGTGGTGAAGAATTTGGATTTGTCGGCAGCATGCTGTTACTGCTGCTCTTCGTATTAATCACATTAAGAGGATTAGACTGCGCCAAGACTGCACAAACCACCTTCACACGCTTATTGGCCGCAGGCCTCATCATAACCTTCTTTTTATCTGCGTTTGTAAATATTGGCATGGTGATGGGTATCTTACCCGTAGTCGGCATCCCCCTGCCTTTGGTCAGTTATGGGGGCACAGCTATGATAACGTTTCTCGCTAGTTTTGGTATTTTGATGTCGATCAAAACACACCGTATTTTGTTTAACGATCTATAAGCGCCTGGATTGGCGCAAAACTTCTACGATGAATAGGACACGGGCCAAGCTCACGCAACGCCGCTTGATGTTGCGCCGTCCCATATCCCTTATGAGCTGCAAATCCATACCCAGGATATAGCGTATCCATTTCAACCATTTCTGCATCACGACATACTTTGGCTAAAATAGATGCTGCGCTAATTTGGTAAATCAAACCATCTCCTTTGACAATGGCCTCGCAAGACATTCCCACTTGAGGTGTGAATATGCCATCCACCAACACATGGGTCGGCACAATAGCCAATGCTTCAACAGCACGTCGCATTGCCAATAATGTCGCATGATGAATATTCAGCTGATCAATTTCGTGTACTTCTGCACGACCATACGCATAGGCATGTGCTTTACCGATGATCTGTGCCGCCAAAGCCTGGCGTTTTTTAGGCGTCAAGCATTTTGAATCCATCACACCGGGAATCGTATCCTCTATAAGTACCGCAGCTGCTACAACCGGACCAGCCAATGGCCCACGTCCTACTTCATCCACACCTGCTGTCATAAATTTTCCAATTTGAGTGCTTTTTCACGATGGTGATACCTAAAACTAAGGACCACGAGAATAATATAACAGATACCAATGCCTCCAGCATATTGGGCTATATGTAGATTGTTAGACTTTACGTAAAGGACATTGGCCACTGAGATTCCGAGTGCTTGAAACCCCATAGAGAGCGTATTAATCAATGCCGCCGTGGTCCCGGTACTCACTTGCGTGACAAATAAAATAAAACGGTTCAATGCAGTTACGGCAAAGCCATATCCAAAACAATAGCAAATCAAACCTGGCATCAACCAAATAGGCGCAGCCCCTTTTAACATGGGTAATAACCACATCAACATTAAACTTAAAAAAACGATACCACTGCCGACCAAAGACAATCGCATCACAGAATAACGGTACGCCAAATAAGACAACAACATATTACCCATAACAAAAGCACCAAATACTGGGATTTGCCATACGCCATACATGATCAAAGACAGTTTGGCTTGACTGACCAACATGACGGGTGACAGTGCTATCCAAACAATACATATCACACCCAGTAATCCGTAAGCCACTGTACCAAATACAAACACCTTATGTCGCAACAAGGTTTTGTAATTATCTAAAATCGCTGACACTGTCATGGTTGAGCGCTTAATTTTTTGACCATCTCGTTTCATTTGCCCGACTGATTCCGGCATAAAACGCCATAAGCCACAAAACACAATTGCTGCCAGGCCTCCTGACATGTAAAACAAATCGTGCCAATTGCCATACTGCAAAAATACTGAACCCAGCAAAGGGCCTATCAACGGCGCTAAAATAGCAATATTTGCCATGATGGTAATCAAACGAATGGCATCTTCGTCAGAAAATATTTCTTGTAACAAGGCATATCCAACCACATTGAGATAACACAACCCCATGCCTTGAATAAAACGGCCTGCCAAAAATTGATGGATATTTTGCGTCCACGGCAATAATAATGTGAAAACGACAAACAACCCACTCCCGATTAGCATCAATGGACGGCGACCATATCGATCTGAAAGCGGGCCTAAAATTAATTGTAAGCTGGCACCACCTAATACATACGCCGTTAATGAAGACGCTACTTTAGACTCGGGCGCATGAAAGTCGTGCACAACAGCCAGCATGCCCGGCATAATCATATCATTGGCAATATAAATCAAAAATTCATAGGACACCAAAAATATGGCAAACCAAATGGCCTGTTTTCGGCTAATATTGATCAAAGGTTGAATCATGACGCTCGAAATAACGGCTCTTTAGATGTGAGCTTGATAGTGTAACGCTCTCCTACCTCTCCAGACAAGCAAAAATCTGATATTGCGTATCCAACAATAGAGATCAAAACATCATTGACATAGAGCAAAGGAATATTCTGGCGTTGCCAAGGCGGAATTCTCCAATCTTGCATCAAGGCTTTCACTGTTTTGGTCTGCCCATGCCAACGAAATCGCTCACCACCTTGACGGCATCTCAGCTCAATTCGAGCATGCTTAGGGATCAAAATACCTTCTTGATCAGGCGTTGCCTGTATCATGATATGCTCTGACCAGGATAGTGGTTCAGGAAATGTTTTCCATAAATAGGACTCGGCTATCTCTGCATTTTTTTCTTCAAGATATAGCGTCTGTCGATAGCGATACAGGCTAAATCGCTCAAAGCGAAAACAAGGCGTCGCATCTTCTTTCGCCATAATGACGTTATTGATAATGTGCTGAAGGTGATCTGCAGAAGGCACTTGACCAAGATGGGTTTTCAACCAAAGCCGTAAGACATTAGAAAAACGATCATGATCCGCCAACAAAGCTGGAGTATAGTGGAGGGTCCTCTCTTGAATATGCGGTAAATCATGGGCAGCCAACACTTCCAAATTTCTTTTTGCTTGCTGACAATGCTGTGCTGTCGCTGCGATACGCGCAGTTGCATCTGGCCACGTTGCTCGCAATAAGGGCATCACTTCATGACGCAAATAAGTCCGCGACCAATCCCGAGATGCATTCATTTCATCTTCAATCCACACCAAACTTTCCAAATCAGCATAAGACTGTAATAAGGCTCTAGCACAATGTAATAACGGACGAAACAAAACTCCTTGACCACACTCACGTTGCTCTGGCATGGCACTGAGCCCATCCACACCCGCACCCCGCAATATATTCAACAAGACGGTTTCGGCCTGATCTTCTTGATGATGCGCCAACACCAAAGCAGTGTTTTCTTGAAGTAAATTTGTAAATACTTGGTAGCGCGCCTGGCGAGCACGTTCTTCGAGATTCGCAGTTGAAGCAATCATCACCCGTTCAGCCACAAATGCGACATTGAGACGACGTGTATAGTCTTCACAATGTGCTAACCAATCATCTGCATGCGCACTCAAGCCATGATGCACATGAACAGCTGTGATTTTAGCCTGCAATAAGGGACAAGCAGCCAAAAGGGTCAAAAGTACCGTAGAATCAAGTCCACCGCTATAACCGACATACAGATGATCAAAGTCTTGCAAACGCTCTTGCCATTGCTGGGTCAGCAATCTACTCACAAGCCCCCATCGCCATCCATTTATTGTAACGGCGTTGCAATAATTCCTCCACGGGCAATGCTTTGAGCTGTGTCAATTCATCGACCAATGTTTCTTTCACAGTCCCAGCCATCTTAGGAAAATCACGATGCGCACCACCTAATGGTTCAGGCAATACCAAATCAATTAACTCATTATCCAAAATTTGATTTGCTGTGATACCCATAGCACGTGCAGCATCTGCAGCTTTAGCCGGATCTTTCCACAAAATAGAGGCACACCCTTCTGGGGAAATCACAGAGTAAATTGCGTATTGCAACATGATCACGCGATCACCCACGCCAATGGCCAACGCACCTCCAGAACCCGCTTCTCCTGTCACCACACAAATGATAGGTGTTTCCAGCGTCGCCATTTCTTGTAAATTACGGGCAATCGCTTCAGATTGATTGCGCTCTTCAGCACCTATGCCAGGATAAGCACCGGCTGTATCAATAAATGTGATGATAGGCAATTTAAATTTTTCTGCCAATTTCATCAAACGCAAAGCTTTTCGATACTCTTCAGGACGCGCCATCCCGAAATTACGATACACTTTTTCTTTGGTACGCTTGCCTTTTTGATGCCCTATGATCATCACAGGCTCATCGTTTAAACGCGCTATCCCTCCAATAATCGCAGGCGCGGACGAATTATGGCGATCACCATGTAATTCATCAAAATCACTAAACATCGCGTCAATATAATCGGTGGTTTGAGGACGCAACGGATGCCGTGCCATTTGGGCAATTTGCCAAGGCTCTAAGTCCGAAAAAATATTCTCCATCAATTCGACCGATTTTTCTTGCAGTTTAGCAATTTCTTCGCTCAAATTGACTTGTGAATCGCCACTCACCATGCGCAATGCTTCAATTTTTTGGTTTAATTCTTCTATAGGTTGTTCATAATCTAAAAATTGCAGGCTCATCTAGTCACCAATGTTGTACGTAGCGCTAAAAAGTAGCATAATTGGCCCAATAAATCAAAAATTGCTATGCGTTCTAGATGCTTGATCCCATACCCTTTCAGCCCATCCCACCCCAAGATTTTAAGCTCACACCCCAACGCATTGATATTTGGCAATACCCCCTCTCCATGCTCTGGGACGAGGCAAACACCTTATTAAACGAAGAAGAATACAAGCGTGCTTCACGCTATCACTTCGATCGCCATCGACGTCGCTTTACAGTTGCACGAGCTCTATTACGCCTCATTCTTGGTCGTTATCTACAGGTTGATCCTAAATCCATCAAATTCACCACCAATGACTACGGCAAACCCAGTGTTGCCGAGCAAACAGACTTACAATTTAATTTAAGTCATTCGCAAGAACTCGCGCTGTTGGCTATTGGCCAAACGCAACCGATGGGCATTGATTTAGAACATTTTTCCGCCCGACCCTTAGCAGGTATGGCAAATACAATGTTTTCACCACAGGAAATCACTGCATTTTCTCAAGTACCCACACGCATACGCCCCTTGTCTTTTTTTCATGTCTGGGCGCAAAAAGAAGCCTTTATCAAAGCTTGTGGCATGGGATTGTCCTACCCCACGCAAAGCTTTACGGTGCCCGTGTTACCCCCGACGCACGCCTTGATTAATGATCCCAAGCATGCCTGCACTTGGCAGATACACAGTTTCATGCCCGAAGCAGCCTGCTGTGCTGCATTATGCGCGCACCCAGACATTCAATCGATTCGCTATCGCACCCTTGCCAAGGATCCTCATGTCTCCCTTGAGTGAAATGCTTATTCGACAACATTTACAAAAAATTGGGTTTCAGAAACCCTTGAATACACACATTTTAAGCAATGTAGATTCCACCAATCGCTATCTGAAAGACCTACCAAGAAGCGCTGCTCTAGACATCTGTTGTGCAGAAACCCAAACTCAGGGGCGGGGACGATTTCAACGCGAATGGTTTTCACCAACAGGAGAAAATATTTATTGCTCGCTACGCTATTTTTTAGGGCCAGATATTTCAACCTTATCCGCCTTGAGTCTCTTGATCAGCATTGCGATGATGCGTACTTTGGAAAATTTTGATGTCGCAAAAGGTATCGGCATCAAATGGCCGAATGATTTATGGCGGCAAGGTAAAAAATTATCTGGCATTTTGATCGAATCAACACCGACCAGGGAGGGTTATTTCGCAGTAGTGATTGGTATTGGCCTCAATATCAACAGCGACCTCTCTAAAACCCATACCCAAAACAAACCCTGGTGTTCCCTCTACGACATCACCGGACAGACTTTTGACCGTAATGCCATCATTGCGCAAATGATTGCTCAGATTGATCAACATATCCAGCAGTTTATGCATGTTGGTTTTGAACCATTTTTAAAACAGTGGAAACAATGGGATCTGTTAGAAGGAAACGCTATAGAAGTGTTGCAAGCTGGTGTATGCGTCCGTGGCATTGCATCTGGTGTGACTATCAATGGAGAATTGATGGTCATCGACGAACATCAGAAAACTAAGGTCTTAAATTGTGGTGAGACTAGTATTGTTGCAACTTGCGCTCGCACTTAGCAACGAAGCGTCTTCTTACAAATACAGTACGTACTAAAGCCCAGTCAGCGCTACGCGCCACCGAGCTCGTACTAAAAAAAATTATACGACTTCTTCTACTTCAACAACATCAACGTCTGTATCATCCTTTTCTTGTTGAATACGTAGATAAATTTCTTCACGGTGTACAGACACGTCTTTGGGTGCATTGATACCCAAGCGCACTTGATTGCCTTTGACACCTAAAACTGTAATATTGACGTCATCGCCAATAATAAGTGTTTCACCAATTCGTCTTGTTAAAATTAACATAATACATCTCCCTCATGAGTAACCACTGAACATAGTGCGTGGATATAATCCTATTTGTCCCTAAATTAATATCCTTCGCCATCATTTTACAGATGAATTATTAAGAGAACATTAAGTATCTGTCTTCACAGTCTATTATGATGGCCGACCCGCTTTTAAAATCCACGCAGTGATAATCAACGGTAGATAAGCAATGACTAATCCCTGATAGCCTTGGAAGTAATCCAAACCAACTAAGACAGCAATGGGCCAAAGCCATAGCAAATTGACAATAACCACGGCTAGGGTAACAAAACGATGCGATTGATAACGACGGAATGCATGTTGATAAGCATGCATAGCATGGGCAAGATGCAACGGTTCTTTACGTACCATCCGCCACGCTAAGGTTACCGTAGTATCCACGACAAACACCCCTAATAAAATCAACCATGACCAAAATAATTGGGGATAGATGTGAGCCGACTGCAAAGACCAAATCCCAAATAAAAATCCCAAAAACCCACTGCCGGCATCGCCCATAAAGATTTTTGCTTTGGGAAAGTTCCATACCAAAAATCCGCCCACACAGGCAATCAGCACCAAAGGCATCACCATGGCGCCAGGCACGCCAAGTGCCGCATACAACATCACCATACCGAAGCTCACACAAATAGCCTCAAACCCCGCTATCCCATTAATCCCATCCATGAAATTATACAAATTCAGCATCCAAACCAAATAGATCACCGCCACCATCGATGTCCAAACGTTAAAGTGACATAGCCAAGGGCCGATGTACAAATCAGGCATCCCACCCATCGCCAACACTGCGCCAGCGCTGCACAACAAATGAGCCAATAATTTTTTACCTGCAGTTAAGGTATATTTGTCATCAAAATACCCAATCAAAGCCACACCAAACGCAGATACTACTAATCCAATCTGATCAAATTGGAAATAAACCATCGCTAATAAAAAACAAATTAAAAAAACCACGCCCCCACCGCGAGGAATAGGCGTATCATGTGCAGAACGGTCGGAAGGGACATCTAAAATTTGACGCGTCAACGCATAACGTCGATAACAATCCGTGCCAATCAAGGATAAAACAAAAAGTCCCAGAAAAACGGCTAGCATGCAACAGCTACATCACTCAATACCACCGTAATCAGCTCACAGATTTTATCTTGATCTTGCGTGGTCAAATAAGGATGCATAGGTAAGCTCATGACACGCTCCGCAGCCGCTTCCGTATGAGGATACGAAACAGGGTGTGAAGAGGCAGCTTGCACGATAGGTTGCTGATGCAACCCAATTTGATAATGAACCGCAGTAGGAATACCATGCTGTTGTAACGCTTGCCGTACCCGCTCTCTATCTGTAACCTGAATCGTGTATTGTGCAAATACGCTCGTATTATAAGGCGCGATATACGGTTTGATCACTTCTTTTGGCAATTGTTCTGCATAACGCTTGGCAATTTTGTCACGCATCGCAATTTCAACAGGAAATAAAGTCATTTTCTCTAATAAAACTGCAGCTTGCAACGTATCCATACGACCATTGAGCCCCAGACGGGTATGTACATAGCGTTCTGATTGCCCATGATTGCGAATTTGTTGCATCCGCTCAGCCAGGACTGGATCTGATGTAAAGCAAGCCCCACCGTCTCCATAACATCCCAACGGTTTAGAGGGAAAAAAGCTCGTGCAAGCAATGGTTGTCAATGCACAAGATTTTTTACCCCGATAGGTTGCACCAAAACTTTGCGCAGCATCTTCAATCACAGGGATTTGATGGCGCGATGCAATCGCATTGATGGCATCATAATCTGCACATTGACCATACAAACTCACTGGCATAATAGCCTTGGTTTTTGGCGTAATGGCTGCTTCTAATAATTGGGCATCTAAATTATAGGTTTTAGGATCAATATCAACAAAAATCGGTGTTGCACCTAATAATAAGATGACTTCCGCAGATGCAAAAAAGCTAAACGGTGTGGTGATAACTTCATCTCCAGGGCCAACCTCTAATGCCATCAATGCAATCAACAAGGCATCCGTACCACTTGATGCCGTCAATGCATGCTGCACACCAACAAATTGCGCTAATTGCGTTTCAAGCTCTACGATTTCTGGTCCCATCACAAAAGAGCCATGTGCTAAAACCCGTTTGATGCGGGCCATCATTTGGTCTTCCATGTGGTGTAATGGTGTTTGTAAATCAATAAATTTCATGGATTTTTTCCTATAAATTTGGTGCAAATAGTACCAATCATCATGAATAACGTCAACTTGTCTTCCATTAAATGGCATCTTGTTGTAATAAAAATCATTAAGTCTTCATATCTAGCAAAAAAAGAATAAAATGTGAAAAATTAGAAAAGAAGATTCGCAATCTGTGATGAATTGCAGATATACTCTCACGAATACACAAACTACAGGGATAAGTACATGCCGCTGAAGGCCATTTATAACTCCATTGCCAGTCAGTACGATACTGCTGATTGCTTTGGATCTATCACGGAAAGTCATGATTGTGCGATTGAACAAATCAACCAAGCCAATATCGACACCGCATCTCATTGTAATATTTTAGACATGGGTGTTGGAGATGGTTCTTTTTTACGAAAAATCAAACCTTATTTTCCTGCTGCTGACTTAACAGGCATCGATGTTTCAGACGAAATGTTGAAACGTGCTGGTACTGATTTATCGCTTAACGCTATCGAAGCCAGTGCAGCACAAGCAACGCAGTATGTACCCGCCAATAGCCAAGACTTGGTGCTTGCACATTTCATTAATGCATATATCCCAATCAAAACATTGTTTCAACAAGCGCAAACATTGACGCGCGATCAGGGACATTTTTCCATCATTACCACGACCTATGAATCTTTCCCAGTTGCGCAACAGCATTTGGCTAATTTTATCGCTCGTGAATCACTACTCAGTAGTATTGTAGGACATTATTACAAAGCTGTGGTTAAAAATACAACCGTTGCGGCAGGAGAAGAAGAATTATTACAGGCATTTGATGATCATAAATTCGAAGTTTTAGAACATAAGCGTCTTTATATTCCCATTACCCTAAATAATATTGATGAATTGGCATTATTTGGGATCGAAGGCACATGGTTCTTAAACACGCTTTCTATTCGCATGTTACCGAAAAAGTTTCTATTGCAGCGCATCAAGCGCCTCTTTCATAAAATTTTTACTTTCCCGTATGAAGATACCCATGTGATTGATGTGGTCTTAGCTAAAAAATGATGCTAAGGAGCTCATAAAATACAAGACGTTGTGAGATCTAGTGCTTGTCTCAATCCGTGCAGTGCTTGTGCCCGATGGCTGATCTTGTTTTTTTGAGCAGAGGGCAATTCGGAGAGTGTCAATTGTTGTGATGGCAGGAAAAATATTGGGTCATAACCAAATCCTCCTGAGCCCTTTGGGCTGTGAGTAATCATACCATCCATTCGACCACTTGCCAAAATGGGGGTGGGATCTTCCGGGTAGCGCACCAAAGCCATGGCACAGTAAAAATAAGCTTGGCGCGCGCCGGTTTCAACGTCCTCCATTAAACTTAAAACTTTCGAAATATTATCTGCATCTGTAGCCTCTAGGCCTGCAAAACGTGCAGAATAAATACCAGGCCGCCCTTGTAAAGCTGCGATGACCAAACCAGAATCATCCGCCAGCGCTGGTTGCGCACTATGCTGACTCGCATTGCGTGCTTTGATCAAAGCATTTTCAACAAAACTCAAGCCGGTTTCTTCTACTTCAGGAATCTGACATTGCGCTTGTGGTATACATGAAATAGGCGCCAACAACGCAGTCAACTCGGCTATTTTTCCTTGGGAATGGGTCGCTAAAATCAGAGTATCCAATGCTTAATCACCTCTTTGCCGAAACAAATCTTGCCAGGATTTTACCAAATCTTCAGATTGTTTGGTCAAAAATTCTGTGGTTTTCTGGATACCTTCGGTAACAGGATCCACCTGCTCTTGAAAGCTCAAAAACATTTTTTCCAACAACCCTTTATATTGATGACTCATAGGGTGCTGAGAGAATTTGATCAATTGGCGTAATATTTTCGGAGACAAGACATTGGCAGAATTAGCCTCTAAATCCACAAAGATTTGCAATAATGTCGCATTGGTCAAATCTTTGTCTGTATTCACGTCCAACACACGAAAATCGATATCATGAAACACATAACCATGTAATTCTTCAATCGTGATATATTGACTACGCGCTACATCATACAAGCGTCGATTTTTGTATTTTTTAATCAATCTTATCTTGTCTTGGTTTTCTGCTGTCATAAAACACCTCAATACATGTGAATGCCACCATTCACTGCCAAATTAGACCCTGTGATGAATCCACTCCGATCAGACGCCAGAAATGCAATCGACCACGCAATTTCTTCCGGTGTGGCCAAACGACCCACTGGAATATTCGCAACAATCTTATCTAGGATGGGTTGGCTGATAGAATCGACCATTTTACTATCAACATAACCCGGAGAAACTGTATTGACAGTCACCCCGTATTTGGCAACTTCTTGTGCCAAAGATTTGGTAAATCCGTAGATCCCAGATTTTGCCGAAGAATAATTGGTTTGTCCAAACTGGCCTTTTTCACCACTCACCGAAGAAATATTGATGATACGACCATACTGCCGTTCTATCATGGCATTCACAAATTGGCGGGTAACATTAAACATACTATCCAAATCCGTATGTACCACATCATCCCATTGTTGTTTGTTCATTTTACGTAGCACAGCATCATCAATGGTCCCGGCAGCATTCACCAAAATATCTACCGCGCCAAAGCGTTTGAGCACATCTTGAGCCGCTGTCGCACAACCATCAAAAGAATTAATGTCCATCAAGACATAGTCAAAATCAAACCCTGTTTTTTTTTGTTGCGCACACCATTTTTTTGCGTGCGCTTGGGGTAAGTGATCGGCAGCAATCACTTTAGCACCCAAAGTCGCCAATTCCCGGCAGATAGCAGTGCCAAGATCCCCTAAACCTCCGGTAATCAAAGCGATACGGTCCTTCATCCTTGCCATCTCCTTCAAGCAGATAATTTTATCCTCTCATAAAATTTGCTGGCTTTCTATAGCTCTTAGACGGACATCTATCATTCATGCACATACTTGCCAGGCGCATCACCTAAAGAAGAGATGGGCAAATCCACAAACGTTGCTGCTTTGACTGTCTTTCCAGAATGTTTTTTCAACCATTTCAACCATTCAGGCCACCAAGAACCCGTATGAGATCGCGCATTTTTAAACCAGTCATCAGGTTTTTCAGGAGAAGATGCATTGGTATAGTAACCATATTTTTCTTTACCTGGTGGAATCACAATACCAGCAATATGGCCCGAACCACCCAATACAAATGTTTTAGGACCCTTTAACAACTGAAATCCTCGATAAGTCCCTTGCCAAGGCGCAATATGATCTTTTTGAGTGGATAAAAAAAATGCAGGAACATCGATAGCACCCACGTTAATTGGTTTTTGATGAATTTTAATTTTACCTGGCTTTATCAAATTGTTTTCCAAATACATGCCACGCAAATACTCAGAATGCATCGCTGCTGGCATATTCGTGGTATCGCTGTTCCAAAAAAGCAAATCAAATGGCACATGAGGTTGTCCATGTAAATAATGACGAACGAATACTGCCCAAATCAAATCTGTTGCACGCAAAGAATTAAAGGCTGTGGCCATCACCTCACCTTCCAAATAACCTTGGGTATTCATATGTTGTTCCAGGGCTTGAACTTGCTGCTCGTGTATAAAAACACCGATATCTCCGGGTTCGCTAAAGTCGATCAGCGACGCCAAAAAAGTTGATGACGCAATCACATCCATTTGGCGTTCTTTGTAATAGGCCAATAATATGGACTGTAACGTCCCACCAATACAAAAGCCTAATGTGGATACCTTAGGCACGTTTAACTGTTGCTGAATCGTCTCAATCGCGGCAACGGGTCCCAAGCTCACGTATTCTGCCAATCCCATATGCGCGTGCTCAGCAACAGGATTACGCCAAGAAATCATAAATACAGTGATCCCCTGACTCACTAACCACTTCACCAAAGAGTTCGCGGGACTCAAATCTAAAATATAATATTTATTAATCCAGGGTGGAATAATCAATAATGGCACAGCTTTCGTTGTTTTCGTTTGTGGTAAATATTGAATTAATTCCATCAATTCGTTTCTAAAGATCACTTTTCCAGGTGTCGTGGCCAAATCATGCCCCACTTTAAATGCAGAGCGATCCGTAATAGGCATCACCCAACGTGTTGATCCAGCGTCAATATCTTGCAGAAAATGCTGCAAACCTCGCAATAAGTTCATACCTTGAGAATCAACTGTCTCAGCCAATACTTGGGGATTGGTCAGCAAAAAGTTTTCTGGCGACAATGCGTCAAAAAACTGATGCATGAGAAACTGTGCCCGTTTGGCCAAATGATGATCTTTACAGTCAATATGCGCTAAAAATTTTTCAACATGGGCTTTCATCAATAAATAATGTTGGCTGATCAGCAAAAAAAAGGGATGCTTTCGCCATTCATCCGCGTTAAAACGCCTCTGATCCAGCGTTGGGGATAATGTCTTGATACCTGACCAGTGGTTTAATTGGGTTTGCAGCAACGCCTGAGTTTCTTGCGCATAGGCCAAATAATAGTCGTGAACACCTTTAGGATCTTTCGTGATTTCTTCAAAAATAGGCTGTAGGTCGTGAAACACATGATTGGTTTTTTCAAAATGGGACAACAACGCTTCGGGTTTGAACTCGAAACGCGCCATCAATTCGCCGCTTTTACACAGAATATCTTGAATCAAACTTGAAAGTTCTACACTTTGGTTCATGATGACATTGCTCTTGTCATCCTAGCGAACTACCCATGAAATGAGATAGCTCGCAGAGACGGTTTATTATTGTTGTTGTTTTTTACAATTATCCTTCGCTTTCAACATAGCATTTTCAAAAATTTGAAAAGATTGTTGCATATAATCAATCACTTTACGCCCATTGGCAAAAGCAACTTCCCATTGATGTCCTAAAAGATCTTCAGGTTTGCTGGCTTTACTCCAGTCTTCTGGTTTGATTTGCTGAAAACTTTGCAATGTTTTGGTGTTCAATTCTACAAACTCTTGCAAAGGTTGCTGCAGATCTTTAAAGGATTCAGCATAACGGTCATAATCATTAGCCTGTGCCATGATAGCCTCCTTATTTATGTTGCATTGCACAATATAAGTATAGGGACACAAATCAACATTTGTCAAACCTAATTGGCAAGAATATACGTTGTTTTAACGAAAAGTGCTCAAGTACTTGTAGGATCTAGGATCGGCGATAAGATATGAGATAGGGCATTTAGGCATACGACTTATCCCCCTCATCCGCCCTTTGGGCACCTTCTCCCCAGGGGGAGAAGGGATAACTGCGCCCTCATCCGCCCTTCGAGCACTTTCTCTCCAGGGGAGAAGAACCGAGTTCAAAAAAGTCTTAAAGAAGAGATCGTGCTGCGGCCCTCAGGTTAAACCATGATTGAGCCACCCACACCTAGATAAGCATCAAACCCACCTAATCTGCCACTCAAGCGGTGTGAAAAAGCGATATCCAGGGTCATATTTTTTCTCGCTAAAAAGACCAAACCACTATTAAAATTATAACCACTTCCTAAAAACGGACTGACTTTATTCACCCCATATATTTCTGCAAAACAAGTGAGCTTGGGGGTCAGCGCATAATTGAACACTATGTCGGGACTAATTGCAGTCCAGTGCACATTTTCTTCACTTGCTGGTAATCCTTGGTAGGATAGTGTCAAAGAACCCAATAAACCAAATTGCTCGGTGATATCATAACTCACAATACCAGAGAGTACTGCCCCCGCACTCTGAGCACCGTAATAGTGACTACCTGAAGCTTGAATATATCTGGTGCTGAAACTTGCTGCTACGTTTTTGTTTTCATAAAACAAATGCTTGAAACCCATTGATACTGCAGTCGATCCTGAAAAAGGAAACTTTTGATGGTGAGTATAATTCGGCAAATAAATATAAAATTCACTGAGTTTGGGCAAACCAAGGCGCAACTCTGTGCTCGGGTAAAGATTTTCATCGCCACCTGCCAACGATGTTGCGTAGATATAACCACCTTCTGCATCCGCATGCTTATCAGGCATGGTACACACACTATATGAAATGGTCGGACGATTGACGATAGCAAGAAAACTAGTTCCACAATGCCCTACTGTTTCTGCGGCAGCAATCATGGGTAACAACCCTAACCATGTGGTCGCAATGATTTTTTTGATTGGCATGATTTAGCAATAAATCGATTGTTTTTGCCATTGTGTACGCTTCTGCCGAAAAAGTATACCCAATATATTTGAAAATGAGGACAACACAACAGAAAATCGCTATAATACCTGCTTGTTTTGACGAATCACCACCCTTATGAAACAACAGTTGGAAAGCTTAATTCAGAAAGCCTTGGCAGAAATATCTCCGAACACAGCGCCTATTCCTATAACGCTGGAGCGCCCTCGTGATCCAAGTCATGGAGACTGGTCAAGTTCGATCGCCATGGTAGCGGCCAAATCGCTCAAACAACCCCCGCGCGCTATTGCAGAGCAATTGATCGCGCTTATGCAGACCGATGACAATATTGAGGCTATTGAACTGGCTGGCCCAGGATTTATTAATTTTAAGCTCAGTAAAGGTTATTTACACCAACAGTTGGAAAATATTTGGACTTCACCCAGCTGCGGTGTGGTGCCTGCCAACTACCCTGAAACTGTGATCATTGACTATTCCTCCCCTAATCTCGCTAAAGAAATGCATGTTGGTCATTTGCGCTCCACCATTATTGGTGATGCTTTAGCGCGTATCCTGTCTTTCCAAGGCCAAACGGTGATACGTCAAAATCATATCGGTGACTGGGGTACACAATTTGGCATGCTCATGGCCCATATGCACGCGCTAGAAACTGACACGAAACAAACCTTTGATTTGAGTGATTTAGAAAGCTTTTATCAAGCTGCAAAAAAACGCTTTGACGAAGACAGCAATTTTGCTGATGAGGCACGTGCTTGGGTGGTGAAATTACAAGCCCATGAACCAGTATCTCAAGCATTATGGACACGTTTCATTAGGTTATCACTCGCTCACTGTCAAAGCCTGTACCAACGATTAGGTGTCTCTTTGACCGAGAAAGATAATCGTGCGGAAAGTGCTTACAATGACATGTTGCCGAAAGTCGTTGATAGCCTGCAAACACAAGGCCTCCTTACCGATCAAGATGGCACAAAATGTGTATTTTTAGAACAATTCAAAGGCAAGGATCAACAACCCTTGCCTATTATTGTCCAGAAAAAAGATGGCGGCTATTTATACGCCACTTCAGATTTAGCAGCACTGGACTATCGAGACAAAATCTTACACGCAGATCGTATTTTGTACGTGGTTGACGCTCGTCAATCCCTGCATTTTCAGCAAGTGTTTGCTTTGGCCCTAGCCGCAGGATTTGTCTCCCCTCAAATTTGTCTCGAACATATTGAATTTGGGATGATCCTAGATAAAGCAGGCAAACCCTTCAAAAGCCGTGAAGGCAGGGTCACAAAACTGGTGGATTTGATTGATGAAGCCGAACACCGCGCTGCTGCATTGATTGCTAGCAAAAACCCGCATCTTTCCGAACAAGACTGTCAAAATATGGCAACTGTTATCGGCATTGGTGCAGTAAAATACGCAGATTTATCTAAAAACAGAGGATCAGATTATATCTTCGATTGGGATACCATGTTGAGCTTTGAAGGCAACACTGCTCCTTATCTACTCTATGCAAATACACGTATTCACAGTATCTTTCAAAAAGCGGGTATCACTCCTGAGTCATTATCAAGACCTTTACAAATTGAAACTGCTCAGGAAATAGCGCTAGGTAAGCATTTGGCCTTATTCCCGGATACCATCGCATTAGTAGGCGCTAAAGCCACGCCTCATCTCTTATGCACCTATCTGTACGAACTTGCTGGTTTATTTTCCTCGTTTTATGAACATTGTCCCATCTTATCTGCCGAAGCACCACAGCAACAATCACGGCTAAAAATTGCGGCTTTAACCTCTAAAATTCTGGAGAAAGGCTTAGATCTTTTGGGGATTAAGACATTAAAAAAAATGTGAAACACATGTCATGCTATCTACTAGATTTATTTAAGTGATGGCCCTTTCGGCAATAAATGCGCTTTCATAGCAGCATTTAACTCGGGTATAGCTGTTGATAACGTGCTGAGAGCGGCAACCATTTTTCTTAACGACGCATTCTGATACTCGTTCGTTTTAAGCTTCATATTCACTAATCTACCCCAAGACATCAGAATACCCTCAGATGCTGCTTCAAATGCATCAAGTCCTTCTTTGGTTAAGGGCTTGTCACAATGAGATTGATACAATGTCGATAAATCTTTGATAATCTTCCCAACCGTCTCTCCTACAAAATTAGATTGATTACCATGAAGCGACGCCGTTTCAAATTCGGCAAGATATGTATGAAATAGCTTAGAATATTGACTCCGAACTTCAGGCTCCAATTCTGCTTCTATAAACGCTTGCATGGCTTCTGCATTCGGTTCATCATCAAACGCTTCATCATCAAACGCTTCATCATCTGCGTCAACCGCTGTGGTATCATTTTTTTCGCCAACACCATAATCTTGATTAGCCGCATCTAATTCAGCTTCCGCCTTAGCAATATAGGCATCAATATTAGCTGCGATCTTCTCAGGATCTTCATATTGATCGAGATCTTCACCTTCATCACCCAAGCTTAGACTGTCATCATCATCTGAATCCGTATCAAAAACTTTTTCATCAGCATTGCGCGCATCAGGCTTACTGATGAATGCGTCTAATTCATTCGCAGTTTCACGAACAGCTGTGTCAATAGAAGAAGTATCTACATCACTCATGTCTTCTTCATCAGTATCAGCATATGCTTCTGATAGTAATTTTTTCCCTTTTGAAAAAGGATCGTCAGGATGATCAATAGCATTTTGAAGCAAATCTTGAATATATACGTGTAAAGCATCTAACGCTTCCTCAGAAGCATCAAGCTCGAAATTTGCATACCATGCCTCAGCAATTTTTTTCAATTCCTGACTTAAAGCGGGCGTCATCGTCATATGCTCAGAAAATAACGCTACAATCGCATCAAGATATTTTGAACGACTAGGATTACCCTCATAAACATCTGAAAGTGCCGTGTTCGCGAGTTTCAAAATCTCTTTTATTTGTGCTTCTATGGCAGGATCCAAAGGCATCTTTAATTCTCATTCTTGGTCTATTACTATAGGTATAGACCAAGAACAAGTGAATTGAAAGCACTGTTACCCAAATAGCGTAGGATAATCGGTGTATCCTTTGCTATCACCGCCATAGAACGTGGTTTGATCTGGCTCATTTAAGACCGCATTTTGTTTGAATCGCGCCACCAAATCTGGATTGGCAATATAGGGTTTACCGAATGCAACTAAATCAGCATAGCCACTTGAAACAGCCTCAATAGCCAAATCTCGAGTATAGCCATTATTGACCATCCAAGCACCATTAAATGTTTTTCTAAGCGCATGAAAATCTAGACCTTGGCAATCACGTGACCCACCCGTAGCACCTTCAATTACATGGACATAAGCAAGATTTAAGCGATCCAATTCACGAATCAAGGGAAAATAAAGATCAGCTGGCGCACTATCCATCGCGCCAGCCGCTGGACTTACAGGTGATAAACGTATCCCCGTTCGACTGGCACCAATTTCAGTGGTAATGGCTTCTGCGACTTCAATCGCAAAGCGCAATCGATTGTTAATCGCACCACCATATTGATCGGTTCTCTGGTTGGAAGCATCACTCAAAAATTGCTGAATGAGATAGCCGTTTGCAGCATGGATTTCAACCCCATCAAATCCAGCTTCTATCGCATTCCTAGCCGCCAATCGATAATCGGTAATAATGGCTGGAATTTCTTCTAAAAATAGCGCTCGTGGCATGCCTAATTCGGCAAATGTACCATTTTCAATAAAAGTTCTACCTCCTACTGGTAAAATGGCCGAAGGTGCAACAGGCGCATTGCCACCAGGCTGCAAAGATGGATGTGACACCCTGCCAACATGCCACAACTGCGCAAAAATGGCGCCTCCTTCTGCATGCACCGCATCAGTCACCAATCGCCAACCTTTCACTTGAGCTTCTGAGTACATTCCAGGTGTCCAAGCATAGCCTTTTGCAGTAGGTGAGATTTGCGTTGCTTCAGAAATAATCAACCCTGCCGTTGCCCGCTGCGCATAATATTCCGCATTTAAAGCACGAGGAGCATCAGTACCATGAGTGGCGCGATTGCGCGTGAGTGGTGCCATGACACATCTATTTTTTAATACCAATTCACCCATATCAAACGGTGTAAATAAAACATCTGAATTCATAAATGTCCTTTTGCAGAAATAGTTGTTTTTTCATAACGATACGCTAAGATAGCACAAAATATTTTTCGAACCTATCCCATGCCAGAACTCCCTGAAGTAGAAACCACGCTCTTAGGTTTAAAACCTCATTTGCTGCATCAAACCATCCAAAACATCACGGTGCGGCAATATCAATTACGCTGGCCCATTCCGAGAGATATTCATGCAAAAACCCGCGGTCACGTCATTCAAACGCTCAGCAGACGTGGTAAATATTTATTGATTGGATTAGACAATGGTACCCTGCTAATCCACTTAGGCATGTCGGGCCGTTTCAGTTTGGTGTCGCCACAAACACCTCCAGGAAAACATGATCATATCGATGTCACACTCAGCAACCAATTACTGCTGCGATACAATGATCCTCGTCGTTTTGGCGCATTTCTATGGGTGGAAGATCGACCTATTTTACAACATCCATTACTGGTTAAATTGGGATTAGAACCCTTTGATCCTGAATTCACAGGCTCTTATTTATATCAACAAGCACGCAAACGCACCATGCCGATCAAATTATTTATCATGAATCATCACATCGTTGTAGGCGTAGGGAATATTTATGCGACAGAAGCATTGTTCATGGTAAATCTTCATCCCAACACACCGGCAAAACATGTTTCAGCAATTGTCATGGATAAACTTGCAACCATCATTCAAACCTTGCTTCAACAAGCCATTCAACGCGGAGGGACTACCTTAAAAGACTTTTTGGGTACGGACGGACGGCCTGGATATTTTAGTCTCGAATTACAAGCCTATGGCCGCAATGGCTTGCCCTGTGTTAATTGTGAAACCTTATTAACCAAATGCTCGATTGGACAACGAACATCGACTTTTTGCCCTAATTGTCAACAGATGCCTCTAGAAAATCCAAATACATACCTATAATATCCACACCAGAAGCCGCAGCAATTTGACGCACGCAGGTAGGACTGGTTACATTGATTTCTGTAACATAACCACCAATTACATCCACCCCAACGAAATATAATTCTTGCGCAATCAAACGAGGCGCCAATGCGGCACACAAATCACGATCGTGATCTGTAATAGGCACCACCTTACCAGTCCCGCCCACTGCCAAATTGGCCCGAGACTCTCCCGAAGCAGGAAATCTTGCCAACGCATGAGCACACGGTTCTCCATTGATAAGAATGATCCGCTTATCACCCTCGGTTTGAATTTCAGGGATATAACGCTGCGCCATGATACATTGCGTTTCTTTTGCGGTGAGCAATTCTAAAATGACTCGCAAATTACGACCATCTTTGTCCACATGAAATATCGATTGTCCTCCCATCGCATCTAAGGGTTTCAAAATGATAGATTGATGTTCATGCCAAAACGCATGCAACCCTTCCAAATTTGCAGAAACCAACGTTGGCGGACACAGTTCCGGATACTGTAATAAACTTAATTTCTCGTTATGATCGCG
The DNA here is from genome assembly GCA_024742995.1 of Gammaproteobacteria bacterium. Taxonomy (GTDB): domain Bacteria; phylum Pseudomonadota; class Gammaproteobacteria; order Legionellales; family Legionellaceae. The sequence continues at coordinate 24,485 of JANSXK010000007.1, forward strand.
TAAGCTTTGTGGTTTATTGGTCACCAACACACCTTGACGCGCTACTAATTCCAACATTTGTGTGGCATAAAGATAAGCAGCATCAAACGGCGGATCTTTGCGGATTAAGATGATATCAAACGCCGTCAACACCTCAACACCAATATGTTGCTCTTTCCAATATGAAAACGTGTCATCCACAACAATGTGCGTCAAATCAGCAAAAACCTCGCCGTCTTTGGCAAACAAATCTTTGAACGTGAAATAACTACAGGTCCAACCACGCGCATGAGCACGACTCAACATCGCAAGCGTCGTATCCAATTCTGATTTGACGTTGGCCAAATCATCCATAAACACGGCTATTTTCATCATGATATCCTTAAAGCTGCCGCCTCACGTGCAGCAGCCAATGCAGCCAAACGTGCAATCACACCATACGCGTAAAAACGATTGTACTCACCATCGTGTGCTTGCTTTGACGGCATATTACATGCTTTGGAAAAAGCTAAAGGTTCGAAGTGCATCCCTGGTGTATTCAGAATATCGTCCTTGCCTAACGTCTGATGCACTCGGTAAAACCCACCTACCACATACTGTCCTATCATATACACCACAGGCTCTGCCACAGCACCATCTGCCATGGTTTCGTAACTATAAACACCCTCTTGAATCATCACTTGCGTTACGGTTTGACTGCCCTTGGTTTTGGCCATTTTACTGCGCTGTTTACGGTTTAATTGTTGGATTTCAGCAGCATCATGCACCATCATCACCCCCATCCCATAAGTGCCCCTGTCAGCCTTGACAACAACATAGGGCTTTTCCTTGATACCAAACTCACGATATTGTACTTTGATGCGACTCAAAAGCTCATCCACAGCCGTGCTCAAAGATTCAATACCCGTTTTCGCCATAAAATCCACACCATCCACAACCGAAAACAATGGGTTAATCAACCAAGGATCAATTGAAATCAAAGCAGCAAACTCTTGAACCACCTCATCATACAAACGAAAATGATCTGATTTCAATCGATGAGCCCATCCCAATTGCGGCATCGGTTCGACTCTTTGATCCAAATCTTGGAGAATCTCTGGCACCCCGGTTGATAAATCATTATTGAGTATCACCAAACAAGGTTCATAATCAGCCAGACCAATCCTAGCGCCACGTCTAACCACCGGCTCTAAGACAAAAGATCCGTCCGTTTCATGTGGCACCACCGTATCCGACGATAATTGACCCAAACGTACTTCATAACCTGCTTTCAGGAAAATATCTCGCAATATACTGAAATTTTGCACATAGAATTGATTGCGCGTGTGATTTTCTGGTAACAATAAAATCCGTTGGCAGCGATTTCCTAAAGTAGATTGGATGGCTTGCACACATAAAGCCATAAAATCTGGGTTCAGATTATTAAACCCTGCTGGAAATAAATTGGTATCCACAGGCGCTAATTTAAATCCCGCATGGCGTAAATCCACAGAAGACATCGACGGCGCGGGCGTCTGTGCCCAAGCACGCCGAAACCACGATTCAATCGCAGTCACCTCATTGATAATTTTTTCTTCCACAGGAAATAAAGGCCCTTGCTGGGCCGTGGTTAAATTTGGTACGGGATTAATCGACATGAATAACACACCTTTGAAAAGCAATGACTGCTAGCGTCAAACGAACAAATTAACATAAAATATTCATCCGTAACAAGTGACATGACGAGATAAGAAGAGCCGTGTATTGCGTTGGATTCTAAAAATTTGGAAATCAATATTAGATACCATTACCTTGCTTTAAAATGCTCTTATTTTACACCATTTGTTTTTTTGTGGTATGTTATTGCCTTCATGATTTAAAAATATATAGATATCACTTCATGTACTATTCCTATTTTGCCCTTAAAACGCTTGGACTAAAAGAATCTGATTTAAGGCAATTCTCAGAAAATGAACAACAACAAAAAGTTCGTTCACAGTGGATAAATTTATGTATGTATACCAAAAGTGCAGCAGATGTTGAAACGTACACAAACGCCTACCACAGAATGATACCTACTTATAAACCTCCTCATCCTATTCATACTTATTTTGAGGGACAATACTTTGATATTCTCCATACAACTTTCGATCTATTACAGCGAGAGCAAATAGCAAAGTCGTACCATAATTTATTAGAAACATTTTCACAATTACCAACTGAAACAGAAAAAAAAGATTTTGCGCAACAACATGCCACCTTCTTAAATCTGGCAAGATCCTTGCAAAAAAATCAAAAAAAATTTGATACATTCTTAGGGCAATATCTTTACCTAAAGCAAAAAGAAACCTTGGGTAATCGTATGATACACCAATGGAGATTGCAGATGATTCGTCTATTTGCAACAGAGGGGTTGGATGATTTTGAATATCGGCATGCCTTAGTTACCGGAGCATTACGACCTATTCTAGCCAAAGATAAATTATGCTCTCCGATTAAAATAGCTGTCGCGATACTCAATAGCATCATATTAGCCATCACCACGACACTAAACTATATTCTTAGTTTGCATTTTCTTCTTAGAATTGGATTTTTTTTCTTGCTCATTCATCCGGTCGCCATGCTCATGGTTCAACTACCTAGAATTGCTCAAATTTTAGAGATGATGGCATGCCCTATCAATCAAATCATTAGACCATTATGCACTTATACCCATTGGTCTCCTCAAATCATCACCTTGTTATTGATACTGACTAGCCTTGTAACTTTATACGGCATGTTATATACAGCCATGCTCACCTATATGTCCGCCTTATTGCCATATATTGCATTGGGTATTTTTGCTTATATTTTATATTCGATGGGTAAACAATGTATGGCTCTTTTTAAAGAGTCTTTTGTGGCAGGAATGAGTTTTATATTAACCATCACAACAATATTCAGCATACGTGCTTACATGGGGCACTTATTCAATGCAGGACAACATCAAAGTGACATCAAGCATACAAAACAATGGCTATCTATGTTCGGTTTGTTTTCCATGGCAACCCTATTAACGACGGAACAACAGCGTGCGAATATCTCATTAGAGATGCTGCCGTTACCGTTACCCGAAGAAGCATCTCTGTCACAAACGATTTACGATGTTCCTCAAATACATACAACAAACTTATCGCATCGATTTTTTAATACAGCTAAAAATGCGCGACCCCGTCATAAACATGATATAGAACAACATCACCACCCAGTATTATCCTGTTTTGCATGCCAGCCCACAAATTAGAAACGCTATGACGACTTTTTTCAGCATCTACAAAGGATTCTCTTGATTGATAAAGAGAATCTAGAGATAATCACCCCATCTTATCAATTTGGGACAACATGTGGCGTATTTGAGTCAATTTATCAACAATCACTGGCAACTTGTGTTGGCTTTTGGTGTCATCCTACTTATTATTTTCGTCTATGAATCTTTGGCTTTGAAAAAACAAGCCAAATCTCTAAGTACCTCGCAAGCGATTGAACAAATCAATCATCACAACGCTGTGATCATCGATATTCGTGCTGCTGATTTGTATAAAAAAGGCCATATCATCGGCGCCATTCGCGCGACAGAAGCTGATTTCAAACTGCCTAAAATGAAAAAATATAAAGAAAAACCCATTATTTTAGTGTGTGCGCGTGGACTTGAAACACAAGGACTGGCACCTAAAATCAGAGCGCTTGGCTTTAACCAAGTCATGCTATTGTCTGGTGGTATCAGCGCTTGGCAAGCCGCCAATTTACCCCTAGTAAAAAAATAATGTCTGATGCTATCATGACGGTTGTGAAGATCGATATGCATGAGATGCCGCGGAACATTTAGACCAACTTTTACCAAAAGGATCATATTTATGAGTACCGAAAACGAAGAAAACAATCAAGAATTACAACAGTTTGTGATTCAACGCGTATATATTAAAAGCTCTTCTTTCGAAACCAAAGACGTGCCCGGCATTTTTCAACAAAAATGGGAACCTGAATTGAACCTCGATATCAACACAGACCATATCGAGCTGGATAAAGATATTTATGAAGTCACCTTGAGTGTCACCGCCACGGTTAAAAATGTAAAAGAAACAGCCTTTTTAGTTGAAGTGGAACAAGCGGGTATTTTTAGCATCCAGGGCCCTACAGCGGAGCAGTTAGGACATATTCTTGGTAGCTTCTGTCCTAGTATCTTGTTTCCCTATGTGAGAGAAACCATTTCTTCCATCGTCACCAAAGGCAGTTTCCCTCCACTTGTATTGTCTCCCATCAATTTTGATGCGCTTTACATGCAAAAACAACAAGCACAAACACAGACTGAAGATGCCGAATAAAACATCTATCGCCATTTTAGGCGCCGGATCTTGGGGTACTGCGGTGGCCATTTTTTTGGCCACCAAAGGGTATCAAACGCTACTGTGGTCTAAAAATAGTGCGCATGTTAAAGAAATGCAAAAAAAACACCGCAACGAACGCTATCTCCCACAAACTCCTTTTCCAGAAACACTCGAAGTGCACACCGATTTGACTCATTGCGTCACCCAAGCAACGCATGTTGTCATTGCGGTTCCCTCGCATGCTTTTGCTGAGCTGTTACAAGAAATACCCCAACCCAAACTAGGCCTCGCTTGGTTGACCAAAGGGATTGATCCACAGAGTCATCAGCTTTTAAACGAATTGGTCAAGCAACAATGGGGGGAAACCTACCCAACCGTCGTGATTTCTGGTCCCTCTTTTGCCAAAGAAGTCGCCATGGGACTCCCTACCGCCTTGGTCGTTGCCAGCCAACACTCAGAATATCAGTGCCAAATTCGTGATCTTCTGCATGCCCCCAATATGCGGGTGTATCTCTCAGAGGATATCAATGGCGTACAATTATGTGGCGTCGTGAAAAACATTCTTGCCATTGCATGTGGCATCAGTGATGGCATCGGTTATGGCGCTAATGCCAAAGCCGCTTTGATTACTCGTGGCTTGGCTGAAATGCAACGCTTATTACATGCATTTCATGCCCGTCCCGAAACCTGTTTAAGCCTTGCAGGTGTTGGTGATTTGGTCTTAACCTGTACGGACAATCAATCACGTAATCGCCGTTTTGGCCTATTGCTTGGTGAAGGAACTGAGTCTCATGCTGCCGAGAAAAGTATTGGCCAAGTCGTAGAAGGCAAATACAATGCAGCTCAAGTCTCTACATTGGCGCAGCAACATCAAATTGATATGCCGATTTGTCAGGAAGTACATGCGGTATTGGAGGGACAACGCAGCCCGAAAGAAGCTGTGGCGTTATTGATGAATCGCCCACCTAAAGAGGAATAGTCGGTATATCAACCAGCTCAATCTGGCGCTCTTGCAACGTATCCTGTAAAAAAATCTCACCCACCTTTTGAAACCGCTTGACTGAGTCTGTCACCAAATAATGTACATCCCCCTGCCCTTGGACATTAGGATGAGCCAAATTGTCTTCTAATAAACGCTGCTTTAGCGCAGCTGCGGTCGCATCTGCAGAATCCACAACTTGGACCTCTTGCGGTAATAATTGCTTCAAGGTATCTTTAAAAACGGGGAAATGGGTACATCCCAAAAGAACGGTGTCGTCGGTGGCTAATTCGGACAAATAATGCTGTAATGCTTCCTTTGCCAGGGCATTGCCCGTCATACCTTCTTCCGCCAATGCGACCAATACACTACACGCCCTAGCGTGAATCACCGCATCAGATAATCGCTGACGAATCAAATCTTGGTATGCATCGGTTGCAATCGTCGTTTCTGTGGCTAAGACGGTAATATGATGATTACGCGTGGCGGCCACAGCCGCGGCAGCGCCGGGCGCAACCACACCTACGACCAGAATATCTGGGAGGGTTTCTTGGAGATACTCCAAAGCTGAGGTGGTTGCCGTATTGCAAGCAATGACTAGCGCTTTGATATGGCGCTGCATTAATAATTGTGCCATTTGACCCGCATATCTTTTTACCGTATCGCGCGATTTGGTGCCATACGGCAATCTCGCGGTGTCGCCAAGGTAAATGAAAGATTCTGTAGGTAATTCGCGACGTAATGCACGCAAAACGGTCAGGCCACCCATGCCGGAATCGAAGACACCGATAGATAATTGTTGTTTATTCATAAGCGTTTTATCTCTTTCCCCTCATCCGCCCTACGGGCACCTTCTCCCCGGATAACTGCGCCCTCATCCGCCCTGCGGGCACCTTCTCCTCAAAGGAGAGAAGGGAATCTTAAAGTCGTCCTCTTTGAATATGAACTGCTTCTCCTGCCAAAAATTCTCTATTGTCCCGAACAGCACTAAATTTGTCTCTAAATTCTGCTGTAATGTGTGGTGCTCCATCGAGCAATCCTCCAATCGATTCACGATAAGCAGCAACCTCTTTGGCAGGATTGTCCCAAGCAGGTATGGTCACCTCAATATCTGTCATCTGCAATGGTATCCCCATCTGCTCAGCTTCATATAACAAAACAGCCGCGACCCTCTTCGCTTGATCATTATACGCATTTGGACCATTAAGAAATATTTTGTGTTCTGGATATTTAGCCTTATCCAGTAGCAGTAGATGAGCCATTTTGACAGCAGCACGAATTGCCTCCATATTGGCTTGGTTATTATTAGGATCTTGGGCAGCAGCATGGTTAGATCTATCTACGACATGCCCAGAATGCTGGTGCTCGATAAGTACTTTAGTTCCGGGAAGCGTGTAACGCACATACTCACCTTCTTTGAGTATGTCACCATAAGCCACCGTGTATCCGGTCAATCCAGTCCCAGGCGTCGGTTTTGTTTCCAACGCGCGTCGCTCAATCTCGCCTTTAAACCCTAAAAAATCTTGTTGCTCTACAATGATTGTTGCTTGTTCTAGCCAATGTGCAGGAAAATTCCATGGCTCATCAGCAGCGTAACCTTGCGCCATAAGATGGCAATGTTCAATGCGTTGTGTGTTTTTTTTGATTTCTGCATGTAGATCTTTGATCTGCCGCTTATGCTGTTCCATCGCTTTAAAATTAGCTTGATCTGCGTCTGTCACGTTTGCATCATCAGGCGCTGCCCTCACATTCGTATCAATCCCATTCCATAACGGCACAATCGCTCCATTTTGAACTCCAACCTCAGCCAACCTTAAAACATCTGCGGCCTGATTGGCATCGATCAAAATTTTGGCTTTTTCTAAGGTATCAACAATGCGTTGCTGCGCTGCTTTGGCAGCTTTCAATGAATTTAATTCTGTGCTTTTTTGCCAAAAACGCTGATTTTGTTCCGCCGTAGAAAGTGCAACATTCGCCACCTCCAATGCTTGGCGTGCCTGCGGAAGTTTTACATCCAACTCACGGTGCGTTGCAGTAATCATCGCTGCTCTCGCGTCCATCAATCTATCACCTTCCGTCGTCAAATGCGCGCAATTATCGCGAAGATCATCTAGTTTCTGTCTCATAACACCTTACCCCAACCCTGCGCTTCTTGGGCCCTATGTGCTTAAATTATAGCAAAGTTTACGAGTATTACGCTAATAAAAATCTGAAATTGCGCTGAATCTCAGCAAAATCAAATTGATCTAAAAACAAAGAGAATCCTAACCAGACACTGAGAGAAGACAAATCTCGAAATTGCTCTGGCATATATCGAGGTTCTGCCAGCAGGCCTTCAGCTTTTAATTCCAGCAATAAAGGCACATCATCCAAGGTCAATTTCCCGGAAAATAAGATAGGTACTACATCCACGCGACGTTCACTGATGGCATAACAGAGAAAGTTATACAACAACACAAAGCCCTTGGCATACGCCAAATCTTTGGTAAACGGCCCTCCGGTGGGCAAACTACCACGAAACACGCGCACGCTTTGTTTGTAAGCATCTTCTTCGGTTTGGCCACATTCCATGAAATAACGATAAATATCCATAAAATCAGCACCTTGCGTCACTTTCTCGATAGCGAGCACTCGATTGGTGATTTTGCGCATTCGAGAAGGATAAGATGAAAAAGAAACCACTTCTGTCATCACTGCCAATCCTTCCTGAATCACGGCACACGAAGGCGCGCCTTTGGATAAAAACGAACAATACGGCTGAATAGTACCGTTAATGGTGGTTCCTACATGTACCCAGCCTTCATGTACTTCTAAATATTTTAATTCACGGTCGGTAAATTTGGCTTTTGCACTTAATTTGACTTTATCTGCGCCAGCTGCCGCATCGGCAACCATATTATCACTAACCATCACCTTGATTTCGTCGTCCGTAAAAAACTCATTCAAACGTGTTTGTAACAGATTTTTAGCATCATTTGGGGCGTGTCTGGGAATATCCTGCTCAGACACCAATTGCACATCCAAAGTCGTCAGCAAATCATAGAGAAAACCTCCCATTTCGCATAAGCGAGGTCCCCCCACATAAAACACATCATCTGGACTGCCGTACAACTCTTTGGATAATTCTACAAAAATAGGGGTTCCACGCGCTTTCAACATCCGCACAGCACGAATATACTCATCGCATTGACGTTTGATAAGGCGCGTGATAGGCGAGTATTCACCCATTTGATTGTGCGTATCACGTAAAATACCGCGAAACTCTTCAATTTTTTCCTTGGCAACAAACGGCATGACACGATTTTTGTAATAATTATGATCCACATGTGGCATGCGCTTGCCTTTGTGGTAGAAAAAGTCCTGGCGAATGCTATCGTCCCATTTCACCATATCCAAAATGCGAATCGACCGTTGCGCCTCAATGATACGCTTCGACAACGCCTTAATGATCGCACCCTCTGACTTTTTAATAGCCATATCAGACTCACCTCATAATTGGCAAATCGCTAAATCAACCGTGGAAACCTCTGCTTGTCGTACTTCTTGCATCGAATAAGCATCGCATAAACGAATGCTCAAACCATGCTGACCTATTTGAATTTTAGGCACAATACTCGTCTCTTCCAGCATACGAATCAAAATCAAATGATAAATAGATCGTGTCGACAACGAACGCTGGTAAAACCCATTGGACAATTCGATCAGCTCAAATTGCGATGTATCTCGCAGTAATGCTAAATAAATGCTAGCTGTATCCCATAAAACTTGTAATTGTTGTAACCAATGCTTCAAATGAGCTTGGCGATTGGCCGTCGTGCTTTCTAACCAGCATAACAATTGCGGCGCGTGTAGCTCGCAATCGCTGAGATGGGCAGTTTGTGCCAACCGAATAGATTGCAAAAATGGATCTTGGTGAATCCCTTCCCCGAAGCACCCTGATATATGACTTAAGACTTGAACTTGCACAAAAAGACGGGCGTAATGTGCATCAGAAATGAGTGTTTGTGATTTATTAACCGTATGTTCAATTCGCATCAATTCTTTGACAAAACGACTTTTTAATTCCGGCTTTTCAATTAATTTGATGATTTCAATGACATTTTTCAAAGCGTAATGATGGATAATGGGATCAGTGGCATGGCAAGCTTGTTCAATCGCCAAAAACAAACGCTCCAATCGCAATGCAATTTTAGATAGCGCATTCACACCTAATTGAAAAACGATTTGATTTTGCTGCATAAAAAACGGCCCCCATTTTTATTAAGACTAGCATATCCTATACAGTGCCACAATTTATCAATACTGATTAGGAGGGCTAAATGTTCTGGCCTACATCTTTTGGACCTTAGATAGATGCTATCTACTATTTACTAATCAAATCCGCTAAATCATCTGCATGATGCTCTTCATCTTGTAAAATTTCTTCCAACATACGACGAGTGGTACTATCCTCCGAGCCAAACCATTGCACCATACTTCGATACACCATGATGGCAACCCTTTCTGCGATCAAATTTTCTTCAATCAATTTCTCTAAATCCTTTCCAGAACCATATTCAGTAGCCGTGCGCGCTACAATGGTACTGGGATCGAAATCAGGATCACCACCCAATTGATTGATACGCTCAGCAATCATCATCATATGACGCTCTTCATCTAGGGCATGCTCTAAAAATTCAGCTGCGACTTGTGGTCGGTCAATACCACTGGCAATGATTTGGTGATGTCGATAACGTAAAACACACATGATTTCAGTAGCCAATGCGTCATTCAACAAACGAATGGCTTCCTCCAAATCCAAAGCATAATCTTGCGTAATCGCCCCATCTTGTGTGGATTCTTTAGCCAGTTTTTGGATTTCGGCAATATTAATAGATGACGACCCTTGTTTTGACTGAGACATAATAGATCCTTAAATTCATTCTTCCATATATTATTTATAGTTTATTATTTTAACTATTGTTTCTTTTTATGACCACATGGATAAGAAGCACCTAATGATACAATCATTAAGTGCTTCTATTAGTACGCATTTGAATCATAATCTTACTGCACTATGTTCATCAGTAAGGTTTGACAACAACTGTCGTACCAACATCCATAAAGTCTTCATTTAACCAACGTGCTGCATCTGGTAAGACCCTAATACAACCATGGCTAGCATTATGGTTTGGAACATCGTAAGCCGCGTGAATGGAATACGCACCATTAAAATGCATGCAATACGGCATTCTAGCGCCCCCGTGAGTTTCTACAGGATACATACTAGACTTACAATTTTCCCCTTTCTTAGAATACACGTGGTAGGTCCCCGTCACAGTTCGGCAAGGACGACCAATATCATCACAATAATTACTACCACCAGACGCAGCACCCGTGTCTAAACGGTTACCTTGCGCATCATAGGCAGCCCATGCGGTTGCTTTAGGGTCAAAAATAAACACTTTATGACCTGTAGCAGCACGCTTCATTGGGAAATAATTAGATCCTCGATTGTCTGAGTCTCTACTCATGGTATAGTGGGTAAAACCACCATCATCGACAATCGGTATCGAACGACCACCATCTAATGTAGAACAGGCGCTCAACAACAGACCGACAGATGATACAACGATCAAAGCTTTATTCATGATCACATCCTCCTCTGTTATCCTTTATATCGGAGGATGTTACATAAACTTTAGTCTTTTTGTTTAAATATTAATCTTTATTATGGGAGTGGGGGCGGAGCGTAGGATTAAATTACTGCGCTGGTTCAATCAATATCGCAATGGCTTGCTTCAATTGCTCATCACTACATTCAAAACATCCACCCCTAGCTGGCATGGCTCTGAACCCTTCGTCAACATGTTGCCAAAGCTCTTTTTGACTTTGCTTGAGTCGAGGAGCCCAATCCTTTGTATGACCAATTCGAGGCGCACCAAGCGGAATCATAGGATGTGTCGCATGGCAAGATATACAATAGTGCTTCACAATCGATTGCCCTTCAGTTTTTGAGCCTGTGATCTTATCCAAAAAATCTTGGGGTCGATGCGTTGCAGACCAGAGGAGAGGACTCACCATGAATAACAACCAAAATGATAAAAGTTTAGATTTCATAAGCAGCCTCTTGAACACACATATCAACAACAATTAATTGCAAACGACTACGTCCTTGATAGGTATTAATATCCATTTTATATACTGCGTGAATAAATTTAGCCCTGTGGTTGGGCCAAGCATTTAAATCGACTTGAAACATAATCGCATCGATGGGTTCACCTTTGGGATATAAACTTAACGTTAATTTCAAATGATGTTGCCCTACCAAACGCTGATCCAAAATTTCAAAGACATTATCAAACATTGGTTCAGGAAATTGCTGCCCCCAGGGACCACCTTCATGTAATAGCTTTGCTAAATTTTGGGTCAAATCTTCATCAACCAATGCACCATCCGTCAATAACGTTTGGGTATCAGCAACACCTTCCATCAACACGTCCATCTCAGCACAAAATGCTGTTTTAAAAGCAGGCAACGCATCAGGATGTAAGCTCATGCCCGCGGCCATAGCATGACCACCAAACTTCGTCATCAACCCGGGATGAGATTTATCCACTGCTGCTAATACATCACGAATATTCACCCCTGTGATTGAACGCGCCGATCCTTTTAATTCAGTATCACTCGCTTTCGCAAACACAATCACAGGCCGATGGTAGCGTTCTTTTAAACGTCCCGCCAATACCCCTATCACACCTTGATGCCAAGAAGGATCAAATAGGCACAACGCTGATGGCAGCGTACCACTTTCCACCGCCAACACCAGTTTCTCCAGCGTGGCCAGTGCTTGCTCTTTCATTTCTGTCTCAATTCTACGACGCTCTGTATTCAAACCATCCAAACGCTGCGCCAATGCGTCTGCTTGCGCCTGCGTCTCACTCAACAAACATTCAATCCCTAACGACATATCGTCCAAGCGACCCGCAGCATTCAAGCGCGGCGCCACTGCAAAGCCCAAATCACTTTCACGCAAACGCTCTGGCTGTCGCTTTGCAACTGCAATCAATGCGGCAATCCCAGGACGCATATACCCTTTACGGATTCTATGCACACCCTGACTCACCATAATACGATTGTTTTGATCCAAGCCAACCACATCTGCCACAGTCCCTAACGCTACCAAATCCAAAAATTGACTCATATTAGGCTTTGCAATGCCTTGCGCTTCAAACCAGCCTACCGTTTGCAAATGCCGTCTAAACGCCAGCATCACGTAGAATATGACCCCTACACCAGCGATGGATTTGCTTGGAAACGTATCTCCCCCCTGATTTGGATTCACAATCGCACAAGCAGCTGGCAGTGCATCTGCCGGCAAATGATGATCCGTAATCAAAACATCAATACCAGCGGTATTAGCAGCGGCTACGCCTTCAATACTGGTAATGCCGTTATCCACTGTGATAATCAAACTCGGCGCTTTTGATTGCGCGACCGCAACAATAGCTGGCGTCAAGCCATAGCCAAATTCAAAACGATTTGGCACCAAATAATCTACATTTTGCACGCCCAATACCCGCAAAGCACTCACAGCCAATGCAGTAGAGGTTGCGCCATCTGCATCAAAATCCCCTATGATCAAAACACGTTCTTGTGATCGCAACGCCTGCTCTAAACGACTGCAAGCTTTGTCAATATCAATCAATGTATCGAAGGGCAATAGTGCGTGCAAATCTGTGGCCAATTCAGATTCATGTTTGATCCCACGTGCCGTATAAATACGATGCAACACAGGATGAAAATACTCTAAAGTAGCCGTGCTTTCCGATTCGCGCCGTTTGACCAACATAAAAAACTCCATCATGAGTGCAAGAACATCCTGGTCGTCATTTGTAAATCAAGATATAATTCGCATTAAAACACACAAGGTACCTAAACCGCGATGGAAATTCAATTAGAATCCCCAGAACAACATGCCATCCGCTCTTATAATGACACCAGTATCACTGTCGCTGGCGAAACACTCTCGCATTCTTGCATCGTTTGCGAGCAAGGCATCCAAAAAGATTGGCCCATTCAAACCCTTGCAACCCTTTCCATCAAAGATCTCGAGCCGCTGGTCCGCCATGCCCCTAAAATCATACTCCTCGGCCATAACTCCAAACAACAGCCTAATCCTGAAGTGATCAGCACGCTTTCGACCCAACGTATCGGCTTGGAATGCATGTCAATTGGCGCTGCATGTCGAACCTTTAATGTCTTATTGGGAGAAAAACGAGCCGTGGTATTGGGGCTTATACTAAGCGCCGCGCCTCAATAATATTCGGAATATGTTCCAAACGATTTAACAAACGTGATAAGCTGCTCAAACTATCAATTTCAATGGTCAAATAAATTAAGCTATGACTATCAACTTGATCAGTATCCGTTTTTAACGACAACACATGGGCTTTTTCGATGCTCAGCAACGCAGTCACATCTTTCAACAATGCATGGCGAGAAAATGCTTTGATCAAAACATCCACAACATAGACATTGTGATACCCTTCCCCCCAATTCACCTCCAAAAAACGATCTTGTTGCTTGGGCGTTGCACGTAAAATATTGGTACAATCTTGGCGATGAATAGAAACACCTCTCCCCAATGTGATATAACCCACCACCTTATCGCCCGCCACAGGCTGACAACATCGCGCCATATGGGATAACAAATTTTCAACGCCCTCAATATGTAATCTGGATTTGCGTGCCGTGGCTGGCTTGAAGATCTTCGTGACCATCGGTTGCTCGGGTTCGACTTTACCACTTGGAGTCAAACGATTGATAATTTGCGCTAACTTCAGATCTCCGCGCCCCAATGATGCATATAAATCATCCAAAGTTTTAGCATGAGGCAATGGCAACAGTGCCTGTAATTATTGGGATTTGATACCCAATGTTTTTAATTCTTTATCTAATAATTCACGTCCTTCCACACAGTTTTTATCAAAATCCTGGGTCTTAAACCAATGTAACACTTTAGATTTAGACCGCGAGGATTTTAGATAATGCAAATGCGGATTGATCCAATCTCGAGATGGTTTCGCTTCTTTGCCTGTTAATACCTCAACTTTATCGCCCGTCTTCAATTCATAAGTCAAAGGCACAATAGCACTATTCACTTTAGCGCCTCGACAGCGATGCCCCAACTCAGTATGAACATGATAAGCAAAATCTAATGCCGTCACCCCTTTTTGTAAATCAAGAATATCGCCATCCGGTGTGAAGACATAGACTCGATCGTCCAAAAAACTCGTGTCCATCGTGGCATCACCGCGCTCTGCAGACACATCATGATGCCATGCCAAGACTTGACGTAACCATTCAATTTTACGCTCATGACTGGCTTTGAATTTAGCTTCACCCTCCTTGTATTTCCAATGCGCCGCCACACCCATTTCTGCCAAATCGTGCATTTGAAAAGTACGAATCTGCACCTCAAACACTCGTTGTTCTGGCCCTTCCACCGCGGTATGCAAAGATTGATATCCATTGGATTTGGGTTTCATAATATAGTCGTCATATTCTTTAAGGACTTGCGACCATAAATTGTGGACCAGATCTAAGGCTGCATAGCATTGCGTTTCCGAATCCACCAAAATACGGACCGCAGTGGCGTCATAGATTTCTTCCAAAGACAGGTGCTTCTGCATCATTTTACGATGAATGCTGTGAATATGTTTCGAGCGACCGTAAACTGCAAAGTGCTCAAACCCTTGATCGTGCATTTCTTGCTTGAGAAGATCCACAATCCTTTGGACATAACGATCACGCTCAAGCCGTTTGGTCTTCAAATTTTTGGCAATGGCTTGATAGGCTTCCGGTTGTAAATACCGGAACGCCAAATCCTCCATTTCCCATTTGATGCTGCCAATCCCGAGACGGTTGGCTAGTGGCGCGTAAATAGTCATCACTTCAGTCGCAATTTTTTGGCGCATCGGAACAGAAATAGGTGCTGAAGAACGCAGCACACATAATCTATCTGCTAATTTGATCAAGACCACACGCACATCATCGACCATGGCCAACAACATTTTACGGATATTGTCGATTTGGTGTTTATGATGCGGCTCTGTGCCAACACCCATTTGCGACAGTGCACTCATTTGTTCAACGCCTCTGACCAAATGGGCAATCTCTTCACCGAATTGTTCGGCAACATCATCAGTAGACAATTCAGCATAATGTACCGCCGCATAAATCAACGCTGCGGCCATGGTTTCTTGATCCACTTCTAAATTTGCCAACACATCAGCCATAGCCAAACCATGTTGCAAACAAGACTCTCCCGTCTCTATCGCGTGATCCTGACTTGCCAATTGGGTTAAATCACATGCTGAACGCAGCAAATCTAAATCTTGAAAATAACCCTTGGCTGCCATTTGATGCATCCATTGATCGAGATCAACCTGACCATCTGCCTGAAGAGGAATACCTTCATTGACTTTCACCATGCCACATTATCCTTTTACAAATATTGCGATCGATTCCACATGCGCCGTATGCGGAAACATATCCATCACACCTGCAGCTTGTAACGTATAACCATGAGTCGATACCAATACCTCAGCATCTCGCGCTAAAGTTATTGGGTTACAGGAAACGTACACAATAATTTCAGGCCGGATCAGATGCATTTGTTTCACGATAGCCAAAGCACCCGAACGCGGTGGATCTAATAAGATTTTCGTCACCCCTTTGACCAAGGCACCTGTCATCGGCCACTCTTCAAGATTAGCACAAGCGAAAGTAGCATTGGTTATTTGATTGGCTTCAGCATTCATTTGGGCACGCGTAATCATCTTATCGCTGCCTTCGATGCCAATGACACGCGCACAACGCTGCGCAATAGGCAAAGAAAAATTGCCCAAACCACAAAACAAGTCCAGCACCGTATCCGAAGCTTGTAAATCTAACCATTTTAAGGCCAGACTAACCATTTTGCGATTGATGTTGGTATTGACTTGCGTAAAGTCCGTAGGATGAAAATGATAGACCACATCAAACTCAGGCAACGCGTAGCGTAAATACTCGTCTGCATCCGGAGGATAAAACAAAGTCACACTATCCGGACCAGCAGGCTGCAAATACAAGCGAAATTGGCTTTGCGCACCAAAAGCTTGGAGCTGTGCTTCCGCTGCAGGCGTCAAAGGCTCTAGATTACGGAAAATCAAAGCCACGTCAGTATCTCCTGCGGCCACTTCAATTTGCGCAATACAACGCTTGTCGTCCATCCCGTCCAACAAGGCCCGCAACACATCAATCTGTGCATCCACGTCCGCATGCAACACCGGGCATTGATGAATATCAGTGATATAACGCGGATTCTTTTTTTCACGAAACCCAATCAAGGTCGCTGCTTTCTTTTCAACATAACGCACCGACAAGCGCGCTTTATGACGATAATGCCAAACTTGATCATTTAAAGGTGGCAATACTTCCAATGGTTTGCAATGCCCAACACGTTCTAAAAGCTCTAGCAAAATTCCTTGCTTGATTGTAATTTGCGCCTCAGGCGCCACATGCTGAAAAGAACAACCCCCACACATCACATAATGCGGACAATCTGGCTCTACACGCTCGGGAGAAGACTCTAATACGGTGAGGACACGACCTTCATCATAATCTGATTTGCGACGCGTATATTCAAATTCAACTGTTTCATCGGGTAAGGCACCCGCAATAAACGTGGTTTTACCAGAAATTCGCGCCAAGCCACGACCATCATGAGCATATTTTTCAATGGTAGCAGTCGCGATAACAGGGGGTTTAGAAGCGCGTTTCCGTTTCATAGGGGGATAAACATTCCATTGGCTCAAATCTAAAAATATAGTATTGAGCTGTGCGTATTAATAGAGGGGTATTTAAACATGAAATAGAGGTGAAACAAAGAAAAAAGCCCGGTGTAAACTGAGCTTTTCTTGCCTACATTGAAAATTCCGCACACTGTCTATCCAAAAGGGTCCTTTCTTTTTTGACCATATCAAAATATTCCTGATCAGGCGCAAGTTGCTCCTCTACAGTCACGCCAGTATAAGCCAGTGGTTTCAAGATTGCGGAACGAATAAACGCATTATAATTAGGTGTAGGCAGTACGTCATCCGTATGTTTTAACAATATGCTTTTCGATAGTTCCATATAAGCTTGAGTCAGCACTTGGATATTTGCAAAAGATTTTTGAGCTTGGGCAATAAAGTAATAAGCACTTATCCCTCCAGCTAATCCTATGGCTGCAGCTATAAGCAAATGTCCCGCGCTTATCGTCACTACTAAGCCAACAATAGCGGCAATGCACACGCCCAATGCATGAGCACTTGAATCAACCGTGTCATGTGCAAGTTTGGTGACAGCAGTAACATCATCAAGCAAGCGAACCACGTCATTTTGGGAGTCTTTAAATGTAATACCACGGAATAACGAGCTATTACAACTGCTCCCGCTAGCGTTGTTTACATATTCCTTCAAATGGCTATTCATCTTTTTTACAATAAATGATAGATCACTTAATTGTCCTCTACGAAAATAAGCATCAATCATGTTTTTAATGACGATCAAAAAGTTGGGTGATTTAACTTCAAAGTTTGTTTTGTACTTAGAAACGTTGCTATAGAATAGTCTGTTAGTGCCGCCAGCAGACACCTCACCCAGCTCAAGTTGAATACTTTGATCTTCAGAAACCAAATTCCTGTCCACTCCAACCCATTTACCAACCGTATTGACAGCAGCTGCACCTGCACCAGAGATTACAGTGCCTAAGGTTGTCTGTTTCGGCAAGGCTTCTTCAAACGTTTTTTTCCTCACGGTAATCACTTGCAATAACGCTGCATACATATAAAACTTACCAAAACCATCAGTATTTCGTGCTTCAATCTGCTCAGTTATCTCTCGTAAATCTTGACTCATGACGTCTCTACCTCGCATGAAGTAAAACCATTGTACTGTTCAAGGACAACAAATGGCATAATGAGGCAGTATTGTATAATATGGTTATTTTGAAGTCAAATAATTTTATTTTGTACTTTTTATCATCAAATTTTTCTGTTTATTGCGTACCTTATCTGCGACCCATGGTGTGTCCCCCTTATCTCGCGGCTTGTCCGTGGGACTTAGACGTTATAGGGATGGAACGTAGGCATGAGTAAGGGCGTAGACAAAAAGAAGAACTTAGGCGTGATATAAAAAGTAAGACAACCCCCAATCACAGCCTAGCAATAAACGCATCCACTTCTTGTGGTGTCATTTCTTTGTGTTCCCCACGACCCAAATAACGAGGCATGCTGATATCACCGTAACGGACTCTGATCAAACGACTGACTTCGACACCTTGGGACTGCCATAAACGGCGAACTTCTCGATTTCGGCCTTCACTTAAGACCACGTGATACCAAGCATTGGTCCCCTCTCCGCCCCGGAATTCTATTTTTTTAAATTTGGCTTCTCCGTCCTCTAACATCACACCCTTGAGCAATAATTTGATAATCTCCGGTTTCACCTCTCCGTAAACGCGCACCGCGTATTCACGTTCTAATTCATATTTTGGGTGCATCAAGCGATTGGCCAATTCGCCGTTATTAGTAAAAACTAACAATCCGGACGTATTCAAATCCAAACGCCCGACCTGTACCCAACGCCCCTGTTTTAAATGTGGCAACCGATCAAACACCGTGTCTGGGTGCTTGGGATCGGACCGACTCGAAATTTCACCAACAGGTTTATGATACAGTAAAATTCTGGTCTTAGATTTGATCTTTAAAGGATTGGCAATGATACGACCTCGCACCGATATTTTATCATCAGGGCCAGCAGAGTCACCTAATTTCACCGTTTTATCGTTCACCTGCACCAAGCCTTGGCTGATCCAAGTTTCCATTTCCCGTCTTGAACCAAGCCCCGCTTGGCTTAGTATTTTTTGTAAGCGTTCACTGCTCATGCCTCACCTCTTAAAAAACGGGATCAATAATCCAAAAACATGGCTTCACGCACATCTACCAACGTTTTTGCCGCTTCTTCGCGCGCTTGTTCGCTGCCCTCTGCGACAATCCGTTTCACCATACCCAAATCAGCATCATACTCTTTAATCGACGCTTGAATAGGTTCTAGCTCTTTTTTAATCGCATCAATCACTGGTTGTTTACATTCTAAGCAACCAATGCCCGCGCTACGACAACCTTTTTCAACCCATTCCTTCACATCCTCACCCGAGTAAATTTGATGGAATTGCCACACTGGACAAATCGTTGGTTCACCCGGATCGCTACGTTTCACTCGCGCAGGATCAGTTGGCATGGTACGGATTTTCTTTTCAATTTCTTGCGGTTCCTCCCGCAGACTAATCGTATTATGATAAGATTTTGACATCTTTTGTCCATCAACACCTGGCATTTTTGACATTTCTGTCAGCATTGCTTGTGGTTCTTGTAAAATAATTTTACCGGAACCGTCCAAATAACCGTACAAGCGCTCTTTGTCTCCCATCGATACACTAGATTGAGAATCAATCAAAGCTCTGGCTGTGGTCAACGCTTCGTGAGAACCCTCCTGTTGATACGCGATACGCAATTTCTCATACAACGCGCTGTTTTTCTTGCCCATTTTTTTGATGGCTTCGCGTACCGCGACTTCAAAATTGGGTTCACGTCCGTATAAGAAATTAAAGCGCCTTGCCACTTCACGAATCAACTCAATATGTGCCACTTGATCTTCACCGACTGGAACCAAGTCTCCTTTATAAATCAACACATCCGCGGCTTGTAATAAGGGATACCCTAAAAAACCATAAGTTGCCAAGTCTTTTTCACGCAACTTGTCTTGTTGATCTTTATAAGAAGGCACACGCTCCAACCAACCCAAAGGCGTAATCATCGATAACAGCAAATGCAATTCCGCATGTTCAGGTACACAAGATTGGATAAAAATACGACTTAATCCCGGATTTACCCCACATGCTAACCAATCAACCACCATGTCCCAAATAGAGTTTTGAATATGACTCGCATTTTCGTAATGCGTTGTTAGTCCATGCCAATCGGCAACAAAAAACCAACAATCATATTGATGTTGTAATTTCACCCAATTTTTAATCACACCATGATAATGACCTAGATGTAACTTCCCGCTCGCGCGCATGCCTGAAATAACTCTTTTATTACGACCAAACACCGACATTACAACCTCTGCTATTCTTGAATTCCTAAAAATGGATTGGGATCACCTTTGCCCTCGCGTAAGATCACCGGAAACTCACCTGTTAAATCAACCACTGTTGTGGGCTCATGACTGCAAATACCGCCATTAATTACCAAGTCCACTCGACTACCCAAGAGATCATAAATCGCTTCTGGTTCACTCATGGGCGCAGTAGCACCAGGTAAAATCAAAGTAGAACTCATCAGTGGTGCATCAAAACACTCTAACAACGCTAACGTAATCGTGTGTTCCGGCACGCGTAACCCTAAGGTCTTACGCTTAGGATGCAACATCAGTCGTGGTACCGCTGGTGTTGCTTTTAAAATAAACGTATAAGATCCGGGCGTAAAAGCTTTTAACAAGCGAAAAACCGGCTTTGTGACATGAGCATACGTCCCCAAATGCGACAAATCACGTGTCACCAACGTCATATTGTGATCTTTTCCCAATTGCCTTAACGCCTTGATGCGATCCAACGCGGGTTTACAGCCCAAACGACACCCCAAAGCGTAGCCTGAATCCGTCGGGTATACAATCAACCCACCATCAGCAATAATCGACACCGCTTGACGCAATAAACGCGCCTGTGGGTTATCGGGGTGTAGTGCAAAAATTTGACTCATTTCCCTGATCCTTAGGTATGCCATGCACGCCAAATTGGCTTACAATCGCTTGGCAATAATTTTTGATGCCCCAAATTCACCCGTGACATCCCGTCACCATGGAAATCTGATCCCGAAGACGCGAGCAAATCAAACCGATGACATAATTGAGACATCTGCCGCATTTCTTGATCCAACATAGCGCCAGAAACCACTTCAATGCCTTCACCACCCAACGCTTTAAAATCCTGCATTAATTCATGTAATTTGGTGCGCGTCAATTTATATTTCAATGGGTGAGCAACCACAGCCTTTCCGCCAGCAGCTACGATCGTAGCGACCGCCTCGCTTAAGTCTATCCAAGATGAAGGGACATAAGCAACTTTTCCTTTGCCCAGATAGCGTTTAAACGCGGCTTTGGTCTCCTGAACATAATTTTCTTTCAATAAAATTTGTGCATAATGCGCTCTGCCAACACGCTCATGCCCCGCCAACGCAACGGCTTTTTGATACGCTTCATCGATTCCACAGCCTTCCAACGCTGCCCCAATGGCTTTGCCACGATTGATGCGTTCCAAGTTTTGTTTATCAATGAGTTGAACCAGATCTGGTGAATCTACACTAACATTGAGGCCAAGAATATGAAGATCATATTTTTTCCAACGCACACTCAGTTCAATGCCAGGAATAATCCGAATAGCTTTGCCCTGCGCTTCACGAACCAATTCACTCACACCTTCGAGCGTGTCATGATCAGTTAATGCCAAGGTTTTGATGCCCGATTGCAACGCACGCTCCAACAATGCTTTGGGAGACAGTAAACCATCTGAATAATGGCTGTGACAATGCAAATCAATCATATCAATCCAATGCGGATATTCCTTTAAGTAAAACCTATGCATCCACTTTCAACATTTCCTTACCCAAGACACTCACAGGAATTTGGTTAAATGCAAACATTGCATTCAGTAGGTTCATATCTATACCTGCAGCTAATAATTTAGACTTATCAATCAACTTCACGTCATTATTCCCATCAAACCAATGGCGCGTTATTTCAGCAACGAGCTTATCCTTGACATACACGCCCAAATAATTGGCTCTCATCCCTTGACGTATCGTCACTAAAGTAGTCTCATCTTCTGCAAGAAGCTTCAATCCTTCAAAACTCCCCAAAGAACAATACGACATATCCGCATAAGCAATAACATGCTGATACTGATCGAGAATATCAAACCGGCGTACACTAGTGAAACGACTGCTTTTCGGTGTTAATATTATGGTATTATTGAGTTGATTTTGATCATCAAAATAATAAAAGGTGCCTTTTTTATTAGGCGCCAATTGCAAGAAACCAATGTGCTGATCTCCGGCTATCGTACGCTCATATTTCTTAGCATTAGCACCTACTTTGATGGTATATGAATCTGGCAAGTCGTTAACCGACAAAGCAAACGTCGGCATAATAAAAGAAAAAACAACCAACAAACTCAGTAATATTTTTTTCACTATAATCTCCAAATAAAATTTAACACTGCGACCCACCACAACCAAAGCATATCCCAATCCATCCACAAGCACAATAAAAATACAATGGCAGCATTTCACTGGTGTATTAGTTGAAATCATATTGATCTATTAATAAACCAAAATCAATTTGACGTATGTAAAAATATAAACTAAATTGTATGTAGGAATAAACGTTTCACCACTACAAGGAATCGTCATCATGAAAAAGTCTCGATTAGCCGTTGCTACATTATTAGCCGCCTTCTCAGTCGCAGCAATTGTACCTGTTGCTTTCGCAGAAGAACCTATCACTCAACAAGCCCCAGATACTACGATGCCTGATAGCAGTAGCGGCAGTGGTTGTGCTGGTTGTGCTGGTTGTCAAGGCGCTACAGATACTACAGGCACAGATACTACTGGTACTGATACTACAGATACTACTGGTACCATGCCTACAGATACCACAATGCCTCCATCAGACACAAACCCTGCAGCCGATACAACAGGTAGCACCTTGCCTACAACTGCTGCACCAGGCACTAACGGTAACTAAGTTTTTTGAAAGTACCCTCTATTGAACCACGTACTGCTCTTTGAAAAGTACGTGGTTTTTAGGGTGGGCAAACAATAATAAATCACCAACCTACCTATGCGTACAAAAACGACTTCAATAGATAATACGCCCACAATCACACCTTTCTGCTTGCCAGTATACTCTGATGAGCAAAAAACAAAGTTATTACGTTATGCGAAACAAATACTAGATATTCAAAATCAGATACAGCAGTCAAACCACCCCAATATCTTGCACCACACCTTAGAACATAATGACAAACATCAGCGACGTCGCCATTATCCGAAAGGAGATCGGATTGATCATCAACATGGTGGCCAATATTTTTATCATTGTCATCGTGACAACCCCACCACCACTGAACATGGCCATTTTCACTGTTTTGTGCGTCAAGAAAATATTCCCAAACGATTACCGCGAATACAGGCATTACCTGAACCATCCAATCATCCTATGACACATCTGGTCGCTATCAGCATGAATCAATTTGGCCAGCCTATGCGATTATTTACAGTCAATCGCTGGGTTACCGATGATGTTTGGTATGACGCTCAATATATGCCACAATTGATTCAACGATTTAAAATAGCCCCAAACGATACGTCCCCGTGGTATTTGATTGATCAATGGATTGCAGGAATGTTAGCGTTATTTGCACCACAGATTTATTGGTTACACCAACAACGCGGCGCATGCTACCAAGATCTCAATACAGAAGACAAATCTGTGGAAGAATTGAGTAGCATCGACATTAATCTATCCGAACAGATTCACTGGTTGATTGATGACTAAAAATTGCGGAGAGAGGAAAGCATCTAAACCGATACAAGAATGAGCTGAGGAGAAGATCATGTCAAAGAAAAAACTAGGTTTAACGGTTGTAACACTCTTATCGTCCTTGAGCACGGTATGCCCAACGCCGATTGCCTACGCTGATCCAAGCGCGCCAGAAGAGATACAAACAGATGAGGTTGGCGCAGGCTGTATGGGTACATCAGGAAATGATGGGAGTGATGGAGAACGTTCTACTGGATTGAGTGATCCCCAATGTGTTGGTTCAGGTTGTATGGGGTATGATATACCTTAAGGCCTATCATCCAATACTTTCTTCTTCTTAACTACAAAGTCTTTGCTGGATAATCCCATAGATACCGATAATGCACCTGCTACGTAAATAGAAGAATAAGTTCCAATCACAATCCCAATGATCAATGCCAACGAAAATCCATGAATGGTTTCGCCACCATATATAAACAATGCCACAACCACAAACAACGTGAGTACTGACGTCATAATCGTCCGTGATAATGTTTGGTTGATGGACGTATTCATGATTTCAATAGGATTTGAACGACGAATTTTCACAAAATTTTCACGCACTCGGTCAAAAACCACAATGGTATCATTCAAAGAATAACCAATCACCGCCAATAGCCCTGCTAGTGCTTTCAAATCAAACTCGATCCCAAACCAGGCGAACACACCTAAAATAAGAATTGGATCATGGACCAAGGCAATCGCAGAACTAAAAGCCAAGCGATACTCAAACCGTACCGCAATATACAGCATGGTTGCCAATAACGATACGATGAGCGCTAACGCGCCCTTAGTAGCCAACTCTTGCCCCACTTGTGGTCCAACCAAGTCAACTTGTTGTTTCACAGCTCCGGGTAAAGCCGCCATCAACTGATCTACGGATAAAGTTTGGTTCAGATCAGCTCTTGGAGCAATACTGATCAATACATCTTTCGAAGTGCCATAACTGATCACTTGTGCATCTTTAAAGCCCGCATCGTGGAGACGATGACGTACATCAGTGATATCCACTGCGGAAGGATAAGACACCTGGACTTGTGTGCCACCAGTAAAATCCAATCCCCAGATCAGTCCTTTGACACTTAGACCTGCAATAGAAATAATAAAAATA
The DNA here is from genome assembly GCA_024742995.1 of Gammaproteobacteria bacterium. Classification (GTDB taxonomy): domain Bacteria; phylum Pseudomonadota; class Gammaproteobacteria; order Legionellales; family Legionellaceae. The sequence goes on from JANSXK010000007.1 coordinate 49,605, forward strand.
AAAATAGAAAACGCAGCGGTCCATTTGCGGGCGCCCATAAAATCTATCTGTGAATTTGGATTAAAAAACTCCATCAAAACCCCTCAAGTTTTTCCTGTCATTCCCATGAAGACAACAGAACAATCTCGTTCATATTCCGATTGATAGGCGTTTGACTGATCGACGCCCATAAATCCAATTAACCACTGCTCGCGTATAGGTAATACCGGTAATCATAGAAGTGATTAACCCCAATGACAGCGTTACGGCAAATCCACGCACTGGACCAGATCCAATTGAGAACAATACAATCGCAACAATTAAGGTGGTGATATTAGCATCCAAAATCGTCGAAAAAGCACGCTCATACCCTGCATAAATAGCCGCTTGCGGACTCAAACCATGACGTAATTCTTCACGAATACGTTCATCAATCAGCACATTTGCGTCCACAGCCATCCCAACGGTCAAAACAATCCCCGCAATCCCAGGTAGCGTTAACGTCGCACCCAACATCGACAACAGTGCCAATAAAAAGGTTAAATTCAGTACCAAAGCAACATCTGCAATCAAACCAAACAATCGGTAATACAACACCATCAAAATGAGAATCAAACCAAGTCCCACTTCTAAGGAAAAGATACCGCGTTTGATATTTTCTTTACCAAGCGTTGGGCCTACTGTGCGCTCTTCCACAGGATAAATGGCAGCAGGTAAAGCACCGGCACGTAATAACAATGCCAAATTACTGGCTTCTTTACTGTCCGATAATCCAGTAATTTGGAAATTATTACCCAAAGCCGAAAGAATCGCTGCTACAGAAATCACGCGTTCATCGCGCGTGGTCTTATGCTCCAATACACCATTAACATTTTGCTCTGAAGTTTTGGATTCAACGAATACAATCGCCATCGATTTTCCGACATTTTCACGCGTAATTTTGCTAAACATTGCTTCGCCGCCACCGCCGAGCTGAATCTGAACTGCATGGCTTGCGGTTTGTTGATCAAAGCTTGAAGTCGCTGAGGTGATTGAGTCACCACTCAATACCACTTGGCGTTTCAACAAAATAGGATTCATAGATTTCGTGTGCAACAATTTAGAACCGGGAGGAATAGCACCCGTTTTAGCAGCAATGACGGGATCATTGTCTTGATCAACCATATAAAATTGCAACGTTGCCGTGCCGCCTAAAATTTGCTTCGCACGCGCAGCATCTTGAATACCAGGCAAATCCACACCAATCCTTGTCGCGCCCTGTTGCACTACAACTGCCTCGCCAACACCCAATTCATTCACACGATTACGCAAAATACCCATGGTTTGATCGATGGTAGACTGGCGAATATCATGGCGTTCAACTGAGGACAACGTTGCAATCACCGCACGTTGGTCTTTTTTGGAAATGGCGAAGGTCAGCGTATTATATTTGGAGCTCAATACCGTCACAGTTTGCTGGGCCATTTCTTCGGAGCGTAACCGTATGGTAATACCCTGTTGTGGATAATAGCGAATACCTGAATAACGAATCGCTTCCTCACGTAATTCTTGGCCGATAGACTTCAAAAATCCCTCGTATCGACGATTCATGACGCTATCCATATCCACTTCTAGAAGAAAATGCACACCCCCACGTAAATCCAATCCTTGTTTCATCGGTTCCGCGTAAATAGCAGACAACCATTTTGGTGTGGTAGGTGCAAGCGTCAAAGCCACAATATAATTTTGACCCAAGCCCGTGGCAACCACATCCCGAGCCTGTAATTGTTGATCCGTAGACGCAAAACGCACTTCAACCCCGTCCCCATGAGTCTTAATCGATTGGTAAGGGACAGAATCTTTATCTAGCATTTCTTGGGTCTGTTTCAAGATAGCATGCGGATCAACCGCTGTTTCAGTCGAAATTTGAATGACGGGTTCTTCGCCATAAAAGTTCGGAATAGAATAAACAATGGCGATAACAGCCAAAATCACCAATAAAATATTCTTCCAAAGGGGGTATGTGTTTTGCATGTATGGTTACTCGCTTAGAGAGAATCAAGCGTACCTTTAGGTAGGACCGCCGTGACAGAATCTCGTTGAACGAGGATATCCACACCACTATTAACCGTAGCTTTCAAATAAACGTCATTCACCAAATTATCTACTTTCGCCAAAATACCTGAAGACAATACAATTTCGTCGCCTTTTTTCAAAGCACTAACCAATTCTTTATGCTGCTTGGCACGCTTATTTTGCGGGCGAATCATCATGAAATAAAACAATACAAAAATTCCAATGACCATGATCAAAGAAAAGGAACCTTCTGTCCGTGGTCCCGCTGCAACAGCTGCAGCCCCATCAGCAAACGCATTCGTAATCAAAAAACTCATCTGTCTCTCCTGCAATAAATATCAATTTCGACCCATCATAGCGATATTTTACCTGAGCGTAAATGAGTTTCTGGAAAATATCTTAAACGTTGTGTCAGCAGATCGTCTCATCTTGCATATCCTGCGCTCTGCTGCACCGCGTCATTGACTTCTAATAGGCGCTTTCGTCCTCTGGTGCCAAAGAGAAGCCATGTTATAAAACCCCTCATCCGCCCTACGGGCACCTTCTCCCCATAGGGGAGAAGGATAACATTTTAGGCGCCCTTACGAGCGAAGAAATAAATGTTATGTAAAATAAGAAGTCGTTGGCAAAGCAATGGTGTATGTTGTAGCAAATGATGTAAATAAGCGCCGGTACATTTTTGCAGGCAGGTTGGGCACGCGCAATTGGGATCCAAAGGCTCAAACGCTAGTCGAAACTTATCGTCCAGTATGCGCTCGGTAGACTGCACCTGATAAACTGTGCCCTCATATGCATCTGCAGCCGGCTTCTCTGATGCATAGTACAAAGTTGCTGTGTGATCTAAATCAATGAAAGACAGCATGCCTTTATCGTCTTGGAGATAAAGCGGTAACATCAGCCTTTTCCATTTTTCCTGCTGCGTCATCCATTCCTCTGCGCTCAAATACAAACCACAAGCTTGTGAACCAGAGAGTGCATCAGCTTGGTTTACGGGAAAAAAAGGTAATATATCCGTGGACCACTCGGGTATGAGCTCAACCTCAGGTAATAATAACAGCGTTGGTCGCAACTGCTGTACCAATGCCCAAAATTGTTCAAGGGTCACCTGCGTGCGTGCACCATCATACGTTGATTGCACCGTACAACGATCTTCTTTATCAAAACGTAACATTGTGGCATCTAACACCAAGTCTTTGTCCCAACCCACATAGGTCTTGAGATCTTCGACTTTGGATAACGCTTCAAAACCTGGTTTCATCAACAAGCTATCCAAAGCACATGACACCATGTCGATACCTAATGCTTGCCAATTGTCTCGGGTCAAGCACCCGCCTGCTGGTGTTGTGATGGTCGGCACAAAAGTCGTCATAATAAGAGACTCACATCCCCATAAGAAAAAAATCGATACCCTTCTGCAATAGCTGCTTGATACAATGCCATCGCTTCTGGATGGCCAATCAATGCGGATACTAACATTAATAATGTCGATTCTGGTAGATGAAAATTAGTGATCAAGCCATCGCAAATCTGAAATTGATACCCAGGTTGAATAAAAATGTCTGTATCACGTTCACACGCTTGTAATTGACCGGTCTCTCCTGCAGATTCTAAGCTTCGCAACGCCGTAGTTCCAACCGCAATCACACGCCGACCTGCCGCTTTGGTTTGCTGAACTGCAGCACACAATGTTTCATCTATAGTAAACCATTCTGCATGCATTTTATGATCCGCCAAGGCTTCCGCACGGACCGGTTGAAACGTGCCTGCGCCAACATGCAGCGTCGTATAAGCCCAACGCACCCCTTTGGCTTCCAATGCCTCAAACATTGCTGCATCAAAGTGCAATCCGGCCGTGGGGGCTGCAACCGAGCCCTTATGTTTGGCGTAAATGGTTTGATAACGCTCTTGATCAGTGATTTCATCTTGGCGAGTAATATAAGGGGGTAAAGGCACGTGTCCGATGTCATCTAAAATAGTTTCAATCGTAGCAGCAGCACGACATCGATATACCCCACCCTGCTTTTCCAATACTTCTAGCGTCCAATCATGCCCTAAATAAATAAGGGTTCCTGGTTTCGGCGTTTTGCTCGCGCGAATATGCGCTAAAAACTCATGCGAGGACAGTAAGCGTTCCACAAAAACTTCTACTTTGCCGCCACTGGCTTTTTGGCCAAACAATCTGGCAGGAATCACACGACTGTCGTTAAATACCAACAAATCACCTGGCTGCAAATACTGAGGTAAATCCTGAAATACGCTATGAATATGTGAGGGATTGGCGCGATCATAAACCAACATGCGCGAATCAGAACGCTTATCTAGGGGAAATTGCGCAATCAATTCAGGTGGCAATTCGAAATAAAAATCGGATTTTTTCAAAAGAATCCCTTTAGGGCTTACACCGCATCAAAGACACTATCATTCATGGCTTCTTTCTTTTTTTTTCGATACCAAAATAGATACATTGGTAATCCAGTCAATACGAAGGCAATAGCCGTACCCATTGTTTTGGCTGGGGTCTGAGAAATCACCCAACAGCAAAATAACAACGAGCCCCCCGCATAGAGCCAATGATAAAATTTGGCTTTCTCAGAAAGCAACACTTTCAAATAAGCCAAAACACACATCACATAAACAAATAAAAAAGCGAGCACCGAAAAATCAATGATATCAGTGAGTTGCTGCGCAATGCTGGAACTCATCGTCAAAAATAGTAATGGCAAAATACCCGCGGCACTCGTCAGCAGTCCCCATACTGGCGCGTTACCCGCATTGGTTTTTGCAAAACTTGCAGGCATTAATCTATCTTCCGCCAATCCAAGCACGATTTGACCACTAGCCAACATCCAAGCGTTCAATGTCCCGATACACGCAACTGACGCAATGATTGCCACCAAATAATGCCAATTCCCGCCAAATAAAACGTGACTGGCATCAACATAAGGCGCATTGGAAACCGCTAAAATATGACCAGGCACCAAGCCCATGATGCCCGTACTGCTGAGTAAATATAACAATGCGGTACACAACGTCCCTAATATGATGGCACGCGGGATGGTTTTGGACGGGTTTTTGACCGACCCAGCGGGCGTTGTAGCTGCTTCAAGACCGATAAATCCCCATAAGGTCAAAAGCATGACTTGTGACAATTTAGCGGAAGTTGGCAATGCTTGTACGGCGGGTGTGATGGTGAAATTATCTGCATTAAAATAATAAAGAGCCAATAAAGGTAATAAAAATAAGGGTAGAATTTTCAAAATGGTTAGGACCAACTCAACTTCTCCGGCAGCTTGAATGCCTTTGAGATTTAAATAAGTCACCGCAATCAATAACGCAATTTCCAAAGCCAAATAGACCCAGGGCGATTGAGAGCCTATAAATGGGCTCAAATAACTGACACTGGCTATGATCACTGCAATCGTACTGACCCATGAGATCACCCAATAAGTCCAACCTGTAAAAAATGCTGGTGTTGATCCAAACAATGCTTTGACATACACATGCGGACCACCGGTTTTAGGGAAGCGCTGACACAATCCGGCAAACACCAAAGCCAAACAAATGGCACCCAAACCTGAACCGAGCCATCCCCAAACACTATATTGTCCATAGGCAGCAAGACTCGCAGGTAACATAAAAACGCCAGAGCCTATTTGACTCCCAGTCACAATCGCAAAAACTGACCAAAATCCTATTTTTTTTGACATCTCTGACCTATAAAGTACATCATTTTTCAATTAAGCGCGTATGATAGCACAAATTGCGAATAAATGTGTCATAAAAAAGACTTTTTTCGACGACAATCCTACGTCCCTCAGGATCCACTGCATTGAATAAAAGCTGGATTCCGCGTATAAAACGCGGAATGTAAGCAAGGCACCACCACCACATCAACAACGCTAGATCATGATTTTTTGGTCTATAATAATACATACGACCTTAAATCAGGACAAAAATGCCACAAATCATCTTACGATTGCCTGTAAATACCTCAGGAGCCGACTACATCATTGGTGATGTGCATGGATCTGCCTTGTTTCATCAAGTTGTTGCACAATTAGGACCACATGATCGTTTGTTTTGTGTGGGTGATTTATTTGATCGAGGCGGCCAAGAAGTGAGTATCTATCAAACTGTTCATACGCATCCAAACATCTACGCAACTCGCGGCAATCATGAACAAATGTTTCTCCAAGCACTTTCTAAAAAAGCAACAGCACAAGACATTGCGCTATTCCTATTCAACGGCGGGGATTGGGTATTACGTGACGAATATGATAGAAATAAAATTATGGCGCATGTTCAAGCAACATTCGAACATGAGGGATACGATTTAGAAGAGATAAAAAAATCATTTCAAGCAGCGCCGAAAATAGCAGAAACCGCCGATATTTTTCGATTTATTTCTGCATTGCCATATCTCATTAGTGTTGGCGAAGGCCCAAATGCTTTTCTTGTCTGCCACGCTGATTTACCGTGCAGCGATGAAGACTTAAACACCCTCCCAGATGGTCGAACCAACGTATCAAAAACCTTCCAAACACACGTGCTTTGGGCTCGAAAGGAAGGGGGAGAATATCCAAAACTGTGCCAAGGTAAACGCGATGCTCACTCAACCATCGTATACTGCGGTCATACTATCATACAATCTGCCAAAGATAGCGTGCGCCCCGAAACCAATCACGTGAACCTCGATGGTGGTGCTTATGAAACAAAGTGTTTTATTGTCGTTAATCACCACGAGCAACGAGCAAGTCTCGTCCACGCACTTGATGAAACCAACTCAAGTCATTTGGATCTTCATAGAGCAGCCGCCCAGAACATCACGCAGCATTTACAACATATCGCATACGATGAAGCAACACAAAGTGTTCAATCCATCATCACGACGCTTCAAAAAGCACTGAAACCATTAAGGGATATCAAGCCCGTCAACAAAGTGCTAAAACTAAAATACGAAAATCTTGCTCAAAATATAACCACACTCAACGCAGCATATGAGATGTGGGCACAAAATTCTCGTCATTGGAACGTGTTAAATCTTTCGCTACAAGCCTGTCAGACTTGCTTCACAGAAATTTTTCCAGCAAAAAAAGTGTCTCATTTAAAAAAAGGCACGTACCCATTTCGACACCCAAGTCAGGCGCTCACCGTACTAGAAAACATTAAGGTCCAACTTGATGCGCTGCAGGCTCCAATTCAGGCCATTAAAACACGATATTTTGAGTCAGAACATCCTCATACCACAAAACCATCTTAGGCCAGTTTGATCTCACGACGATGACAAGTCTGGTGCAAGAGATAAGCCACACAAATCATCACCACACCAATCCCAAAGACGACCCACCCCATATGCTCATAATAGCGTTGATACATACTCAAGCTTTGTAGCGGAGAAATCATATGGGCAGGTAAGGCCACCCATTGCGCAATATGGCCCGACAATATATTAGACAAAGAGCTTGCCAAATACCAAGCACCCATGGCAAATCCTAGCATCCTAACATCGCAATATAACCCTATCATGCTTAAACCAATCGCGCTCACCCACAGTTCTGCCAACGTGATCAAAACATACGTCAATGCAATAAATCCACCATGTATCATCCCTTCTGGGGTTGCGGGTGCGATGCCTATGATGATCAATGCCGCACTGGCCAATAAAGTACCAGACGCAAATTGATATGGAATCGAAAAACCCGGGAAACGTCGATAAAATCGGGGTAAATACATCCCCAAAATAATGATCAGCAGTGGGTTCAATAATTGATAATGCGCGGGTGAAAACGACAATCCAAACCATTGGGTCAAAGAATTATATTTGGCGAATAAAATTAAAGTGGTATTCATCTGATTGTAAACCACAAAAAATATAATCGCTTCCACAATCAAAAGAATTGCAATCAGCTGTTTGATACGCACCACACCTGATAACAAACACGATTGGATCACAAACCAAATAATCCCTACGACACAGCCAATACTCACCACCACACTGGCCACAACAATATGCGAATATGCAAATAGTGTGAAGCCATAAAGCACGGTCAAGTACCCGATGAGATGTAGCCAACCTCGTTTGGACAAAGCATGCTGATCTTTCGCTGCCACAATCGGATCATATAGAGAATATCGTGCCGCAAAATTTGTTGCAGCAATCGCCTTGCCAACAAATGTGAGTGCCAATACCGACAAAGGGCCGTAACGACTTTCTAAAAGAGAAGGCGCAATCACTGTGGCCAACAGTCCACCCACATTGATGGCCATATAATAAAACGTCATGGCTGATTTGGCTTTGACATCTTCATTGTGATATACACGTGACACCATGGCTGACGCCGTACCCATCAAAAGCGAATTTGCAGCAGGAATCATGGCATAAGCAATCAAAAACAATTTATCGCCAAAACTGGTAATGGTCAGACCACTTAGCATGATCAGCAAATAATCCACAACCAAAAAAACGCTGCCAAATAAGATGCTACGCCGTAAACCCAATACTTGATCAGCCATATATCCGCCTAAAATAGGCATCAAATACCCTGTGGCTTGGCTAATGCCCATAAAGGCATACGCTTTGCCTTGATCGTAGCCCAAACCATGCATGAACAACGGTCGTGTTAAAAATAGAATCAAAATGGAGTTCAAGCCAAACGCCGCAAATTGGCTCCAAAACGTGATCATCACGATATTGGTGGCTTGTTTTTTCTGGATTCTCGGGTTCGTCAAATGGGTACATCCAAATTCGACAGTAATTTCAGTGTAGAAGAAGTCACAGCGCTTTGTAAATCATAAGTACTGTTTTATTTTGCCTAATATCCATGATAGGGTTAGATATCACTGTCTTTCAGCATGGAACGCAGCTCATGACTTCAAAAGAACAAAAAATCGCGAATCCGATGAACTACTACAAAATGCCAGATGAAATCGAGCATGACACTTCTTTATCCACAGACGATAAAATCAAAGTGTTGACCAATTGGCTCGATGACATCCAACTCCGTGAAACAGCGGAAAGCGAAAATATGCCCTCGATTCACAATTCTCGTGGTCATCATATCGAACAAATTGCCAAACTATTAAGGAAATACCGCGGAGAATAAGCATGCATCTAAGCATAGCCATCATTGCCGTCCTCCTCAGTATTCTCCTCATCGTCGCTGTACATGAAGCCGGACACGCCATTGTTGCACGCTGTTTTGGGGTACGCATTCGGCGTATTGCCGTTGGCGTTGGCAAACCCTCATGGCGGTGGCGAGATCAGCAAGATCGTGAGTGGATCGTAGGATTATGGCCTATTGGCGGTTATGTACACTTCTTCAATACCAGAGTTGCCTCTGTCGCACCCCAACAACAGTCACATTGTTTCGATAAAAAACCCATTGGAACACGCATCCTGATATTAGTCGCTGGCGCCGCTGCAAACGTCCTTTTGGCCTGGTTTGCACTAACAGGCTACTACCTAGTGGGTCATCAACAAAGCACGCCTATCATCGCGACAGTCACTCCAGCCAGTATCGCAGCCCAAGCGCAATTAAAGCCTGGAGATGAGTTCATCAGCATTGCAGGACACCCCAGCCCTTCTTGGCAAAGTGTCAGCATGCAATTGTTTCTACAGCTTGGAAAAGCACAAACACAAGTGATCGTGAAAAATACCGCAGGCATCAACCGAAAAACCACGCTACATCTCAGCCATTGGCAAGACCAACACCAGGCATCTTTGCTGGAAAACCTTGGCCTTATGCCTGATAGCAACCCTAATCATCTCCGACAAATCGCAGGAGAACCCTTATTTCAAGCGGTGTATCACGCAACAACAAAAGGAATCATATTAGGTTATTTTTATCTTATGGTACTTAAACAAGTCCTCTCTGGCACAGTGCCCTTTTTATTGTTACTGGGACCACTGGGCTTGTTGATGACGATGGTAGATTCTTTTCTGCAAGGGGTAGCCGTGTTTTTATACTTCTTAGCCAATCTCAATCTAGCCGTCGCCATCGTTAATCTCTTACCACTCCCGGGATTAGATGGTGGTGCCATTGTTTACGCATGCATCGAAAAAATCAGGGGAAAACCGTTATCTATTGCCTTAGAAGTCCTATTACATCGCCTGGCAATGATTGCGCTATGTGTATTGTTCATACAGTTAATTATGAACGATGTACAACGCTATTTTACATAAAACGCTCTTCTTCCCCAGGGAAGAAGGTGCCCAAAGAATGGATAAGGGGAGCATAAAAATCCCTTCTCCCTCAAGGGAGAAGGTGCCCGAAGGGCGGATGAGGGGGAACCAGACATAAAAACACCTTCTCCCCAAAAGAAGAAGGTGCAAAAAGCGCAGAAAACAGTGGGATTAAACTATTTTAAAGCCCACCACTGATATCATGAACACCATCTCTACCCTGATCCGGATCTGGCTGATTCCGACCTTCGAACGTAGGAATGGTATCTATGAGCCAATTATCCATCTGCTGCTCAAAACTCTCCTCGCTTTGTGCAAATAATTTATTGCGCTCAGCTATTTCCGCATCGGCGCTCTTAATCATATATCGTACAATATAAATGATTGATGCGAGTACCTTCAATACACCATTCAAACGTGGCCAAAGCTCTGGCGTTTCAACAGCCGCTTCTTCCAAGTCTGTTTTTGTTCTTTGTATTACGTCTTGCATTTCCTTTTGGTAAACCTCGGTTATACCATCGACATTGTTCTCAGGATCTTGAATATCTTTAAGATATTTTTCACCAATGGCTTCCAATCTACCTTTTAACTGCGCCATGTATGGATAAGCCGGGTTATTTTCATCGGTGATTGACAAGACTTGACCAAGGTATTGCTCATACTTATCCTTAAAAGCTTCGATATGATCTTCAAAGGAAAGTCTTGCATTGAATATTCCCTTATTGACAAGCTCAGAACGTATAAGTTCATACTCTGATAACACACCTGTGTTCTGAAGTTTATCATGATGTTCTTGGATAAATTGCTCATATAATTTGTCAAATTGCTGATGTAATTGATTTTGATCAGCACCTCGCTGTTGAAGTGCAATAAGATATTGTGCGCCTAATTCGTACAACTTCTTAGAAGCCTTATCTAAAACTTCCTCAGCTTCTGGATGGGCCCGCTTCAGCGCTTCGATTTGTTGCATATAATCATCGTAATGATGAATGAAAGAACGAATAATGGGATCTGTTGTCGATGCCAATTGCCGAGCTCTATCCTGCAGTGCCACCAATCTATCCTGGTTAATAGTTAAATTACTAAAGATCTGGCTCACCTCATCCCATTTTTCAGCATCTTCTTCACTCAATGAAACAGTAAGTGCCTGAACTACATTATTATAATTCTCTCTATTCTGCTCAGCATCTTCAATCGAACTTACATCACTATTTTGCAAATTCTCAGCAAACTGCGTATTGAAATCTACAATACTAGCACCAGCTTCCTGACATTTAGCCAAAAAATTTACATGATCCTGTATAACCTTACCCACCTCAGCCAAACGCGCCTCTACACTGTGCCCATACGCACTTTTTTGTTGCTTGATTTTTTCGACCGGCCCCACTTTACTTCCTGTTACTGTATCGTAAGGCTTATCAACAATTAACGGTTTCATTACTGGCATCATTTGGGCATGAATAACGGCATGTCTAACACCATATTTTTTATCCTCTAAGCGTTCACTTAGCTCTTTACCCTTTTGCATATATGCTTTATGGAGAACATCAGGTTTTGCGCCCACTTGCGAAGCCTCTTCCAAATATGCCTGACCAATCGCAACCATATCTGTGGCAAACTGACTCAACAAGAGGAAATCATAATCATAATCCTGTTGCATTTTTTTTAGTTCTTTCCCCCCTTTTTTATTCTGCATGGCGACTAAATCAACGATTGGATTTAGCTTGGACGCATATGTTTGTTCTAAATATACTTTAGCGTCTACTAATTGCAATGCTTTTCTAGGATCAGAAACTTGCCCTTCAAACACGCCATCATACGCAACCTGAATTTCATCAAGACTAGGATCACCCTTCAATCCTAATAATCTCAGTGCTTTGGTTTTATTCATCTTTGTGGGAGCAGTCGTCGATGAGTCATGTAATGGATAATCTTCCATCTCTACTGCCTGATAATTAGGTTTTCCTTCCCTATCCAGACCTGCATGCTCGTTACTTTTATCAGTCCCAGCCATGATCATTCTCCCAAAAGTATAGTCATATACCTTTATTTGTAGACAATAATACCTGTTTTGTCAAATTTTGATCAATTAATTCGGGTAATCTAACGTCAAATATAATCAGCCATACATAGAACGCCCTTCTCCCCTATAAGAGAAGGTACCTGACACCCAGATGAGGTGAACCCAAAAGATTCCCTTCTCACCTGGGAGAGAAGGTGCCCAAAGGGCTGATTAGGGGGTAAAATTACACGAAAATTAGTCTAAAGTTGCGAACTAGGATCAAATCTCTCTGCTCCTGGATCCGGCTCATTCCGCCCTTCAAACATAGGAATGGCATCTAATAACCAGCTATCCAATTGTGCCTCAAAGTTTTCTTTACCTTGCGTAAACAATGTATGATGATCAGCTGATTTGCTCTCACCATTCTTAATTAAATTTCCTACACTATAAATAATTGATGCAACTCTACTCAGGTTTTCAACGTCGGGTCTCGTTAAAGCCGTTTTAGCTTCCTCTATCGCTGCTTTCATATCCTTTTGGTAAACTGCAGTTACCTGATCGACATCATTTTCGGGATCGCGAATACGTTCAAGATATTCTTTACCAATAGCAGCTACTCTATTTTGCAATTCCAGCATATGTTGATAACCAGGGTTATCTTCATCAATGATTGAAGAGATACGCTCAAGATATTGCTGATATTTTTCTTCAAATACATCAATGTGCTCTTCAAATGAAAGTCTCGAATTAAATATCACTTTATTGGTAAGATCAGAACGGATGAGTTCATATTCTGATAAAACACCTGCCGCCTGAAGCTTAGGATTATATTTTGTCATAAACGCTTCATAACGTTTGTCAAAATCCTGGTGTAATTGATTTGCATTAGTGCGTGGATTTTGAAGTGCAAGCAGATATTGCACGCCTAGTTCATACAATTGCCTAGAGGCCTCATCCAAGACTGCTGCAGCCTCTGGACTATCCTGTTTCAGATCTTCAATTTGTTGGAGGTAATCATCGTAATGATCAATGAAGGAACGAATCGTTGGATCTGTGGTTGAGGCCAGTCTCTCGGCCCTAGACTGCAGTGCAAGCACTTTACTTTGATCGAGACACAATTTTTTGAATAGGTCTTTGACTGCATCAGATGCATAATCTGAAGTAATCACCGGAGTCATCAACTTATCCACGGTCATCGAATACGACTGTCGGATCTGTTCAGCATCTTCAGTCGAACTTGCCTCACTGTTTTGTAAATTGTCACCAAACTGCTTATTGAAAGCTGTGATTGTCGTAACAAGTTCCTGACAGCTGTCCGAAAATTGCTGATACTCTTCTACAGTCGCTTCTAGTTTTTCTAAAGTATATTCTGTGCGACGACCATAACTGCTTTTTTGTTGTTTAAGCTTTTCGATTGGACCTACTTTGCTTCCTGGCAATATATCATCAGGCTTATCAACAACTAATTCTTGGAATAATGGCATCATGTGATCAAGAAAAACAGGATTATGAATATCGTTATTTACTTTTTTACCCAAAGCACGCCCTTTTGCAAGATAATCACTGCGGAGCTCTTCAGGTTTTGCACCTACTTTTGAAACCTCTTCCAGATATGTCTTACCAATCTCAATCATGTCTGTATAAAATGCACGCAACAATAGTATATCGTGTGCGTCTTGGGATTGTATCGCTATTATTTTTCTCTCCCCTTTTTTATTCTCTTTGGCCACCAAATCAAGAATTGGTGTTCGTTTGTACGCATCAACGTTTTCTAAATATACTTTGGCTTCTGTTAGCTGCCCCTCTTTTCTAGGATTTGAAAGCTGTTCCGGAAACAATCGATCATACGCAACAGTGATATCACTAAGATTGGGCTCGCCTTTCAATCCTAATAATCTCAGTGCTTTAGCCTTATTCATCTTTGGAGGAGCAGATTGGCTTGCAGCAGTACCTGTCTTTGGAGATTCAGAAATAAGTTCAGAACCTATGTCTGTCTTTTGTTCTTCGCTAGGTTCTTCAATGATTGGTGCGTTCACTGATGCAGTTGAATCAGGAGAGACGTTAGAAGACCGGTTTCTGTTCTTAGAATCAGGATTGGGTCTTCTTCTTCCTGCTGCTCCAGCTTTATTCCTAGCCATGATCATTCCCCCAAAGATATACTAGTATACCTTTAGGTGTAGACAATAATGCCTATTTTGTCAAATTTTGACCATAAAATTTAACTAATCCAACGTCAAACGCTCAGCTATCAATTGATAGCCCCCTTTGCCCTGTTTGAGACTCCTGGCCACACGCGTGATCGTTGCGGCACTCACACCTGTGCGTTCGTGGATGGTGCGGTATGGGATACCTTCTCGTAGTAAAGGGATGACTTCCCAGCGATCCGCCATGGCTTCTAGTTCGGCTGGTGTACATAAATCACTTAGAAAGTATAACGCTTCTTTTTGATTTTCAATTGAGGCTATCGCCTGCATCAAACGGTCTAATTTATTTTTTTTGGAATTCATAGTAAAATGGCGCCCTGAATACAAGGGATTTATTATGGCAATGATCTGGAGTAAGATCCAGATGCTTTGTTGTTTGTACGTGGAGGCAACTTTGCGTTCACATGCGAAGTACTGCTCAGTGAATTCTTCTACAGCTGCGTTATGAACATAGGCATAAAGCCAGCACTTTTTATCTCCTGGAGAACAAATGAACAACACAGCCGATCAAAATTTCGACCCCAGCATTGTCGATTCTCTCAACCACCCTTGGGCTATTGAACTCCGTAATATATTATCCGATCGGGATAACGTCAGCCCACAAATCATCATTGATGATGAAGAAAATATCCTCCAGGCCATCAAAGGCAATGTCACTGTGACACATGTATTTACCACGGACAAACCCGCACTTAACCCCAAGTTCCTTGAACAATTACCCTCCTCTGTTACCATTTTGGAAGTTGCAAAAAGAACTTGTAAAAAGATTTTTGATAGTGGCAGAAGTTCATCTTTATTTGCCATCGCTCTTATGCCAACTCAAGCGAATATTACCTCACTACAATCCTATAAAAAGGATATGATAGTACTCGACTCCCTCAGCATCACCGGCAATATTGGTGCGATCATTCGTACCGCCAATGCTTTTTCAGTAGATGCCCTGGTATTTTTAAACACCGACTATCACCGCTTGTTTGATCGCAGAATCATAAGAGCCAGCCGCGGTTATCTATTTAGAATTCCGCTGATAGCAACCACCCCCGATGAATTCTTAGCTTTTTGCCAAGATCAAGCTATTAAAATGGTAGTCACCTCATCACATGCCAAAGACCCTATCCAAAGCATCGCTGACACACCTGAGAGATTAGCTATGATCTTTGGCGCTGAAAAAGAAGGCTACACCGATGATACGATTGCCAAAAACGCCCTGCAAATCAACATCCCCATCAGCGCTGAAGTTGAATCTTTAAATGTATCGGTTGCTGCCAGTATTTGTATGTTTTTGAGAAATGGTGTCACCCAAAGTTCTTAATGCTTGATGCTTACCCTAAATTAGTTGATACTTAAAAAGTATATGAAAACATTAGGCATCTTACTCTTTCCAGACTTTGAAACCCTAGACGTCTTTGGACCGCTAGAAATGTTTGGTCAGTTGTCTGATCAATTCAAAATCATCCTCATTTCAGAGCAACAAGGGCTCGTTAAATCTACACAAGGGCAGTCCGTCATGACAGATGTTTCTTGTGCCGATGTTGAGCATTTAGATTTGTTGTTGGTACCTGGGGGTATTGGTACCAGAAGAGAAATCGATAATCAAACACTCCTTCAGTGGATTAAATCCCACGCTGATCAAGCGGAGATGACCCTATCTGTCTGCACAGGTGCCGCGTTATTAGCCAAAGCAGGTGTTTTGGATGGGTATCAAGCCACAACCAATAAATTGGCCTTTGACTGGGTAGCCGCACAAAGTACACAGGTACAATGGATCAAAAAAGCACGTTGGGTAGCAGACAGAGATCGACTCACGTCTTCTGGTATTTCTGCGGGTATTGATATGAGTTTATATCTGATATCGCGCTTGTTTGGTGAAGAAGTCCGCGCAGAAATTGTCAGAAAAACTGAATATACGGCGCATACCGATCCTTCTGATGATCCGTTTGCGATTTAGACTGCATCGTTACCTTTTCGCAGTAATACGAACAGCAATTTTTTCTTCTTGTTGCAGTTGACGCAGTAATTGTTCATGTTCCTGCTGAAATGCTGCATACATCTCTTCTCCAACAAGAGAGGTTAATACGACACGTCTTGTTTTAAGATTCTTTAAAAAATCACGTACATAAATCATAAATGCCGCACAATCATTACGAAATGTGATCTTTGAAAATCCTGCATCTGTTAATGCCGCTCGATAAGAAGTCTCTGTTTCACAAACAAGTGGTCCGGTATGATGAGGTGGCTTTGTTGGGTATATCCAATCGGCAATCACAAATACGCCCTGCTCTTTCAAACAGGCATGGATGTTTTTAAATAAAGGCAATTTGTCATGCACATGATTGAGCACCCCCTTGCTATAAGCAAGATCAAAAGTGTCACGTGCAAAAGGAATCGCCCCGTTTTCTTCGTAAATTGCAAAATGTAATTGCTGCGCAACATCAGCAGGCGCATGTTCTTTTGCATACTGCACCATCCACGGATAAATTTCCACACCTGAAATAGCCATCTGGTAAGTTACCGCCAAATAATATGCCACGCCGCCAATGCCAAACCCAATATCTAAAGCTTTAATATGCTGTAGTGACATATCCGCAACCATATTTTCAATCGCAGCCGTACCACCCAATGAAATCAGGTGTTTACCATACAAGGCTTCGAATACAGCAACATTTTCAGGTTGGTATGGATTCACATCTGTTTTTTCTGACATCAAAACACCTAGCGAGTTACATGTTCAAAAGGAAGGATCCGCGAATTTACAAATATTTTTACCCTGTTTTTTCGCATCATACATCGCCAAATCAGCTTTTTTTAACAACGCCTCATAATTATCACCATCATGCGGGTAAACCGCAACGCCTATACTAGCAGTAACGTTGATATCACCATCTCCTTCGAGGTGAAATGGCTCCTTAAAAAAACTTAATATCTTATCCGCCATTTCATAGACTATTTTAGATTGCTTAATTTCAGCCAAAAGCATAACAAACTCATCGCCCCCAATCCTGGCAATTGAATCACTTTCACGTAAGTTTTGTAGTAAACGATTCGCTACTACCTGCAGCAAGGCATCGCCAACTGCATGACCCTTGGCATCATTGATTTCTTTAAACCCGTCTAAATCTATAAAGAAAAGCGCCATATGCTGTTGATTTCTTTTGGATAACGCAATCGCATGCGTCACACGGTCTTTGAACATGCTTCTATTTATCAACCCAGTTAAAACATCATGCTCTGCAAGATACTGCAATTTTTTTTCAAGCACTCTATGCTCTGTTACGTCCCGAATAATAGACATAATCAACAAACCATCGTTATCTGTTTCTAAAGGACTCAAACTAATATCAACGGGAAAAATGCTACCATCTTTACGCTGAGCTGTTAAGTCAATCCCACGACCCATAGGTCTCATATCAGGATGCTCCATATAGGTCAGTCTTTGTGTAATATGAGTTCGTCGAAATTGTTCTGGAACCACGATCTCAATGTACTCACCAATCAACTCTTCCCGTGTGTATCCAAAGCATTTCTCAGCTTGTCCGTTGACTAGGGTTATCTTGCCTTCTTTATCTACAATAATAATGGCATCAGGTGCAGCCTCAAAAAGTAATTGAAACTTGGATTGCTTCGAGCTCATAAAAAATGCTCCTTAATTGAGATAAGACACCCTTACCTACCAATATTTTTCGTGAAAAACTTAATCCAATGCGTTAACATGAAATTTAACGTGTATTTAGCGAGCTGTCCAATTTCTCAGGGAGAAATTATTGATACGAAAGGATTCAAACCATGCGCATTACGTATTTAGGGCATTCAGGATTTATTGTAGAAACAGCACAGACAATCATTGTGATGGACCCGTGGGTATCGCCAAACGGCGCTTTTGATGCCGCTTGGTTTCAGTACCCGAAAAACCATCATATGGCAGATATCGTTCGATCGCTTTTATCCAGTAGTGATAAAGACAAATATATTTACATCAGCCATGAGCATAAAGATCATTTCGATATTGATTTTTTAACCTCACTACCTAACCGTGATTTCACCTTGGTTTTAGCTGACTTTTATCATTCTATTGTGAAACAAGATCTTGCCGCTATCAATTATGAATGCAAAGATATCATCAGCCTAAAAAATGACGAATCACTGCCCTTTAAAGATGGCAGTATGACGTTATTTGTGATTGATATGGAATTGGATGCTGATTCTGCGATTCTTGTGCAATCAGATTCAGGCACCTTTTTGAATCTGAACGATAGTAAACCACATGACCAACTGCACGCCATCGCCGAAAAATACAGCCCTATTGATGTGTTTTCTGGTCAGTTTTCTGGGGCTATTTGGCATCCAACTTGTTATAAAATGGATGAAAAACATTACGAAGCAGTCTGTCGACATAAAAATAAAAGCAAATTTAAAATGCTAGCGCAAAGCTTAGATATTTTAAAACCTGCTGTATTTTTACCTTCCGCAGGCCCGCCCTGTTTCTTAGATCCCATCTTGTTTCCCATCCAATTACAAAAAATTAATACCTATCCGCGTGCACGACAATTGTTGGATTTTCTTGATCATCATTTCGCTGACAATCCTATCTCAACACAATGGTCAGAAATCATGCCCGGAGATGTCTTGGATGTACCGACACGCGCATTTGTCGAACGTGTATCAACTCGAGTAGAAGACGACGAATTCGTGGATTACATCACGGCATACGCAGAAGAGTACACGTCTTTTTTTGCCGAACGCGCCAAAGAAAACGCTAAGATTGATCCCGCTGTGGTATTCAAACAACTTAAAAAAGAATTAGATGAGAAATTAGAATGCATGCATTTGGTACGTCAATATATTCAAACCAAATTGTATTTTGCCTTGGATGAATATACTGAAGCGATGTATTGCATTGACTTTATGAATAATGAAATCACGCTCACGGATAACATTGAAGATAAAGAACAATTTTTTTCTATCACCACGCCGGCATGGCAAGTGGAAAAAGTATTAAGCGGTAGTATGAGCTGGGCTGATTTTTCACTCGCGTTTCGTGCCACCTTACAGCGCGTACCTGATGTTTATAATACGCTTTCGCATGCCTATTTGACCCTAAATACCGATAGATTGGCTCACTTTTGTCAGCTGTACCATGATATCTCGCTGAAAGAAGAGCGCATTACTGTAGATTCTGAAGGATCTTCTTATTCAGTATTAAGATATTGTCCACATCAAGGCGGGGATTTAGCCAATGCTAAGGTCAAGGATGGTATTTTAGTTTGCCCAAGGCATGGATGGAAATTTGATCTCAAAAATGGAGGAAAATGTTTACATGCAGAAGCCAGCATTGATGCCACACCGTGTGAATCAGAATGAATTGGATTGATTTTTAGATAAGGATAGTTACGCATGATCGACATGGATAGCCTCAAAAAAAACAGACATACTTGGTTGATTACAGGGGTATCTGGATTTATTGGTTCGAACTTACTAGAAACCTTATTGAAACTCGACCAAAAAGTGGTGGGACTGGATAATCACTACACCGGATGCTACGACAATATCACAGCAGCGTTAAAGCACATCCCAGCAGAAAAACAGAAAAACTTTACATTTCATCAGGGCGATATTAGTAAAAAATCAGCTTGTCAAAAAGCCATGCAAGGCATCGACTTTGTTCTGCATCAAGCAGCCCTATCTAGTATTCCAAAGTCACTCAAGGAAATTGAATTAACCCATAAGATTAATACGGATGGCTTTTTTAATATTTTACTGACGGCACAAGAAACTGATGTGAAACGGGTGATATATGCATCATCTTGTGCCATTTATGGCAATAAAAATCCATTGCCAAGTGTGGAAACCCAGTCAGTCGATATCCTCTCTCCCTACAATGCCACAAAATACATCAATGAAGTTTATGCGCAAACTTTCTCCACTTGCTATGGTCTAGAAACCATTGGCTTGCGTTATTTCAATGTGTATGGCCCCCGTCAAGAAGCACACGGCCCTTATGCATCTGTCATCACGCGCTGGATCGGTGAACTATTGGAAAAAAAACCCACTTATATCCATGATGATCACGATCAAACCCGTGACTTTTGTTATATCGAAGATGTCATTCGCGCAAATATTTTAGCCGCAACCACGACAAATGAGGCTGCGTTAAATACGATATACAACATTGCCTCCAGCGAAGAAACAAATTTGCATGTCGTTTATGATTTGATTTTAAAAGCATTAGACATGACTGGCCCACAGCCCATTGCAGAGCCAGCAGGACAAGGAGAGCTGATGCATTCTTTGGCAGATACCAGCAAAGCAAAAAAACTGCTGGGGTATACACCACAGTTTACGATAAAAGAAGGAATACCTAAGCTAGTAGCAGCTATCCTAGGTGAACAATGAAGCGGTGCTTCTTGCGACATTCAAAAATTGTGATATCCGCCTTAATGATCGTCGCGCTAACCTATACACCTGCGACTTACGCATACCAAAAAGAAGCACTGGCTGTTTATTATGGTAAGAAAATCCCTCCCGTGTTAAAACGTTATAGTCAAATTGTTGTCCAGCCTGGATATGACCCCACATTTGATCCTAAAAAATACGATACTCCTGAGCGTCAAGTATTTGCATACACGTCCTTAGGTGAAGTATCGAGTTTTACATTCAATGGTAAATCGATAAACAAAGCCTGGATTGTCGGTCAAAATGACGCTTGGAATACCTCTGTGATGGATCAAGCGAATCCCCAATGGCGACAATTTTTCTTAGATAATGTCATCACTGTGCTATGGAACCAAGGCTACCGTGGATTTTATTTGGACACCCTAGACTCCTATCGTATTGGCGTGACTGATACCTTGAAACTGAAACAACAAGAACAGGGATTGATTGACACGATCAAAGCTATCAAGAAAAAATACCCTGATGCAAAATTGATTCTTAATCGCGGCTTTGAATTAATCCCCGCAATCCACCCGCTGGTGACTCGCATGACGGTAGAATCTGTATTTTCTGGGTGGGACAATGCCAAACAAAAATATTACACCGTGAAACCACAGGACCGTGCCTGGGCAATTGATGCCATTAAGAAAGTACAAGCATTCAAGATCCCTGTAACCATCATTGACTATTTACCCCCCAATGAAGAAGAAAAATATCTTGAAATTGAAAATAAAATAACCGAGATTAATTGTGATCCGTGGGTAACAGATAGCCAGCTTATTGACTTTTATCTACCCCAACATATCTCAGCCATGCCCCGAAAAGTCATGGTTTTTTACCGTGCATCTGTTGATAATGCCTATGAGCGCTTAGGATCTGCTGCAGTAAGACATCTCGCCACTCCATTGAATTATTTGGGCTATGACGTAGAAATTCAGAACATCAACAAACCTTTACCTCGATATGTCTCAAAAAAAAAGTATGCGGGTGTTGTAATGGCTATTGGCGGCATTTTATTGGGTAGGGAACAAGAACTATATGATTTTTATCTCCAGCAATTACGCAATCATATGCCGTTAGTCATTCTAGGTGACTTTGGTTTTATGGTGAATAATACGCAATTAAAACCATTTGGCTTAACCTTTCCTGTCCTCACACACAAACCTCAAAACTTTCACGTTATTTATCAATCCCCTGTCATTGGGTATGAACTGCAACCCCTTATAACTCGACGCTCCTTTATTCCATTGCAATTGGATCCCAAAATGGGGAAATCTTTATTTACCATTGAAGATCAGGTGGGATTAAAAACCAATCTGGCCGCAGTCACCTCTTGGGGCGGCTATTATTTGGGTTCAAGTTACCTACCAGAGGTCACATTCCAAGGATCTCGTTGGGCAATTAACCCGTTTGAGTTTTTTAAACAAGTGCTTCGTTTACCCGATACTCCTATCCCTGATGTCACCACAGAAAATGGTAGACGTCTTATGTTTACGCACATTGATGGTGATGGATTTGCCAATAGAGGGGAGTGGCCAGATGCACATTATGTGGGTGTGATCATGCGCAAGGACATCCTAAAACGTTATCAATTGCCAGCCACTGTCTCAATTATCCAAGGTGAAATTGCCAGCAATGGCCTACATCCTAAAGAGTCCAAAAAATTAGAACGGATTGCACGCAACATTTTCGCTCTGCCCTATGTGGAATTAGCAAGCCATACTTACAGCCATCCTTTCAATTGGTACGCCGCGGAACATTACAAAGGCAAAGGTCCCAATCCTTATATTTTACCTCTTACCGGCTATCACTTTAATTTAAAAACAGAAATTTATGGATCTATTGATTATATCAATCGCAAATTAGCACCGCCGGGGAAAAAAGCCAAAGTGTTTTTATGGTGTGGTGAAGGTGATGCGCCAATTGAGGCGCTGCAATATGCCGAAGAATTAGGATTAAGAAATATGAATCCCGGCAGAATTATTACCCGCTACAATCCCTCTCTAACCCGGGTGTCCGCACTGGGCATGAATGAAGGCCCTTATTACCAAGTCTTTGCACCTATTGGCAGTGACCAAGAAGTCCAAGGTATTGCATCAGAGCGCTTTTTTTATCTCCTAGTTAATCTCATTCATGCCTTCAAATTAACCGAAGAACCGATACGTTTAAAACCCATTGACGTCTATCTCCATTTTTATACCCTGGCGCAAAAAGGAGGGATCAAAGCGTTAAAAACGGTGTATGAATGGGTGTTAAAACAACCCATCTTACCGATTTATGGATCAGAGTATGCCGATAAAGTCATTGATTTCAATCAACTCATGATATCAAAACAGAATGGAGGCTGGCTCATTCTCACTCATGATGATCTCCGTGAAATGCGCGTCCCTACCACCATGGGTTATCCGGATTTGATCAACAGTCGTCATGTCATTGGTTATAATGATTACCAAAATAATCATTACGTGCATTTGGCACCTGGAGGAGAATCATTCTTAAAACTAACCTCGAAACCGCCTGAAACCCCTTATTTGGTCAATGCCAATGCCCGTATTACCCGTTTTTCTCAGTACAATAAAAATATTAATCTGACATTTGCAGGCCATTTGCCATTACAGTTTGATTTGGCCAATGCGACCCAATGTGTCGTGATTGCTGGGAAAAAACGTTTAAAAGCGAGCGAATCCCCTGAAAAAAACCAACGCTATATATTAGCTGAAAAAAATGCGCAAGTGAGTGTCCAATGTCGGTAACAAAACAGCGCTTTTTCTCATGGTGGATCATTATCATTTTTACAGTATTGACGATGATTGCCTTAACCCTACTCTTCCCCAGACATGCGCTACACAAACGCATTATGGATGATAGCAATAATAGCCCTTTAAGCATCGCGTACTTAAAATCGTTGATAGCAACACATCCAGATAAAGTGGAGTATAAAATTGCGTTGATCCGTAAACAATTGCGAACTGGGCACGTAGAAATTGCCAAAAAACTCCTGGCACAACAGTATAAACCACCCCCTTTTACAACGAAAAAAGGCTGGCAATTTCAATTTATGAAATATCGAATCTTACGGATGGAAACGTTTTCCTTACGTGAAAACACCGCGCAACGCTCACAATATGAAACAGAACTCCGCGCAATTATATTAACGTTAAAACAATCACCTTATTTGACAGCAATAGAATCCGCGCAATTAGGTCATGACGCACTAGCCACAAATCAACCTGAATTAGCGATGCATTTTTATAGACAATCTTTAAAGCATTCTAAAACATTGGATGCTTCATTTTATGCACAGGTTGGTAAAGCTGCATTATTTGTAAGTGATTATAAAATGAGTGCAAAATTTTATTTGATCGCCGTAGAAAAATATTCGTCACCTGCAAAACAACGTGAATGCTTCGGCAAAGCGCTGGCAAGCTTACAAGCAGGACAATTGTTTGCTGAAGGAATGGCATTGATTGAAAAAAACCAAGCTTATATTGAACAAGATCGTCAATTATTAATGGTGGTAGCTAGTTTCGCTTTGAGTGCAAACCAACCGAAATTAGCTGAACGATATGTGACACAATTGATAAGGTTGAAATATTTATGATATTAAATCACTGAGCAAAAAAATGGCGTACAAAAAGCACTGCCGACATTTTTTAAGTAAGTTTTGCATGATGAGTCTCATCATGCTCAGTACCTTGCTGTACGCAAAAAAACCACCCCAAATCATTGAGCTAGCAGTACCGGGTGAAACAAAAGAAGAAACAAGAAGAATACATATCATCCCATACGACAAAAAAATGTATGATTTGGCTTATAAAGTCTATTTGTATAATGCTAACGTGGAAGATGCCTACGCCATTGTCTCAGCGGCTGTGCAACAAACCAACCATGATCTACCAGAAAATCGTATATGGCGTAATCGCTTTGCTGAAATTGCAATTTGGCATCGCAATATCAATTTGGCAGCCAAACAATATTTATTTTTAGTCACCGAAGATCACGATCAAGAGGCGCTACGCAAAGGGATCGATCTGTCCAAAAGAACACAGAGTGATTTTTTCTTGATGAAATTTCTACAAATTGCCTTTCAAGAAAACCCTCACAATGAATCAATCAGCCGAGATATGATTGATACGTGGTTACGCTTGGGCACGGCAGAAAAAGCAAAAACATTTTTAAAGCAAAACAAAACAAATTTTTCCGACGCTTTTTATTATCTCAATGAAGCCCGTATCAGCAATGTTGAAAGCCGTTTGGATGCACAATTAGCCGCACTCAAAAAATACAGCGATCAATACAAAATGACCCCCAGGGTTGCATTAGATCAAGCACGTATTTATACCGCACACTATCAATTTCAAAAAGCAGCTGATGCCATGTTTAGCGCAAAGGAGAACACTTCTAGTCTGAAAACAAAAAAAGAAACCCTGATTTTTTGGGAAACGTATGCCGACATTGCCATCACAACCAATCATCCAGAACAAGAATTGTTTGCCTATCAACAATTATTAAAACAAAAACTGTACTCGGAAAAACTCTACATCAATCTTATCGATCTCACTGCCCCCATCAATCCGAAATTAGCCTTTGATTACGCCAAACAAGCCAAAAAAATATTTCCAGACAGCCTGACCGCCACGATCAATATCTTTGCACGCAGCATCCAATCTCAAGCATGGCGTGAATTTCCCGATTTAGATAAAAGCATCTCAGCAACCAATAGAAAAATGCTCAAATATGAGCCGGCCTATGGGGAAACCAAAGCTAATTATTTACAAGAACTCGGTCTTCATGATGCAGCGGTGCAAGTATTTATGAACACCATAAACACCATCAAAAACAACTCGTATTTAAAAGCAGATTTTTTATATTTCTTAGTGCAAACACGTGATTTACAACGCTTAGCCATTGTATTACCCATGTGGCGTCAATTAACCGCTTCTAACGAATTATTATGGGGAGGATATGCTTCTGGCGCGACGCAATTGAATCAAAGAGCAGAAACCTTATTTGCGCTACAGTCGCTCTACGATAAGTTCCCAAACTACAAAGATGATCCTTATTGGATGATCTATTTCAAAGATATTTTAGAAAACAGTAATCATCCGGCACAAGCTTGGGCAATGGTACACAATGCTTGGTCATTGTATCTCCCACTCTTAAACAAACAACAACAGCCACCCAATTACATCCAATTACTCAATTATATCAAACTATCCATACAAGAAGGATCGGGTGATGTGAACCGTAATGCTTTGTATCACATGCAAAAATTTGAAAATCAAGACAGTGAATTATTGATGCTCAGCTGGGCATTAGATATAAATAATGTTGCCTTGGCTGACGGCATTTATAGTTATTATAAATTCCTTGGCCATCTGCCTCCTTCTTGGGCTGTATTATCGTTAGCGATTCAACATGAAGACCGTTATCTGATGCACGATGTATTAATGAAACCCAGTCGCAATGTATCTTCTACGCCGGACAAGATTACTTCGTATCGTGATAAAGTCCATGCAGCACGTGAAATAGATGCGAAACCCCTAGCAGAACAAACCGCCTACGAATCTTTAGAACTACATCCACGCGATAGCAATTTATACGATAATTATTTTGAAAATATGATGGTGACACAAGGCAGCAATGTGTCAGACAGTCTGGAAACTTATCAATACGCTGCTGCCGAAGGACCACGAAATATCGCGAGACTCCCCTATCGATTCACACCAAGCCTAAAAGTCGAACCCTATCATTTTATATGGTTTCCCCGGCAAGTAGGAGGAGACACAACAACAACGATCAACACAAGTATCGCGCTATCCACCCAAGAAATTACCAATATCCCCTCACAGGATGATCGTGAGGGAGTGAAACTAACATGGGCACGCAACCGCGGCCTGTTGGCACTCACCGTTGGTCGTCGCGCCGAACTCAATACTTTTGCTACATTTCGTTTGCAACGAGAATACCGCATGTCTCATGATTTTAATACAGAATTAGATTTAGGCGTACATCAGGTATCAGAAGATTCTTTAGGTTTGCTCGTGGGCGGTGTAAAAAATTACCTCAAATTCTCAGGCAATTATCAAATGTCAGCGCACGATACGTTATTGATGGATTATTCTCAGAATTTTTTCTATACCCAAGATGGGAAGCACGTGGGTGATGGATTTCAATATACCTTGAATTTTGAGCATCGTATTAATCAATCTTATCCCGATTGGAAGATTGGATTTTATGGCTATGGCGCCACCTATTTTAATGAAACCCAACAATTAACAGGCAGCATCCTCACCATCATTCCCCCTGGAGTCCCCCAAACAGCAAGCTTTTTGCTCCCCAGAGAATTTATTGAGTACGGTGTACGATTATCCTTTGGTCAAACACTTGAGAAAGAGTACAAACATGATTGGCGGCCTTTTGCTTCTTTGACCTTATCTCAAAATAGCATTATAGGCTTCGGTAAAATTTATAATTTTGGTCTCACCGGCTCAGTCTTTGGCCGTGATAAATTATTATTATACTATAACCAAGGGACAAATCAGGGCGCAGGAATTCAGATACAACGTCTAGCCAAAATCACATATTTCCTGTATTTTTAATTAAAGGATTCACTATTTGATAAAGGATGATCATGAAACAGATCCTCAAACCACTCGTCATATTAGCTGTGTTGTGTCTTACAGCCTGTGCAACCATCAGTAGTGCTCCACAAATAACATGTAGCCCATCCCATTGGGGCATTGTACCTTTTTCCAATAATACCGAAGTACCTCAAGCTGGATATCGTGCGATGAGTATCACCAAAGGCTTATTAGAAGCCAGAGGTGTCTCCAATATTCGTGTGTACAAATCTAATGAATCGTGTAATCAACTGATTGTATGCCCTAATGCAAACCCATCAATAAATGAAATCCTTGCTTGGGCCAGACGACATGATTTGAAATATGTCATGACAGGAACGGTGAATGAATGGGTGTATAAAGTAGGCTTGGATGGTGAGCCTGTCGTATCACTATCATTGAACCTCTACGATGTAGCCCAAGGTCGTTCTATTTGGAGTACCGTAGGCAGTAGAATTGGCACCACGCGTTCAGGCTTGGGTACTACTGGTCAAAACCTTATTCGGAAAATGCTGTGCACCTTAAAAATAGCGCGCTAATCAAAACCATTAAGCAAGCATGGTTGTGGCGGGAACACAAATGGTGGACTTGGATGGAAAGTCTTATCCTGACCACATTGATCTTGTCATTATGCTACTTGCTGAACCCAGATGACCCCTTGTGTTTGCATGGATCACTTCCTTGGCCCTGGTTGGCTGGTATTATTATTGTGTTACAACATGGGTTTGGTCCTGGCGTATTATCTGCCCTGATGGTTACTGGCGCTACAATTATTTTCCGACAAACGCACGACTTCCCGTTGATTGCATTCCAAAACTTCTTATTAAGTGGCTTTACCCTATTGTTAATTTGTGCGGCTTTCAGCTCCAGTCGTATCCGTCGCATGCTGAATGCGGAAGAACTTTTAGACTACACCAATCAACGGTTAGATAGCTTATCAAGCTCTTACTATATGTTGCATTTATCTTACGATTATTTAGAGCATAATGTTATCACCAAACCTTACACGCTACGGATTGCACTAAAAGATTTGCAACAAATGTGTATCAAACATAAAGGCGAATTATCAGATGAATTATGTCATCTCTTTTTAAAATTATTATCGCAGTTTTGCTTAATCAATAGCGCAGGAATCTATTTATATAAAAAGGGAAGCCTGAGCAAAAAACCTGCTGCTGAAGAAGGAAAAATGGGACCACTGGATCTCAATGATCCATTGGTCCGCCGAGCGATGGATCAACAAGAGCTCACCTATATTTCATTCAATCAATTAGAAAACGTTCATGAGTGCCAGTATTTAGTCGCCATCCCCATGACATCCAGCCAAAATACGTGTTTAGGTGTCCTAGTGATCAAAGACATGTCGCTGTGGACATTGAATAAAGAAATTTTGACCACCCTAGGTGTGTTGTCCACCTACTTTACGGGAGAAATTGCCAACGTCAAAGAGTTTCCGGCGCTACTGAAAAAATATCCAGAATGTCCCAGTGATTTTTCACAATTGTTAAAACAATTAATATCTTTACAACAGAAATTACAAATAGACAGCGCCATGTGCGCAATTATGATACCTAAGAAGTTGCGCCCATACAATGTAGTGGAGAGTTTACAAAAACTACGCCGTTTTCCAGACTCTACATTCACGGTAGAAGTCGGTAAATATGATGTATTTATCACCTTGTTGGCATTTACAAATGCCACTGGCATTCACGGCTTTTTTACTCGTATGACCGATTATTTGACCGAGGAGTTAGGGATAACCCCTTCCGATAAAAACATCAAAATGCGCTCATCACAATTGCATGGCTCTGACTACTTAGAATACTTGCAGGATTTTATCACCTTTATTTCTGCAAAATAAGGATATGTATTTTGGAAAAAACCACTTGGTTTGAATCATTATTCATCACCTCACCCTCACTTTCTTATATGGCAATTTGTTGCCTAACGTTGGTTTTAAGTAGTGCCATTATATCAAGCCTGCTCCTCCCTATTACTGGCGTCGCACAGAGAAAAAACCGCAGTGCCATCTTCTTTTTCTTATTCAGCATGCAAATTTTTATGCCTATCCTCGGCATTCCATTGGTGATCGCCATTTTACTGCTATTGAAATACCACCAATCTATCGTCTATCCCATGGATATTGTCACCTTCCTCACCCCTACCTATATTCGAAAAACACCCATCCACACGCAAGCTTATGCAGAAGGTTGGGCAAGTGTGCGCTTGAGTCTCAAAAACTTTTCTGAGACGGAACGTAAACAAGCACTCATCAGTATCAACCGAGGATCGAAACGTGATATTAATCGCTTATATCGCCAACTCGTCTCGGATGAAATGGAAGAGCTCCGTATTTGTGCGTTCAGCTTATTAGAAAATCAACGTAACTATTTACATGAAAAAATAAACGAAGTGGTAAAAATACACAAAGAAACGCGCCAAGTTAACATCAAAGCATTCTATGCAAAACAATTAGCATTACTCTATTGGGAATTTGTCTATTTAAGCTTAGGTGAAAAAGAATTTATCAAAATCATTCTTGAAAAAAGCAAGGCGTACGCTGATAAAGCCCTCAAAACCATGAAAAATGATCCGGACCTATTACTCTTATTGGCTCGTATTTCACTTGAAAATCAAGATGAACCCACCGGCTTAAAACTATTAAAAAAAGCTGTAAAACATCATGCGTCCGGCAGTAAAGTGTACCCTTATTTGGCAGAAAAAAGCTATAAAAATCGTGACTTCAAACAGGTACAAACCTATTTGCTCAAAGATGACTCTTTCGAATATGTTCTCAAATTACATCCAATAGTAAGCTTTTGGAAAAACATAAAATTTAGGTGACCCATGGTACTATATCCAGGCAAGCTCAAGGCGAAATCTGTTGACATCGCACTTATTGTTGAAAGTTCTTATCCCTATATTATGGGCGGTGTCTCTACTTGGGTAGAACAGATTCTTCTCAGCTTCCCTCAGTATAAATTTGCACTGATTTTCTTAGGCGGTTCACCAGATAATTATAAGGATGGGATTCGTTATAAAATACCACCCAATGTCACCCACTTCCAAGTTCATTACTTATTCGGAGATGAAAAACCCCCTGCTCACCTCAAACAACATAGCGAAGCGGAACGAAAAAAATCCGTCGAAAGCATGCTCAATGTGCATAAAGCATTTCGTTGCTCACACATCGAGTCAATGAATGAAATTGGTAATTTAGATTTATATAAAAGCGGGACCGGCTTAGACTATCAGCAGTTTCTATACAGTGAAACCAGCTGGCAAATATTAACAGAACAATATACAGAAAATTGTCCCGACATCTCATTTATTGATTATTTCTGGACTGTCCGTAACATTCATAAGCCCTTGTGGATCATAGCCGACATCGTAGTGAATTTTCCTAAAGCTAGACTCGTCCATACGGCTTCAACTGGATACTCAGGACTTCTAGCTTTTTTGGTTAACAAACATCGTAAGTTTCCGGTGACGCTAACGGAACACGGTATCTACACCAAAGAACGCCGTATTGATGTGTTTTTAAGTAGTAATTTTCGTGATGATTATGTCATTGACCACCCGCTTGCTGATTTAAGCTATTTGCGTACAATGTGGGATCGCTATTTTAAAACTTTAGCGCAATTATGCTACAATATCGCTCAACCAATAGCCAGTCTGTCCAAATCAGCCAATATTATTCAAGTCGAAGAAGGTGCAGATGCAAAAAAAACGGTGATCATTCCTAATGGTGTCGATATTGAACGTTTTAAAAAACTACGACAACCTTATGAAAAAAAATCTGATTTAGTTTGTCTCGTCGGTCGTATTGTGGCAATGAAAGATGTAAAAGGATTTATTCGGGCAGTGCCTAAAATACATAGTGCAGTACCGGATTACAAATTTTGGATCATCGGCTCTATTGATCAAGATCCAATTTATGCAGAAGAATGTCACGCACTTGTTGAGAATATTTCATTTAAAGAACACATCAAATTTCATCTCCATCAAAATATGGACGATGTGTTGCCCAAAGTACGCCTCATGGTATTGAGTGGTATTCGTGAAGGCATGCCCTTCGTTATTTTAGAAAGCTTTGCTGCTGGCATACCGGTGATTGCCACAGATGTAGGTGCTTGCAGGGAAATGGTCTTGGGCGCAGATGATGCAGACAAAGCCATTGGTCCAGCCGGAAAAATTGTTAAAACCGCTGACACAGAATCCTTAGAACAAGCCATTATTGAAATCTTAACGGACGAAAAAGAATGGAAAAAAATGAGCAAAGCAGCCATTCAGCGAGTTGAGCGCTATTACGATCAAAAAATAATCATGAAACGGTATGGCGAGATTTACAAAAAACAAATGACAGATTAGGTGTTGGTCATTTTCGCCTACACCCCACAGTTTACCTAATGCCTACTTGCCCCGATTTATGCCTGAATTGAACCCAAGTCATTCTCTCAACATAATGGACTTATACTCAAAATTGTAAAATTCTTTGTCAAGTAAAGACATCCCATACGTGCAGACAAAAAACAATGCTACCGTAAATCCAAAACCATAATAAAACGGCCCCATATGAACCGATAATAGTGAAAAACAAAGATTCAACACCAAAAATAACGTCGTCAATATCAACGCTTCTACACGCCGATCCATATAATATAATAAATTTAAAATGGCCAAAAACATCACTTGTAGACTAGTACCGATAACATCTACAAACAACAAATTTCTATAAATCTGGGAAATGTGAATCATGGCTAAAATTTTGCCACCTAATTGAAACACAATGATGATGATAATCACTTGTATTTTTACAATGGAGTAAATCACATTATAGGCATGAGAAATCATTTGATCACGCATGACTTGAATGTGACGTAACGATTTACCTTCGCGAATGGCTTCGTGAAACCTCATGTAATAATCAGAAAAATTGGTTTCTATCAACAGCAAAAAAACACCCATACCAGGTGCTGCCGTCAGATATGCAATGAAAATTGGCGCATCATAGAATAAGGAACCTCGTAATGGGCCAATGATGTTATAACTGGTCTCAGGCGTATACCAAAAGACAAATTTGTCGACCCAAACCGCCAAATTGAAAAAAAGTCCGCTGACCATGAGTGTTTTATACAGTTTATCTTTTTTTAAAAAATGAAAGTCAATAAAGCGATGGGTAGGATATTGTTTGTATACGCCAGCCATCAGCACGATGATTAACAATACTTGTCCAATAAAATAAGCAGTCATTAAGCCATCTAAGCCATGGTGACGAAATAGGAAAGCCAAACCTATAATCAAACCATAACTGACGAAAAACGATTTGATAATCACAGTGTAATCTTTTAATCCAGTGAGCAGATTAATAACCATCCAAATATTACTCAATACCACAAAAGATCCCATAAACATGAGACGAAACATGACTGATTGCATGGGAAAAAAAAATAATATGAGTAGAAAAGAAAGCAAGCCTGAAATCAGCGAAACCAATAGAATCATGCCGTGGAAATTAGGAATGACCGTAGCACTGCGATTTAAAAACAGCTGATCAGCCACATAACGAGAAAAGCTATTTTGCGCAAACCCGCTTGTAATCAAGCTTCCAGCTACTAAATACGTAATAGACGACTGAAACGCCATCACAGTGACATGATAAGCAGAGGTAACGGAAAGCACCAACCCCAAAATTAAGATACTTACGATAGAAATAATCCACGGCATGGAGCTGATCATCATCGCAGTAGAATATGCCGTTATCACGCTAGCAAGACTATCACGTCGCAGAATCCTGCTTAGTGTAAAACCAATCCCAGCCATGCCTTATGCCCTTCCTGCAAAAGAGTATTTATTGGTCGTGATAAGCAAAAAGTAATTCACAACAAATCCCTGTCGTCTTCCCTTGTTTTATCATACACCAGCTCAGACGGGAATACACATGCAAATATAATCTATCCTTTTATCCGCTCTTTAAAAAATCTATGATAATTGATGCCCCCCGTTGCTTAAAACAAACATCAATGCTACAAATAATACATATATACAATGACAATGCAGGCTTAAAGTGTTTAGCACTATCTCGAAAACGAACCGTACAAATTGACCCATTTTTGAAAACCCCAAGGTAAATTAGCAATCATAATAAATCAGGAGTACGTACGATGAATAACAAGATTTTAGTCATTGACGATGATGAAACCGTGCGGCAAGCTTTTACGTTAGCATTAGAAAAGACCACCTATGGCGTAGACACAGCGGATTGTGGTGAAACAGGGCTTGAAAAATTTGCAGCGGGTAAATTTTTATTAGTTTTTTTGGATATGAAAATGCCAGGCATTAATGGTGCAGAAACATTAAGACAAATTAGAAAAAAAAATGCGTCAATACCTATCTATATCGTAACCGCGTTTCATAAAGAGTTTTTTGAGGAACTCAAAGCGGTAAAAAATGATGGCTTAAGCTTTCAATTGGTACGCAAACCCCTAACTTTTGAAGAAATTATTTTGATCGCAGATACGGTGTTAGGTGAGAAAAAATTTGCCACGTACTAAACAAAAAAAGGGGTATTGCAATATGAGTGCTAAGGTCATATTAAAGTTATATTTGGCTGGTATTACGGCAGACAATCAAAAAATGATTTTAAATTTTAAAACCCTGTTGACTGATACACTAGATACCGAATACACCTTAGAAATCGTGGATATTATGGAGAACCCTGAATTAGCCGTGGAAGGCAACATTCTTGCAACTCCTACCATAGTAAAGGTGTTACCTACTGGCCCAGATCAAAAAATGATTTTAGATTTAGAAGATCACGACAGTCTAAGCTTAGGTATGGCACTCATTCAGGATAAAAAATCCGATGAAAGAACATAATCCAAAAGAGCTTGCTAAACTATTGAAGAAAAACCAAGCATTAAAGGAAAAGCTTGTCGCAAGTAAGGCAGCGTTTCTTAATGTTGTTGGAAAAAACCGCGACGGTGTACTCATTATTAATAAAAAAGGGATCATCGTTTATGCAAATAAAGCAGCCCTCACTATCTTTGGGCGCAACCTTGGCAATTTGATTGGTGAAGATATTGGACTCCCTCTGGGCGGAGAGAAAACTTCAGAAATCAATATCGTGCATCCTAAAAAAGGGAAAGTGGTTCTTGAAATTAACGTCACTGCAATTGAATGGGAAAGTGAAGACGCATTCCTAGCTGCTTTAAGAGATGTGACAGCAAGAAAAAAAGTAGAAGAAACCCTAGAACATTTATCTGAATATGATTTTCTCACTGATTTGCCCAACAAACTCTCGTTAGAAATAACACTGAAAAAAAGTCTCGCCAGGGCCGAAAAAAACTGTAAGCTGATGGCACTATTATACCTTGATTTAGATAACTTTAAAGACGTTAATGACACGCTAGGTCATGATGTTGGTGATAGACTATTACAAGAGGTTGCGGACCTGTTATTACAAGATCTCCGCAAAAATGATTCCGTGTATCGCATAGGCGGAGATGAATTTGCCATCATCTTAGATGAGGTTAAAAAACCTGAAGACGCAGCCAACACGGCTACGAAGATCATTAATAAATTTTTGAAACCAAGAGTCTTTGATAATCACGAGTTTTTTATCAACACCAGCATCGGTATTGCAATTTATCCTGATGCAGGCAAAACCATAACAGAATTGGTTAAAAACGCTGACTCAGCGATGTATCATGCAAAAAATTCAGGAAGGGGTAATTACCAATATTTTACGCCAAAATTGAATAAAAAAATTGAGCAACACTTACGATTTGACACGAGATTATATCAGGCGATTGAAAATAGTGAGTTCCATCTTGTTTATCAACCGCAAATGAGCTTTAAGACTGGTCAAATTATCGGTTTTGAAGCCTTGTTACGTTGGGATCATCCCACAATGGGTGATGTGCCACCCACAAAATTTTTAAAACTTGCAGAGAAATCCGGGTTTATCCTTGCAATTGGTGACTGGGTATTACAACAAGCGACCAAAGATTTTATCCAGATACCCAATTACCAAAACTATATCATGAACATTAATTTATCCACATCCCAATTACATCAAAAAGGCATTGTGACTAAAATTTTAGACACCTTAAAAACCCATCAGATCAAACCTAAGAACTTTGGCATCGAATTAACTGAAAGTGTCTTACTCAGTGATCCTGAAGATTCTGTGCGTAATATCAATGATTTATCAGACCAAGGCATTAAAATTAGCATCGATGATTTTGGGACAGGCTATTCCTCTCTTGCTTATTTAAAAACATTATCAGTCTCCTACTTAAAAATTGATCAGTCGTTTGTAGCAGATCTATTGGAAGACACCAATGATGCAGCTATCGTCCGATCAACCTTGTTGCTGGCTCATGAATTAGGCATAGAAGTGGTGGCAGAAGGTATTGAAACGCGGGAACAATTTGATTTTTTAAACCAACATGACTGTGACATCGCCCAAGGATTCTTATTTTCCAAGCCAATGACTTTGGCAAAACTACAACGCTTTCTGAAAACCCATAAAAGCACCTTTTAAATCTATCGCTAAAACTATAACCTGAACTTCATGACCTCGTCCACCGGCAATGGTTTTGCAAAATAATATCCTTGAGCATAATCACAGCCAAGCTCAATCAAAAGATTCAATTCTTGCTCCGTTTCGACGCCTTCGGCAATCACTTTAAATCCTAACTGTTTGGATAGCACGATAATCGCTGCAACAATATTTAAGGATCTTTTGTTTTTTGTCAGGTTAGCAATAAAACTTCTATCAATTTTAAGCGCGTATACAGGAAACGCATAGACTCTGGCTAAAGAGGAATGTCCGGTTCCAAAATCATCTATAGCCACTTTGGTACCCAGCTTCCGAAGTTCTAACATGCTTTTCTCAGATAATTCATAATTATCCATAAGCGCGGTTTCTGTAACTTCGACCTGAAGCATTTCAGCTTCCAATTTAAACGAAGCCAATTCAGCTTTAATTTTTTTTGCGATGTCTTGATGCAAAAAATCAAGCCCTGATACATTAATAGCAACAGGAACAACCAACCCATCTGTTTCCTGCCACTTTGTGATCTGTTCACAAACATGATGAATCACCCAGTCGGTAATCACAGATATTTGACCACAGTTTTCTGCGATGAGTATGAATTCATCTGGTGGTAACGGCCCCAAGTCAGCATGGGTCCAGCGAATCAATGCTTCCATATGAACAACCTTTTTATCCTGCAAATCAATGATAGGCTGATAAACCAAATGAAATTCATCGTTTTGAATGGCAGGATACAAGCTTGATTCTATTTCCAGCACTCTTTTTTGTTCTTCGTCAAATGCATCTTCGTAATACTGATATTTAACATCACTCATTGTTTTTGCGCGACTCAATGCAACATCTACTTGTTTTAAAAGATCTGAAGCGTCAGTCGCTAGATCAGGGTAACAAGAAATACCAATACTCACGGTAACGTGAATCTCTTTTCCGTCAAGATGAAATACAGACTGCAGTGAATCTAATATCTGAGAAGCAATCTTACCTGCTTCCTGAAAATGAGAAATATGATCAGAAATCAGAGCAAATTCATCCCCTCCGAGACGCGCCAACATATCCGCTTGACGCACAGAAGATTGAATCCGTGCAACTACCAATTGTAGCAGTTCATCACCAATATCATGTCCCAACGTATCATTAATGGTTTTAAAGTGATCAACATTGATGATCAGCAATGCAAATCGTGTCTTATAACGCTCTGCTTTTTTAATATAAAGTTGCAATGCTTCATCAAAAAACAAGCGATTAGGAATCTGAGTCAAGTGATCTATATCGACTAGTTCTTTAAGTTTCTTTATTATTTTTTTGCTTTTAAACGTCAGCTTTCCAGGGCTTTTGCTATCTTTCGCAATAAGCTCATCTACAGAACCATTTTGTATCGCCAAAATAATCTGCTCATATTCACCGTTTTCTGATCGCAAGGTTGCAACGAATTTCATTCGCTCTGTCGCAGAGCGCAACAGTGGCCAAACCGATCTTTGTGAAAAAAAAGAAGCTTGCGTAAGATATTCTTGTGCGCCCTGTTCTAAAAAAGACGTTTTTTGCAGGCTATCTTCTTCACCAGCTACAAGAATAATTGGCAAAAGTGGCGCTGTTTTAACTACTCTATCAAACCAGTTTTCATTTTTTGTCACAAGTCTCAAGATTACAATGGTTGCTTGTGACAAATAATCCTGAACAGTTTCTAATGAATCAATGAATAAACAGTCATGATCCGGATGTGCAACTTCAGATAACTGTTTCTCAAAAAGCTGTTTATCTTTTTTATCGGGACTCATGATTAATACAGTTATTTTTTTATCGTTCATTCATGCCCTTTTCTATATGTCTCATATCCCATAACGTCTTAGCATATACAGCACGACACTCTTTTAAAAGTTGTTTATCTTTTACTCTTTCATTTAAGCAGTATTTATAAAAACATGCCAATTTATTTGAGTATTTTTTAAGAAACTGCTTTGAATAAACTTTAACTTGATTTATAGTGAACATTTTTTATACTAGGAGCAAGGTATGCCCAGCCAAGGACTCACACCCGCACAATTTAACGTTGTACACAAAGCCAGTAAAATACTCATCTCGAAACAAGAGATAGATAATGTAGAAAAACACATGGCTGTAGACATTGCAGCGGTTTTCAAAGGAGAACCTCTGACCGTCATGCCTGTCTTGAAAGGTGGTATGTCGTTTGGAACACATATGATGGAACACCTAGACGCATTGGAATGTCCTCATTCTATGGATTACGTGCACGCAACCCGTTATGCAAACGGGCTGAGAGGAAGCAAAAAAGTTCAATGGCCAAGAGGAAAACCAGACCCTAAAGACATCGAAGGAAAAAATATTCTCCTTGTAGAGGATCTATTAGAAGGCGGTGATACCCTTCAAGAAATTGTCAATACTCTACAGGCCATGAACCCAAAACGTATCGAAGTAGCTGTATTATTCAGTAAAAAAGATACTCGTTCAGAAAATGGTCTCAAAGAAGCCACGTATACAGGCATTAAATTAGAAGGAAAGGCTTTTGTTTATGGCAGAGGTCTAGATCTCAAGCAGTATGGCCGAGGATTCGGCGACCTATATGAAGTAAATCAAGAGGTATTAAAACAAGTGCTTGCAGCAGGAAGACTGGTTTCATTTTGGCGAAATAGGCCCCCAATAACGGAAAAAACCGGTGCGGCTAAAGATACAATGGGTAATTCCTGTAATTAAAGCACGTTTTTCTTGGCAAACTGTCTATAAAGAAAATCTAAATTTGGTGAAAATTTTAGTTCAGATGCAACAAACAGCTGAGTCTATTTAACGGGTGTGAACCGCAATTGACGATTATTGTTCTACTGTAAACAACCGCTTATAAGCGCTTGATAGCTTTGAGAATGGTATTGACGAAGAAATACTGATAACGATCCTGGCCCCCACCCACTTCTTAATTCCTCGATTGAGGCAGACTCATTACCTGTAGATACTTGCAGAGCTGACCAAACAGCGTAGTATAATTTAACCAAAGGCATATAAAACTTAACTCTCTTAATTTCTTCAGTATATTTCTCCAGATTTGTACTATTAAAATAACGAAGCACCAAACCGTATGACTCATCTAGGTTCATACCTAGCATCGCGGCAACACCTGCTATATCATACATTTTGTCATTCATACCAGCATATTCCCAGTCAATTAATTGATACTTTCGTCCATTAACCGGATATTTTAATTTAATGAAATTCGTTGGTGTTATATCATTATGACAAGGAGATAGGGAATCAGGATGACGAAATAATGTCTCTTTACGCGATCGCAAAGTATTGATATGATTTTTTACTTCAGCAATTGACATGCGCTCAAGATTACCGTGGATCAAGAAAGGAAGAGACGCCTCTCCTTGGACAATCAAACGCTCACACATTAAGAGTAACTGCTCAAAAATATCATATACCCTACTGAAATGAACATTGGAATCATGTAACTCTTTGAGAGCGGGTAATACTTTAAATCGATGCTTAACAAAATCAGAAAATTGTAAGGTTGCTCCCTCAATAAAAGACTCCACTTTATAACCTTTCAGCTCACCTACTGCGTAAGCTTCTATCACACCAGGATATAATCTAAAATCAGCAAGTTGATATAATGTATCTAATTCTTGCGTTCTATCTACAAAATAGTTTGAATTGACCCCAGGAATACGTATAAAAACATTTTGGGTATGCTCTTTTAAGCCATGGTTTGTAATCCCACCCAAATAAGTTAATACAATTCGTTCTTTTCCTGAAAAAACGTTAAATTGTGCTAATAACTTTACCTGTTCTGCAAGTCGATTCCTGGGAACATTAACAGGCAATTGCTGCAGATCAAAAATTTTCATTAACACATACTTCTGGTCAAGTTAAACTCAAACCATAACAAACCTATCCAATACGCACAAGCGCTGCAGAAAAATGCATCTGACTTCAATAAAACCCCCTATCAATATCCGACTATTCCATATTTCAATATAGAATAGTCTTGACTATTCCATATTTCAATATAGAATAGTCATATGAAACGCATACAAACACAGTATATTCTCAAAGACTTGCAGAAAAAAATGGTTTTTTTGGTGGGTCCTAGACAAGTCGGCAAAACCACAATCGCGAAAACCATCGCGAAAAAGTTTGCGCATGCAGAATATCTCAACTGGGATCAATCACTCGATCGCGACATGATACTTAAACAGGCTTGGATTGACGACACCGAACTGGTCATTCTCGATGAACTTCACAAAATGCCTGAATGGAAAAATTATCTCAAAGGTTTATACGATACCAAATCAGCCCACCTTAAAATTTTAGTTACCGGCAGCGCACGATTAGATGTATTCAGTAACGCAGGCGACTCATTGGCGGGTCGCTATTTTGCACACCATTTGTTGCCGCTCTCCCCAAGTGAGCTCCATCAACTCAAACATCCAATTGATTTACACAAACTCATGACGCGCAGTGGATTCCCCGAGCCATTTTTAGCGAAAACAAACGCAGATGCAGATCGTTGGCGACTGCAATACATTAATAGCTTGATTACGATTGATGTATTGGAATTTGACAGCATTCATGATCTTGCTGCAATTCGTAATGTCTTTGAGTTGCTACGTGAGCGCGTTGGCTCACCTATTTCTTACGAGTCCATTGCACGTGACGTAGATATCTCGCCTGTTACTGTGAAAAAATATCTGCGAGTACTAGAGGCGCTTTATATTGTTTTTAGAGTAACGCCCTATTCAAAAAACATCACACGCAGTTTATTGAAAACGCCTAAAATTTATTTTTTTGATACCACGCTTGTAAAAGTAGACAACGGCGCCAAATTTGAAAATATGGCCGCCTTAAATTTATTAAAACATGTGTATGCCAAACGTGATTATGCAGGTCAAGCGTATCATTTGCACTATTTGCGCGATAAAGATAAACGTGAAGTTGATTTTGCCCTAGTGAACGACGGCAAAATCGAACAGCTTATCGAAGCCAAATATGCAGATGATGCGCTTGATAAGAATTTGCATTATTTTTCAAAACAATTTGCTTTGCCCGCAACACAAATCGTCTATAAACTAAAACGCTCGCGTGTTGCGGATGCTATTCCCATCATAGATGCGCTTTTGTTTTTTGAAAAATTAGATTTGTGAGGATAGTTGCCATAGCCAAATTGTGTTATCAGCAAGAGTTTATTTTATGGTGCCGTTGAGAGGAATCGAACCTCCGGCCTATTGATTACGAGTCAATTGCTCTACCAACTGAGCTACAACGGCTTGTTTAAGACACAGCCTAATAAACCATAAAAAAAGAGTTCAAACAATATACTTTAGAATCTTTAATACCTTAGCTTTAATATTTCCACGGATTTTTTAGAAAACAAAACTGTGAGCATCCCCTCTTCCGCAGTACCATATGTTTTGATCTTAGCTCGACGATATCTATCCATCACCACCGCATGTGGGAAATGATAGCGGTTATCAAAACCATAAGACAAAATGGCATACTCTGGTGCAACAGCATTTAAAAATCCTAGCGATGACGATGTCTTGCTCCCATGATGGGGGCTCACCAACACCGTTGAATGTAGTCTTTCCCCATATTTATCGACCAGCATTTGTTCTGCGATTTGTTCGATGTCTCCGGTAAGTAACAATTGTCCGGATTGATTGGAAACCTGCAATACACAAGAATGATTGTTTTTATTTGCTGTCATAGCTGACAATGAAAAAAAATGAAACAGAACCCCATCCCATGTCCAATCAGGATAAGTATGACAATCGTCTCCGCGATGATAATAGCCAGGTTGATCCACGATCAAAGCAGTGCCTGGATATTTGGCCTCAAGCGTCGCCAAACCACCACGATGATCCAAATCTGGATGAGAAATGACAATAGCATCCAAATACTTCATCCCTAACAATTTTAAATAAGGAACCAACACCAATTGACCCATATCTGCACCGTGATAAATTTGTCCCCCTGTGTCATAAATCAAGATATGCGCGTGGGTGCGAATCACAACCGCTAGTCCCTGTCCCACATCCAAGATATTTGCTTGAAAAGTTTTCTCTGGAATCACAGGATGTCCAGGATATAGTGCTGCAAATAGCAATGCTGTAGCAGCAGGCCAAAATACGCTCAGAGGTAATACGATCACTGTCCCCATGGCCAACATCCACGCCAACGGTAAGATCACATTCGCATACCCCATCTGCACATTTAACCCTGAAAGTTGATCCACCCAATGTAAAAAAACCATGAATACCGTAATAGATTGATGTAATACTGTCAGTAACCAAGGTAAATCACCGCCCACAATTAAGCTTAATAAAGACAAGGGGACAATCACAAAACTTACCCATGGAATAGCAACGATGTTCGCCAGCAACCCATTCACTGCGCCATAAGAAAACCAAAAAATAGTAAAGGGTAACAAGCCCAACATACACGATAATTGTAATGCCCCTAATTTACGGACACCCGTTGCCAATAGGCGCTGATTCATGGTGAGCAAAATGGCAACTGCCATAAAAGAAAGATAAAACCCTGGCATCAAAACCGCATGTGGTTCGGATAACAAAACCACCAACAATGCGTAACGCCAAGCTTGCCAAGCAGAAAATTTACGTTGGCCCAAATAGCGAGCAAAAATCAGAATAGAGGCGATAATCGCACGCTCAGCTGGCAAGGAAAATCCGGCAATCATGGCATAAGACGCACCTGATCCTATCGCCACCCAGCTCGCTATTTTTTGTGCTGGATAACGTAACATCAAACGCTCCGACCGCGACCACAGATAAACCATACCCTGAAATATCAGACCAGTAATCAAACCAATATGTGCGCCTGAAATCACCATCAAATGCGTGGTGCCCGTACATCGAAACAAGGTCCAAGACGCTTGGCTGATATGCGATGTCACGCCAACAGTTAACGCTTGAACAATGCCTAGAGACGTTTCATCAGGGATAATCCTTGCCAAACGGCCGGCCAAATGCTCGCGCCATTGTAAAATGCCACGATCAGTTTTAATCATCTCTTTATGCATCGCGCCACGCAACACATAACCCGTCCAATGAATATGTCGCGCCGCCATCAAGGTTTTGTAATCAAAACCACCCGGATTATTGAGATTGTGGACTTGGTGCAATTTGGCTTGAATCTTCCAGTGTTCACCCGCGTGTAATTCTGGACAATGTTGATAACACGCCAATTGTAAGCGCGCGCGTATGGGCTGATGATTGAGATGATCCGCGTTGAATTCAAATTTGGTTTTTTCTGCGGTTTGCGTTGGGATAGACGCAATCACACCGGATAAACTGGCATGAGGTATGACAGCTTTCGTTGGCATCCCACAATCAGCCACCCACCATTGATGCGTCATACCTATGAGGCATGCTATGAAAAACACCATCAACAATCGCCATTGAGGCCGCATAAATAGAATAGCAAGCAAGCAAAACAAGGCCAGCTTTGACTGGGTATAGTAGTACAGTATCCCTACTAAAAAACAAAAAATTTCCATAAGGCGTCAGGTTGGAGTGAACGCTACGGGTACTTTACAATAGATAGGGGCGAATGAACAGATTAATGTTCGCGCGTCGCCATAAATTGAATATCAGGATAACGCTCTTCTGCCATCGTCAAATTCACACGCGTGGGCGCCAAATAAATCAAAGCATCGCTACCGTCTAATGCGAGGTAATCAAAAGTTTTGTCACGAAACGTCTGCAGCGTTTTCTCATCCGGCGCATATACCCAGCGTGCGCATGAAGTATTTACAGGTTCGTAAATACAGTCCACTTTGTATTCATGTTTCAAACGATGAGCAACAACATCAAATTGCAACACACCAACCGCGCCTAAAATCAATTGATTCGATGCCAACGGTCGAAACACCTGTGTCGCGCCCTCTTCGGATAATTCGATCAATCCTTTGAGCAACGCTTTGCTTTTCATGGGATCTTTCAAGCGCACCAAACGAAACAATTCGGGAGCAAAATTTGGGATACCGGTGAACTTTAACA
This sequence comes from Gammaproteobacteria bacterium, assembly GCA_024742995.1. Lineage (GTDB taxonomy): Bacteria > Pseudomonadota > Gammaproteobacteria > Legionellales > Legionellaceae. Next base: position 93,672 of record JANSXK010000007.1, read on the forward strand.
CTTCGCCTTGCGTAAAAGTATCGCCAATGCGAATGGTACCGTGATTATACAAACCAATGATATCACCACTCAAAGCTGTTTCAGCTTGCGAGCGATCTCCTGCCATAAACGTCAAGGCATTGGCAATTTGAACATCTTTTTCGATGCGTAATTGTCGTAATTTCATGCCTTTTTCATATTTACCAGAACAAATACGTAAAAATGCAATGCGATCACGATGTTTGGGATCCATATTGGCCTGGATTTTAAATACAAATCCTGAAAACGTGTCTTCTTCCGGAGAAACCATACGTTCTTCTGCTTGCCGTGCCCCAGGACCAGGCGCATATTCGGCAAAATCATCCAACAATGCTTTGATGCCAAAATTATTGATGGCTGAGCCAAAATATACCGGAGACAGTGTACCTGCCAAATAAGCAGCTTCATCAAAAGCATGGGATGCACCTTTGACCAAATCAATTTCTTCGCGTAATTCTTGCGCCATATCACCCAAATGCTCATCCAAAAGTGGATTATCGATGCCTGCAATGGACACGGCTTCTTGCTTTTGAGCGTTTTTACCAGGTTCGTACAAATAGACGACGTCTTCACGCAAATGATAAATCCCTTTGAAGCGTTTCCCCATTCCCACGGGCCAGGTGATTGGCGCGCATTGAATACCTAGAACTGATTCCACTTCATCCAAGAGATCAATAGGTTCACGCCCTTCACGATCTAATTTGTTGATGAAGGTCATAATAGGCGTTTGCCGTAAACGACACACATTCATCAATTTGATGGTACGATCCTCAACCCCCTTGGCCACATCGATAACCATCAACGCAGAGTCAACTGCTGTTAAGGTACGATATGTATCTTCAGAGAAATCTTCATGCCCAGGTGTATCCAGGAGATTCATCACATGATCATTATGGACAAATTGCATCACCGAGGTTGTGACAGAGATACCTCGTTCTTTTTCCATTTCCATCCAATCAGACGTCGCATGACGACTAGATTTACGACCTTTCACCGATCCCGCAAGCTGAATGGCGCCTCCAAACAACAAGAGTTTCTCAGTAACAGTGGTTTTACCCGCATCTGGGTGAGAAATGATCGCAAACGTCCGACGTTTGTGAAAATCATGATAATAATCGGTCATATGAAAACTTAGTCAAATAATTAATGAGCAACCAGAACCGTCATTGCGAGCAACAGCGAAGCAATCAATCCTATGACTCAAACAAAAATAGAGCTGGATTGCTTCAGTCCGTTCGCAAAGACGGTACGAAAAATACAACGGGCATGACACACTGTTTTACATCGCTTGGACTTCTTTCTTAATCTCCAAATCATTTTTTTCATCAAGAAACATCGTCCAAACAATTAACAAGTTTTGACTTTGAATTTGATATAGCGGCACGTTCGTCTCCCAGCGCGCATCCATCGAAGACTCTTGAATAGCATGGATAAAAAACTTGCTATCACCCAAGTCTATTTTGCCATCACATTCTTTCGTCGCATGAGGTGCAATCACACCCTGACACCCTTCAAGAGGATAAGAAAAATGTTGCCGCATAAACACCGCGTATTCATTGGGTGTGTTGTTGATAATACGATGTTTTGCATAACCTGTGTTTGCAGAGGCAATAACGGTGCAACTCATTAATACAACAGCAGCCATCAATTGATTCAATTTCACAAATAACCTCGGCGATAAAAGAAAACGAATGTAGCATACGGACAAAAAAACATCAAATACACTCGAAATAACGATTAACCATCATCTGTGTCACATCTGCCAAACTCACAGGCTGCCAATAGGGCTTTTGATCTTTGTCCACAACCGTTGCTCTGATGCCCTCATAAAAGTCATGATCTTGCAAGAAATGGCGTACCAATCTCCCATCCATTTCTAAACAAGCATTCAAATCTTTAGATTTGGCTGCACGAAACTGTTGTAGCGTGACTTTCAAACTCAAAGGAGAACGTGTTGCCAAACGATCATGCACATCCTGAAACCATGCCGTACCCATCTGCTGTAACCTTTCCATCACACGCTCCATGCTATCCGCAACAAAACAGGCATCGATGTTGTCTTGTTTTTTTACCAAGGTCGAGGTGATGTTTTTCTCAGCAAATTTCGCCAAACACGCATCCACCTTTTCATGCGCATTATCTGATAAATCTGCTTTCAGCAATGCTTTGACTAATTTCGGGAAATTGTCTGCCAAAACCACGGCAGAAACCAAGCCTAAAGCCAAAGCATCTTTGGCATTGATACGATCCCCAGTTAACCCTAAATAATACCCAAATTGTCCAGGACATTGCGCTAAAATATGGCTGGCACCAATATCTGGGAAAAAGCCAATGGCTGTTTCTGGCATTGCAAACGCAAAACGCTCGCTCGCCACAGGGTGAGAACCATGAAGGGAAATACCCACCCCACCCCCGATCGTCATGCCATTCATCAAAGCAATGTAAGGTTTAGGGAAATCATGAATCAAATGATTCAAACGATATTCACGTTCGAAAAAATTTAATTGCTGCGAAAACTCACCTCGCGCGTCGTACAGTTGGCGAATATCCCCCCCTGCACAAAATGCTTTCCCAGGCTCCGCCTGAATCACCACCGCGTGTATCTCCGGATCAGTTTGCCAAAGCAACAATTGAGCCGTCATGGTATCGATCATTGCTAATGACAATGCATGTAAAGCCTTAGGACGATTTAAGGTCAAAAAACCAATATTTCCTTCTACAGAACAGTCTACAGCCACGCCTTATTCTCCTTTAAATTCTGGGGAGCGACGCGCAAAGAATGCCTCAACCCCTTCTTTTTTATCAGTACTGGCACAGGTTTTTGCAAACTGTAATGCCTCAATGTGCAGCGCTTCCGTCAAAGGAAGATCGTAGCCATGATCAATGGCTTCCATCACACCCATCAATGCCAATGGCGCCATGCTTAAAATTTGTTGCAATAAGGCCATGGCTCTTTCTTCAAGTGCTTCCAAAGCTACCACCTCCGATACCAAACCCCATTGCATCGCAGTCTCAGCATCAATCATACGTCCGGAGAGACAGAGATCAAGCGCCCGCCCCTTACCAACAAGTCTTGCCAAGCGCTGGGTACCCCCATACCCTGGAATCACACCCAGTTTTACTTCAGGTTGAGAAAACTGTGCACTACTTGCTGCAATACGTAATGTCGCAGACATGGCCAATTCGCAGCCACCACCCAAAGCATAACCATTGATGGCAGCAAGTGATGGTTTGCCTAATGTTTCTAATAAACGAAAAACGTTTTGTCCCATGCGCGCAAACTCATACCCCGTTTGGGCATCACATTCCGCCAAACGATGAATATCAGCGCCGGCACAAAATGCTTTGCCCGCACCACTCAGCAATATGCCTTTGATGGCTTTATCTTCTTTGGTCTTGTGTAGTACTTGGGTTAATGCATTTAAAACATCGGCGTTTAAAGCATTTAATTTGTCTGGGCGATTCAAGGTGATACGCAAAATACCGTCCTGAATCTGCTCCTCTAAAACTGACATGGCGTTGTTTCTCCTTAAGACTTTCTCATTCAATAACATATTCCGTGTCTAAAACCGCTTTGGCAATAATTTCCCGCATGATTTCATTCGTGCCCTCTAATATTTGATGCACTCGTAAATCACGGAAAATGCGTTCAATTTGATAATCCCGCAGATAGCCATACCCACCGTGTAATTGCATGGCTTTGTCAGAGATTTGAAAAGCCACGTCCGTTGCCATGCGTTTGGCCATCGCACAATACATCGGGGCTTTCGGATGGTTTTTATCTAAACAATCAGCGGCACGATATACCATCAGCCTGGCAGCTTCAAAATCTGTGAGCATGTCAGAAAAATAAAACCGTAGTGCCTGCATTTTACTGAGCGGTTGTTTGAATTGTTGGCGTTCTTGCATATAAGATTGGGTCAAACGTAAACAGGCAGCGGCGCCGCCTAAAGAACAAGCGGCAATATTAATACGACCCCCATTCAGTGCGGATAATGCGATCTTAAATCCCATGCCTTCATCACCCACCCGATTATTCACAGGCACGCGACAATTACTGAAATACACCATGGCTGTGGGCTGATTACGCCAGCCCATTTTGTGTTCCAAATTTCCAAAGCTCAATCCAGGGGTATCCTTTTCTACTAAAATACAGGTGATGCCTTGATGCACTTGTTTATTCGTGCGCACCATACATAAATACACATCACTCACACTACCCCCTGAAATAAAGGCCTTAGAGCCATTTAAAACATAGTGATCCCCATCTAAGGTTGCGGTGGTTTTTAACGATGCGGCATCAGAACCAGAATCAGGTTCGGTCAAGCAATAACTAGAAAGCAATTGCATGGTAGTTAATTTTGGTCCCAACTGTGCACGTAATTCTGGAGAAGCGTAATGATCAATCACGCCCGTTACCATATTATGGATAGACAAATACGCACTGGTCGTCACACAGCCTGTGGCCAATTGTTCAAACACAATTGCCGCTGCCAAACGATTTAATGCCGCGCCCCCAATATCTGTTTGCGCGTAAACCCCAGCCATCCCTAGTGCTGCTGCTTCGCGTAATGTGGCAATCGGAAATTCTGAATGCTCATCCCAAGCTGCTGCGTTTGGCTCTAATTGAGAACGCGCGAATTCTGCTGCCATATCTCGAAAAGCTTGCAACTCTTCGCCTAATTCAAATTGCATCATCCGTCCTTATGTGGTTTCATAGACGCATATTTAGAGGACATAAGTTAAACACCAAAACTGCTGTTTTTCTTAGAGCTCTTATTCATATCATTGCATTGGCTTCGTGTAAAGTAAGAATCATAAATGACAACACAACCGCTCAGCGCGCATCAAATCTTAAAAGATTATTATGGCTACGATCAATTCCGTGATCCGCAAGAAGCGATCATTGAAGATTTGATTCAAGGCCAAGATCTCCTCGTCCTCATGCCGACGGGGGGTGGTAAATCGTTATGCTATCAAATCCCCGCATTGATCCGAAAGGGTGTTGGGATTGTGATCTCACCGCTGATTGCTTTGATGGAAGATCAAGTCACTGCCTTAAATTTGCTAGGGATTCGTGCCGCTTATTACAATTCCTCATTAACCAGCGAACAAGCCAGAAACGTCTTAGCACGCTTACATGCGAATGATTTGGATTTATTGTATATCGCCCCTGAAAGACTATTAAATACTGGGTTTTTAGAGCGCCTAGAAGAATGCGAGATTTCATTATTCGCCATCGATGAAGCACATTGCATTTCACAATGGGGCCATGATTTTCGGCCTGAATACGCGGCATTAGGTATCTTAAAGACCCAATTTCCACACCTCCCGATCATTGCGCTCACTGCCACAGCAGATTTACAAACCCAAAAAGATATGGTGGTCAGGTTAAATTACACGCCAAAATCTTATATCGCTTCCTTCAATCGTCCCAACATCTATTATCAAGTGGTGCCCAAACAAAATCCACTAAAACAAATCCAGCAATTTTTGCAAACCCAAACCCAACAAGCAGGAATCATCTATTGTGCCACCCGCGTAGGAGTTGAAAAACTAACGGCTAAACTGCAAGCAGCAAACTTTCGGGTACGTGGGTATCATGCCGGGTTATCTCATCAAGAACGAAAAGACGCTCAAACCTTGTTTCGCTATGATGAAATCGATATTGTGGTGGCAACCATTGCTTTTGGCATGGGCATCGACAAGCCGAATGTTCGTTTTGTGATTCACTACGATTTGCCGAAAAACATTGAAAGTTATTATCAAGAAACGGGGCGTGCCGGACGTGACGGCTTAGATGCCAGAGCATTCATGTTATTTGATCCTGCGGATAGCGCTCGCTTAAGAGGATGGATCGCCGCATTACCTAGTGAAGAGCAACAACGAGTTGAGCACAATAAATTAAATCATATGCTGGCGTTTGCTACCGCCGCACAATGTCGCCGTCAAATTTTATTGCGTTATTTCAATGAAGAGCAGGCAAAACCCTGTGGATTCTGCGATGTTTGCGACAATCCTCCCATTACGATAGATGCGACACTTAACGTGCAAAAGTTTTTATCTTGTGTCTATCGCCTCAAACAAAACTATGGCTTAAATCACGTCATTGCAGTATTACGAGGTAGTACAGCAGAAAAAGTCAAACAAATGGGGCATCATCGTTTATCTACCTACGGTATCGGCAAAGAACAGTCTGAAGCCTACTGGCGCCATTTGGCGTGGCAATTGATTCATCGCGACTATTGTTATCAAGACACTGAACATTTCAATGTGATTCGCTTGCATGCCAAAGCCAAAGATATTTTACTGCACCAAGCGTCAATCAGTTTAACCGAATTACCCCCTACTCAAAAAACACCTGGGGTCAAAAGAAAAACTCATCATCCTTCTATGGCTGGAGATCCTTTATTCGAACGCTTACGAGCATTACGCCGCCGCTTAGCAGAAGAAGAATCCAAACCCTCTTTCCTCATTTTCAGTGATGCGACATTACATGATATGATGCGCGTCAAGCCACAAACCATCGACCAAATGTTGCTGGTTTCTGGGATTGGGCAACGTAAGCTCACCCAATACGGGCATTATTTTCTAGAACTTTTAAAAGAGACAAACCATGACAGTCGAACACACGCTCCTGAACACGCCTGATACCCTACTCCAGATCAGCCTCAATGATTTGGGATTAGAACCACAAATCAGGACACAAGGACAAGATATCTCCCTAGAAATCACCGCCAATTATCCCATTAAATTTCTTGAACAGTCGTTACAAGAAGCGCTGCAAACCCAATTGTCACAATACAAGATCCAAATCCGTACCCAGCAAACCATTCGCCCCCATCAAACCCAATTACCCGGCCAAGGATTACGTGGCGTCAAAAATATCATTGCCATTGGTTCTGGCAAAGGTGGCGTCGGCAAATCCACCATCGCAGTCAATTTAGCAACTGCTTTAGCGCGTTTGGGTGCGAAAGTAGGCTTATTAGATGCTGATATCTACGGTCCCAGTATTCCTTTGATGCTGGGTGACGTACCGAGCGTCGCAGTGCAAGAGGATCGTTATCTGCCGATTGCCGCGCACGGCATTGAAGCCATGTCGATTGGTTATTTAACAGCCTCAGAAACCGCCTTGATTTGGCGCGGCCCCATGCTGGCCAAATCTTTGATTCAAATGCTGGATAAAACAGCATGGCATGATTTGGATTATTTATTCGTTGATTTGCCACCTGGTACAGGGGATATCCAATTAAGCTTGGTACAAAAAATCCCTTTGGCAGGTGCCGTGGTTGTCACCACACCCCAGCAAATTGCAACTTTAGATGCACAAAAAGCCATCCAATTATTTGCTAAAACAAATATTCATACTTTGGGTATCATTGAAAATATGTCACTCCATCGCTGCAGCCAATGTGGCCATCATGATACCATCTTCGGTCAAGGCGGTGCTGCCCAATTAGCACACGATTATGATTGCCCCCTATTAGGACAATTGCCTCTAGACAGCCGCATTGGCCATGCAGCCGATCAAGGTTGTCCCCCTGCGTTATCAAATAATCCAGATCTCGCACGACTCTTTCTGCTAAGCGCAGTAAACACAGCAAAAGCACTCAGCTCAAGAGCGCTGAATTACGCAGATAAATTACCTCCGATAGTAAGTGGGTAAAACAATCCACATCCCGTCAATTGAAGCCCAGCATAAACTGTTAATAGTTGCATTGCCGATCTCAGCAAGCTACTATTAGACTTTTACAGGTACAAACCCAAGCAGATGCATGTCCGACCATAATTATAACGCAGAATCCATCGAGGTATTAAGTGGGCTGGAACCTGTGCAACGCCGGCCTGGCATGTACACCGATACTACTCGCCCCAATCACTTGGCCCAAGAAGTCATTGATAATTCCGTGGATGAAGTACTGGCAGGTTTTGCCACCGAAATCACAGTTACCCTCTTTGAAGACGATTCGATAGAAGTATCTGATAATGGTCGTGGCATGCCCGTGGATCTTCATCCCCAATTAGGCTTACCTGGTGTAGAAGTCATTATGACACGCCTGCATGCGGGTGGTAAATTTTCAAATAAATCCTACCAATTTTCCGGTGGCTTACATGGCGTCGGGGTATCTGTGGTGAATGCATTGTCCACACGCACAGAAGTCACTATCAAACGCGACGGTATTCAATATCAAATGGATTTTGCTGATGGTCACAAATGTGAAGAACTTCGCAAAATAGGTACTGTAAAAAAACGTGACACAGGTACCACCATTCATTTTTGGCCTGATCCCAAATACTTTGATTCCAAACGTATCTCAGTCAAACAGTTGATCCATGTCTTAAGAGCCAAAGCCGTGCTTTGCTCTGGCATGACCATGATCTTTATCAATAAAAACACCAATGAAACCACGAGTTGGTGTTATCAAAACGGCCTATTGGATTATCTGCTACTCTCATTGCCTCCAGAGTTTGTACCCGAAGAACCTTTTACCGGCGAATTAACCACACCAGAAGCAACTATTTCCTGGGCCTTGGCTTGGGTGACATCCACGTCAAGTCCTGTCAGTGAGAGTTATGTAAACTTGATTCCGACTCTGCAAGGCGGTACCCACGTCAATGGCTTACGCTCAGGATTATTTGATGCCTTATCCAATTTTTGTGAATTACGTAATTTGTATCCACGCGGCATCAAGTTAAGCGCGGACGATCTCTGGGAACCTTGCCAATACGTCTTGTCAGTCAAAATGAATGAGCCTCAATTTGCCGGCCAAATCAAAGAACGCTTGACCTCACGTCAAATGTCAACTTGGGTCAATGGCGTGGTCAAAGATGCTTTTTCTTTATGGCTGAATCAATACCGAAATCAAGGCGAATTGATCGCGAATATCGCCATCGAACGCGCCCAAAAACGCTTGCGCCAAGCCAAACAAGTGGCACGCAAACGCATCAATCAAGGCCCGGCCCTACCTGGAAAATTAGCAGATTGCTTGCAACAAGATTTGAGCCAAGCCGAACTATTTTTGGTAGAAGGTGATTCGGCAGGTGGCTCAGCAAAACAAGCTCGGAGCAAAGATTTTCAAGCCATTTTACCCTTACGCGGCAAAATCTTAAATTCCTGGGAAGTAGATTCCTCACAAGTCTTAGCATCTCAAGAAATTCATGACATCGCTGTGGCCATTGGTGTTGATCCCAGCTCCACCGACTTGTCGGGGCTACGTTACGGTAAAATTTGCATTTTGGCGGATGCAGATTCTGATGGTGCCCATATTGCAACCCTCATCTGCGCCCTCTTTGTAAAGCATTTCAAGCCCTTGATAGAAGCAGGTCATATCTATGTCGCAATGCCGCCTTTATATCGTATTGATGCCGGCAAAGAAGTGCAATATGCCCTCGATGACGTAGAAAGAGATCATATTATTAAATTACTCAGTAAAAAGACTAAAGCTAAAATTAATGTCCAACGCTTCAAAGGCTTGGGAGAAATGAATCCTATGCAATTGCGCGAAACAACCATGGATCCCGACACACGACGTCTGGTGCAATTAACACTAGATGAAGAGAATCCTGAAACACTAGAAATCATGGATATGATGTTAGCTAAAAAGCGAGCATCAGACCGTAAACGATGGTTGGAAACAAAAGGAAATTTGCGAGATGCTGAGGGCTAATAAGGTTAAGCTAGATTTTTAGTCGTACATTGCTTGCATCAAATCCACCAACAGTTCTGCAGTTTTCCCTTTTTCATCTCGTATGGGATTAAGTTCAGTAATTTCAAACCCTAAGATCTCTTCTTTATGTGGCATCACCCGTAATGCATCCTGCAATGCTTTGCCATTCATCCCACCTGCTTCTCGATAACCAACGCCCGGGGCATCTTTAGGATTGATGGCATCCAAATCAATACTGACCCCAAAACCACAAGTATTGGCTCGAACGATGTCACATGCTTCAGTCAAAACCACATCTACCCCTCGCACTTGGACTTCTTCCATAAAATATATCTTAACACCTCGTTGTTTTAAAAATTCATGCTCTTCCTCTTCATAAGCGTGAATACCAATCAAACATATATTTTGGGGCAACAATTTGGGATGTTCATCTAAAATCTGGCATAAGTTTTCCACCCCTTGTCCTAGAAGATGAGCAAGAGGCATACCGTGCATATTGTGTGAATGTGTTGTCTCTGGGGTATGGCTGTCCATATGGGCATCGATCCATATCAACCCAATATCACCATCACCTCGATACGCATGCGCAACCGCGCTCCAAGTACCCATCGCAGACGAATGATCACCCCCAATGACACAGAAGGCTTGCTTTTCCTGTACACAGGTGAACACCGCTTGGCTGAGTTCGATCAGGCTTTCTTCAATCAAAGGCAGCACGTCAGTCCCATGTGTCAAAGAAGTTGTCTTGATCATCGCATGCCAAAATACCGGGGTTGAAAGCTGTTGTAAAAGCTGCGGATGATAATACAAATACCACGGACCTAACGCACAATCAGGATTATTAGCGGCAACTCCAGAAGCAAACCCGATTAACGCCACCGTTTTGCTCATTGAGACTCTCCCATCAATAATCCAAACAAATTCTTAGAATCTGCAATTTGCTCAGGGATCAAATGAACATGCTTACCCAAATGAAGCTCCTCTGCCAATTGATAACATAAACGCAAAATACTAAAATCTTCTATGGCAAATCCCACACTATCATAGAGGCTGATCTCCTGATCATGCTCTCGACCTGGCTTTTTGTCGCTGATAATTTCCCATAATTCAGCATAAACATAGTCTTTGGCACGCTCGCCTAAATTTTGTAACTCTCCCTCACGCACAGTTTGTGGAAAATACTCAATTACCACTTTGGCATGCGTTAAAATATCTGGATCTAATTCCGTTTTCCCAGGCGAATCACCTCCAACAGCAGAAATATGTTGGCCAAGTTGTAACCAAGCTTGCTCTATAACTTTTTGTTTGCCTTTGGCAGCGGTTGTTGTCACAATGATATCCGCCTCTTCTAACGCTGATCTGGCGCTATCAGCAGGGTGTAATGTAAACGATTCATCCTTGAGATGATCCGCAAAACGTGCCATCGCAGCAGTATCAATATCAAAATAATGTACTTCAGATAAATCAAATAACGCATGATGCGCCAAGACTTGGAACTCACTTTGCGCACCACAGCCAATAATTGCCAAACGCTTGCTGTTTTGCTTTGCCAAATATTTAGATGCTAACGCAGACGTTGCAGCCGTTCGTAGTCCCGTCAACAACGTCATCGAAGCAACCATCAAAGGTAATCCCGTTGCCACTTCTGCCAACATACCAAATGCAACAATATTTAATTTATTATCTAAAGGATTTAATGGATGTCCATTGACGTATTTGAACGTGTAATAGGTATCATTACAAATGGGCATCAATTCCATCACCCCATCTGGCACGTATAGTGCATGCCGAGGTGTCTTTTGAAACTTATCCCAATGTGAAAAGTCTTCGGATAAATACTCACATAAACGTAAATAAAACTGTTTTAATCCAAGTGTTTTGACCATTTCGCAGATAACGGGCACTTCTAATAACAACATGGATACATTCCCAAAGAAAAGGTCTTAAGAAACAGTGTGGAGAATGTATATGAAAAAATCAAAACATATTTTAGTATTGAAGTCATTTTTTACACCACAACATGGTCATAAAAATTGCATTATGGACAAGATGAACTACACTTTAATTGAGCATATATGGTTTCAATTTGCAGTATGATTGTTTTTAGAACTTAAAAATGGTCGGCAAAAATCATAATTGCTCATATCAAGTCCAATAAACAGGAGTTAATCATGTTAAAGAAAAAAAAGATCGTTCGTAAACCAGCTGCTAAAAAAAGAAAAAGCACTGTAAAAAGCAAATCACGTTGTAAAAAATAATTTGTCCCATCCAAAAAACGAGTTGCGAGCAATCTCAACTCGTTTTCCTTTATCCTTTTCTTGAAATTTGGTAGTCTACGTCAAATCCCAGCTATTGAGTGTCGTATGTTAAACCCTTTGTATACTTTGGATGTAGAAGATATTTCTCAGGCAACCGCATGTGATTCGCAACACACAACCCAACAGTTGGAATCGGGCCACATCTTATACGCACCAAAACTAAACTTTGAATTAACTGAGTCAGAACAATCCTTATTACATCCAGATATTTGTGATACCAAGAAAAAAAACATCTCCTATCAGTATCAAAAACAACAACTTGGAGGGGTATCAACTTATCATCCTCAGCAAGCAGAAATACAAGCCATGATGCATCGCTATGCCTTGTTTGCTAAGATGTGGGTCGATGCGTTACTACCCGATTACAATACCGCACTACGTTGGGGTAGGACCAGCTATCGACCTGCAGAAGTGAGCGGTCGGCAACGCTCTAAGCGTCAAGACGATACCCGCCTTCATGTGGATGCTTTCCCTGCTACCCCCGTGCAAGGATGGCGTATTTTAAGAGTGTTTTGTAATATCAATCCCGACAACAAACCACGAGTCTGGCATTCAGGTGAACCTTTTGCGGATCTGTTAAACCGATTCGCCCCACGATTAGCACCCTATCATGCACTCAACGCCAAAGTATTACATTGGCTCAAAGCAACCAAAGTATTGCGCAGCGCTTATGATCATTATATGTTGCAATTACATGATCGTATGAAATTGGATGACGCGTATCAAGCATCTGTTGAGAAGAGTAAAATTGAGTTTCCTGCGAATAGTACTTGGATGGTATTCACCGATCACGTATCGCATGCAGCCCTGAGTGGTCAGTATTTGTTAGAACAAACCTTTTATCTACCTGTGACGGCTATGTTGGATCAGGCGCATTCGCCGTTGAGACAGATTGAGAAGACACTGCTACAGGTTGAAGAGTCGGCTGCTATTTCGGCTTAGATTGCCCCCTCATCCGCCCTGCGAGCACCTTCTCCCCATGGGGAGAAGGGATATTTTTATCTTTGCTTACGAAAACTCATGCTGCAATGCTGCCGATAATTCAGGATATTGAAATAAATAACCTGCATCCAACAAGCGTTTGGGCAAAACGCGTTGTCCCTTAAGCAGCAAACATTCTCCCATTTCTCCAAACAGGATACGAACCATTACAGCAGGCATTTTAAAAAACAGCGGTCGATGTAAGATTTTGGCTAACGTATGCGCAAACGCTTCCTGACTGACAGGATTTGGGGAAGTGAGGTTAAATGGCCCTGTCAGTTTAGGATGCGCCAATAAAAACGACATGGCCTCGACCACATCGTCAATGTGCACCCAAGATAAGATCTGCTTGCCACTGCCCACAATACTGCCCAAACCCAAATAAAAACTCAGGAACATTTTTTTCAACATCCCCTGCCCTTTTTGTAAGACCACACCAAAACGTGTGGTGGTAACAGGTATGCCATAATCAATTGCAGGCTGTAATGCTTCTTGCCAACGCACACCAATTTCAGATAAAAAATCCGGGGGATGGTTGCTATCAATCGGCGTATCTTCATCAAATGCATTTGGATCACCATCCGCTTGTAATCCATAAATGCCAACGGCATTGGCACAAATGAAATGTGGTTTGGCTGCTTGCTGAATCAACCAGTCAATCAATGTTTTATTGGTTTCAACCCGAGAAATAATTAATTGTTGCTTGATAGCATCCGACCATCTTGAAGCCGCGATATTATAACCACAGAGGTTAATCACAGCATCAAACGACTCGGCATCCAACGTTGAAAGCTCATCCCAAGTATAGCAGGTGACACCTGACGGATAATTGCGTAACAAACGCGTTTTGTCACGTCCTAAAATACTGATTTGATGTTTTTGTTTAAAAGATTTGACCAAAGCATGGCCGATAAACCCAGAAGCCCCAGCAATGAGAATATTCATAGTAACGTCCTGTTAGCGAGTAGATGTTGGAGACCGTACGTTAACACTTTTATTTTGTGTCGTAAATAGATCAAGACTGAGTATAATGCATCTTAATAATGACTGATAAGGAGCACATGATTTGGACGCATTAGAAAAAGTATTACAGCTCGAGCAAGATGCGGATGCCTTTGGATTTAAATGGGACAATACTGCCCAGATCATGGCTCAAATTCGTAGTGAATGCGAAGAAATTGAAGCGCATTTGACGCAACCCTCTTGTGATGATGCACTGCAGGAAGAAATAGGTGATTTACTCCAAGCTGTTTTTTCATTAACGGTATTTTGTAAATTTGAACCGCGGGAAACTTTGCAAAAAAGCTTGTCTAAATTTGAGCGCCGTATGAATCGTATCAAACAATTAGCCGCAGCCGAAGGACGCTCTGATTTAAATGAGGACTCTTTTGACGAATTAATGCGTTTCTGGGATAAAGCCAAGTCACAGGTAGGTTAAACTTAGGGTATCATGGCCCACCCATTCTGCCTGCACCTACTGTCAGTTCTGAGACAGGTATCTTAAAAAAATCCAATAGGATATTGACTGAGAATCGTTCGGTTTTAAATATTTTTTGCTCTCCCCGAGCTTTTAAACAAAACGTGTCTGCACCTAGGTTTTCACAATCAGCATCATTAGTCGGATCATCCAAAAATGCTTGAATCACTTCTCGTACTTTTTCTTCATCCCCTTCAAAATCTGTGGTATCCAATTCCCATACATTCGCTATGGACTTCGGCGGAGGCACACCCTCTATAGGAAAATAAAAAGGCACCTTAGGTTTAGGGAAAATAACGGTAATACTCATCAATCACCTCAATTTTATTTAGGACTTAACTTCTGAAAATCGCTGCCCCATTGAATATAGAACGCTGAGTCTAGTTCATTTTAATATCCGTCACAATAACAATATACCCGATACCCTTCAAAAAAAGCCTAAAACCAAATGGCTCAGCTGGCGAGAACCTTTGCAAAAATATGGCGTGTATGTACCCACAAAAAGGTTCACCCAACCATAAGATTTGACGTAAATGGCCTGAGTCTATTTTATATAAAAACCAAAAAAACTAGCAATAAGTTTATTTTTATGACACAATTGAACGCCCGAGAAGCATCGAGGTATTAAGACTAGCGCTCACTTTAGTGCGCTTAAAGTGAATAAGTCAAAACGTTAAATTTTTTGGAGTTCTGATAATGAAAAAAGCATTACTTATTTTGATTTATTTTTTGTTTGTTAACGTTGTTTCCGCTGCGCCTATCGCAACACTCCCTGAAGATTTTTCTATCAAACCAATTAAAAGCTATGCCGCAACTATTACCAATTTGCACAACAAATATGTATTAGGTCATTTGTCTATCGCTGATATTGATGACCAAGTAAATTATGTTTACACAGATACCCAAAGCCAACAAAAAATCACTTTTACGCTAGAGCAGCATTTCGGAGAAGCCAATGCATTTTTATTTCAGATCTTTGACGACAATCAAACCAGAATTGGCAAATTGGCTATAAGTGACACCTCAAATATGTTATTTAAAGGGTTTGAGCTTTATGGTCCTGATGAGGATATAAGCCAAATACTAAGTCGCCAAGCAAATCCATTGATAACCGAACCTTCAGCAATATTCTCCAATAATTTCAAAGTTTACAATTATAAAAATCAAATATTAGCAACTCTATCAGGGCGAGCAGGTCTTCTAGAAATAAAGCTCAACAAAGATAATCTGGCTAAGGAAAGCTTTATTGTAAATAATCCTCAAAATACAGACTTGCTATTAGCTATCTTTGCCATGCAATCTCTGGAATTTATACAAAAAACGCTTTAAAGCGTATGCTGAAATCGAATGAAATGGCAGTCACCGGCTGCCATTTTGTAACAGTGCGCACCCAGTATATTTCTTGTTTGGCCACGAAACTTTAAAGTGAAAGTAGCTAAAACCCTGCCGTATTTTATTTCGCATAAACAATCGCCAAATCAGACCACTTCGTCGTATATGCATTTGTTTTAAGTGTGGCACGCATTGACCATTGTTTATCAACGCCTTCAGCCGCCAAATGAATCATGTGTTTGCCGTATTTGTGATTAATACTGTCCATGACGTCCATCACCCTTTCTGACTCAAACGCACTACCCCCACCTTCTTCAAACAGATCAAATTGCTGTTCATCTTTGCCTGAAAAATCTGACAACAAAACCCCGCATTTCTTGTATTCCAACCCTTCTTTGTAAATTTTATCTAGGCAATCATGAGCATGCTTGGTAATCACTCTAATGTCATCAGTGGGTAAACCAAGCGCTATATCATGCGAACTCTCGTAAGGAATCACCTCTTTTTGAAACGGATTCGTGCGTATAAAAACATTTAAATGCTTGGCTTTGAGCCCCTGCTCTCTCAGCTTAGTCCAAGCAACTTTGCAGTGATAACTCACCGCTTCTTTTAATGCTTGCTGGGTGCACTGCGATTTGCCAAACGAACGTGATGACAGAATAGACTTTCTATTTTCTAACACACCAAGTGCAATACACGCTGTGCCTTGCAGCTCCAATATTGTTCTCGAAAGCATGATATTGTGTTTTCTACCAATAAGGCTTGCATCAGACTTTGCCAAATCATATGCTGACTGTATGCCCTGATTTCTCAGAGCTCTCGCCCATTTCTGCCCCACACCCCATACATCGTCAATCTTCAACTCTTTCAACCATATGGAATCATTTTTTAATATGAATACGGGGGTCTTTAGCTTTTTCTTTGCGATAAAATTAGCAGCCTTTGCCAGCGTTTTACTGTGTCCTACCCCGATAGAGGTTGGAATGCCTGTTGATTTTAGGATTTTTTTTTGCAGATCATGGCAAAATTGTGCTCTCTGAGATACTGGCAGCGTGCTTATATCTAAAAATGCCTCATCAATGGAGTAAATCTCTGTTTGCTCCCAAGCATCTTGTATCACAGACATCACGCGCGCAGATAGATCACCATATAACGTATAATTTGAAGAAAAAACCTCTATTTTGTGATATAGGCATTTTCCTTTGATCTTAAAAAATGGCTCCGCCATCTTTATGTTAAGCGCTTTTGCCTCATCTGAACGAGCAATCACACAACCATCATTATTCGATAATATAACGATAGGCTTGCCTTGTAAGTCCGGCCTAAAAACCCGCTCACAGCTCGCGTAAAAATTATTACAATCTATTAATGCAAACATCATCAACTCACTTGATGAATAACATGGACAACAACACCCCAAATCACAACATCCTGTTCTTCTGTGATGTCAATCACAGGGTAGTCAGGATTTTCTGGAACAAGTTGCAGTTTGGTTTTTGTCTTTTGTAATCGTTTAACCGTAAGCTCTCCATCGATAGCGGCTATCACGATTTTCCCATCAGTAGGCTCAAGACTTTTATCAACTATCAGCATGTCTCCTGAGTGAATACTCGCATTCTGCATAGAGTCACCAGAAACTTTTAATAGAAATGTGGCTGCAGGATGTTTAATCAAATGTGTGTTCAAATCTAATTTACATTCGATGTAATCATCGGCCGGTGATGGGAACCCTGCACTCACTTTGTTCGCATAAAGAGGTATCGCAACTGTAGTAGAGTCATCCTTTATATATGACAATACATCATCTATCTTGGACACAGGAATTCTGATGGGTTTGGTTGACTCCCCATAGGCATTGAGACCGCGAGGTCGCCCTACTCTTCTTGAATTTTCCTGACTCATGACCATCTCTTATAATTAGTGTACACTAATTGTATGATAGCTTTAATCCTGAGAAATGCAAACTTATTTCAGAAATGACTTACGTTTTAAGCTGCTGCGCTGGGGATCCTCAAAATGACGGAGCTGTTTAAAACCAGTACTTAATGATGGTGGGCCGTGTAGGGATCGAAGCTACGACAAAGAAACTAAGAGTCTAATTTTACAACATTTCATTTGATTTATATTAGATTCAACAACATCTGAAAGCCCGTGTCAAATATAGAGATCAAGGGTAATCTACTATTCAAATAGTAACAACAAAATTCATTGAAAAACATAAAAAAACACCCTCTCCTTGGTGATACAGAGCTAGATAAAGTTCAAACAATCGATATTACGTACGCTCTGAACAGCATTGTTAAACGTGAGGCCCACATACATGCAAACCGTATCCTCAGTACTTTAAAACAAGCATTTGGTTACACCGTTAATCGAGGTAATATGCAACAAAATCCAACTGCCAATATTCAAGGTCGTCATATCGGAGGTGTAGAAAAACCAGGTGAGCGTTATTTAAGTGTAGGAGAAATAAAAACAATCTGGCATTTCATTGATTTTGAAAAGTCCTTGTGGCCCATTCGGCCTGAACATACCAAAGGAAGTATAACACACAAAGTTCACCTTTCTGCTCTAACCAAGTCTGTATTTCAAAAGTTACGAAGTATTAGCGATGATCAGTTTGTTTTACCTGGCTTAGTTGACAATCAACCCCTTAACGAGAGTGCCTTAGACCCAGTAGTAATTGAAAAATATTTAGGACATAAAATGCCCCGCATCATGGCAACATATAATAAAAATGAAATGTTGTCACAACGAAAAAAGGCACTAGAACAATGGGCATGTTGTGTTGAAAATTTATTGCGTAGTGATACCCTATCAAAACAATCATTGTTTAAATCAAGCAATCCTTACCAAGAAAATTATTTGAAGGTTTCTCCATTACATGAACTTTGGTACGCGCAATATGGTAACCCCAGCGGCATACCAGTGATTGTTCTACATGGCGGCCCTGGCGCAGGCTATGACGAAGATACCGTGAAATTATTTGACCCTACTTTCTGGCGAATTATTTTACTTGATCAGCGTGCCAGTCAAACGATCTCGTCCGTTACACGAAATGAAAGACAATACAACTCAACATCTCGTCGAAGACTTAGAAATCCTAAGAAAAGAACTATCGATTGATAAATGGCTTTTATTTGGAGATTCGTGGGGTAGTACACTTGCTCTAATTTATGGTGAAACCTACTTTAACCATGTCTTTGGATTTATTCTTAGAGGTATATTTCTAGGACGTAAGCACGAAAATAGGCATCTATGGTACGGAATACGTAGTATTTTCCCTGATGCTTGGCAAGAACTTCATGATTTCCTACGCGATGATCAGCAACATGATCTTATTGGATCTTATCATAAACTCATTATGGATCCTGATTTAGGGCATAGCTTTGCCTGCAGCACGATCTTCTGTTAAATATTCAGAACTCACAATGTCATCGATTCTTTTCTGCGCTTGCTCTTTTAATGCTTGTCTAGAAACGGCATATCGTTGCTCTTTGTCCTCTGTAAAATCTCGAGTTTTCTGAGCAATTAAAAACTGATAAGCAGCTTCTTCACCCTCTTTTTCATAGATACACTTAGTTTCCTTTAAAACCAAACCCGAATATTCAGAACCATTTTTCTCTTTTTCCATTAAAAAATCATATAATTTTTTCGCTTGTTTTTTAAGGGTTGGAAATCCATTAGAATCAGCATATTTTCGATCACTGGGATATTTTTTAAATTGTTTTTCAACTTTATATTCAAGCTGTTCTCTGAAAACAGGGTTAATGTACGGCGCCGATTCAGAGTTTTTTCCACCATAACGCAAAGCAGTCACCAAACCATTCCACACTCGATTACTATATATTCTTTCAATTCTGTCTTCTAAATAGGCACCAGAAATCTTTTTATATCGCACCAAAACTTGCTGGTTAGTTTCTCTCGCTTGCTGATGAACAATGAGTCTTCTCGTATCAAAACTAAAGATTCTACCATCCAAAACACCTATTTCAATAGGTGGAATTTCATTGGCATAATCAGGGTTGTCAATGAGTTTATTTTGCATGGCTTCTAAAGATTGGCCGTCTCTAAATTCCGAGTTAATACCACCTTGTGCAACACGCAATCTATAAGGATTAATCAACCCATATTCAGGCAGTTGATCAAAATCTCGAACAGTTAGTAAACGATGGTTGGGATCAATTAATGTATAATCAATTTCGGTGCTAAATTCAGATAATTCTTTTAATTCTCTAACAGTTGTTGAATCTTTAATATCTGACTCTTGAGCTGTCAGCAACATTTTTGCTTCATCTTCAGGATGCAATGCTTTCCCTTTTAATACGTATTGTCTAGGATCTTCAAAACATTCAATCATCATCGAGCAGTCTTTAGCTAAGTAAGCTATCGCTCTCTCTCTATCCTCTGTCAACTCACCTACTTGTCGTAAATGCACCTGCGCTTTACAAATCAGTCGAAACTGATCTTGCCCTGATTTGATGGACACCCTGTTAAGAGAGTAAAATCTTAAGCAGAGGTGAAGAATGAACAACAATAGTTTAGAACAAAAAGTAATCAGGAATAAATACAGCTCGCAGTTTAAAGATCAAGCCGTAGAGC
>JANSXK010000005.1 GCA_024742995.1 Gammaproteobacteria bacterium
GTCCTTTGTAATGCGTGAAAATGTTGGTTGATTGATACTCGACGGTGCACATTGATAAGGCAAACGCATATCAAAATCATATGCAGCAATTCGTTTTTCCCAATACTCTCGAGACTCTGCAAATAATGCGCTCTCTCGAATACGCGTATACGCTTCCATGTAGTGACGAAATGTTAATGCTAAAGACGGCAATGGCGTTGATAAATCATGATATAACCGTTCCCATTCTGTCAGCATCGTACGAATACTTACCGCATCCAAACTCAGTAAATCCATGCTGAGATGCACAATCACCCCATCATTCGACTCACTGACTTCGACATCAAATAAAGGGTAGCAATTTGGATCATAGATCTTGTGACCTAAACGTGTCCTAATAGCCAATAAATCTTTCGCATCCACAAAGAAATGTCGTTTGATAATGTATGGATCAACTTTGTTTAATACACGCTGTTGGGTTTTAACAAATATGGTGCGTAGCGCGCCGTGACGTAAAATCAACTGATTCCATGCTTGCTCAAAGCGATCTATATCTAATGTCTGAAAAATCAATTCTTTATACGCATGCGTTGACGTATTACCCAATTCAAATTGGTTTGAACGTCCAAGCAAATAACCTTGTTGTACGTTCGTTAAGGGAAATAAACCCTCATCAGTGAAAGGCAAAATAGACGAGAGATAATACGGTTTATATTTAAATAATCCAGCACTATGACGAATGAGTGGCAACAACCCTGAAATAGTTTGTTGCGCATACAGATCTTTTACCTCTATCTGACATCCTAAGGTCGCGTTGATTTGTCCAACCAATTGAATAGCTAAAGTAGAATAACCACCCAGTTTAAAAAAATCATCTGACAATTGAATGTCAGTAACACCCAATACATGTTGCCATATAGATTGTAGTTTTCCTTCAAGCGAAGTGTCCAAATCTAATTGCTGATCAAACCAATAGCGTCTACGTTCAAACGGATAAATTGGCAACATAACTTTTTGTTGCGCTGAATTACGATATAATATCTGCCACTCAACATGTTTCCCCTCTAAATAAAGACGCACAATAGATTGCAGCTCTGAATCATTACTGCTAATGGGAAAAGCATGATGTCGCTGTAATTGCTCTATTATTTCAATTTTTGAAGATCCAACAGCAACAAAGCGATAGGATTGCTGCTCTCGAAAACAATTATTAGTAAAACAAATATCGCTGAGTGCTGGAGCCTCTTCTTTTGATAAGAACAATATATATTGAGACATACGTGCTTCTAATGCTGCAGGACTCTTGGCGGATAATGCAAGCACATGACACGTCCTCGCTTTGTCTAAAAATGGTGCCTGTCTTTTCTCTTCATAAGATTCCAATATAATGTGCGCATTCGTTCCACTAAAACCAGATGAGCTTACAGCAGCACGTCGTCTAACATTACGAGGCCACTGCATTGTTTTAGTCGGAACACGTATGGAAGATTTGCTCCAATCAAACTTTGAAGTTGGGCTCTCAAGATTCAAATGAGGATAGATCACGCCTTGTTGTAATTGCAAAATAGTTTTGATGAAACCCGTGATACCTGCTGCACCTTCTAAATGACCCATATTTGTTTTAATGGATCCAACATACAATGGATTTGTTTCATCGTGTGATTGTCCATAAGTTGCTTGCAAAGCCTCAAGTTCAATGGCATCTTCCACGACCTGCGCCGTACTGTGCGCTTCAATATAATGAACCGCTTCAGGACTTAAGCCAGAATCTTTCAGTGCAGTACGAATGAGACGCTCCTGGGATCGTGTGTTAGAAGAAGCATAAGTCATGCTTGACCCATCATGATTGACAGCAACACCTTTGATAACTGCCAGTATGTTGTCTTGGGCGATTACCGCATCTGTTAACCGCTTTAGAATAATAATTCCAACGCCTTCACCACGTATAAATCCATTTGCATGCTCATCAAAAGGAGCACAACAATCATCTGGAGACAGTAAATTGGCTTTGCATGCTTCTTCATAAGGTTTAGAAGAAAAAATCAAGTTCACACCACCAGCAATAGCTAAGTCACATTCTCGGTGTCTTAAGCTTTTAGCCGCCAAACATACACTTACCAATGAGGATGAGCACGCTGTATTCACTGTTAAAACAGGACCTTCAACCCCATGATAATGCGCCAAACGACCTGACAAAGCTGACAAATGATTACTTGTTACAGATTGATCATCAAACAAGCTATTATAATCCTGATTCATCGCTCCAATAAAAACACCCGTCAAACTACCTTCTATATCAATTTGATTTGCTTCTTCTAAAGCGATTGTCGAAGCTTCCAACAACAAGCGTATTTGTGGATCCAAGTAATTTGCTTCATGCGGCGCTATATCAAAATACGCCGCATCAAAAAGATCAGGATCCTCTATAAAACTACCTGAACGTACATAAATTGATTTTGTTTGTTCGGGATTTTCATCAAAGTCTATACGTGACTGAGGAATATCTTGAAGAAAGGAGTAACCAGCCTCTAATTTATCCGCTAAGTCACCAAGTGTTTCAACTCCCGATGGCAGCTTAAAGCTCATACCAATCACGGCTATCGCGTTATCATCAACAGGTTCTTGTTCCTCTGATTTCGGCATAGCGGGGGTTGGGACAACAGGTAAGTCTTTTTTCTCCAAAGGTTGTAGTATAGACAAAATATACTGTGTTAATTTTGATATCGTTGGATAATCAAATAACTTTTGCGCATTCAACTGAATGGATAGTGCCCTACTAATTTGTTGGCTAAATATCGCTGATGTTAATGAGTCTAAGCCCAGTTCAAAAAATGACTTATGTGCATCCATACAAACATCATCAGCATACTGTAGCGTTTTGACTAACGTATTCGATAAATAATCATGCAGTAACGAACCACTGGCATCTAGAGACAAGCCTTCTAATTTTATCAACAAGTCGCTGTGATCCATATCCTTGCTCTCGGTCTTCTGCATAAATGCAGAATACATAGGCTGCACTTTAATTTGGCCGGCATGATATACCGCCCAGTCCATCAGCATCACTCCAATTTGAGTGGTTTGAGAGTGCTGAAAACACAATTGATAAAAAGCTTGCAACCCTTCTTGAGTTGCCATGGGCTGTAACGATTGAGAAGATGGCGGCGATGCCTCTAAGGTTGACCCTATTTCACCCCAAGCACCCCAATTGATAGCCAGTCCTTTCAGACCTTCTGCACGACGATAATGAATGAGGGCATCCAAAAAGCTGTTTGCAGCGGCATGATTGCTTTGTCCTGGCGTGCCTAATAAACTACACATAGAAGAAAACACAATGAAATGCTCTAGCGAATCATCTCGCGTTAATTCATGTAAATGCCAAGCGCCATACACTTTTGCTTGATACACTCGATGGTAGCTGTCTTGTGTTTGATTTAATATTGTGGCGTCTGACAAAACACCAGCACTATGAATGACATGCTTCACACCTCCTTGCTCACATTGAATTTGTTGATAAATAACTTCCAGTGCCTCGGAATCACTAATATCAACAGCATACGCGCGTACGACACTCCCCTGAGCCGCCCAATTTAGAAAATCCTGTTCTTGTGCGCTTGTCGCTTGCCGTCTTGAAAGCAATGCGATTTGCCTAGCACCCTGACCTACCAGCCATTCGCACACTGCATAACCAATACCATTCAACCCACCAGTAATTAAATAAACACCCGTCGTAGAAATTGGCTTCACACTACTTTGAACTATATTTAATTTACTTTTTTGCAAGCGACAAACAGCGAGCTGTCCATCACGAAGCTGCAATTGATTTTCATGGCTTTGCTCAAGACTACTCACCCATAACGCATGGGCAACGTTTCGCAGCTCATCTGTCGCATCACAATCAATCAAACGCACGACCCAATCAGGGTATTCATTTTGTAAACAACGCCCCATACCCCACAAAGCACTGTTCACCAAATCATTGCTTATCAACAAATCACAAGCAGGAAGTGCTTGATAACCTTCAGATGCATTCAAAATAAAACCCTGTACACCCTGCAAAAGTCGTACAGAACGTGATTCCGTTTCAACAGCTAATGAACCCTCAAAAGCCTCATTCAACTCCGCAAACACAATCCGAGCATAAGAAACATTCTGATTCACTTCTTCTACACAGCGCACCGCATCTAATGCTACGCCATGCTTTGATAAACATAGCTGCAATGCCTCAGCAAATGCTTCTGCGTCATGAATCAATAACCAACGTTGGGCTGGCTCTATCGCATTCTGGCTCCCTTTGATTTTTTGACTCAAAATTATCGCTTGGGATGCCATCTTATCTGTCACCACACGAGGTTCAAAACCCTCAGCAGTCAATAGCGTTTGCCATGACGATATGGATAATAAAGGATAATTTTCTCGTAACACAGTATCTTCAAAGCGCCACCAGCCTTCCAATAATCCAAACGTTAAATCAGCAAAATAAGATGGATGCGTATTCTCCAATAAAAATAAATATCCCCCCTCAACTAATAACGACTGAACATGCGATAAGGTATCCGCCATACATCGTGTTGCATGCAACACATTTGCCGCTATCACCACATCGTATTGTGCATCTGCAATGCCTTGCTCCCCCAAAGAACGCTCTATATCCAAAACATGATATTGCACAAAATCATCTTCACTAAAGCGCAATGATGCCCCTTGAAAAAAACTCGGACTGATGTCTGTATAAATATAATCGACCACCCGACCACAAGAACGTAACAAAGGTAATATATGTCGCGTTGTACCACCAGTGCCTGCACCAATCTCTAGAATACGTAACGACCTATCCTCAGGATAAGCAGCTAACCACGTCGTGAACATATCAACAAACTGCGCATGCAATGCTTGATAGCTGCGACTCTCATGATAGAGCCTTTCTGCAGAAATTGTGGAGGCTTCTGGAAACAATAAATCCAACCCTCTGATTTCCCCTCGTAATACCGCTCCTAATGATTCTCCACAACGACACAGAAGCTGTAATTCAATTTCAAAATCCTTGCAACGTGCTAAATAATCCTGAACCCGAGAACGCACATCTTCGGGTTGCCTCAATACCCGCCACAATCCTTCAGCCGCAAACAAACAGCCACTGCTTGCCAATAATCCCAGTAAATGCTCGACCAAACGCTGATGCTCTTCCTGAAATCCATGACCCTTCATGATTTCCGAACAACTAAACGTCTGCCCTATTTCCCAAGTAGTAAACACTTCCCACACATAACACAACAACAATGAACGACACGCTTCTTCAAATAATGACCGCTGATGCATAAAATCATCAGGGCAATTCGATAAATTGAGCTGTGTCAACCTCGGTACACTGAGCTTGTCTCGATGGCCATAGGCATTAACGCTACGCTGCACCTCCCATACCACATCGTAATACAGCTCTCTTGATGTCATATCTTCTGTCAATTGTAATGAACTCACCACTGATAATCTCAATGAGTCAATCAAACCAATCTGCTCTCCAAAAACCGTATAAAGTTCAAGACTAACCCGTACTCCTCTGGCATCTACCTGAAACTGACCCTTATCAATATAAACCCATACCTGTGAAGGCAGTGACCCTTTCAAACAAACCCTCTTTATCGACTTTGGAATGTAGGTTTGTGCGTCATCTAACAACAATCCCGAAACACTTTGGAGACAACTATCCAACACACCGATATCTGCAATATATTCTCCACTCTTTGCAAGCGATACCTCAGCCAAAACACCTGATTCTAAAATATACAGTGCCTGTAATCCTTGAAACGACGGTCCATATGAAACTCCTCGTGCGCACTCAGAATACAACGCCTCCTTGTGCAACACCTTTACAGCACGCGCAACATACGCTTCTATATTCAAATGCTTCTCGACCCAGTCAATATCCGTCAAAACGTTGGCATGACAATGCGTTTGCCAGCTATCTGTCCCTTCACTGTATATCGTTACCTGAGACGCACTCATTATCACTTGAATCCCAACGGACGTACCCTCTTTTAATCTCAACGTCTGTTCAAAGTGAATCTCTGATAAACCATACATTGACTGCGGATGTAATGCTTCAAAACAAAGCTCTAAATACCCTGTCGCTGGAAAAATCACTTGCCCTAATACAATATGATCGGATAAAGCAACGTACTGCTCCAAAGATAACACCCCGCTGTAGATCTGATCTTGCCCGGGTGAATTGAGCTTTGTCCTTAAAAAACCACTAGATAATGCAATCCCCAATGATACTGCTGATTTCTGGCGCTGGAACCAATAACGTGCCCGCTCAAAAGGATAAGTCGGCAACAAAACTTTTTGATAATGACTCGCAGGATATAAGATTGTCCAATCTATCGAACAACCTAAAACATATAGCGCTCCTAAGGTCTCTATCAAACTTTGTTCTAAATCATTAGTCGATATTTGGGCTGTAATAACCTGACAGTCCTCCGGAATCACGCTTTGACCTAAAAAAGTTGCGCTGACATCAAAGTAAATACTCTTTGCTCCTGATGCGAATATCTCAAACTCATCTTCCGTCGCAACACCGTCTGATACACCCCGAAACCCTTCTGCTAAACTTATCTCTCCTGACAATACCCGTGCAACATACAAACCAACGCCCACACCCCAAAATCGCTCAAAACTTAGCCCCAGACTTTGCCACACATGAGCCAAACCATAGTCTGTCACAAAAGAACAAAGTGCTGGGTCTTTGAATACCTCAGCCTCTGATACATAAGAAAAACAATGCGCCACCGCTTCTTTAAAGGCTTGATTCCTAGCGTACATCTCATCATACCAAGGCACACGTGTCTTATGATTTGAAAACACCCCTACTAAGCCACGTACCTCTGTCACTTTCCCCGTCACATAATGACCATGTTCAAGCGCTGTAAGCATGGCATCTCTATCAACGCCCACAACAAAAGCTCGATGACTTGCTTGTAAATGACTGTTCGCTGAACTATAAGCCATATCCCCGATAGATAACTCAGGATGTGTTGCGATATGGTCACGATAACGCTCGATATATTTTAAAAGACACCCCTCACTTTTTGCAGACAACACCAAGGTATAAGGATATGAGGTTTCTATCGCATCCTTTGACTGCTCATGCAACCACTCTTCTACAATCACATGAGCATTCGTTCCAGAAAATCCAAATGAACTCAAACCAGCTATTCGAGACTCTGCTGCTGCCACACGCCATTCGCTCGTCGTATCTGCCAATACCACACCATCATGCTTTAAATGTATATTGGGGTTTAAGGTCTTAAATTGATGATTCTTCACGAGATATTGATGCTGAAGCATCAACACCACTTTCAGTAACCCAGCTATCCCTGCTGCTGCTTCTAAATGACCCAATTGGCTCTTTACTGCCCCTAAATAGACTGGGGTATCCACGCCTCTCGCTGCACCATAAACTTCCTGCAAAGCTGCCACTTCAATCGGATCGCCTAATACCGTCCCTGTTCCATGCGTCTCCACATAACTCACCGCAGATGATGCAACTCCTGCTTGGGATAAAGCAGCTTCCATCACGTGAACTTGACTTGGCCCATAAGGTACCGTTAATCCACTGCTTGCCCCGTCCTGATTAACTGCACTACCTTTGATAACCGCTAAAATTGAATCATTATCTCTAATCGCATCGCTTAATCGCTTTAACAATACCAAGCCACATCCTTCACTACGAACATAGCCATTTGCGCTTGCATCAAACGTTGCACATCGATGATCTGGCGATAACATCTCACTTTTATACAATGCCACCGTTTTACGAGGATCAAGCATCAAATGTATGCCGCCCGCCAACACCATATCTGACTCACCCGAACGTAAACTTTGACAAGCCAAATGGATACTCACCAATGAAGAGGAACATGCCGTATCTACTGTCATTGACGGACCTTCAAATCCATAATAATACGACAACCGTCCTGACGCTGTTGCGTTAGAATTGCCTGTGGGTATGTATAAATTCTCCTCAAAATCAGACAGCTGTTCTCGAAGCAATTGTCCATAGTCATGAGAGCTTAGTCCTATAAATACCCCGGTCTTACTATGCTTCAACGTATCGCGAGCAATACCCGAACGCTCCAATGTCGTCTCCGCTACCTCCAGCAATATACGCTGTTGCGGATCAAGGTATTGCGCCTCTTTTGGACTTATCTTGAAAAATCCTGCATCGAACAGATCTATCCCTTCAATAAATCCGCCCTGCTGCAAAATAGAATCTACAACCGCACCTGCCTCATACCATCGCCCCGCAGGACTAGGACCCACTGCGTTAACCCCTTCATGCAACAATTGCCAATAAGACTCCGGTGAATCACAACCTCCGGGAAAACGACAGTCCATACCAATGATCGCAATAGGCTCATCTCCTTCGAACGAACCTATCGCTTGAGCTACTGTACGCTCTGTTTTGATACCACCTAATTCCGATAACAAATAATGACTCAAGGCTTTGATCGTTGGATAGGAAAATAATATGTCCGATGTAATCGCTACTTGATCGCCTAACACATCTTTGATTTGCAGTACAAATTCAACAGCAAGTAAAGAATCCACCCCCAACTCAAAAAACCCTGTTTCAAGGTCAACGGTGCCATGCTCACTGTGCTGTAATAAATTGCTCAAATCGTTAGTCAAGTGGCGTTGCAAACGTACATTTGCCTCATTAAAAGGCAACGACTTCAATTCAAACAATAAGTCACTTGGCGCATCAGGAAGACACGAAGCAGTTATAGTACCTACTGACGACTGTTTACTTGCAAGTTGTAATGATTCAGACGGTTTACTATCAAACCAATAACGTTTTTTTTCAAAAGGATAAGCCGGTAAAACGACTTTTTGATAATGAGATACAGGATATAAGACATCCCAATCAATCCAACATCCAGCCACAAATAATTGACCAACTGCCTCCATGATTGACTGCCATGGCTTTGTCATAGAAGTTAAACTTGGTATGAAGATAACGCTTGATTCCTGTCCTTCATCTGACTTTTTTCTGGCCATATCAAGCGCACTGGAGCTATCTACTCCAATTTCTAAACACACTTTCATAGCTGCTGCATTAAGTGTCGATAATCCTCCGACCAAGTTCGGCATTTCTTGTAATTGACTCAACCAATAATCAGCATCTATCTCCGTATCTTTAACCATTTTTCCAGTAAAAGAAGATATCAAGTGTTTGGTAGGTTTTTCATAATGTATCGATATGGCAGCCTCTTTAAAACGTACTAAAGACTTGGCCGTTATTTTACCAGGACGATGGTAAGCTAACTTTAATCCTGCTTCTAGCGTTATAACCCCAGATAACACCGCTGCAACATATTCTCCTGTGCCTTCTCCCATCAGACAATCAGCTTTTACACCCAATGATTTCCATAAACTAGCCAACATATACGCGGTTATAAAGCGCATCACCGATAGATTTGAAGTTGGATCTCGCTTCTTAAGACAGGCCAGACACTCGTCCCTGGAGGCACTAGCAATCGGACTAGTATCATTTAATAGGTGATAATAATCAGTAAGCTGAGTCTCGCTTAGGTCTTGTATATACCACGCCGTCTTGAACTCATCCTCTGATACAGTATGACCTGAAATAAATCGATATTCTTCAATAGATTGAATAATTTCGGGTAACGACTGTCCAATCAAAACAGCACGATATTTTGCATTCAACTGGGTACATACTGAGCTATATGCCACATCACCAATAAAAAGTTCAGGTTGCTTGCGCATATACGCTTGATAACACTTAATGTAAAGCGCTAGAGCATTGGCACTTTTCGCCGATATCAAAACGCAATATGGCTGATTTTTTTCGTCTGAGGGAAATATTGCTGGATGTGGCGCTACATCTTCAGATGAGGAAGTCAGCCTATCTGCAGACAGTTCTTCTATAATGACATGCGTATTCGTGCCAGAAAATCCAAATGAACTCACACCTGCAATGCGATTTTGACCTTCAGCAACATCCCAATCACTCAACTCATTCGCCAAAGCCAAATTTTCCAGGATAATATTAGGGTTTAACTTATGAAAATGTAAATTCTTTACGCGTTGTTTATGTTGCATCATCAGCACTACTTTCATTAAACTCGCAATACCAGCTGCTGCTTCCATATGTCCCAATTGTGTCTTAACTGCACCCAAATATAAGGGCTGATCATGAGAACGTTGTGATCGGTATACATTTTGAAGTGCCATCACTTCTATAGGATCACCTAAGGATGTCCCTGTTCCATGTGTCTCAACAAAACTAACGGTAGCAGGCTCGACATTACCTTGTAGTAAAGCTGCTCTAATAACTCGTTCTTGGCTTGGCCCATTAGGTGCTGTTAAGCCACTGCTCGCGCCATCTTGATTAACAGCACTGCCTTTTATCACAGCCAATATTGGATCATTATCTCTAAGTGCATCATCCAATCTCTTTAATAACACCAGTCCACAACCTTCACTCCGTATGTATCCATTAGCATCCGCATCAAACGTTTTGCAACGCCCATCCTCTGAAAGCATGCTTCCTTTACAAAAAGAAATGGTCGTATCTGGATCGAGCATTAAATTAACACCACCAGCAAGTGCCATATCAGACTCACCAGCACGTAAACTTTGGCATGCCAAATGGACACCAACCAAAGACGATGAACAAGCCGTATCAATGGTTACGGATGGCCCTTCGAAACCATAATAAAAAGAAATACGGCCAGATGCTGTGGCACTTGAATTGCCTGTTTGAAAATATAAATTAATTTCTGACTCAGATGATTGTTCTTTCATCAGATGGACATAGTCATGCGTGGCCAATCCAATAAAAACACCGGTATTGCTATATTTTAACTTGCTTTGAGATATGCCTGCTCGTGCCAATGTCGTTTCTGTAACCTCTAGTAATAAACGTTGTTGAGGATCTAGCCCCTTCACTTCTTTAGGACTGAGTTTAAAAAACCCCGCATCAAACTTATCAACATCCTCTATAAAGCCACCTTTAGTCACATACATTTTACCAGCAACAGATCGCTCGGATGAGTAGAACGCATCCCTATCCCATCGTTCTGACGGTATCTCAACAATTGCGTCACGCCCCTCTAATAAGAGTTGCCAATATTCTTCAGGAGAATCGCAACCACCAGGAAATCTACAATCCATACTGATAATAGCGATTGAATCATCCAATGCTGGTGCCATATTCATCGGCTTAACAGGCAATATATCGGTTTCAAGCGCTTTGATTTTAGAGATCAAGTATGTTGTCACTTGTGCGACATTTGGATAATCAAATAATACATGTGTTTTAAGCTTCAAGCTGTAGTTCAACATGCGCTCAATACGCTGCGCATAGTCAACTGCCATTAAAGAATCCATTCCTAATTCAAAAAAACCCTTGCTTGGATCCAGTAACTGCGCTTCCTTATATTGCAATAAATCAATCAAATTATTCACTAATTGCTGTTGCAATAAAGCATTGGCATCATCTACCGATAATGTTTTTAGTTCAGAAAGCAAATGACCCAAATCAGAGGTGGCAACAGCCGTAGTTGTCATAAATGCTGACAATATAGGTTGTAATTTAACCTGCTGCGCTTGATAGTCAGACCAATTCATTGGCATCACACTTATCTGGCTTATGTTGCCTGCCTGTGCATACAAAAATTGAAATGCGTTTAACCCATCTACTGTTTTAAGAGGTATAAAACCAGCAAACCTTCTCCTGCTTAAATGCTCTACCGCAACACCTGTCTCTGCCCAAGCACCCCATTGAATACTCAACCCAGCTAACCCCAGGGAACGACGATACTGTACAAGATTATCCAAAAAAACATTGGCTGCAGCATAGTTGCTTTGCCCTGCCATACCCAATAATCCAGATACCGACGAGAACATGATAAATCCCTCTAAATCATCTTCTCGTGTTAATTGATGTAAATGCCACGCGCCATATACCTTCGATCGATACATGCGATGATAATGTTCTGGTGTTTGATTTAATAAAGTCGCATCTGCCAGTACCCCGGCGCTGTGAATAATATGTTTAACGGCGCCTTGGGTTTGTTGAATTTTCAGATAAGCTTTCTTAAGGGCGTCCATATCACTAATGTCAACCGCATATGACTTCACGACGACACCTTGCTTTTCCCAGTCAATAAATTGTCTCTTTTGTTCATTACTTGGTTTTCGTCTTGATAACAATGCTATTTGCTTGACGCGCTGCGAGACCAACATCCCACACACAGCATATCCAATCCCCGATAAACCTCCTGTAATTAGGTAAACACCGTTGATTGGCATTTGATAGGTTGAAACGTCATGTTGCAATTGATTTAAGGCACTAGCATACAAGCGATAAACATAAATTTGCTTAGGCTCTAATCGCAATTGATTTTCATTCATACCATCAATATTGCTCATCCATAGAGCAAATGAAATCATTTCAACCCCATCTGCTTCATTGCATTCTATAAGCCTTACTTTCCAATCTACATACTCATTTTGGATTGTTCTCCCAATCCCCCATAATGCGCTGTTAACCAAAGAAGCTTCGTTGAGGTTTTTAGACGTTAATATATCAAAAACCGGAAAATCTTCGTTGCGTTGCGTGTAGTACCGAATCACAGATTGAGTGACTTCCAATAAGTGTATGGAGCGTTCGTCCATCAACGTTGTAAAAGCTATATCAGCATTTGCAGAAGCAAAAGATGCATAAATAATACGCTCATACAATGGTGTTACTGATAGTAGGTCGGAATCAAATGTACCATCCATCCCTACCGCACATAACGCTATACCGGAAGCAGCCAACCGCATACTAAGCGCATTAGCAAATAATTCGTTATCGTGGATCAGCAACCAATTTGTATTTGCGGATAGATCCAGTTTTGTGGGAGGCTCATAAGTAGACAAACTACAATATGGAATCCATTGACAGTCGTAGTAACGCTCCCGTACATCGTGCATGGCTCGTTTTGTCGTATCTACTTGCTTCGCAGTGAGCTCTGCAAAAATGACTTCGTTAATAAACCCGATCTGTTCGCCGGCCTGATTATAAAGCTCAAGGTCCACAGAAAATCGATTATTTTTTATGGCAGTTGGTGGTTTTTCCACCTTAACCCAGACGTTATGAGGCAAAGAACCGAGTAGACAAATGCGCTTTACTAGAACCGGAACGTAAGTTTGTAACTGATCAGTTAGTGACCCTAACGCAAATATAAAAATATTTTGCAAGCAGCTATCTAAAACAGCTGGATGTGAAATATAAGAGCCTTCTTCGCCTAAGCTAACTTCTGCTAAAATACCCTTTTTTAAATAATAAATATTATGAATCCCTTGAAATTCATAGCCACAACTGATCCCCTGTCTGGCACCCCAAGCCTGATAAAAATCCTTTCCACTCAGTGTTGAGTCAGTATTGCTTGTCTCTTTAGCAATATTTAAATGTTTTCTAGGAAACTCTGGTGATAGTACCAAGCGGGCACGGCAATGTACCTGCCAAGATTCTGCATCCTTCAAACTGTATATCACAATCTCTTTGCCCGACTGATCCTCACGCACTATCAATTGCAAAGAAACAGATCCTTCTGTCGGCAGCAATAAAATGCGCTCAAATTGAGCCTCATCAATACAATAAAGGTCTTGATAAATACCAAGACTTGCCATCACCTCAAAACAAAGCTCTAAATAGCCTGTCGCTGGAAATACAACATTTCCAAAAATGATATGATCAGATAAATAAGCATCTTTTGACAAAGACAGTTCTGTATTAAATATTTGTTCGTGCCCCGCTGTATCTAGTCTCGACTGTAAAAATCCTCGTGATAAATTTATTCCAGGTGACGAAATCTCAGGCTTTTTACTATCAACCCAATATCTGGTTCTATCAAATGGATAAGCAGGTAATACCACTTTTTGATGACACGATGGCGGATATACCAACTCCCAATTAATTGAACATCCTGCAACATAAAGCCGGCCTAGGGCTTCCATAAAACCATGCCAGGGCTTTGTCACAACAGGCAAGCTTGAGATACAAACAGGATTTGAAGCTTGAGATTCTTTTGGCAGTTCATGCATCAGATCAAAATAAGTCGAACATCCTAACCCTACTTCTAGATATACAGTTACCGCTTTTGATTGAAGAACCGATAACCCGTCTATGAAATTTGGTTTTTCTTGTAATTGACGCAACCAATAGTCAGCATTTATCTCAGCGTCCTTAACCACTTTTCCGGTAAAAGATGAAATCAAAGGTTGGGTAGGCTTCGCATAGTTTATTGATGAGGCAACTGCTTTAAAGCTTGCTAATGTACTGACGGTTATTTTGTTAGGACGATAGAAAGCTAATTGCAAACCATCTTCTAAGGTCATGACTTTAGATAAAACCGCGGCAACATACTCCCCGATTCCTTCACCCATTAAAATATCAGGAGCTATTCCTAAATTTAACCACAGTGTTCCCAGCGCATAATCTAAAATGAACGACTCAACTTTGGCCTCATCCATACCTTTCATATAAGTTCGACATAAATCAACAGCCGCTTTAAACATTGGACTGTTCTTACAAAAAAGTACTATCAAAGCACCGTGTTTCGTTTTATTAGATTGGGAAAAACACAAGCTTATCTTTAGTTTATCTCCTGCAAATACCTTACCGCTGATGTATTGACCACTTGAAATATTTTTGCTCAACTCATCGTATTGTTGTCCAATAACAATCGCTCTATAATCAAACCCCTGTGATTTTAAAGTTGTGCTATATATAAAGTTTTCAATTGATAAGTTTAATTTATGTTCTTCAAGATAAGTTTGATAAATATGCAGATAAGTGCTTAACGAATTATTATTTTTGGCACAAGAAACAAGACAATGAAGCGGGTAAGATTTAGAATGAAACAAGGTAGGATGACACGCTGCCTTTGATTGGCTTGTTTCTAATTGTGAAGCACGAGAATATTCTTCCAATACCATATGTGCATTAGTGCCAGAAAATCCAAATGAACTAATACCAGCGATACGTTTGGCTCCTGATTTAACTGTCCATTTTCTAGATTTTGTTAAAATTTTAATTTTCTTATCGTCTAGCGAAATATGCGGGTTTAGTGTTTTAAAATGAAGATTTTGTACGAGCTTCTTATGATCCAACATCAACACTGTTTTAATAAGCCCCGTTATCCCCGAAGCAGCCTCCAAATGCCCTAAATTAGATTTCACAGCACCAACATATAGCGGATTATTATTCGCTCTATCTTTGCCATAAACTGTCTGTATAGCAGACAACTCAACCGGATCACCTAATATTGTTCCTGTACCGTGTGCCTCTACATAAGTCACTGAGTTTGCATCACAATTTGCTCTTGCAAGCACGTCGTGCATCAGCATTTCTTGTGATGCTTGATTAGGAGCTGTTAGACCATTACTGGCGCCATCTTGATTAATACCCGTACCACGTATCACGGCATAGATTTTATCCTTATCACGTATCGCATCATTCAGCCGTTTTAATACAACAACACCTGCACCCTCACTACGAACATAGCCACTCGCATTTTCATCAAACACTCGGTTTGCACCATCAGTTGAGAGCATATTTGCTGCAGAAAAAATTGCTGTTTGTTGAGGAATCAACATCAAATTTACACCTGATGCAAGCGCCAAGTTTGTTTCCTTCTGTATTAACCCCTGACAAGCCAAATGCACAGCCACTAATGATGATGAACAAGCTGTATTCACTGCCATTGATGGGCCAACTAAATCCAAAAAGTAAGATATGCGACCCGCAGCAATTGACTCAGAAGAACCTGTTGCCAAATAAACCTTGTCAGACACATCATTTGACTGACTTTGTTTAAGTAGTTCAAAATCATGTGAAAATATTCCCGCATAGATACCAGTTTTACTTTTAGCTAGGCTCAGCGGATCAATACCGGCATGTTCGAGAGCATGCCAATGTAATTCGAGTAATATGCGATGTTGTGGATCAATTTGGACAGCTTCTCTAGGAGATATGCCAAAAAAAGATGCGTCAAACTGATCCATATTCTGAATATATCCCCCATACAAAAATGCAGGATCACTTTTATCAAAAGAGCCGTATTCATTCCAAATATGAGCTCTAGCTTCTGGTATAGGTACGATACCCGTTTTGGCTGAAACCAAAAGTTTCCAGTATTCATCTAACGAATCAATATTTCCTGGTAATTTGCAACTCATACCAATGATAGCGATATCTGATGACAAAGGTTCTTTCAATCTTAAGTGCTCAGCTAAAGATGTATTTGTTTGACCAGTCGGTAGGTCTTCATTTATTAAACTTTGGATATATTCAATGAGCGAATGTGGTGTGCCAAAACGAAAAAAATCAGCCATATCCAGTGAAATACTCAAACTTTTATTGAGCGCCACCTTTAATTCAGTCAAATCCAACGAGTCAAACCCCAAATCTAAAAATGCTGTCGTTGGCTTGTAATCCGTATTTTTTTTGTAAACATGCAACTGCGTTACTATCTGTTCGGTGACCAATGCGCTTATCTCGTCTGATGTCATACAACCATTACTGTTTGCAGACTTTGTTTCAGTATCCTTATCATCCTGAAATGCATATTTAATCAAAACCCCATGATCTAAGTTTTCGTGGTCACTTCTATAGTCAGATACCACTCCAACAATGTCAGCACCATGAGAAATATGAAAGAGAAGCATGGGATCATCCGCTTTCATGACATAGTCTTCGTAGGAACAGCCACCAGCGTGAGATAAATAACGTGTACATCGTGTTACACCCAAAGCTGCATGAATATCATCTTTCAATAAAGCGTGCTGTAAAACATAAGATAATAAGGCATCACCAAATCCCATATGCTGCACATCAGGCAACACATTAATTTTAATCAATTGTAAGAAGGGGTTTTCTGGATGATGTAAGTCACTGATATTGTCATAAGTGATACTAAATAAATCACTTTCTTCCGCAATACGTTGTGTATAAACAGCGCCTACCACAGCCCCTTTGTAAGAAATAATTTGAGCACCTTGTTGTTCAATCCAGCGACGCAAGCAAGACTCATCAGATTGCAGCTCTAACGCCCAACAACCCTTTTCAAGCACAAGTAATTGCAAAAGGTCATCTATCGTTGCGATTCGAATTTGATAATCTTTCTTTTTAAACCAATTCAGCGTCATTCGCGTATAAGGAAATGTACGCGGAAACCGTTGAAAACAATCTTTCTCAGCAAACAGACCTGCCTGAGCAGCAATTGATAAAAAATCAGCAGCAGACAGTAAGTTCTGTCCGGAAAATGATTGAATCGCATCAAAATAGTGACTTTCACATTCATCAACAAAATCAGGAAGTATGCGTGGAGATACGGAGTGAACTTCTAAAATAAGCAAGCCATGATGAGCCGTAATCGATGCCCATGCTTTGAAATGTTCAAGATAGCACTGCAATATTTTTTGGGGATCTATGCTTTCACCTTTTGAAGAAACATACACGCCAACTGCTGCATTAGAATGCACCGAGTTCATCTCAATGTCTTGGTAGCTCAGCTCGTGATCTAAAAAAGAGCGAATATGTAAACAGCGCTCAAAATCAACATTATGAGCTTTTAGGGTTTTAATTAACTGCTGTGGCTGTGCAATATTCCCAGTCAAAGCAAGATGAGGCATGTCTCTTAAATTGTAACGCGTGGCTGCCAACGATTTTTCATTTAAATCAATCCCAATCAACAATAAAGGATATTGGCCCAAGTGCTTTCCGCGATAGGTTTTTGATTGAATAGCATGATAGACGCGCTTCAGCAATGAACCATCACCGCATCCCATATCAACAATATACTGAGGTTGGGTCTCTAAAGAATCGTGGTTGAAAATTTTTATCATCATTTCTTCAACATTCGAAAAATACTTCTCGTGTTGAAAGCTGCTTGCTTCAATATTTAACAAGCGATCGATATGCAATTCATGCCCATTCAGATCTTGTGTAAAAACAGTCTCGGGACGACCAAAAATAACCGTTTCAATTTGAAGCAACATAGAACGATATGAGGCAGCTATTGCTACAACCATGCTATGGTCGATACTGTATTTTCCTAAAGCACTTAATCGACCTTTTTGTAACCAACCTTTAGTCACCAAAATGTCTTGGACAATTTTTTTTGTGGGTTTATCCAGATCTTTAATATTTGAGTTTCTTTTATGTAATGCAATCAACAGAACTACCATCAATGGGCCATCCAATATATCGCGTAGTTGTTGTGAATATTGGGTGTTATTTTGTTTAGAATAAGAAAACCACTGCTGTAAAGCTGTGTGTGATTTGTCTGTCAATATTGTTTCAAAAATATCGTCTTGATAAAACGTTGCAAGCAACGCTTCGGAGGGAAGATGAGTTGGAATACGATTCATGTACAAAAACACGCGATCTTTTTGATCTATTGTCAACCAACCCAATGATTGAAAAAACCGCAGAGCAACACGAAAATGACCTTCATTAGCCTTCAGTGATCGGACCATTTGCTGAATCGGTTGATCTGGATGTGCAAATATATACTCAAATATCTTTCGTCTATGAAAGGTGTTTAAAATTGGCAGCGCGACATACCCATGCATATGTCGATTGAATGCATCCAGCATAATATCTTTCCCTATTTACTTGTCGGAGAGAATAACGTTATTTTTAATGATGAACAAGACCATTACAAAATCAACATGAAGTATATTGAGCTATATTACTACGTGAAAAAAATGGTAGTATGGTCAAATTCGTGTCGTAGGAAAATAAGGAACACTGTATGGAGCGCGTTAAAGGTAAAATTGCATTAGTAACAGGCGGAAGTGGTGGTATAGGGTTTGAGACAGCCAAAATGCTTATACAAGAAGGCGCCAAAGTTATTATAGCTGATATCACTGGAGCAGCAGGCAAAACCCAAGCAGATACCATTGGCGCGAACTATGTTGATCTTGATGTCTCTAAAGAAGATCAATGGCAAAATTTTGTCAACAACTATCACGAGCAATATGGGCCATTAGATATCCTATTTAATAACGCTGGAACCATCGGTCTGCTAGATAGGAACAGTCCCCAAAATCCTGAGCATATTAGCATTAATGATTGGACTGCAATTCACCAAATTAATCTAGACGGCACTTTCCTTGGTTGTAAATACGGTATTCAACTAATGAAAGAACGTGGCGGTTCGATCATCAATATGTCTTCTATCCTCGGCATTGAAAGCTTTGTACACAGCGCGGCCTATAGTTCCAGCAAA
Organism: Gammaproteobacteria bacterium; assembly: GCA_024742995.1. Classification (GTDB taxonomy): domain Bacteria; phylum Pseudomonadota; class Gammaproteobacteria; order Legionellales; family Legionellaceae. Next base: position 19,287 of record JANSXK010000005.1, read on the forward strand.
GCAGCCGTGCGTAATCATACCAAAACGGTTGCGATTTATTGTGCTGAAATGAAGTATAATATACGTTGTAATTCAATTCATCCAGGCGTAACTTTGACCGCCATGTGGGATCCCATTTTTGGTGAAAACGAAAAAAAACGCGAAAACTCAATCAGCCATATCGCATCCAAAATTCCATTGGGACGATTGGGTACGACACAAGATGTTGCCTATGCTGTCTTGTATCTTGCGTCAGATGAATCAAGATATATCACCGGAACGGAATTAAAAATAGATGGTGGATTATTATCTGGTAGCTTAAACCATGCTATGAAATTAGAAGCATGATATATGGTACATGCACTTATTTCTTTGGCGCAGAAAACTTAAACAAATCAGTAAGTTCTTTATCCAAATGATGACCATGTTTTGTTACATATTCTTTCATTCTTTTAGCTCTTGGATCATACTTTTTTAAAACTCTTAATGCAGGTGCAACCAAGCTAAATGCTGAGTTAGTCCTAAATGTCAGTGCAATAGTAGGCATGACTGGCTTATTAGTAATCGTGTGCCACCAAAAATTAGGTACGTACAATATATCACCAGGTTCAACAGTGGCTTTATATTTGGGCATATACTGATACAGTTGTAAGCCTCGTTGAGAAATCGTCTCATTTGACTCTCTACCATCCACCTTTGAAAGCTGAAATATAGAACTATCCTTAATAACTGGATACATGCCTGCTGAAAAATATGGATGAACCAAGCGCCAATGTTTAACACCCTGAACCCCAACAAAATAATTATCGCCCCCTTCCGCGTGCCATAAAGTATGCGAACGTACAGGTTGAATAAATAACTGCTCCGACATCACTTTTCCAATGTTACACCATCTGTAATACCATTTTTTTTGATAGTATTTGCAATCAGAAAAAGTTTCTATCTGTTCTACATCACAAAATTCTTTAATCACTGCTTTATTATCGGCCTGTAAAACGTTGCCAACTGCCTTGACGCTGAGTTCTCCATTATTTCTAACAGAGTGTATAAAATCTTTTATCTTAGAAAACCCCATTTTTGTAAAATGACTTAAAGGCACCGGTTTCCCATCATTTTCATAATTGTTACCTGGCTCGGTTTGCACACGAACTTCCATATCACCAAATTTTTTTTCAAAAAAATCCAGTGTAAAAGATTGCATTGCTGGCCAATGCTTAGCACCACCTTTGATCAAAAGAGGCAAATGGGTTTTTCTCGTCTGTCGCATCATATCTTGCGTCATCTCGGCATAAGCTATTGTTTTCACCGGAATGTCATCGGTATGTTCAGAATAGTTTTTTTCACAATAGTTCAATAGCTTTTTTTCACCCCACTTGAAAAGGAATGAACCAATTGAAGGAACAAACTGATGTTCTTCTACGATGCCTGAGGTCAAACGTCCATACCGGGTTAAATAGGAAAAACCAGACCAGTACGCTATCCGTGCATATAGAGGTAATTTACATGGCAAATAGTTCATATCAGATCCATTGATTAAATGACTTTCAAATAAGTGAAGATAATCCCATTATTAATATGCGGAGTCAACATTCAGCAAACGCCAGTAGAATGCACCGTAGCAAACGACCGATAGGAACGCACGTACTAAAATCCATGTGACCTGAGTGCACTGACATACCACTACAGAAAAATCCATCTATCCTAATGTAACATGGAATGTATCTTAATTACCCCGCTCTTAAATACCAACATATCCGCTGGGACATGACAAACTATCGTAACAATATCTTGAGTGATCAACCACAGAACTGTTTTTATCCCTTATTGTCCTTCCGAACGAATGCGAAGCAATCCAGTGCTGTGCTTCACGTTCGTTCGCAAAGACGGTACGACTTAGGTGCACAGTCTCACTGTGGATCAACGACAAGTCTGGGTGGTTTAGGGTGCTTGGGATGCTTGGGCAATCTGAGCATCATCTTAGGACTATAAACTTTAACCGCCGTTTCTAAAGGACAAACCGTGTTATATGAATCAAGAACAGCATAGTCAGGTAAATTGAGATATTTGATCGTCACCTGAAGCTGATTGTCATTGGAGAGCTTATAACTTACATTTTCTAAGACTGTTTTATCAGCGTACTTAGCGTTATTAGCTGAGATAAATGAGTCGGTGAATCGTAGATATTCTGGACGCAACAATGCCTTTTTAACTGTGGTCACTGCTACAATATGTTCTATACCTGGCATTGGATCACAAGCATCAGAATCAACCACTACTTTGATTGGGTGACCATGACGTAAACTCTGATAAATTTCAGGGAACGATTTCAATTCTTGTGCATACGCCGGAACAAGAAACGTGCAAGCTAATATCGCTGTTAGTTTTTTCATAGGGTACTCCTTAAAATTGAATCACTATGCTAGCATAAGTTACGCCTATCCAAAAATAGAATAAGGCAGATTTCATATGAGCATCGAAAAATTATTTTCCTACGGCACCCTGCGCTATGAAGCAGTACAATTCGAAAATTTTGGACGCAAATTAACGGGTAGAAACGACAGTTTACCCAAATTCAAACGCTCTGAAATTAAAATTACAGATCCGGAAGTCATCGCCATCAGTGGTGAACATACCCACTCCATCATTGCTTATACCGGCAAAGACAGCGATAGCATAGATGGGATTGTATTTGATATCAGTCCAGAAGAATTGAACCGAGCGGATTCTTACGAGGTTTCAGATTATGAACGCATTCAAGTGCAACTGAACTCTGGTGTGCACGCATGGGTATATGCTAGCGCCACTGATCCTAATAGAACACAATCCACTGAAGCGTAATGCCTTACGTCAAGGCGCAAGGTTTAATTGCTCAAATCCAGCAGCCAGCTCTTCTGAATGCGTTCCAAAAAATTCAAAAATAGAGTTGTGTTGCATCCGTTGTGTCACAGATGGTGCTGGATAAGTCTTCTCACATTTCACTGCCGCGTGAAGATCAGTTTGAAATTCCTCAAAAGTTTTTTGTTTAAAATGGTGGTACAGTGCCGCAGAGAAACCAAGCACAGCTAGTGCTACCGCCATAACCATAATTAATTTTGCAAGAATCAAAAATTTAGCTAGGGGAATCAAAACGCCTTGTAGATGCTTTATAAAAGTCATCATCCCAGCTGTCATGCCCGTGCCAAGTACCAACGTAACAACAGCACCAATTGTATCCCTATATAATTTGACTTTGGACCATCTGTAAAGATCAACCATATTTTCTGATATTGAAAGTTTTTTATATAAAATACGTTTAATGACATCTAAATCATTCTCTCTAGAACGTGTTTCTGCAAGCCCCGTTACTTGCTCAATAAGTTTTCGTTGTTTACCATCAGCATGTTCCCAAAAATGACCCTGGCGAGAAGCTGGTGGCATAGACGTCTTCAGATGAATCGCATTTTCTGATGACATATCTATAGGATCCAATGTTGTTGATGAAGCCGTGTAGCAATATAAAACATCTTGATACAAAACAATTGCTTCGGCATCATCCCCTCGTATCACCCTATGGGAAGCTCTATCCTGGATATACTGTGCAACAATTTTGGCGCTAGGAGGAGTATTTAAATGAATCAGCAGCGGTTGATGATACATTTTATCTCTAATAGACTCTTTTTGACCCTCATTTATAGACGCGAACAGCATAGGACTCCGATCTATGGTTTTTTGCAAAATATCAGCCAAAACATCCAAGCAAAAACGTTGATCAACGTTATCGATTTGTGCCACACGTATTGCAGAAAGCATACGACTCAAATAAGCAACGATTTGATCCCGTGTAGGATCTGACTCTGTTCTGAATAACATGATTCCACCTGATTGCAAAAAATCTTATTATAGGGGACTGCCACTACCTGCTACAGCGTTAATTGTGTATGACTCGTTAGCAGCAGTATCATCCACTGACAATTTAGATCCTCCATACATAGTATCTCGGCTTGTCGCAATTGATACTGGTTTCTTCGGCTTATCACCGACCCAAAAATCTAGTCCCAATATAAACGAAGCGCTGCCTGCAAATAATGCTGAAACTGCAGACAATGCTGTAATAACAGCAGCGGGCGGTAATCCAACACCCGCCGCAACTAAAATCACGGTTAAAAGTTCTACACCAGCATATGTCAATGCGGCATTCACAAAAGCATTGTTTAAGACAGTCACCAAACCCGTTAAAGCACTAGGTGCTGCCATCATTAAACTCCAATTGTATCCAAAATCCTGACAATACTCAGATAAAAAAGGCGCATAAAAGTAAAACTCTGTAAACGCACCAAAGGTGAACCCCACAAATAATCCTGTGAGTAACGCAGGTAGTGCAGCGACATGAAGCGTCACCAACATCTGCGCAAAACTTAATGTAAACAACACACTCAGCGCAATCACATTTCCGATGGCAATCGCATAACCAATATTTTTTCCTCTTTGCTGATACACATCTAAGGGTGCTTCGGCAGCTTTTGGTAATGCATCCCCATTTGGAAGCGTTTTATCCAAGTCCCATATTCCAAGCCAGGCTTCTAATTCCTGAATCATCATCACACCAGTAACAAATAAGCCGATGGGTATTGATAGGGAAGCCAGTGGGCCTGACAGTGCAAATGTAAACGCCATCAAGCCAAACAAAATACCTGTGACCAAAAATATACCGATACCTGCAAAATACTTAAATCGATTCCACTCACTTAAGCTTTCGTATCGATAAGACAAAGGATTACCGTGGGCATCTTTGGCTGACAATCTATTAAAAAATTTATTCAATAAACCGACGTTCAATTTATAATTCACCATACCACTGCAGAGACCACCAGCGCCAAACGCTACTGCTTGAATTGCCCCTCTAGAAAAGTGACTTACTGGCACAATACTACTTAAAAAAAGTCTAACCGCTTCTTCATTTTGCGCAGCAACGCCAGCAGCGCCCGCCAAAGATAGCACAGCAGCAGAAATAGGATATCTGGGTTGTTCTACTGTATCTAAGGGTTGATCTTCAGCCATGTCACACACTCCACTTACGACAATTAAAATAATTATTCATGATAATACTATATTTATTCATTTTTTGCAATTATAATATAAGTATCTTAATATGCTTGTTGAGATTTTTAACAAGCATCACATCGGGATAACCCTATGACCTCCACCACCCAATTGCTACGTAAGATTCTCATAGAAGGTAATGCAAGAACCCAATCAGAAATTCAGCAAGTGCTGAAAAAACAAGGGGTTATCAGCAGTCAACCCAAAATATCCAGGTTGCTTCATCAAATTGGCGCCGTCAAAATCGTGGATAATCACGGTAAGACCCAATATCGACTACCTCATGAAACCGGACTTCTTCATGAGCTCACCTCGCCACAAGAAAAAGTATTGTTTCGACAATGGATCCTGGATGTCACTGCGAATGAAACGGTCATTATCATTCACACCACACCGGCAGCTGCCATGCTGGTCGCCAGAGCTATTGACCAAAATAGAGAAGCACTGGATATTTTAGGAACCATCGCTGGCGATGATACCCTTTTTATCGCACCCAAACACATCAAAGAAATCAGCCAGACCGTAAATAAGATCACCAAATTGTTGCATTTGTAGGTGCAATGATGCCCTAAATGGTTTGTTGATGCAAGGTATATTGGTGTATTGTTTCAACAAAGTGATTTTGTTAGGTGCATAAATCAAGGTATCTACGTCCTAAGCCTACGTTATGTGACCCATCCTGCGTATGCTCCGCGCTTTATGACCGCGTGATCCCCACAGAATTATCTTGACAAAACCCCTGATTTCTATTACGTTGTCCTGATCATTTCTCAGCATCAATTTTGACTTCAAAAGGCTTTTTCAGTGCATAATTACAAAGATACTTTGCATCTACCTATCACCGATTTTCCCATGCGTGGCAATTTGGCTGCAAAAGAACCAGCACGTTTGCAGCAATGGAAATTAGACCAACTATACGAACAAATGCTCGCGAGCAAATCGCCTGATCAGATGTATATTCTGCACGATGGTCCCCCCTACGCAAATGGTAATATTCATTTGGGTCATGCTTTGAATAAAGTGATCAAAGACATCATCGTCAAATCAAAAACCCTATCTGGTTTTCATACACCGTTTGTGCCTGGCTGGGATTGTCATGGGCTGCCCATCGAGCACAAAGTGGAAAAAAACTTAGGCCAAAAAGTCGATAAAAAATCCCCCTACACCTTTCAGCAAGCTTGTCGACAATATGCGAATGAACAAGTTGAGATTCAAAAAAAGGATTTTGAACGTTTGGGTCTCATGGGATCATGGAATAACCCCTATCTCACCATGGATTTTAATACCGAAGCCGAAACGATTTTGATCTTGGCCCAACTCTTAGATCAAGGCTATATTGTCAGAGGCAATAAACCCGTCAATTGGTGTACAAACTGCGGATCTTCGCTTGCAGAAGCAGAAGTTGAGTATGAAGATATCACCTCTTCAGCCGTCTACGTAAAATTCAAATTCGCTGACACTGCATCGTTGTGTAAAAAATTACATTTGCCGCAAATTGAAGGTGATGTCTCTGTTTTGATTTGGACCACTACCGTTTGGACTTTGCCAGCCAATAAAGCAGTTGCCGTACACCCTGAGATTGAATATGCCCTGGTGGAGTTTGGACCTGACTCAGAAAAACTTCTGGTAGCCAGTAAGCTGCTGGAAGATTTGATGCATAAAAAAGGGGTTGAGCAATATCAAGTGTTGGGCATATGTAAAGGGAGCATCCTTGAATACGAACAAGTTGATCACCCTTTCTACGATACCCAGGTCCCTATCATTCTGGGTGATCATGTCACTGACGAATCAGGCACCGGCGCTGTACATACGGCGCCCGCCCATGGTCAAGATGATTATATCGTGAGCCAAACCTATGATCTTGAAGTCACCAGCCTATTATCGAGTGATTGTCGATTCATCCCTGGTACACAATACATTGAAAACCAGACCATTGCAGAAGCGAATAAAACCCTGCTGATCCTTTTAACGGACAAACAAGCCCTCTTTTTACGCGAAGATTATGTCCACAGTTATCCCCACTGTTGGCGGCACAAAACCCCTATTATCTTCAAAGCAACCCCTCAATGGTTTGTTGACCTTGGTCGCAATGATTTGCGCCCAAAGATTTTAGAGCAAATCGCAGAGGTCAATTGGATGCCGGCACGTGGCGCCAACATGATGAAATTGATGACGGAGAAGCGTCCTGATTGGTGCATCTCAAGACAGCGTTCGTGGGGGATCCCCATGTGTTTGTTTATCCATAAACAAACGCAGGAAGTACACCCTAATATGCAAGCAATGATGAAAATTATCGCGGAGCAAATTAGAGCATCTGGCATTGAAATCTGGTGGACTTTAGATCAAAAAGCCTTGTTAGGAGACGATGCTGAAAATTATGAAAAAGTCTTCGATATCTTAGATGTATGGTTCGAATCGGGTTGTACCTCTTTGGCTGTCGTCAAAAAACGTCCTGAGTTCCACCAAAATCAGCCTGATCTCTATATGGAAGGCATTGATCAATATCGCGGCTGGCTGATGTCGTCTTTGGTTTTAGGTACCGCCATTACCAGAAAGGCGCCCTATAAAAACGTAGTCACACATGGGTTCACAGTAGACAGCACCGGCCACAAAATGTCTAAATCTATGGGCAATGGGATTGAACCAGCAGACATCATCAATGAATACGGCGCGGACATCTTGCGCTTATGGGTTGCTTCCACAGAATATACCAAAGAAATGACCCTTTCGAAGCAAATTTTACAATCCATTTCAGACATGTACCGACGCATTCGCAATACAGGTCGTTATATGTTGGCAAGCCTGCATGATTTTGATCCCAGCACTGATTTGATTGCCACTGACAAGATGTTGCCACTAGATCGCTGGGCTGTGGATGCCGCTTACCATGCCCAAAAAAGCATTCTCGCAGACTATGAAGGCTTTCAATTTCACAAAGTGTTAAAGCACATCATGCATTTTTGCTCCATTCAAATGGGCGCATTCTATTTTGAAATCATCAAAGATCGACAATACACCCTACAGCAGGATGCCTTAGCCCGTAGAAGCAGTCAAACAGCCATCTATCATATGTTGCAAGCATTTGTACGGTGGATTGCGCCAATTTTGTCATTTACGGCAGATGAAATTTGGGCATACATCCCTGGTGAGCACGGCAAATATGTATTTGCTGATGTATGGTATACTGGTTTATTTGCAATGTCTGAAACGCCTCCATTTGATGCAACATTTTGGCAGTTCATGTTACAAGCCAAAACAGATATCAATAAAGCCATTGAAAATGGTCGTAGTCAAAAAATCTTTGCTCAATCTTTAGAAGTCGAAGTCACCGTCCATGCGCAACCCGAAGCTACTGCCTATTTTGAGCGCCTCAAAAACGAATTACGCTTTGTGTTTTTAACCTCAAAAATCACAGTGGTAACAACGGAAACTTTCCCTGAAGATGCGCTATTAGGCGAATCAGGTACTTATGCCGTATCGGTACAAAAAACAGCCGAACAAAAATGTGCACGATGCTGGCACCATGTGGCAGATGTCGGCACCCACCCAGAACACAGCCATATCTGTGGACGCTGTATTGAGAATTTATATGAGAAAGGCGAAACCAGACAATATGTGTAAGAGGTCATAATGATGTATCGACGAATGCTAAAGTCCAAAATTCACCGTGCCACAGTCACCGAAGCTGATCTCTCTTATGAGGGTAGCATCACTGTTGCGCCTGAGTTATTGGCAACCGCCAATATATTACCCCATGAAGCCGTGCAAGTTTGGAACGTAACTGCGGGCACACGATTTGAGACTTATGCGATTGAAGGCCCATCGCAATCAAAAAATATTTGCGTCAATGGCGCCGCAGCGCATTTGGTGACACCCGGCGATATCATCATCATTGCCTCTTTTGTACAAATGGCAGAAGAGCACTGCCAAGCCCATCTCCCCACCGTGGTTTTTGTAGACGCTCACAACCGAATGAAAGAAATTCGACCTGAAGTTGTAGACGCAGTCTCATAAGGTGGCGGCTGGGGGCACGAAGCCTGCAATGAGTCCCAAAACACATAAAACCACGCCTAAAGAAGGTAATGCCATTGCCAAAACACGTTGTTTCTTTTTCTTACGTAATAATTTCATTGCCGCACCAAACAAAATCATATAATAAATCATCGCAAATTGTGCCGTTGCAGCCGAAAGGATCCAGTACGATTGATTCATACTTGGCAGCAATACAAAAGAAAGAAGCAGTACCGAATAAACCCCAGCTTGAAACCACATGATACCTGAGGGCACATGATTTTTATTCAGCTTTTGCATCCAAGCGGGCGCATTGATAGACGACAATGAAAGGTGCAAATTATTCGCTAGACCAATCATCCAAGAAGATGCGATCCCCAAACCGCCGATAACAATGCAAATCCCAATGACTTTGGTCATATGATTGAGGCCATACGCTGCGAAAAACAATTGCAGCATGTCTACCAAGCCGGTCACTAATTTGATTTTCTCGACCGGCATGATCACACATAATGCCAATGAGCAACAAATCATCGTGATCAAAATCAATGCTGCGCTGACAGCAAGCGCACGTGGGTAAATACGCGAGGCATTTCGTACATTCCCCGCATACACGGCAACCACTTCCAAGCCCAAAACACTAAACAAGATATTGGAAAAAAAACTGATATTTTTAAAATCATGCCATGACGGCAATAGCGTCATCCAATGCATGGGAGTTGCAGCAGCTTTCCCTGATAACAACCAATAGGCAGCAAGCGTAATCATCACCAACATGGGAAACAATGTTCCAATTAATGCAGAAACAATATTAATCCATGAACTGATCCGCAAACCTCGACTATGCAAAGCGCTCAACAGCCAAAACATCACTAAGCTGCTGGTTAAAATAAACCATTTACTATGTTCCAATCCTGGTGCAATCACCGCAGCCAAAGTCGCCGTGATAAACGCAAATATCGTAGGATACCAAATGATGTTATATACCCACATGACGCCTACTGCAAAATGTCCATACCCATGGCCAAATGCTTCACGGATCCAAACATAAGACCCCCCGCTTTTAGGGTAGTCTGCAGCCAATTTTGCAGTTACCCAAGCCAAAGGAATAAAAAAGCCAATCCCTGCGAACACGTAAAAACTAATCAGTGAAAACCCGTATTGCGCAGCAATAGGCAAATTTCGTAAACTGGCCACGGATATAACGGCCATCATGACTAAGGAGAAAAATCCAAAATTGTGTTGCGATTTTACTTGACTCATAATTTTAAGGGGCAAATCAAATGTTGCACCATGCTATCACATGGTAACAACTTGCTCAACCACATATGCCAAACTAATCTGGTTTCAAATCATCATTTACCATTATGGGGTTAACAATGCGTCACTATACTCAGTAATAGCTTCACCAAGCTTATTCCGAGCTGCATCGTTTCGTTCTTCTGGCGTTGGTGGACGTCGGTCAAAGAAGTGCAGAAACGTCGACATCGCTAACATAGAACCACCTACAATGCCGTTAAAAGCTGAAAAGCTGGTAGGGGTCAATCCCATTGCAGGAATGGCTTTACAAAGAGCAGTGACGGCAACAATAACAGCATTAAGTTTGATTGAAGCCAATAGGACGAAGAGCGCATTAGTCCCACTAAGAGGTATCAGCGCCAATAATCCAGCAAGCACAAGCGTTCCCGCTAACACGAACAAACCCACCATAAGCCCCCGGGACAAGCGCTTAGATAATTGGCCATTAACAAATAGTGTCGACAACTGTTTTAGGATTCGCGCCTGTGCCGCAGCATTCTCGGGATAGCTTACTGTCTCAATGCAACTTTCTAACACCAGATTCAATGATTGGAAAAATTCTGAGGTTCGCTCCATCTCTAGATCGTACGCCAAAGCACCTACACAGCGAATTATCTCTAGAATATAAGGATGCGGCTGATCAGCTGTGAGATTTTCCAGCTGGTAATACAAACGCTCAAATGCCAGATAAGGCGCGTCTTCTGTCTTGTCGATTAACAGCCAATCAAACAAAGGTTTCTTCGATAAAATAGGCAAGCGGATATAAAAAAACTGTCGTAGGTCATCCGTCGACGCTGCCTTGAATGCCTCAGAAAAACACTGCCGCACCGCTGGTATGGTACACGTCTCAATGTTAGCTTTAGATAAGAAATCGGAAATCTCTCGTCTGCCCCAATACTCAAAATTTAATTGATCCTGTACCTTAACTGCTTTAAGTGCGCCACTATAAGCAGATAGATCCAAAATATCCTGCAAGCTCAGCGTATCAATTTTTGTTAACAATCGACTGACCTGAGCATGATCCAAAGTGGTTTTGCAATAAGTGATCGTTGAAACATCAAGATTTTCGCGTGAAACCCATTGGCGTAACGTATCATCTGTTAAAACATTAAATATCGCCGTATTTTTTTCAGTTTGAGTATTTTTCGTCAGTAGGAACCAAAAAGACATTGTGCTGATACTATTGTTTACAATTTCAGCGAAAGCAGGTATGGCAAGGATGGCTTCTAATATCTTTAAATCCGAACATAATAAAGCGTCGATTTGCAGAGCTGTTCCCGCACTACCATAACCCCCATGTGGTGCTTGTATGAGGATGTCTTGGTACGATTGCAGCGAATCAAGCTGCTCTATTCCGGCCTTAATATTTTCACAAATTTGATAAAATTGAGACCATAATAGGCTGCGCCTACGCGTAACGCTTGGTTTCTCCGCTCGAGATAATCCCATAAAAACCCCAAATATTATACATATTGTATTTTATATTGATTGTTATTATCAAACAAGTAAAATTTCTCGACAACCATATGAGTATCTCATTTTTCAGGCTCAGGACTAGGAATACTTGCCATATCACAAGCACAGTCTTGACTTGCATTGGGTGGCATGGGTACATTCGCAAAATATTTGGGGAAACATACCGTGATATTCCACGCTTTTTCTCCAGGTTTCACCTCATTGGGCAATTTCCAATAGCGTTGACTACTGAATGTTTTGTTTTCATCACCTTCCCAAAATATTGGGCTAAATTTAGCCACCATAGATAAGGTCTGGCCCGCGGTACATTCAAACGCTTGGCGATTCCATAAGCGATTTTCAAACACCTCGACAGTTGCTAGCTTTTTACTGGTATTCGCATCAACCACATCCACACTCAGATCATAATTTTTCCAACAATTTTCTTTCGCCATGGTGATATAACACTTCATTGCATGGGCCTGAGAAGATAAAAGAATGCTTAATAACACACCGCAGCGCAAAAAGATCATGATATGGGTCCTCAAAAAGTGATCGTGACTTATTCATCATACTAGCTTGAACTCTTTTTTTCGAGTAGGATGAGTATTTTATTTTCGGTTGAATTTTTAACATGGAATTTCTATCTCAATACGGTTTGTTCGCCTTAAAAAGCTTCACATTGGCAGTTGCCATTATATTTACGTTCGGCAGTATCATAGCCCTTCGTCGCAAGCCAAAAGCAGATTTAAGCATCACTTCGCTAAATAAGGACTATGACGAAGTGGTCAAGCGCCTTGAAAAAGAAGTACTGGGAAAAAGAGTCAAAAAACCCAAGACCAAGCAAACAAAGTCTAAAGCTAAAAAAAATCCGAAACCCGTATTATATGTTCTCGATTTCCATGGCGATCTCAAAGCTTCTCAGGTGGAATCCTTACGTACAGAAATTTCTGCCATTGTGGCGGTTATCAGTAGTAAAGATGAAGTCCTCATCCGCTTAGAAAGCCCAGGTGGTACAGTCAATGGCTACGGCTTAGCTGCATCGCAATTACAACGACTGCGCGACCGAGATATCCACATCACCGCTTGTATCGATAAAATTGCAGCCAGCGGTGGCTATCTAATGGCCTGTGTCGCCAATCAAATCTTAGCCGCTCCTTTTTCTATCATTGGCTCCATTGGTGTCGTGGCTCAAATGCCCAATTTTCATCGTTGGTTACAAAAACATGACATTGATGTGGAACTGATCACCGCCGGAGAATACAAGCGCACCTTAACTGCCTTGGGTAAAAATACCGCAAAAGGCCGCGCCAAATTCCAAGAAGATTTAGAAATGATTCATACCAACTTCCGTCAATCTATTCTCAATACCAGAGCTGACATTAATATTGACGAGGTCGCAACCGGAGAGCACTGGTTAGCCACCGATGCTTTAGCATTGAAATTAGTTGACGGCTTACAAACCAGTGATGAGTATATCATTGATAAACTGGTGACGCATGATATCTTTCATATCAAGGCATATCATAAACAAAGCGTTGTAGAGAAATTACTGAAACCGGCAACCAAACTATTACATCCTTTTGCCTAAGCTTGGCTTAAAAACTCAACGATAGCATCATTTGCTAAAGTATCCGCACGATCATTTTCAGGGTGACCTGAATGACCTTTGACCCAGTGCCAATCAATCGTATGTGTTTTTGCGAGATCATCTAGTCGGGTCCAAAGATCAACATTTTTTACCGGCTCATTTTTGCTGGTGCGCCAACCTTTCTTTTTCCACTGTGCGAGCCACGTTTGCATGCCTTGGCGTAAATAATCAGAATCCGTATATAGTTCAACTTCACAAGCACGTTTCAACGAACTCAATGCCTCGATTGCAGCCATCAATTCCATACGATTATTAGTCGTCATGGCCTCGGCACCTTTCAATTCTTTTTCTTGGCCTTGATAGCGCAAAATCGCCCCCCAACCACCCGGCCCGGGATTTCCTTTACATGCACCATCCGTAAATATAATCACCATAACATTACCCTAAAAATGGAGACCAAGCAGGCTCCTGAATGTCACCAACGCGTGAAGGAAATTTCAGTTTAATGTGCCCGTCTATCGATACAATAGAAAGCACACCATGATAACGATCATGGGTTGCGTACAACACCAAACGTCCATTAGGTGAAACCGAAGGTGATTCGTCCATCGATGAATCCGTCAAGGTCAGATACTGGCCTGAATGCAAGTCCTGCACGCCAATATTAAAATCATGGTCGGTTCGATGCAGCATGACAATCGATTGCTGATCAGGCGTGTAAGAAGCACGTGCATTATAGTTGCCATTAAAACTGACCCGACTCACGCGATTAGAGGCCAAATCTAAGCGATAAATTTGCGGGCTACCACCGCGACCTGATGTAAACAAAATATTCTGCCCATCAGGTGAAAATCTCGGTTCCGTATCAATCGCATTCCCAAAAGTAAGCTGCTTCATCATACCTGAGGCTAAGCTGACCAAATAAATCTTAGGACTGCCGCCTTTCGACAACACCATTGCCAATTCTTTGCCATTTGGCGCCCATGATGGCGCACCATTGATACCATCAAAACTGGTAATCAATCGTCGTTTACCACTTGCCACATCCACCGTAAAAATTTGAGAACGTTTCTTTTCAAAGGTCACATAAGCAATGGATTTCCCATTCGGTGACCATGAGGGAGACATGATGGGTTCAGAGGAAACCAACAAACTTTGCGGATGAAACCCATCCATATCAGCTATTTCTAGAGAATATCTCGCTTTCCCACCTTCACGCAACACCATAATGTACGCAATTTTTGTGGAAAAAACCCCGCGGGTTCCTGTCAATTTTTGATAGACCACATCACTGATGTGATGTGCCAACGTCCGCAGTTGCGATTCTTGAATCACATACTTATTTGACAACAATGTGCGCCCTTCAGAAGCAACATCTACCAATTCAAAACTCACTTGCAAACGATCATGCCCCATCGGTGTGATTTGCCCAGACAACACACTATCTGCACCGGCACGCTTCCAATAAGATAAGGCCGGTTGTCCCCTGAAAGAGGCTTTGATCAATTTAAACTGGCCTGAAATCGCCAAGTCGTTAGAAATAACAGCCGTCAAACCGCGCGCATTTTCATCTTTACCAAAGGAATTGATACCAATTGGTAAAGCCGCATTCACGCCTTGAGTGAGTTCCAAATCCAGAGCAAATAATGTCGTTGTCACCACCATGGACAACATACAAGCCAACACACGCTTTATCATTTACTACCCCCTAACACTCTCTGGTCGAACGGTTAAACTAATATCTCGAAATAAATCAAACATCGCCTGCTCTGTCGGCACCGGCAAAGGCGAAGCTTTATAAATTGCTGCTCGTGCAGACCTATCTAAAACCGGATCACCACTACTACGTATCAAGGTCACCGACAATACAGTACCATTGGGTGCTAAGCGAATTCGAAATTTACTGAACAATGCACGATCAACATGTTCCGGTAATATCCAATGCTGGCTGATGGCTCGAACAATAAGAGCCTTATATTTATTCACTTCACCAGACATTTGCGCAGTGCGCCGTGCCGCAGATTTTTCTTTCTCTTCTTGAGCCAAACGCGCTTTTTCACGTGATGCCTCTTGTTCTTTCTTCAAACGAGCAGCTTCTGCTTCAGCTACTCTTTTTTTTTCTAACGCTTGTTGTTTTTGCAATGCCTCTTGTTGTTGTTTCAATTCTACAAGATGTTGCTCTCGTTTGGTTTTCTCATCTGCCAGTTCTTTCAAGTGCTTTCGATCCGCTGCTAGTTTCTTTTTCTGTTCTAATGCCAACGCAGCAGCTTCTTTTTTCATTTTCTCTATGCGTTTTTGTTCTTGTATTCGATGTTGTTTTGCCAGACGTAGTTGTTGATCCACCGCACGCTGATGATTAATCTCAGCTCGTTTTTTTTGCGCACGTTCTTCTTTCAAACGATGCAATGTTTCATTCACGGCCTGACTATCTACAGTGACAGCCTGAATTGTCTGTTCTTCTGGGCGTTCGATCTCCATTGCTGTTTCCATAACCTCAGTCCGTGGCGCAGATTTCAGTACAAATTGATTGGAATGATGCTCCCTCATCAATATTCCGGCAAGCAACAAGTGGAGGGTAAAAGCAATAATAAAAGCTGTTTGATATTTCAGGGGTTTGGTCATCCCTGTACCTCCATCACTGTTTGCTTTGAAAGCGCGTCAGTCACCAAGCCTACTTGTTCGGCGCCAGCTTGCTTCAATGCACTCATGGCCAACACCACACGGCCATAAGGCACGCCTTGATCACCTTTGACCAAGACATTCACGGCTTGATTTGATTCTTTAGCCAACTCCAATTCCGCCGCCACTCGCACCATCAAAGTATCTTGGGTGATAGGCAAATCTGGATTATCACTCACATTCAAAAAATAATCCCCTGCATAATTAACTGAAACAATAATGGGCTCCCGATCCGATGACTCAACAGCCTTACTTGGTGCTTTGGGCAAATCTACCATGACGCCTTGGGTTAAAATAGGCGCTGTGATCATAAAAATAACCAAAAGCACCAACATTACGTCAATATAAGGCACCACATTGATTTCAGCGATTGGCTTTCTAGCACGCGATTTTCTCTTTAGCATACTAATGATTCCCTGAAGATGTGTGATTACTTTGTTCAGAAATAAGCGCCACCAATTCTTCTTGAAACAAATCAGAGTGATTTAAAAATTTATTCACATGCGTACTATAACGATTGTAAGCAACCATCGCTGGAATTGCGGTAAATAACCCTAATGCTGTTGCCACCAATGCTTCAGAAATACCAGGTGCCACCATAGCAATTGTCGCTTGCTGCGCTTGTCCCAACGCCTGTAATGACATCATAATGCCCCAGACGGTGCCAAATAAACCCACATAAGGCGCCAAAGATCCAATGGAAGCAAACCAAGGCAGATGTTCTTCAAGCTGTTCTGCTTCTTTCAAATGGGAAATTTGCATCACTCGTTGAATAGGCTCTAGCACAACACCACCTTGTTTACTCAAACGCAAAAACTCTTTAAATCCCGTATAAAAAACAGCTGCCAATCCATGACGGTCTTCAATATTTTTCTCAATGTCATCAAATAATTTACTCAGATCACTACTGCCCCAGAATCGCTCTTTAAACGCATCGTACTGCTGCTTTTTTCGCTTGAAATACCAGGATTTTTGTATGATCAACGTCCAAGATCCGATTGACGACGCCAAAAGCAACAGCATCACAAATTTCACTACAAAACCAGCCTGCAAAAAATAATCCAACACTGAAGTATGCGCTGTCATTTCCCCAATTCTCCTATATCTGGTAACCGTTTTGGTTTTAATTCGTGATCTACTGTCACGACCGTCATTGTCGCTTCAGAAACCAGTTTGCCATTCTGGTTTCGCATACTCTGCTTGAAGTTCAAGCTGCATGATTTTTTACTATCAATTGAAGTTGTAATTTGCAGCATATCATCTAAACGAGCAGGATAATGATAGCGAATATACAAATCACGAATTGCAAAATACGTATGATATTCTGCCATGACCGTCAATGAAAGCTGATGATCGCGTAATAGTTCTGTTCGTGCACGCTCAAAAAAACACAAATATTGCGCATGATAGACGATACCCATCACATCTGTGTCTTCGATATACACTCGGTAGGACATTATATGATCTTTTTTCAGCATTTACGAGATATCCACCGGTGTCGCGCGCTCCAATCCAAAATGCTCATAAGCAAGCGGTGAAGCAGTTCGACCTCGTGAAGTGCGCATTAAAAATCCTTGTTGGATTAAAAAAGGCTCGATCACATCTTCAATGGTCCCTCTTTCTTCACCAATCGCTGCGGCAATACTATCGACACCCACAGGGCCACCATCAAATCGTTCTATGACAGCCAAAAGCAATTTTCTATCCATCACGTCAAAGCCATGATGATCCACACTGAGCATATCCAAAGCACTGACCGCCACCTCAGCCGTAATCACGCCATCCGCTTTGACCTGTGCATAATCCCGTACCCGGCGTAAAAGACGATTGGCAATACGTGGCGTACCTCTGGAGCGCAATGCAATAGCCTTTGCACCTTCTGGCTCTGTAGAAACCTGAAGTAATTTTGCAGAACGATGCACAATTTGTGTTAATGCTTCGACTGTATAAAACTCTAGTCGTAACACAATACCAAAACGGTCGCGTAATGGCGATGTGAGTGAACCAGCACGTGTCGTTGCACCAATTAAAGTAAATGGAGGTAATTCTAGCCTAATAGAACGTGCAGCAGGCCCCTCTCCTATCATGATATCCAGCTTATAATCTTCCATGGCCGGGTATAAAATTTCTTCTATCACTGGGCTCAAACGATGAATTTCATCAATGAACAACACATCATTGGCTTGAAGATTGGTTAAAATCGCTGCGATATCACCAGCTTTATCTAAAACAGGTCCTGACGTTTGACGTAAATTGACCCCCATTTCATGAGCAACAATATTCGCAAGCGTTGTTTTCCCTAATCCAGGCGGGCCAAAGATCAACACATGATCCAACGCTTCTTGACGCTTCTGCGCAGCATCAATAAATATCTGCATTTGCTGACGGACATCATCTTGGCCAATATATTCTTGTAAATTCAGCGGACGAATTGCTCTATCAAACGCTTCTTCTTCCGTATGTGCCTGCAAACTTACCAACCGATCACTTTCAATCATGACTACTCAGGCCTCAATCGCTGTAATACATTTCAAATTCAAGTGGATGCACCGAATGCTTTAATTTTCTGATATCCGCTCTGCGTAATTCAATGCATGATTGTAAAAACTCGTGTGAAAAAACACCACCGGTCATTAAGAACTCATGATCTTGTTCTAAATCTTCAATTGCTTGTTCCAGTGAACCAGCAATGGTCGGAATATTTTTTAAGCTCTCAGGGGGCAATTCAAATAAATCTTTATCGATGGCCTCCCCAGGATGCATTTTTTTGCTGATACCATCCAAGCCTGCCATCATCATCGCTGAAAATGCCAGATAAGGATTGGCCAATGCATCCGGGAAGCGTACTTCTATCCGACGCGCATTGGGATGATTCACCGCGGGCACACGAATTGCGGCCGAGCGGTTACCCGCAGAATAAGTCAATAATACCGGTGCTTCAAAACCCGGTACCAAACGCTTATAACTATTCACAGCAGGATTGGTAAAAACATTTAACGCGCGAGCATGGTGGATGATACCACCGATGTAATACAACGCGGTTTCAGACAATCCTGCATAAGCATCACCAGAAAATAGATTAACCCCATCTTTGACCAAGGATTGATGGCAATGCATGCCACTACCATTATCACCGACCAAGGGTTTCGGCATAAAGGTTGCTGTCTTGCCATGGTTATGAGCGACATTTTGCACCACATATTTTAAAATTTGTAATTCATCCGCTTTTTTAGTCAGCGTATTGAAACGCGTGACAACCTCGCATTGATTAGCAGTCCCCACTTCATGGTGATGCGCCTCAACTCGAATGCCATACCCTTCTTCTAACACCTCAGAGATAGCACTGCGTATGTCTTGCGAAGAATCGATAGGAGGTACGGGAAAATAGCCACCTTTGATATTTGGACGATGACCAGTATTACCGCCTTCAATAGCTTGCCCCGAATTCCAATACCCTTCCTCAGAATTGATTTTATAAAATGAGCCTGACATACCAGTTTCCCAACGCACGTCATCAAAAATGAAAAACTCTGGCTCAGGACCAAACATCACTTCATCCGCAATCCCTGTCGTTTTCAAATAAGCTTCTGCACGATGCGCCAAAGAACGTGGGCAACGATCATAAGCTTTATTAGCCATAGGATCATACACTTGGCAACGCAGTACCACCGTGGGATCTTGATAAAAGGGATCCAATACTACCGAAGACATATCAGGTATCAACGCCAAATCTGATTGATGAATTTGTTGCCATCCCTTGATAGAAGATCCATCAAACAATTTGCCATGTTTCAAAAACTCATCGTCCACATAAGAAGCATGAATGGTAATATGCTGCTCTTTCCCCCGCGTATCAGTAAACCGCAAATCTACAAATTTGGCTCCTGATTTCTGCAGCAAATCTGATACATCTTTTTTACTCATCACATCACTCCCTTTGTCTTATGCAACATAGTTTACATTAGACGTTTGATTCGGCACAGTATTTTTAACAGGAATTTTTAAATTACTTCGCTTACCGATCTTCTTGCAAAATTTCTAATAGGCTGTGGGTAATAAAGCGATATCACCTGGTCGCTCCATAGAGCTTGGCACGCCCGCATTTGAACAACTTGTTACTGCACCAGAACTAGCATTGACTACACATTTTCGAATCATTGGCTGTAAATCAAAAGATCCTGATGCGCAAGCGTATATATAGTTAGTAGCAGAGCTCATCGCTACCCCTCTCGGAGCATAATCGCCCATATCAAACTGGGAACACGCTGACAAAGTACCATCGGAGAGAGGGCACCAAAATACTACGTTTGGTACTTGCGTTGTACCGTATAGAAAAGTATCAGTAGTGTTGACAGCCACGCCAATATTTTTTACTGACCCAGAGATAGGCGTGAAAGTTGTACATGTAGATAAACTGCCATCACTACCGATAGTACACTGTGACAATAGATCTCCATCATAATTTGCTACAAAAATATAATCTCCACCAGCCGTAATTGCTGGTTGCTGTGGGGTATTTAAGGTTGTAGCTGTGGTAAGAGCACAAGAAGTGATTACGCCAGAAGAATTAAGACTGCATTTATAAACCGTATCATCAGGAGTTGTTGTATAAACCACATTCAATACCGGATTATAGACCACTCCATTAAATCCAACACCAATTGCCGTACCCGAATACAAAGAGCAGGATCCAACATCACCTGTCTCAAGATTATTAATTGGACAAGATCCAACCACAAGCTCGTTTCTTGATGAATTAAAACCTGTTACATAAAGCATAGTAACACTAGAGTTAACTGCCACACCACGAGGATCTACCACACCCAGTTCTGTACCTGATTTATTGAAGCAGCTACTTGTGTTTAGAGAACCACTACTATCGATAGGACAAATCGCAATAGGAGTGTTTTCAGATTCAATATCTGTGATATAAGCAACATAAGGCACCAGAGATATTTGCCCTACAACAGCTTGAGCAGATGTTCCTGTAATAGAAAAATCAGTAAGGCTGACAACCTTAGTACTTGGAGTAAACACCATAGTGCAAGACGCTCCGGGGCCAATATCAGGACATCCAGTCGCAGTTACTGCACCATTTAATGCCGTATTCGTAAAGTCTGCGTAAAATGATACGGTCGTAGTGGTAGACTGATTTTGAATGACCATTGAACCTGTTGTTGAGCCATTAGCTTTTAAAGATAGTGGAGAGCCTGATGTAATAGCAAGGGTTGCTTCTGATGCCGCATCTACTTCAATATTTGCACTTGTAGTTGTCGTATTAGTCCCAGATATATCTACAGCCGTACTTGTAATAGGCACGGTACCTGGCGTAAAAAACAAATCACATTCAGCACCAACTGCCAAATTATCGCAGGCAGTAGCGTCTTGAGTAACAGATGACATAGAAGCAGGCAAAGTGGCCTGAATATCAGTAGCTATTGAATCCCCATTATTCTTTATTCTTATGCGGCCTGGTGAACCACTAGTTTGAAGTATCAAAGGCGATCCATCTGTGACAGAAATTTCGGAAATACCTGGTGACGTAACTGAAATATCTACAGGAATTGGATTAGTATTGGCGCCCCGAATAGGTACAAGAGTAGAAGAATAAGCAGTAGTACCAGGCGTCACTGTAATAGTACATGATCCTCCTGGCCCCACTGAATCACATGTGGATGTTTGTGTCACATTTCCTGCCAAGGCGGTTCTCTCTAGATGCAATTGAATATTATTTGCTGTTGCTGTAGGAGATTGATTGGTAACTGTAAATTGTTGAGCTGCTCCTGCGGCAACCAAATTCATTTCGATTGGTGTCACTGTGATTCTAGCCAAGTCTAAACGCGTAATATTTAATTTACTGCTTTCTGACGTTTGGCTACAAAGAAATGGATCAGGTGAATTACTATCAATGGATTTTTTGCATATTACAACAGGCATATTCACTGATCCCATCGTAAATTCTGAGCCATTCAACCATAAAACAAGCTGACATGATTCGCCCGCCCCAAGTACTTGCACGTGATCACAAATGCGCAAACCTCCTGTCACTTGTTGGATACCTGAAAAAGGAAATGGTGTCATAAGTAACTCACGGAGCACCTTTGTTTTATTTGTGACAGTGAAGCGTACAAATGCTGCATCCAAGCTACTGAAATGAATAACTGTTGGCGTGTTTGGAATGATAGTGTATTTAGGTTGAGTACTTGTTGCGTGCGATGTATTCATCATTACGATACTACATAGGACAATCCAGAAAGATTTGATAACCTTTCTTTTTGTTTCACTAAAGAAACTCATAGAGAACAACCCTATTTAATATAGTTAATGCTAAATAGCAATTCGTTGGTATACACGTGATTTAGCTGCAATCCGCCGTTAAGTGTTTGTCCTGTAGCTGCCCCAAGATTGGCAACACCCCAATCAGCAAACTCGTAGCCTATGCCAAAGTAGATATTAGGCCGCAATTGTTTTTGCATGCCAACACCTAGACTATAGGTGTAGGTAGTCGTAACGTCATCATGAAACGGAGGAGGAGCAACTTCCTCATAAATATCAGGCGAAATAGTAAAATCAAATGCACGATTAAAACTCAAACCAAATCCTGCACTAACATAAGGCTGAAACACTCCTTTAAATTCGGTCAATAATTTACCTTTTATCGTCACTTGGGCATGATTTATTTTGTATCCATAAGTAAAATTATTAAAATCGGGATTAGCATCCTCCCAAATGTCACCTGTGGCTTTGGCATTTCCACCCGCTCCAACAGCCAATCCAATCTGACCTGAGACTAACGATGAAACAGCGTGTTGTCCGCCAACAAATATCTCACCCATACTAAAAAGACTATCTTTTGATGTATCAGCATAAGTTTTAAGAACACCGGGTTGTAATAGCATCGTTTGAGTACGGCCAGGCGCGGACGTTACGGGGCCTATATTGAAGCTGATAACTTTTGCCCAAGGATTCGTTTGATGCAAAGCAGAAAATAATGGCGCTGGCGGTGGTGCCGGTTTGGGTGGTGGTGGCGGAATAGGCTTAGGACTGCGAGGACGCTTCTCAGGCGTAAAGTCGGGCTCAGGCATCCATTGACCAGGCTTCCCACGAAACTCTGCGCAATTGATACGAGGTGCAGCACAGTTCATCACAGACATTGAGTGGACGCTAAAAGAACATATCGATCCAATGGCAAATAGTATGGCCGCATGGTATTCGTTTCGATGCATCTCTACTCCGTGAGCCGCAAAGAATGTCCCCACCAAGAAACATTCTCTAAACGTTTATCTTACAATCACAATGAAATAAAAAGCAAGTGTCACGCTTTATATCCACTAAGGTAAGCACGATCACCTACAATACAATGCACTGCTGCCTTATCTACGTCCCGTGACCATTCTCGCCTACGTTCCGTGCTTTATGCGTAGAATCCAAGAATTTAGCTGGGCACCTAGATACCAGAGACAAGCATGAGGTGAGGAAAGCCGCAGTACGCAGAAGGTGGAGGAGAAGTCTCGGAACATAGGGAGCGGTAGAAAAACATAGACGTGGATAAGCACGCCATTGTAATTACTGCGTTATCTGCCAAGAAATTTTACCAGAATCTCCAAGAATGAATGCCATATCGTGATCTTGAATGATTTGGAGCATGCCGTATTGTTTTTTGTGGGTTTCAAACACATCCACGGCGTTTAAAAACTTAGAATCAATCGATTTGTGAATATGTCCATTTTTGAAGTACTGTTTCATGTATAGTGAAAATATTTTGTGCTTGCCACAGCTGTATTTTAAAGTGGTTTCTACTTTGGCACCATTGAGAACAAACCGATATGTCTCGCCCGTAGCATTAAGCACTTTAGGGATGGGATTGCTATTTTTAAATAGTTTGCCTTGAGAAACATCCGCACGCTCAAGCTTACAATTTTCAGATCCTAAGTTTTGAATCTGTACAAAAAGATTATCGGGATTATGTTCATAATCATCAATGACGTGCGCAAATGCAGTATGAAATGAAAAAATCATCGTCAATAAGATAGACAGTTTTTGCTTTTTAAACATGCAATTGTTCTCAAAATAAAAACCATATTGTAATTCATTAGATCTATAAAATCAATTTTTGATCACAAGTCTCGGGGGTCGCTTCGTAGAACTTGCATGTAAAATGAATTGCGGATGCCCTTAGCAATAGCATACACTAGGCTAATATATAGAATTTTGGTTCATTGGCATGGGTGCATATCAATATCAAGCTTTGAAAAAAACGGGGGGTCAAAGCAAAGGTGTGATTGAAGCTGATTCTGAACGTCATGCACGCCAATTATTGCGGGAACTCGGCTTAATCCCCACCGCTGTTCATGTATACAAAAAATCTGTGCGTACCAAACATAATGATAAATTAAGCGCCTCACATTTGGCCTTGTTTACTCGACAATTAGCTACCCTGCTGGCTGCTGGCATTCCCATTGATGAAGCACTGCGTGGCGTGGCGGATCAGTCTGAACTAGACAGCACTCGACGCTTGATCATAGGTGTGCGTGCCAAAGTATTGGAAGGTTATGGCTTGGCACAAGCCATGGCAGAATATCCGCACGCCTTCCCAGAGCTTTACCGTGCGACCTTAGCGGCAGGAGAACAAACTGGCCGCTTGGATTTGGTGTTAGAAAAATTGGCCGATTACACCGAAAATCAGCAAGTAATTCGTCAAAAAATTCAACAAGCGCTCATCTATCCTGCCCTGATGATTGTTATTTCCATCACCATCATCAGTTTTCTCTTAACTTATGTCGTACCAGATATCGTTGGCGTGTTCACCACATCTGGCCAAACCTTACCCAGCATGACGATGATATTGATTGCTATCAGTGATTTCATCAAACATTACGGGCTTTATGTCTTATTGCTCTTCATCATCCTAGGGGTGATGTTTCAACAAAGTTTAAAAAATCCGAGAATCAAACTCAAATGGCATCGTTTTATTTTACAAGTACCACTACTTTCTTTTATGGTGAAAACAGTCAATGTTGCTCGATATATTCATACATTTGGGATATTATTTTCTGCAGGCGGCAGCGTTTTAGATACCATGCGTGTCTCTGCTAGTCTTGTCAGCAACCTTGTGATGAGGCATGCTTTTGATACAGCGACATCTGCAGTAAAAGAAGGCACCGCCATCAACGTGGCTTTAAGAAAAACCGCTTTTTTACGCCCTATGGCACTACACCTCATTGCCAGTGGTGAAAAAAGCGGTCAACTTGCAGTCATGATGGAACGTGCAGCCGATCATTTGGATAATGAAGTCAAACGTTTGATTGATAGTGCTTTAACCTTATTAGAACCTATCATTATCTTGTTGATGGGCGGTGTGGTTTTGTTTATCGTCTTATCAACATTATTACCCATTTTTTCAATGGAACAATTAGTATCTTGAGGAGAGTCATCATATGAAACACAATGCACAACGCGGGTTTTCGTTAATTGAGATCATGGTAGTCGTGGTCATTTTGGGTATTTTAGCAGCATTGGTTGTTCCGAAAATCGTCAATAGGCCTGATGAAGCGCGAATCGTCAAAGCCAGGCAAGACGTCTTGGCCGTTCAAAACGCTTTAGAATTGTATAAATTAGATAATGGGTTTTATCCCAGCACCGATCAAGGCTTAAAAGCATTAGTAGAAAAGCCCAGCAGCAGCCCGATTCCGCAAGATTGGAAAGCCTATTTAAAGAAAGTACCTAAAGATCCTTGGGGCAGTGATTATATTTATTTGAATCCGGGTCAACATGGAGATATTGATATATATACCAATGGTGCAGATGGACAACCTGGTGGCGAAGGTGTGAATGCAGAAATTGGTAATTGGAATGCAGGGTAAAACGACAAACGATGGCTTCACTCTTATCGAAATCTTAGTTGTCATCGTCATTATTGGCATCACTATCAGTTTTGCCTTGATGTCGTTTGGAGATTTTGGTAAGAGCCGTAAAATTCGTATTGCCGCCGAAGAATTTACTCAATTCCTGACGTTTGTGCATGATCGCGCGCTCTTGGAATCGAGCACCTTAAAAGTACAATTAACAAACACAGGTTATGGCGTACAACGAATGGGACCCAATCAACATTGGCAGTCGTTGCACTCATCCTTTTATCGTACCCATACCTTACCCCCAAAAACGGTGATTATTGTTACCCATGGCAGTCCTAAAGCAGATAAATTGGTGGTCATCCTAAATGGGACCGGAGATATGACAGCATTCAAAGTATATTTTGGAACCAAAGAAAAACCCCACCTTGCCTCTGTCGTAGGTGAAGAAAATGGCGCCCTTATTTTTAACAAAGAGGCCAGTCGATGAAACAGCGTGGTTTTACATTGATTGAAGTTTTATTAGCATTGATGATCATTGCTATTGGCATGACAGCACTACTAAAAAGCTCAGCACAAAATATTCAAAGCACACAGCGCTTAAAAGACAAATCCCTGCAACGCCTAGTTGCAATGACTGCAATGGCGGATCTGCAAATGCACGTTCTCGGCACCACATCAAATCGTGAAATCACCCAAACAACCAGCCTATTTGGCCATACTTGGTACTGGCGAGCCCAGATCACACCCACCCGAGTTAAATTCATGCAACAAATTTCCATTTCAGCCAGTCCAAAGCGCACCGGCCCCTTCACCAATCATATGATTGGTTATCGACTACTCATATGAAACAACGCGGCTTTACCTTGATTGAGATCGTTGTTGCGCTTGGGATATTTGCCATCTTGGCGTCTCTCACGTCTTATATCATGTTGCAATCCTTTCGAACAGATGAACGCTTGAAGACCCAATCCCAACGTCTGCATCAATTTGAGATGACCATTACTTTGATGCGTCGTGAAATAGCTCAAATCATTAACCGACCTGTACGTGGCAATAACCAAGCCCTTTTTCCTGCATTCATTGGCCATGCAGATAATGTGGAGTTTACCCGCAGTGGCGCCGTGAATCCTGGTGCCTTAGAGCAACGCTCTACTTTAAAGCGTATTGCCTATCTTTGCTATGGACATACCTTGATTCGTCGTACGTGGAATACATTAGACTCACCAGACCGTAATCAATTCCATGACAAGATCCTGTTTGATCACTTAAAAAAATGTGCTTTTTCTTATACGAATCGCAAACATGCATCACTGACAGAGTGGAAAATTATCAAGAAAAAAGGGCAAAACACCCCAGCCAAATTCCCGATCAGCATCACCGCTCACCTCAGCACCGAGCAATGGGGTACTACAAATCTCGTATTCGTCATACCGGTGGGATTGTATGCATAAACACCGCGGTAGTGCATTGCTCACAGCTCTTTTCATGGTAACGTTGGTTGCCATCATGGCCACTGCCATCAGCGTCCGTGTCCGAAGTGATATCCATCGTACCCATCTTATCGCAGCGACAGATAATTTATATCTGGCCTCACAAGCCGTTACGCTCTGGGCTATGGATCGCTTGCTTGATCCCAAAGAAAATTTAGGCAAAGCTACCGCTAAAGGGCGTGTTTTAGCACTTCCCAGTACATTATCTAACCTCTATCCCAATATCAAACTCTCAGGAGAGCTCGTCGATTTACAAGCACGATTTAATCTCAATAATCTCTTCGATGAGCGCTATCAATTTGTATTCTACGGGCTCTTAAATAAAATGAACATTGGCAGTAATCCGCTTGAACGCAAAAACCTTATGGATGCAGTGTCGAATTGGATTCAACCCTTAAAAGAAGGTGCCACCCATGATGAATGGCAAGATAAATATGCCCGACAAAAACCAACCTACTTGCCCAGCCATATGCCTATGGCTCATATTTCAGAACTACGATTGGTCTATGGTGTCAACGCCAAGCAATATCAACAATTGGCAGCCGTGCTCACCACTCTACCAGAAACCACCCCTGTCAATTTGAATACTGCTTCTAAAACCTTATTAATGAGCTTAAGTGCTGGGATTAAAGAAGATGATGTGACACATATTCTGCAAAAAAGACACTCCAAACCATTTCGAAGCCCACAAGAAGTCGCACCATTTATTAGTAAGTATCACATTCAAGAGGAAGTCCTCACACTCGAGAGTCAGTATTTTTTAGCCGTTGCAACTGCACGATTTGAAGATCTAAGCATGCAAACTTACGTTGTACTAAGACGTCAGAAAAATAGGAAAGGAATCTGGCATGTGAGCATCATCTCGCAATCAATCAATACGCCATGATGCCCAGCTCACAAAATTAATCTCTACGTCCCGCGGACAAGCTGCGGGACGTAGGGGTAGGAGCCACGAAACGTAAGGGTGACAGCCGCAATACGTAGGACTGAAACCCATAACGATTACCAACCCATGAGTTCTGCCATTGCATCGCCTAGTTCGGCTGGAGAGTTGACCGTACTCGCGCCTGCTGCTTTTAGTGCTGCAAATTTATCTTCTGCAGTACCCTTACCTCCGGAGATAATCGCACCCGCATGTCCCATGCGTTTGCCAGCTGGTGCGGTCACACCTGCGATGTATGACACCACGGGTTTGCTTACATTAGATTTGATGTATTCAGCAGCTTCTTCCTCTGCAGTACCACCAATCTCACCTACCAAAATAATGGCTTCTGTTCTAGGATCTTTTTCAAATAACGCCAGCATATCAATGAACGTACTACCAGGAATAGGATCACCACCAATCCCAACACACGAGCTTTGACCAAAACCTTTGTCTGTGGTTTGTTTCACCGCTTCATACGTCAATGTGCCCGAGCGCGAAATGATGCCCACTTTACCTGGCAAATGAATTGACCCTGGCATGATACCTATTTTACATTCCCCAGGTGTAATAACTCCGGGACAATTAGGACCAATCAAACGTGTGTGCGTATTATTTTCCAAATAAACTTTAACGTCCAACATGTCTAATACAGGGATCCCTTCGGTAATACAAACGATCAATTCAATACCTGCTTCCGCAGCTTCAATAATCGAATCTTTACAAAAAGGTGCGGGTACGTAAATCACTGATGCCGTGGCTTTGGTTTCATCTACCGCATTACGCATGGTATTAAATACTGGCAAGGACAAATGCGTTTGTCCGCCTTTACCTGGGGTCACACCACCCACCATTTTGGTACCATATTCAATCGCTTGTTCAGTATGAAATGTACCTTGATTGCCCGTAAACCCTTGGCAAAGTACGCGGGTATCTTTATCAATTAATATACTCATTTTATCCTCTTATGCCACTGCTGCGACGATTTTCTTGGCCGCATCAGTCAAACTGTTTGCTGCGATCACATTTAAGTCACTCTTGTTTAAAATATCAGCCCCTAATGGTGCATTATTTCCTTCCAATCGCACCACAACAGGAATGGTCAATTGTACTTCTTGGACTGCAGCCAAAATACCTTCTGCAATCAAATCACACCGCACAATACCACCAAAAATATTCACCAAAATACCTTTGACCTTTTCGTCAGAAAGAATAATTTTAAAAGCTTCCGTGACGCGTTCTTTTGTAGCGCCACCACCAACATCCAAGAAGTTCGCCGGATCACCACCATAAAGTTTGATCACATCCATGGTAGCCATCGCCAAGCCAGCACCATTGACCATACAGCCAATTTCACCGTCCAGCGGAATATAATTCAATTCAAAATCATGGGCACGATTTTCACGTTCATCTTCTTGTGAAGCATCACGCATGGTCTTCAATTCAGGTTGGCGAAATAATGCATTGTCATCAATACTGACTTTAGCATCCAAACAAATTAAATCGCCTGATTTGGTCACCACCAAAGGATTAATTTCTAACAGTGCCAAATCATTCTCTACAAACATGCGTCCCAAACCCGTCATCAATTTGGTTAATTGCTTGATTTGTGGGCTCGTTAAACCCAATTGAAAGCCAATATCACGGCATTGGTATGGCAAAACACCAACCAATGGATCCATGGTCACCGTAAGAATTTTTTCCGGTGTTTGTTCGGCCACCGTTTCAATTTCCATACCGCCTTCCGTCGACGCCATAAAGACCACGCGACGCTGGGCACGATCAACCACAGCACCTAAATATAATTCACGATCAATCTCAGAAGTTTCTTCAATCAAGACTACTTCGATAGGCTGACCATTGGCATCGGTTTGATGAGTTACCAAACGTGTGCCCAAAATGCCTTTAACAAATTGACTGAGTTCTTCAGTGGTTTTAACCAATTTGACACCACCTGCTTTCCCACGGCCACCTGCGTGCACCTGAGCTTTAGCTACCCAGCTGGGAGTTGATAATTGTTGACTGACTTTCACTGCTTCTTCAGCATTGAAAGCAATGTGCCCTTTCGGCACAGGCAAATCATATTTAGCCAATAAAGATTTAGCTTGGTATTCATGTAAATTCATTCAATAATATCCTAATTAAACATTAAGCAGTAAGCGCGCAGGATCTTCCAATAACTCTTTGACACTTACTAAAAACTGCACGGAATCTTTACCATCAATCAGTCGATGGTCATAAGACAACGCGACGTACATCATAGGTCGAATCACTATTTGACCCTTCTCCACAACAGGACGATCTTGAATCTTATGCATCCCCAAGATCCCTGTCTGCGGCGGATTAATAATAGGAGTGGATAATAGTGACCCAAAAACACCCCCATTAGTAACAGTGAACGTACCACCCTGAAGCTCTTCTAAAGACAGTTTTCCACTGCGGGCACGTATCGCAGCATCTTTGACCGTCAGCTCAATATCCGCCAGGCTCATTTGATCTGCATCACGTATCACAGGTACCACCAAACCGCGTTCAGTCGTCACCGCAATACCGATATCATAATAGCCATGATAGACAATATCTTGACCATCCACCGATGCATTGACCACAGGAAAACGTTTTAAAGATTCCACCACTGCTTTGGTAAAAAAGGACATGAAGCCTAATTTGACCCCATGTTTTTTCTCAAAACTGTCTTTATACTGCGCTCGCAAGTCCATCACCGCTTGCAAATTAACTTCGTTAAACGTTGTCAACATTGCCGCCGAATGTTGTGCGTCTAATAAACGCTCTGCGACTTTTGCACGCAAGCGACTCATAGGAACACGCTTCTCTTCACGCGCACCCATTGCTGCTGGCACGGCTGATTTAGAAGCTGGCGCAGGGGCAGCCGCTTTTTTATCTCGACTCTTTGCAATAAATGCTGTGACATCTTCTTTAGTCAAGCGTCCGTCTTTACCCGATCCTTTGATATCTGTTGGATCCAACTCATGTTCAGCCAAAAGTCGTCTTACACCAGGACTGGTGGCAGAGTCTCCCGCTTCAGAACCAGTAGCAACTTCAGCTTTTGCTGGTTTCTCGGCTTCTTCGACTTTTTCTTTTTTCTCAGGTGCCGCTGCAGCTTTGCCACTCGTGTCTATTTTGGCCAACAATTGCCCTGATGTGACCGTAGCCCCGGTTTCAAAAGCAATATCTGTTAATACACCATCGGCTGGCGCAGGCACTTCCAACACAACTTTGTCGGTTTCTAAATCGACAAGATTCTCGTCGCGTTGCACTGTATCACCTGCTTTTTTATGCCAAGCGGCAATCGTGGCATCAGCCACAGATTCAGGTAAGACTGGTACTTTTAATTCAATTGACATAGTGATTCCTAATCTTATTTAAGATGATAGTGCTTGTTTAACCAAAGCTTCTTGTTGCTCAACATGTACTTTTGCGCTACCGCCCGCTGGCGCAGCTGAAAATCCGCGTCCCGCATACACGAGCGTTTGATCAGATCGCAAACATCCTTCAAAATGATGTTGTGAAGAATACCAAGCGCCTTGATTGCGTGGCTCTTCTTGACACCAAACCACTGTCATCGCATTCGTGTAAGGTTTGAGCACTTCTAACATATCTTCCTTCGGAAAGGGATAAAGCTGCTCAATTCGAATGATTGCAACGTGGTCTAGTTTTTCTTCTCGTCTCTTTTGCAATAGATCATAATAAACTTTTCCGCAACACAATACCACCGACGTCACTTTCGAAGCATCAACTTTGTCTATTTCCGGAATCACAGGATGAAATTTGCCTTTCGACAAATCATTCAACGTAGATACGGCTAGTTTATGACGCAATATGCTCTTGGGTGTCATCACAATCAAAGGTTTGCGAAAATTACGTAATACTTGACGACGTAATAAATGAAAGATTTGCGCCGGCGTCGTAGGCGTGCACACTTGGATATTTTGCTGCGCACATGACTGCATAAAACGTTCCAATCGCGCTGACGAATGTTCTGGTCCTTGGCCCTCATAACCATGGGGTAATAACAAGACCAACCCACATAAGCGCCCCCACTTTTGTTCCCCAGAGGTGATAAACTGATCTATCACGACTTGCGCGCCATTGGCAAAATCCCCGAATTGCGCTTCCCATAACACCAAAGAAGTAGGGTCATAAGTCGCATAACCATATTCAAACGCCAAGACAGCTTCTTCGGATAACACAGAGTCAATCACGGAAAAAGCACCAACATCATCTTTGGAAAATTGATCCAAAGGCCGGTATATTTCACCCGTTGCTTGATCATGAAGTTCTGCATGACGATGAGCAAAAGTACCACGTCCACAGTCTTGACCAGACAGGCGCACTTCATGCCCCTCTTGAAGAATCGTGGCATAAGCCATAGTTTCAGCAAACCCCCAGTTCATCTCCAGTTCACCCGTACCCATTTTCGCACGTTCTTCAAGCAAGCGCTTGACCACAGGATGAACTTTGAACCCTTCTGGTAATTCTAATAGTTTCTTAGATACCTTCTGTAAGGTTTTCATGTCAACCGTAGTAGAAACCTCGTCGGTCCATTTCACATTCAAATAAGGAGACCAATCCGGTGCTTGTGGCCTTTTAAAACCCGGCTTTAAGCTATCAACCACCGATTTACCATGATCGAGTGCTTCGCGATAATCATCATTCCACTGTGTTACTTGCTCCACTGTGACCACGCCTTCTTTCTGCAAATGAGCAGCGTACAATTCTCGAAGCGGCTTGGTTTTTTTAATTTTTTGATACATCAGAGGTTGCGTAATTGAAGGTTCATCGGCTTCATTATGGCCATTACGACGATAACATACCAAATCTACCACCACGTCACGCTTAAAGATCATCCGGAATTCAAAAGCTAATTGAATCACAAAAAGCACTGCTTCGGGATCATCCCCGTTCACATGAAAAATAGGCGCTTCAATCATCTTGGCAACATCAGTACAATAATCAGACGAACGTGCATCTTCGGGATTACTAGTGGTAAACCCAATTTGATTATTGATAACCACATGCACCGTTCCCCCGGTACAATACCCAGGTGACTGTGAAAAATTGAACGTTTCCATGACCACGCCTTGCCCTGCAAATGCAGCATCGCCATGTAGCACAATCGGCAAGACTTTATCTTTTTCAACCAAATTATGTAAGCGGCGTAATCGTGAACGAGAAGACCCTTCTACCACCGGACCAATGATTTCCAAGTGCGAAGGATTAAATGCCAATACCACATGCGCCGTTGCATCTTTTTGGGTGGACAAATCCGAAGAATAACCCAAATGATATTTCACATCACCTGTGCGACTCTGATCATACTTACCTTCAAATTCATCAAACAACGCATCAGGCGTTTTACCTAAAACATTGATCAACACGTTCAATCGCCCACGATGCGCCATCCCGATGACTACTTCATCAATATGTTGTGCACATGATCGTTCAATCACTTCGTTCATCAAAGGAATCAACGCATCCCCCCCTTCTAGGGAAAAGCGTTTTTGCCCGACATATTTTGTGCCCAAATAACGCTCTAAGCCATCTGCTGCGATCAAGTCTTTCAGCAGCTTGGTCTGTTGCTCTGCATTCAATTGGGGTCTACCGTGCGTGGATTCATATTTTTCTTGAATCCAATCAATTTCCTTTTGATTCGTTAAATGCATGTACTGCATACCAATTGAACCGCAATAAATCTCTTGTAATAAATGATCGATTTCCGCCAATGGTATGGCTTGTTTACTAAGATACGGGCCTGTCTCAAAAGATTCCTTGAGATCCGCGTCACTAAAATGATAAGAAGCAAGATTTAAGCTCGGTAAACTACTGCGCTGCACCATGCCCAATGGATCAAGATTGGCTTGATGGTGGCCGTTCATACGATAAGCGTTAATCAAATCATTCACAAGATGCTGCTTAGACGAAGGTGTTGCAGATGCTGATGCTGGAGGCGCTTTGGCCGCATGCAAAAAATAATCTCGAATATCACGATGTGATAATTCAGCTTTGCCAGAAACCTTCGGCAATGCTTTAAAAACCGCCTGCCACTCTTCAGGTACGGAAGCAGGATCTGCCAAAAAATCTTCATACAACCCATCAACATAAGCCATATTACCACCTGATAAATAGGCAGTGGCCATCTGTTGTTGTAATGTATTCGCCGTCATACGTTTTTTCTCCAAAGGACTCATTAAGGATCGTCCTAACAAATCAAAGTTTCTTCACTCCTGACTTGGAACCTATTCCTACAATAAGCCATCCTTTGGCCAAAGGAGCATCATACGACTTATGTCTCTTGTGTCAACATCTGATGTCGAATATCAGAAATTGCTTTGGTAGGATTTAATCCTTTTGGACAAACATTGGCACAATTCATAATGGTACGACACCGAAACACAGAAAAAGGATCTTGTAATTTCGATAAACGATGATCCGTTGCAGTATCACGGCTGTCAGCTAAAAAGCGACGTGCTTGTAATAATCCTGCAGGCCCAACAAATTTCTCAGGATTCCACCAAAAAGAAGGGCAAGAACTGGTGCAGCAAGCGCATAAAATACATTCATACAAACCGTCCAGCTTCGACCGATCTTCCGGTGATTGCAAACGTTCCGCAACCGGAGGAATCTCATCATTTTGTAAATAAGGCTCAATGCGCTCATATTGTTGATAGAATTGGTTCATATCCACGACTAAATCTCGAACAACTGGAAAGCCAGGCAAAGGCCGAATCACAATTTTATTTGTTTTCAACACAGAGATATGGGTAACACAAGCCAAGCCATTGCTGCCATTGATATTCATACCATCAGAACCGCACACCCCCTCACGACAAGAGCGACGAAACGACAAGGTGGGATCTTGTTCGGCTTTAATGCGTTCCAATAAGGTCAATACCATGGGATCGCTGCCGGCAACAATTTCCACCTTATATTTCTTCATAGAAGGTTTATCATCCGTTTCTGGATTATATCGGTAGATTGATAAGGTTATTGCATTGGCTGCCATAATTTAGATCCTCAATTAATAGACACGTTCTTGCGGTTCAAATGGCTTCACATCGTGGGGCGAAACATTCACTGCTCGAGTCCCCGTCGAATCCTCATCCATCTTGTAGGTGGTATGCACCATCCATTTTTTATCATCCCGCTTTGGATAATCTTCACGCGAATGCGCGCCACGACTTTCAGTACGCTTCATTGCCGATACCGCTGACGCATAAGCCGTCGCCATCAAATTATCCAACTCTAATGCCGTGATACGCTCTGTATTAAAGACATTGCTTTTGTCGGTCAAACGCGCATGCGCCAAACGCTCACGAATACTGTCCAAGCGCAACAATCCTTTCTTCATGACCTCGCCCGTGCGGAAGACACCAAAATCTTCTTGCATCACACGCTGCATTTCATCACGCAATGCCGCAGGAGATTCCCCATTTTCAGAATCTTGCCAACGTTGATAACGAGCTAATGACACTTCCACATCTTCATCTGCCGGTTCTGGCATATCGCGTAATTCATTGGATTGCCATAATTGCTCCACATGCAAACCAGAAGCGCGACCAAACACCACCAAATCTAATAATGAATTGCCACCCAAGCGATTAGCACCATGTACAGACACACAAGCGCATTCACCCACCGCATAAAGACCTTCAATAACTTTATCTTTCCCTTTATGCGACCCAATCACCTGACCATGCATATTGGTTGGAATCCCCCCCATAATATAATGACAGGTAGGAACCACAGGAATAGGTTCTTTTATAGGATCGACTGCTGCAAATTGTTTTGACAACTCTCGAATACCAGGTAGACGTTTATTAATCAAGTCGGCACCTAGGTGATCAATCTTTAATTTGACACAATCAACACCATCAATATTGAAGCCTTTACCTTCGCGCAATTCCATTGCAATTGCCCGAGATACCACATCTCGTGACGCTAAATCTTTCACATGAGGGGCATAACGCTCCATGAAACGTTCACCATCTTTATTGATCAAATAGCCACCTTCACCGCGACACCCTTCCGTGACCAAAGAACCAGCCCCAGCAATACCAGTCGGATGAAATTGCCACATTTCCATATCTTGTAATTGTAAGCCGGCACGCAACGTCATCCCAAATCCATCACCCGTATTGATATGAGCATTCGTAGTGGATTGAAAAATACGTCCTGCACCCCCAGTAGCTAAAATGCAGACCCTGCTTTGGAAAAATACAATTTCTCCTGTTTCAATACATATCGCCGTCACACCAGCAATCTGATCTTTGCTGTCTTTGACAAAATCTAATGCGTACCACTCACTAAAAATATGAGTCTTAGCGCTAATGTTTTGTTGATACAAGGTATGTAACAACGCATGCCCGGTACGATCAGCTGCGGCCGCTGTGCGCGCGGCTTGCTCACCACCAAAATTTTTAGATTGGCCACCAAAAGGACGTTGATAAATTTTGCCATTGTCCATACGCGAGAAAGGCAAGCCCATGTGTTCTAATTCGTAAACAGCATCTGGGCCAGTCTTACATAAATATTCGATACAATCTTGGTCACCAATATAATCTGCACCTTTCACCGTGTCATACATATGCCAACGCCAATCATCTTCAGCAGAGTTACCCAAAGATACCGTAATCCCACCTTGCGCCGACACGGTATGCGACCGCGTTGGAAAAACTTTAGAAATCAAGGCAACTTTCATCCCTGGCATTTTAGCCAATTGGTAAGCTGCGCGCATGCCAGCCCCGCCCGCACCAATAATCACTGCATCAAATTTATTCCGTGCAACTGCCATATCATTGCCCCCAAACCATTGCGATGCTCCAAATCAATTGCGCACCTAAAAATAAAGCCAGTAAAATTTGGACTGTCACTCTGATTATCGTGCATTTGATATAATCAGTCGTCACCGTCCAGATACCAATCCAAGCGTGTAACACCAGCATAAAAAATGCCAATACTGTGCCAACTCGAACACATGGGTTATGAAACAGAGCGGACCAACTGTCATATTGGAACGGCATATGGCAGCCAAAATAAGTCAACAGCCAAATCACATACCCTAATAGATAAACCGCAGAAACACGTTGAATCAACCAGTCTTTTAAACCATTACCCGTCAAACTCGAAACCGACATTACCATATCCATATTCCTAATAAGAGTACTGAACCCAAAGCCAGCGCCATCACCAAATACGCCGTAAAGCGTGCAAATGGCACGGTTTCTCCCCAACCCAAATCCGCGATGATGTGCCGAACACCCGCAAGCAAGTGGTATATCAAGGCTGCGCCAAATATCCACAAACCAAGTTTAAAGCACCAACATGAAAACATGGTTTGCAATTGCGCAAAAGAAGATGAGGATTGCAATGATAAATCCAATACATACAGCACGAGCGGCAACAATAAAAACAAAACAATGCCCGAGACACGATGTAATATCGAAGCAATAGCCATGGGTGGAAAAGAAAGTGTTGTTAAATCAAGGTTGATAGGTCTTTTGGATTTCACAGTCAAGAGCATCCTTATTATTATTTATGAGCCACGAATTTCAGTATAGCATAAGGCATAACGTCTCTTAAAGACCCAAATTATCACGTTTAAAGACTTTATCCGCACGATAACTCGATCGCACCAGTGGGCCAGAAGCCACTTCAAAAAATCCTTTTTCCAAACCAATGTCTCGTAACAAATTAAATTCTTCTGGGGTCACATAACGCGCAATGGGCAAGTGATTTTGAGTGGGCTGTAAATATTGACCTAAGGTCAGAATATCAATTTGTTTTTCACGCAAATCATCCATGGTTTGAATGATTTCTGTCATGGTTTCGCCCAATCCCAACATCAAGCTGGTTTTGGTCAACACCTCGGGACGATATTGTTTGGCATACGCCAAAACATCCAAAGTTTGGTGATAACTTGCTCGATTATCACGCACAGGATGAGTCAATCGCTCAACCGTTTCAACATTTTGCGCAAACACATCCACACCGCTATCCAAAAGGGTTTCGATGCTTTGATGCACCCCTTGAAAATCGGGAGTCAATGCTTCTACTCTTGTCTTAGGTGCATTGTTTTTGATGGCACGGATCGCAGATGCATAATGCGCAGCACCACCATCAGGCAGATCATCCCGATTCACAGATGTCAACACCACATAATCTAAGTTCATCAAAGCAACCGTTTTTGCGGTATTCTCTGGCTCATTGACATCCAACCACCCTTTGGGGTTCCCAGTATCAACAGAACAAAAGCGACAAGCACGGGTACAAACAGCACCCATCAACATAATAGTGGCAGTACCATGCGACCAACATTCCGCCATATTCGGGCATTTGGCTTCTTGGCACACCGTGGCTAATTGATGCTTTTCCACTTGCTTTTTGACTGCCATATAGGCCGGCGTGGCACTTGCCGTGATACGCAACCACTCTGGCTTAGGTAAACGTTCAGCCTGTTGCGCTTCGATTTTGATACCATCTTTGATGGCATGAAATCCTTGTGCAGTTTTATATTTTTGCCCGCTCTCTACCACAACAGGAATCGCTGCTAATTTACTCATCTTTCAATCCCAATCGAACCCAATACAAAGGACATTCTCGCGCCACAATATACATGAATAGGCGATATTCTAACATCACAAGACAGATGCTGGCTAACACATCACTTAAATAATGCTGTGTCAGAAGCACTCTGGTCATCAATACCACCGTACCCACCACAAAAAACCACCACCGCTGCTTAGGAAATAACAAAATCAATCCTAAGATCATCGTGGTCACAAGCGTCGTATGCCCCGACGGAAAAGAGTGATACAAATGCTCACGATGATAGCCATACAAGCCAAAAACATTCAGATCAAACAACAATTCCGGGCGCGCACGACCCAAAATGTTTTTTAACACAACAGCCACGCCAGATGTGATAAACAAGGTGCTCCACAAAAACCAAACCCGCAATTCTATTTGTTTGGCTCGTTTGATATATCGAAAAAACAACCCAAGCAATGGTAGCAACAATAAATAAGGCGTCGTCCACCCCAATTGCGTGATCCAAAGTAATGGCGAATAAATAGACGCCAAATTCAAATGGTGAATATAAAGGGCCAATGGCTCATCAACATAAAAAAATACCCCAGCCACCACTGCCAAATAAACCACCAACACCAGCGGATGAGTAAACCATTGTAAATATCGTGACACGTATGGCATTGATTACGCTCCTTGGTGTGTAGACAGTGATTGTAACGCCAGACGAATCAGTTGTTCGCAAGTTTGCTGGCCATCATCAATTTTGCGAATCAATGCCGTGGCTTCTTGAGATTTATACCCCAGTGCTTCTAATGCAGACACGGCTTCGTCTTGATTTGACATTTTAGGCATCACAGAAGACTGTGGCTGCGAACTTGGGGTAAACTGCTGAATGCTATCCTTCATTTCCACCACCAGACGCTCTGCTGTTTTTTTGCCAATCCCGGGCAGTTTGGTGAGTAAGCTTGCATTTTGCTGATGGAGGCATTGGATAAACTCTTCGGGGGAAATACTGGATAAAATAGCAATGGCTAATTTGGGCCCCACCCCATTCACTTTGATCAACGCACGAAACAAAGTGCGCTCTTCTTGATTGGCAAAGCCATATAATAAAAACGCATCTTCGCGTACCACGGTATGAATATGCAGGCCCACTTTCTCGGTGAGAGATTCCACCTGAAAAAAAGTAGTTAATGACGTCTCTACATCGTAACCCACGCCATTGACATCCAAAACCAATTTCCCAGGATGTTGTTTATCTATAACAAACCCATTTAGCCAACCAATCATCGTATGGTTCTCCTCATATGACTATGACAGATCGCAATGGCCAAAGCATCGGAGGCGTCTGTTTGTGGGGCATCCGACAACGTTAACAAATTCACGACCATTTGCTTCACTTGGCTTTTTTCTGCTGCGCCATATCCGACCACTGATTGTTTCACTTCACGAGCAGAATATTCACTCACTGCAATACGATGTGACGCGCAAGCCACCATCGCCACACCACGTGCATGACCCAATTTTAATGCCGAGCTGGCATTTTTATGCATAAAGACTTGCTCAATCGCCACCTCGTTAGGAGAAAATTCCTCCATCAGAGAACACACACCGTTAAAAATTTGCAACAGGCGTTGTGGTAAGGTGCCCTCCGCTGTGCGGATACAGCCACTATCCACATACAGCAATTGCCGTTGAGACTCGCGAATCAAACCATATCCTGTGATTCTAGAACCAGGATCAATACCAAGAATCAGCGTCATTCTACTTCCGTCGGGGCTAAAAATTCTGCATTGGTATAAACAGCCTGAACATCATCCAGATCTTCTAGCATATCAATTAATTTTTCTACGCGTTCTGTGGTTTCAGTGTCCATAGAAATTAAAGTTTCGGCATGCTGGGTCAAATGTGATTGATCCACTTCAAGCCCAGCAACTTCCAAAGAGGCCAGCACACGATGATACATTTCCACGGATGTTGTGATTTCAATACAATCATCCTCAATGCCCACATCTTCTGCACCTGCTTCAATCGCCACATCCATTGCGGCATCAATATTATCGGTTGGTGCCAACAAAATTTCACCTTGTTTGGCAAAAAGATAAGAGACAGAACCATCTGTACCCAAATTACCGCCAAATTTGGTAAAAGCATGCCGCACTTCAGACACGGTACGATTTTTATTATCTGACAAACAGTCCACCAAAACCGCCACCCCTCCTGGCGCATACCCTTCGTACAACATTTCTATCATATTGGCGCCATCCAAACCACCAGCACCTCGTTTGACGGCATTATCAATTGTATCCCGCTTCATATTTGCTTTCAGTGCTTTGGTAATCGCATCTCGCAACCGCGGATTAGTCGACTCATCCGGCCCACCCATACGCGCAGCCACGGTTATCTCTCGAATCAATTTCGTGAATATCTTACCCCGCTTCGCATCTTGTGCACCCTTACGAAACTTAATATTTGCCCACTTACTATGACCGGCCATGCTTTGTCCTCTAAATAATCTACCTCATTTCTGGCACAAGTAAGATTTTATCTCTGACATGCCTAGAGCAAAAGTGTATCCAGCAATAGGATAATTTGCAATTAAATCCACGTTGTTCCTACGATCTCCACCCCTACATTTTGGGTCTCTACGCCCGATGTTTCAAGATTTATTCCTACCCCCAAGCTGCTCCTTACGCTTAGTTCCGTGCTTTATGCGCGGAATCCAGGAATTTAACTAGACCGGTAGATCCCGCGGACAAGCTGCGGAACGTAGGAATAAACGCAAGACGAGACCTAGAAAATTATAAATCATGAAACACAGGTAAAACAGTACTCATAATTGACAAACTATTGGAAGAGGGGCACTCTATCCATAGCCCAGGAAACAGGAAAACTTCGATATGTATCTTTACGGATTTGGCAATCATCATCAAACAGAATGTATCAAAGGCGCACTACCCGCTGATCAAAATTCACCACAACAATGTGCGCACCAATTATATGCAGAACAACTCAGTGGATCTGCCTTCACTCGTCCCAGACATTTGAATTTGCGTACTTGGTTGTATCGACAATTACCTTCTGTTGCGCACCCCGATTATCAGCCCTATCAAAAAAAAATCATTCAACCTTTCGCGCAGCCACAATCACCCAATCCCATGCGTTGGTCCGCACTGTCTACACCAGAAGCATCCCAAGATTTTATCGATGGCTTAAGTCATATATCTGGCACATCACTCAGCCAAGTTTATATTTATCAATGCAACCAATCGATGCAAGATCGTTATTTCATCAACCAAGATGGTGAATTTCTATTTATCCCTTATTCTGGCGCATTGATATTACACACGGAAATGGGACGACTTGAAATAAAAGTGGGTATGATTGCGGTGATACCACGCGGCATTGCTTTTAAAGTCGAATTGGTGGACAACCTTGCTGCCGGCTATCTTTGTGAGCATAGCGGCTTACCCTTGGTGCTGCCACAGTTGGGCCCCATTGGCGCCAATGGTTTGGCAAATCCTCGTCATTTTTTCTACCCTACAGCAGCTCTCGAAACCAAAACTGGCTCTAAACAAGTGATCAGCAAATATCAACAACATTTATGGGAGGCAGAGTACGCTCACTCTCCATTGAATGTCGCGGCGTGGCAAGGCAACTATGCGCCGTATGGCTATGATTTATCCTTATTTAATACCATTCAAACCGTCAGTTTTGATCATCCCGATCCTTCCATTTTTACTGTACTCACATCTGAAAGTCCGGTGTTAGGCACGGCACAATTAGACTTTGTAATTTTTCCACCTCGATGGATGGTAGCCAATCACACCTTCCGCCCACCCTATTTTCATCGCAATGTCATGAGTGAATTGATGGGATTGGTACAAGGTCAATATGATGCCAAGCCTGAGGGATTCGAAATTGGCGGCATCAGCATTCATAATTGCATGACCCCACATGGTCCCGACGTGACAGCATTTGAAAACGCTACTGCTCAAGATTTAAAACCAGAGTATTACAATGACACGATGGCATTTATGCTGGAATCATGTGATCCCTGGCTGTATACAGAAGCAGCCCTGCAACACCCAGCAAGGCAAAAAGACTATTCAGATTGTTGGCAAGGATTTAAATAAAAAATCCTTCTCCCCTGAGGTAAGAAGGATGTTATCTCTCCCTTCTCCCCTCAGGGGAGAAGGTG
Source organism: Gammaproteobacteria bacterium (assembly GCA_024742995.1). Taxonomy (GTDB): domain Bacteria; phylum Pseudomonadota; class Gammaproteobacteria; order Legionellales; family Legionellaceae. Next base: position 62,395 of record JANSXK010000005.1, read on the forward strand.
CCCGAAGGGCAGATGAGGGGCTATTAAGATCCCAAGGACCCAGGCGTACTTGGCCTACTGCTACGTTTACGTTCCTCATCACCCTCTTCAATGTCTCCCTTATCATCCACATCCATCACCACATCAACTTCTTCCTCATAAAGCGTCGTTGACTCAGGCTTAGCATCGATATCAAAAACTGTTCCTGGAAAAAAGATTTGGATGATACTTGCGATAAACTCCTTCCAAATAGAAAACCGAGTAATTTGCTCTCCCTTTGGTCGTCTATCAAGAAAAGGAGCTAAATTTCTACTCGGGCAAGCAAGAATTAAATCTTCCATATCAATTTTGCCTGGTGCAATCAAATAAGTAGTTTCTGTTCTCAAATAATACTCTTTTTCATCAGAGCATTCATGGCGCTTGGTGCCACTCTCAAACCATTTACGGTATTTGTTTCCTTCTTTAAGGCGTAGCGCACCATTCTCAACCCACCAATCAATCCGCATATCAGGTTGAGCCATGCTTACAGCTGAATCACTATTTGCGCCTGCCATAGCCAAAACAGCGCTATTCGTGGCATGAGGAAGCGCAGCTTGATAGCCAAATGATAAGAGCATACCAAGCATTTTTTCTTGATCATTTTGCGAATAATTCGCAAGAAGCTGGTCTCTGAGAAACGTTTTAAATTCTTGCATATCTGCAAATGGCTGATTGTCTCTTAGATCGGACAGTCGCTTACCATTGATATAGTAAGAACATTTTGCCTTGGATTCAATCAGTCGATTCCAATCGCTAAAAGTTCTTTCAGCGGCATCAGCGTCGTTGTCAAACAAATTCTTAGGAGCAAAATTCGCGAATAGTTCCGTGCTACGATGTGTCCAAAATTGTGACCAACCTTCGTTAGGAATACGATCTTCATTTTCTGTGTTCATAGCAGTCACTCCTATATAGATTTACACTTTAATTATAATCTATATAGGGCTTAAATGTCAATTATTCAAACAAATCGTCGTGAGTAATACCAGATTGCTCTAATAGTTTCCTGAGATTGCGCAGCGCTTCTACTTGGATTTGGCGGACGCGTTCGCGAGTGAGATCAATTTCATTGCCCACTGCTTCCAATGTAGACTTCTCAAACCCTCGCAAGCCAAAACGACGCGCGATGACTTGTTGTTGATTTTCCGTTAATTCATCTAAAAACTCTTCGATTTGGGCACGCAAGTTCTCATCTGTCAATAAAACAGCGGGATTAGCACTATTTTCATCAGGAATCGTATCCAAAAGCGATTTATTTTCGTCATGACCAACTGGCGAGTCAAAAGAAGTGACTTTGTCGTTTAAATTTAACAGTTTTTCTACATCTTCGAGCGGCACATCTAACATGTCTGCAATTTCTTCCGCAGAAGGCTCATGATCCAATTTTTGCGTTAGTTTGCGCGCAGCACGCAGATAGACGTTGAGTTCTTTTAATACATGAATGGGTAAGCGAATGGTACGGGTTTGATTCATCAAACCACGTTCAATGGTTTGACGGATCCACCAAGTCGCGTAAGTAGAAAAGCGAAACCCGCGTTCGGGGTCGAATTTTTCAACAGATTTCATCAAACCCAAATTCCCTTCCTCGATGAGGTCCAATAAGGGCAAACCGCGATTAAGGTAATGACGTGATATTTTTACCACCAGGCGCAAATTAGATTCGATCATCTTTTTGCGAGCAGCTTCGTCACCTTTGAGTGCCAAGGTAGCATAATGCACTTCTTCTTCTGCAGTTAATAAAGGAGAAAACCCAATTTCATTCAAATACAGTTGGGTCGCATCCATGACACGCGCCATGCGCTTGCCACCACCTTGATAAGTCGGAAATGCCTCTTTGTCATTAAAATCAGGCTCTTTTTCTTTGGTGTTCGCTGCTTTGTCTTCGGCTTCTTGATCAACCTCATCCTCTTCAGCATCCGATTCCAACTCTTCAGATTTGTCTTCTTGATCTAGGTTCAAACCATTGTCATCCTGCTCCATGGCGCTCCTTGTCATCCTTTCAAAAAAGTGTTCCTTTTAAAGTATACGAATATGCACATAAAATCTAGGGGCTATTGATAATTCAGGAATGCCTTGTCCAATTCCACTACGTCTTGCGGCTTGTCCGTGTTATCCAGAGATCTAGTTTCCCGCACAAACCACAAGACGTAGAAATCGAAGATAAGGATTTATCTATGAGGTCCTCTCACGGTAGCATGGAAAGAAGCAGCATCATCCTGCGCTTGTTTTAAATCTTTAAATTGCGCACGAACAGCTCTACCCAGTTTGGAATGTGGCTTGCTGATCTCAATCTCATCAGGACAAGGTGGGATTCCCAATGACAAAAGGGTCATCGCTGCTTTGCTATTCAGCTTATCTTCCTTGTTCATAGGTCTGTCACCACTCTCAACTGTCCAGCCTTTATGGACACGCACAGTATCTGCAGATGCTGAAATCGCAACTTTTTTCTTGCCCTTAACAGGTACGAGCAATACTGCAATACGATCATTATGATTAATTCCAGAAATCCGTTGTTGCGAAGGAGAAAGCAATTGAGCAGCATTCCGAAGATCATTCACAATGGCAGCAATATCTCTTTCTCCTGAGGGATTGTGCACAGAAGTTTCGACATGCTTAATATCTTGATGACCAGCCCCAGAGGAGAATAATCCAACGTCGTGTCCTTCACGCCCTGCGTCCATATGATCTCTATAGTGTATCGTAGATCCACTACCAGCTTGATGCTCGGCGGTAGTAGGATGGCGATCATCTAATGGATCATTATCAAAGTTCATGTCGTCGGGAGTGTTCGAAAAAGGTAATCTATTATCCATTTCTAATGCTATATGCGATAACGGCTCATAGTTATCTGCAGATCTGCTATGATGAGGCGTAACACTACCAGGATAAAACTCTCGTTTGGTCCTAGATGTTTCTATGTTCGGATGAGCAGGCCTAGCAGTATCTGATATTTTAGGCACGCTTTCTCTAGATCCAGGAACAGGAGGGATGTCATCATTATCATCATCAACCGCAGTTGAAGCAGCACCTGAAGGAACATTTCTACTAAACTCTGTCTTTGTATAACCACGAGCAGGTGCTGCGGCGCCATCTTTTGAATGAGAAGAACCATCATCGGACAAAGGAATACTTGGACCATGAATCATCCAACTTAAAAGATCTGCCTGACTTAAACCACTAGTAACAGCGTCCATACCTTGTATAGAAGATCTCATCTCACGAGAGTGGCCTCTTGTGCTAAAACCACCCGATACATTTAGATGAGATGAAAGTCCTTTAAACTGTGCAACGACCCCATCTGAAACCGTACTTCCTTCCACAAACTCCACTTCCTGCAATTGAGGAAATCTATTCGTCCCACCCGCAGCAGAAAATTGTAGTGATCTACAATCTACATTGTGAAACGTCAATTTTCTAAGATTGGGCATAACAACAAAAAGACGACTTATATCAAAATTTGCTGGTAGGCTTGTAATTTCAAGTTCTGTAATGCTATGAAGATCTCCAGAAGATCGCTCTAATATATTATCAATCACCCTAAAGCTATCTTCACTGATTGGTACCTTAACTACAAGGACATCTTGGCGAGATGGGGTACCATGCAGTGATGGTTTTGGTTGGGGCATTCTTCTTGTAACCTCGATTGATGTCTCTGAACTACTGTCACCATCACTTTGCTGAGATTCATCACTGTCGTCAAAACTGTCTGTTGTTGCGTGTGCTTCTGGATCTTGCACAAAACTGTCAAAAGCACTACTGGTTCTAAACATACTTCTCGTAGGACCAGCAAACGCAGAAGAATCAGCACTAGTTCTGTCTCTTTGGCCAAATAAATGTTCATTTTGAAAATTATCACCACCTGCTGCTGGTAAACCGGCTGCTGAATCAATATCTGATTCAGAAGCCGGCGTTGTATGAGGGCTTGTCTCACGAACACTCACAACTGAATTAGAGAATCCACCCGCAGCAGCTGTGTTATGAGTACTGTCATCCAAAATATTATCAAAATTATCGGCCTCGGATCCAGGAACTGCGGCTCTGGAGGCAATAGGGGTATTTTTCTGTCTTGGGCCTTTTGTTGCAGTGACAATCATTGGTTCATCCTCATCCCCAACTATATCGTCAAGTTCGGCATCAAACTTTTGAACCCCTAGTGCAAATAGTTCAGGCAGACATGCTAAAAGATTATTATTGACTTGTAGTGCTATACAAAGGGCTTGTAAACTGTCCGCACTCACTACATCAAAGTTGCAACCCGTAAATGTAACGTCGCTCAAACCACCGATGCCTTGTTCATTTTGGGTTGGTAATTTTTTGATAAATGCTGTCAATGCTGCAATTTTTTTGTCATCAAATGCTTCGTTGTTAATTCTTAGCGCTGTAATCAAAGGTATATTTCGCGGACCAAGAGCTCCTTCAAGTGCCCTAATACTAGCAAGATCAGGACTTCCAGCGGGGGGGATGGTATGGGTGAGATTAACGCCACCATATATTATATCTACTGAATAACCCATAGTGCACACTCCATCTATTAACAACATAGGCTTATGTATATAATTTTAGCATATAATATTTATTTTGCACTATCTTGGGGTTGTTTCCCCTCATCTCTCGCTGTGCGGCATCTTCTCCCCAAGGGGAGAAGGGAGATTGGTTTGTCAATGTGCGAAAAGGATATCAGCGTAGGTAAGGTTTGGGGTTGACTGCCTTGCCTGCTTTTCTGATTTCAAAATGGACGACATAACGGTGATGCGGGCTTTGACCCATGGTAGCGATGGGTTGCCCTGCTTGTACCGTTTGGCCTTCGTGAACCAAATTCTGGGCGTTATAACCATACGCGCTGAGGAGTTGATGCGGATGTTTGATGAGGATTAGGTTGCCATAGCCAGGCAAGCCATCTCCAGCGTACGCTACTGTGCCGCCTGCTGTGGCGAGGATGCGTCGTCCTTTTTTGCCTGCGATGTCCATGCCCTTTCTGCCTTTTTCTGGTGCAAAATTCGTTAATATGGCGCCTCGGGCTGGCCATATCCAATGACCCCTCCGCAATGCAGGTTGTGGGATTTGTCTTACCTGCTTCGCCCGTCTTATGGTCACCGAATGAGGCTGAGAGCGCGATTTGGGTGCTGAGGCGGGGCGTTTTTTCAGGTAAATCATTTGTCCAGTGGTCACATGATAAGGACTAGGAATATGATTAATGGCTGCCAATTGCCGGTAATCTTTGTCGTAACGAAATGCAATGGCGTACAAGGTCTCACCAGCAGCGACCCTGTGTTGAGTTACCGTGCTATTTGAATCCCACCACTGGGATTGCACCACAGGCGCAAGTACCGTGCGTTGTTCGCATCCCATGCATGCAATCACCACAATGACTATGACTATCCATGTCTTCTGCATATTATCTAAACCATTTCAACCAAATAACTGCGGCCACGGCCATCATCAATACAGACCAACCGATGATATCAAGATAACGTCTAACATGCCTTTCAAAGCGATCAGCCGCGAAATAAACCAATCCAGACACCAAGAAAAAACGCAAACCACGACCAATGATCGATCCGAAAAAGAATAGTGGGAATGACATGTGCATGGCACCCGCAGAAATTGTGAATATCTTATAAGGAAAAGGCGTAAACCCCGCCAAAACCACCATCCATACCCCAAATTGCTCAAACCACGCCATCACTTGTTGAAATTTGGGTGCAAAAAAAGTTGATGCCATCAAATACGGTTCGATCAACATCATGGCATAATAACCAATCGCGTACCCCAGCACCCCCCCTGCCACAGAGCAAAAAGTGGCAATCAACGCGTAATACCAACTGTTGTTGGGTTTGGCCAATCCCATGGTCACCAACATCACATCAGGTGGAATGGGAAATACCGACGATTCAATAAAGGATATCCCGCCCAAATAATAATGGGCATGGCGATGGCTCGCCCAGAGGATGCTTTTATTATACAAATAGGAAAATATTTTCATGCCAATGCGGGACCACTCACCCATGATGATAACTGATCAAAAATCGTATAATGAGTCATGTCCAATTGTAAAGGAGTCACCGACACAAAACCACGCTCAATCGCAAAAAAATCTGTCCCAGGCCCTGCTTCATTTTCTTGGCCTGGTTGGCCAATCCAATAAATTGGCTGTTCACGAGGGTCACGCGCTTGATGAACCTGCTCGCCGCCATGCCGGGTACCCAAACGAGTGATTTCAATCCCCTGAATCTGATCTAAAGGGAGATCGGGCACATTCACATTCAAAATTGTTTGTGAAGACAAGGGTTGATGCTGCAATTTCTGCATCAATTGCAGTGCAATGGTCGCAGCAGTCTCATAATGAACACTTTGACGACTAGCCAATGAAACCGCCATGGCTGGTAGGCCCATATTGCCACCCTCAATCGCTGCAGCGACTGTACCGGAATATAAAACATCATCCCCAAGATTGGCCCCTTCATTGATACCTGATACCACCATATCAAATGTCTGGTCAAAATAACCCGTCAACGCCAAATGGACGCAGTCCGTAGGCGTGCCGTCGACAGAGTAATATTGGTTGTCCAAACGTCGTACACGTAGTGGCCGTAATAACGTCAGCGAATTGCTCGCGCCACTGCGGTTTCTATCAGGGGCAATGACTTCGACTTGGCCCAATTGAGCCATGGCTTTCGCTATCGCCTGCAGCCCTGGGGCTAAAACACCATCATCATTACTGATTAATATCTTCATCCTGCACCCCCAGGTGTTTGTAATAAAGCAATTAAGGCCAAACGTGCATGCAACGCTTGCTGGGTAAGCAATAACACTTGCGCAGCTTTGTCTCGTTCCGATGACGGTTGCATGGCCTGTATCTTGTTTTGTTGTTTGGCTATCTTCTCCTGTGCTAACAGAATATTCAAGCCATATTTTTGTGGCGTTTGCCCTAATTCAATGAACAAACGATTGGTTTCTTTTGCAATATGTCGCAGCGTTTTACAAGATACACCATCGGGTTGCTGTAATGGACAGGCTGATAACGCCGTTTCAATAGCAGTGGGGTGCTGGTAATAATAAGTTTCATCCAAGGCAAAACCAACACCACATGCGACAATACAATACAAGACCAAACCTTTCTTTAACATTTATCTACCTTTTGTTGCGAGTGTTTTTCCCTGGCGCAGCATACCAGCGCTTTTTATCTGAGCGCTGCCCTTTGGATGGCAATTTAGATGGCCTTCTGGGCACAGTTTTCATATTCTTTGGCATGGTTGTGGGTAGCGCATGCTGTGGCTCAAAATCATCTATTTCTACGCGTTTGAGTTGGCCTTTGATCAATTTTTCAATGTCCAAAAGGGGCTTGATTTCATCCGCACAAACCAATGATATGGCAGCACCTACAGCACCCGCCCGACCTGTACGCCCGATACGATGGACATAATCTTCCGGAACCGTCGGTAAGTCAACGTTAATCACAACAGGTAATTGATCAATATCTATGCCGCGCGCAGCAATGTCAGTGGCCACTAGGACTTGTACTTTACCATTTTTAAACTCAGCCAACGCTCTGGTACGTTGGGCTTGGCTTTTGTTACCATGAATAGCTGTCGCATTAATCCCATCGGCCGATAACGTTTTTACTAATTTATTGGCACCGTGTTTGGTTCGCGAAAATACCAACACATGTGTCCAGAAATTTTCCCGAATCAAATGACTCAACAAAGCGGCTTTACGCGCTTTATCCACAGGGTGAATTATTTGCGACACTTCCGCTGCAGTTTCATTACGAGGCGTGGCCGCAATTTCCAATGGATGATTTAAAAATGCTTTGGCCAAAAGACATATTTCTTTAGAAAAGGTTGCCGAAAATAATAAGGTCTGACGTGACTTGGGCATATAAGACATGATTTTTTTGATATCATGAATGAAGCCCATATCCAACATACGATCCGCTTCATCTAAAACTAAGGCTTGAATATGATCTAAACGCAGTGCCCTTTGTTGATATAAATCTAATAAGCGCCCTGGCGTTGCAATTAAAATATCAACACCTGGCCGCAAAGCCATCATTTGCGGATTGATTTTGACACCACCAAAAACAACAGCAGACCGAATCTTAAGATGTTTGGCATACTGTAATACACTGGCATGAATCTGAGCAGCTAATTCACGCGTCGGTGCTAATACCAAAATATTAGCTTGATTCGACGATGGTTTTGGCATTGAGCTCAAGCGCGCCAACAAAGGTAAAACAAAACCAGCTGTTTTGCCCGTTCCGGTTTGTGCAGAGGCCAAAACATCTTTCCCCATCATCACGGTTGGGATCACTTTGGTCTGAATAGATGTCGGTGTGGTATACCCTAAATCCGTCACTGCACGTACAATCGGTTCTGGCAAACCGAGGGTTTTAAAAGTCATGATGCACTATCTCTATTTTATTAACGCAGCAGTATACCACTAAATACGTACAACAAAAGCATATTTGAGCAAAATAATTGCAAAAATCTCGTTTAATTAACTTATTGCTCTTAATACCTACGTCGCGCCACCACTCCCCTACTTACATAGACCTGAGATACGAGCTAGGTACTGCATAAACGAGACTTATTCTTAATAAGATTGTATTATTAGGAGATTATAAATAACCGGTTCGATAGCCATATGCTAGATTTTACCAAAAAACTGAATAAAAAAACCGGTGAAAAAATGATTCAAACATCGATCACTGGTAAGCATTTGCTGGCCCTGCCGCAATTAAATAAAGGAACCGCATTCAGCCAAGAAGAACGTGTCGCGTTTGGATTACTGGGTAAATTGCCTCATCGTATTGAAACGCTTGAAGAACAATCTGAGCGTGCCTATTTACAATTAGAACAATATACAACCTCCTTACAAAAAAATATTTATTTAAATAACCTACACGACAAAAACCATATGGTTTTTTATCATGTGCTACGCCAACATCTGGCAGAACTGATCCCCATTATTTACACGCCTACGGTGGGACAAGCCGTGCAATCGTTTAATAGAGAATACCGTCAACCTCGCGGATTATATATTTCACATACTTATCAAGATGACTTAGATATTATTTTGAAAAATCGCTCTAATCCAGACATCGATTTAATTGTGGTCACAGATGGCGAAGGCGTTCTGGGTATCGGTGATCAAGGTGTCGGTGGCATGGACATCCCCGTCGCTAAATTAATGGTATATTCTGCCTGTGGTGGCATCGACCCCAACCGCACACTGCCTATCTTTTTAGATGTGGGGACCAATAACGATGCCTTATTGGATGATCCCCTTTATTTGGGCTGTAAACATAATCGTATTTACGACCAAGAGTACGATAAGTTCATGGATAAATTTATCAAAGCCATCAGCAAATATTTTCCTCACGCCTTTTTACACTGGGAAGATTTTGGTCGTAACAATGCACGCCGAATCTTAGAAAAATACCAAGATAAGCTCTGCTCATTCAATGATGACATCCAAGGCACCGGTGCTACGACAGTGGCGGCATTATTAGCAGCAGCCAAAGCAACAGGGGTACCTTTTATCCAAAATCGATTTTTGGTCTACGGAGCAGGATCAGCAGGCACCGGCATTAGTGATCAATTGGTCACGGCACTGATCCATTTGGGCCTATCATCACAAGCCGCATATAAATGTTTTTGCTTGGTGGATCGACAAGGATTATTAATGGAGAATGACCCTCACTTGACCGAAGCTCAAAAACCCTATGCCAGAAAAAAAGCAGAATTACAGCAGTGGAAAATGAGTGCATCACACCTCTCTTTAGCCGACACAGTCAAAGCATTCCATCCCACAGTCTTAATTGGTTGTTCCGCGCAAGCAGGACACTTTACCAAAGACATCATTACAACCATGGCCTCATACTGCGAACGTCCTATTATTTTCCCCCTATCAAATCCTGATAGTAAATGTGAAGCCAAACCTGTAGATCTGTTAACCTGGACTAATGGCCAAGCTCTAGTGGCCACAGGTACAGCCTTCGATATGGTACATTTGAAAAACAAGCAGTTCGCCATCGCACAGTGCAATAATGCTTTGATTTACCCAGGTATCGGTTTAGGTATTCTTGCCGTACAAGCACGACGACTCAGTGAAGATATGTTGTGGGCGGCAGCACAAGCCTTGAGTGAATTATCCCCGATTGTAGAAGATCACTTTTTACCTCTTCTGCCCTCTCTTTGCCAAGCAGAAACAGTATCCAAACATGTGGCAATGGCCGTAGCACAAGCAGCCATTACTGGTAATTTGGCTAGAAAAAAACCAAGTCATTTAGAAAAAGCAATTGATGATTTGTATTGGAAACCCGAATATTTACCGTTTGTAAAAGATTAGCACAAGCCTAACCATCCCCTCTTCCGAATGGAAAGAAGGGATAAGAGATCAAGCTGTTTTTTTAGCTTTTTTGCGAGGCGCTGCTTTTTTTTTTGCAGGGGTCGTATCACAGCCCATGGGATGCTTTCCTTCACAACAGTCACAGGTGCAACAGCAAGAACAACAACCACAACAAGAACACTTCTTGCAACCACCCATTTTTCCACAAACACAAAATCCGAGACCGACTAGAAACATCCCTAAAACGCCAGCATCGCTATGCGTTAATACAGTCAAAACAGTAGCAACCACTAAAAAAACACCTCCAATAATGGTGCCGCAATGAGTGCCAGCTTTACAATTGTTTTTCATTTTATTCTCCATGGATTCAGCATTACCTCTCTATCATAGACCAAATTGAACAAAAAAAACAAATAATTATGTTCCAGATTAGGGTTCCTTAACCACGACTTGCTCTTGTACGCCCAAATGAGCAATTTCCATTTTAACGTTATCACCGGGACGCAAAAAATAATCTTCGCCCCAAGCGCTGGCACTGCCAGGTGCTGAGCCCATTGAAATCACATCTCCAGGATACAATGTAAAATATTGGCTAACATAGGAAATGATCTGCATTTCGTTGCGTACATAATCACCTGAATTAAAATCTTGACGTAAATCATCATTGACCCATAATTTGATTTGTAAGTCATGGCTATCAGAAATAGCAGATTTGGGAACCAAATATGGGCCCAACCTTGCAGCACCGTCAAAGCATTTCCCTTTCGTAAATTGTTTATCTTCAGTTTCAAACTGCAAATATCGCTCCGATAAATCATTAAAGCAGGCGTAACCAAAAATGTGATCAGCAGCCTGTTCTGTCGTCAGATACTTACCTTGTTTGCCTATCACAACAGCCAACTCCGCCTCCCAGTCTAGCTTTTGGGTGTGACGAGCAAACAAAATAGGATCATTGGGCCCTGCCAAAGAAGAAATAGGCTTCATAAATACGAGGGGTTCCGCAGACGATGAGCGTTTGATGCCAACTTCTGCGGCATGTTGTTTTGAATTGAAACCGATGCAAATTATTTTACCAATATGATTAACGCAAACACCCAAGCGGGTTTTTGGATCCACGGAAGGTAACGTGAAAAAATCCACATTCTCAAACTGCTTAAAATCAAACGTCTCTAAACTCTGGGGATCAATATCAGACATGTATGCCGAACAATCCCTTATCTCACCGTTTGCATCAATTACACCAGGTTTTTCATGACCCAATTGACCAAAACGCAACAGTTTCATTGTGGTTTTTCGTCATCTTTTTTGGGTTCGCTTGACTCAACTGGCTTAGCGTCTGTTTTAGGTTCAGGTTTTACTTCTGGTGTTGGTTCAGGTTTTACCTCGGGCGCAGGTTCAGATTTTACCTCAGGTTTAGTCTCAACTTTTACCTCAGGTTTTACTTCTGCTTTTACCTCAGGTTTAGAGTCAGACGAAGATCCTTCTGTTGGTGCTTTAGGATCGTTTTTAGGTAATTTGGCTGTAACCTCAACAATCAATTTGCTAAATCCTTTTTTGAGGCTATCAAACAATTCCTTAGCCTTTGTCGCAATTTCTTTCAGCTCTGGTGAGCCAGGTTTTTGATCACTCATGATTTACTCCATTACTATGAATCCACATATTAAGTATAGGCCCAGATTGGGCCAGATACAAACAAGATTGGTGAAAAAAAAATCAATTTGTGAGGATTACAAAGACTCTACCACTTTTGCACGCACTTCTTGCTCAGATTGGGCGCCATGCTCTAATGTTTCAACATGTTTGATCAAACCCGGTGCATATTGGTACATCCAATTCACAAGTGGATTAAACTGAGCATATATCAACGATTTCTCTTGGTAATCCTTTTCAGGCATACCACTCAATTTGATCACCACCATGATCAAGCCCACCACAAATACGCCACGGATAAACCCAAATCCCACACCTAATAATCGATCTGTGCCACTCAGCCCCGAACGGTGCATAATAAATGACAGTAAGGCATTGATGACACCACCCATAACTAACGTGCCAACAATGATCAAAATATAGGCCAAAACCACCTGTGCAGATTTGTCTTGCACATAAGTACTCAGCCAATGTGCAACAGGTTTGGCATACACAAAGGCTAGCCAACCCGCGATGATCCACACACATAACGAAATCAATTCTTTGATAAAACCACGTATCAACCCCGTTACAACAGACACAGCAATCACGCCGATGATCACATAATCTATCCAATGCCATGCTGCCATTTTAAGTCACCTTGGTTTTAATAATTAAACCATTTAATTGTGTATTGTTAATCAATTTTTTTTGCAAATCAATGGCTTGATCACGCTGTTTCAACTGCCCTACTATGACTTGATATAATTGACCTTGGTCATGAGGCACCTCTTGTGAGCTCGCTTGAAATCCGCGAGAACGTAAATCCTTAACTAATGCTTGGGCATTGGCCTTCTGACTGAACGTTGCCAATTGAACCGTAAAAAACTCCTTCCGACCAGCACGCTTGGGCCCGCCTCTCAGAGGTCTTGATACAATTTGACTGGGTGCGGCACTGAGCGATTGCGCTTTTGCAATATCTGAGGTGACATGCGCTGGCTCAGGAAGACTCACGGTTGCCACTTTTACCTCTTTAAACATTGTTTCTTTTGCAACCATGTCTACATTTGGCAACGCAGGTTTTTCAGGCATGCGCGTCGTCGACAACTCATCAAATCGTCGATTGGAATGTTTCATCATTGCCGGTAAAAAAATAATCATCAAAGACAGTGCGACTGTCAATCCTATCAAACGATGTTTGATGTGTTCCTCGCGTATTTTTTTCATCATTGCAGCACCCTCATCTTATCCATCATTATGATGTCCCATCACCGCGCCTACTAATACGAACGAACCGTACACTAAAATCAGATCGCCGGGTTGTGCAGCATGTTGCGCTGCTTGATGTGCCTGTATCGGATCAGCGTACAATTCTGGCTGAAAACCCAATGTTGTGACAAATGCATCTTGTAATACTTTAGGTTCTGTTGCACGTTTACCCCGCAAACAACTAGGATACCACTGTTCAACAATAGAACTTAATGGGCTAATTAAACCACAAATTTCTTTATCTTTCAAGGCCGAGAAAATAGCGTGAACTTTTCCACTTGGTTTGTTCTCCGTCAAACGCTGGGCCAATAGCGCCACAGCCTGCGCATTATGAGCCACATCATATAAATACGACACATCACCTTCAATCCATTGCTGACGACCCTTGATACACATGGTTTGCATCGCAGCACGCCAATCAGATTCCCTGACAGGCAATACAGATCGTAAACACAAGGTAGCCATAACTGCCGCCGCTGCCGCATTGGGGTGTAATTTGGGCAAAGGCAAAACAATGGGGGATTGAAAGCTTTGGTGAATATGCAGCTCATCGCCAACAATACGATGGTCATATTCTATGCCTAATACGTAAAGCTCCGTCTCCAATGCTTGTGCTTGTGCCAATACGGTGGCAGGTGGCGATACGTCAGCATAAATAAAAGGACGATGCTGTCGCAAGATTCCGGCTTTTTCCTTGCCAATCGCTTCTTTATCGTCACCAAGAATCGCTTGGTGATCCAGACCCACGGTGGTGATAATAGACAAATCAGCATCAATAATATTGGTAGTATCCAAACGACCGCCCAAGCCTACTTCCAAAATAATCACGTCGACAAAAGCGCGTTTAAAATAGAGCAAGGCAGCCAAAACAGACATTTCAAAATAGGTTAGGATTGTGGTTTGACGACCAGCTTCAATTTCTACAAATAATTGGCAAAGAGCCTCATCTTCAATGTGCTGCTGATTGATGCTAATCCGCTCATTAAACGCCAACAAATGCGGCGAAGTAAATTGGCCTACACGATAACCTGCCGCCTGATAAAGCGCAGCCAAAGCAGCGACCGTCGACCCTTTGCCATTTGTGCCACCCACCGTAATCACAGGTATGGGCCATTGCAGCACATTCATGCTTGCAGCTACTTTTTTGGCGTTTTCTAAACGCATTTGTACTTCAGGATGAAAACGATGTTCTAAATGATCTAGCCATTCAGCTAACGTCCGATTTAATTGATCATCACTCATCCAACGCACTCGACTCCAGATGACGATGTGATAATTTTGCAATCATTTGTGCCAAAACACTTTGTAATGCTTTGCGCTCCACAATCATATCGATATGTCCATGCTCTAAAAGAAATTCGCTACGCTGAAAGCCTTCGGGCAGCGTTTGGCGCACAGTCTGTTCAATCACACGGGGACCAGCGAATCCTATTAAAGCGTTCGGTTCCGCAATGATGATGTCACCCAAACTGGCAAAACTTGCTGATACCCCACCCATGGTTGGATCAGTGAGTACCACCAAGAAAGGTAGTTTAGCTGCAGCTAATTTGGCCAGAGCAGCTGAAGTTTTCGCCATTTGCATCAAAGAAAATAATCCCTCTTGCATGCGAGCCCCACCACTGGCCGTAAAACAGATGTAGGCACGTCGTTCTGCAATTGCAATATCCACCGCTCGCACAAACTTTTCACCCACCGTGGCGCCCATAGAACCGCCCATAAAACCAAATTCAAAGGCAGATATCACGACGGGTTGTTCTTGCATCGTTCCTTTTACAACCACCAGCGCTTCTTTTTCTCCGGTCGCTTTCTGCGCTTGATGGATACGATCTTTGTATTTCTTAGAATCTCTAAATTTCAAACGATCAATCGGCTCCAATTCAACCGCAATTTCTTCTTGACCAACAGGATCAAGGCATTGACGAATACGCTCTCGTGCTGAAATACGATGGTGGTGATCGCATTTAACGCATACCGATAGATTTTTCTCAAGCTCAGAGCGATAGAGTACTTCTCCACAACCCAAGCATTTTACCCACAACCCCTCTGGCACACCTTTTTTTTGCGATGTTTCTGTTCTAATTCTCGAGGGTAATAAATTCATCAACCAACTCATAGGTTTTTCTCATATAGCTTCATATGAGCGATAGTATACCCTATACCCAAGGTTCTTTAAAATATGAAATCTGTATTCTAGGTTTTGCAATACCTAAAGTTATCTGATACCAAGCCGATAAAAGATACAAAACACCTAAATTTTGCACTTGTTCGCACGCTCAATTCAGGGAGACTTTATGTGGTTTGTACGTTTTTTATTACTGTTAGGCTTTATAATCATGATGCCTACGTTGGCGTTTGCCCAACAACGGTTTGGAGAAACACTCTGTGCCAAAGCAGGCTATTTTTGTCTTAAAATTCAAGACCATGATACTTGGGAAAATTTATTTCCTACAGATGAGGCACGCGATATTGTCATGCGAGTTAATCGCATGAATATTGAATTACAACCAGGTATGACCATTGCTATCCCCAAACGCTTGGATGAAATCAGCATTTATGATGTTTCTCCCTTCCCTCGTTATGTTGAACCTACTGGTGAAAAAATGATCTATGTCAATCAAGCAAAATTAGCTTGGGGCGCATACAATAGTGACGGAGAATTGGTGTGGTGGGGACCCATATCTGGGGGGTCTGGTCATTGTCGCAGTATCGATGGGACCTGTCGTACGCCATCAGGAGCGTTCCGCGTCATCCGCAAACAAGATATTTATTGTATCTCAACTGTTTTCCCAGTCAGATCTTATGGCGAAAGTGGCGGTGCTGTCATGCCCTACTGTATGCATTTTTTCCGCGGTTATGCCTTACACGGCAGCTATACTGTACCCGGGTATCATGATAGTCATGGTTGTGTTCGCATGTTCATTGAAGATGCAAAATGGCTGAATGAAGAATTTATTACTGTCCCTGGTACTGGCGATATTGGTACACGCGTCATTGTCAACGCAGTATCGTAAAAACCACCAATCGCTGATAGCATTTATTCAAGGCTTGCTGCGATTTTACCAATTAATTTTTATCAGTTGTCATTTATATAAGTTATTGCAATAATATGTCCTAATCTTTTTCTTGGCATTCATCCGACAGCAGGTAATCACATGAACATCCATCGCGGTTTCTACAGCACGCTTGCGTGCATTTTCATGCTACTCAGCATCACAACTCAAACATTGTATGCTGAATCTTTACCTTCAAGAAACATAGCGTCACCCCCTGCGATGAATAAACATCCTGTTATCACACCCACGCCTCCAACCATCAATGCCAAAGCTTACATCCTCATTGATGTTGACAGCGGCAAAGTGATTGCAGAAAAAAACAGCGAATTACGCTTGCCACCCGCAAGCTTAACGAAGCTAATGACATTATACGTGGTCTCCCAATCACTAAAATCTGGGCAAATTCATTTGACTGATCCCGTGCATATCAGTCAAAAAGCATGGAAAACCGGCGGTTCTCGCATGTTTATTAGAGAAGGCCAAGATGTTCCTGTTGAAGAACTGTTAAAAGGCGTCATTGTCGATTCTGGTAACGATGCATGTGTGGCATTGGCTGAGCATATTGGCAGCAGTGAATCTACTTTTACCGGTTTGATGAACCAACAAGCTAAAAACTTGAAAATGGATCATTCCAACTTTACTGATAGTACGGGCCTACCTCACGATGAACTTTATACCACAGGTAAAGATCTGGCCATTCTAGGACGTGCCTTAATTCGAGATTTTCCGGAATATTATCACTGGTACAAACAAAAATGGTTTACGTATAACAATATTCGCCAACCCAATCGCAATCGATTGCTCTGGCGTGATAATACTGTAGATGGAATGAAAACAGGGCATACAGATAAAGCGGGATATTGTTTGGTCTCATCTGCCAAACGTGGCGATATGCGTCTTCTGGCTGTCGTTCTTAATGCGCCCACAGATAG
The DNA here is from genome assembly GCA_024742995.1 of Gammaproteobacteria bacterium. Lineage (GTDB taxonomy): Bacteria > Pseudomonadota > Gammaproteobacteria > Legionellales > Legionellaceae. Next base: position 79,643 of record JANSXK010000005.1, read on the forward strand.
CGCACGGGCAGATGATAGTCAACGCTTGCTGAACTATGGATTTCGTTTTTTCGAAACACATCAGCTGTTTCATCCCGGACAAGCGGTCACCGTATTACCCCTCTATAAAAGCACGCTCAGTTCAATTCGCCTTGGGGTTTTAAATGAAAACTATGTCACAGTGCCCAGTGGCCAGTATCAGCATCTTAGTATCGTCACCAATGTCCCTGGCTACATTGAAGCGCCCGTAAAAAAAGGACAGCAAATTGGAGAATTAATGATCAAATTTGACAACAAAACGCTAGAAACACAACCACTATATGCGTTAGAAGATGCGGCACAGGCTGGCTTTTTCACCAGAGTCAAAGATTCCATACGCTTGCTATTTCATCGCTGGTTTGGTTAACCGCGTATGAAAGAAACCTTGATGGTATTTCCCTGTGATTTTCCGATTAAAATCATCGGAAAATCAAGCCCACATTTTGTCGCAGATATTAACAAGCTCGTGCGTCAGCATTTCCCCGATACGCCAGATGCAAACATCACCTCAAAATTAAGCGGCGAAGGTAAATATCAAAGTATCACAGCTGTCGTACATGCTTTAAACCAAAAATCTCTGGATGACCTATACAAGGACATCTCAGACCACCCAGATATTCAGATGGTTCTCTGATGCGTGTTTGTCAATTGGGCATCCAGCCTTATCAAACGGTTTGGGAAAACATGAAGCGATTCACCACAGAACGTCAAAGTGATACCGAAGATGAACTTTGGGTTCTGGAGCATTTACCTGTATACACACAAGGCCAGGCCGGCAAAGCAGAACATGTGTTACATCCAGGAAATATTCCAATTGTTCAATCCGACCGTGGTGGCCAAGTGACCTATCATGCCCCAGGACAGTTGATAGCTTATGTTCTCATGAATCTACGTCGTCGTCGCCTAGGTGTCAGAACCTTAGTCTGCCAGTTGGAACAACTTTTGATAGACCAACTCCAAGCGTACCATATTGATGCTCATCGCCAAGAACGTGCGCCCGGAGTTTACGTAGCCAATCAAAAAATTGCGTCTATTGGATTACGAGTGAAGGCAAATTGCACTTATCATGGCATCGCATTGAATGTCGATCTTGATTTGGAACCCTTTCAAGGCATTAACCCCTGTGGTTATGAAGAGTTGAAAATGACCCGCATCAAAGAATACAATGCTAATATAAGTCTTGCTCAAGTGAATCAAGACTTCGTTCAACATTTTTTAGATATCTTTGCATGAGATAATTTGATGCATATTTACGCTGACTACATCACCCCAATTACTGCATGGTTACATCAACATCCAAATTACGCACTCCTGTTTACCTATGGCATAGCCTTACTTGAATCTTTGGCGATCATTGGTACCATTGTGCCTGGATCACTCACCATGACCGCTATTGGCATTTTGGCAGGCTCAGGTGTGATGCGCTTTGACTTAACCATCCTGTTCGCATCGTTGGGTGCCTTTACCGGTGACAGCTTCAGTTATCTTTTAGGCTCCGTCTATAGCGAACGTCTGAGCATGATATGGCCATTTACACGCTACCCCAAATTATTGACCTACGGTAAAGATTTCTTTGCGCGACACGGTGGCAAGAGCGTGCTTATCGGCAGATTTACTGGCCCACTGCGCTCAATCACACCCATCATTGCTGGCATGTTACATATGTCACGTTTACATTTTTTTGCAGCCAACTTTATTTCTGCCATTGGTTGGGCCATTTTATATTTACTGCCTGGATACATCATTGGCGCAGCCAGTAATCAGCTCTCAGCAGACAGTGCACAGCACTTATTTGGCTTGGTCATGGGGGCTTTAGTCCTAGGATGGCTCCTAAGTTTACTTTTAAAAACACTCGCTAGAATTATAAATCGCTGGTTTGCCGCACACATGAATTCACTTTGGAATTGGTCAAATAACAATCCTTATACCAGGTATCTGATCACTAAACTCAGAGGGCCTAAAGACCGGAATCCCCAAAAAATTATCACACTACTCTTTATTCTCATGTCTTGTTTATCCTTGACGTTGCTACTCACCATCTTCGTAACACAAGATACTTGGATATCCCACTTCAATCATCCCGTGTCTTATTTTTTACAAACCCTACGCAGTCCCACCCTTGACACTCTATTAATTGTGGTAACTTTCATTTTCTATCCACTTAGCCTAAGCTGTTTGTCACTATTATTGAGCCTAATCGCCCTCTACAGTAAAGATTGGCGTTTCTTGAAATATTGGCTCTCTTTAATTGCTTTCACCGCATTCATTGTCTTTGCCTGTATCAAGCTCTTGTCCTTACAAGCACCTACCCATTTGTTTTCAGAACCCAGTCCCGCTCATTACCCAGCGATAAATTTGTGTATAGGCACCGCGTTATTTTCTTTTTTAATTCAATATTTATTAAAATACAAACCCAATTATTTACGATATACCACCTCTTATTGCATGATCACTTTATTGCTCCTTGCCGGGTTTGCCACCATTTATTTGGGTGATAATTGGCTCAGCTCAGTACTAGGGGCTTACGGCATTGGATTTACAATCGGGCTGTCACATTGGATTTTATACCGACGAAAAACCTTGCCACGCCATCCAGTTCCGATTGTCATTGGCTTAAGCATGGGGTTGGTCATCTGCACAACTTCTTTTTTATACCACAAATCTTTTGCAACCATCGTACGCCAACATACCCCACATCTCAAACACTACACATTAAACCAAGACACCTGGTGGTATCAAAGTGAACCCATTTTGCCTCGTTATTCTAAAAATCGCGCGGGAAGGCAGAAAGGTGTTTTTAATGTGCAATATGCTGGGTCCATTCAGGAATTAAGTAACAGGCTTGAACTTTGTGGTTGGAAAAAACAGCCCAAATCGTTTCTCTACTCACTGATCATTCGTGCAGAACGACGTCATACGACAGAAACCCTACCATTTATGGAACAATTGTATCTGAACCATCATCCAACATTAACCATGTCTTACCGTTCAAAAGAAGATGATAATATATACATTTTGAGATTATGGAAATCCAACTATCATTTGATGCATTATCAAGATCCCATATGGCTAGGAAATATTATTCTGGCACAGAAAAAAAACCATGGCACCTATGCGTTTAAGCCTCATGATCCAGAAGCACGTATCCGCTTGTTTGTTCATGTGTTACCCGCGGTGCATGATTATCAAATTACCAGCATTCCTGTAAACAGCCAACATCAGCACTCTTGGCCCTATCGTATACCCTCAGAAGTGCTGATCATCAAAAACTAGATCTTGGTTATTTTTGAAAACTGCATTACAATTTTTCCAATCATGCTCACCGAGGGACATTATATGAAACAACATTCTGCTCATTTTCTAGATTTGGTCAATGCTGCGAAACAAAACATTCAAGAAATCACAGCCGAGACTTTAAACTCAAAACTAAGTAGCGATCAACCCATATTTGTACTTGATGTCAGGGAAGATCAAGAATACGCTGCAGGACAAATCGCATCTGCTATTCACCTCAGCAAAGGCTTGGTTGAGCGTGATATTGAAAAAATAATTCCAGATCTTCAAGCTGAGATTGTTGTCTATTGCAGCGGTGGGTTTCGATCGGCATTGGTGGCACAAAACTTACAAAACATGGGCTATCAAAACGTTGCCTCATTAGACAGTGGTCTTCAGGGATGGCTAGCTGCAGGATACCCTATCCAGCAATCATAAAAAATCATGGGTCGCTTTTTGATACGTATTGTGAGCATTGTCTTGCAATACGACGGCTTCACCTCGGATGGTTTTCAAGTCAGTTTCTTGTCCTAAAATACCGGTTTTATACTGCCAACCCTTGGGTAAGGTAAGGCGTGTATTCAAAGCCAACAGATCTTGTTCAGATTCTTGTTCTGGAGAAATGGCGTAGGATTGCATCACATACACCACGCCTTTAGGACTGATCAATTCATAAACGCGTTTACCTGCCTTATACACCCAAGTCGTTTGACGCTCAACATGATGCTCCCGATAAGGTGCTGCGCCAAAAAGAAGATCACGAAACGTTAAATGTAAAACCCCGCATTTACGCATGGCCAAACCATGAAACATCATCCGTTTAGGATCCTTAATATGAGCATTTTTTACGCCATCCACGAGAAAACGTCGCGGTCCATTTAGATACACATGATACGCACCTGTTTGTTTTTTCACGTTTTGAACCGTGATCTTTTTCCAAAGACGTTCCGGGCAGGTATTCAAATTTATTGTATTATAGACTTCAAACATTCTGCCTTTAGAATACACCACTTCGCAATAACGCTCGCCCCGTAAACCGTCTCTATCGATTGCAAATGTCAGATGAGAAAAACATAATGCACTCAGGAATATGAACAAATATTGGAAACGCAAAAGAGGCTTACGGTAAGGCATGTTAGGATTCTCCTTAATCACTAATCGATCCCGCTTAATGGGCTGCTGACAGATCAACCAACCACCTTTTCACTTTGTCATGAATGCTCATAAGATTCAAGTCTTCAACAACCAAGTCCATAAGCTGCTGTAAATTGGAAACACTGATAAAGCATTGAGACAGTATGACTGGATTATTTAGCCGCGGGAATTGGTCTACCTATATGCCCAGCAGCAGCAGCGCCATCATCTCTGCGTGGTTGATACATTCTAAACCCATTATTTGCACAGCTTCGATACGCGCCATATGCTACTGCCAAAAAAGCAAGCACAGCAAGTCCCAATAACAGTGCAGGAGGCATGTGTGCACTTACCAATAAAGCAAATGGGGTTTTGTTTTTGAATACGGCAAAACCAATAACTCCTGTTGTGACCACAGTCATAGCTACTATTGCTTTCATAGGCATTGTAGATACCGTTGGTGGCGCTACTTCGGTTGTGTGTTTGTCTTCTTCTGCATCATCTAGTGGATTGTCAAAACTCTCGTTTGATTCCTGAGACAGGGAAACTGCTGCATCATTAGCATCAGTTTCTGAGTTATCAAAACTCTCGTTTGATTCTTGAGTCTCAGAAACCGTTGCGCCTTGAGCCTGAGCTAGTGCATTGTCAGAACTGTCTTTTAATTCTTTGCTCCCAAAGACTGTTGTAGTTTTAGCAGCATCTTCTGCCTGTCTCTGGATTGCTAACTTTTTTAGCTGCTTATCACGATATAAGCGTTCTGCATATTTTTTTATACTATCATCCACAAATTCATAGGCACTGACAAAATCTTTGTCAGTGCCCATGAAAAAAATCCCAGTGTCATTGCTACGCCTTATTAATGCACCTCTCTTTCTAGATAAACGCGGCATAAACTCTGATATATCTGCTAGTATCTGATCGGTTGTCACATCACCTGTCTTAATAATTTGTGGACCTGTATTTTTATCCCAATTTGGCTCAGCATTGCCAGGATCGGGTGGCACATACAAACCATATTCTATTAGCTGCTCTACCAATTTTTTCGAAAGTGCAACACAAGCGTCAATTGCTTGGGTCAAGTCCTCTTCCCTGAATATATCATGCTTAATCTCGCTCATTGCATTTTGAGTCTCATCCCAGAGTGTTTGCAGCGACTGATCTGAAGGAAATTGTTCATCTTGAGCGTTCATAAAGCACCTTTTTTAATATCACGTAAGTCAGAGCATTTTTTGGAAATACATTTATTGCTCAACAATAGTACTAAAAAAACAGGTTATTAGCAAGAGTTAGCGTATGACAATGCAAGACTAATTTTAATGAAGAGATCAAACTTTTATTTCCTGCGCAATAGCACCCTTGGTGTTTAAGCCTCTAAAATTTGTCCCACGAATCTATTTTTGCTAACATCGAATATCATTCCAACCCAAACAGATACCCATGCATCGCATCTATTTTACTGTACTGCTTCTTGTCTCAATGCCAGTTTTTTGCATGTCATCTCATGTGAGTACTTCTAAAGCAATTAATGCTGCTGTGCTTCGCTACAGCTCACATGTAGAGCCACACCTTATCTCCTATTTTAAAAAAGTCGATATCGCCTATCCTCCACGAGATATTGCTTTGCTGGCATTTAAAAAAGAACAATATATTCAATTGTGGGCGCAAGATAAGCAGCAAGATTGGCATTTTGTCCGTACCTATCCTTTAACCGCGTTTAGTGGCAAATTAGGACCAAAATTAAAAGAACATGATAGACAAATTCCGGAAGGCATATACCGTCTGACCTCTTTTAATCCGTTCAGTGCCTGGCACTTATCTATGATGATCAATTATCCCAATGATTTTGATCAACTGCATGCACATCAAGATGGACGACGCAAATTAGGTGGAGATATTTTTCTCCACGGTAAATCCAAATCAGTAGGCTGTTTGGCCGTGGGAGATGATGCTATTGATGAATTGTTTATTTTGTCACGACGCGTGGGTTTAGATCACATACAGTTGATTATTGCGCCCAATGACCTACGAACCGGCAAACCCGCCACAAATCAAGAGGCGCAACCTCGATGGCTACCTGAACTCTACCGTAAAATTGCAAAAGCCTTAAAGCATTTTCCAGTACCTAAACAGCCTTCGAATTCAAGCCAAGATCTATTAGCCTCATCTAATCTACAGCCTCAGGCTTCTGCATCTGTTACATCCACTTTATAAATACCTGGCGCATTCCGCAAATACTCTTGATAATCCATCCCGTAGCCAAACACATAATGATCATCCACTTTCAGGCCGACAAAATCTGCTTGCTGTAATCCTTCTGGCAAGCGTTTTTCATACTTATCAACCAAGACCGCGCTGTGTACCGCCGTCGCACCCATTGCTTCAATCTCAGACATAATCGCAGCCAGCGTCACCCCACCATCCAAAATGTCATCCACTACCAAGACAGTGCGGCCCTGAAGATCAGTGCGTGGTTTGACTATCCAATCCAAAGCACCGCCGCTCATTGCGCCTTGATAGCGCGTTGCATGAACATAATCAACTTCTAATGGAAATTTTAAGCGCAACAATAAATTTCCCATAGGTACCAACCCGCCAATCATCACGCAAATGATGACAGGATTTTTGTCACTCAATCTCTCGCCGATGGCTTCTGCCATGTTATCCAATGCGCTATCAATCTCTGCCATTGAAAATAGCTGCGTTGAACGTTCAAACACGCCATTAATTTGCTCAGTAATGCTCATAAGAGTCCCTAAGTCTGTGCCAAATAAAATTCATCTCGTAATGGTTCGGAGATGGCTGTCATACAATCATCATGTTTTTGCATGATCAAACAATAAAATCCTGCCGGATAAGGCCAGACCATTTTACCCATTTGATTTAAAAACGCTAGCCTATCTATCCAATTTTTAGGTTCAATAGGAGGAATATAGTAAAAACTCGACAACCAACATTGCCGATAACCACGAGACAACATCGCATTTTTCAAGGCAATCGAGGAACTGAGTGTTGCTGAAGCACGCGCAAAACAAGACAAGCGCCCCCAGCGCAACGAAGCGCCCCAAAAGCTCCAAGGGTTAATGCCAAAAAAAACAATATACCCCATGGGTTTTAAAATACGATCTATTTCGTCGAGCGGGCTCTTATTCTGGGCACAAGCCTCTAAGGTTAGCGGTGCAATGATGCAATCCATGACTTCACGTTCGAAAGGTAGCACGCTAACAGAAGCACCCACCCTGTTTTTCCCTGCTGAACGTTCAGGCGCAACCAACCATTTACGCTGATAATACAATGCATCTAACCACTGGTTTTCGCCACAATCCCCTAATTGTAATAAATATTTGCCATGCAAAGCAGATTTAATGGGCGCTAACTCCGCCGCAAATGCCTGTGCCACAGCTTTACCTTGTGGCGACAGAAACCATTCACGTAACGCAGTATATTTATGTTGTTCCTCAATCATGGCTATTCACCAGCATCAATATTTGATGATCATTCCTCCTGCATTTTATGATAATATACTGCTTGCAGTGAAAGTGCTACGCAAATAAAATCCTCTGGGCAATGTTTGGACCCTTTGGCCCTGTTCATCCAAACCATAACATAATGATTGCGCATCCGCAGCTTTCGGCCTGACTTGCAAATATTCGCCCATTTTGGAAGTCATCTCATCCAATTTTCCGACAGCAATCATGGTGGTTAACTGCTCCCAATCATTGGCCAAAATTGTCTGTTCTACCCTCGATGGGGTCCATAAAATCGCCTTACCAATTCTACGTTGTACGTAGGGAATATTGGGATCTGCTTCGATAGGGATCCATAATACACGCTGTAATTTTGCCCAACATTGTGACGTTTCCCAAGTTTGTTGGTGAATAGTTAATAACGGAATGGAAGTTACAAACGTAGACTCCGCAGGCTTGCCTGAAGCCAAAATAGGAAGCGTTTTTAATTCAATGCCAAGTTCAACAAAATCAGGTAAGGCTAGATTACCAGCATTGGTGCCCAACACCTTTTCCAATGCAGTTCCTGCCCATCCTTTGCGTTGCAAGGCGCGTTGCGGAATCACAAATTGTAATTGACCAGCCAATTGACTCAAACTATAACCTTCAATCGCCCGGCAACGTTTTAATAATTCAGCTTCATTCAGTTGGTTGTCGCACACTGATACCAAGCTCCGTCAATTGCGTCATACCAGCAGCAGAAGGCGCACTGGTTAATAAACAAGTGGCTGATTGGGTTTTAGGAAATGCAATCACATCGCGAATAGATGTCGTCTGGGCAAGCAACATCGCCAATCGATCCACACCCAATGCAATGCCTCCATGAGGGGGGCAACCATATGATAACGCATCTAAAAGGAACCCAAATTTATCTCTGGCAGCCTCTTCGTCAATCCCCAATAAAGCGAACACCGTTTGTTGTAACTCAGGATTATGAATACGAATGGATCCCCCGCCAATTTCATAGCCATTGATGACGATATCATAAGCATTAGCAACCGCATCCAAAGGATTAGCACGCAAAGCATCTACTTCTAATTCTTGAGGCGAAGTAAAGGGATGATGCATGGCTTGTAACGCGTCACTTTGATCGTCTTTTTCAAACATGGGCCAATCCACAATCCACAGTAATGCCCAATCAGATTTGAGCAATTGGCGATCATGACCTAATTTGACACGTAACGCACCCATAGCGTCATTCACCACTTTCGCGCGATCCGCCCCAAAAAAAATCACATCGCCAGTATTGGCTTCAAGGCGTTCTACAATGGCTAAGATTTCTGTTTCGCTCAAAAATTTCAAGATAGGTGATTGCAATCCCGCAACGCCCTGAGTGCGATCATTCACTTTGATATAAGCCAACCCTTTCGCACCATATTGACTGACAAACGTCGCATAATCATCCAATTCTTTACGACTCAATTCACAGCCAGAAGGTAAGGTCATGGCTGCCACACGACCACCTGTCATCGTTGCAGCAGACGCAAACACTTGAAACTTAGAGTCACGCACCAAATCATCAATATCAACAAGTTCTAGAGGATTACGCAAATCTGGCTTGTCACTACCAAAACGACGCATGGCTTCAGCATAAGTCATCACAGGCAATGCATCTGGTAATTCAATGTTCATCACATTGCGAAACACATGCTGCAATAAACCTTCCAGCAATTGCATCACCTCAGATTGCTCAACAAATGCCATCTCGATATCTAATTGGGTAAATTCAGGCTGACGATCTGCACGTAAGTCTTCGTCTCGAAAACATCGCACGATTTGATAATACTTGGGAAACCCAGACATCATCAATAACTGCTTAAATAATTGTGGCGACTGTGGCAATGCGTAAAAATCCCCTGGATGCACTCGAGAAGGCACCAAATAATCACGGGCACCCTCAGGCGTCGCTTTGGTCAGCATGGGGGTTTCAATATCGATGAATGCTTGCTCATTCAGATAATCACGAATCGACCGTGTTAATTGATGGCGTAATTTAAGATTTGTTTGCATCTCTGGACGTCGTAAATCCAAATAACGATAGCGATAACGCAGATCTTCACCTACGGTTTGATAAGCATCAGGTAAAAATGGTGGTGTTTGTGCTTGATTTAAAATCTCTAACTCTGTCCCGAGCACTTCTATTTTGCCTGTAGGCATCTGGTCATTTTGCATGCCTGTGGGACGAGATCGTACTTTGCCGGTGATACGCACCACAAATTCATGGCGTAATGTCTCAGCAATCTGAAATGTTTGTTGTTGTTCAGGTTCGTACACCACTTGTAATAAACCGGAGTGGTCACGAATATCAAGAAAAATCACCCCCCCATGATCTCGACGATTATGCACCCAGCCATTTACTATGACTGTTTGGTCAATCATCGATTCATTTACTTGGGTACAGTGAAATTTCATAGCACATGCCTATCAACACAAAGAAGCGAAGATTTTATCATTCAGAACGATTGACAAGCAAGCGCAGACTGTCTTATTTCTTTTGACTCGCCTTCCATTTTTCAACCAAAATTGGGATGCCACACCAACCCATTGCACCTTCAGCAATTAATATCACCCCAACCAAAAAATAAAACACGGCACCCATGCCCAACAATACGCCCAAGCATATGATGATACCTATCACCACTCGATTGACGCGGTCATTCTCATCAATATTACATTTTCCTGGTAACATGATTCACTCCCTTTATTAAGAAACCCAGTTTAGAATACACTGAATTTAGGTTGGATCACAATATACCTATTCATAACTAACCATGCATTGCTATTGACAACACCCGTGGTCGAAGGCCACCATAGCGCATAGTTTAAGACAAGGATAGCATTATGACAGATGAAGTCATGGAATATGACGTGGTCATTGTGGGTGGCGGGCCATCAGGACTTAGCGCTGCAATCCGCTTAAAACAATTGGCACATCAACACAAACAAAATTTAAGTGTGTGTATCTTAGAAAAAGGCGCGCAAATCGGCGCACATATTTTATCAGGCGCTGTTTTAGATCCTCGAGCCCTGAAAACCCTCTTACCAGATACATGGAGCACGGCGCCCTTCTCTACCCAAGTGACTCATGACTACTTTTATTATTTGAGTCAAAAACATGCCCTACGTCTCCCTACGCCCAAGCCCATGTGCAATCTTGGCAACTACATCATCTCTTTGGGTGAATTATGTCAGTTTTTAGCCAAACAAGCTGAAGACTTGGGATGTGAAATCTATCCTGGATTTGCAGCCAGCAAAGTTTTATATGGTGATGATCATGCTGTCATTGGTGTTGCCACAGGTGATATGGGTATCGACAAAGACGGGGTCAAAACCAAAAATTATCAAGCAGGCATGCATTTAAAAGCCAAACAAACCCTCTTTGCTGAGGGATGTCGGGGGCAACTCAGTCAAGAACTGATGCACCGTTTTAAATTACGCCGCGACTGTGACCCTCAAACTTATGCGCTTGGCCTCAAAGAAATTTGGACCATTCCCAAATCTCAACACCGTTTGGGCGAGGTCATGCATACGGTTGGGTGGCCACTATCACGACAAACCTATGGCGGTTCTTTTGTCTATCATTTGGCCAATGAAACCATCGCTTTAGGCCTGGTTATTGGCTTAGATTATAGTAATCCCTGGCTGAACCCGTTTGGGGAGCTGCAACGATTTAAAACCCATCCCATGATACGTCAACTCTTAGAAGGGGGTGAAAGAGTGGCTTACGGTGCGCGCGCACTGAATGAAGGCGGTTGGCAATCCATACCGAAACTAAGTTTTCCAGGCGGCGTGTTGATCGGGGACGGCGCAGGCTTTATGAATGTGTCCAAAATCAAAGGCATCCATACCGCGATGCAATCGGCTATTTTAGCCGCGGAAACCTCTTACGACTTACTCCAGCCCAAAAATGCGCCCATCAATGAAAATATAACGTACCCTGCCGCCATCCAAGCCTCTTGGGTCAGCGAAGAATTATATCAAATTAGGAATGTACGCCCAGGATTTCGTTACGGATTGTGGACAGGGCTTGCTTTGGCTGCATTTGAAACTTATATCAGCCGCGGCAAATCACCTTGGACATTTCACCACCGAGCTGATCATTTGGCGCTGCAAGCGGCCACACAGGCCAAACCCATTGAATACCTCAGACCTGATGGCGTCTTGACCTTTGATCTCTTATCTTCGGTGTATTTGTCTAATACCTTTCACGATGAAAATCAACCCTGCCATTTAAGACTTAAAGACCCCGCTCTAGCCTTATCCGTTAATTACGCACTTTATGCCTCACCTGAGTCTCGTTACTGTCCTGCAGGTGTGTATGAAATCGTGGAAAACGGAGATAACGCCCGCTTGCAGATCAATGCCCAAAATTGCCTGCATTGCAAAACATGCGATATCAAAGATCCTGAGCAAAATATCGTATGGAAAGCACCTGAGGGTGGTGGCGGTCCAAATTATGTCGGGATGTAAGCTACGCCATCTACTTTGAAACACCGTTGTGCTGGTTATTTTTCAATATCCAATGAACCTGCAAAGAATCAAGAACGATGGTCCTTGTCTCGACCTGCATGTTTTCGGGCTTAACGAACGTCGATATTTGTGGAGAATTAAAAAAACTATCTTGAAACGGCGATATATTTGCGAATAATGTTGCCTCTTGATTATCGGCACAATGATAGGTAAACAATAACATTTTATCTTTGATTGAAGAAGGGGTGATAAGAAGCATACCATTTCCAATTGGGTGAGCAGTTCCCGATCTCATGAAAAATGTTCCTGTTTCATCCGGCCTGAGCATCATTGGAACTTCCGAACGATCCGAAACATATCCAGATAAAATGGTTTTCTGTTGTAATACGCAATTTGTATTACCCTGATTCGTAATATCAATTTTGAATTGATCGGGATTAGCTAAAATAGCACTGGAGAAAAATAACAGCGCATAAAATATCGTTTTTTTCAGAGAAGACTCCAAGCAATTTTAAGCTTATTTAAGCGAATTACTGTACATAATAAGGTCAATGAAAGCAAATCACTACACCTATGGCAAACAAGCATACAAGCGCGTTGGTGCCCCGCTACCGTCCTCTATTTTCATCGGTGCAACGATTAATTTTGCACCGGTGACAGGCATCGCATCTAAATAAGCCACATTCTCCAAGCCATAAATATTTGCCCCTAGAATAATACGATGGGCCCAAAAGTCTCTGGAAATACCGGGATCCAAACTGGCGGTATCCAAGCCAACCCCTTTGATTTTTTTATCTACCAAATACTGTGCTGCTTTCTTAGAAATTCCAGGGAAATGAAGATGTTTGATGTCTTTAAATTTGTCACTGCCTAAGTATTGTTTTTTATTATGCCAATATTTACCCCAACCCGTATCAAAAAGCACAATGTCTTGATCCGTCAGCGCACGATGTTGATGCTCAAAGTCCTTGATGTCTTCAACGCTGATTGCATAATCACGTTTCTGGTGTGTGTCTACATGAATGACAACAGCATTGCCCATAAATTGCGACGGAGGAATCTGATCTACAGTCCACCCGTGATCAAAAAAATGTCGCGGCGCATCCATATGAGTCCCACCATGTTCTGGTGCACAAAATTTATAAGCGGAATAAAAAAACCCTGCCGGTATCACCCCGTAAAAGAGCTTTTGGTGCTGAAATCCTTTTTGAGTGGGCCAATAGATGGTTTGATTGTTAAAAAGATAGGTCAAATCAATGATTTTATTAGTTTCTGCGTGTAGAGATAATGGACAAACAATAAACATGAGAAAAAAACAACTTTTCAATGTTCTCATCATAATTTCTCTCCAATAGTAGAATAATGGCTCCTATCAGTCACCTCTAAGCATCATGCCACAATTCGTGATCCCACTTCTTTTTGATGCCTTCCCATTACTCTCCACCTGTTGCTGCACTCCAATATAAAACACCTTGCCCCGGGATATTTGGTAAGCTTGCTGTGTCAAGAATAGACCATAGAGCCCCACCGTTTGTACTTTGCGCTATCAAAGGAACGGGGCTTGATAATCCAGCAGTATCATCTTCGCCAACAGCATTACATACCGCCGTTGGGCCTTGCCCAGTACAAGACACTGTATTAAAAAATCCTAATGGTGCGCCAGAAATTGAAACAACTGACCAAGTTGTACCCCCATTGATTGTTTGCACCAATACAGGCTTTTCCGTAACGTAATTCGCACCTCCAGATATACATATCGTATCCGTACCACTACCAGTGCAATGCACAGTATAGAGCATGCCATTAGTTATTGCTTCTATTCCATCAATATCAATTACAGACCAATTTGCTCCACCATCAACAGTTTGAAATAATAAAGGCAAGTATGTGCTACTATCCGTAATGCTTGCTCCTACACCAACACAAATGGATCCTGAGCAATGAATATCGTTTAAGTAACCAGTTCCTGGTGAATCAAGTGGCACCGATACCATACTCCAGTCTGCCCCACCATTGGTAGTTTGGGCAACGGTTGGTGTCGTATTATCATAATTTTGACCTACAGTCGCACACAAGATATTTCCATTGTTTTCTGTACAATTAACGTGATAAAAGTAACCAAACTCTGGTGCGCCAGGAACAGATACAACAGACCAAGTCCCACCACCATTTACCGTTTGTGCTAAAAAAGGATTATTTGTCTTACTTGCTAAATCACCGGCTGAAGAAGCAATTTGCCCAGAGCCAACACAATATTGGTTCAAACAACTTGCGCTGATAAATGAGGCATTCGTTGGCACACTACCACTAAGACTTTTCACTGCCCAATTAGCACCATAGTCTAAAGTTTGTACAACAAGAGGAGGCGTTTGGGTAATCGTCGCTCCAGAATAAATGATTTCATCGCCAACCCCGACACAAAGTTGTGCGTTTTCGTTGCAATCAGCACCATATAAATTACCTAGTGCTGGTGCGTTACTAATTGTTTTTGATGCCCAAGTAGCACCGCCATCACTGCTCTGCGTAATGAAAGGTGGGACTGTATAAGGCAATACCCCATCAGGCATTCCACCAGCTGCCAAACAAAAAGCACTCGACCCTGAACCTTTACAAGTTGTGTTAAAAAATTGTCCCCCTGTAGGTTCGGAGCCCAATGTAACAACTTCCCAATCATTGCCACCATTCGTTGATTGCATCAATAATGGTGCATAAGGCGCGGTTGTTCCCTGAACCCCAGCAGCTGTTTGAATCGCAGGTTCTACGATAGAAATATTTAAAGTATCAGAAAAACTGCTTTGTGAGCAGAGAAAGGGATCTGGGTTTTGATTATTGTAATTTACCTTGCATATTTTAGGCCAAACGATACCGTTGCCTAGTTGATTCCCTATTAAATTGAGTGTTAGTGTACAAGATTGCTGGGGTGCCAATACAAAAGGTATTTGGCAAGAATTGCTACCACTTGATACGATTGGTATATTATCGATGGGTACAATGGTTAATGTTCTACTTATTTTAGTATTATTCGTTACTTGATATTGGGCTTCATACTCACCATTATTCGGAATTTTTAAAACTGTAGGCGTGAGTGCTTCTATTGAGAAAGTGGGTTGGGTTGCTGCTTGTAAACCAAAAGACAAAAAAATCAATAAAAATAGCAAACTACTATACAGGCTATTGCGCATATTTAGAAACCTTATATGGTATAAATAAAAGAAAACAAAACTTCATTCGTATACAGATTATTAAGTACTGGTCCTGTACCAATCGTTTGTCCGGGCGCTGCTGCAAAATTACTTTTCCCCCAATCAGCAAACTCATAACCAATAGCAGTTGCAAAATGCTGATCCCATTGTTTTTCTAGACCCAATCCAATGGTATACGTGAATGCAGCCTGAGTATTGTTTGCAAATGTTGGTGGCGCAATTTGTTCTATAATTTGGGGTTTGATTATAAAGTCATAAGATCTATTAATGCCTAAACCTATGCCAATACTCAAATAAGGAAGTACAGACGAGGTCAATTGATAAAGCCATTTTCCTTCAAAAACCACACTTGTCTGCTCAACTTTACCACTATAAGTATAATTATTAAAATCTGGATCGGCATCATCCCAGATATTCCCAGTTAATGTAGCATGACTCGTTGCAGTAATCGCTAATCCATAGCGATGGAAAACGTTTTCATACCCAAAGAATGGAAATTGTTTGCCCAGCCAGACTCCTCCATTAGCTAGCGTATGGGTATTTTTTATAGATTGATACGTATTTTCTAGGTCAGGCTGTAAATTGAAAGTTTGAGTCTGGCCTGCATTTTCAAACGCAGGTCCTAGACTGATTGTTACCATGGTTGGGAATAGAGATTTAGCTTCTCCAATCGTACCAGCTATAATACCAAAGCTCATCACCGATAACAGAAAAAAAATTACGCGTTTCATTTTTATATTCAACTAAGCATCCTTTCCTATCTCGGTTATGCAACAACCATCCCTTGTTTTTCAACCGCATCAAACCAACAAACTACGCTTATGAGTATATATTAACAAAATATGTGTGCATAGATAATTATCAAATCCTATATTTACCATGACATTGTTTCCATTTCTTCTGACTACCACAAGGGCATGATGTATTCCGAGAAATAACCTCTGATGATTTCGTAGAACAACGTGTCCCATCCACGTAATACCAACGCCCTTCTTGCAAAGAAAAATCACTCAATTCATGGATGTCTTGCAATTGTTTGCCATCTACAAATTGAGCAATAAACTCAACCTGCCCCTTGTCAGATGAGCGCATTTCACTATGTACCACTTTCAGCCCTATCCAAATCAGCCGCTTCGCCCATGCTGCAGCAGAAACAGGATCAAACCCCTCGCTGGCCTTGCCTGACATTGTTTCTTGGATGTAATCAATGTTAGCCAAATAATAGGCAGAATAGCGTGAACGCATCAATGCTTCTGGTGTTGCAGGATACACATCACCCAAATGATAAGGTTGGCAACATTTTGCATATGATTTTGATGATCCACAATAACAGCTCGTGTCAGATTGGCTCATGATTTTCCTTGATCAGCCTCGAAGTCCTGTAAAAACGCCTCATACCCCCCTTTATAATCATGAATCTTACCACTTGGAGGAAAATATAAAATGCGCGTCGCGAATTTTTCAATAAAATGACGATTATGACTCACGACCAACAATGTACCCGTATACGCTTTCAATGCATCGGCTAATGCCTCAATGGTTTCTAAATCCATATGATTGGTGGGCTCATCCAAAATCAATACATTCGGTGATTCCAACATCACTTTCGCCATCAACAATCGCGCCGCTTCACCACCACTGATCGATAAAATATCTTTATGTACCTCATCTTGAACAAATAGCATTTGTCCAAGCACTTTACGAATTTGCTGCTCGGTAACCCCAGACACGCAGTCCAATAACCATTGAAACACGGTTTTAGATTCATTCAGCAAATCGTGGTGATCTTGAGAAAAATAACTGATACGCGCTTCCGGACCCCAAGTAATTATCCCAGTATCCTCAGGTATCAATGACAATAGTAATTTGAGTAACGTCGATTTACCGCGTCCATTCGCACCCACAATCGCCATTTTATCATGTCGTTTCAAAGTAAAACTCAGGTTTTGAAACAACGATTGTTCATGAAACGATTTACTCAACCCTTCCACCGTACAGACCAGTTTTACCGATGCCTTTTTGGGTACCAAATGAAAGGTCGGGGCTATCCGAGAACTGCGTAGCAGGTCAGGGATTTCAATTTTTTCGATCATTTTCATACGAGATCGTGCTTGCGCTGCTTTAGATGCTTTCGCTTTAAAGCGGTCCACAAATTTCTGTAGATGAGCTACTTTTTCTTCCACCTGTCGCTTTTCTTGCATTTTTTGTTCTTGCAACAATGATTTCTCTGCTAAAAACTTGGCGTATTTTCCTGAATATTGACGAATTTCTCCAAAATCAACATCCAAAATATGATCAGCAAGATGATTGATAAAATCCAAATCATGCGAAATAAACAGTAATAACCCTTGATATTCTGTCGCTAAAAAATGTTCTAACCAACGAATAGACTCAATATCCAAATGGTTGGTCGGTTCGTCTAATAATAAGATTTCTGGATTTTGAAACAAGGCTTGTGCCAATAGCACCCTTAGTTTGTAACCGCCAGACAATGCACGCAAAGGCTGGTCATGATAAGACAAAGGAATCCCTAAGCCTAGTAAGATTTTTTCAATTTGTGATGGCGCAGTATAACCATCTTCCTGGTAAATAAGATTTTCAAGTTCTGCAAATCGCATACCCTGAGCTTCTGTCCAAGGATCAATCGCCAACAATGCTTCTTTCTCTTTAATGGTCGCTGCCAAAGTTGCCCGGCCTTCCATCACAATATCGCGTATCAATGTATCTTCATAACGAAACTGATCTTGTTTGAGCCAACCAACGGTTGCATCTTTGGGTCGTAGAATATCGCCTGAACTGGGTTCTTCTTCCTTGGTAATAAGTTTAAATAGCGTAGATTTCCCGCAACCGTTCGCACCGACCAAAGCATAGGATTGATTGGTGTTAAGAATCAGATTCACATCATAGAACAACAATTTTTGTCCAAATGTGATGCTTAATTGGTTTAAGGTGATCATGGTGACTACTCAATAAAATCATTCACGGATGAATCGGTGTGTATCGTTGTAAAAAGAAAGAGATAGATAGATAAAACTCCCCATGTCCTTTAAGTGCTTCGTTTGTCTATACAAACGGCGAAAAGATCTCGTATGATACATAAACAACGAGATCATTGCGCAGAAAAGTCACTCTCAGAATGACAATCTGAGGAGTTCAGTACAATATCTGAGGGGTGAGATTACTCGTCAGTCAAGCGGAAATACTTTGTTCCAAAGTAGCGTTGTAGTTTTTTGCGAATGGTACCGCGGCTGATGCCCAGCATCTTAGCAGCTTGTAATTGGTTACCACGTCGTTTCTCCATCACAGCTTGTAACAAAGGTGGCTCAACTTCAGATAAAATCATATCGTACAAATCACTAATAGATTTGCTTTTATTCTCAGCCAGAAAACGTGTTACCAAATCGTAGACCAAATCCTGAAGGCCCTGATCCTGCGTCGTATTTTCAATTATACTTTCTGTCCTAGTAACAGCCATACTAAATATCCTTATTTTAGTTAAACAAAATCCATTATGCTTCCATTTAATCCTGAAAGCAGGGTCAATTGTACACCAAAAGTAAATAAGAAGCTATAGAAAACATCATGTTTTTTCTATAAACATTTAGAAAGGTAGGATGCGCACTACGTAACGTACCCATCCTACCTGCTAAAAAATACGTCCTGTTAAGCCTCAATCAACAATTCATTCATTTTTTTAACAAAGTCAGCAGGATTATCTAATTGCCCACCTTCTGCAATGACAGCTTGTTCGAACAATACTTTGACCCATTGCTCGAATTTGACGTCATCTTCGATCCCATGAATTCGTTTGATCAATGCATGATCAGGATTGATTTCAAACACTGGCTTAGTCGGCGGCAATTGTTGACCGGCCGATTGCAAAATCCGTTGCATCTCTAAGCCCATGTCATTCTCATCTGCCACGATACAAGCTGGTGAATCAGTCAAACGATTGGTCAATTGCACTTCTTTGATGCGATCTTCCAAAATAGATTTGATTTGAGTTAACATCTGTTCGTAAGATTTTTCTTGCTCTTTGACTTCAGCTTCGTCTTCATCCAATGACACTTTGCCTTTGGCAATTGACTGTAGTTTCTTGCCTTCAAACTCAGCCAAATGGCCCGCCAACCACTCATCAATTCGATCACTCAACAATAAGACTTCAATACCTTTTTTCTTGAAGATTTCCAAATGAGGGCTATTTTTGGCCGCATTATAAGAAGATGCCGTAATGTAATAAATTTTGTCTTGCTTTTCTTGCATACGAGACACGTAATCAGTCAACGACACTGTTTGCTCTTCAGAGTCGGTCTGCGTTGAGCTGAATCGTAATAATTTAGCAATGGTCTCACGGTTGGCAAAATCTTCTACCGGACCTTCCTTAAGAACCAAACCAAACTCTTTCCAAAATGTTTGATACATTTCTGGATTGTCCGCACTCATTTTTTCAAGTAATGACAAAATACGCTTGGTACAAGCCGAACGGATATTTTCCACTTGTTTGTTATCTTGTAAAATTTCACGTGATACGTTCAAAGGCAAATCACTCGCATCGACAATCCCTTTAACAAAACGCAAATAGCGTGGCAAAAATTGTGCAGCATCATCCATGATAAAGACACGTTTAACGTACAGTTTCAAACCATGCTTCACTTCTTGCTGCCACAAATCGTAAGGCGCATGCGACGGAATATATAATAAGCTGATATATTCATGCTTGCCTTCAACGTGATTATGCGACCACATCAACGGATCTTGATAATCATTTGAGATATGCTTATAAAGCGCTTTGTAATCTTCGTCTGAAATTTCTGATTTTTGTAGTGTCCACAATGCAGTGGCTTTGTTCACTGTTTCAAAAGTTGGCTCTGTAGACTCAGATGTTTCACTAGCATCAGCTTCCGTACCCTCTGCTGTTTCAGCTTCACCCTCAGCTTTACTGGCGCCTTGCATCACAATAGGCCAAGAAATGTGATCGGAATATTTGGTGATGACACTTTTAATGCGCCAATCACTGAGAAACTCTTCCGCATCTTCTTTAAAGTACAACGTCACTTCGGTACCGCGAGATTCTTTTTTAGCTGCAGCAATCGTAAACTCACCATCTCCAGTAGATTCCCACTGAATACCATCTTTAACAGGCGCGCCTGCACGACGGCTTCTAAGTACCACACGATCAGCCACGATAAATGCAGAGTAAAAGCCTACGCCGAATTGACCAATCAAATGAGAGTCTTTGGCTTGATCCCCAGTCAAATGACTGATGAACTCTTCCGTACCAGATTTTGCAATCGTACCCAAATTTGTCACTGCTTCGTCCCAAGACATACCGATACCATTATCCGCAATGGTCAATGTTTTATTCTTTTCATCGAAGGTAATAGAGATTTTCAAATCAGAGTCTTTTTCATATAAGCTCGCATCGGACAATGCTAAAAATCTTAGTTTATCCAAAGCATCAGACGCGTTAGAAATCAATTCACGGAGAAAGATTTCTTTATTGCTATACAAAGAATGTACAACCAAATGCAACATTTTTTTGACTTCAGTTTGAAAACCCATGGTTTCTTGTTTCTTAGCCATTTGTGATTCCTTTAAAAAATTATCTTCGAAACTAATGTGAGGACGAAAAATAAATTTTCAAGGGGACAGGTATGAATTTAAATTAAGGTCACCATACAAACAAAGATGACAAAAAACAAATTTATTGATTATTTTTGAATCTCAATGTACACTGTTGTTCTATTTAATATGCACCCTATTTCGGAGTATCTATTTTGAAAAAAATATTATTAGGCTGTTTACTTTTATGTTCTGCCGCAATTTGGGCCGTACCTGATCAACTGTTGATTAAAATTACCAACTCTGGTGCATCAGACTGTGTGTTAAAAAAATCTTTGATTTTATACGGTCACGTTTCTGATCATACTGCTATCCCCCAAGTGATTCCTCCCTATCAAACAGAATCTTTTATGATGAGAGGAACTCGTTTCTCTGATAAATCACTACTATTGACCTACGCTTGCGGCGCTGATCAGGAAGCCACGTTTTTTACAGATGGTGATACTATTTACGCTCATGGGCATATCGTTGATGCACAAAATATTCAAGTAACAGTTAAAAAATTCAATCTCGGTAAATTCACTATGAGATTTAGTACGGATTACCCAAAGATTTTTTGGACCCTAACCTACTAATAAAGACGCTTTTGAAGGAAGAAAATATGAAAAAAATATTATTAATTGGCTTAATTTTTTGTTCCACAGGTATTTGGGCATCGCCCGATCAAGTCAATATTAAGATCGCGAACGATAGTGGCAAAGATTGTTTGTTGGAAAAACAAACGATTCTCTACGGCCATGTCTCGGATTACACAAGTATACCTGACGCTATTTATCATGATCAAAGCATTAAATTCTCATTGCGATCTGAGCCCTATCGGCTAGGGTTCCACAAAGACAAGTGGATTGTACTCACCTACGCTTGTGGTAATCAATCCATTACACTTTTCACACGTATAGAACAATTTCAAGGGATGTATTTTTCTCACAGCAAAGTATTTGACGTAGAACACGATCTACACGCAACATTTAAAGAAACGCGTAACAACAGCGGACGGGCGTATGATCAATCTCCCATAGAAATCCAGTGGACATTGACCCAATAGAAACCCTGTCTCCTGGCTGCATTCACGACAAAATAGCGTGCATTCTATTAAATTGTCGCAAATCAGCCAGGGACATTTGATCATAAAAAACAACAACCCAACGTGATTTTGAGATCCCGGAAAACTGCAGTAATAAAAAAAATCCACTGTCCACAGCAATCTGAACCCTTTCATACGTCAGATGATTTCCATCTTGATAATCCAAAACCCATCGTTTTTGTTGAAAATTTAGACTGGATAAGCTCGGATGTGGTTTTGCGGCCACAAGCAACCGCCATAGCGCGTATAACATCCAGATACTTAATCCTACATTGAGGATTGCCGGCAAATCAGCCACGTATAAGCTGATGAGCGCACAGAAAGACACAATCACGCCCAAACGGCGATAGTCTGCTGAAGAATCAAGCGGAATATTGCGATCGAATAAGAGTGACAAAATCTGCAATCTCCTTATTGCTCGGGGTTTCATAGGCCATCAACCACGCATATAAATCAGGATCGGTGTTATCCAGCAAGATTTCCAGCAAATCAAGCTCGCTCTCAGGCATCGCTTCCAAATGCGTCTCGACAAAACGTCCTAAAATAACATCCAATTCCAACATGCCACGCCGACTTTGCCAGCGGATTTTTGCTTTGCGTTCTTTAAGATTCATCATATGCTCGACTAGAAATTCGTAGATACTGTTCTATTTTACTGAGGTCGTCAAGGGTATAGTACGTCTGCAGCTGATCTCGCGACAACCAAGGTTTCAAGTAATAACGCACCAATGTTTTGCTTTGCAGTACAGCCTGATGTTCATTTTGTAATTGCGCCAAACCTTGCAAATGCAGCATGAAAAAGTCAACGCAGTCTGACATATTGGGTTGAAAAAACACTGCGTTGCGTTTCTGTAACCTTACGTCGAGTTGCGATAGGCTTACAACAGTTTCCAGTCGACTTTCGTCCAGTTCCGACACCGCTAAGTCCTGATACAACCACGGTCGCCCTGTGCCTGCGCGGGCAATCATATAAGCATCACATCCTGTGGCTTCAATCATTTGTTGTAACGACGCAGCATCCGTGATATCGCCATTGGCAATCACGGGAATACTGATTGATTGCTTGATAGCGGCAATTTGTTGCCTATTGCATGACACATCATAATCATCTTGCCAACGACGTCCATGAACAACCAAACCATCTGCCCCCGCTTCTTCAATCGCTTTGGCCAATTGCACATCTTCTGGCGTATTTTGGAGACGAATCTTGGCCGTTACAGGAATATGAATTCGTGATTTCATGGCTTCAATGATACGGATAATACGATCAGGCTTGGCCAGTAATGCCGATCCTGCCCCTTTTTTACGTATTTTTGCTTTGGGGCAACCACAATTGATATCAATCAAATCTGCCCCAATAGACTCCAAATACTGAGCAGCTTTCGCCATCACATCAGGATCATGACCACTCAGCTGATAGGCCAAAATCCCTTCTGCAGGATCACGGTACACAAAACGAGGGGGTTGACGCCATAATAAATCGTGCGCTGAGATCATTTCTGAGACACAATAAGCTGGACGTTGAAAAAGGCTGTACATGCGTCGAAAAGGCGCGCAAGAAAACCCCGCAAGCGGACCTTGTATCAAACGATTCTGCAGCGTCAAAGCACCAAGTTGAAATTTGCTATTGATATCCATGTTGGGGAGTATATACTCGGATGCTTATGAAGCCAAATAGAACTTACACATTGAATGAGCGTGCGTATACCGCCATTCATCCGCTGACAGAAGAACTGTCCTTCGACTCTGATCAACCCTTTGTCTTTGATTTGGCGTACTTAAGTGCGTTAGAAATCATGGGAGACAATGCGCTTTCATTTTTGCAAGGCCAAATCAGCTCTGATTTGAACGACGTGACTGCAAACCAAATGCGCCCGGGGGCAATATGCAATCTGCAGGGACGTTTGATGGCCTTATTGGATGTCATCCAATGGCAAGGCGTACATTTGATCCTGCCCCAGGATTTGCTGGAGCTCACTGCAAGCGCTTTAAGTAAGGCAGCGCTATTTTCACGTGTTACCTTAAAACCTAATCCCAGCTTTAGCTTTTTGGGATATTACACACCTTCGGCTAAACATGTAGACATAAAGGTACCCACCGCGGCTTGGGAAAGCCAACAAACAGAGGATAGCTATTGTTATGCGATCAGCGATAAGCTCTTTATTATCATGCTTGATACCACGCATAAAGATGCGCTTTTAGCGCAATTTCCGCCGACACAACACCGCGGTTCGTTGGCTTGGCATTATCTAGAATTACAGCAACCTCGATTCAGTCTCTATCCTAATACCCGGGGTCTATTTTTGCCGCATCGCTTGGGATTACAAGATACACCCTACCTCAGTTTTAACAAGGGGTGTTATAAAGGCCAAGAAGTGATTGCGCGGATGCATTATCGCGCCAAATTAAAGCACGAAGTCAAATCCTATTACATTGAAACCGCAGCACCTATATTTTCTGGTCAAAAAATGTATGCGAAACCGCAAGCATCAGAAATTGGAGAAGTAATTGATTATTGTCCTGTCGCTGCTGAAACCTATTTGATCCTCAGCAGCGTTCTTTTGGAACGTCCCTCATCCGTCTACTTTGATCAACATCAAGACGCGATATCGTTGGGAGATTGATTCCAATACTCTACGGACCACGCGCCTGCATCATACTGTAATTGGCATAAATGCCCGGTAGCGATTTTCAATTGGCCCTGCGTCATTTTCTGCTCAAACGCGTGGGGGACCAAATGTAAAAAGTAGCGTAAGCACCCATTGCTGGCTACAACCAACACTTTGTCCTTCGCCGTATAACGTTGCGCCAAATCAGCTGCAAAAGCTTGTATCCTAGCAATCACCTCTGGTTCTGACTCCCCCCAAGCACCTTGAGCTGGCCATAACGATTGACGTTCCCACTCTTCATAATCTTCATCACCAAATTTTTCGCGCACTTCTTGGGAGGTTAAGCCACTCCAAAGTCCGTAGTCCAATTCATTCAAACGCGTGTCAATCACAGGTTGTAATGGACAATCCATTGCTGCCAATGCGTATTTCGCCGTGGCTTGCATCCGTTGGAGCGGCCCCGTATATACCGCAACCAGATTATCAGCTTGGCCTGATAGTGCCTGACCCATTTGCTGAGCTTGTGCCAAACCTTTCTCAACCAGCGGCAAATCATTTTGACTGCCCACATAATAGGCTGATTCATCAGGTCGAAAGGTATTGCCGTGTCGTGCGAGTACAAGGATCATGATAATTCTCCTAATAATTCCCCTTCTTTGGCAATCAATTGCTCCACATAATCCACATCGGCCTGACTATCGACCGCACAATGGGTGCGACCTCGGTAATCAACTTCAACGACTTTGATGGGGATCCCATGTTCCAACGCCCGTAACTGTTCCAAGCCTTCTAATTGTTCTAATTCGGTCTGGGGTAAAGCCAAATACTGCTTCAACACATCGTAACGATAGATATACAAGCCGATATGCCGAAATACCGGCAAGGGATCTTCGAGTTTTTTACGCATGAAAGGAATCAAACTTTTAGAAAAATATAAGGCATGGTGTTGTTTATCAAACACTACGGTCGTGCCGCCCACCTCACCATCGCGCTTTGAATCCATCATTTGCTGATATTGTTCAACTTTCAAACGTACTGCAGTGGTTGCAAAACCAATCGTCGCATCAGCCAACATACTGTCTACCAGCGTTTGAATCACCCATGGCGGTGTGAGTACAGCATCACCTTGTAAATTCAAGATAATATCTGGTGTCCATGACAACGCAGAGGCTGCATGAAATGCACGTTCGGTGCCATTCGGAATGTCCACTGGCGTCATAATAACTTGTGCACCAAACCCTTCTGCATGCGCTTTCACCCGTTCATCATCTGTCGCAATATAAACGCCTTCAATATGCTTCACTGCCATTGCGATGGACCAAGTCCGTTGCAACAAGCTTTTGCCGGCAATCAAAGCCAATGGTTTACCAGGCAAACGTGTGGAACCATAGCGTGCCGGAATCACAATAATGGTTTTCATACTTCACTCCTCAATACGCGTCGAATCATCCACATCCCTAAGATCACAGTCATGATCACACTCAAAACGACCCCCATATGCTGTTCCCAAACCTCAGACACTACCCGCAGTGCATCTGGACTACGCTGGATTGAAAAAGGAATCGTTAAGAAAACATCCATCAAAGCAGATCCCGCCACCAAACCACACGCCACCCGCGTGCCTATTTGTTTGCGAACAAACGTTTTCATCGGATCTTGATTGTTTTTCTCCAAACGGCACTCGGCTAATTTCGCGATCATACCACCCAAAAAGAGGCCCATGGATGTGGTAATCGGAAGATACATGCCAATGGCCACGCCAAGCAAAGACAGATGCCATACACGATCAAATTTGAATAATTTTTGCAATGCAATCAAAGCTAAAATCACAAAGGCACCACCACACATCACTGACCATGGTAGTCCATGTGAAAACACGGCATTCGTGAGCGCTGCGAGCATCGCAGCAGTTGGTGCGGGTAATGATTTACTCATATCCATGCCAGGGTGCGGCATCACGCCTGCAATCCCATAGACATCGAACAACAGTTGCATCACCGGGGGAATCACCAAAGCAGAAATCACCACCCCCAACAACAACATCAATTGTTGTTTCCAAGGCGTGGCTCCTACCAATTGCCCCACTTTCAAATCTTGACTATTGTCATTGGCAATGGCAGCGATCCCGGTCACCACAGAAGCAATCACAATCACCACGGCCTGTGCGGCTGCAATCTGGCTTGTATCCAGAGGTAAAGGCAATACGGAAGTCATCAGCGACAAGAGCATCCAGGCTGCAAATAAAATCCCTGCAATCACAACCGAGCTACCCGGACTGGCCGTTACGCCGACCATACCAGAAAAATAAGCCGTGATGACAGAAAAGATAAAGCCCACCACTACAATGTAAACCACAACAGTTAATGTGATGCTCAAACTGAAAGAATCAGCAAAACCCATCTGATGGATCGGTAATATATGATTTAGCAAAGCAATGAGCACCACCGTCATGACAACTGTCCCGATGATCAATACAGTCAAGGGCAAATCCTGATCTGTTTTGGCATGGGTTGCAGATTTTTTCATCCCTTGCAACGATATACGCATGCTGCGTGCTAATGGTTTGATCAAAGAAAACAATGTCCAAATACCAGCAAATAACATGGCGCCAATGCCCAGATAACGTAATTCCTGGTTCCACAATTCAGGTCCAGCAATGGCAGGTGGTGCCGTCATTAAAAAATGGGGGTACACTGCAGACAATGCTGGCAAAGCCAAAAACCAGGCAATCACTGCGCCCAAACCAATGCTGCAAGCCATGTCAAATCCCACCAAATAGCCTGCTCCAATCATCGTGGCTGAAAAACCCAGACCAAGACAAACGATATAACGCTTGATTGTGAACCATAAGGTCCAACCCGAAGCCAACACTTTCAAAGCCATTTGCGCAAATTCAAGTAGGCCCCCAAGGATGCCGCCATACACGATATCCATCAAACCTATGGATTCTTTAGAAGAGATTAAAACTTCTGCAATGGCTTTTCCTTCAGGAAATGCCAAATTTGCGTCATTGACCAAAATCCGACGTAATGGAATAGAAAATAATACGCCTAAAATACCACCTGAGAGTGCTATCAATACATTAGTCAAATAATCAAAATGATGCCAGTAACCAATAATAATCAGCGCTGGAATAGTATAAACAATGCCTCCAGCAATCGCCTCCCCAGCCGATGCAGCTGTTTGCACCAAATTGTGCTCTAAAACATTGGCTTTTTTAAACAGGCGCAATACACCCATGGAAATAATGGCAGCCGGAATCGATGCTGAAGTTAAAATCCCTAATTTCAATGCCAAATAAGCATTAGACATGGCCAATAACAACGTCAATAAAATACTCAATACCACACAGCGCCAAGTCAGTTCGTTTTTCATCAAGCTATCCCTCTATCACCGGAACCACATGCGGTGCACGCAACCATTGTGAATGGTGAGCGGTATCATAAATATCCCATTCTTTTGAAACATAGTGATCTATCGATACATCGCATAACAACCACGATAAAAAATGTGCCACCGTTTCAGGCGTTACTAATTGTTCTTTTTCTTTCAAGCGCACAAAAAACTCAAGCTTTTCATCATCCATCTCAGTTGCAGCTCGAATCATAGCCACCATATCGGTATCAATAATGCCAGGCATCACCGAAGTCATCACTAATGCTGGGTTTTCCAACTGCCAGCAACGAGTGAGCATAGACAATCCAGCTTTCGACACACAGTAAGCACTCCAGCCAGAAACAGGGAAATAGGCAGCGCCTGAGCCAATATGCAACACACGTGATGACGTTAAATAAGGCAACAATGCTTGCGTCAAAAATAAAGGGGCTTCGAGATTGGTGGTGAGACACGCACGCCAAGCGTCACGATTCACATCTTGCATTTTAGCAATTGGCTCAATCACCCCCGCATTATGGATCAACCCTTGAATCATTGACTTTGCAGCCACTAAGCTCACAACTGCCGATCGCCCCTCATCAGTGCTGACATCGGCACAAATATATTCAATCAAAGGAGAACATGCCGCTGTCGCTTTGAGGTGTTGTTCACTACGTCCAATAATCAATACCGCATGATCGCGTTCAGCCAAAGCCAAGGCCAATGCACGACCCAAACCACGTCCTCCTCCTGTGATCACAAACATTTTATTTCTCAGTAGCATTTCGTATTGTGCGCATCATAGCAGACATGCTAGCCTAGTGGTAATAAATCATCGATTGTAAGGACGACATTCTATGAAAAAAATACTCACACTCACTATGATAGCCTTATCCATGATTGGCCAGGATATTTATGCTGCCAAACAACATTCCGAGAAAACCACCAAAACATCCAAAAACAAAACAGCAAAATCAACAACGAAGACAAACACCAAGACAGCGACCACACCAGCTGCCACGGCCCACACAGCAACACCAGCGCCCACTCCAGTCGCGGTGGTAAGGCCCTTAATGCCCATGAACTGTTTTTATAAATTTTCGACCACCGAACCCGTCTCTGATACAGAATTAGCGCAATGGGGACAATACGCTGCCAGACGGTCTTTTGATTATAATTTTGATAAGCTTGATGCACAATTACAAACGCTCAAACCTTGTTTCACCGACAAAGGCTGGACAGGGTTCAATGATGCCCTGAAACAATCTGGCAATTTACTAACGATCAAGGCTCAAAAATTGAATGTCAGCAGTCGGGTCACAGGAAAATCTGAAGTGAATCTGGTCAAAGAGAATCAATGGCGCATCACAGTGCCTTTGAGTGTGGTGTACCAAAATGCTCAAGAGAAACTAACGCAGTCTTTATCAGTGGTCATGGTGGTTACCAAAAAATCATCTACGGAATTAGGTATTGTACAAATAATTGCCACACCAAAATTAGAAAACGCACCGGCGCAAACGAAAAAGTCTTAGGACATCATGTATGACCACCACTGACTCATAACCAAGGAACCAGGAATTTACCCTTATCATCTTTAGCACTACCGTCTTTAATAACCTGAGGTGACGCGCTTGTCTCATCAGTCAGTAAAAAATGTTTCGGACTATATGAAATCCTACGAGTGCTGCCTGCTCGTAATTGTCGTCCCGAATACTCAGGAGACCAAAATGGAAAAGCATCTATTTCAGTCTCCTTGTTAAATGGCTTCGACGTATCAGGATCGATCCCACCCCCATCTGCAATTTTAACTCGATGAACCAACATTCTTTCTTCAAAATCAGGTTTAAAAAATGTCCCTTTTCTCAAGGCAAGCGTTACTTGTTCGCAATTCCCCTTCGTATTTGTCACACTATAAGGAAATCTTGTTTGAGCAATCAAGTCTTTGGTGATTTCTACTTCCTGGGATGAAAGCTTGCCCATCATATGTAAGAGGATGTCTTTATAGGAATTCGTAATATGGACCTCATAGAGCATAAAACGCGTCCAAGGATTCGATTTTTTCCTTTGTTCAGCGATTCGTTCACGACAAAGTGTTGTTATTGCAGTAAATTCTTGCGGAGATACGCCAAGTTTCTTTGCCTGGCCTGCAATGAATGCATCTTGGTCTGTCTTTGATCGCATTGTTCCATAACCATCTGCATTAGAATCACCATAGCGTTTTTTAAAATAGACCCGCAAAGTTTGCTTCGTAATAATCGTAGCCAAAAAAGCAGTAGCTACTGCTGAAAAATACACCATTTCCAATATCAGTGGCACAGGAAGAGCGACCATTGAGGCAAGACAACTCCCAGCAAAAATAGCCCAAAACAGTGGGATTTTATGGGTAGCATGTGAAATATAAGCCCCAATCATTGAACCAATCGAAATCAGCAAAGGAGAGCATCCCGTGAGCGCAATATAATCAAATAATAGCTTCATCACCATCGGCGTTTGCGCCAAAACAAAGTACCCTAATAATGTACCCGCCAACAATGTCAAAGCAATCACAGCAAGCATGACCTTGGCCTTGAACTGTTTACGTTCATTCTGTAAGTTATTTTGTGCCTTTAACGCTGTGATGATGGGTGTCAAAGCCACATTATCTAATACAAATGTCGCGGCCACCCAGCAGGCCACGGCTTGTGGGATAATATGAAACCAACCCAATACAGCCAACAACACCCCAGAAGCAATAGTGATCAAGGGTCTCGTTTGAATATTAAAACGTTTGGTTTTTTCTGTAGGGAAATATCGTAAAATTTTATTGCTTATTTCATCGCTAGCCATCTCAAATCCTATTTGAAGCCCTAACTACTCGTATGAGATTGTAGCCAATCACCATCGCCATTTTCATCTTCGTACGAGAGTACCACCACCCGTGTGCCGATCGTCGCAAATTCCTCATTTAACCATTTTGCTGCTGACGGTAAAACACGGATACATCCATGGCTATCATTATAAGGAGGCACAGCATAACCAGCGTGAATAGTATAACCACGAGAGAAATACATGCAATACGGCATTTTGGCACCACCTTCGGTTTCTACGGGGTACTCTCCTGATTTGCAATCCAAACCACGTTTGGCATAGATACGGAACGACCCGGTCACGGTACGACAAGACTTGCCATCCTCTTCACAAATATCCTTACCACCAGAAGCACTCCCTGTCATCACCCGATCACCATTCTTATCATAAGCGGCCCAAGCAGCGACTTTAGGATCGAAAACAAACACTTTTACCCTCCGGGGTCGAATTTTCAGAGGAAAATGATCACGTCCTCGTTTATCTAAGGTGTAATGTTGCCTGTGATGCACGACGCCATAATCATCCGTAATATAAGTGGACTCATCATATTGCACACAACCACTTAATATCATTGCACCGCACATCAATAACCATATACAACGTTTTAACATACGCATTAATCCTCTAGCCGCCGATATTTATGTTGTGGCGTACCACCTTGATCTCCCGTACGTTTTTGGTGGTCAGCTTCATAATCGGTATAGCTGCCTTCCATAAATACCACACGACCTGATCCTTCAAATGCCATCAAATGCGTACATACTCTATCTAAAAACCAGCGATCATGCGAAATCACCACAGCAGAACCGGGAAAATTCAATACCGCCTCTTCTAACGCACGCAGAGTTTCCACGTCTAAGTCGTTGCTGGGCTCATCGAGTAGTAATACATTCGCACCACGCTTAAGCAATTTGGCCAAATGTACTCTGTTACGCTCTCCACCAGATAATTGGCTCATTTTCTTTTGTTGATCGGGACCTTTGAAATTAAAACGGCCCACATATGCCCTGGAAGGCATCTGAAAAGACCCTACTTGAATAATATCTTGTTTATCAGAAATTTCTTCCCAAACCGTATGGTTATCATCCAAATGATCACGCATTTGATCCACGTAGGCCAATTGCACGGTTTCTCCAACGCGAACCTGACCTGCATCTGGTGTTTCTTTTTCCATCAATAGTTTTAAAAAGGTGGATTTACCAGCGCCATTGGGACCAATGATACCCAGCACCCCACCTTTGGGCAAACTGAAATTCAAATGCTCAAATAATACTTTATCGCCATAGCGTTTCGATAAATCGTTGCCTTCTAAGACCACATCCCCCAAACGTTCTCCTGGTGGGATGTAAATTTCATTGGTTTCATTGCGTTTTTGAAAGTCTTTAGAGTTCATTTCATCAAAACGCGCTAAGCGGGCTTTGGATTTGGCATGTCGACCTTTAGGCGAGCTGCGGACCCATTCCAATTCTGCTTTTAACACGCGCATATGTGATGCTTCTTGCTTTTTCTCAAGAGACAAACGTTCATTTTTTTGCTCAAGCCATGCGGTATAGTTGCCTTTGTAAGGAATACCTTCGCCACGATCCAACTCTAAAATCCACTCTGCAGCATTATCTAAAAAGTACCGATCGTGAGTAATGGCAACCACAGTGCCAGAAAATTCTTCTAAATACTGTTCCAACCATGCCACACTTTCTGCATCCAAATGGTTGGTCGGTTCGTCTAATAACAACATATCCGGACTAGAAAGCAATAAGCGACACAAAGCCACGCGTCGCCGCTCACCACCCGATAATACCTCCATGGTGGCATCCCAATCGGGTAATCGTAACGCATGTGCAGCAACGTCTAGCTTTCTATCCAAATCCCAACCACCACCACTTTCAATGGCGTGCTGTAATTCGCCTTGTTCTGCAAGTAAGGCGGTCATCTCATCATCACTCATGGGTTCGGCAAAACGCATACTGATCTCGTCAAATTGTGCTAATTTGACTTTCATCTCATGTACACCCTCTTCTACAACTTCACGTACGGTTTTATCCATATCAACAATAGGTTCTTGTGGCAAATAGCCTATCTTCACCCCAGGTTGCGAACGCGCTTCACCGTCAAACTGTCGGTCGACCCCTGCCATAATCCGCAACAAGGTCGATTTCCCAGAGCCATTCAGGCCTAAAACCCCAATTTTCGCACCAGGTAGGAAACTCAGAGAGATATCCTTCAGAATCACACGTTGATTCTCTACTGTCTTCGACACCCGATTCATGGTAAAAATATACTGTGACATAAAAACTCCACCTAAACTGGGGCTAATAATAGCAAATTCTGCTGTGAAATTCATGAATTCTTGCTAAAATATCTTCTTCAATCGTATTTTCAAGGTTAAAATGGACAAACAAACAGCCCAAACCAATATGATCAAGCAACAATTGCGCACTGGAGATATAACCGATGGTGCCATATTAGATCTCTACGAAACCATCCCAAGAGATGCGTTCGTTCCCCCTGCTTATCAAGCGTTCGCGTATTCAGACATGCATATTCCATTGGATCACGATCAATGTATGTTCACACCCCTTGAAGAAGCCTCATTGCTGCAAGCATTGCAACTTCAAGGCCATGAAACAGTGTTAGAAATTGGGACTGGTACGGGATTTTTAACTGCTCTATTAAGTAATGCTGCGCAGCACGTGCTTTCCATTGATTATTTCGAAGCATTCACCGCTAAGGCAAAAAAATCTTGTAAAGCCGTAGGATGTCACAATATAGATTTCATTACTGGCGATGGTTGTCAGGGTTGGGTCGACAAAGCGCCCTACGATATTGTTGTACTCACCGGTGGTATAAAAAATTTGACCGACACCTTAAAGCTGCAAGTACTTTTAGGTGGAAAAATCTTTACGATTCTTGGCACAGCACCTATTATGGAAGGCAATTTGCATCAAGTTGATCATGAAGGCCAGTGGACACATCGTTCTATATTTGAAACGAATGTCCCGTCTCTCATCAATAAACAGTGTCATCAACCGTTTGTTTTTTAGGATTTTGCATGCCAATGGATCGGGTTCGCTGCTTTCTTATCGGATTACTGCTCTCCAGCCAAGGATTTTGTGCAGATCTAATGGATGTCTATCATCAGGCTTTGGATAATGATCCCTCTTTTAAAGCCGCTTACAGTACTTTTTTATCACAAAGCGAAACCCTGCCCCAGGCTTGGGCACAATTACTGCCACAACTCACACTGACCGCCCTAATTGGACGTAATAATCAATCGGTCGATGCAGGTGTATTTGTCGTTGAACAAACCTACAACGGGGACAAGTGGACTGTTAATGCATCACAAACTGTATTCAATTATGCCGCCTGGGAAAAAGTGAAACAAGCCCGCGCCGGGGTCAAATCAGCGCTTGCTACCTTCAACGATAATGCCCAACAATTAATGATGCGAACGACCAAGGCCTACCTGGATTTATTACTGGCAAGAGACACGCTAACGTTTTCTCAAGCAAAAAAAAGAGCAAACAAACGACAATTAGACCAGGCGCAAGAGCGCTTTAATGTTGGACTTGACGCTATTACGGCTGTGTATGAAGCCAGATCGGCCTTTGACCAGTCTGTCGCCGAAGTGATTGGCGATCAAAATAATCTGGTCAATCAAAACGAAAAATTAAGCTTGATTACCAATCATACGTACAAGCATGTTGCGGTATTGCGTAATA
Source organism: Gammaproteobacteria bacterium (assembly GCA_024742995.1). GTDB lineage: Bacteria > Pseudomonadota > Gammaproteobacteria > Legionellales > Legionellaceae. The sequence continues at coordinate 114,500 of JANSXK010000005.1, forward strand.
ATAGGATCCCTCTCATCAAACCTGAGCCAGCAATTGTGGATGAGTGGATCAGTGCCGGACTCAAGCAAAATTATAGCCTGTATGCAGCAAAATATGCCCTACAAGCAGCCAGAGAAAAGATTAAAGCCGCATCTGCAGGTAATTGGCCTGTATTTACCATCCAAGGCAATGTCGCAGACACCCATTATAATAGCAGCACCCACGAAGGAGGCGATGCCGACTCCCTGGTGAACGATTTGTTTATACCACAAGAACAAATGATTTCCTCCATTTCATTAAATGCCTCGCTCCCGATCTACCAAGGAGGATTGGTTGCCTCCCAAACACGGCAAGCCTCTTTTGATTTCCAAACTTCTAGCCACCAAATGGAAAAAGCGTATCGCGATGTGGTGGTCAATTCGAATATTCATTTTAATACGGTTATCCAAGGTATTGAGAAAGTCAAAGCCGACCGCCAAACTGTGATTTCACAGCAAAATTCCACCGAAAGTGTTGAAGCACAATACGCTGTCGGCACACGCACCATGACAGACGTGGTGATAACACAGCAACGATTATTTGAAGCACAACAACAATTGGCCTCAGATCAATACGCGCTTATCTTATCAACCATGAATCTGAAGTATTTTGCCGGCACTTTAAATGTCATGGATTTAGAAGAAATTAATTCTTGGCTTGAAACCACGCGCGTGTCAGAGTTGGCAATCAATAAAGCTAATCCAGCATGCCAATTGAACGCGACCCAAAAACTCATTCAAAAGATGGAAGCAATGAAAACATTATGATTTGTAGCTGTTAGAACATCCTAATCCTGTAAGAATACGCTCTTTTTATTTAAAATAAAAACATGTTGTACATTTTAATACCCATGTGTTATAATAAAAATCTTTGATTCTCTGGAGAGATGGGCTTGCCTTATCGTTATTCTACAGCTGAACAGCGCGAGCGGTGGCTGGACATTTGTGCTGCAAAATATGAGGCTTGTTTTACCGATAAAGCGACTTTGGTTAAAGCGCTTGGTATCAGGCAAACCATCGCATGCACAACAGTACTCACTGAAGACAATGTAGATGCAGCGTTACAAGCCATCGATACGCACGATACCATTACCTTTACAATTGCCGATAGTGAAAGACACGGTAATGTACTGGCCAATCGTTTCGACATCGACTTTGTTCAGAAGCTTGACCTGCCACCTTCGTATGTTTTATCGCTAGAAGCAGCACTCTTTTATAGTATAGATACAGATAACGAGGCGGATGATCTAAACTTTCGACAGCACTACTTCACAATGATGGAAGCCCATCCCGAGGAACTAGAAGCTATTTGCGCGGAACAAGATACATTTATTGCTGCGATAGATGATCTCATTACGCAAAAAATCGCTCAAAATATATATGAAAAACGTAAAGATAAGGTGCAACAATCTCATGAAAAAACTATGGGTACTTTGCGCCAAGAAATATCCTATGCCATAGCAAAGAGTGAAGAAGGTCTTCCACCTGTATTAAAAAAATCTGTGCACACAATTCTTCTTGAGATATCAAAACAAAAAAAGGCCCAACAACTGCCTATATTTTCTCGTGGACTAACGAAAAAATTACAACACCTCAATGAAGCCATCCAAACAGATTTAGAAGAGGCCATGCGTAACATTGATGCGCTTGTAAGTGAACTACAGCAATTGATGGAAAACACCTCTCTCTCGCCTCTGATACAAGAAAGACTCATAGCCATTCTTGAGCTAAAACCAGTGTCTCTGCTAGAAGCGCAATCGCATCTGTCATATTTAGGTCAATGCAAAATTAAAGTGGAAAGACTAAACAAATCAAATGAATATAAACAACGCTATTTGAATACTCAAAATAAGATTAGGTATGCGTTACAAAATGATTTATGGAGTGTATGGACCAATCGACATCTTGTCTTTGAATTTGCTCAAACTTATCAAGAACGTGATTTAGATATTTTAGGATGGGAAAAAATGGAAGAAGGTATTGTATCCATGGAACGCGCACTACAACAGGCTGTGAAAAACACAGACACGTCAGCTAAAACTCCGCCTAAAGCCATATCAAATAAAACGGAAGGATCCGTACCGACATATGCGTATTTCGAACCCAAGCTAGGATGATAATCATACAATTGCATCCTAGCACCTCACAACCTCAGTTCCTGACGCAATCACACATTCCGCTTTCCTCCCCGTATAATTATGATAGAATAGGCTACCCAAGCGATATTTTGGTGAATTTTCAATCATGTTGTCATCTGCTACTGAAAAAAAATTACTGCATTACATTGGCAAGGGCATTGCAGATTTTAATATGATCCAAACCGGCGATCGTGTCATGGTTTGTTTGTCAGGGGGCAAAGATTCATTCACATTGCTCACCATTTTAAATTTACTACGCAAACGCTCGGGCAATAAATTCAGTATCTTCGCATTTACACTTGATCAAGCCCAACCTGGATGGGACGATCAAACCTTGCGACAATGGCTAGAAGATCACCAGATTGGGTACGACATTTTAACACGCGACACCTACAGCATCGTCAAAGAAAAAATTCCAGAAGGCAACACCTATTGTTCCTTATGTTCACGCTTGCGCCGCGGCATCATATACCGTTATGCTGAAGAACATGGCTTCACTAAAATTGCTTTAGGTCATCACCGAGATGATTTGATTCGCACATTGTTGATGTCTATTTTATATAATGGTGACATCCGTTCTATGCCTCCTAAATTGCTTAGCGACAACAAAAAACATATTGTGATTCGACCGATGTGCTATGTCCAAGAGCGGGATATTATCACGTATGCCAACGAACAAGCATACCCCATCATCCCATGCACGCTTTGTGGTTCTCAAGATAATTTAGCGCGTAAACGTGTGGGCAAGCTTATTGAGCAATTGGCAGTGGACAATCCTAAAATTCCTAGTAACATTTTGCATGCGTTACAAAGTATCAAACCTAGCCAATTGATGGATCAAAACTTATGGCATTTTAAAGATCTGGAGCGTGAAGCCATTACAAATCTGGCTTCAAAGAATCACGATAATATGCTAACAGAGGAACTCTCCATATCATGACAATACTTATGCCAAGCGCTACTAATGGTCTGCGCAAATTCAAAATCTATCGTCGACGTCATCTGAAATTTGATTTTGTCTCTGCTGTGGTCGTTTTTTTAATAGCCATTCCCTTATGTTTGGGGATTGCGTTGGCATCAGGCGCCCCACTGTTATCCGGTATCTTAAGTGGTATCGTTGGCGGCATCCTTGTCGGCGGATTGAGTGGCTCCCACGTCAGTGTCGCAGGACCTGCCGCTGGTATGAGCGCCGTAGTGTTTTCGGTGATTGTCCAATTGGGTGGTTTTAATGCTTTCCTGCTGGCTTTGTTTATATCAGGCGTATATCAGGTCATTATGGGATATTTTAAAGCAGGGTTTATTGCTGATTATGTGCCTGCCAATGTCATCCAAGGGTTGCTGTCTGCGGTCGGTATTTTAATCATTGTCAAACAAATCCCTCTAGCCATCACATTGTCACACTCTCTATCTTCTTTAAAAACTCAATTGTTAGATCTTTCTTCAGGCTTTTCGTTGGCGCCATTAGAACAATTGACTGTACAAATCAATACAGGGGCGGTGATTTTATCACTCGGTTCTTTACTCATTTTGGTTTATATTGGCAACACAAAACGCAAATGGATCCGTACTCTGCCAGGACCATTTATTGTAGTAGTCCTAGGTATACTGGTGAATGAACTATTCTTGTTGTTCGACTCTTCCCTGGCACAAGTTGGCCCTCATTTGGTCAGAATTCCTATCCATAATGGTTTCGGCGATTTTCTATCCCAAATGCAGTCTCCTACTTGGTCTGCTTTGGCCAATCCAAAAGTATATTTGCTTGCGTTTTTACTAGCCTCGGTATCTTCACTTGAGAATTTACTCAACCTCAAAGCAGGCGAGCGTTTGGACACCAAACATCGCTACTGCAACAAAGATCGTGAGCTTGTGGCGCAAGGTATAGGCAACATCATTGCTGGCTTAATTGGCGGCATACCTATTACCTCGGTTATTGTGCGCACCTCTATCAATATTCAAACTGGCGCTAAAACCAAAATGGCTACCATTCTTCACGGGACATTCATACTATTGGCCATGATTCTCATCCCCAATGCATTGAATAAAATCCCTCTGTCCTCACTGGCCGGCGTCTTAATTTACACGGGCTATAAACTAACCTCTCCCCAAATTTACACTTCGATATACCGACAAGGTTGGGATCGTTTTATTCCCTTCCTCACCACGGTCATTTGTATTTTATATTTCAATTTGCTATTTGGTATTTTGTTTGGCTTAATCATCAGCTTATTTTTTATTCTCAAATCCAACAGTCAAGTACGCTTGGATATTATCCAAGAAAACTATCCACAGGGGATCATCAACCGCTTGGTATTACCGCAACAAACCACCTTTTTGAATAAAGCCTCCTTGGTCACTGAATTAGATTCTATTCCAAAAAACTCACAATTAATCATTGACGCGCGTTATTCTGATTTTATTGATAAAGAAATTATTGAATTCATCAAAGAATTCAGCACCGAACTTGCCCCGAACAAACATATTGCTTTGAATCTAATTGGCTTCAAAGAACATTACGAAATCCATAATTATATCGATTTCATCAATGTGACCACTTATGATGTGCAAGCAACCGTTACACCACAGCAGGCATTAAACCTGCTGAAAGAAGGCAACACACGATTTAAAGAAGACACTTGTATTCATCGTAGTTTTAAAACAGATATCGAACACACAGCAACCACGCAGCACCCTATTGCTGTGGTGTTGGGTTGTATTGATTCCCGTGTCCCGGTTGAAACGATTTTTGATATGAGTTTTGGTGATTTATTTTGCGCACGTATTGCTGGTAATGTGGTCAATACAGATATCTTAGCCAGTATGGAGTACGCCTGTAACGTTGTGGGCGCGAAATTAATTGTCGTCTTAGGTCATACAGGCTGTGGTGCGATTCAAGCCGCGTGTGACAACGTCAGAAAAGGCTGTATTACCCAACTCTTAGATAAAATCAAACCAGCAATAGCGGCTGAAACGTCGACAAAACAAGACCGATCTGGTAAAAACCGCCACTTTATCTATAAAGTCACACAATTGAACATTGCGAATACCATCCATTCTATTTATCATGAAAGTCAAATTCTATCAACCATGATTGATAATGAGGAAATCGGTATTGTAGGTGCTGTTTATGATGTGAGTAGTGGAGATGTTAGCTTCCAAGATTTTTCTCCGTTTATCAAACAATTAGGTTCACCTGATTCTGAGCAATTGACCAAAAAACTCAGTAAAACCATTACCGCAGCGAACCGCATGCTGCAAAACACAACAACGGATGAAAAAAAATAGTATGCGCGCCTCAGAAGTTTACCTAAAAACATTAAAAGAAACACCCAGTGAAGCGGAAATCACCTCACACCGACTTATGCTTAGAGCCGGCATGATCCGTAAATTGGGATCTGGGTTATACACGTGGTTACCCATGGGATTACGCGTACTACGTAAAGTCGAACAGATCGTACGTGAAGAAATGAATCATATTGGCGCGATGGAATTATTGATGCCTACGGTGCAACCTGCTGAATTATGGCAAGAAACCGGCCGTTGGCAAGCTTATGGCGATCAACTTCTCACCATGACCGACTCTAATGAACGCGCGTACTGCTTTGGTCCTACTCACGAAGAAGTTATCACCGATCTTCTGCGTCAAGAAGTGCAATCTTACAAAGAATTGCCACTTACTTTGTATCAAATTCAAACCAAATTCCGTGATGAGATTCGCCCACGATTTGGCGTCATGCGCGCCAGAGAATTTATCATGAAAGATGCATATTCCTTTCATTTAGAGCCAGAAAGTCTGCAAAACACCTACGATACAATGTACGCCACTTATTGCCGAGTATTTGAACGAATGGGGTTACAATACCGTGCAGTCGAAGCAGACACCGGTGCAATCGGTGGTGCTGTATCACATGAATTTCAAGTCTTAGCGGATGCAGGTGAAGACCTGCTGTTTTATAGCACTGACAGTGACTATGCTGCAAATGTTGAACAAGCCACTTGCTTGGCACCCAAGCCAGCACCTGCGCAAGACACAAGCACCCCACAGCTTGTTGATACCCCGGGACAAAAAACCATCGCAGATGTGGCAAGCTATTTGCAAGTAGATCCCAGTCAAATGGTAAAAACACTTATCGTTGCTGGCACAAAACACCCATTGGTCGCTCTCGTTTTACGAGGTAATGATAAATTAAACCCCATCAAAGCAGCAAAACATCCTTGGATTGAATCACCCCTGTGTATGGTAGACGAAACAGCTGTACAACAAGCTCTTAACGTACCATTTGGGTCAATTGGGCCCATATCCTTACCCATTCCCATTGTGGTCGACCATCACGCTGCTGCTTTGCCAGAATTTGCATGCGGTGCCAACCAAAAAGACAAACATTACCAACATGCCACGTGGCCTAACGACCATGAGCAATTACAAACAGCCGATCTACGTACGGTACAAAATGGTGATCCTAGTCCCGATGGCCAGGGCTCACTACAATCTTGTCGTGGCATTGAAGTCGGTCATATATTTCAAGTGGGTGATAAATATTCCAAAGCCATGCATGCCGTGGTGACTGACGAATCAGGCAATCAGCAAACCTTGCGTATGGGATGTTATGGTTTAGGCATTTCTCGCATTGTGGCTGCTGCAATTGAACAACACCACGACGAAAGTGGCATCCTGTGGCCAAAAGCCCTAGCGCCATTTCAATTAGTGATCATTCCCATCAATCAAGCCCGATGCCCAGAAGTCAAAGCCAAAGCAGAAGAACTACATCAACAGTGCCAAACCCTTGGCATCGACGTATTGCTAGATGATCGTGCAGAACGTCCCGGCGTATTATTTGCTGACGCGGATTTGATTGGCATTCCACATCGCCTGGTAATCTCAGACCGACTGTTAGCTGAAAAAAGTATTGAGTATAAAGCACGCAATCAATCCAATGCTGAAAAATGGACACTGAATGCGCTTGAAAAATGGCTGCACACAACCTTTGTAAAAATCGACCATGCATAATTTAACTGACGATTGGAAACGTTTTAAGCCTTTGATCTGGTACATCGGTACCGCGTTCAGCTTAATACAATTTTTCTTACAATTATCATCTGGTGTCGTCATTGCTTTTATCTCCCGAGAATTAAGCCTCGGTGCTCTCTCTGCAGGATTACTGAGCGGGATGTTCTACCTGATTTATACCTGCTTGCAAATTCCAGTGGGCATCCTATGTGATAAGTATAATCCCAAACCTTTGATGACAAGTTGTGCCTTATTATGCGGCATTGGCTGTTTGATATTTGCTGCGAGTCACAGTCTGGTTGGGTTATATTTTGGTAGGGGCTTGCTCGCGGTAGGGTCCGCTTTCGCCTTCGTTTGTCTGACACACTTGATGAGACAAAACTATCCCAAGCGACTGTTTGGAATCCTAATCGGTGCTTCAGAGATGTTTTGTTTTTTCATCACTGTACTGGGTATCGTTGGCCAAGGTGCTGCGATACATTATTGGGGATGGCGCGCATTTATGAATGTGACTGCTGTCGTATGCTGTATGGTTGCGTTCCTCTGTTGGCGCTACCTTCCAAACCCCAAAAATACGCCTAAAAAAAGCAGGCTCTCAACCCTACAGGTGACATCTGTATTTACAAGTATTCCCATATGGATCAATGGGTTATTCATTGGTTTAACCTTTTGTTTGGTCATGGTATTTGGTGCACTATGGGCGCCTCTATTTATGCAAATTAAATTGCAATGCACGATCAGACAAGCCAGTATCATGGACGCGATGTTTATTCTCGGTGTCGGCTTCTCGTGTCCCATTTTTGGCTATCTTGCCAATATCGTTAAATCACGTAAACAATTGATCATTCGTGCGTGTATCGCCACCGTATTAATGTTACTCATGGTGATTTATCTTCCCGTACATAATCTCTATCTTATGGGGGGAATGATGCTGGTATTGGGATTGATGTCTGGCTCATATATTTTAGGATATACATTTGCCAATGAACTGTCCCCACCCAATGCCCTGTCAACAACAACTGGACTAACCAATACATTGGGTTTGGTAACTGCACCCATCCTCCAACCTTTAATTGGCTACATCATAGACAGAATACATGCAGGACGCCCCGTCATGCTCCATGATTATCAGCAAGCTTTATTGATTTTACCCGTCGGTGTATTGATTGCAATCGTCTTGCTATCATTTCTAAACCTACGCCCCCCACCAAGTGGCGCTGATCGCTACACGCCCTAGATAATTACGCGTGGCGAGAAGAATAAATCACCGACACACGACTAAGGTTGATTTTTTTCTTAGCTTCCCATAGCTCATATTCAGCCTGCATCAACATCCAGCTTTCTGGTGATCGTCCAAATGCTTTAGATAGCTTCAAAGCCATCACAGGTGATATATCAGCATTACATTTAACAAGCCTTGAAAAAGTTGAAGGAGAAACATCAAGTTTCTCAGCAGCTAATCTCAGACTGATATTAAGTGGTATGATATAAGTCTCATTAATAAATTCCCCTGGATGGGGTGGGTTATGCATACTCATTAGTGATAGTCCTCATAATTGACGATATAAGCATCGCCGTCATCAAAAACAAATGTCATACGCCAGTTTCCATTCACTGTTATCGACCAAAAGTCCTTGCGCTGACCTTTAAGTAAATGCAAATTATATCCAGGTAGATCCATATCCTCGATATATTGTGCCGTCTGCAGCGCACTTAATTGTAGTCTAAGCTTACCTCGATGTTTTGCTTGAATGCCAGAACAAATACCTTTTTCAAAAAAAAGTTTAAGCCCTTTGAGTTTAAATGATCTAATCATGTGCTTATTATAGCGTGTTGCGCATCACGAATCAAAATTATCATAATCTTTGTGGCTGATTTAATTAGATGTGAGCGGAACTGGTCACATTGATATTTAATCTGTAGTAGGAAAACAAATCCGACAGATTTCTAAAACCCTTAGTCAAACATATTCACAAATAGATTCAAGACAATCGCATGATTGTCTTCGATACCCGGTGATGTCCTAGCGATATATTGATTCATATAACTGATGTTCAAAATAATATCATGCGTGAAAGCATGCGCAATACCTATATACGCACGATTTTCATTGAATGTCCCTGTTCTCACCCACGGTACTTTCTTGACGTTTATAAACACTTCATCACTCAATGCCCATGCATCCTTCTCAGAGAAAGGGATGGTCCAATAGGTTCTGTTACGAAAACGCATTGACCATCTCGAACTATTAAAAGAATGTCTCTCTTCAAATCGAGTTCTGAAGACCCAGTTGGTCGATGGGCTCCACAATATCTGTTCCCAAATTCGGTACTCATCTCGTACTTTGGCGGATACATCTTCAACAATACCCCCGCGATCCGCAAAATTAGTGATGGTTTGTCCTAACCAAACTTGCAAACGTGGTAATACCTGATAACCAGCGCCAGCATTAAATAAAGATTGATCATATTTATTGGGTCTATCAACCAAACGAAGTTCAGGTGCGAGGATATACAACAATTTTTCGTAGTGACTATTATAAGTAACCAAGCCCCAAAGCTTATAATAACTATGTCTGCTGTGGCTTAGACTTGACATCAAACATAAGACCATGACAACGAGTATTCGAAAGATGCGTTCCATTGCAATCCCTATTTCTAACGCCTTTTTGCACGTTTTATCAATCGTTTGCGTTGCTTGATTTGTCGATCTGTCAATTGGTTTTTCTTCCCTTTAAAAGGATTTGCATTGCCTTTAAATTCCAATTTTAATGGCGTACCCACCAAACCCAATTGCTCAGTAAATCCTTTGGCCAAATAACGTTTATACGTATCAGGTAAAGCAGCAACTTGATTGCCATGAATCACCACTATAGGCGGATTATGACCACCGGTATGTGCGTAGCGTAGTTTGATACGACGACCATTCACTAAAGGTGGTTGATGTGCGGCACTAAGATCTTGTAATAAACGAGTTAATTTTGGTGTAGACAACGCCTGGGTTGCAGAAGCATATGCCTCCATAATATCTTTAAATAATAATCCTACACCACTACCATGCAACGCTGAAATAAAACGAACCTTAGCGAAATTGGCAAAATGCAAACGGCGCTCTAAGGTATCACGCACTTGTTGCTTATGATCATCGTCCAAGCCATCCCATTTATTCACTAAGATCACCAGGGCTTTCCCAGATTCGATGATTAATCCAAGCAAATGCATGTCTTGATCGGTTAATCCTTCGCGGGCATCGATCAACATCAAACATACCTGTGCGGATTTAACCGCTTGTAATGTTTTGATGATGGAAAATTTTTCGATTTTCTCATTCACACGTGAGCGTCGACGAACACCAGCCGTGTCTATCAATGTATATTGCTGCTCATCTCGTTCAAACGGAATCGAAATACTATCACGCGTCGTACCAGGCAAATCATACACCACCACCCTTTCTTCACCCAAAATACGATTGATCAGCGTAGATTTTCCAACATTGGGGCGCCCCACAAATGCGATGGCCACCGCATTCGGATCACAAATACTCGCTTGTAAAGGATCAAAGTCCTCCGTAGCTGCAGACAATAAATCTGCCATCCCGCGACCATGTGTTGCTGACACCGCAAACATCGGCCCCAAACTTAAAGATTGAAAATCAGCGCAAGCCACTGCTTCATCCATGCCATCAACTTTATTGACCACAACAAAGATGGGTTTGGATAATTTACGCAACTCCATAGCAATATCACGATCCACGGCAGTCAAACCAGCGCGTGCATCGACCAGAAAAAAGATTTGATCAGCTTCACGTAATGCCAATGCAGATTGATTAGACATCAGGGCATCAATAGCTAAGTCCTCGACCCCAACCCCACCGGTGTCTACTACGATATATGATTTATCTTCAAATACAGCGTCGCCATATAAACGATCTCGCGTTAGCCCCGGAAAATCAGCAACCAAAGCATCTTGCGTTCGCGTGATACGATTAAACAGTGTAGATTTGCCTACATTTGGACGGCCAACTAGGGCAATAACGGGTATCATGATATTGTCTGAATCTGGTAAGCTTGTAACACGCCGTTGTTCGTCATCACAATGAGACGCTCTCCTGTTTTTGCTGGAGCAATAGTGATGGCAGCGCCCAAATTATCTCGCCCTATTGGTGTCCCAGTCGCTTTTGACAAGCCATGTAAATTACCTCGCTTATCACCCACAACCAATCGAGCCCCCATTAAAACAGGCTCGGTAATACCATACCCTCGTAGGGCTGCTTGTTTCCATTTGACTTGTCCTGAAGACCGATCGTAGGCCCAAACCACATCATTACTATCCACCACATAAAGGGTATGAGCATCAATCACCATATTTTTATACACAGAAGCACGTTTCGACCATATAAAATGACCATCATCAAGATTAAATGCACCAATGTATCCTTGATAACTCGCCAAATAAGCAATGTTACCGCGAATTATGGGATCAGCATCAATATCTACCAACCGTTCAACATCGCTTGAACCACTAGAGTACGCAATCCCACGCTGCCAGGTCAGATGACCTGTATCAAGATCAATCGCGTCTAATTTACCATCCGAATAGCCCACAATAATCTGATCATCCATTATTTTCGGAGAAGAACTGGCTTTTAAAATCAAATTCGGAGATCCGTGTTCGACCACCCATATTTGTTTGCCACTTTGCAAATCAAATGAGTACAAATGCCCATCAACCGTTTTAGCTATCACAGTATGTGCCGTAATAGCAGATTTGGATAAAGCATCATCTGACAAATTTGCTTCCCATATACGATGTCCATCGGCTTGTGATAATGCGATCAAAGTACCTGCATCAGTCCCAATAACCACAATCCCATGACCAACACTTGGCCCAGATACAACTTTGCGTTTTAATTGCGTCGTCCAAACCACGCGACCGTGTTGACGAGACACCGCGGACACTTGGCCGCTCGCATTTGCGGTATAAATGGTTTGACCCACAATCTCTGGCTTTAATTTATAATAACCGCGTGTTCGACCTGATGATGCAACGGGCGTAGACCATAGTTTACGAAATTGCACTTTCGCATGAATTTCGGGTAATGGTTTAGGTATTATCGTATTGTCCTTACCCAAAACGTAATCATCCACGATACTACAAGCTTGGATGCCTAGGAGGCATACCCCTAACAATAAACTCTTCAAAAAACCACACATCAGACTCAATTCCTCATTTATGATAACGCATGTGCGTTACGCACACCTGTGGATGACTGGATAACTGCCAACAGATCTTGTTGTTTCATCTCTAAAAAAGGATGTCCCATGCCAGATTGTTGCGCATTTTCTTTTGCCTTTTGATACGCGTCCAATGCCTGCTGGTACTTACCCATGGCATGATAAATATCTCCTCGCAATTCCGAACGTGACACATCAAAGTTTGGGCTTCTGATGTTATCTAAGATTTTCAGTGCTTCCTCATAAGCTTTTTCATACGCTAGAACTCTGGCCAAACGCAAACTAGCCACATCCGCTAATATTGCAAATTTAGAATGAGCTGCTACTTGACTCAGCGATTGGCGAGCTTGAGCATCCTGTCCAGCAGCAATGTCTAATTTGGCTTGCATCAAATAAGCAGTATCCGCATAGACTGTGCCAGGATAATGCGATGTTAATTGTTGTGCGTAAGACCGCACTGATTTTGTATCTTGATTGGAAAACGCTGTCATCAAATGCTCATAGGCAGTTGATGCCTGCTCTGTCATTTTTTGTTGATGCCAATGCCAATATTTCCAGCCAGAAACAGCCAGCAACACCACCGAGAGCGCAATCGTTATAATCCGCTGATAGCGCTTCCACCAGCCTTTCAAAGCCTCTATTTGTTCCTCTTCTGTCATGTATACAGTTGACACAATGGTCTCCTCAGTTCTTTTCATTCAGCGAGATTCAAAAATATAATTTCATTACCTTGATCAGTTCATCTTGTTTGACAGTCGTTTGCTCTGTCGCTTGACGTAAATGTTTGACGCTAACCATCCCGTCACATGCTTCTTGCTCTCCAAGAATCAATGCCAAACGCGCACCGCTTTTATCCGCTTGTTTGAATTGATTTTTCATACGTCCTTCTCCCAGATACACCACCACGTCCCAACCCCCTTCTTGACGTAATTGTTCTGCGATTTTTAATGCCTGCGACACATATTGCTCACTTTCCGTCACAATGAACACATCCGGATGCTGCTCAGGCAATCCATTTTTTTGCACCTGCTCATGTAATAACAATAATCGCTCTATCCCCAACGCAAATCCCACTGCAGCTGTGGGTTTTCCACCCAATTGTTCCACCAAAATATCATAGCGACCACCCGCACAAACGGTACCTTGTGCGCCCAAATGGTCTGAGACCCATTCAAACACAGTATGGCCATAATAATCCAAACCACGCACCAAAGTAGGGTTAATCTGGTATTCGATACCTAAAGCATCCAAACCCGCTGTCAATGTTTCAAAATGGCACCGACTATCCTCACCCAAATGGTCCAATAGTTTTGGCGCTGCCGCAATGATTGCTGTCAAAGCCGGATTTTTACTGTCCAAAATACGCATCGGACTACGTTGCAAGCGGCGCTTACAATCATCGTCTAATTGATCTTCATATTGCGAGAAATAATCAATCAATGCTTGGCGATACGCTTGACGCTCTTCTACAACACCCAGGGTGTTGATTTGCAATTGCACCACATCAGTCAGCCCCAACAATGACCACAAACGCCGGCAGATTAATATCAACTCTATCTCAATACCAACACCTGAGAATCCTAACGCCTCTACACCAAATTGATGAAACTGGCGATAACGTCCTTTTTGCGGTTTTTCATAACGAAACATCGGGCCTGTATACCATAATTTTTGCTGCTGATTATGCAGCAACCCATGCTCCAAGCACGCACGAATACAACCGGCTGTTCCTTCGGGACGCATACTCAACGACTCTTGGTTCAAATCCAAAAAGGTATACATTTCTTTTTCAACAATATCAGTCACATCACCGATGGTACGTTTGAATAGTGTGGTTTGCTCTAAAATAGGAAAGCGAATTTCTTGATAGGCATAGCTTTGCATACACTCTGCAAACAGGCGCTCTAAATATTGCCATTTTACCGTGTCATGAGGCAGCACATCATTCATACCACGAATGGCTTGAATGCGTTGTTCGGTCACTCTGCCTCCCCAGACGCCGTATCCTGCCCAACAGAAGACAGTAAAGAACGCATTTTAGATAAATCTGTCAGACGCACATTGTTTTGATGCATGGACTGTTCTGCGACTTTTCCATGATTTAATTTGGTAGGCAACAATCTGGCATTATCTTTGGTAGATTCCCACCACATCCCAACAGCCACAAGCACACCCAGGCTGAGTAAAATTGTGATCCATCGAGTGGCGTACTCCGAACGATGACTCTGTCTGCGACTTTGCCATAAAGCACGATCTATTTTTTTATCATCAGAATGGATTAAATTAAACGTGCTCAACAAAGGATCAGCAGGCACCCCTAATAATTTGGCATAGGCTCGTAAATAACCTTTGATAAAAACAGGCTCAGGCATATTGTCATAATCATCGGCCTCTAATAATTCGATAATCCGCACACGCAAATGTAATTTCCCAGCGACATAGGCTTGAGAATAATCCCGCAACACGCGTTGTGCGGCAAGCTGTGCGCCGGGCTTGTCTTGAACGGCATCTGTTTGCTCGTCCAATGTACTTGTCGTTGTCATCTGCTCTCCAATAGACACCATTTTTTAATATGGCACATTATCTCTCGAACTGCGTATGATAGCAACCCAGAACACTAATGCCCTACATTGTATCGAACGGGTATATTCCTAGACCATATAGAAAAAAACGTCATTACTTCACTGAGCTCGCAATAACAACTTTAATAACAAGCAGACTCAAAAATACCCTGATGTTTTGTCTCTTCAACTGCTTCATCAGATTGTGCTTCATCAACCGGTGCTGATTTAAAAAAAGCTTGTCTGATGTTTTGAGCAGTTTTGATATCTGCCTTTATCGCCGTGACTTTCGGATATATTGTTTGGTGCCAGTTATACATGCCATAGATCATAGCACCTGTGATCAAAGCAACAGCACTTGCACCCATTGAAAATGGCATGATAAGGGCCGGTACTCCAAGCATATAACCAACACTCAGTATGACTCCGAAATCATCAGGATAGCGATAAAAGAGCGCAGTTGCGGCTAATAAAGCCAGCATGCTGAGCATGAGTGGCGTAATTGCTAATGAAACAGGAACAAAAGCAATGAGTAATGCACCTATGCAAGCATCAATACATGCCAACAAAATCAAAGTGTTTTTGCGAGACAGGCGATAAGAGACTGTTTTTCGTAAATTTGAGAAGCCGTTTATCTCCGAACCAAATGTATCAAGCAGTCCATCTTCATTATCAAGATCCGGCCATACTTCAAACAGGGCAGCTATAAATGTCACTTCTAGATTACTGAGTGGAATACTTCGAGTCAATCTAATTCGGCAAGGCTCCCACTTCATACGTGGAGTTAGACGCTGACTATCATAAAACAGAGATCTGTTTTTTTGCTGTGCAAACACGAGTGCAATGATGAGTGGATTAGCTCGGTCCTCCACGCTTAAAAAACGATAATTTACATCCCCTTTTGCGAGAAAATGATAGATCACCGCACGTTTATCTGCAGCATCAAGCATTGAAAAAACAGGCAGGTGTTTTAGTATGTCAATATTTTCTTGAATCAGTGCTGTGATGGTTTCAAGCGTCAGATCTTTACGAGGCAATTGGTCGATGAGAAGGTTGAATGATGCTCGACTCAGCTCACAAGTTTTTAGAATAACCATCAAATCTGCATCAAATTGTTCTTCATTAAGCGATTTGATCTCATTTAGAAGATTTTTGTGCTCATACTTAAGCGCTAAGGAAACCCATTTCTGAGGCTTTTGTTCTTGCAGATATTGCTTATCGCAATTTCTGAAAAGCCATTCAAAAAACTCAAGATCTCCTTTTTTAATAATCAGCTCTATCAGAGACTCAATTTCGTTGCCATTATTTGCTTTAAGACGTTGTTTTACACATTGGTTATTAAAGCTAATATTTTCTTTCAGGTTGGCAATTAAGCTATTGTAAGCTTCCGATGGTTTTTCTGGTGTATAAGGTTCATGGTAAAAATAGAGCAACAGCTCGTTATAATCGTTTATATTAGGCAATTTTTTTTTATCTATAAAAGGATCAATCTCTATCGGCGGCATATGGACTCGCATACGACCCAGAGTAAATGGATTCCAACCAGGTTGCGAAAGAGTCGTTGGATGAAGCAGCTGATAAAAAGGATTACTCAGAGGAGGTTCTGCTGATGATTGTTCAAGCCGGTAAATCAAATATTCTTTGACATTAACCAACTGCGCCATAGCGTCTTGGGCTTGGACTTGCTTATCTTCCCCTACAAATTTATCTGGATGCAAATTACCAGCAAGCTTTTTATAGGATTTTTCAACTTGCTGTGTATTATATTTTCCAGAAAGCGAAAACAAATCTTCAAGATCTGATAGTTTTAATTGAGCAAATACTTCCTGTTTTTTCCAAGAGGTTAATTTATTCAGTATCTTATCATCAGTTTTCATAATAAACACTTTAAGTCACTGCAAAATAGCAGCGCAATGATATCATTTGCAAATATATAATTCAATTTGAAACATAAAAGCATAGTATAAGTCCATCGTTGCGAGCATGAAATAGGCTTCATTTAAAATAGCCAAATCCCCTCTTCTCATGTAGACTCAGTCTTTTACCGTACGGATTTAAACGGTATTCATGCGATTATTAACCGGTACGCTCATACTCCTTGCAACATTCTGCTTACAAGGATGCATCACGCTTGGACCCAATCCCGAGGATCCCTATGAGTCTATTAATCGCGAGATTTTTAAATTCAACCTCGCCTTTGATGCCACGGTCCTCAAGCCTCCGGCTAAATTGTATGCCGCAGTGCTGCCAGCACCAGTACGTGCAGGCGTTAATAATTTTTATACCAATATCAATATGATCCCCACCGTCATTAATGATATTTTACAAGCAGATTTTCCTCATGCGCTTAAAGATACTTGGCGTTTTATTGCCAATACTAGTTTTGGTATTGGTGGCATTTTTGACCCAGCCAGCGTCTTTGGCTTGCCTCCGCGCAGCAATGATTTGGGTTTGACCTTTGCCCACTGGGGTGACAAAAAATCGCCCTACGTTATGATTCCATTTTTAGGCCCCAGCACACTACGCGATGGCATGGCTTTAATGTTTGAATATACCTTTTTCACCCCTTATCCGTACCTTCGTAATGAACCACTACTCTATAGTTTATTGGCGATACGCTACGTGGATTTACGCTCGCAGATGCTCAGTAATGATAAACTGCTCGGTGAAGCATTAGACAAATATATGCTTGTACGCAGTGCCTATCTCCAACATCGTCACTATTTGATGACAGGTGAAAACGTTACCCAAGACGACGGCTCGCTATATGTAGACGAAGCAGACAGCAGCGAACCCAATGCTTTGCCACCACCAGATCCCAAATCAGCATTCCCATTGACCACATCGTAAGCCTTAACTGGAAATCTACTAATCCTCTGATATGCTTAAAGTAATCAGGCCATCAGAGATTGGGTCTCATGACCAGCAAACGTTCCAGCCAAACAAAGGACAATCCTTGCATTGACGTTGCGCAATTAAATAATCCCAACACGCTCTTTGAACAAAACAAATCGAAATCAAAAGACAACGACCCGCGCTCTTTTTTCAAACTCTTAGATCGCTACTATCAAGCCAATCTAGGCAAGCTCACCCTTGGGGTCAGTCCCGCAGGCGTACGTAATGCATTTTCTGCTTGGTTGATGCAATTAATGCAATCCCCTGGTCATCTGTTAGAACTGTACATGTATTTACCATTACATTCGAATGAATTCCTGAAAAATATAATGTCGAGTGCACCCATTGCTAAAAACGAAGATGTACGTTTCAAATCCAAAAATTGGGAAGCACTGCCCTGGCGAGCTTGGGCAGAATGTTTTAATCTCGTAGAAGATTGGTGGGATGTTGCCACAAACGTGCCGGGACTCGCATCACGCGCCCACCGTGTGGTGTCTTTTGGGGTACGCCAAGTCCTAGATGCCATCTCTCCAGCCAACTTTGTTTTCTCTAATCCTGATTTATATGAAGAAACCATCAAGTCCTATGGCATGAATTTGGTACGCGGTGCTCAATTAGGCATGGAAGATGCATGGGAACACATCACCAATACCCCTCCTTCTGGTGTTGAAAATTTTATCCCCGGAAAACAAGTGGCCATCACACCGGGTCGCCTCGTATTTCGCAATCATCTGATTGAATTGATTCAATACGAAGCAAAAACCAAAACAGTCTATAACGAACCTGTCTTGATCATTCCTGCTTGGATCATGAAATATTATATTCTTGATCTGTCCCCACACAATTCATTGGTCAAATGGCTGGTCAGCCAAGGGCATACTGTTTTTATGATCTCATGGCGCAATCCTACTAGCGAGGATCGCGATTTGAGTATGGATGATTATTATCGATTAGGCGCCATGGCAGCCATAGATATGGTTGCATGTTTACAGCCTAAGACTAAAATTCATCTGATGGGATACTGCCTGGGCGGCACCTTAGCCATGATCACGGCCGCTGCTATGGCACGCAATGAAGATACACGTTTGAAAAGCCTCACACTGCTTGCTGCACAAGGTGATTTTACTGAAGCAGGCGAACTTTTATTGTTTACGAATAAAAGTGAATTGACCTTTTTAGAAAATATGATGTGGGAGCAAGGCTATTTGGATACCAAACAAATGGCAGGATCATTTCAAATGTTGCGCTCCTATGATTTGATTTGGTCTAAAATGATTCAAGATTATATGCATGGCGAACGTCGCGGGGTGATTGATTTATTTGCCTGGAATGCCGATGCCACCCGTATGCCTTATAAAATGCACAGTGAGTATTTGGAAAAACTCTTTTTAAATAATGACTTAGCAGGTGGGCGTTTTAAAGTAGAAAATAAAACGGTTGCCGTCTCAAGTATCGATGCACCCGCATTTGTAGTAAGCACAGAAAAAGATCACGTTGCCCCTTGGACATCTGTATATAAACTTCATCTTTTATTGAATGATGGCCTCACATTTGTATTGGTCAAAGGGGGGCACAATGCTGGTATCATCAGTGAACCAGGACACCCAGGAAGCGGCTATCATATCCATGAGCGCAAACATCGTTCAGCCTTTATTGGACCAGAAAGCTGGTTGCGATCGGCTGATTACCATGAGGGCTCTTGGTGGATCGCTTGGCAAAAGTGGCTGGTGACACATTCAAATTCTAAACGTATCAAAGCACCTGTCTTAAACAAATCACTCCCCGCAGCACCTGGCACTTATGTATTGCAAAAGTAGGCCTGTTTTAGCATAACCAACCTACGTCCCATGCTTTATGCACAGCATCCAGGTGTTATTGATGTCAAATACTCTGGATACTGCGCATAAAGCGCAACCAACGACTTTGGGCATGACTATGCCTCTAGAATTTACTGTGATATAACTACGAACACTTTATTCAATTTATATATTAGATGAAACAACCGAAAAATTTTCATGCCATCCTTATGGTCACCGGAACCTCCATAGGTACAGGGATTTTAGCACTCCCTATTCCCACCAGCACAGCCGGGTTTCTCCCAACCATCCTCGCATTTATCATTGCCTGGGCATTTATGACCATCGCCGCGTTCTATATTCTCGATGTGAAAATGCATTATAAGGGTCATTACAATTTATCCAGTCTCATCAAATTAACTCTGGGCCAGTTTGGCCACTATCTATCTTCGAGCATGATTCTTGTCTTATTGTATGCACTGCTTTGTACTTATATGATGGCTTGCGCAGCTTGGTTTCATCTGATCCTTGGTTCCCAGATCCCTCTGTCACAAACTTGGCTCACGATTTTATTTGTGATGCTCATCGGCCTGATTATTTTGCTCAAAGAACGTGTGATTTATTCTTTGA
The DNA here is from genome assembly GCA_024742995.1 of Gammaproteobacteria bacterium. Classification (GTDB taxonomy): domain Bacteria; phylum Pseudomonadota; class Gammaproteobacteria; order Legionellales; family Legionellaceae. Next base: position 134,775 of record JANSXK010000005.1, read on the forward strand.
ATCACGTCTTGGCCATTTGCTTGGGATTAGCCTTAGCCATCACTGTGGGTTTCAGCCTCTGGCCCATTGATGCCAACTTGATTCAGCACAGCAATTTCCCCCTAATTTTTCCCTCTTTGCCTATCCTACTGACAACCTTTGGTTTCAGTATTGTTGTGCCTACCATCACAGAATATTTAGACTACGATGCACGTGCGGTAAAGTCCTCCATTTTAATTGGCAGCTTATTGGCTTTTGTTGCGTACGCCATATGGGAGTGGGTTATCTTAGGGCACATTCCATTGTCGGGGACACATGGTTTGACTATTTTAAACCAATTGGGAGACAATGGTACCGGCGTCATCAATGCCTTCGCCCATGTGACCCAGCATCATTGGATTGTACTCTCAGGGCGCTTGTTTGCCATTTTTGCGTCACTCACCTCATTCCTGGGGGTCGCATTGGCATTGGTACATTGCTTGCATGACTTAACCCCTATCAAAACGCAACGTTTCCGCCAGACTTATCTAACCATCCTGGCGCTCTTGCCCCCATTGATCATCACGCTCCTCTACCCCAAAGCATTTGTATCCATCTTAAGCTTTGCCGGTTTAGAAGTCGCCTTACTTTTAGGGCTCTTTCCGACATTAATGATCGCGAAAATGCGCTATAAAAACCTACAGCAATTCCTGTCCCAACCAACAAATTTAGGCTTGATCATCACAGGAATGTTTTTTATTCTGGTGATGATTCAGGAAGGATACAATATATTCAATCTTGCATGATATTAGGGACAATATGAATTCAAAAATTTTAGGCGGTATATTATTAATTGCCGGCACATCTATCGGTACAGGCATTTTAGCGATTCCCAGCGATACAGCTGAGGCAGGTTTTGGATGGAGTATCGTACTATTTTTAATTTGTTGGGTATTCTCCACACTCGGTGCATTATATTATATGGAAGTGCATTTATGGCAAAAATCTCCAACAGCTAATCTCCTGAGCATCACCGAGTATTTCTTTGGCCCCAGAATCAAAGCACTGATTTGGATCATATATTTAGCCCTGTTGTACTCACTCATGTGCACCTATTTGCTGGCAGGATCGAGCTGGATCATCCAATCCGTCGGTTATCTCGCCCATATTTCATTGGGACAAATCACTGGAATGCTCATTTTTATCGGCTTGATTGGACTCTTTATCTTTTTCGGGATCCGCGTGGTCGACCATGTCAATCGCATCATGTTATTTGGCTTGGCACTGACCTATATTTTAATTCTGATGTTCTCATTACCTAAAGTACAACCTGCTTTGCTGGCACAACCCGCACAGGATATCTTAAACTTGCCGAAAGCCATACCGCTTCTCATCACTGCTTTTGGTTACAGTATTATCGTACCGTCACTCAGCACTTATTTTAATCGAGACGTTAAGATGTTGCGGCAAGCCATTCTGATTGGCAGCATCGTGACACTCATTATTTATGTGTTTTGGGAAATTGCCACCCTGGGCAATATTCCATTGGAAGGGTCACATGGACTTCGAGCCATTGCCCACGGCTTGGACAATGGCACTCAAGTGGCCAATGCCCTCATTAACGTAGCTCAAAATGTGTATCTTACTGACATTCTAACGATGTTTGCATTATTCGCCGTGATCACTTCGTTTCTAGGGGTCTCCATGGCACTATACCATGCATTAGCAGATGGCTTACAAATCAATGCAAATGGCCTCAAAGGTGTGTTTTTATTGCTGTTAACTTACATCCCCCCCATGCTTTTCTTATTGATTATCCCCACCGGCTTCAATCAAATCTTAAGTTGGGCCGGAGTGCTGGTGGCCTTTTTAATGGGTGTCTTGCCCATGATGATGATATTAAAAGGCAGGTATATCATAAAACTCAAAGGCTATCGTGTCCCAGGCGGTATTTGGGTGGTATCTTTGGTTTTATTGTTTTTCTTTTCCGTGATGTTGGCAGAATTACTAAACAAATGATGGGATAAAATATAATGATGCATCTCCGGGGTCAGGCCTGATGGACTAAGTTGCTCACCAGCCCTATCTTTGTAATAAGCTCTTATCGTGGTCGCTGAGCTCGGCACGATTTGAGCATCTTTATCAAAGATCAAAGCCTTTTTGGGTAGGCATTGGTCACAATACTGATAAAATTCTGATTTTTTCTCTGCGTCACAAAAAACAATTTTGATTGCAATCCCGGCTTCAATCAGCTTGTGCAAACACGCGACGTGCGTGTTTGTAAAAATATCAATCTCTTCTCGTGGATAAAAGATCAGTTCACACAAACCTTGTAATGACGCCCACAAATACCATTGATCCATTTGTGCCAAATGATCATAACCCAATATCAAGCTATAGTGCTCCTGTGCCTGATGAATCACCGTCAACGCAGCCAATGTGATCACCATACTGGATGGTGGCTGTCGATCTGTTTCGATTGATTCAATCCATAAGCGCGCACGTTCTAACGGTTTCAACTCAGATTGCAACGCCATATCCAAAAGGTTTAATCGATCAGTGATGGGAGCATAATCTGAGATTGGCTTCAACGGTGATTGTCCTGCTGGAATCAAACGAACCCGATCATACGCCTGATTCAAAAGCGTGCGAATCAATGCAATATGTCCCAAAGTCGTAGGATTGAAACTGCTGCCAAAAATTGCAACCTCTTGTTGTGAATGTTTGTTTTTTTTAAGTAATGCTTTCGCATGTTTGATCATCGCCAAATCAATGCGCTGATCGTCCAATGCCACACTCATCTCCGTACCTAAATTGATCACGGGCAACAAAAATGAAACGGGGCGTGTCATTGCTAAATCCAGCAAAGATGTGATGCTTTTCTCCTCAAGCACCCCCTGCGTTTGTAATAAACCCAATGCTGTTTCTAAATTCAGATCGGGTTGCTCTTGTAAACGCAATTGCTCAATAATCTCATTGATAATGTTCTCAAAATCAGCCATACATTCCATGCACGTTCTATCGTCAAAATTCACTATATCAACCCCGTTGCTTGCTTTCAAATTTAATGGCGTTCAGGTAGGATGATGCTCAATATAAGAAGAACAATGCAGTAAGGATACCGATGTTAAAAAAATTCAGCTTAGTCCTATTAAGCTTATTTGCACAAAATGCAATAAGTGGTGGCATGGATCCTGCCGGGTTCGATGACGAAATGGGATTTTATATTGGTGTAGATGTCGGTGTGTCGCATTTGATGGACAATCAAAGTACGACCTTCCCGCAAATATCACGGTCATTCAGTGATAACGGTGCTGTTGGTGGCGGTTTGGCAGGGTATGACTATATCATCAACAATCGTTTTAAACTTGGCCTTGAAGGTTTTATGAATGCGACGGATCTCAAATTCGCCACCAACAACCATCCCAATACTATATCCTACAATGTTCGCGCTAATTACAATGCCGGTATGCGCTTCCTGCCAGGCATGAAACTGGCCCCTAATGTTATCGGTCATATTTTAGTTGGTTATTCTAATATGAAATTTACCATCAAAGATTCAGGGGTGTATGGTTATATTGATCAAATGATTAATAAAAGTGGGTTTCAATGTGGCCTCGGGTTCAAAATCACCCTCACTCGCTATTTATCCCTGCGAACAGACACGTTGTACAGCACTTATGGTACCCTCACTTCAGCTGGAAACAGTCTATCATCGGCCTACTCCTATCAGAGTTATGTTAACCGATTCAGCACCGTCGAAGGTGAGATCACTTTGGTGTATAAATTTGTTTAGCAGGATCACAATCATTATAACATATGCTTTTTGTTCTTTTTATGATACTATTGCGCTTATAAAAACCTTGTTAGTAAACCATGGCCGTATTCCATATTGATAAACCCAAAGCAGTCGAACCGTCCTTTTTTGATTATATAGTTCATATTATCAGCCTACCGTGGCAATTTCTAAAATATGTTGGCAATTATTATATGGGTGGCGTCCTTGGGAAGCTAATATTACAAGCGCAATCCACCTATGAACCCGTAACAAACCCGGATGATGTCCGTAATGTCCTTGCTGAGTACCCACTTGATAGTCATGTGGAAACAAGCACTTTTTATACTGCTCATGACTCGGTAGTCACACAAACAACAGCAGTCCTGATACCAGATAAAGCGCTAACCCACAAAAAGCATACCATCATCACCCATGATGACGCAGAACTCGAAACACTCGAACTCAACCCCGTCTCATTACAGAAAACACCCATTGAAAAACAAACCTATATCATCAATTTCCTAGGAAATGCCGATATTTATCAACATTATTACGATGAAATGAAGTGTGAAGCAAAACTGTATAACGCTAATATCATTGGATTCAATTATCGCGGTGTTTTAAACAGTAAAAAAGCACCTCAATCTCAAGATGATTTGATCACCGATGGCATCGCACAAGTACAACGCTTGCTCGATACTGGCGTCGATCCCAAAAAAATAATTTTGAAAGGAGAGTCACTTGGCGCTGCTATTGCAACCATGGTTGCGGGTTATTTTCATACCCATAAACAGAAAATAAATATTTCTAATGGCCGATCTTTTTCCACGCTCACGAATGAAGTCGTCGGACAAATTCGCCAAACAGGTGCCCACGAACAAAAAGGTCACACAGAAACAAAAAAAGGTATCTTCCTCGGTTATCTTTTGATGCCACTCATCAAATTGATCCTCCATTTAGGCCAATGGGATATGCAGCCGGTCAAAGCATACAAGCAAATCGATGAAGAAAATAAAATGTATTATCTGGTAAGAAGTCCCAAATCCTTACGAGAACAAGGATGCATCGACGATCACGTTATTCCTCACTATGCTTCTTTACATAAAGGGCTGGAGAAGTCTGAACGTAAAAAAGAAAGCAAATGCAAAAACCGTGACCGTAATAATGCTCACTGCCAACCTTCGCATCGATTAGTAAATAAAGATAAGGTCACCGCGCTTCAAATGTTTGGCCTATTTGTCAAAAAAGTGCAATCCCGTAACCCGAATTCCAACGTCCCAAAGCCCGACCAAGGGATTCAAAAATCTCTCTAAATTCATGGATCCCGCGCATAAAGCCTGAGCTATCCCCACTTTTTTTGAGATTAAGGAATTGAAAATTAGGAAGAAAAACGATTAGCAGTGCATGACTAAATGTGATCAAATAAAGTTTGCAAACAATTATAAGGTCATAATCATGCACTTGATGAAATTATTA
>JANSXK010000017.1 GCA_024742995.1 Gammaproteobacteria bacterium
GCTAAAAATCATATATTCGAATATATTGAAATTTACTATAATCGAAAGCGGCTTCATTCAAGATTAGGATATCAATCTCCGGATTTCTATGAGGTCAAAAAAGTTGCTTAGCAATGTGTCCAATTTTCCCGGGCAAGATCATATGACTCAGATGAACAAAAAGAAGTATCAGACTCTGATAACGACTCTGCTTCTATATGTGCAGTTAAAAGCGCCACTTATCCAAGAAAAAAATCCATTGCGAAAGGACGAGCATCTACGCGACCTGCATCTTTCTTTTATTCTCCACATCAAATGATAGATGGGCGTATTGTGCTTGGATGTGATGCTCCGCCAGGAAGCACCATTGAAGAAGGGCATATTGTTGTTCCAGGCAGGACTTAATTTTCAGCTTTTGAATAGAGCTTCTATCGTCGATTGCATTTCATCCTGACTAGGCTTAGCGTAGCGAAAAATGGTGAATAGATCACAGGATCTTTCATCCGGGATAAATTTTTTGTGACAAACCCCCACATTGGTAACAGGTTGTTTTAGCTAACGCATTCATTTAAAGTACCGAGAGGGATTTATAAACTACTGTATGTTGCATGTGTCCTATTAATATTCTACGGTGTTTATATCCTATCCTCGTTTTTTTGCTGATGAGCGCACAAACAGCTTTTTCTTTAGATATTGTAGAAGACAATTTGGATTCAACCTTGCTAGCCAAATTGTATGCATTGAATGTCCATGCCACGAAATCAATACAATTTGGTTGGTTTAGTGCAATACGAGGCCATTCGCAAAATATTAATATTGCAGATCTCATCGGAGATAATTTTTCTGTCACTCAGGGCACGGACTCAAATGGCCTTGTGGGCGTTGGTTATTATGTTGATGGTCAAAAAATGAAACCATTCAATGTAAGCTATGGCGTTAATGCGTTTTATCTAGCAAAAACGAATGTGAATGGCCTTGTGACGCAAGAACAGCTATTTACTAATTTAAGTTATCACTACTCAACAATTAATTATCCCATTTTTTTGCAGCCAAAGCACTTCTGAACAACAAATACACGGATAAGTATCATGTCGTAGTTGATGCAGGCATTGGTCCCAATATCGTAAAGACAAGTCATGTTAGCGAACAGTCTCTTAATGGTATTACCGTGCCAGACCGAACGTTTACTGGAAAAACGACAGCTACTTTTAGTGCGATGGCGGGAACTGGTGTTAGAGTGAACCATGTTTTTGGGCAAGCAGCGCTTGAATGTGGATATCGCTTTCTATACTTAGGTCAAGGAGGTTTTACTAAAACGACGGATCAACTATTGAATAATTTCAAAACTGGCAATGATTATGCCAACGTCATCCTTTGCTCAATAGCGCTCGTTTAAACCAATCATCTATAATGAAATGAAGCGGGGGTGAAGTGAGATCATGGCCGTACCGTTACGCCCCAGGTCCAGATGATTTTACAGGTCCTAGGAACATTGATACCCTGATTAAAATCAATTAACGTGTTTGAAGGGTTGTGTTGACTTACTTAGCATGGGCGATTTTTCTTTTTTTAACACAGGCTGTTAGTGCAAACAGTGGTGCTTTATTCAGGATTATAGAAACGGGAACGCCAGAAAACATCAACATTACGCTGTGCCTTAATGGATACGGTCCTTTATCTTGCCAACGATATAATATTTCTAAATTAAATTTAGAAATATTTACAACAATACCTAATCATACGTATTCCAGAATTGGTATAAAAATAAACACACAAGGATATGCGCCCATAAATTGCACTGCTTACCATAATGGTTATTGTATTTTTTCTGCTAGTAGTACAGCCCCGGCATTCATTACGAATGTTATGACAACCTATCAACTTGTCACGATTGGCAATCCAGGAAATCAACCCAATCCGATTGATAATAGTGGCAGCGTAGATTATTCGTATCAAATTGGGAAATTCACAGTAACTATTGCTCAATATGCCGCCTTTCTTAATGCGGTTGCAAAGACGGATACACATGGTCTTTATAATGAGAACATGGGTACTGATCTCAATTCCGCTGGTATTACTCGGTCTGGTTTTTCTGGTAATTATGTATATGAAGTTATGGATAATGCTGGGAGCAGTGCTAATCGGCCCATTACGTTTGTCAATTGGTTTGATGCAGCCAGGTTTTCTAATTGGATGGCAAATGGTCAACCATCAGGTGCTCAAAATAGTATTACTACTGAAAACGGTGCCTATGCGCTCAATGGAGCAATCAGTGGTTTGGTGTCATCTAAAAATACAATAAATCCAAATACAGGGGCGCCTCCAAGCTTTTATATTCCACTGAGTAATGAATGGTATAAAGCAGCTTATTATGATTCTAGATTAAACAACGGTAGTGGCGGGTATTATATTTATGCTACACAAAGCAACTCAGAACCAGGCAATGTGATTGGGGACACTCCAAATAACGCGAACTTTTTCACAGGTGTTTTCTCTGTTACAGGTTCATCTAATTATGTTTTTTCTTTGCAAAATTATATCACGGATGTTGGGTTGTTTTCAGCTAGCAACAGTTTTTATGGTACATTTGACCAGAATGGCAATGTATGGGAGTGGGCTGATTTTGATGGAACAACTTCAGTACAACGAGATTTATTAGGAGGGCATTGGTTTAGTGGTGTTTCTACTTTTACAGGAGGTCTTAGAGCAGTTGATACTGCTACTTCCGCATACAGTGATCGCGGATTCCGCCTCGCAAGTCCTACCACTTAACATGGCTAAATAACACCTCTATTTGGAGCAATATCAATGTCCTCTCCTTTTTTCTGTGGCAGTGACCTTAACTTACCTAGATATAGGATTAGGATTGGGAGTATTTTAGCCTGCTTTCTTTTTATTTCTTCAATTCAAGCAGTTACGTATGAACTTTTACCTGTAGGTAATCCTAATAATGCTCCGGATCCAATAACCGGATATGGCAGCGTGGATTACTCTTACAAAATTGGTAAATTTCTAGTGACTATTGCCCAATATACAGCGTTTTTAAATGCTGTTGCAAAAGATGACACTTACTCTTTATATACTTCTTCTATGGCCAGTGTTTTAAACTCCGCTGGTATTGCGCGTTCAGGGGAGTTTCCTGATTATGCCTATAGTGTTATGGATAATGGTGGTAGCAGTGCGAATAGGCCTATTACGAATTTAACTTGGTTTAGCGCAGCTCGCTTTTCCAACTGGATGGCAAATGGGCAGCCCACGGGTGCTCAAAATGCAGGGACAACGGAAGACGGTGCTTACTCGTTATATGGTCGAACTAGCGGTGATACGGTGCCCAAAAATGCCACTAACATTAATACTGGATTACCGCCAACGTTTTTTATGGCAAATGAAAATGAATGGTACAAAGCAGCTTATTATTCCCCCTCACTAGATAGCGGATCTGGGGGATATTATCTTTATGCCACACAAAGTAATACGCCTCCTGGGAATACTGTGGGTGGCGACTCGAATCAAGCCAACTGGTTCAGTGATTCAGTTGGGTTTGCAGTAACGCATTCTACTAACTATGTGTCATCACAAAATTATCTCACTGACGTAGGGGCTTTCACAAATAGTCAGAGTTATTATGGTACTTACGATCAAACTGGAAACGTTTGGGAGTGGTGTGACAAACTGTCAGAACGAACTTTTGTCTCTGCTCGTGGCAGTGGTTGGTACTCTAACATCCCATACATACAATCTGAGTTCTCTATCATACTCACGCCAGACAATTTTTTATTTAATTTAGGTTTTCGCTTAGCGGGTCCAGCAGCTTGAACATATCGCGCGTGTGACCTTCATCAAAACGGGCAACCTTCTTCCAGTCAAGCTAGCGCGTCAGATAATTTGTTCGTATTATACTTAATGTAGTCCGAGTATTCCTCTTTTTGAATTGTAAAAAAACGACTTGCTTTATTGATCTTTTATTGGTACTATTGGGTTTTTTTTACCCTATTAAGGCGTGTCCAAAATGCCATCAAATCATGATCTTGAAACAATCTCTCGCCAATTTCCAACAACAAAATACAAGCGTTTTTGGTATCCGACTCGGCCTGTACTTACCTTGGCGCTTGGGATATTCTTGGCAAGCTTAGGATATTTTGGTATTTTACCGATGGCATGGGCGCTATGGGCTGCTGCTGCGTTTGCATTTGATGACCTACCTTTAACACCTATCATGGCGATGTTTACGGCAGTGAATAATCTCATGGAGGGTCGCAAAATGGTGAAAGCCATTGCCATGATAATGGCGATTACTTTGGCCGTGCTGGTGGGTGGATACCTAGGATATGCTGTGTTTGCGCATAACCCTATGATTGTCAAAGGGGTGACAGATTATATTGCGGAGACTTCTTGTTCTCCATTATTGATTTCTTTAGGCGCAATATTGGGTGGTGGTGCCGCGCACTATACGCGTAAAGTCAGTCCTTTTGTCGGATTTATGTTAGGGATTCTGATTGCATCTTTTTTACCTATTCCAGTACCGCTAGTCGTGGAAATTACTTATCTATCTGTGGCTGTTTTGGCATTCGTTGCGAGCGTTGTTACCAAACAAGTGTTACGTGCTTATTATTATTTGAGTTATGGGCATTCTAATGCTGATGGATATGAGGTTGCAAAGGCGTCAGAGCAACAGAAACGGTTCATTCAAGAGCAATCACGGAACTTTGGTGTTTCTGAAGATATTTTCTTGGGGATAACTGAGTATTGTCGGGAAGAGATCACGAAGATCAAACAAGGTGCTTCTTATCTGCAGGAATTTGCGGGTAACAGAACACCTGTGACTAATTCATATAAAAACATCTGTTATGGTTTGATGAAGCCCAATCCATCCCCCGAAGAGGTTGAAGCTACAAAGCAATTGATTGCTTGTAGTAACCAACTGTCTGAAGAAGACAACACCGATGCAAATAAAGCTATGGCGCAAATGTCTGTGTTTACTGTTCCTGGTCAAGCTCGTTTGACATTGGCTCATCAATTGAATATTAATGCCAATAGCAAATTGCCTGAAAAATATGTAACCGCATTTGCTCCCTGATTTTCCTTCATAAGGATCGTTGTCGCAGCTTTAATCCCAGCAATATAGTGCCGATGATTAAAACGCTCAGCACCCTCCAGCCTAGTTTAAATCGCAGCAAAATGGACGGATCAGCCGCGTAATCTAAGAAATTGACGATGTCATTGATCATGGTTTTAAACTCTTTAGGGGTTAAATTGTGCTGTGCTGATTCTAAGATATTGGGCATCATCACGTTGGGCAAGAGATGGTTATTCATGCCAAAGCGTTGCTGGGGATCAGGGTAAAATCCTTGTAAATAATTTTTTAACCATTGATGGCCACGCTGTTTGCTGATCAAAGACAAATCGGGGGGTGGTTTGCCAAACCAGGTTCGTGCATCCTGGGTTGTCATGCTGGTGGTGTTTCTTTGTTGGTGCTCGGATAGATGCAAATCGTCTGATATCTGTGACCAAGAAAGATATTTTAAACTGTGACAACCGCTGCAATAATCTTGGTATAAGGTGGCACCGTGTGCACGAGAGGACGGGGTTCCTGTACTGTAAGATGAGATGAATAGCAGTGCTGTTACGCCAATCGTGCGTGTCCAAGCATTCATCATGTTATCCGTTTCGGCAAGGGTTTGGTTGTTTCTAGGCGGGTGTATACAGGCATCAATAAAAAATACGAAAAATAGATACTGACCGCAATCAGTGACCATGCTTGATTGGTCGTGGACCATTTGCTCATGCCAAGATAACCCAAGGCGATAAAACTGGTGAACATCGCAGCTAAAAATAGTCGCGAGTATTTGCCTTTATAACGAATGGATCTGACTGGACTGCAGTCTAACCATGGCAGAAATAATAAAATGCTCATGGCGGAAAACATGAGGCATATCCCCAAAACTTTATTTGGAATGGCGCGCAAGATCGCATAGAACGGTGCCATATACCACAAAGGGGTGATTTGTCCCGGGGTCACCAAGGGATTGGCCGGTTCTGCATTCGTGGGTTCTAAAAAATATCCACCCAAACTGGGAAAAAAGAACACGACTGTGAAAAAGAGGATGAGAAAAATCAGAACGGCGAGGAGATCTTTCATCACATAATACGGATAAAACGGTATGGCACCGATGGGTTTTCCTTTGGTATCGCGCTGTAAATCAATGCCATCAGGATTAGAAGAGCCGACATGATGCAATGCCACCACATGTAAAAAAGAAAAGAGGACGATCAACAGCGGTACGCCAATCACATGCAAACCGTAAAATCGTTGTAAGGTGGGTTGACCTACGGCAAAGTCACCACGCACCCAAGTGACCAAGGTGTCGCCAATATATGGAATGACGCTAAACAGGGACGTAATCACTTGCGCACCCCAGTAGGATAATTGTCCCCAGGGTAATAAATAACCAAAAAATCCTTCCATCAATAAAAGAAAGAATAGTGCCACGCCTAAGAGCCATACCAATTCACGCGGTTTTTGGTAGGAGCCATACAGTAGGCCACGCACGATATGAAAATAAATCACCAAAAAAAAGGCGGAAGCGCCGGTCGAATGCATATAACGTAACAACCAACCATAATTCACATCTCGCATGATGGTCTCAATGGATTGAAATGCGCCTTGTATGGTGGGGGTGTAAAAAAAACTGAGCCATAGGCCTGTGATCATTTGATTGCCCAACACCAGGATTGCTAATGCGCCGAAACAATAATAAAAATTTAAATTTTTAGCGACATAAAATTCGCTAAAATAATTTTTCCAAATGTTTAGTACAGGGAATCTTGCTGCAAGCCAGGATTGAGCTTTGTGTTGTCCAGTCATGCGGTTTCTCCCAATCTGATGACATGGTCATTCACAAAGCGATAGGGCGGGACTTCCATATTAATGGGGGCGGGCACGTGACGATAGACGCGACCTGCCAAATCAAACCGAGACCCATGGCAAGGGCAATAAAATCCACCGTTGTCTTTCACAAACCTAGGATCTTTGGTTTTGTATTCTGGTGTACATCCCAAATGAGTGCACACCCCTACCAGAACCAAGTATTCAGGTTGCAATGAACGCCACGCATTTTGCGCAAATCTTGGTTGTTGCGGTACCAATGATTTAGGATCACGTAGTTCAGGATTTTTTTGGCGTAATTCGGCGATCATTTGCGGGGTACGACGAATGATCCAAATCGGTTTGCCGCGCCAGACGATTGTCATTTGTTGCCCGGGTTGTAATGTGGAGAGATCCACGTCTATTGGGCCATTGGCTGCTAACACGCGTCGTGAAGGTTTTAATGAAGAGGCCAAGGGAATCAATGCGCATGCCGCGCCCACACAACCTAAGACGCGCATACTGGCGCTTAGAAAACGGCGTCGCTCAGCATCAACAGGGTGCTTGGATGTGCAGCAATCTGTATGGGGCGTTTTGGATTTTGGCAATTTGAATCCTCAATAATGTCGCATGTTGAAGAATCTTCGTTATAGTTTGAAAAATTCGACTCCGTAGTCTTGCGCCAATTGGTTTGTAAGTCAATCATTCTCAAGTTTTTGTTATGTTTGTGCCTTTTCGCGTTTTTCTTGCACTTAACATTTCGTGAGGGTTACAATCTATTACCCAAAAAAAATCCCCTAGAGAGGGGATTTTTAATAAAATATTGTGGTTTAACGTTTGGAGTATTGTGTTGCACGACGTGCTTTGTGCAAACCAACTTTCTTACGTTCCACACGACGTGAATCACGGGTTAACAAACCACGAGCACGTAATTTTCTGCGGTAGGAATTTTCTAGAGGTTCCGCGTCTGCAACCAAATCAGCTTCATCATAAGCAACCAAAGCACGCGCAATCCCTAAACGTACTGCACCAGCTTGTCCAGAAGTACCGCCACCGACGACTGTGGCATAGACATCAAATGTTCCCAAGGCATCAACTGCTTCTAAGGGTTGTTGGATGATCATGCTTGCCGTTTTACGTCGAAAGTAATCTGTCAGTTCACGTTGGTTGATGATGATATTACCTTTACCTGGTCGTAAAAATACCCGTGCTGATGAACTTTTTCTGCGACCGGTACCATAGTATTGTTTGACCTGTTTTTTTTGAGCGCTCATCTCATTCCTCAATATCAAGTTGCTTGGGCTGTTGCGCTTCATGCGGATGTTCGCCACCTACATAAATTTTAAGTTTGCGATACATTTCTCGACCCAATGGATTTTTAGGCAACATACCTTTCACAGCACGTTCCAGAATACGTGCTGGATGCTGCGCTTGTAATTTCTCAAATGAAATTTCTTTGATACCACCTGGAAAGCCACTATGACTGTAATACATTTTATCTTTTGCTTTGCGACCAGTAACCCGTATAGATTCTACGTTGGTCACGACAATATAATCCCCAGTATCTACGTGAGGGGTATATTCTGCTTTATGTTTTCCGCGCAAGCGAAGCGCAATTTGTGAGGCCAAACGCCCTAAAACTTGATTGCTGGCATCAACAATGTACCAGTCGCGTTTGACTTCATGTGCTTTTGCACTAAATGTTTTCATTAATCAAACTCCAAAAACCACTTAGACTAACCTGTGACCGGCGATCTTACCTAAAACCGCGACAAATCTCAAGCTTATGTGGAAAAAAATTCAAATATTTTTCATGAAGCTTGTTTTAAACAAGACTGAATCAACATATCGAGGTCGAGGCAAATCTTATTTTTAATGAAGGCGATTAGATATACTAAATGACTAAATTAAAAATAAAGTTTAACGAAGAGATCATTATGTTGCGTCGGTCTTGGTCGATTTAAACTTTTTCTTAAACATCAACCCCGCTTTAAAGGTGACCACACGACGGGCTGCGATCATGGCTGCCTTTCCTGTCTTGGGGTTACGACCAGGGCGTGCGGGTTTATCAATCAGTTTGAAATTTCCAAATCCGGATAACTTTACTGGCTGGCCTGATGCAAGGGTTTCTTTTATTTCTTCAAAAAAAGCATCTACCAAGCTTTTGGCGTCTGGTTTTGATAGCCCCAAATCATCACATAATGCTTCCGTCATTAATAGTTTGCTGAGTGCACCCACGGGATGTCCTTTATGCTGCGCGCAATACGGCGTTTAGTTTTTTCTCCAGTGCTGATATCACATTGGCCATCATGGCTTGAATGTCGGCGTCAATTAAGGTGCGTTCATCGCTTTGTAATACCATGCCTAATGCCACACTTTTTTTCTGTTCTTCTGCCAAATTGCCACCAGTGTAGACATCAAATATGTAACATTCTTTCAACATTTTTGGGTCAAGCACTTCTCGAACGACGGCTTCTAGCGCTGCTGCATCCACTGTCTCATCGATGAGCAAAGACAAATCACGACGGATGAGCGGGTATTTGGAAATAGGTTGATATGTCAGCTGCGGTGTGTCTTGTAGTGTGGCTATCATTAACTCAAATAAAATGACTTCTGTGCTCAAATCAAATTCATCCAACAATTTTGGGTGTAATGCGCCTAACCATCCGATGGTTTGTGAGCCGTGACGAATTTCTGCAGTTTTACCTGGATGTAATCCTGGGTGCTCTCCCGGGATGAACTGTATGTCAGATTGGTGTAGCTCAGAAAACAACGCTTGCAAATCCCCTTTCATGTCAAAGAAATCATAGGTACCGGCATGCTCTGACCAATTAAATAACCCGTGTTCCCCACTGATCAAACCCGCGCAGCAAATGTTTTCTTCGACCAGGTTTTCTTTACACAAAAATACTTTGCCCGTTTCACATAATTTTAATGCGGGTTGTTGGCGATGCACATTATGTAACAGTGCTGCCAATAATCCCGGCCACAGTCCAACGCGCATGACGGCTAATTCTGAAGAAATGGGATTTAATAAAGGTTTTGCTGTTAGGTTGGGATACAGTGCTTCTTGTAAATCAGGATCAACGAAACTATAAGAGATGGTTTCTCGGTAGCCTCGGTGTGCCAAAGCATTCATAATGCGTGCAGTTAATTGTTCTTTGGGATCAATCGAACCTGTTTGCAATGGGCCAAGCAACGGTTGGTTGGGAATCGTGTCGTAGCCAACGATGCGGATCACTTCTTCTACCAAGTCCACATCTAAACGTAGATCAAAACGGTAAGAAGGTACGGTCACTTTCCAAGCGTCAGTTTGTGATGCGACCGTCATGCCTAAATGTTCCAATATGGTTTGTATCGTTGCTGTGGGCACTTCCATGCCAGACAAGCGTGTGACCAAAGTAGGCTGGAAGGAAATGACAGTCGCTTTGGGCAAACCTTGATGTTGTTGTACGATGGGTCCCAGGCTGCCACCTACGATTTGTTGTAATAAGGTAGAGGCCATTTCTAGCGCGGGTATGACTAGGTTTGGATCGACACCACGTTCAAAACGGTATGATGCATCACTCGTCAGACCAAATCGTCGTGCCACTCCTGAGATGGTGATGGGATCAAAAAAGGATGATTCTAACCAAATTGCTGTGGTATCGGCTTCTACGGCACTGTGTTGGCCCCCCATAATACCGGCCATTGCCAATGCGTGTTTGTCATCTGCAATGACCAGCACGTCTTCGTTCAAGGTGACGTCTTGTTGTCCCAACAATACCAATGCTTCATCTTTTTGTGCCTGACGAATGTGGATGTTGCCCTGAATGTTTTGCATATCAAAGGCGTGCATGGGTTGTCCAAGTTCTAGCATGACGTAATTCAAAATGTCCACGACCGGATGATTGGGTCGGATGTCAGCGCGTCTCAAGCGCTCGGTGATCAATATCGGTGTTGTTGCATGTGGATTGATATCAGAGAGCACACGACCAGCGTACATTGGACACGCTTTGGGTGCATCTAAATGCACGTCAAGACAAGTTTCGCTGGTGGGTTGTGTCACGGCGGTGTCGATAGCGCGTAATGGGAGCTGATTCAAAGCCGCGACATCGCGTGCCACGCCCAAGACACTCAAGCAATCCCCTCGGTTAGGGGTAATGTTTAAATCAAAAATATGATCATCCAAAAGCAAGTACTCTCGGATATCCATCCCGAGGGTGGCATCTTCTGCGAGCTCCATAATGCCTTCAGACTGATCCACCAAGCCCAATTCGCTTTCAGAACATAACATGCCTTGAGACAGTTCGCCGCGAAGCTTGGCTTCTTTGATCACGAAGTCTCCGGGCAATTCAGCGCCAAGTTTGGCCAATGCCACTGTCAATCCGGGTCGAACATTTGCAGCACCGCACACAATCGGTATGAGCGCACCGTCACCGGCATCTACTTCACATAAGGTCAAACGATCTGCACCAGGGTGTGGTTTGGTTTGCACGACTTTCGCGACGACCACTTGGGTAAAAGCACCCGCAACAGGCTCAATGGCATCGACTTCCAAACCAGCCATGGTCAATTGATTGGCCAAATCTTGTGTTGTCAGAGGTGGATTGACCCATTCACGTAGCCATGATTCACTTATTTTCATGTTGATCCCAAGAATTAAAACTGATTCAAAAACGTTACATCATTTTCAAACATCAAGCGCAAATCATCGATGGTATAATACAGCATCGCAATTCTATCGATTCCCATGCCAAACGCCCAGCCTTGGTAATGGTCAGGAGAGATATTCACGGCATTTAATACATTTGGATGTACCATGCCACACCCGCCTACCTCGATCCAACCGGTAAATTTACACGTGCGGCAGCCTTTGCCAGCGCACTGCGTGCACTCGATGTCCATTTCTGCGGAAGGTTCTGTGAACGGAAAATACGAAGGTCGAAACCGAAACGCCAGCTCACGTTCAAATAATTCAGAGAAAAATTGTTGTAAGACCCCTTTTAAATTTGCCAATGTGGTGGATGTGTCAATCATCAAGCCTTCCACCTGGTGAAACATGGGGGTATGTGTTAAATCTGAGTCACAACGGTACACGCGTCCTGGTGCTATCAAACGCAGAGGGGGTTCACTTTGCTCCATGATGCGAATTTGTACTGGCGAAGTATGGGTACGCAACAACGATCCATCTTCAAAATAAAACGTATCATGCATGGCCCTTGCCGGATGATGCGTTGGGACATTCAGTGCTTCAAAATTATAGAATTCTGTTTCGATTTCTGGCCCGTCGATGATATCAAAGCTCAATCGAGCGAAGTATTCGTTAATACGCTGTTTGATTTGGGAGACAGGATGAATTGAACCGTACGTCGGGTTGCGACCTGATAAGGTCACATCAATTTTTTCAGCATCAAGTTTGGTTTGCAGCACACGCTCTTTGATCTGAAGCAATTTCGTTTCTAAGCGTGTTGTGATGTCTTGCTTCACTTGATTGACTAAGGGACCAATCAATGGTTTTTCTGCGGCGGGTAAATGTGCCACTTTTTTTAATACTTCCGTCAACCGACCTTTTTTTCCAAGAAAATCCACCCGAATGGCCTGGAGCAAGTCTAAATCATCTACTTGCTCTATGGCCAAAAAGGCGGCTTCTTTTAAACGATCAATATCCTGCTTCACAGTCGATCAAGCCAGTGCTGCTTTTGCTTGTTCAGCAACTGCGGCAAAGGCTAGTTTGTCGTGTACAGCCATATCTGCTAAAACTTTACGGTCTAATTCGATATCGGCTTTTTTCAAACCAGCAATCAAACGACTATAAGTGAGATCACACGCTCTCGCTTCTGCATTAATACGCGCAATCCATAATGCACGGAATTGACGTTTTTTCTGCCGGCGATCACGATAGGCATATTGACCTGCTTTGATGACGGCTTGCTTGGCTACACGATAAACACGCGAACGTGCACCATAATAACCTTTGGCTTGCGCCATAATTTTTTTATGACGTGCTTTTGCCGTCACACCACGTTTTACTCTTGGCATAATTCACTCCCCCCTTAACTACCTTGCAACATACGCTTGACTAAGCGTGCGTCACAAAGTTTTAATCGACCAGATGACACCCGCAGATGCCGCTTTTGTTTAGTTGATTTCTTGGTCAGGATGTGATTTCTATACGCACCTCGACGTTTGACTGCACCACTTGCAGTTTTACGGAAGCGCTTTGCAGCACCTCTGTGAGATTTTAATTTAGGCATAACAATACTACTCCGCATTTGTTAATTAAGTGGCACTCAGATCTTTCGATGCTGAGGCTATTGTTTTTTCTTTGGTGCTAATACCATCAATAATTGGCGACCCTCGCGTTTTGCATGCTGCTCAATCACTGCAACTTCTACAGTATCTTGCTGGATGCGCTCGAGAATCTTCATCCCCAATTCTTGATGAGCCACTTCACGGCCGCGAAAACGCAGCGAGACTTTGACTTTATCACCGTTACTTAGGAATCGTAGCAGGTTGCGTAGCTTGACCTGGTAATCCCCATCTTCCGTCGTAGGACGGAATTTCAATTCTTTGACTTGAATCTGCTTTTGCTTTTTACGTGCTTCAGCTTGTTTCTTACTCGCCTCAAAGAGATATTTCCCATAATCCATGATCCGGCACACAGGTGGCTTGGCGCTGGGTGAAATTTCCACCAAATCGCATCCACTTTCCTCGGCCGCACGCAATGCTTCGCGTGACGAAACTATTCCAGCTTGATTGCCATCTACATCAATTAAACGTACCTCAGGCACATTAATCTGTTCATTAATTCGTGCGCGATCACTGTCACGCTTCGTTGATGCACTGATAGTTTCATCCTCCCTTAGTTGTAATTTCCTGGCGCATCTTATCACAAACTGATTCGATAGTCACCATACCCAGATCTTCGCCGGTGCGCATACGTAGCGTCACTTGCGATGAGTCCATTTCTTTATCCCCAATAATCAACATATAGGGGACATTAATTAATGTGTGTTCGCGGATTTTAAAGCCAATTTTTTCATTTCTCAAGTCAATTGCTGCACGAATCCCTGCATCTTGTAATGCTGCATGAACTTTCTTGGCATAAGTATCGTGTTTTTCACTAATCGTTAATACCACGATTTGCGTTGGTGCTAACCACAAAGGAAAACGTCCAGCGTAATGCTCGATTAATATCCCAATGAACCGTTCAAAACTGCCCAAAAGCGCACGGTGCACCATGACAGGCACTTGTTTGCTGCCGTCTTCTGCTATATATGACGCGCCCAGGCGATTTGGCATAGAGAAATCAACTTGAATTGTACCACATTGCCAGATTCGTCCCAAGCAGTCTGATAAAGAACATTCGATTTTCGGGCCATAAAATGCACCTTCTCCGGGGGCATCCAACCATTCGATTTGTTTTGTATCCAAGGCTTCTTGTAAGGCGGATTCAGCACTATCCCAAATCTCATCAGATCCAACACGTAGTTCGGGACGACGAGCGAGACGATAGGTGATTTTATCAAATCCAAAATCCTTGTAGATCTTTTCGACCAAGTCTAATATTTTCAATGTTTCTGATTGAATTTGTTCTCTGGTACAAAAAACATGAGCATCGTCTTGGGTGAATCCTCTGACCCTCATCAAACCATGCAATGCACCTGAAGGTTCGCTGCGATGGCAAGAACCAAATTCTGATAAGCGTAAGGGTAGATCACGATAACTTTTAACCCCCTGATTGTACACTTGTACATGACAAGGACAATTCATTGGTTTCACTGCGTACTGGCGGTTTTCGGTTTCTGTCATGAACATTTGATCGCGAAAATTATCCCAATGGCCTGATTTTTCCCAGAGTACTTTATCTACCAATTGGGGCGTTTTGATTTCTTGATAGCCAGAGGTTTGCAGTTTTTGGCGAAGGTATTGTTCTATTTCCTGATAAATGATCCAACCGTTTGGATGCCAAAACACCATGCCAGGGGCTAATTCTTGAAAATGAAACAAGTCCAACGCTTTGCCTAATTTGCGATGATCACGTTTTTCGGCTTCTTCTATACGGAATAAATAGTTATCCAACGCTGCTTTGTCTGGCCATGCCGTACCGTAAATGCGTTGTAGCATCTCATTGTTGGCATCGCCACGCCAATACGCACCTGCTAATTTGGTGAGTTTGAAAGCTTTTAATTTTCCAGTGGAGGGCACATGCGGACCACGGCAGAGATCTTCAAAATCTCCCTGGCGATACAGCGACAAGGTTTCACTGTCTGGTAAGTCTTGGATGATTTTGGCTTTGTAGGATTCGCCCAAACTTAAAAAATAATCAATTGCTTCTTGTCGTGGTAATTCACGTCGTGTGATGGGTTGATTCGCCTTGGCCAATTCTGTCATTTTGGCTTCTATTTTTGCCAAATCTTCCGGTACAAATGGACGCTCGAAGGCAAAATCATAATAAAAGCCATCCTCAATCACTGGACCAATTGTAACCTGTGCGTTGGGAAACAGGATTTTTACCGCTTGAGCCAATAAATGCGCGGTAGAATGCCGAATCACTTCCAATCCTTCGGGATTTTTGTCAGTGATGATTACCAGCGTACAATCTTCATTTAAAAGATGTGCCAAATCAACCATTTGTCCGTTTACTTGCCCAGCCAAAGCGGCTTTGCCTAAGCTTGGACTGATGTCTTTTGCGACCTCAAGAACGGTGACCGGATGATCGTAGGGCTTGCTTTGTCCGTTCGGTAATCTGATTTCTGGCATGGCTGTCATGTCCTGAATCTCAATCAAATCGTAGTTGGTAAATGACCAATCAAATTTGGTAGGCACGAGTGGGATCGAACCACCGACCACCACCATGTCAAGGTGGTGCTCTACCACTGAGCTACGTGCCTAAAGAGATATAACAAAGTAAGTATAAAATTATTGAAGCTGCGCAGTATAATATGGTATCAACCTGAGCGTCAATTGTTTTGTGGCACGATTTTTCTCAGAAGTGAAGGATCTGTTGAGGTTGGGGTTCCTTCATGACTTTTCGCGGCTTGTCCGTGGGATCCGGAGATCTAGCCAGGTGGATCCGTGCTTTATGTGCGATACGTAGGTATAAAAAATGGCTCACATGGGTAGGTAGAAAGGCTGGGATCAAAGGGACAATTCCAGCCATAGAAGCGAGGCTCAACAGCTACATTTTCACCACTGTTTTCCTTGATGTGACTCGAGCTTTTTTCCATTTAAGCTCAAATCATTCCTTGATTGGACTAAGAAACCAAGATATCGCTTGGTTCCTCCATAAAGTGTAACCCTAAGACGAATAATGTCAACCATTTATTTCTAATAGAAACAAAAAGTTTCTTATTTGCAAGATCCCAAGCAATTGTTTACACTTTGCAGCAGTTCATTTGAGGTTTGTAAGCACATCATGAGTCACAGCGATCGATCTCATTTACATCAACAGTTCGCACAGCGCTTGCGTGATACCTTGATCGCCAACGGTTATGCTTCTACGCGTTCTCCTTCTGGTGTTCATATGCAGAAATTTGCTGACATGATGGGGCATTCTTTACAGATTTGTCGCAAGTATTTGCGCGGACAAGCTATTCCTGAGTCTCGAAAGTTGCTTGCTATTGCGTCTCAACTTGGGGTGTCTCCTGGATGGTTACTGTTTGGAGACTGTCATGGCCAGCATGCAAATGAAACCAATAAAATCACCATCAATAAGGACATCCTCCATTATCTTTATCACCATATTTCTGCGCTATACCAACCGCAAACCCCCAATGCGGATCTCCGGTCTAATTTTTTTATTGAATTGACTCAGGACGTCAGCCGTATATCAGATGATCCCGAACAATCCAAAAAAATTATTGATTTGGCTTTGTTTTCAGCAAAGCAGTTTGTTGAATAATTGATATTCTTTGCTAAGCTTTTTAAGACGGTCTAGTCATCATGTGCTCGACAAGCGTGTCTTATCAACAAATTTTATGGATTATTATGCAAAACAAACATATTTTTTTAGCGGTATTAGCAACTGCGATTTGGGGTTTTAATTTTATTTTCATCACCATAGCACTGTATGATTTACCGCCATGCCTTCTCGTGACTTTACGATTTGTGCTCAGCGCATTTCCCATTGTGTTTTTCTTGCCTAAACCAGCGGCACCGTTCAAAGCCATTGTAGGATACGGTTTATTAATGTTTGGCATCCAGTTTTCTTTGGTGTTTGAGGGGATTCATGCGGGCATGCCCCCTGGATTAACAGCATTGGTTTTTCAATGCCAAGTTTTTTTTAGTTTGTTGTTGGCGGTTATTTTTTTAGGAGAAACACCAACTCGATTACAAATGCTCGGCGCAGTCATTTCTTTTACAGGTCTTGGCTTGGTTTGGGTCAATTTTACAGCGACGGCTTCTTGGGTGGGATTGTTGTGTGTGATTGTTGCTGCTGCTTCCATGGGCGGGGGTAATTTGATGTCACGCAAATTATCCCATGTGAATGCATATTCTTTGGTGGCTTGGGGCAATCTCGTGTCGATTCCTCTTGCTGCTGTCGCATCATTGTTTCTAGAAGGCCCGGAACTCATATGGCACAGTTTGACACATGTGTCAGGGATAACCATGGGTGCTCTTGCATTCATCGTTTATATCTCAACATGGATAGGATATAGTATTTGGAGTAAATTACTGTGTACTTATTCTGTGGCGCTGGTGATTCCTTTTACCCTTTTGGTTCCAGTATTTGGCATGCTGAGTGCTTATTTTATCTTTGAAGAACCAATCCAAGGGTGGAAATTTTTGGCCGCTTGTTTGATCATTTTAGGTCTTGGTATCAATGTGTTAAGTGGACGTTTGGTCGCCAAACGTCAGAAACTGGCCGTGTCTACAGCACTAGAAGAGGATGAAGTGGAATCACTTACAGCGACTGCGAATCACAGCTAAAATATTTAAGACTTACGCAAGTTCCTATATTGCCTATCATGCAGTTAATGTTATCAGTTTGTTTTTTATTACAGCAAAAATATTCAAATGTGGCATGCGGATTTGCAAATCACGCTCAGACTGCTACCATAAATTGAGGCGGTTCTTAATTCCAAGGAGACAATGATGGCCAAAGTGGCAAAAGCAAAACCTGCTGCAAGCAAAACTGTTGCTGCAAAAAAAGCATCTGCTGCAAGCAAAACATCTACTGTGAAAAAAACATCCTCTGCAAAAAAGACACCTGCTGTAAAAAAAGCATCTACTGCAAAAAAAACAGCTACTACAAAAACAACAGTTGCTGCAAGAAAAACATCCACTACAAAAAAATCTTCTTCCATAGTTGTATCGCGTAATTGGTCGTGGTTGCTAGGGTTGGGCGTTTTATTTGTTATTTTAGGCTTTTTAGGCTTAAGTTCGGTGGTAGGGGTAACGCTAATCAGTATCTTATTTATTGGGTTCATGTTTTTGATTGGCGGTGTTGCGCAAACCATCGATGTTTTTAAAAGCAAAAAATGGGATGTGGCGATTTGGCATGGTTTGATAGCGGTGTTCTATTTTCTAGGGGGCTGTTTCATTGTATACGATCCCCTGCTGGCTTCTACCATCATCACTGCGCTGGTTGGTTGGACGTTGGTGATTATCGGGATCATTCGTATGATCATGGCAGTTGCATTGCATTCTAAACCGGGGTGGTTATTTACACTAATAGCGAGTATTACTGCTATCGTGCTTGGGGGTATCATCCTCATGCAATGGCCAGTATCCAGCCTCTGGGTCATTGGCTTGTTTATTTCTATTGAGCTACTACTCAATGGTATGAACTACATCATCATGGCCATTTCAATGCGAAGCTCGTTGAAATAAGGCATTCAAAACTGTCCCTGCTCAGGCGGGGACCTATCCTGTTACCCGCCTTTTCCCCGATCCGTGTTTTGTATTTGCTATATCCACGTTTTATATTTTCTTCGTCCCGTGGTTTAAACCCTTACGTTCCGCGCTTAATGCACGGAATCCAGAAATTTTCTTACGATCTTTGGATCCCGCGGACAAGCCGCTGGATGTAGGAAATATAAAACGCGGGACGCAGGGAGACACTTTGTGGGACGCAAGTATTGCATAAAGTGTGGAGCCTAGATACTGATGGGTTCTTTGCTAGATCTAGATGTGGTTTTACATAAGCTATGATGCCTTTAATATGGACAAAGATTAAAAAAAGAATATAATCGACATTTTCTGTATGGCGTTTGCTTCAATTCTAAAGGTTATTGATAATCATTCGCATTTAGGATAGCATAGCCAACATGTATGTATAGAGGACGTACCACCTTCCATGGCTTACCCTTCTTACGATAGGTTTAAACCCGTTATTATCGAAATTTCGTCCTACGTTTTGGCTTTCAGTGCCAGTATGATTCTGGGTCTTCTAAGTTTTAGTGGCATGCTGGTTACGCATCCCTTTGTGTTTTTGGCTACCATAGTCGCTGTGTTTGCGGTTGTGATAGAAACAGAAATTTATTTAAAAACTATTCGAGATGCGTTGCAAACACTCACAGATCCTCAGGCATATGAACATCAAATTCTTGCTCTTTATTTACAAGAAAAACTAAAAGAGTTTGATTACAACCGTGATCGATTATTACTGACACCACCTACGGATATAGATAAAGAAAAAGTCAAGATACTGAATGAGATTTTAATCATTCGTGCTGAAGATGGTAGCAGTTATACCATGGGATTTCGAAATGCAGAGGGGAATTATGAGGAAAGAGTAATTGATGATAAAGACTTGATTATTGACTTGAATGGGTGTGACGAGGCGCAGTTTCTTGAGCGGCCTCAATTTACAGGAAAAATTTGGAACATGTTTCGTGTAGCACATGCTGGGAATCCGCCACCGCGATCTAGAGATTACCCTCTTTTTATCAAGGCGTATGTTGTACAGTTACGGCTTAAGCACGAGTTATCGGATTTCTTACAGAAAAAAGAGAAGCATACAAAAGTAGAAACACGTAAGGAGAAGATGACGATAAGTGCATGGGAAGCGTATCAGAAAGACAAAATGCTCATTGCGGAGGCTAAAAAAAATAGAGATGTTATGGCACAGCATTTAATTGAGATCCAGAAAAATATAGTCAATAGTTTATTTGAAGAATCTTCAGAAATATCCCTAACTCAAGAGAATAGTGAGCTTTTTATAGGTCTCAATGCAGCATATCAATTGAACTTCGATACGATGATTGCGACTCCACAAACAATGTTTGGACATAGACATTTTGCGAATACCAAATCTAACGAACTTCCAAAAAGTATTCAAGAGAAGATGGCTCCAAGGAGCTATGCTTTTCACAATGCTGCGCTAAAAAAATGGATTACTCCCGATCGCGAAGCGTGGCAGCCGAAGCTCCCCGCACATCGGCGCAATGCACGGTTCGCGCTTCTTGCCAGTGGGCTGATTGCCGCAACTATGGCGTTGGGCACGATTTATTTGATCGTTCAAGCCGTTGCTGCCATTCCGGCGTTTGCCGCCCTGTCATTAGGACTTTATCCTATTACCATGGCTATGGTGTCAATCATCGCAGGTACTGCTTATGGCCTGATGATTTTTAGTTCATTGTATGCCATGTTATCAGATAACCCTTTTATGAAGTTTTATGAAAATGTTCGTCAGGGGTATCAGCGTGATATGAGTTTAAAGACCAAAATTATTTTCGGAGCCACTGTTTTTCTTGGATTCTTAACCACCTTTCTTTCTTTGTGTAGCTCGCTCACATGGTTATCAATATTTAATCAAACCAAGCCTGTTTTTAAGGTGATTACTTTCATTCCCAAGGTGCTTTTAAATATGATCATTCCTGTTTTTATCGGCTTATCAATTCTGCCTTTCAGTATACAAAGTATTTCCAATACATTGGGGTCGTTAGAAGAACATCCATGGTTTGAACAATTGATTACTACATTTACAGGAAGGGATGTTGCTTGTACAGGAAGGGATATTGCTTGGCATTTCCCGCGTAGTTTGGCGGAATTAAATAGATTACTTTGGGACAAATGGGTCCCCAAGTTTTTGGGCATCAGCCAAGAGGAATTTTTAGCGGAGAGGTGGCAGCAACAGGTGAATCCTTGGCGTATCTTCATTAGACTCTTGTATGAGCCTCTAAAAACAATCATATTTGTTGGTCATTTGCTCAGTGTGGGTGTTACTGCAGATCAATTGGATATGTTACCGCAATGGTTAGCAACGCTATTATATGTTTGGCCCAATACCGTTTTGGAACTGTTTGAAGACTGGGATTATCTTTATGGAGGGGGGCATTTAGAAAAACACGATACCGTATCGTTGTTGAAGGATCATTTCCAAGCTTCGGGTGGTCATAACCATGATGACAATATTACGACACGGCTTTTGAATCTATTGTTTGATCCTATTTTCAAATGGGCTGCGCGTTGGGATAATCATTATCGTCCGGATGGTGCGGAGGATAGCGTGCAAAAACGTTATGAAAAACTACGTGGGTTGGATTCACAAACGCCCATGCCTGAAATTCCCTCTTATCGTACCCAGGGTGATCATAAATTATTTTTGTTCAAATCGGCAATGTCTGCGACTGCGCCTGTGAATGATGCTTGTTGTCAAGTTAAAATAGCGATATAGTTTTATTCCAGCATACTCTTCAATGTTGCCAGATGAGATTGTGCCAGCGCCTTGGATTTGACATCGTCACGTTCACCACGCCCAAACCACTCCAAATGCTCTTGCGGCAATTCATCCAAAAACCTGCTGGGTAAGCTTGGCACTGTTTCACCGCCACGCCTTCGCCGGCGCGCCAAAGTAAAGGTCAAAACTTGCTTGGTGCGTGTGATGCCGACGTATGCTAAACGACGTTCTTCTTCAATTTGATTGCCATCGATACTGACTCGGTGTGGTAGAATGCCTTCTTCCATGCCCACCAAGTACACGCAAGGAAACTCTAAACCTTTGGCGGCATGCAGGGTCATTAATTGGACCGTATCGGCTTCGGTATCATCCGCATTGTCTAATCGATCAACCAACATCATGGTGGCCAATGCATCTGCGAGTGTTGAGTCAGGTTTTTTCTTTAATAATGTCTCAACCCAGTCAATCAACTGTCGTACATTATCCATGCGTTTTTGTGCTTGTTGTGGATTGTCGCTTTGTTCGTAGAGGTATGATTCATAGCCAATGGTTTCTATCATTTCGCGTAAGACAATGATGGTGGATTCGTTTTGTAGGCGTTGTTGAAACCCAAACATCTGTTGTTTGAATTGCTGTAATAACGTACGGGGTTTTTCGGTGAGTAGTTCGGCCAATGCCAAATGATCGGCGCATTGCCATAAAGATTGTTGGCGGGATTTGGCATAATCACCCAAGGTGGTTAAGGTGGTATCTCCAATGCCACGTTTGGGGGTGGTGATGGTTCGTAAAAATGCGGCGTCATCACTGTCATTGCATAATACTTTCAGATAGGCAAGCCAATCTTTGACTTCACTGCGTGCAAACCAAGATTGGCCACCACTAATATGATAAGGCACACCTTGTGCGCGTAAGATGGTTTCAAAGAGGCGTGCCTGGTGATTGTTGCGATATAAAATTGCATAGTCCTGAAAGACGCGGCCATGACGTAGTTTGTGACTGATCAAATCAGCAACCACTTGCTCTGCTTCATCTTGCTCATCCTTGCAAGATAATACGCGTATCGCATCTCCCATACCGTATTCTGACCATAATTTTTTTGGAAAAGGATTGGCATTATGTGCAATCAAATGATTGGCCAAGCGCAAAATTTGTCCGGTAGAACGATAATTTTGTTCTAATGCAATGGTATGCAACTGTGGGTAATCTTGTTGTAATTGACGCAAATTTTCGGGTTTGGCACCGCGCCAAGCGTAGATAGACTGATCATCATCGCCAACAGCGGTAAATTGTGCGCGCCCACCAACCATCGCTGCCAGCAAAAGATATTGGCTGCTGTTGGAATCTTGGTATTCATCAATTAAGATATGGCGAAATTTTTGTTGCCAATGGGTTAAGACGTCAGGTTTTTCGCGAAAGAGCCTAACGGGTAAAGCAATTAAATCATCAAAGTCGACGGCATTATAGGCGCGTAATGTGGTTTGATATTCTTGATAGCGCGCACGTGCCTCAAGGTGATGTGGTGTCTCGGGTACTTCTTCGGGGTTCAAAAGATCAGCTTTCCAAGCAGAAATTTGTTGTTGGATGGATTGTAAGACCGCGCGCTCTTGTGCTGCACCTGGGGTGGCCAGATTACGTAATATTTGTAAGCAATCTTCTGCGTCAAAAATCGAAAAGTTTGGGGTCAAATGGCAGTGCAGGGCTTCGCGTTTTAAAATTTTCAGTCCCAAAGCATGAAAGGTTGAGATCACCATACCGCGACGCTGCTTAGCGGGTAATTGTGTAGATAAGCGGTGTTGCATTTCGCGCGCGGCTTTGTTGGTGAAGGTTAACGCACAGATACTGGCAGCGGGGTATTGGCACGTTTCAATCAAATAAGCTATTTTCTGAGTGATCACGCGGGTTTTACCACTGCCCGCGCCAGCTAAGACTAATAATGGGCCTTCGATATAGCGCACAGCCGCCATTTGTTGCGGGTTGAGCATCCCTTATACCACTTCTTCTACGCGTCCATAGCTGTCTTCAAAGCGTACGATATCATCTTCACCCAAGTACTGACCAGATTGCACTTCAATCATCACCAAATCTAAAATACCGGGGTTAGAGAGGCGGTGCTTATGACCCGCAGGAATATAGGTGGATTCGTTGGTGCCTACCAAAAATGTGGTATCTCCATTCACCACTTCTGCTGTACCACTTACCACAATCCAATGTTCAGAACGATGGTGGTGCATTTGTAAGCTTAAACTGGCATGAGGTTTGACAATGATACGCTTGATTTTGAAGTTTTTACTTTCTTCTAAAACGGTATATGCACCCCAAGGACGATACACGGTGCGATGTACTTTATGCACATCATGATCCTGTTGTTTCAATTGCGCATAAATATGTTTGACGTCTTGGGCACGAGATTGATCTGCCACTAGTAGAGCATCTGGGGTATCAATAATCAATAAGCGATCGACACCTATGGCACCGACCAAGCGATTTTCAGTGGAAATGGTACAATTGGTCACATCATGCAAACAGGTGTCACCTGTAATACGGTTGCCATGTTCGTCTGGGCTTACCAAATCACCCAATACGGTCCATGAGCCCACATCAGTCCAACCCATATCACAGGCAACGACCGAAACGGTGTTGGCCTTTTCCATGACAGCGTAATCAATGGAATCGTCAGGAATCAAACCGAAGGAGGCTTCTTGTAACAAAATTTGTTGAGAAGCGTCTGATTGGATGGTTCGTGATGCGGCAAAGCAGGTTTTGGCTGCGCTTAGAATGTCAGGGCAGCATTGTTCCATGGCGGTGAGGATGGCTTTGGCGGTGAATAAAAACATGCCGGAATTCCACAGGAACTGTCCGGTGGCCAGATACGTTTCGGCTAATTCCAGCGTTGGTTTTTCAACAAATCTTAAGACGTCATGGCCGGATGATTCAATGTAGCCATAGCCGGTATGAGGTTCACTTGGCGTGATTCCGAAGGTCACTAATGAGCCTGACATGGCTAATGTTGTGGCTTCTTGAACTGCTGTTTGAAAGGCTTGTTGATCGGCAATCAAATGATCGGCCGCCAACACCAAAAGCAGGGCATCGTCCCCATATTCTTTGCTGACATGCAAGGCTGACATAGCAATCGCAGCGGCGGTATTACGTCCGAAAGGTTCTAAAATAAAGGTTGTAGGCACTTGCTGCGTGTTGACGGGGATAAATTCTTCGTCAATTTTGAAATATAATTCGCGATTAGTGACTGTAAGTATTTCAGAAACATCTGGTAAACTGGCGCCTCTTACAAACGCTTTTTGGAGCAAACTTTGTCCATCATCTAAGCGAATAAAAGGCTTAGGATGCAATTCTCGTGATACCGGCCATAGGCGTGAACCAGCGCCGCCACAAAGGATGGTTGGGATAAGCGTCATTCTATGTTCATTAAAAATTGTCGTAGGTCAGATGATATACGTTTTAGCTGATTTGATCCACGGGTTATTGTAGCAATACTGACTTTTAATTCATCAGCGATTTGGCGTTGTGGTTTGCTACCTTCTAATAATGCTTTGATGATTAGGCAACGAAGTTCGACACTGTCTCGTTCTTCAGGGGTGAGGATGCAGTCTAATACTTCGGATAACATTGCCTCGTTTTTTGCGGCCATACAATATTCTAAAAAGCATCGCCAACCCTCGGAATTCATGGTGTTCCTGCGCAGTTTGAAGTGATTCAGCGAGTATTGCACAAAAATACTCCGGCCTCAACCCTCTAGGTCTGTGGTTTGTTCCTGAGATATGCTTACAAAAATTTTTATGTAGGCATGGCATGTAAACAATGAATATCTACTACCAAATAAACTAAAAACTGGACACGTCCGCTCTGCACATTCCCTGGCATTCCTGCTTCTCTTCTTTCATTCCCGCGAAGGCGGGAATCCATCTTTGATTCACCTCAGAACAACATCTAGGATGGGACCCTGCCTACGCGGGGACGACAGTATTCGTTATCCTCCCGTCCTGAACTATCATCAGGATGGGAGGATGCCTATTGATTATGAGAAGCTTGATAAACAAGCGGTTAATTTTTCCGTACAAGTCGTTGGACGCCCAGTCTGCTGGACGGGTTGATACATCGCAGACCGGTTGTTCGCATAACTTTGATATGCGGTTTTTGCTGCGATAGCAGTAATAGCAGCAAGCACGATAAGGCCGACCAATAGGGCGGGTGAATGCGCTGCCATTAATAAAGCAAGCGATGCTTTGTATTTGAATATGGCAACACCCACGCCGGCTATCGCAGTTGCAGTTAATGCGGTTGATAATAGTGATTTGGATCCAGACGATTGTTGTAGCGGCAAGTTGTATAGCTGTATGGAAGGCATTAGGTTTGTTGCAGCAGGCGCAGCTCTTTTACGTGCATTGTTTTCTAATGCCGTTACCAATTCAGATATTCCATCTTTTGTCTTTGCCGAAACTGCATAATAAGGCATCTGGTTTTTTGCTAGGAATGCATCAATGTCCTTTTGGGAGACGGCTATTTTTCCCGAAGTAATTGCTGCTTGTTTTGCATCTTCGTCACGCTGGGTGCCCACCAGTATCAAAACAGGTGGGTTGGCGGCATTCTTACGCTGCTCGGTTTCTGCCAAAAATGGCGTTAAGCCCTCGAGAGACATTTGATCATTGAGATCAAATACGAATAATATTTGGTGAGCTGTACGAGAATAGCTTTCTGTTATTGAGCGGAAACTTTTCTGTCCTGCTGTGTCCCAGATTTGAAGTTTGATGGGTCATGTGTCAGATGGCTTTTTGATGATAAAATCTACGCCAATAGTTGCTTGATACTCTTCGGGAAAATGATTAATTTCTTTTCCCGCTAATCGTGGGGTCAACATAGATTTCCCTGCTTTTTCAGGACCTACGAGAGTGATTTTTTCAAATCTAACTGTTTTGCTATCTCTTGAGTTGTCCATTATTATCTCCGCATTTAAAGGTCAAATTATGCGCATAATATCATTTTATTAAACTCATGTCACGCTTATTACTCGTTACTCAATTAAATCATCTACTTACTTGACTTCTTTTCAAAATCACAAAAGAATACCCCCTCTAGAAAGATAAGAGGTTGTGATGCAAATTACCCAAATCAGCGGGCGTGAAATTTTGGATTCGCGGGGAAGTCCCACCGTGGAAGCAGATATTGTTCTATCAGATGGTAGTGTTGGGCGCGCTGCCGTGCCTTCTGGTGCTTCTACCGGTAGTTTGGAAGCGCATGAATTACGCGATGGTGATGCTGCTCGTCATAAAGGGCGAGGCGTGTTACAGGCAGTGGCGCATATCAATGATGTCATTCACCACGCGTTGCAGGGACAAGATATTCAAGATCAAGCTGCGTTTGATGAAATGTTGTGTCAATTGGATGGTACTGAGAATAAATCACATCTGGGTGCGAATGCTATTTTGGCCGTGTCTTTGGCTTTTGCCAGAGCGCAGGCCGATGCTAAGGGCTTGCCGTTGTACCAAGCATTGAATCAAGGGGAGGCCATGTCGTTGCCGGTGCCTATGATGAATGTCTTGAATGGGGGTGCGCACGCCGATAATAATGTGGATATTCAAGAGTTTATGATCATGCCGGTGGGCGCAAAAACCTTTGTGGAAGCCATACAAATGGGTGCAGAAACTTTCCATGCGTTGCGCTCGGTGTTGAAAAAACAAGGTTTGAATACCGCTGTGGGTGATGAAGGAGGGTTTGCTCCTGATTTAAGCTCCAATCGTCAAGCATTGGATATGTTGAGCACGGCAGTTGATTTGGCCGGGTTTGATTTGGACAAAGATTTAGTATTTTCTTTGGATGTGGCGGCGTCAGAGCTTTATCGTGACGGCAACTATCATTTGGCCTCTGAAGGTAAAATCTTAGATGCGGATGCTTTGATTGCATACTATACGACATTGATTCATGATTATCCTATTGTGAGTATTGAAGACGGCTTGGATGAAAGCGATTGGGTGGGTTGGCAGCATATGACAGCAGCCTTGGGTGCTAAGATTCAATTGGTTGGTGATGATCTATTTGTAACTAATCGCCAGATTTTAGAGAAAGGGATTGAGACAAAAACAGCAAATGCGATTTTGATCAAACTCAATCAAATTGGTACTTTAAGTGAAACACGTGAAACCATGCATTTGGCAACGCAACAAGGGTATCGTTGTGTGATGTCGCATCGTTCGGGTGAAACAGAAGACACGTTTATTGCTGATTTGGCGGTAGCAACGGGTTGTGGGCAGATCAAAACTGGATCGCTGTGTCGATCTGATCGGGTTGCCAAATATAATCAACTCTTGAGAATCGCAGAACATGCGACACTACCTTATGCACAGTTTGCTTTGGCAATATAACCGGATCTGGAGTGCTCAATGAAAATGATTCTTGCGGTTTTGATTGTTGTGCTACTGTCCTTACAATATAAATTATGGTTGGGGGACGGTGGGGTTATCCAGGCGCATCGTATCAAAGCACGTTGTCTCGCATTAGAAGCGGAAAATGCCAAATTGCAGCAACGCAATCATGCCATTGAAGCTGATATCGTGAGTTTAAAGTCTGGTGGACAAGCGCTAGAAGAGCAAGCTCGGTCTGAGCTTGGCATGGTGAAGCATAATGAAGAGTATTATCAGTTTGTGGATTAGCGTGTGTCCCTAGAGCGTTATTTCTTCTGAAGTTTGTGCTGATAAAGCCAAGGTATCTACGTCTTCATGCCATAAACTTACCACATATCCACCACCACCTGAGCCGGTAGGTTTTACTGCCAGCGCCCCTTGTTGGCGCAATGATTGCATATGATCGTGTAAATTAGGCGTGAGTAATCCCCAGCGTTCAAAACAGTCATTGGCTTGATGCATGGCTTGGATCAGCTGTTGATTGCTTTGTGGTGAATAAGGTTGTTCTAATGCTTGTTTGGCCGCAACGACCGATGCTTGCATTTGTAAATCTAATTGCTGCGCTTCATCAGGTGTACTTCCCCAAATTGTTTGCACTTTGGAAATACAATCCGCGGTAGGCCCTTGTTGGCCGCATGAGGTCAATTGCCATTTGGGAGACCAGGTTGGTGTCAGGGAAGCGGTGCTGCCGTTTTGAAAATAAACCCCAGCTGCTGTGCTGACGCCGGCAATATCTAAACCACTACTTTGACCATGGAATGTATTTTCAAGTTCGCGGGCAAGGCGGTATTCATCTGGTTCAGAAAGCCATTGCTGCGCAACAAACCAACGGGCCAATGCCACACAAAGTGCTGCAGAAGCGCCCATGCCAACCCCAACAGGAATGGTACTTTGGATGAGTAGATGCCCCTTTAAATTGGCATATGTTTGGCCAAGCAAGGGCAGCCCATAGTCGAGGAGCTGTTTTAATAACGCATTCATATCATTCGGATCACGCCCTATCATCTGGATATCCATACGAAACGCAGCGGCATCACTGTTTGAATGTTGGAGGGTTAATTTTTTATCTAACAACGGAAAGACCAACGCACCATGCCCACGTAAGACGGCATGCTCTCCCGCTAAGATCCATTTGCCATGAGTGGTGGTTTGAAAATCACAGGACATCGAAATTACCGATCAGGACGTCTTGCTTGAATACCCGCGCTAGTTCAACTTGATCGGGTCGATACAGCAAATGAATATTAGGGCCGGCATCCATGGTGACGATAGGGCCATCATTATCGCGTTGCCACATGTCTTTTATGGTGTCTAAAAGGCTTAGGGTTTCTTCGGTCATATAAGTAAAAGGTTGGGCACATGTTGTAAATAATTGATGCATATCTTGAAATTCGTGCCAGCAGATGTCATATGCATTGGACCAATTTTTAGCGCGCAAAGCAACGAGCAAATCATCCAGATTTTGTTTGGCTCGTTCTGGGCGTGATGCATAGTGTGGGCTGGTCGTAATCAATTCATGGGCTTTTGAAGAAGATACTGCTTTGGCATCATGACTGACTAAAATGACTTCGTGTAAGAGATCGGGATAAGGCAAGTCAACGGCGACTACTTGTTCACCTTCCCAAAGAGCCCACGGGGCAAAAAAAGAACGGCAAGAAGATCCTGAGCCGTGGCGGCTTAGAATGGCTGCTTGTTCATCATTGGGGGCTGTTTGCTGGGTTAATTCGCTGAGGGCCAGGAGTGCACATTTGGTCAAAGCAGCGAAACTTGAAGCCGAGCTGGCTAAGCCTGTGCCGAGAGGAAAGGTATTATTCGATCTTACAATAAAGCCACCATTGTAATTGAAGGTTTGTTTTAAAAACGCCAGGTGGTTTAAAAAGCGTTGCTGTGCTGCATGTGACAACTCGAAATGATCAATGCCAGGAATTTCCAACGGTTCCCAAAAATCTGCAGTTCCAGCGCAAGCCTCCAAAGAGACATTTGATTTCAAGCGGTCTAGGGTAAATGACAAGGAAGGATTTGCGGGTAGATTGGTTTCAGGATTGTCTTTCCCCATGTATTTGATCAACGCGATGTTGGCAGGGGCTTGTGCTAACCATTGTTGCATAAATAATCTCCTAACGTCCTCTAGCGTCATCCCAAAGAATTTTGTGCAGTTGGATTTGAAATCTTACCGGTAATTGATCTTCTAGGATCCAATTGGCTAATTCGGTAGGATTAACTTCTTCCCAACTCGGCGAAAAAAGAATTTGGGCTTTATTTGCTAAGTGATATTCGTTCATCATATCACAAGCCCAAAGATAATCTTCACGATTACAGATGACAAATTTAACTTGATCCTGAGGTTTGAGATCAGGAACATTAGACCAAAGGTTACGTGCTACTTCACCTGATCCCGGTGTTTTTAAATCCATGATCACCACCACGCGAGGATCAACCATGGAAATATCGCGTGCACCGCTGGTCTCTAAAGAAACCGTGTAATCTGCATCGCATAACGCTTTAAGTAGGGGGATACAATTGGGTTGCGCCAAAGGCTCGCCGCCAGTGACACAGACATGTGATGTTTTGTAGGCTGCAATTTGCGTTAAAATCTGATCCAAACCGAGTAATTCACCACCCTGGAATGCATAAGCAGTATCGCAATAGTTACAGCGTAATGGGCAGCCAGTGAGTCGCACGAATACGGTAGGAAACCCGCTGGCATTGGATTCACCTTGAATAGAATAAAACAACTCGGTGATGCGTAATGTGGTCATCACCCACCCAGTGCTTCTAATTTAGCATGTGCCAGACGAGCAGTAGAAGTGTCGGGATAGTGATTGATCACCGCAAGTAATTGTTGTTTGGCTTCGGAAATACGACCAGTGTCAGCCAAAGCGTAACCCATTTTTAAGCGGCTGGGCGCATATTTGCTAGAAGATTTGAAATTTTGAATGACACTGTCAAATTGTGTGATGGCATTCGCATAATCTTTGTTTACCAGATACAATTCACCTAACCAATAATGGGCATTTGCACTGTACCCACCACGTGGGTATTTGCTGAGAAACTGTTGCATGGCCAAAGAGGCTTGTGGAAATTGTTTTTGTTTGATCAAATCGTAGGCTGCCAAATAAGAAATTTGTTCGTCGGC
Source organism: Gammaproteobacteria bacterium (assembly GCA_024742995.1). Lineage (GTDB taxonomy): Bacteria > Pseudomonadota > Gammaproteobacteria > Legionellales > Legionellaceae. The sequence continues at coordinate 31,002 of JANSXK010000017.1, forward strand.
AGGATTCAATCGAGCCGCGGCTGAAGTTGTGGTAGGCATCAATTGGACATCTGTGGCCGCTTGGGTAAGCGCTGGTTGTGTCGCAGCAGAGGCTGTATCGGTGTTTTCTTGGGGCGCGACAGCTTGTGGTTTTGCAGCAGAGGCAACAGCGTTATGTTGATTCAAACGCGTGTCGATATCTTGGTAAAAACTTAATTGTTGCTGCTTTAAGTCATTCAATTCATGTGCTTGCACTTCGACTTGTCCACGCAGATCTTGAATTTCTCTTTGTAGGGATTGAATTTTATTTACCAAATCCGTATTGCTGGTTGTAGTGTTCTGCGCCACATCACGCGCGAAGGTCACTTCTGAGTCGTCCGCGCGGATGGTGTAAGAATCATGTGCTACAGGTAGCTCTTCATCAGCTACCTGTATTTGTTCTTCCAAAAGGGCGAAGTTTTCACTATCGTCCACAACAGGGGCATCGGCCATCACTTGTGTTGAAAAACAAGTCAATACGAAGAAGATGGTTCGAACAACAGCTTTCATTGAGTTGCCTCATAAGTCAATTCATCGCGGCGGTTTTGTGCATGCGAGGCTTGATCATGGCCTAAATAAGCGGGACGCTCTTTACCATAAGAAACCACACGCATTTGTTTGCGGCTTACACCATCCATGCGGAGGATATCAGCAACCGTATTTGCACGACGTTCACCCAAGGCAACGTTATATTCGCGGCTACCACGTTCGTCGGTATTACCAGCAAGTAAAATACGTGCATGTGGATGTGATTTTAAGTATTCTGCTTGAGCATGAACTGAGGCAACATATTTTTCTGCTAGAGATGAATCATCGTAGGCAAATAAATAAATTTGGTTGTGTGGTGCCTTGGTGGTAAACATCTCACCGGCTTCTTGTCCTAAAAATCCCAAATCACTTCCGAGACCGTGGGCTGACAGCCCATCGCCGAATAAACCACCTTGGTTTTTGGCACAAGCAGCAAACAACAATGCACCAGCGACGATAGCGCCACTCTTTAATAGGGTTCCCAATTTCATGCTCAAAGCTCCTAGTCAATTATTATTGTCGGTTCATTGTACAATCGTTTTGAACCGTTGGCTAGGGGGGGGCTGAGACAAATACGAAAATTATCAAACGATCATATTTCTACATTTGATGTTTGCACGTTACGAGGTTGATTCTTTCTCTTTAGATACGTTCCGCGCTTTATGCGTGGGAGCCCCGGGATCCTGCTGTGGCATTTATGCCGTGTATTAAAGAAAAGAACGACGCTATCGCTTCGATTTACTGTGGATGAGGGTATTTACGATAGCCGTGGTTGTAACCGGTATAAAAATAGTAGCGTGGATTCCAGAAGGAAGGACCAAAACCATCATCATAGTCACCGTAACCGTCGTAACCTGTCGTATAACCCGTATATCCGGGGCTATAGTCAGCGTAGTCAGGGGCATCTTGAATTTGAATGGTATCCCCAGCACAACCACAGAGGAGTGTGCATAATGATGCCGCACATAAAGCACAACTGAGTTTTGTCATGAGGTTCCTTTGCGTTTGATCTCTACTTGAAGTGTAGACGCAAATGAGCATATATCAAATTTTCAGGCCTAATATTAGGCAGATTGATTCTGATGTGTTTTGTAGTTTTACGGGTAGTTTTTCTAAAGTCCCGGCGTTATAATCATTGCCAAATTGTCTTTGGATAAGCATCGTGATGAGTAATATTTTCAATATGTTTGGCCCTTCTCCTATTCGGCCAATTGAACAACATATGCATAAGACGTTTCTTTGCGCGAAACAATTATCACCTTTTTTTGAAGCAGTGATAGATGAAGACTGGGATTTGGCCAAATCAATTCACAGCAAAATCATCGTTTTAGAAACAGAAGCGGATGTGATTAAACGAGATTTACGCTTGCATTTGCCAACAGGGCTATTTTTGCCCGTTGCGCGGTCTGATTTATTAGAGTTGTTGGGCGCACAAGATCGTATTGCCAATAAGGCTGAAGATATTGCGGGGTTGATTATAGGGCGCAAAATGGTGATTCCCAAGAGTTTGGTGCCTTTGTTTATGCCGTTTTTAAATCGTTGTTTGGATGCGGCAAAACAAGCATGCAAAGCCACCAACGAATTGGATGAATTGTTGGAAAGTGGGTTTCGCGGTAGCGAGGTCACTATCGTAGAAGATATGATCGTGACACTGGATAAAATCGAGCATGACAGCGATGAATTGCTTGCCGACATGCGACGCCATATTTTTACGATAGAGAAAGATTTGAGTGCTATTGATGTTGTGTTTTTGTATAAATTGGTGCAGTGGATTGGGGATCTTGCCGATTTAGCGCAAACGGTTGGTGCGCGTCTCCAAATTTTGATTGCACGGTGATGATGGTGATAGATCATTCGATAGTATATCTTTTCATTGCCATTGGCTTGTGTTTCCTGATGACCTGGGGTGTGGGTGCCAATGATTTAGCTAATGTGATGAGCACCACGATGGGGTCGAAGGTTATTACGGTGCGTCAAGCCCTGTGTATTGCCATCGTGTTTGAATTTGCAGGCGCATTTTTAGGTGGTACCGGTGTGACAGAAACCATGCGCGACGGCATCATTAATACCAGTTTATTGTCTGACAAACCTTTGATCTTGATGGAAGGGATGTTGAGTGTCCTGCTGGCCTGTACGATTTGGATGAATCTGGCTAGTTATCTGGGCGTCCCAGTGTCAATCACCAACGCATTGGTAGGGTCGATGGTGGGATTTGGATCGATGGTTTTGGGGCGCGATGCCATACATTGGCATCAAGTAACGCACATTGCTATTGGTTGGGTGGCTTCTCCTTTGATTGCAGGGATTACCGGGTTTGTATTATTTTCTACGATTCAGCAAGCAATTTTCACTAAAATTGACCCATTGCGGAAAGCTAAATTTTATATGCCAATCTACTTGTTTTTAATTGGGTGCACGTTATCTTTCATTACGGTTCTTAAGGGCTTGCATCATTTTCATGTGCACTTAACATTGCAGCAAAACGTGTTTGTGGTGGTCGGGACCAGTATTGTCATCACGATCTTGGGTATGATCGGCATCAAGCTTATTCCTGAGCCAGCCGTGATGAAGCGTCGCCATGCCTTCGCACAAGTAGAGCGTTATTTTGCACTACTGATGGCGATGACGGCATGTGCCATGGTATTTGCGCATGGCTCCAATGATGTGGCGTTGGCCGTAGGGCCTTTGACTGTGGTGTATAATTTAACCCACAGTGCATCGCAGACTATTACTGCGGGAGACTATCCTTCGTGGATTATAGGGTTTGGTTGTGTGGGGGTCATTGCGGGATTTTTGATGTACGGTCGAAAAGTTATTGAAACAGTGGGGAGTGCCATCACGGCGTTGACCCCCAGCCGTGCATTCGCAGCCACTTTAGCAGCAGCAACCACGGTTGTTTTTGCGACCAGCAGTGGTATTCCTGTGTCTGCAACCCAAACCTTGGTGGGCGCGGTTTTGGGTGTGGGTTTGGCCAGAGGTATCGGCGCGTTGAATTTGATTGTGATCCGCAATATTTTTACATCCTGGATTTTAACGTTGCCCGCAGCATCCTTGTTGGCAATTCTTGCCTATGAGGGATTGCATTGGATTTTGACCTAATATTTAAAAACCAACCAAAAACAAGTTGACAAGCACGAAGAAATGAGTAGAATACACGACACGCCGAGAGGGCGAGCTGATTAAGAATATGAGAAGACAAACTGTGAGGGCGCTTTAGCAAGTGTCAATACTTTGAGAGAAAAAAGCAGTAGAAGAAATAAAGCAGCTAGTGATAGC
>JANSXK010000043.1 GCA_024742995.1 Gammaproteobacteria bacterium
ATTAAATTTCTTTCCCCTTTCAAATCTCAAACCTCCACCCCCCCCTCACCCACCCCCCTTACAAAACCCTCCGCCCCGGGGTTGGTCGGCGGTACCACGGCAATGGTTACTATCCGCTGTACCCCGCGCACACGCCCCGGGACGTAGATTTAGGCATATCCAATATAATTAAACTCAAACAGAGTAACGAGACACTAGAAAAATAGCAAGTATCAGCTATACTCCATATAAGCGTCTTTAAAATTTGCAGTCACTCTATGCTACGTCATGTTTTCATCACAGCTTTGTTGTTTCATACTGGTTTAGTGACAGCAGCAAGTTCTTTTTACTGCCCACAAAATCATGCCTACATCAATGCAGGTATGACCCAAGACCAAGTCATTCGTGCTTGTGGTCAACCCACTTCACGCCAAGATTCTAATGATCCGGTGATGCAACAAGTACCCGTCACCGTACTGGTGTACTCTACGCTCAACCAAGGCCCAGTAGATTTTTATCCCGGTATTGAGCCATTATATGAAATGTGGTCCCTGCCCAGCGGCTCTCAAGGAATTAATCTTCAAGTCAGTCTTGTCAACAATCGAGTATCCGAAATCACCCTTAATCAGAAACAAACCAATGGTGTAAGCGCCTGCCAGGGCGGCACTTTTCAGATCGGCGATGACATCCACGCAGTATTTGCCGCTTGCGGCTCTCCTGATCTGGTAAATAACACATATGTCAACAAACCTGTCCCCAAAAGCGAAAACCCTGAAGTTTGGCATTATGAATTGCCTTATCAACCTAGTGTAACCTTGACTTTTGTCAACGGAATATTACAATCCATCTTCTAGCTCACTCTTTTGGATCTTACCCATGACTGCAACCATCGATGATTTGACTATTGCTTATACTGAAGATCAAGTGGAGAAAGTCAAAGAATTAGACAAACGAGTATTATCCAAAGGCGCTTGGTCAACCATTGTCTTTCGCTATCAAGAATGGGATGCGGCTAAAGATTGTTTTGGACCCGTCAAATATTCTATTCGTCGCTATCAAAAGCGTAATGATGAGTATTGGCAAAAATCAAAATTTAATATTTCCAGCAATGACCAAGCTCAAAAATTGATAGATATCCTGACCGAGTGGACGAAAGAAGAAACCTCATCATGAAAAAAAGCATCCTCTTCCTGCAAGCATTCTTTTTAATTACTGTTGCATGCGTCACCCAAGCTGCAGAAACTACCCCTCATATGATATTTGTCATTACCAATAATACCAAAAATGTTTATGTCAAATATACCGTCATCAACCCCAGAGGTACGACGTACAAAGGCCTACTCTCTCATAGCATAAATCCTATCATGGGATCAGACACCGCTATCATTAAACTCTTTGATAATGACGCACTACCGGGTACTTATATGCTTCACTATCGAGTCGTTGATGGTTGGAAAAATACTTTGTATGCGGATGACGGTGTCGTCACCCTGCAAAAAAATTCAAAAGTCATTTGGGCCATTTCTGATGAAGGCAAAGAGCTTAAAGTTACCGTTCTTGATCTCTAGTGTCCAACACGCTCAAAACGAGATGACGCCGCACTCACCGTATTTTCACTCGCTGCTACCGTAGGTTTAAAATGATTATATTTGGTTAACAGTGCGTTAAGTTCTGTTTTGGCTTGATAAGTCTTGACTTCTGCATGTATCGCTTTTGCAATCAGCGCTAATAACACCACCATCGCGATCACAGCGTAGGGCGTCACTGCTGCTGAAACCAAACCTAGTCCCAACGCACCGCCGATTAAACCAGTTACAAGCACCAAACTCCTCTGATACATTTTACCCAAAGACATATAAGCCAACGTCTTACGATATTTTTCTGCATCCGTACCATTCAGCTCAATCTCAGGCAAACAACGAGACAGGGCTACGATAAAATACGTAGACAATAAATTTGCCTTACTGAGATGCTGACCCAAACTTATCCGACATTTTTGTGGATCAGATCCCGTGGATACAGCAGCGTGATAAAGAGCCAAAATAGCCTCTGGCTTTTTTTGTTCTGCTTCTGTCAAATTATCATACAGTTTTGAGCAGTCATTCATATGTCGTATGATAAAATCAAATTTTGCGTCTCTTGTATAAAATATATCTTCAGATAATTCCAAACAGCCGCTGATAATCGAGCCTGATACGAACTCATTTTTCAAAAGGTCTTCAATAAATGATTGCAATAGAAAAGCTTGGTCTGCCTGAATATAATAATCAAAGTAAGCTCTAATGTAATCCGCTGACACTTTTGCTTCTGGGCTGAGATAATAATACAAATCGGGGTAACGAGAAATTCTTTCCCCCATAAATGCATCTCGTCTTTCCTCATTTGAAAATAGGCGTTTTACATGTTCTGTGGCTGCTATAAAAGGATTTTCTCTGGTAAGCTGAGGAAAATCCAGTTGAACTTTATGTCGATCAAGCAACTCCAGAATGAAAAAGTTTAAAACATCTGGTGCAGCATGCAGCGTTGTTAAGGAATGCCTGCAAACAGCTTCTGTCAATACACCATCCATCTTTAAAGACAATAACATATTAGAAACATCATCCGTCTGATGCTCTTCTGCAGACATACGAATTAAATAGTGCAATGGTGAAAGACCTACCTCGTACGGCGCATAAAATAAAGCATCTGGCTCTAATTGCCGCCACCTCTCAAATAAATCAAAATCCTTTGCGTAAATCGCGTATCTAAGCGGCGTAAAAAACAAATCTCCTACAGTCCACAAATATTTAGAATTTTCAGTAACAAGGTTGTCTAAATAAAGAAGCTCTATGTCGATGGGCTGGCCCATCAAAACTTTCACTCCTAGCTCGTCCAGGAATATGTTATATCTTGGGCGTATAGACGAGCTTATCGTAGATTGCTCAAGAGGCTCATCCGTCAAAAGATGGTTCCTCATATCCCCCAGTAATTTTTGTACCGTCTCAGCTTTTTTGCGTGCGAAAGGATTTTTATCTGGATTATATTTGAGACTGAGTTGTTTGAATGCTTGGTTGATGTGCTCTAGAGATCTGTCTGATGATTCTAATTCAAATAAATGTAAACAATAATCCGTATCTTTTTTTGCACCAATAATGGCATCACAGTCACGATTGAACTCGGCTATTTTTGCTTGCATATTTAATCATTCCTAATCAAAATTTAGGGCATTATATCAAACAAAAATGATTGCATAAATAAAATGACGTTGATTAATGAGTCAAAAAACCGTTTTTTTGCACAAATATGATCGGTGGTTTTTAAAACCCTGTGCTTGTCTAATCCCTACGTCCCGCGGCTTGTCCCTGAGCGATCCCCAGAAAATTTACTCATATGCCGTAGTCTCCAGTTGTACTGCGGCACTGAGGTGTAAAAGTAACTTTAGTGTTTTTTCAAGTTGCCTTTTACCGATTCTCATCCCTG
>JANSXK010000001.1 GCA_024742995.1 Gammaproteobacteria bacterium
GTAATAATTTCATCAAGTGCATGATTATGACCTTATAATTGTTTGCAAACTTTATTTGATCACATTTAGTCATGCACTGCTAATCGTTTTTCTTCCTAATTTTCAATTCCTTAATCTCAAAAAAAGTGGGGATAGCTCAGAGACAAGCCGCGGGAACGACGAAATTTTTCATTTACTGAACGTAAGCCTCGATATTTTTGCTGGTTGGGATGCTGCAGGTAAAGTTCGGTGTGTGAATAGACGATCGCGCTGTATGGCGTTGGGTCTGATTTTTTTGGGGATGGTAAGTTGTTTTGTTGCTGGTTTGAAGTGCTTGAAATTTCGACGTTGCTTCATTGCTTTTGGGGGGCGAAGTTTTTGCGCACAACGTTGACGATGTGTATCAAGCACAATTAAAAGGAATAATTCATGCATCAATTTTGCTTGTAATTCCGGTGTTTGTTGCTCGAAAAATTTTACCATTGCTTCGATATTCATAACATCGATAGCGGCAATCTCTGTATTAACTAGGGGCTGAAAGCAGCCTGTTTTGAGGGCGGCAGCAGAACGATGTGAAAATCCTAACGCGACCAATTGTAAAGCGCCTGATCTGATTCTACCCGCGTTGGACGCTTTATGTTGGAGCGTTGCTTGATAAACGGAGGTGAATAATAATGATTGAACCATGGGTTGTAATTGTGGTTCTTTCATCTGAGTATTGAACCAAATCAGAAAATCTTCTGGGTTTTTATCTGCATGAGCTTCTAAAGCTCGATCTATAAACGCCGTGAGATTTTTTAAATCGGCATGCTTTTGAATATGCGTCATTAATGTATCAATAAATGAGTGATGCGCAACCATTCTGAGAGAGGGCTTTTTAGAAAAATAGGCTTTATACGCAGTACTTTTAAAAAACTGCTCCCAGTGTAAAGGTGCGGGTTGATATTTTTGCACCTGTGTCAAAGCAGTGTCGTGTTGATGATAAGCTTCAGAGGCGACCACATCATAAAAAGCGTGGGGGGAGTGTTTGCAAATCATGCCGATGACAAGCGTGGCGTGAATATTTTTCATCAAGGGTTTATTGGGTGCTGAGATCAAGTTCATATCTGTGGTTGTGGTGAGATTTTCTAGCGAAAAGAACAATTCTAAACAATCCATCTGTCGTGATTTGCCTTGAATCACGTATTCACTCAAATACAGCTGATCTGCAATCATCCGCAGAAGGTTGGACAAATCAGATTTTTGAGAAATACCTAGGATGGTTGTTAACCATTTGACAGCATGTTTACTGCTGCGATACTTATGATCGTGAGTCCAGTCAATCATGATGCTCAGGATGGATCGCAGAAATTGTTGCTCGATCGTTTTGTCACTAAAAATATTAAGATTGTCCATGACTTTTGACACAGACTGCTGTAAGCGTGATTTGGGCGATGAAAGTTGTTGTAATTCTTGGAGCAACTTCCGGTTGCTATCTTTTTGCAAATAAGTTTGAATGCTTTGAAGCGCGTCTCTGGGTATATTTATTTGATCAGTCAACGCATTCATGACGAGATGACAGGCATCTGCATCGACTTGTAATTGCAACTGTTGGAACTTGTCGATCAATTTTTTCAGACCATTGGGATTGGCGTGAGCAATAGATTTCACAAAGCCCAAACTTGCGTCATTAAGTTGGCCGTCAATGCAATTAGAAAACTGAACAACCAATTCATGTGGTTCTTTCATTACTACTGTGTTTAATGGAAGCACTGATATATCCTTATATCAACTTCTTGGCCGGTAAAAGAAAATTTAGACCATTTTTAGAGATAGTCAAGTTTATCTAGAGCAGTTTGTTAATAGAATGAGAATTATTGTTGGTTTGGGGTATCTATACGCGTTTGCAAATCTATGCCATACTGCGTCCAGATTTTTACAATTAAGGCGAGCAAGCGCTTAAGTTTTTAAAGTGAAAATTGAAGTCAACCAGTCTCAATTTGTAGTATGAACTTAAGTGACAGCTCGCCTTAGAATAAGGATATTGTGCGAAAAAACGCGACTCACCCCAAAACCCTTCGTATCTTTTTTGCGACCGAGATGTGGGAGCGATACGGATTTTATGTCGTTCAAACGCTTCTAGCGCTTTATCTTGCGTTGCATTTCAATTGGCCAGATAAGGCCGTGTACGAATTAGTGGGATCATTTACTGCGTTAACGTATCTCTCACCGGTCATTGGTGGCTGGATAGCTGATCATCTGATAGGACAAAAAAGAGCGATTTTATTAGGTGCTATCGTTCTTTTGCTGAGCTACTTTTCTCTAAGCTTAATCATGTCTAACCACATGCTTTGTGGTTGTTTGGCGGGTATTGTGGTGGGTACTGGCTTATTAAAACCTAATATTTCTTCTTTACTAGGGAATGAATATCCTGAAGGATCACTGAATCGTGAAAGTGGGTTTACTATTTTTTACATGGGATTGACCGCAGGTATTGTTTTGGGTACGACCTTACCAAGTTATCTCAGCGATCATTTTGGTTGGTCCAGGGCGTTTCTATCGGCATCGTTTGGCATGGTGCTGGCATGCTTTGTTTTTACCTACGGGATTTGGATTTATCGCATCAAAGATTATCGTGGTTACACGTTTTCTTCAAGAAATATTGCTTTGGCCGCATTGTTAATGATTGGCCTGTGGGGCGGATCTTTTTATATTTTGAATTATCCTAGATTGGCTGATTTTGTGTTTGTTTTGGTTGCAGTCTTGTCTGTTATTTATTTTGTGTCTTGTATTCGAAAAGAATCAAAATCTCAAGCCAAACGGACAATTGTTATTGGGCTTTTGTGTTTGATTTCAGTGATGTTTTGGGCGTTTTATTTTCAGATGTTTACGTCTTTGACCTTGTTCATTGTGCGTGTGGTGGACCCAACAGTATTTGGCATTTCTTTTCCACCACCGTACTATGTTGGTATTCAAAGTGTTGGCATGATTATATTAGGACTATTGCTGTCACGATCTAAACCTGTGTTATCTCCAAAGCAACAGATCGTCCGTGTGGGTAATAAATTTCTATTGTCGATGGTATGTATGACCATCGCTTATGGTCTCATTGCTGTCATTTGCCATTTTCATTTTCCTTTTGGTTTGTTATCGCCTTTGTATGTGATCCCAGCATATTTGGTGATTTCTTTGGCGGAATTATTACTATCACCAGTGGGGCTGTCAGCAGTGACGGTGTTGGCCAGTCGAAAACGAGTGAGCACGATGATGGGCATTTTTTTTGTATCGTTAGGGATAGGTGGTTTTCTCTCTGGCAAACTAGCAATTATTACGGCGGTGTCATTCGAAAGTTTGTCTTTGGTTAATTTGAAAGCGCATTACTCGCATTCTTTTTTGTTATTGCTTTTCGTACTAATGGGCGCCACCTTGGTTTGTGGATTTTTAAATCTATTGATTAGAAAATTAACCTATGCGGAAACGTGAGCACCATCTAGAGTTGCCCAGTCTGACCATTAAGTATTACAATACGCTTCTAACTTTTTATACTCTGTGATAATGATAGATCTTCAAGCACGTAAAAAAACCGCTGATCCTTTGAAGCGTCCTCCTCATTCTGTAGAGGCAGAGCAGGCTATTCTTGGCGGATTGATGCTGGAAAACCAGGCTTGGGATCAGGTCACGGTGAAGCTGGCAGAAACAGATTTTTACCGTAGCGAGCACCGAATTTTATTTCGCGCCATGATGACTTTGTCACGTAAAAATCAACCCTTCGATCTGGTGACCTTGATAGATCACTTGAAAGCAGTTCAGGATTTGGATGATGCGGGTGGGGAAACCTATTTGTTTGAATTGGCTTCAAATACGCCGAGTATTGCCAACGTAACGGCCTATGCAGACATTGTGCGTGAAAAATCAGTACAAAGACAATTGATTGGTGTGGCCACTGATATTGCTGATGCTGCATACAATCCTGGCGTGCGTGATGTTCCGGAATTATTGGATTATGCTGAAAGTCGGGTATTTGCCATTGCAGAACAAACAACGGTTGATGGCGGGCCAGAAGTCATCAAATCAGTGTTGGAGCGTGCTGTAGGTCGAATCGATGATTTGTATCACAGTGATGAAGCTATTACGGGTTTGGCGACAGGGTTGTCGGATTTGGACGAGCTGACCTCTGGTTTGCAGCACTCAGATTTGGTGATTGTTGCGGGTCGTCCTTCGATGGGTAAGACCGTATTGGCAATGAATATGGCAGAACATGTTGCGATTAAAGGCACGCAACCGGTATTGGTCTTTTCAATGGAGATGCCTGCGGATGCTTTGGCGATGAGGATGATGTCTTCTTTGGGACGCATTGATCAACATCGCATTCGTACGGGTAAATTAGATGATGATGATTGGCCACGGGTGACATCAGCGGTGCATATGTTGTCTGAAGCGCCCTTATTTATTGATGATACGCCCGCACTGAGCCCTGCAGAAATGCGAGGCCGAGCGCGACGTGTGATGAAAGAACATGGGCAATTGGGTTTGATAGTGGTGGATTATTTACAGTTGATGCGCGTTCCAGGTTTTAAATCTGACAATCGTACCGCAGAAATTTCCGAAATTTCTAGAAGCTTAAAAGCCTTGGCAAAAGAATTACGCGTGCCAGTGGTTGCGCTATCACAGTTAAATCGTAGTTTGGAGCAACGCCAAGATAAACGACCGATGATGTCCGACTTGCGTGAATCAGGTGCAATTGAGCAAGATGCTGATTTGATTTGTTTTATCTATCGCGATGAAGTGTATAATGAGGACAGTCCTGATAAAGGTTGTGCAGAAATAATTGTAGCCAAGCACCGAAATGGTCCGATTGGCAAAGTGCGTGCCGCATTTTTAGGAAAATACACGCGATTTGAAGATTTAGCATTTAATGGTTATCAAGGAAACCAGTCAAGTGACTAGGCCATCGCATTTATGTATTGATGCCGCTGCTTTGAGCCATAATGTTGCGCGTGTACGACAATATGCACCTCAGCAAAGTGTCATCGCTATGGTCAAAGCCAATGCCTATGGTTGCGCGTTGAATTTGGTGGCGCCGATATTGGAACCATTGGTGGATAGTTTTGGCGTGGCTTGTATCGAAGAGGCACGAGCGTTGCGGCAATATTGTCCGCAGAAGGATTGTATTTTATTCCAAGGTATCTTTGATCCGAAAGAAATAACGACAGTGGTTGCATTGCATCTGACCGTTGTGATTCATAATCCGCAACAGTTGGCTTGGTTTACGACCACGCCACTGTCAAAAAAATTGAACGTTTGGGTGAAGGTAGATACTGGGATGCATCGTTTGGGATTCGCGCCACATGAATTAGCTGGTGTGATGTCGACGTTAAAAGTGTGTCCTTGGATTGACGATGATATTGGTTTGATGACACATATGGCTTGTGCAGATACGCCCTCGGAACCTGCATGTTTAGAGCAAGTGCGAACCTGGCAGTCTATTGCAGATCAGGATGCCACTTTAACAAGGTCCGCATCGAATTCGGCAGCGATTGTCGCGTTGCCAGAAACACACGCTGATGCCGTGCGTCCTGGCTTGATGCTTTATGGGGTGTCGCCATTTTCAGATCGCCTAGGATCAGATTTAGGATTACAACCTGTGATGCAATTTGTCTCGTCTATTACAACGATACATGAGTATGCGACAGGGGAAGCGATTGGATACGGTGCGACGTGGCGCTGTGAGAGGCCTTCAGTCATTGGGGTGATTCCTGTAGGATACGGCGACGGTTATCCTCAGCATTTGCGCCCGAATACGCCAGTTTGTGTTAATGGATATAAGGTACCGGTTGTAGGAAGGGTATCAATGGATATGTTGACGATAGATTTAACGGATTGCCCCAATGTTAAACTTGGAGATCAAGTGGAGTTATGGGGAAAGGATGTTCCAATTGAAGTTGTTGCGAAACATGCTAATACAAGTGTGTACGAACTAATGCCACATGTTGCACAACGTGTGGGAAGACAATATTTGAGGTAATAAAATGAAAAAGACAGTTATTTGTTTAGCGTTATCCGTGGTATTGACTGCTTGCACCCAAGTCAACAATGAAGGAGTGGGAACAGTGACCGGAGGGGTTGTTGGAGGATTACTAGGAAGTCAATTTGGAGGTGGGGCAGGTAAAGTGGCTGCAGCGGCCGGTGGTGCGATCCTAGGTGCATTTTTAGGAGGGCATATCGGACAATACATGGATCGCCAAGACAAATTAGAAATGCAACGTGCATTGGAAACTGCGCCAGTTGGACATGCTGTGTCTTGGAAAAATCCAGATAATGGCAATCAATACCAAGTTAAACCAACGCGCACGTATTATAAACAACAACAACCCTGCAGAGAGTACATTACTGAAGCAGTGATTGCAGGTAAGAAAGAAAAGATATATGGTAGGGCATGTCGGCAAACCGACGGTTCTTGGAAGGTAGCAGGATAAGCTCAGAAATGCTTATCTGTCCTCCATTTTATGGGGTGAGTAAGAGGGATGCTCTTGTTGAAATAAGTACAATTTGGATACTGTACACATGAAAATACTGGTCACTGTAAAACGTGTGATTGATCCTTACGTTCGAATTCGAGTCAAGGCGGATCAATCAGGAGTAGAAACGCAAAACATCAAAATGTCGATGAATCCATTTGATGAAATTGCTTTGGAAGAAGCACTGCGTTTGCGTGAAAAACAATTGGCGGAAGAAGTCGTCATCATGACCATTGGGCATGATGCGTGCCAAGAAACGTTGCGACATGGCTTGGCACTTGGTGCTGATCGTGCGATTTTGGTTCGTACCGATGAAGCACATTGTAGTTTGAATCGTGCCAAGATCATTGAAAATACGGTAAGAACAGAATCACCTGATTTGGTTTTAATGGGGAAACAAGCTATTGATGATGATCACAACCAAACCCCACAAATGTTGGCAGGGTTATTAAATTGGCCGCAGATTACCTTTGCTTCAAATTTAAAACTGGATGGCACGGACCTAAGCGTCATGCGAGAAATTGATCAAGGTTTGGAAGCCATAGAAACAGTGTTGCCTGCCGTGATCAGTGTGGATTTGCGCTTGAACGAACCCCGTTATGCCAGTTTACCCAATATCATGAAAGCCAAGCAAAAACCATTAGAGGCAATTGATTTGGAGAGTATGTCGCTGAGTTTAAGAACCCATTTAAAACGACTTGAAGTGAAAACACCACCTACAAGACCAGGAGGAGTTAAGGTTGATTCGGTACTTTCTCTTATGGACAAACTCCAGCATGAAGCTAAGGTATTATCATGACGTTATATATCATCGCTGAGCACGATCATCAGCATTTAGACGTGAGTATTTCTTCTCTCATGACAGCTGCGCTGCAATTAGATCCTAAGCCTGTGGTGTTGGTGCTCGGGTATCAATGTGGCAGCGTTGCAGAAGAAGCTGCAACATTATCAGGTGTGGCTGAGGTTTGGCTGTTGGATGATCCTGCGTTCGAACATCCTTTGGCGGAGCAGATGGCGCCTGTTATTGTAAGTAAAGTACAGGACGCTACTCATGTATTAATGGCATCAACCACTTTCGGTAAAAACCTATTACCACGAGTGGCCGCGCTATTGGATGTTGCGCAACTATCGGATGTCACTGCTGTCATCAATGCCAATACGTATGAACGTCCTATTTATGCAGGAAATGCAGTTGAAGTGGTTGAAAGCTTGGATCAACAACAGATCATCAGTATTCGACCTACCGCGTTTGCGGCAGCATCGGAGACACAAGCTGCTGCAGTGGTCCAAACTTGGGAAGCCGAGGTACCGACCACAAAGACACATTTTTTGCGTCGTGAATTGAGCGAATCTGAGCGCCCTGATTTGGGCAATGCAAAAATTGTTGTATCAGGAGGACGAGGGCTACAATCTGCCGAGCAGTTTAAACTGGTAGAGGACTTGGCCGATGCTTTGGGGGCCGCATTAGGTGCTTCTAGGGCTGCAGTGGATGCGGGATTTATTTCCAACGATCATCAAGTTGGGCAAACGGGTAAAATCGTTGCGCCAAATTTGTATATCGCAGTAGGTATTTCAGGTGCTATTCAGCATTTAGCCGGTATTAAAGATTCTCACGTTATAGTTGCGATTAATAAAGATGAAAATGCTCCCATTTTTCAAATTGCAAATTATGGGTTGGTCGGTGATTTGTTTGATATGGTGCCTCAATTGATTTCTGAACTTAAACAACGAGGATTATATAAATGTTAATTGGTGTACCCAAAGAGATTAAACCCCAAGAATATCGCGTTGGCTTAGTACCTGATGCAGTCAGTGATTTGGTGAGATTGGGTGGTGAAGTTTTAATTGAACATGATGCTGGTAAAGGCATTCAAATTTCAGATGATGATTACCGGGCCGCAGGCGCAGAAATTGTTGATACGGCAGCAGAGGTATTTGAACGCGCTGATTTGGTGATTAAAGTTAAAGAGCCGCAACCAGACGAATGTCGTATGCTGCGCAAAGGCCAGACGTTGTTTACCTTTTTGCATTTGGCACCCGATCTAGAACAAATCCGTTTGCTAAAAGATTCCGGCGCTACTGCTATTGCTTATGAAACTGTGACACAAGATGGCGGTGGTCTGCCTTTACTGACGCCGAGCTCGGAAGTTGCGGGTCGATTGTCGATTCAAGCAGGTGCGCATTGCTTAGAAATAGCACGAGGTGGTAAAGGAAAACTGTTAGGCGGCGTGCCAAGTGTTGAGCCTGCGCATGTGGCTGTTATTGGTGGAGGTGTTGTCGGTAGCCAAGCCATTCAAATTGCGATTGGTATGGGCGCACGGGTGACGGTTTTAGATCGCTCTTTACCGCGTTTGCGCTATTTAGACAGTCAATTTCACACTAATTTATCTGCATTATATGCGACCAATACAGCCATTGAAAAAGCTGTTGCAGATGCAGATTTATTGATAGGTGCGGTCCTGATTCCTGGTGCAACAGCGCCAAAACTGGTGACTGAAGCTATGATTCACACCATGCAACCGGGCTCTGTTGTTGTGGACGTTGCCATTGATCAAGGGGGCTGTTTTGCTACCAGTCGTGCAACCACGCACCAAGACCCAACTTATATGGTAGGCGATGTGGTGCATTATTGTGTGGCCAATATGCCAGGGGCTGTACCCATGACATCTGCGTATGCCTTAAATAATGCAACTTTACCCTTTATCATGAAGATGGTGACAATGGGTGTGAAATCTGCGTTATTGGCAGATCCACATTTATTGAATGGTTTATCCGTGCATGAAGGAAAATTGACTTATGCAGCGGTAGCCGAAGCAGCTGGGGATGTGTATGTACCGCCCAACGAAGCTTTGAATGACGGCTAAGCAGGATCTAAAAATAAAAGCCGCTACGGCGGCTTTAGACTACATTGAAGATCATGCCATCATTGGTGTGGGTACTGGCAGAACCGCGAATTGTTTTATTGAATTGATGGCAAAACAGAAACATCGTATCGATGCTTGTGTGGCTAGCTCTATAGAGACGGCACGGCGTTTACGCGCATTAGGGTTGGTGGTACTAGACTTACCTGTGGTCGATAGATTGGATGTTTATTTTGATGGCGCAGATGAAGTGGATCTGCAGCATCGCATGATCAAGGGTGGTGGTGGTGCTTTGACGCGCGAAAAAATTGTTGCAACCGTGGCAGAAAAGTTTGTGTGTATGGTTGAAGCCCATAAATGGGTTGATCATTTGGGACAGTTTCCAATAGCAGTCGAAGTGTTACCCATGGCTAGAAGTTTGGTGGCACGATCTTTGGTCACACTTGGTGGTGATCCTGTGTACCGTCAAGGTTTCGTGACTGATAATGGCAATATTATTTTAGACACCTATCATTTTGATCTTGAAGCGTTTTCGGATTTAGAGTCTGAGATTAATCAAATCACTGGTGTGGTTGATAATGGTCTTTTTTTACGGCGAAAAGCAGATGTTGTGGTGCGTGCTGGGGAGGAAGGAGTAAAAATCAATCATTTATCGTCACTGACTGACTAAGAAGGCACGGGCTGGATCGCAGTCTAGCCCGTGTCCATTTACAACACCACGGAAATTTAGGAAGTGGAGACAACCTAAATTAACATCGTTACAGATTACTTCACATCATCAATAAGATCTTGGGTACCTTGACCAATGGCATCTACGCCATCTTTTGTAGCATCTCCCACACCTTGAGCAGCGCCCTGAGCAGCATCACCGGTACCTCTGATGACATTTCGGCTACCTTTGACCGTACCGTTGACAACATCACCCGTTCCATCAGTGACTTGCTGCGTCGCTGTTCTTTCTGCAAAGCTGGGTGTATGTACAGATATACATGCAGCACTCAGGAAAAATGCTGACATGGTCATAAACTTTTTCATTCGAAGCTCCTTGTTATCTTTTTATAAAAAAGAAACGTTGCCAGAGGATACTCTAATATAGGTTGAAGAAATGATCAACCATGTTTGTGTTTGTGGTGTCCTTACCCTTAAGTTCGGCTCTTTATGTTTAAGAGATCCTAAACAGTCTTTTAGCTAAAGGACTACAAATCGTCTTTGCGAGCTATAGAGAAGCAACCCAGTCTGACACATCAAACAGCTGGATTGCTTCATTTTATTCGCAAAGATGACAGGGTGCTACAATCGGCTCATTGCAGGTGTCGAAGTATGTTCTGGTGTCATCATTTTGTGGACGGTGTTGCTTGCAAGTCTAAATAAATCAGGGATGGCTTGGATTAGCATATTGATGATGTCTTTGCCATTACCACGATTTAAACCATACATCGCACGGATAAATTCCGTCCCTGTTTTTTTCATAGCAGCATTTTCTAATTCTTTAGACATCACACGTGCCATGCGGCTTTCAGGTTTATTAAACATGGTTGGGCGCAGGGAAAAAGCTTGATTGTATCCTTCAAGTGCGGTGAGGTACATGCTTTCAATCTCATCATCAATCAGATGTGCAACTTGAGTCTTAGACAATACACGATATAAGCTACCCATCATGCTACTTATTTCAGGAGAATCTTGGTACTTCTTTTGAATGGAAGATGATATGTGTTGGGCCTCATGATCATTTTTAGGCATGTTACCCAGCGCCCAATTACAGGTTGCTGCCAAGAGGCTTAATGCATTGGTGTACTCAAGATAAACGACGCCGCGTTGCATCGCAAAATAAGTGGTTGCTGCTAAACCAGCAAGGGTTAATAAGCCAAGGAAAGGAATAAAAGATGGTGCACAGACAGCAACAAGGGTTGTGAGTATGGAGAGCACTAGCTTTCTATCGATGAGAATCAAGGCGTCAAATTTTGCTTGGAAATTCCGATGGCTTTCTATTAGGAAATCTTTGTGGTTTTGACTATCTACATCGAAGGCTTCGTGAATTTCCACCGCAAGACAGCTGGGGGCTGCTGCTGTAACTACGGTAGACAGGGCGTCTGAAAGATTACTTTGATCTTGCGCCATGGCATTTTCAGGGACAGTAAAGTAATCCTGTGATTTGAGATAAACATCCCCTTTTTGAGCGTCGATGATATATTGTGGCACAGCAGTTTTAGTACTTGTGGCAGTAGAATCGAACAAATTATATAGAACGTCCATGGCGCTATTGCTCATACTGAATTCTCCTAGAGTAATAAAAAAGCGCATTATAGTGATATTTTTAGTCAATTACAAACCTTTTGTGCCACTACGATCGCATGCGGGCAAGAAAAATGCCTGATTCAAATAATCCCCATAATGGCAGGGCCAAAAGGATTTGGGAGAGCACATCTGGTGGGGTGAGTAACATGCCCAAAGTAAAGGCCGCTACAATTGCGTAAGGGCGTAGGGCAATGAGTTGTTGTATTTGTACCCATTGTACATGAACAAGGACGGCACAGATCAGTGGAATTTGAAAACTTAAGCCAAATACTATCATCATCCAAGTGATGAAATGTGCGGCAGAGCCAATGTCAGGGAAAAACAAGACGTCGTTCGGTAGGGCATGCATGATGCAACGGAACATAGTAGGAAGCACCAAACTGTAACAAAATAGTGCGCCCAGGAGGAACAAGCTGAATCCCAAAACGAGGACGACCTGTAATTTTCGTTGTTCCACTCGATACAATGCAGGGGCTGCAAAGTACCACATTTGTAGTAAGGCAATGGGTACTGTACAGAGCAATGCAACATTCATCGCCATGGATAAAGGGGTTAATAAGGGTCCGGTGATTTGAGTGGCAATCAAATGTTGATGAGAGGATAAGACGTGTTGCAATGGTTGCATGTACCCATAAAATAAGGTGTCAGAAAAATAAAAAAAGATGGCAAATAACAAACAAAAGATGCTGATTGTGATGAGGAGTCGTTTGCGAGCTTCGATTAAGAATTGTATGGTTTGGTTCATGATGATACGTTATGGGAACGAAATGACGCTATCATACCATGACTTTTAGCGCAGAGGACCATGTCGCCAGCCCAAATTTTATGTTACCATAATGCATTGTTTTACAAGGAAAGACTTAGATGCAAGAGGGCGCTATATTTTATACCATGTTTTTGATTTTTGCGGGTGCTGCTGTGTTTTCGACTGCAGTATTGTACACGCGTCAATCATTGTTGGTTGCCTATATTTTACTAGGCGCAGCCCTTGGCCCATGGGGATTAAAGTGGATTTCTGATTTGTCCAATGTCAATGATATTGGAGAAGTCGGTATCATTTTCTTGTTGTTTTTATTAGGTCTTCATTTACAACCGCAAAATCTATTACACATGTTGAAAAAAGTCACTTGGATTGCCATGTTGAGCTCCGTGATTTTTGCAGTGATTGCTTATTTGATTGGTTGTTGGTTTGGATTGACGCGCGTAGAAAGTTTCGTTTTAGGCGCGGCTATGATGTTTTCCAGTACTATCATCGGACTAAAATTATTGCCAACCACAATTTTGCACCATCAACATACCGGGGAAGTGATGATTTCCGTGCTCTTGATGCAAGATATCATCGCTATTATTGTGTTGATCACCATCAATGGTGCGCAGGATGGCCATTTTTCTTGGCATGATGTGATTTCGGTGGTGGTGGCGTTACCGTTATTGATATTGTTTGGTTTTGCATTTGAACGTTACGTATTAGTGAAATTATTGGCACGCTTTGATCGTACTCAAGAATATGTGTTTTTATTATCGATTGGTTGGTGTTTGGGCATGGCTTTGGCTGCTGAAAAAATGGGGTTGTCGCAGGAAGTCGGTGCTTTTGTGGGTGGGGTCGCTTTGGCTTCCAGCCCAATTTCGTTATTTATTGCGGAAAGCTTGAAACCATTGCGTGATTTCTTTTTGGTGATGTTTTTCTTTTCGGTAGGCGCGAAATTTAATTTTGGTTATGCGTCACAGGTGGTGATTCCTGCTTGTATATTGGCGTTGTTGATGTTGGTGATCAAGCCGTTGTGTTTTAACCTCATGTTACGTCGTGCAGGTGAAAAAAAGTCTGTGTCTAAAGAAGTGGGCATTCGTTTAGGACAAGCCAGTGAGTTTTCGTTGCTTTTGGCGACCATTGGTGTCAGTACGAAGGTGATTTCTGAAGCAGCCTCAAATTTGATCCAAGCGACGACAATATTAACTTTCATTGTATCCTCCTATTTGGTTGTATTAAAATATCCAACACCGATGTCTTTGTCCGATAGCTTGAGAAAAGATTAATGATGACGATTAAACTAAAGGTGTTTTGCGCTGGTTTGAGCTTGTTATTGCTCAGCTCCTGCACTTATTTTGGCCAAAATAAAGAGCGAGAAGCGCAACGCCAAGTTTGTTATGCAAAATGTGAAGCTCGTTGTGATCATTGTTCGAAGGTATGTGATCAGGATAGGGTGCTTTGCAATAAGAAAGCGGATGCCACAGCTGCCGTATATTTCAAACATTATGTACATCAGTGCAGGGTCAAGGGGCGATTACCCACTGCGACTTTGAAAGCGTTTCGCGACCCATTGGCCTGTATGCAGCCCAGTTGCGATTGTGTACTTGATAGAAGAATGTGTAGGGAAGCCTGTGATGGTAAAATATATAAAATTTTACGCACCATTAAGCTAGATGGAACAGCGTTATGAGTATGTGTTCAAAAATGATTTAATGTAAGGATTTTTCATGACCAACGATATAAAGAAAGACATCGATCCAACTGAAACCAAAGAGTGGATAGACTCCTTGTCTGCCGTGATAGCCAGGGATGGATCCGAACGCGCTTCTTTTTTAGTTCAATCGTTGTTGAATCATGCGGTTAAAGAGGGCGCTGCTGCGACCCTGCCTTTGACGACAGAATATTGTAATACCATCAAGACATGCGATGAAAAACCAATTCCTCCAGATGGAGGGATGGCGTCTCGTGTTGCCGCGTTGATTCGTTGGAATGCTGTAGCTATGGTGTTACGTGGCGGACAATACGCACCAGAACTTGGCGGCCATATTGCGACGTATGCTTCTGCTGCCACATTATATGAAGTGGGATTCAACCATTTTTTTAGAGGCATGACTGAAGAGAATCTAGGTGATTTATTGTATATTCAGGGGCATTCGTCACCAGGTATTTATGCGCGTGCTTTTTTAGAAGGTCGTTTGACAGCAGCGCAATTAGATAAATTTCGTCAAGAAGTCGAAGTGGATGGTCTTGCGTCTTATCCGCATCCTTGGTTGATGGAAGATTTTTGGCAATTTCCTACGGTATCAATGGGCTTGGGTCCGATTCAAGCTATTTATCAAGCGCGCTTTTTAAAATATATGGAACACCGGGGCTTGATCAAAGACACCGGTAGAAAAGTATGGGCGTTTTTGGGAGATGGTGAAACTGATGAACCAGAATCCGTCGGTGCTTTGGCGATTGCGGCGCGAGAAAAATTAGATAATTTGGTTTTTGTAGTCAATTGTAATTTGCAGCGTTTGGATGGTCCGGTGCGCGGCAACAGTAAAATTATTCAAGAACTAGAAGGTGTCTTTCGTGGGGCCGGATGGTCCGTACTGAAAGTGATTTGGGGTGGACGCTGGGATCCATTGCTTGAGCGTGATCATGACGGTTTGCTGCAAAAGCGCATGGCAGAATGCATTGATGGAGAATATCAGAGTTATAAAGCCAAAGATGGTGCATTTGTACGCGAGAATTTCTTTGGTGTTTCTCCAGAATTAAAGAAAATGGTGGAACATTTAAGTGACGATGAAATTTGGCATTTGAATCGTGGTGGTCATGATTCGCAGAAAGTGTATGCTGCGTATGCTGAAGCGGTGGCTCATCGTGGTAGCCCAACTGTGATTTTGGCTAAAACAATTAAAGGTTATGGCATGGGTGCAGCTGGTGAGGGGATGAATATCACGCATCAGCAGAAGAAAATGACCATTGAACAAGTGCGCGCTTTTCGAGATAGATTTGCAATTCCGATTTCTGATGATCAGGTAGATAACACACCGTTTTATCGTCCTGATGACAATAGCCCAGAAATGCGGTATTTG
This sequence comes from Gammaproteobacteria bacterium, assembly GCA_024742995.1. Lineage (GTDB taxonomy): Bacteria > Pseudomonadota > Gammaproteobacteria > Legionellales > Legionellaceae. Next base: position 15,461 of record JANSXK010000001.1, read on the forward strand.
AAACAACAACGCGAAGCATTGGGCGGCTATTTGCCAGCCCGAAATCACGATTGTGATGCTTTAGACATACCTGGATTAGATATATTTGCCAATGTGACCCACGGTTTGGGAACACGAGAAATTTCTACCACGATGGCGTTTGTGAGAATTTTGTCGGCGTTACTGAAAGATAAAGCGATTGCAGATCGTATTGTACCAATTGTGCCAGATGAATGTCGCACCTTTGGTATGGAAGGATTGTTTCGACAAATCGGTATTTATTCACCGGTTGGGCAATTGTATACACCGGTCGACCATGAACAAGTGATGTATTATCGTGAAGCAGAAAATGGTCAAATACTAGAAGAAGGTCTCAATGAAGCAGGCGCGTTTTGCTCGTGGATGGCGGCAGGGACATCTTATAGTACCAATAAAGTAGCGATGATTCCGTTCTATATTTATTACTCGATGTTTGGTTTCCAGCGTATTGGAGATTTGGCTTGGGCGGCGGGCGATATGAAAGTGCGTGGCTTCCTTTTGGGAGGTACTGCCGGTCGTACGACATTGGCCGGAGAGGGCTTGCAACATCAGGACGGACAAAGCTTTACCATGGCGTCGACAATTCCCAATTGTGTGGCATATGACCCTTGTTATGCGTATGAATTGGCTGTCATCATTCAGCATGGTTTAGAACGCATGTATGTGCAGCAAGAAAATGTTTTTTATTACATTGCTGTCATGAATGAAAATTACACCCATCCTGATATGCCTAAGGGTGCTGAAGAAGGTATCACCAAAGGCATGTATCTTTTGCAAGCCACTTCTAAACAACAAAAACACCATGTCCAACTGTTAGGTGCTGGTACAATTTTGCGAGAAGTACTGGCAGCGGCGGCGCTATTAGAAAAAGACTTTTCGGTATCCGCAGATATTTGGTCTGTGACCAGTTTTAATGAATTGCGTAAAGAAGGGCTAGCGGTGGAACGTAACAATCGCATGAACCCTGAAAAGAAGGCAAAAAAATCGTATGTGACTTCATGTTTAGAGGGGAAAAAAGGTCCTGTCGTTGCAGCCACTGATTATATTCGTAGTTACGCAGATCAGATTCGACCCTTTATTTCTGAAACTTATGTGACATTGGGCACAGATGGTTATGGTCGCAGTGATACACGTCAGAAGCTACGACACTTTTTTGAAGTGGATGCCAAATATATTGCGATGACTGCGTTGCATGCTCTGGCCCTGAAAGGTGATATTGATGCGGTAGTGGTTTCAAAGGCAATGAAAAAATATGGTATTGATCCTAAAAAATTGGATCCTGTCACCCATTAAACCAAAGAGGACACTATGGAACAAAAAGAAAATGTTGTGATACCCGATATTGGAGGTGCCTCCGGGGTGGATGTGATCGAGCTTTTGGTGAAAGCTGGTGATCGTGTAGATCTAGAGACTCCTTTGGTCACGCTAGAATCTGACAAAGCCACGATGGAAATTCCTTCACCACAAGCAGGCATTGTGTCAAGCTTAGCATTGCAAGTAGGTGATAAGGTTTCTGAAGGTGATTTGATTTTAGTTTTGACTACCACCGAGGATGCCAAAGCAACCGATACTGCAAAAGCAGCACCAGCTGCGAGCGAAGAACCAGCAACACCTCCGCCAACCGCAGATGCGCAGCCTGCAGTGGCACCCCCGGTTAAACCACAAGCTGTTGTTCCAGAAAAAACTGAGGCTGTGTCTGAACAGGGTAATGATGATGTTTCTGCTGGTCCTGCAGCGCGACGTTTGGCAAGGACATTAGGTGTAAACTTAGCAGATATTCCAGGCAGTGGACGTAAAGATCGCATCAGCAAAGAAGATGTGGAGGCTTTTGTAAAACAGCGGATGACAACAGGTGCCGGATCATCTTCTGCCGCAGGATTTTCTTTGCCGCAGGGTAAAGTGATTGATTTCAGTAAATTTGGTGAGACAGAAACCAAGCCAATGTCTAAAATCAAGCGTTTTACTGGTGTTAATGTGCACCAATCGTGGGTCGGTATTCCGCAAGTGACGCAATTTGATCAGGCTGACATCACAGATTTAGAGGCATTTCGCAAAGCGGAGCTTGGACGTGCTGAGGCTGATGGTTATAAATTAACCATGGTTGCTTTTGTGACGAAGGTTGTGAGCCAAGCGCTGGCTAAATTTCCACAATTTAATAGTTCGCTTGATGCAAATGGTGAGCAATTAATTTATAAAAAGTATTGTAATATTGGCATTGCCGCTGAGACACCCAATGGTTTGGTGGTGCCAGTGATTAAAGGGGTGGATCAAAAATCAGTGGCAGAGATTGCCAAAGATTTGGGTCAATTGAGCTCTAAAGCGCGTGATAAGGGGTTAACACCGGCAGAAATGAGCGGTGGTTGCTTCACTATTTCAAGTTTGGGTGGTATTGGTGGGACAGCATTTACGCCGATTGTGAATGCACCCGAAGTTGCTATTTTAGGGTTGTCGCGTGCATCTATGCAACCGGTGTATCAGAACGGACAATTTGTACCGCGTTTGATTTTACCTTTGGCACTCACGTATGATCATCGTGTGATAGATGGTGCAGAAGCGGCGCGTTTTACACGATACTTGAGTGAACATCTAAGCGATATTCGACGTATTTTACTTTGAGGCTGTTATGACAAATCATATAAAAACAACGGTAGTAGTTTTAGGCGCTGGGCCTGGTGGATATACAGCTGCATTTCGTGCTGCTGATCTGGGTTTGGATGTGGTATTGGTTAATGAATATGACGCTTTAGGTGGCGTATGTTTGAATGTAGGTTGCATTCCCTCCAAGGCTTTATTGCATCTTGCGAAAGTATTAGAAGATACTCGTGATTTATCCAGTCATGGTATTGAGTTTGCAAAGCCAAAATTGGATAGCAAAAAAATAGTGGATTGGAAAAACACTGTTGTCAAGAAATTGACCAGTGGTTTGGCTGCTTTGGCGAAACAACGTAAAGTTAAAGTGGTCGTGGGTAAAGCTGAGTTTTCTGGCGAACATCAAATGAAGGTGAAAACAAAAGATGGTCAACAAATCATTGATTTCGAACACGCCATTATTGCTGTGGGTAGTGAATCCGTAACTTTACCTTTTATTCCTGAAGACAAGCGTATTTTCAGTTCTACTGGTGCTTTAGAGTTGGCTGATATCAAAGGTAATTTGTTGGTATTAGGCGGTGGTATTATTGGTTTGGAAATGGCGACAGTGTATGCTGCGTTGGGTGTCAAAGTAACGGTTGTGGAATTTATGGATCAATTGATTCCTGGTGCAGATGCAGATTTGGTCTCTGTATTACAAAAACGCATGGGTAAACACGGTATCGATTTCAAATTAAAAACCAAAGTCACCTCGATGGAAGCACAGAAAGATGGTATTTACGTTGGTATGGAAGGGGCGCATGCAGCTGATAAACCTGTACTGTTTCAGCAAGTATTGGTTGGCGTTGGTCGTAAACCCAATGGCATGAAGATCGCTGCAGAAAAAGCTGGTGTTCATGTGGATGAACATGGATTTATTCCAGTGGACAAACAAATGCGTACCAATGTCAGTCATATTCTAGCTATTGGTGATGTTGTAGGGCAGCCTATGTTGGCACATAAAGCGATTCCTGAAGGCAAAGTTGCAGCTGAAGTGATTGCGGGTAAAAAACACTTTTTTGATCCCAAGTGTATTCCTAGTGTGGCATATACCGATCCTGAAATTGCATGGACTGGCTTGAATGAAAAAGAAGCTAAAGAACAAGGTGTGACGTATGAAAAAGCCGTATTTCCCTGGGCAGCCAGTGGTCGTGCGTTAAGTATGGGCCGCGAAGAAGGTGTTACCAAGCTCTTGTTTTGTCCAAAAAGCAAACAATTACTCGGTGCGGGCATTGTGGGTATTAATGCTGGAGAGTTGATTGCTGAGCTTTCGTTAGCCATTGAAATGTGTTGTGACGTGGAGGATATTGCGTTGACCATTCATCCACATCCCACTTTGTCAGAAACCATAGCACAGTCGGCTGAAATGTTTGAAGGGACGATCACTGATTTGTATCTTCCAAAGAAGAAAACGAAGTAACAATGAAGATTAATATGAAAAAAACGATGGCTTTGGCTTTGATGTGTAGCGCGTTGCCAATCCACGCATTTTCTAAGCTTGCTTGTACCAACCTCATAGTCACGGTTAAAAATAACACGGGCGCAGCGTGTCAATTGATTGATCGTAGTTTGAAAAATGGTCGAAGTGTGGGTCCAGAAACCTACTTTAAAATTCCTGACGGTGAGCGCAAGACAGTAAAACTTGCGGAAGTAGAGAGCACCCAATCTATCGAGTTTCTTTTATCTTATGACTGCGGTGCTGGTGGTTTAATCACATTCAATACCGAGAAATACGGTTGCCTCTTTGGAGGTGGTAAAATTTTAGGTTCAATTACCTCTATCACTGGGATGTACGCGAAGTATGAGTCGACTGTGGGGGTGAAATGGCCCAGTACTCCAGGAAGGATTGTTTGGGATCTGAATGCGTCTCAGCAATAATCCATCATACTGATGTTGTTGCGACGTTGCTCGGGGTGACGTCGCTGTTATGCCAGGCTAAGGATCCAATCAATTGTGGCCGGTTGGTTCTTCCAGTAATTGGCTGGAGAGGTGTTGTAATCAGCCTTCATATTGTTGGCGGCAACAACTGATGCAAGGGTTTTGTTATTCGTACCACAAGAGTTTTGTTTTGCCAGCAACGTGATGGTTTGTCCTTCCCCGCACTCATAATATAGTTTGATATCTGAGCCTGCATTAAAGGGTTCTTGAAGCATATTCAACCATTCTTTTCGTCCCGTAAGAATTTTGAAGGGTACTTCATTTTGATCGTAGAATGCGCCCATATTGCTTTCTGTTTGTGTCAAATAACAGGTATAGGGGGTATCATTGCGAATGGTGATCATTAAGTGTTCACAGGCGTAGTCTTCAAAGTCAGCCATACATGGGGTCGACATAAAGAACAAAGCAAATAACAGTAGTTTTTTCATCGTATTTGACTCAATGTATGGTCCAAGTGATCATGTTTCCTGCAGCACTCGAATCGTAGAGCGCATCGAATGTTGCATCCATGGTGGATGATGTAAATTTATTTTTAGAAATATCACCAATGTATGGCAATGTACGTTTGACGCTTTGGAGGATAATCGTTCTATCAACGCCACAGTCGTAAGTTAATAGCACTGTCATTGGATTGAAATATTCTCCAATTACGATAACTTTTCCTTCTTGGCCAGAAAGTATCTTATAAACATTGTGGCCGGTAGTTGCAATATATCCATGCGTTGTTTGTCTGCTGGTAAGGTAGCATGAAGAAGGACTATCATTCTTAATAAAAATAAACAGATCTTTATAGCCGTAGTCTTTGATATTAGCGGCAAAGGAAAACGTGCTGATTAAGAGTAAAAGAATACCGTACCTCATGCTAAACCTTGGTGATTCATGTTTTTTATTACACATAATAGAGACAATATATTTTACAACAAGCGCTTAAATTTTTCAATATTTGCATAAGCTGCATGAATCTTTTCTTCGGAAATGTGACCTTTTAGCACTTGTTTTTCAATCGTATCGATAATTGTTTTTGGATCTTCTGGTGAAGGGCTTAATTGATTACCAAAGATCAACATATCTGCTCCGGCATTGATAGCTAATGTGATGGCTTCATCCATCGCATAATGATCAGTAATGGCTTTCATCTGCATATCATCAGTAATGATAATGCCCTGAAAGGCTAATTTTTGTCTTAAAATACCGGTAAGGATAGGTTGCGACAGCGTGGCTGGGCGACCAGATGGATCTAGGTGTCGATTGACGATATGAGCTGTCATGACCATCTGACAGGCTGGTTCATTGTGTAGTGCTTGATAGGGTGCTAGTTCGTAGTCTTGCCATGTTTCTGTTACATCGACAAATCCCATATGGGAGTCTTGTTGCGCACTGCCATGGCCGGGAAAATGTTTATAGGCACATTGGACATGGTGTTTTGCAAAGGCTTCTGCGAAAGCTTTAGCATATTGAGATACTTGCGCTGGATCAGCAGAAAAACTGCGATCTAATTTCCCTATGATAGGGTTATTGGGATCAACATTGATATCAACCACAGGCGCAAAATCTAAATTAAATCCTAAGCTTTTTAGGGTCTCCGCCATGCTTTCTGCTGCTTTGTATGCATCATCTTCGGTGCATTGTGCAGCTTTTGCTGCTGAGATGGTGGATGGAAATCCATAGCTTTCTTTCAAGCGATTAACATGGCCACCCTCATAATCCACCGAAATAATCAATGGTAAGGATGGTTGTTGAGCTGTCATTCTGGCGTTTGTATTCAATCTGTGTAGGGTGTGATTGAGCTCGCGAACTTGGGTTGGATTGTGGATGTTTTTATCAAAACGCTCGGTTTGAAAGTGGTAGTCAAATAAAATCACGCCACCGATGGCATCGTTTTGAATGGCACGGGCAATAGGAGACTGCGCATTGATTATGGATCCATCAAAGCCCATGATTAGCATTTGTCCTATTTTAAATCTAAGTGATGGATGCACGAGATACGCTCGGAGAGTGATGATAAATCGGAATTAGACAATAAAATGTTATGGAATGCAAGATCTAAAGGGTTTAAGTCCTGGGCTGCTGGCTCGGTGTCACAATACGCCTGTCGTTTGCTGAAATTGGTCTAGCTGGGCTTGTCTGGGAGGGTGACCAAAAATTTAAGAAAGCAGGGGGCGCAATCGGTTCTGCGGCTTTGAGCAATGCGTTATAATGTTTTTGTCTTGCTGGCGTGTATAAACCAATTGCAGTCATTAACTGGACCAAACAATTGACTAACCAAGCAAAACAACTGGCGTATCTTGGATGATGCTCTAATAAAATAGTTTCGGTTTTAGATTGTTCAATATTTTCTTTAATACGATTTAATCGTCGCGCTAATCTAACGTCCAACGATTCACCCTCTGGATGATGATGGTCGGTTTGTAGTGCAGTAGAGAGATCTTCGAGGCATTGTAGTTTTCTGTCACGTAATTCAGTGGATATTGTTTTATCGCGTTTTAGATAGGTCTGAAAGGACTCAATGGCTTGTTGAATTTGATCTAGGCGACGATATGCAGCAAAATGTCTTGTTTGAAACTGTGTATCTACTTCTTTTAATTGCTGAGAAAGATAGCATTCAATATTGTCTGGAGGTTGTATGTGGAGACGATCTTCAACGGACTCATCTTCTTCTGTTTCTCTGGAAATATATTCTTTTGGTTCAATACTGGCAAGTAATCTATCTTTTTGAGATTCGATAAATGCCTTTAATTCCCGTGTATATTCTTGATGAACATCTCGAGTTGTCATGCCAAGAGCGTAATAATGAAGGCTGGATATATGTGTTTTAATATAATGTTTTGCAAAAGAACTTCGATAAATATTTTGCGCATCTAACGCATAATTTAGTTTTGCGGTTTTAAGGTAGTGCAGTTTTTCTTCAGCACTTTGTATTGTAAATTCATGTTCCGCTTGTCGACCTAATGCCAGATCTCGAAGAACCGGGCTTTCGGCAAGTGCTTTTTCGCGTTGGCTAGTGGTGAGCTTGTTTTGGGCGTCCGCGTCCCAAATATCTTGGGCATGCTCAAGTTTTTTTTCTGCTTCGTTCAAACGCATGGTTTCAGCCAAAATTCTTCGGTCATATGAGACTGTATGATCACAAGCCAGCGTTTCTTTAACCTCGAAGGGAATATCCAAAGAAAAGAGCCACCCCTGATACCAGGCATCAATAATAATTTTAAGAGGTCGGGTGATTTTCCCAGGGTTTAATCCTAGCCGTGCTTCCCAGAGATCACCTTCTTCTAACATAGGTGTAAAATAGTCTTGATACAATAGTTCCAGATGGCTGAGCGCGACACCTTGCGTTGTGCTTGCGAAGTCTTTTAATTTTTGGCGTATCTCCATATTTAAACGATAGATCACTGTACTTGCTAGGAACAATTTAAAATAAGACCCAGAGTCACGAATGATGCGCTCAATATGAGAAGAGGTTTGTTTTGCGGCAATTTGGAGCTTTTGCAAATGGTCACGATGTAATCGTTGCTGTTCTTCGGGTATCAGTTTGCGTTGTTCTTCCGACATTGATTCGGGGCGTTGGGTGAGATATATCAGATGATCCGGAATCAAATAAACAGCATTGACAGTATACCATAAACCATTGTATTGCACGGTCTGATCAGTAGGTTCTACTGTCATAGCATTGGTGGCGTAGGGTTGAAAAAGTGTGGCAATTTGTCCTAGGAGATTCTTATACTGTCTTTTAAAATTCTGAGCGATACTTGCTAATATGGGATCGTTATACAATTGCGGGCCCAAGTCCCACAAATAAATACCGTGTTTGTTCCATAAGTCGGTAGCAAGCTTTGTGTTTTTTGCTTTAAGCGTATTGTTTCTTGCACGATGTAATTGTTCAATATACGTGGCAATTTGCTGTAAATGGTATGTTGCATTGAATATACGCTTAAACAATAACACGGTAGGGATTTGTCGTAATTGATTCTGAGGATTATCTTGAATCTCAGGGAAAGGGAGGCCATTTGTTGCTGGTTGTAGTTGTGCTTGAATCCCCGGACGCAATGAAGGAATCCATTCCTGCAGCGCTATCCTAAATTTTTGAATATTGGCAGAGAGATGTTTATCTTTCAGTAACAAATCAGCTTTTGCTTCTTTTGGCGTATGCGTTGCTAAACCGTTATGACGATATGTTTCTTTATGTTTGTTTTCCGCGTATATCAAAATAGCATCTGCTCGATTTTTCCAAAAATCAATGCGTTCTTTAGCATGTGTCAGTGAAAAATTTGCAAAATATTGCTCTATGTTTTGTCGAGTGATGGCTGATTGCGGCGGTGTGGTGTCTTTAGAGAAAGCCGCGATCATCGCATGATCGAAAGTGGGGAAATTTCTCATGCCAATCAGGTATGGTTGTATATTGAAGTATAATCGTTGACAGTAACGGCGTAATTTAGGGTTGTCTCTGAAGCCATTGGGAGACGTAAAATAATTTCGGATGGTGCTTCTAAACGTTTTTATTTGTTTGGATGCTACTTCAAAGCTTCTGATTTTATGTTGATACCATGCATACAGTGTCAGGGCTTCGTCTGCAGAGAGATTGTTGAGATCTTCAATTTGTGCATTACCTCGAGCAAATTGAGTCATTGGTAAATTATTTAATTCATCTTGCCGTCGCTCTTCTTCTAGAAAAGTATCAGGTTTGTGGGGTGGTTTCGGATTCGGTAATTTTGAATTCAAATAATCGAAGGGTTTAAATACGAGCTGTACGGTATGTTCTTTGGGCTCAAACACGCTAGATTCATCACAATCCAATTGCGAAACATAATGTGTGTGTGCTTTTTTGGCCATATGTTGGTATAAAGCGCCATGTTGGGGATGGTAAGGGAGTATATGTGATTGACCATTAAGGGTTTGTTCGAATCTGACTAGGATCTCTTCATCAACGAATGGTTCAGCAATGGGACTGAAATCCCAGTGTCTGCCATCAGTATTACCATAGAGCATATATTGGGGCATCATATGATCTTTGTAGCGGAAAAGTACTGGATATAGCTTAGATAGTTGAAGTTTGGCTATATTGAGAGGACCATTGATATTGACCAAGGCAATGTCACAGCCTGTGCGATTGCGGTATGGGAAGAGTTGTAAATTTGAATATGAATCAGTGGATTTAAGTACCGCGTGGCATTGTTTCAGGCGTAATATCTCAGTCGCACCTAGTTTTTTAAGATGGGAGAATAATTTGCTTTTTAATAAGATGGGATCAGGTATAGTTAATTGAATGTTTTCATTAAATTGTTTGATAATGGTGTTATTAGCCTCTGGATTAATGTCTTTGAGGTAGGGCTGGATCAACACGTACTGGTTTTTTAAATCATCCCTATCATTGTTTTGGGGGTTAAAAAACGCTTTAGCTGCTGTTTCAGCCCATTGCAGTTTCAATTGGTTATTTTTGCTCTCATCCATCAATGTTTGAATGAAAGTTTGACATTCATTCCAAAAGACACCGTCTTCCACAACCAGTAGTTCTGGGCCCAGTTTTGAAAAATCAGCCAAATTTTTGATATAAGGTGTTAAAAAAGCATAAAAACCAATGATGTATTGCAGGAGTGGCCGCCATAATGATCCTGGTTCTAGTATCAATTCGATTTCAATTTTAAAGGCACAGGCCATCAATCTTGGAAAAATTTGATATTTCAAAATTTGCAAATAGGTACGTAATAATTCTTGGTAAGCTTCATGAAGAAAGCCAATTTGATTGACCGTACCACTGATTAAAATAATGAGGTGACGAATGAGCAGCGCGTAATTGATGATTTGCAGCATTTGACGAATCGGGTTCATGCTAAATTTTTTGTGCTCTTGTGCGCTTCGTAATTTATTCAGTAAATGTGTGGCTTCTTTTTGTAATTCGTGCAATTGATCTTGGTTGATATGGGGCGCGCGCTGGGTGACGGTGTCGGTATTGGCATTTAGAAAGGTTGTGAAGGTATCAATATGTTTAGGCAAATCTACTGAAAATTGGCTTAATGCATGCATATCCATCTCATCATTAGGATCATAGATAAAACGTGTTGCCAAGCCGGCCGCATTTCCTAATTGAAACGGCCAGGTGATGAGATTTTCTTGCGAAAAAGACGTTGAGAAGTTTGTGGTAGACAGTTGTGAATATTGGTAAAAGCGTTCTAGCGCATAGGAAAACTCTAATATTTCATCTTTGAAACGTAGAGTGAAATCAATATCAATTTCTGTAAAGTATTTTAATATTTCATAGGCATCTACAGGTACCGCGCCTCCAAATAAATATTTTATGCCCTCAGCGATCGCTGCTGTAGAAGGTTTTTCTATTGTGAGAAACACTTTTTTAATGAAATGAAGCGCATTGATGATGTTTTGAATGAAGGTAACTTGTTGTGGATCTTCAGAAAAGTGAGTATGGGCGTCTTTTTCATTAATATGTTGATACAAAAGGGCATGCTGCAAAGCATAAGGCAGTAAAATAGGGTGATCGGAGAATTCTAAGTTTAGCGTTTCTGCGATGGGGCCGATATCAAGTTTTGTGATGCACCATTTATTGCCATTGGTGTTGCCATAGAAATGGTAGGTGTGAATATGACGATAGACGCTCAATATACCACCAGTTGTAATTTGATGCATCAGGATGGGCTGATTTTCATATTCCTGCATTGCACGGATGCTTTCTATGACCTCATCAACCTTATCTTCAGTATTTATTTTTATCAGCCAAATATCAGAAAACTTAATGAAAGGCACATTCTCTGTGGATGGATCAGAAAAGTAGGGTCGTAACAGAGCATGGTTTAAACGAATACCTTGTGTGGGCAGAGGTTCGATGGCTTTGGTGATTTCATCTAGATTGGCATCTATTTGTTTATCTAAAGGTTCTGATTCTTCTGGAAATAATGCTTTGATGGCGTCTAATTGTTCTGTGTTTAGTGAATGTTTAAAGCTCAGCTTGGTGACAAGCACTTTGTCGTTGCTAAACTCAATCAAATAAGGCGTATTTTTGAATAACGCATATCCTGGTTGATTGCCAAAACGAGCTTTGAGATGGCATGTTTGAATGGTGGTTGGATCTGCGTTTAAGGCACTGCGGGCACAAATGTCTTGCAGGGACATAGTCTTTATGGCTTTGGTGATTTCATCTAGATTGGCATCTATTTGTTTATCTAAAGGTTCTGATTCTTCTGGAAATAATACTTTGATGGCCTCTAATTGTTCTGTGTTTAGTGAGCGTCTAAAGCGCATCTTGGTGACAACGGCTTTGTCTGTTTTAAACTCAATCAAATAAGGGGTGCCTTCAAATAATGCATACCCGGGTTGATTGTCAAAACGAGCTTTGAGGCGAGATGTTTCAATAGTTGTTGGATCTGCGTCTAAGGCACTGCGGGCGCAAACACCTTGTGCCAAGCTAATGGCTTTTTGCTTGTAGTAATCTGCTAATTCTGAGATTTTTTGTTCTCGAAGTGTTTTTATATTAGTTAATTGTTCTGTAACCCAGGAATACATAAAACATAGTCCACATCTTTTGTTTCAATATGGCATATTAATCCATTTTTTGCCTAAAATAAAGTCAGCGATTAAGTTTTTTAGCTGCGCCATAATTGTAAAAATTCTGCGAGATGCGGTTTATGATGCTCCGTCTCCAGGTAGGCAGCAAGGGTGTCTTGGGCTTTTTGGTATTCAATTGTAGTGATCGTCCCACGCATCAGCTCAAAGCGCAAATAGACCCCATAGGTATTTAACACATCTGTTTCACAATAATCACGTATGTCTCGGAGATCGCCTGCCAAATATTTACTCCAAACTTTATCGCCGCTCATACCCATTTTTCCTGGGAATCCTAACATATGAGCCAATTCATCTAAGGGTGCAAATGCTTTATTTTGATAGCCTGCCAAGACATCCATGAGATCTAAATGCCGATAATGGAAACGATTCAAATAATTTGACCAACGAAAAGAAGCATCTTGTTCTCCCGCTTCCCAATATTTGGGCGCAGGAATCTGATGTAAGAGCGCACGATAATGTAGTACCGGCAAATCAAAACCACTGCCATTCCAACTCACTAAGGTGGGTGTGTGTTTATCAATCCCAGAAAAAAATCGTTGGATCAATTCTTCCTCTGGAGAAGTCTCATCGCCTAGTGACCAGACGGTAATCTGATCTTGCTTGGCCAAGACCAGAGAAATCGCCACAATTTTTTGTAAATGATGAGGCAAAAAATCATGCCCGACTTTTTGTCGGCGCAGTGCGAACATGGCAGCACCAGTATCTTCATCAGAAAGTCCTTCCAAATCGTACAGTTTACGACCCGTGATCACATCAGGTACGGTCTCAATATCAAAAACAAGTATGGCCATAATACTCACCTAGCATGCTAATTTTAGTTTTTCCCAATACTTACTATACAATTCAATGGTTTTTTCATCTACATCGCGTTGATAATGACCGCGTTTTAAAATGGTTTTATTGGGGAAGATATTAGGATTGCGGCGAACCTTAGGTGGTAAGAGCGCCAAACTAGCTTGGTTAGTGACGCTGTATCCTTGATGCAACACTATATCAGCACCGCTTTGTGCGCGTAGCAAAAAATTAATAAAGGCGTAGGCGGCATCAAGGTGAGGGGCATGCTTGGGGATGGCCAAGCAGTCTACCCACAAAAGAACACCATCTTCAGGGTATACATAGCGAATATTTGGATTTTCTGCTTGTGACTTTACGATTTCACCGCTCCAAGACATTCCAATATGCACATCTTCATCGATGATAAGGGATTTGATGGCATCACTGCCAAATAATTTGATGTTATCTACTAATTTAAGAAGATGTTGATAGGCTTCATCAATGTGCTTCGGCGCTGTATCATTGGGATCATAACCCAAACTCAGTAAACTCATGGCGAAGACATCACGGATGTCATCAACTAAAAGCAATTGATGGCGCCAGCGCGGGTTCCATAAATCCTGCCATTTATGGGGTGGATTTTTGATCCAATGTTGATTATAAAACAAGCCCGTAGTGCCCCAGGTGAGTGGCACATGATAATGATTGCCAGGATCGAAAGGATTATTTCTGAAAAATGGATCTATGTTTTTCAAATTAGATAATTTTTGGGGATCTAGTTTTTCTAATAGGTGATATCTTTTTAGGCGCTCCACAAAATAGGAAGAAGGAATAATAACATCGTAAATATTGTTTTTGTTGGCACGTAATTTTGCGTACATGGTTTCATTCGTATCGTAAGTAGAAACGTTAACATTGATCCCGGTTTCTTTTTCAAAGGCCCAAATCAATTGTTGCGGAATTTCTCCCCCAATAAGGTAGACATTGACGATGCGACCCGCCAGAGTTGTACACGAGTAGAAACATAAGAGACAAGCGCATAATACTTGTAAACGCTTCATAGTGCTTTCCTCGTCAACTGTGCTGAAATCATGACCAACACAAAGGATATGACAAGGGTAAGGGTGCCAAGGGCATTCACTTCTGGTGTGATGCCTGCTCGAATCATGGAATAAATGGCCAGGGGTAAAATATTAAATTCAGGGCCGGCCACGAAATAAGAAATCACCACATCATCAAATGATAGGGTAAAAGCTAACAACAAGGCACTGAGAATGCTGGGGAATAGCAATGGTAGTAGGACTTTGGTCAATGCGCGTGTGCGAGTCGCACCCAAATCGACAGCGCTGAGATAAATATTCATATCAATGGTTTCAATGCGACTGAAGATGGTTAATAAGACAAAAGGCAAACAAAAGGTGACATGAGCGATGAATAAACTGAAAAATCCTAGTGGGATCAGGGCATAATTAAAAAAGATTAACAAAGCAACACCCAAGACCAAATCAGGAATGATGATCAGCAAAAGTAACAGCGTCATAAAGCCTTCATATTTTTTTATCCTTTGTGATAAAAATAATTGTACGGCGGCTAATAAACCAATCACAGTGGCAAAGACAGATGCAGTAATGCCCAAAAGGACAGAATTAAGAAACGCTGACCAAATTTCGCTGTCTTGGAACAAGGTGCGATACCAAATAGTGGAAGCACCTTTCCATACCATGGAGTATTTGGCATTGTTGGCAGAGTATACAATCAAAACAAGGATTGGCAAGTATAGAAAAGTGTAAATCATACCCAAGTACAAACGTTGAATCAGAGACTTCATGTCATCAGCCCTCGTTGGTTGGGACGATAAATACTGACAACAAGTATCAGTATTAAGGTTAATAACATGCTTGTGGCGGCGCCCTGGGGCCAGTTTTCAGTGACCAAAAATTGGTTTTGAATCAAATTACCGAGCAAAATAGAGCGTGCGCCCCCTAAAATATTGGGGATATAAAAGAGTGTCATAGCGGGTAGAAATACCATCAGGGCGCCTGCAATGATGCCAGGTATGGTATTGGGTAGAAAGACGCGAAAAAAAATCACCAGGCGTTTGGCGCCCAAATCTTGTGCCGCTTCAATCAAATCAAAATCAAAGCGCTCCATATTCGAAAACAGCGGTAACACCATAAAGGGCAACAAATTGTAGATCAGACCAAATATCACGGCAAAATTAGAGTACAAAAACGCAATAGGGTGAGTAATAAGATGTAGTTTTAACAGCACGGTATTGATGATGCCATGTATTTTAAGCATGGCAATCAACGAATAAATACGTATCAGCGAACTGGTCCAAAAAGGAATGATCATCAATAATAACCACAAGGCTTGATATTTTGATTTGACGATAATATAGGAGAGAGGATAAGCCAGTAGCAGACAGAGGGTTGTGACGGAGCTGGCTAATATCAAGGAACGCCAAATTACTTTGAGAAATAACGGCGAGATTAAAGCAGTGTAGTGTTGAATCGTCATGGGTAATGATGCCAAGTGCACCGCATTGTCACTCAGAAAAGAAACCACGAAAATGGATGCAATTGGAATCAATCCAAAGAGGATCAACCAAGTATAAACAAAGACAATGGAATAAGGTTTAGTCTTCATAGGGCAATAACAACTCCCAACCTGTCAACCATTCCACCCAAACGGATTCTTGGTCTTGGTATTCTAGTTTGTCATCATCTTCGTTAAAAAATTCGATGGCGGAGATCACGGTGCCTGATTTTAAGACCACCTTGAGTGCGACTGTAGAGCCTTTATAGACGGTATCAATGATTGTGCCAGGCAACATATGTTTGGTATTTTTGACTTCAGATTGCGACCAAACACGCACGTCTTCTGGGCGTATGATCAAATGGTAACGATCGCCACGCTTGATATCTGGTAATTTTTTGCATTGAATGGGAACGGATTCAACTTCTACTTTGATGTATTTACCAACATGTAGCACAGTGACATCAAAGCAATTGGTCTCACCAATAAACTTAGCTACCGACAAATTGCACGGGTCTTCATAGATGGTCCGCGGGGTGCCAATTTGTTCGATGGTGCCTTGATGCATGACCACAATTCTATCTGACATGGATAGGGCTTCTTCTTGATCGTGGGTGACAAAAATGAAGGTCATATTGAGGGTTTTTTGCAATTGCTTGAGCTCGTATTGCATGGTTTTACGTAAATTATAATCTAGCGAGCTTAAGGGTTCGTCTAATAATAATACTTGAGGACGGTTGATAACAGCACGCGCAATGGCTACGCGTTGTTGCTGTCCACCGCTTAATTGGGTGATACGGCGGTTACCAAATGCTTGTAATTGTACTAACGACAACGCTTCTTCGACGGAGGAGTGGATTTCTATTTCTGATACACCACGACAGCGCAACGCAAAAGCAACATTTTCAAACACCGATAAATGTGGGAAGAGCGCGTAACTTTGGAACACGGTATGTACATTACGTTGCTGCGGTGGGAAGTCATTGACACAAGTGCCATTGATGAAGATTTCTCCGCTGGAAGGGTGTTCAAACCCAGAAATAAGGCGTAATAACGTCGTTTTGCCACATCCTGACGGGCCCAGTAACGTCAAAAATTCTCCTCGATACACATCCAGTGACAGGTGTTTTAAAATATGGGACGAGCCATAAGATTTGTGTAAATCTTTGATTTGAATGAGTGAATGAGGCATTTGTTTTATAAAAAACCGGAATTATGCAATGGTTCTTACGGTTTGTCCATATTTTCGTTGTGTTTTATATTGGATTAATATATGATCACTTCGATTTTTATTTGGGGAAAAAGATGTCAAAAAAACGATTTTTTCAAAAGTCAGTCATTTTGGCGGGCTGCTTGATGGCAACACAATTTGGGTTCGCGTTCTCGCCAATCACACCACGTCCTTGTCCTTCTGTCGATATGCTAAAGAATTTTGATGGGGATTACATCGAATCCATGCCAATGTCATTTGATCCTCAAACACAAACCATGAAAATGACAGTGTTACAAAAACGGGCTTTTCGTGATATAGATGGCGCCTTTGCCAGGTACGAAAAACTAGTATTTGTGATGTCATCCATTGCAATTGCTCAAGGGGAAGAAGTAGAAGATAAAGCACAAGCTTTGCTGAGTAATATGCAATTAGATGCTGATATGCCTTTTATGTTCCGAGCATACAAAGATCTTGTTGTGCCTGTTTGCTCTTATTCATTGCCTGGGGAAGACGTAAAGGCTGTAGTGATGCAATTTCCTATGGATGCAGATATTTAAATCAAATCTTTATTGGCTCTGCGACTTTCAAGTCCCTACGTCTGGAGCCACGGACAAGCCGCGGGACGTAGGCGTGGTGAGTGTGGGATGTAGGTATTGAGTGAGGGCCTGGGTCACGGTGAAACAGTTGTGTATATGAAAAATAACTTCGTTAATAAGCTGAAATTGAATCATGAGGGATTTGTAAGGCACAGATTTCAGAAGAAGTACCATCGCGACACAAGACCTGGCCTCTGTCGTCAAGTTTTTTCACACCACCTTGCCACATGCAGCACCCTTGAAATTTTTGTAAGTCCATGACGGCATGGCGCGTACAGTAGCAGCTTGAATAATCGCCATTTTGACAGACGTAGCGCCCAGCTGAAGAATCACAATACTTGATGCCGGACATCTTATCGCAACATTGAGCTTGTACTGTTGTTAATGGCAGGATTAACAATAAGACCACAGTCAAGTACTGAATTCTCATATGAAGCATCGCTGCATAGAATGATTGTAATATAAGCATAGCACAGTTTGGGAAAGTCGTTTTATCGCTAAGTTTTTTCCTCAATCAATTCCATGGTTTCAGCAGCTGTTTCCAATTCAACCGCTTCAATTTTTTGAAATCTTTGGGTGATTTTTTTTGCGGATGTATTCACATCAGTTGCGTCTTGCTGGGCCAAATCAATGTGCTTGGTTAATTTATCCATTCGTTTTTCAAAGCGCTGAAAATCGTCAGCAAGGGCGTGTAAATGTTTTTGAATGATATGAACCTGGTTGCGGGTGGCATCATCTTTTAACACAGCCCTGGCAGTTGTGAGCACGGCCATTAAGGTGCTGGGAGAAACCAACCAAACTTTTAAGCGTTGCGAGAGTGAGATAATTTCAGGGTAATTAGCATGAACTTCAGCAAAAATTGCTTCTGCGGGGATAAACATCACAGCACCATCAGCGGTTTCATCTGGAATGATATATTTCTCAGCAATGTCCTTGATATGTTTTTGTAAGTCTTGGCGAAATTGCTGTTGAAGTGATTTGCGTTCTGCTGAAAGGACATCTGTATTCATGAGTTTTTGATAGGTTTCTAAAGGAAACTTTGCATCAATCACTAAATTACCAGTCGGCTTGGGTAAAAACAAAATACAATCCGCTCTTTTTTGATTGCTTAAAGTGTATTGCAAACTGTAATGAGCACTGGGTAACATATTAGCAATCAGCGCACCCAATTGAACTTCGCCAAAAGCGCCTCGTGCACGTTTATCAATTAGCACATCCTGTAAACTCACCACATGCTGTGACAGTTCCGTAATTTTCTTTTGTGCTTCATCAATCAGAGCCAAGCGTTGAACCACATCGACAAATGTAGCTGAAGTTTTCTCAAACCCTTCGGTCAAACGATGCTGGACTTGGTGGGTAAGGTTTTGTAAATGATTACGAATTTCTTCAGTGACGGTTTTCAAATGTTCAGATAAGCCATTGGTATGCTGGGTAAAACTATGACCAATTTGCTCACGAATATCGGTCATTTGGCGCTGAATACTTTCAACAATGACCGGTTGTATCGCGGTATGACTTTGCGTTATTTTTTCATGAATCGCGATTTGACCAGATTGGATGGTATGTTGCAATTCTCTCTGTAATTCGGACAATGATTGTTTGAACGTTTCATCTTTATCATGGAGATTTTTCAAAAGGGTGTTTTGACGGTATAGGGTGAAGGAAAATAAGCAAATAAAAAGGCTGAATAAGATACAACCGCTGTATACTATTGTTTCGGAAGTAAAAATACTGGAAATCATAGTGCAATATATCTGAAAGTTTGCGATCATATAAGGTAGCGTATTTGCTATGTATTTGTCCACTATTTCGAGGAGTTGTTATGCCATCCCCATCTGATCAGATTATTGCGTTGCGCGATCAGATTCGTCGTTATGATCACCATTACTATGGGCTGGATGATCCTTTGGTCCCCGATGCAGAATATGACCGCTGCATGCAAGCGTTACAACAAATAGAACAAGCTCATCCGGATTTGGTGACGACTGATTCTCCTACCCAACGGGTTGGTGCTGCGATAGCCAGCGAATTGCAATCCATAGAGCATCGAACGCCCATGTTGTCTTTGACTAATGTGTTTTCTGAAGAAGATTTGGCAGCAGCATTATCTCGTATGACAGATAAAATACCTTCTGCGCTTGAAGATCTATGGTTTGCTTGTGAACCCAAATTGGATGGATTAGCCGTGAATTTGACGTATGAGCAGGGCATCCTAACCCATGCAGCAACGCGTGGCGATGGGATGGTCGGTGAAGAAATCACCAATAATATTCGCACGATTGCATCTGTTCCTTTGCGCTTATTAACATCATCGCCGCCAGAGGTTATAGAAATTCGTGGTGAAGTTTATATGCCTAAGGCTGGATTTGAGGCATTAAATATCAAGGCACAAGCCCAAGGGGAAAAACCTTTTGCTAATCCGCGCAATGCCGCAGCTGGCAGTTTGCGCCAATTAAATGCGGACATTACAGCACAACGACCTTTGAGTATTTCTTGTTATGCGATTGGGGCGTGTGAAGGTATTGAATTACCAGAAAGTCATTTTGAACAATTGGCTTTGTTACGCGAATGGGGTTGTCGAGTGTCACTTGAAAATGAATGTGTACAAGGCATGCAAGGATGTTTGGCTTATTATCATGCCATGGCAGATAAGCGCGATGATTTAGATTTTGATATTGATGGTGTGGTTTATAAAGTCAATGATATCAATTATCAGAGGTTATTAGGTTATATATCACGTGCGCCGCGTTTTGCTTGTGCACATAAATTTCCAGCACAAGAAGAAATCACTTCATTGTTGGCAGTGGATTTCCAAGTAGGCAGGACGGGCGCATTAACCCCGGTGGCGCGTCTTGAGCCTGTGCATGTGGGTGGTGTGATGGTCTCGAATGCCACGTTACATAATATGGATGAAATTGAGCGCAAAGATATTCGCATTGGGGATACGGTGATTGTACGTCGTGCTGGGGATGTGATTCCTGAAGTGGTGGCAGTGGTGCTTGAACGTCGGCCTGAAACGACAGAAGCTATTGCTTTGCCTGATGCCTGTCCAGTATGTGGTGCTGAGGTGGTTCGAGAACTGGATGCTGCGGTGGCGCGTTGTACGGGAGGTTTGTTTTGTCAGGCGCAATTGAAACGCATGATTTGGCATTTTGCGTCGCGCAAAGCGATGGAGATTGATGGGTTGGGGAAAGGTGTGATTGAGCTTTTGGTGGATCATCACATTATTCATGATGTGGCGGATTTATATAATCTGGATCCTCTGGTGTTATCCCGATTACCAAGAATGGGAGAACTGTCTGCCGATAATTTGATACAATCACTGAATACGTCCAAACAAACGACATTTGCACGCTTTATTTATGCATTGGGCATCAAAGAAATTGGAGAGTCATCCGCACGAACCTTGGCTGCGCAATATCGTGATATAGCGCATCTCAAACAAGCAAGCCTAGAAGAACTACTAAGTTTGAAAGATATTGGACCGGTGGGTGCACAAGCCGTGATCCAGTTTTTTACCCAACCCCATCATTTGGAAATTATTGAGCGTTTGATGACGGCAGGGATTCACTGGCCAACGGTTGCACCGGTCGCAGTATCTGCCACGCATCCGTTGTATCAGAAAAAAGTTGTTTTGACTGGTACCCTGGAACATATGGGGAGGGAAGAAGCCAAAGCAAGCTTAATTGCTGTGGGTGCGGTCGTGGTGGGATCGGTTTCAGCCAAAACGGATTTTGTAATCGTTGGCCGAGATGCTGGTTCTAAATTGGACAAAGCTACGTCATTAGGCGTTACTGTTTTAACAGAAAATGCGTTCCTTGACTTGCTGAAAGTCGATGAGTAGAGTATTTAATTTTTCGAGTGAGCCTTATGTCTGAATTTGTACATTTGCATTTGCGTACCGAATATTCTTTGGTCGATAGTATCATACGTATTCCTGCATTGATGGATGCTGTATGCGCTAAAGAGATGCAAGCGGTTGCTGTGACTGATTTTTGCAATTTATTTGCAGCGGTCAAAATTTACAAAGCGGCCATTGCTGCGGGCATCAAGCCAATTTTAGGTAGTGATTTGCGTTTTTGCCATGCAGATGCGCCCGAAACCACGTTTTCATTTGTTTTATTGTGTCAAACGGACCTTGGTTATCGAAATTTAACACGCTTGATTTCTAAGGCATATCAAGAGGGTCAACATCATGGCCAAGCTTGTGTACATCACGAGTGGCTGTCGCAACATACCGAAGGGTTAATCGTATTATCAGGGGGGATGGCAGGAAACATTGGTCAGGCACTTCTACAAAAGGATGAAGATCGTGCGCGGCTTCTGGCTGAGGAGTGGCGCACTCTATTTGGTGATCGTTTTTATTTGGAAATTACCCGAACCCAGCGACCAGAAGAGCTGGAATACAATCAACGTGTGGTAAAGCTCGCTGATGATTTGAAATTGCCATTGGTTGCAACCAATGATGTCCGGTTTTTGAGTTCATCAGATTACGATTCACATGAAGCCCGTGTTTGTATTCATCAAGGTCAAGTTTTGTCAGATGAGCGCCGCCCAAAGATTTATTCCCCACAACAGTATTTACGATCTGCCGAAGAAATGACGACGTTATTTGCTGATTTACCGCAAGCAATACAAAACACAGTTGAAATTTCTAAGCGCTGCACGGTGACCCTGAATTTAGGACAACCTTATTTGCCCAATTTTCCAACGCAGGATGGCTCGTCGGTAGAAGGCTATTTGACGCTCTTAGCGAAAAAAGGGTTAGACCAACGTTTGGATCGTTTGATGGCAGGTGGTGTATCGTCACGAGTGCCTTATGATGAGCGTTTACAAATTGAATTGGATGTGATTAATCCCATGGGTTTTGCGGGTTATTTCTTAATTGTCGCAGATTTTATTCAGTGGGCGAAATCTCATGGCGTGCCAGTTGGCCCCGGGCGAGGATCTGGTGCAGGTTCTTTGGTGGCGTATGCGTTAGGGATTACTGATTTAGATCCACTGCAATACGATTTACTGTTTGAGCGTTTTCTTAATCCTGAGCGGGTGTCAATGCCTGATTTTGATATTGATTTTTGTATGGAAGGCCGGGATCGGGTGATTGAATACGTGGCTGAAAAATACGGGCGACAAGCGGTGTCTCAAATTATCACATTTGGCACGATGGCGGCCAAAGCTGTGGTACGAGATGTGGGGAGGGTACTCAGTCACCCGTACGGATTTGTGGATAAGATAGCGAAATTGATTCCGTTTGAATTGGGCATCACGTTGGCAGACGCCATCAAAAAAGAACCGGAATTGGCGCAACGTTATCAAAATGAAGAAGACGTTAAAGAATTGTTGGACTTAGCCTTATCTTTAGAAGGCATCACCCGTAATGCTGGTAAGCATGCGGGTGGCGTGGTTATTGCTCCTTCGGAGTTAACTGATTTTACCGCCATCTATTGTGAAGAAGGCAACACACAATTGGTATCACAATTTGATAAAGATGACGTCGAAGCCGTTGGTTTAGTGAAATTCGACTTTTTGGGGTTACGTACCCTGACCATTATTAATATGGCACTTACCACTATCAATCAAGAGCGCAAAACGCGGGGTGAAGTCGAGATTGAGATTGAGACGATTCCCTTAGATGACAGCGCAAGTTTCGATTTATTAAAATCTTGTCAAACCACAGCTGTTTTTCAGCTAGAATCACGTGGCATGAAAGATTTGATTCATCGCTTACAACCGGATACATTTGAGGACGTGGTCGCATTGGTTGCGCTATTTCGTCCTGGACCGTTGCAGTCGGGCATGGTAGATGATTTTATCGATCGTAAGCATGGATTGGCCGTAATTGAATATCCACATCCGGATTTGGAGCCTATTTTAAAACCTACGTATGGCGTGATTCTGTATCAAGAGCAGGTGATTCAAATTGCCCAAGTATTAGCGAACTATACATTGGGTGGTGCGGATTTGCTGCGTCGGGCGATGGGTAAGAAAAAACCAGAAGAAATGGCCAAGCAACGTGAGATTTTTACGCAAGGCGCAGAAAAGCGTGGGGTAGATATTGAGACGTCGACGGCTATTTTTGATTTGATGGAAAAATTTGCTGGTTATGGGTTTAATAAATCACATTCAGCAGCTTATGCCTTAATTGCCTATCAAACGGCATGGTTAAAAGCACATTATTCAGCGGCATTCATGGCAGCTGTATTGTCGTCAGATATGGATAATACCGATAAAGTGGTTGGGTTTATTCATGAATGTCGGCAAATGGGACTAACGGTTTTGCCACCTTCAATTCAAACATCAGCTTATGCTTTTACAGTGGTAGATAGCAGTACCATTCGTTATGGTATGGGTGCAATTAAGGGATTAGGGCAGGGTGTTATCCAAAGTCTGATAGAGGAACAGCACAGTAATGGCCCTTTCTCAAGCCTGTTTGATTTGTGTCGACGGCTAGATTTAAGAAAAATCAATCATCGTGTCTTGGAGGTATTGATCAAAAGCGGGAGTATGGATGATTGGGGAACAGAGCGCGCGGTGCTGATGCACAATTTAGACGATGCGATGCATCTTGGCGCACAACATTCTCAAAATCATAGTAGTGGTCAAGCAAATTTATTCGCATTATTTGAAGAATCAACGGGTAGCGATGAGTATTTAGATTGTCCTGCATGGCCGGTGAAACAGCGTTTAAGTGGTGAAAAAGATACACTAGGGTTATATTTGACTGGCCATCCGGTGGATCCTTATGAATTAGAATTCCAAGCCGTGATTCAGCCGCTAGCACAATTAACTGAGCAGTCTAAAAAGACAGTGCTGACCTGTGGATTAATCGTTCAAGTAAAAAAAATTGTAACGAAACGTGGCAAGCAATTGGTCATTTTTAAGATTGAATCTGGGCAGATGGTAGTGGATGTGGTGGCCTTTTCCGAAGTATTGGAGGAACATATCGAACCGCTGATCACAGGTGACATTGTGTTGGTTGAAGGAGAGTTGGGCCAAGATGATTATACGGGTGGTTTGAAAATCATGGCGAACAAACTACTGACTTTGGCATCAGCTCGTTGTAGATTTGCACGTTGTTTGCGGTTGCAATTACGGCATACTGATGTTGATTTGATTCCAAAAATAAAAACAATACTGGATGCACATAAGGGTGATTGTCTGGTACAAATTTGCTATGCTAATTCTACAGTGAATGCCACATTAAATCTGGGTAAAACATTCTGTGTCCAGCCAGAGGAGCAATTATTATCACTGTTAGCAGAAACATTAACTCAAGATCGTGTCGATCTTTGCTATTAATGGGATGAGATGCATGAGGTTATGGCAAAGGATAATAACTGTTTTTTCTATCGTGTTATGTGGCACAACGTTCGCAGTATCCCATTCAGAAATATATGCTAATAGTATTTGGGCACCGTATTATCATGGCAAGCGTTTGGGTTATTGTTTATCGAACACGTCGGTTTGTGGTCAACCCGTAGCTGATCGGTATTGTAGACTGCTGGGATATGATGAAGCAGAACGCTCAACGATAGATTATAATGTTGGTTCGACCTCTTATTTGGATCAAGAGAAATGTTG
The DNA here is from genome assembly GCA_024742995.1 of Gammaproteobacteria bacterium. Taxonomy (GTDB): domain Bacteria; phylum Pseudomonadota; class Gammaproteobacteria; order Legionellales; family Legionellaceae. The sequence continues at coordinate 40,316 of JANSXK010000001.1, forward strand.
TCGAGGTTGGAAGTGCCATGGTTTTGAATTGATTCGGTGTACGGCCAAAACACTGCATAAGCCCAGACGTGATTACTATTACCGTTATAAAGAATTTGTATTACCACGCTACAATCATTATCGAGTTGATTGGTGCTATGAAAAAGGGAAGCGTTGTGGCAAGCGTGCAGCCTATTCTTTTTGTCGTCGTATGGGATATGCGAAAGTGACGGAGTACCATCCTCAGGAAGACATCGCATCAACCCGACATTTAGGAGACCGCCGTTTATGTTTCGGTGAGGATTGTAAAGGTTTTTCTAGTATCACATGCTATCGCTGATGGCGATTAACGTTTAGCCGCCACTTTGGTTTTTATGGTTAAGATCTGTTTGCTCCTCAAAGTTACTGGGCCCTACAGATTTAAATAGTTGTTGAGAATAATTGGGTTGTTTGTTTTGGATATTCAACAACCAACAAATACAGTCATATAAATAACGTCCAATGGCTGTCGAAGTGAGTAGTTTTTCGTTTGAATGAATGGTTTGATACAATTTTTCTGTATCCGCAGTTTCTTGACACATTGCTCTAAGATCGGTAATGAGACGCAATTTATCTTCTTTGTGGCGGTCACTATAGGTTTGATGAACATCTTTTTCAAAATCATTGAGTAATTCAAGAATGGTGGATTTAATTGCAATATCGAGCAGGCCATACAATTGATATTTATCGCTTTCAGCTTCAATTTCATTTTGTGCCAGAATTTTTTTGATATGAATTTGTGATTGTAGCGTAGGCAATTTTTCCGTGAGTATTGTAATATCGGCTTCTTGGGCAATCTCAGAGGTTTGCCGTCTAATTTGGATGTTTATTTTTTTCAGTACATCTTGTACAGCTATTGCAAAATCATTGTCATGATCATCTGGATCCAAATCGTTTCGCCTTTTCTCAAGAATGATTTTGAAGTTTAAGAGTTCGTGAAGTTCTATTTTTGTAATCAGGCCCACCAATATTTTAAGATCTTCAGCTTTAGGTATCATCAGCAAGGTATTTGCATGATCAGGCAATGGTTTAGACAAGTTTTGATAAATCTCTTGTGCCAGCTGGTGTATCACGGCAACATATAAACCATCTGTAAAACGCACGACAATATTGCCTTCTGGGTGCTGAGATATAAAGTTGAAGGTTAAGTATTTTGATTTTATGTTTTCAATATAGTTTTGCATTCTGATGAGATCTTCAGGTTTTTCCTCAGCTATCACAGTAACAAAGTGCTCAAATAAGAGGTTGAGCATTTTGTCGGGGTCTAATTGTTTGTCGAGGCCGTTAGTGCGCAATCGATAGTGATAGCCTACTGCTCTATCTGAGTCATGCTCCACTTCGGGTGCAACATTTCTTTCTGTCAGCACTTCAATGCCAAGCTGATTCTTGAAATAGGTCTCTATCAAAGGAATCATTTCGAGGATGGTATCTTTTTGATAAATGTCGTATATATTATCCATAATACCCTCAAAAAAATTACCTGTACTTTTATTATACACATAATAAGTGTAATTATCAACCTTTCTTGGCTATGCGCTATAGCTTTTTGACTCTTCTGGGATAGGCGTTAGCGGTTGAGAATCACTGTTTTTTTTGGGTGTTGGATTATGCTGGGTGCGGTGCTTGCAAAATCTATGGGATGGTATGTTGGTTGTAAGAAACGTCTCAATAGCATAGTGGTTGTGATGTGCTTTTTTATTAAACAATATTATTTTCCAATTTATTTATTAGGTGAAAATAGAAAGCTAAGATGCTAGTTCCAAAATTAGCTGTTCTAGCCCTTGCCAAATCATCCCGCTACGATTCGACTTTATTTGTTCATCCAAATGTTGGCAGGTTTGCAGCAGGGTATAGAGTTGTGTCAAAGATAAGCGTTGCGAGGCTTGTTGATATAGGGCTGTTTTTTGTGACCAGATTTTTAATTGTTGGCAAGCGGTTTGGAAGGATATCGATCGTAGCAAATTCTGGAGCTGGATGAGTTTACGTATTTCTTGGCTTAGTAGCCAAAGAATGAGGGTTGGCTCTCCTTGGGCATGCTGAATTTGACGGATAATATGGAGGGCATGTGTGGTTTTTGCACTTAGACAGGCATCGCCTAATTCGTAAATAGAAAATTCACTTTGATCCCTGAGATAAGTTAAGAGGATATCAGTGGTTAGGCGCTGCTGTAAATCATGCATCAATGCCAATTGTTCGATAAACTGGCTGCAAGCCATCACGTTAGATTGATGATAGTAATGAATCATTTCAGGTACTTCTATATCAAATTGTAGGTTCGATGTTTTCAGTTGTTGAATAATAAGTTTTTTGAATGCTTGTGGTGTTAAAGGCAGTATATGACTATGCACCAATTGAGGGTGACTTGCCAATGCTTGAACTTGTTTTGCAGGCAGTGAAGGGGCCTGAATCAATATCAAAGATCGAGGGTTAGGGGTTTCTAAATAAGTTTGAATTTGCTGTTTCCCGGCGGCATCTAATGTTTTTTTGGCGTAGCGCAGATCGAGAAAACAGTGTGTTGCAAATAACGCGTACGTATTGGCTTCTTGGAAACTCTCTGCCCAATCACTGCTTTGTTGTATGGTACGGATGGTTTCTTCAGTGGAAGCTTCCGTTTTGCGCTTCCAAGCTTGTTTGATCCACTGCACCGCTTGTTGGCATAGATAGAGATCTGTGCCTGTTAGGATATATATCGCGGCACAATTTTTTTTCAGATGATGCTCTAAGGCGTGATATTGGATAATCATGGCTGATAATGTCCAAGGCGAGCAATGATTTGAATCACAGCATCTTGACGCATCTCACGTTTTAAGGTGTTTTCTTCATCATTCGATCCTAGGATGCGGTTGCTATTGACTGTCAGTTGCCGTGTAGTGATGACGCTTCTCGTGGGGATGATTTCTTTGCCTTTGGCTTCTTGCACTTTGAATTTGACTTGATACGACATTTGATACTGCCTGGGTGTGGTACTAGAGCTGACAGAGGTGACATGTTGTTCTTCATGGTCGCTCTCAATGATAAGCCAGTATTTTGCGTCTGCAGGCTGTGCTTCAACATGAATATGATAGGCAGTTAATTGTTTTTTTAGTTCAGGTCCTAGTGCACGGTTGGCAGCTTGCACTATAATCGCAACATCATCAATCCATAAGGGTGCATCAACCATACCGCGTAAATAAAAGCCGCAACCATTGAGCAAAACGCAGCCTAACACCAAATATAATAGGTGTTTTATAGGACGACGGATCATGCGCTGACCACCAGATTAATCAAATGCCGATGAGAGACCACGATAGATTTGTTAATTGATTTTCCTTCCAAAAAAGCCGATGCATGCTGTTTCGCGAGTGCCACGAGTTCTTCCTCAGACAATTGGGTGCCGGCGGTAAATTCCGCTCGCAATTTACCATTGACCTGGACGACGAAATCAATTTCATCCGTCTTTAAGGCATTTTTATCTACACGGGGCCAAGCCGCATCAATAATTGCTTTTTCAAAGTCTAATTGTTGCCATAGCACATGGCAAATATGCGGTGTAATAGGTGCTAATAAACGGAGCAAGATACTCAGGCCACTATAAATCACATAATGATCTTCAGGAGTTTGAATCTCATAAGCATGAAGTTCGTTAAAAAGTTTCATGCATCCAGAAACCACGGTATTAAATTGTTGACGGTCATAATCCTGCAATGCCAACTGTAAGGTTTGATGAATATGCAAACGCGCTTTTTTCAAACGTGGCTCACAGGCTTGCCAATCAATAGTACTGCTAGGATCATTACCGCTTTGATTGATATCAATGAACAAATCACGGTGTAGATATGCGAATCCCCATAAACGTTTTAAGAAACGATGTGCACCGGACACGCCAGCATCAGACCATTCTAAAGATTGTTCCGGGGGTGCTGCGAATATGACGAACAAACGTGCGGTATCGGCACCATAAGTAGCAATCAAATGGTTAGGATCAACGGTATTACCCATGGACTTGGACATCTTATGTCCATCTTTCAACACCATGCCCTGGCTAAGTAATGCGAGAAATGGTTCGTCAGAATTAACCAGTCCTTCATCGCGCATGAGTTTATGAAAAAATCGTGCATATAACAAATGCATAACAGCATGCTCAATGCCACCAATATATTGATCAACAGGTGTCCAGTATTTTGCACGATCATCCAGCATGGCATTGCCTTGGCCTTTACAAGCATAGCGCGCGTAATACCAAGAAGATTCTACAAAGGTATCAAAGGTGTCTGTTTCTCGTTGCGCATCATGATCGCATTTTGGGCACTGAACGTGCGTGAATTCATGGCATTGTGCCAATGGTGATCCAGCACCAGTGATTTCAACAGTTTCTGGTAAGGCAACAGGCAAATCATCTTCAGGTACGGGTACAATGCCACAGTGTTCACAAATAATCATAGGAATCGGCGTACCCCAGTAGCGTTGACGGGAGACTCCCCAGTCACGCATACGATAATTCACTGTAGTTTTGCCTGATTTGTTTTCTACTAGAAAGTCACAAATCGCTTTTTTGGCAGCAGTGGAAGATAGGCCATCAAAGGTGCCAGAATGACATAGAACGCCTTCTCCTGTGTAAGCATTTTGATTAAAGTCGTGTGTTTTTGACGGTTGAATGACTTGTTTGATGGGGAGATCGTAAGCATGAGCAAATTCCCAGTCACGTTGATCATGTGCGGGCACAGCCATGACAGCACCAGATCCATAGGTCATTAGCACAAAATTTGCAATCCAGATAGGTAATGTTTCACCAGAAACAGGATGGATTGCGGTGAGACCCGAATCAATCCCACGTTTTTCCATGGTAGCCATATCTGCTTCAGCGGTACTCATTTGCTGGCAAGACTCGATAAAAGTTTGGATATCTGGATTGGATTGTGCTGCTTGTTTGGCCAATGGATGTTCGGGCGCAATGGCTAGATAGGTAGCACCCATCAAGGTATCAGGTCGAGTGGTGTAAATTTTAAGGGGCTTTGATTCTTCTGTGACTTTGAATGCAATATCACAGCCTTCAGAACGACCAATCCAATGGCGTTGCATTTGTTTGACTTGGACTGGCCAACCATCTAACGCATCTAAGCTGGTCAGAAGTTCATCTGCGTAGGCTGAGATTTTGATGAACCATTGTGAAATTTCTTTTTTTTCAACCAATGCACCAGAGCGCCAGCCACGGCCATCTACGACTTGTTCATTGGCTAAGACGGTTTGATCTACTGGATCCCAATTGACCAGACCTGCTTTTTTATAGACCAAGCCCCGTTCGTATAATTTGATAAAAAACCATTGGCCCCAACGATAATAACAAGGATCACAGGTCGTGATTTCCCTACGCCAATCAATGGCATTACCTAATTTTAAAAACTGTTCTTTCATGGATGCAATATTTTGCTTGGTCCATTCTGCGGGTGGAATACCATTTTTAATGGCGGCATTTTCGGCAGGTAAGCCAAATGCATCCCAACCAAAGGGCTGTAAGACATTTTTACCTAACGCTCTTTGATAACGCGCAATGACGTCACCCAACGTATAATTCCTCACATGACCCATATGCAAAGAGCCACTGGGGTAGGGAAACATTGATAAGCAATAGAATTTTTCTTTATTCAAATCTTCAGACGCGTTAAACGACTGTTTTTTTTGCCAGTAAGTTTGAGCGAGTTCTTCAACATTACTGGGTAGATAGCTTATGTCCATGGTCTCATCATAAAAGGTTAAATCAATTAATCAAGGATAACGCCTCTTGTAAGTCTCAGCAAGAGAAACGTACGAGCACCGGTATCAAATATCGCTGCCTTTGTTTTTTATCCTCGTCCAAATAACACCACAAAGGATGATACAACACCACCCCAAAATTGGCCAATCTCCCCATAAGATCCAAGGAGTACTGCCTTGGGTTGGGTATAGCATGCCTTTTAAAACACCAGGGGAGAAAGCTGGTAAAGATTGTGTGATTTTTCCGTCGGGGTTAATGATTGACGATAAACCGTCATTATTGGCGACAATTTGAGGGCGGCCACTAAGAAGAGATGTGGCTTGAGCCATTTGTAAATGTTGGTAAATAGCAAGGGAATGCCCAAACCAGCCATCATCGCTGATAGATACAATCCACTGCGCTTGAGGTAATTGTTGGCGTAGCAATCCCGGATAGGCTAATTCATAGCAGATTAAAGTAGCAAAAGGATGATGATGTGCTGTCATCAAGGGTTGCCCATGCATACCCGCTTGCATGTTTGATAAAGGCAAGTTCAACCATTGCAGGAGTATTTCTAAGGATTTGGGAATGTATTCACCAAAAGGGACCAAATGTTGCTTGCGATATTGGCCTGAAGCATGTCCTAAACTGGTGATGGTATTGTAGAAATCGTCCTGGTTGGGCTCAATATCCTCTGGAATGCCGGATAGAATGGCGCTGCCAGCTGATTGAGCTTGCTGATGGAGATCTGTTAATAATGCGTGTACATATGATTTTGGTACAGGAATGGCCGATTCAGGTAATACGATGAGTGCAGTATTATCTAATAAGGCAGTGATATGATCTTGGTAGTAGTCAATGATTTTCCAAAACAAGCGATCATCCCATTTGTCTCGCATGGAAAGATTGGCCTGGATCACACCTACAGACAGTGGCTTTTCTTGTATTTGAGTCCAATGAATTGATTGCAAGCTTGTGGGGGTTATCAAAATAAAAATGAACAGGGCTAGCCAGCGTATCTGTGAAGAGAGAGGACGCATGGCTTGTACCAGGCAGGTTGCGGCCAGCACTGTTAAAAATCCAACCCCATAAACACCAATGAGGGGTAACAAAAATTTTAAAGGTGTATCAATTTGACCAAACCCCAGCATTAACCAAGGAAATCCTGTCAAGCATGTCGCTCGTAGATATTCCGACAAGCACCACACACTACTGAATAAAAGATTAGTTTGGAACGCGTTACTGCATGATGGCTTTAAATAATAAAAGATCCAAGCGCACAGTCCTGGAAATAGGGCTAGATAGGCAATGAACAATGAGGTGATACTGAGGGCTATCAAACCATGGAGGTGGCCGTATGTGTGGATACTGGTATTGACCCAAGAGACCCCAACGCCAAAATAGCCCAATCCCAAAAGCCATCCCAGCTTAAATGCTTGTTTGGTGTTGACGCGTTGAAGTTGAGCAAAAAACATAGCCACACCTAAAATGGCAGCGCCTGGTTGATGAAAAGGCGCAAAACCCAGTGGCAGAAGTGCGCCTGTCAATATGGGCCATAACCATGCCAATGAGCTGATTTTAGTAAAACGTGCAAACAGCCCAATTTGATTGCGTAGCGTTGTAATCATCCTAATATCCATTGCAGAGGAGTAAATATCTCTTGTCCTGATGGTGATGGCACATTATCTCTAAACAATGTAAATCCACAAGCCGTGATCATGCTAGATGCAACAGTTGCGACTGCCACGGCAGAGTTTGGTAAGCTCCATCCAATGATAGCACTCAAATTTGTTGCAATTGAGTTTAAGCCGGTGTGGAGCAATAGGGTGCCAACCACCGTCGTACTACTGCTTAAGATTAAGCCGAGGAGCATGATAAGGGCTGTGAGCCCTGCAACCATCATGAACATCCCAGTAAGTAAAAGTGACGCAGAAAAAAAATCGTTTGTCGGAGGTGGGGGGTTAATGGCATAGCCATAAATCTCATCAGAAGCGGAGTGCTGTCTCTCTGGTTTTTGCGGTGCTTCAGACCGTTGTTGATGCAAGGTATCAAATTGATTATGTAGGATATACAACCCAAGCGCTTGTATTCCTGGTGGATTCGATGCTGTTATCTCTATAGCAAATCCTTTAAGTGTCTGAAGGTTGTTACGGTAAGCTTCTTCGTCCCACTCCATATTCTGCATATCAGTTCTAGGGAGATAGAGTGTATTAAGAATAGTCTGTAGCAAAGATTTGAGACGCACACAGTGTTCTTGGCTGCTTGTGTCGTCATCTGCGAGAGAGATAATGCCTTGTAATACTTGAATATGAGTATGACAAGACCAGTTCTTTTGTTGGATCAAACGTATGAGCAAAGATGCTTTTGATTTTAGTAAGTCTTTTAATTCTGCTATGGGTGATTCATCATTGAACAGATCGAGTTCTTTCCGCATGGCACGGATATCTTGCATATCTTCAAAGGCTGTTTGCACAGATAAGGCCAAAGAATTGGGATCATTGTCACTTACATCTGACGCATTTACTGATGTTGTGTTGGAGGAGTGTTGTTTTCCGATTTGTTTTTGTAGAGCTAGGACACTGCGTGCATCAATTTCAGTTTGCTGTAGTGATATTTTTTGTGCAGGGTTGGTGGGGCGGCCTTTTAGCAAGAGACGAAAACATTGCGCAAAGCCATTATACAAACAAGCTCCATCTCCAATGGTATGGTAATAACCATTGCCGTACACATGCCAATGAATATTATTGACACAGTACATATGGATGGTTTGAGGATTTGATGTGCCTGCAGGAATCGTTGTTTGTTGAATATCATTGGTAATTGGCGTGGTTGAAAATCCTAAGTCAAATAAATGTGCTAACGCTTTGGCTTCGATGTCTGTTGCGTGCTCACAAGGATCACTTTGATAAATTAAATAAGTATTCCAAGAACGTGTGCCACTTTTTTCAATGAACTGTTGTTTGATAGCTTCAAATGTTGCCAGCTTTGCAGCGCTCAATGCTTTTGCAATATCCCATTGGCTGGCATCATATCGATCGAGAAAATGTGTTTTGATTTCTTCAAAATCGTTTTTTGCTGCTGAAGGCTCAGAGGCGTCTTTATCATCGATGACTGAGTGTAATAATTGTTCCCATTTAGGTTCACCATATTTGTTTATGAAAAAGGAGCGTCGCTCTAAAAATCCTTGGATTGACTGATCAAAAATCAACCGCAACCACTCTTGTTCCAGGTCTGTTTCTTGCGTAGAGAATGCTTCTGTTGCTGCAGCTTCTATCAATGAAGATTTAGGCATACAGCGTTTGATAAAATCTTGCTTTGCAGTGATAAAATCACGTGTGTCAGATGAATCTCGCTTCTCTTGGTATGGATCACATTGTGCATTCCACCGTTCTGTGCCCATGACATGTATGTTTTCTTTGCATACTTGTTGGGTATATGCTGCGTCACTTTGCATATAGGCAATTGTACGTGCACGTAACGCCGGTGCTAAAATGATTTGTAAGGTCTGTTCATCAGCTTCATAGAGCAAAAAATTTAATTTTTCATCAAAGGTGTCACCAGGGATACCGTGCTCATTTGCTTTGACAATAAAGTACGTCTGATTTTGTTCAGAAGAAAACAAGATGTCTTTGATTTGTTCGATGGTTAACATAGGGTTTTTTGGTTAAATTATAATTACAATGAAAAATTTTCACCCAAGTATACCGCACGTACTTGTTGGTTAGCAAGGATGTTTTGTGGCGAGCCTTCGCAGAGTATATGGCCTTGATTGACGATATAGGCGCGCTGGCAAATATCGAGTGTTTCGCGCACATTATGATCGGTGATTAAAACGCCGATATTTTTCTGACACAATTGCATAATAATTTTTTTGATATCTAAAACTGAGATTGGATCTACGCCAGCAAAAGGCTCATCAAGCAAAACAAACCGGGGTTCTATTGCCAAAGCGCGAGCAATTTCTACACGTCGACGTTCACCCCCAGACAAACTCATTCCCAAATGATCTCGCAGGGGTGCAATGTGAAATTCTTCGAGTAATTGTTCTAATAAATCTAATCGCTGTTTTGTTTTGAGCTCACGTCGCAATTGCAAAATGGCCATGATATTGTTAGCTACGGTCATTTTTCGAAATATAGACGCTTCTTGAGGTAAATAACCAATGCCCAAACGTGCCCGACGATGCATTGCTTTTTTAGTGATGTTTTTTTCGTTCAGTAATATTTTGCCACTATCACAAGCTTGCAAGCCAACTATCATATAAAAACAAGTGGTTTTTCCTGCGCCATTGGGGCCTAACAGCCCTACGCATTCCCCACTTTGTAGGGATAACGACACATCGGAGACCACGGTGCGGGTTTTAAAGGATTTTTTGAGGTGCAATGCTTGTAATTGATTCATAAACGTTTCTCTGGGTGCACAACGATAGTGGTTTGTTCTCCAGGTTTAAACATCGAGACGACGTGCTGGGTCTTAATATAATAATGAAGCATAGGAGAACTCATATGATGTCGACCTTGTCTGACGCGGGCGTGCCCAATCAGTGCCACGCGTTGCTGAATGGGATCATACAACATTTTGTCAGCATATGCATGTAGGAGAGGTTTTCCTCGTTCAGGTAATGTCCAATAATGAGCCTGAGAATGCTTGTCACCTTCTATTTCAGCGGTGATCAATTGATTTTTATGATTTGTTTGGGTTCGGGCTTTGGCGGCACGAATATGTGTGCTGCCTTGGTCTAATATAACACCGCCACTGTAAACACCAAGGTGTGTGTTTTGATTTAAATCCGCTGCACCTGCCTGTACGGTTAACAATGATTTATTATCTTCAGGAAGCGCAAGAAGGCATTGAGACAAGCCAAGCAATAGAAATGCTATGGTAGCGTTAACCTTTCTTTGGCACATAATGTCCTCTGGCATCAGAAAGTAAGCGTACATGACTGGTGGCTAAATCCACCTCTATTCCTTTCGATTGCACCTGATTTCCTGCTTGGGTTAGTGTGACCTCCACGTTTGAAGTGGCTTTCTTTTGATGTGGGAAATAAATCAATTGCTCAGTATGCAATAACGTTTCACTATGATCCGATTTTTCTTGGCGGATATTTACATCGTGATGGAAGGTAACTTTTTGAGTGCCTTCTACGGCTGTGGCTTCTTTGGCACGAATATCCCAAGGGTTTTGATCGTCTTCATTCGTAATAATATGCGGCGTGGTTAAGAGATGTTGATTGTGCTTCGGGATATGTTGCATCAGAGGTGTTTCTAAGAAATGAATCAACTGTCCTTTGGTGTCATATTGACGATATTGAAGATCATAAATCATCACATTGGATGTTTTCGCCAAGGTTTCACTGTCTAAGAGATGAGGGATAGACTGGTGTTGCAAGATTTGCCAAGTTAAACTGAGGATTGACAACAGCGTGCACCCCCCTAACCATGTGCCGCGTGTCATGAGTGAATATACCGCTCAATGGCTTCTGTGGTTTTATTTTGAGTGGCCAAAATAAAATCACAAGCTTCGCGCAATCCACCATCACCACCAGCTAAAACCGTTGTCCAATCAGCATGAGATTTGATATGTGCAACGGCATTCGCAACAGCAATTGAAAATCCGACTTGTTGCATGATGGGTAAATCTACAACATCATCGCCGATATAGGCAAATTCTTCATCAGCCAATTGTAGGGTTGATTTCAAGCTGTCATAAGCTTGCTTTTTATTAATTTGACCTTTGAAATAATGATGAATACCCAATTGTTCCATACGGTGATCTATAACAGCGTTGAATGATCCCGTGATGACGGCTACTTCAATGTTTGCCGCCATTAATAATTTTAATCCGACGCCATCTTGAACATTAAAAGATTTCAATTCGTTGCCGTGATTGTCGATGTAATTAAGGCCATTGGTGAGTACGCCATCAACGTCACAAATGAGGCATTTGATTTTGTGGATTTTATCTGACAGCTGATCCATAAAAACTCCTAATAGACGCCAGCGCGCAGCAGATCATGCAAGTGAATAACGGCCGCGGGTTGTTTTTCAGTATTTGTGACCACAAGCGCGGTCACCACATGTTTATGCATGAGCGCTAAAGCTTCTGCAGCCAAAGCACCTGGTTGTATGGTGAGGCAATTGTGGGTCATGACTTGGTGCAGGGGGGTAGTATTGATATCACATTCTTTATTGAGCGTACGTCGGATATCTCCGTCGGTATAAATGCCTGTCAACAAACCTTGTTTATTAATCACACAAGTCATGCCTAACTTCTTGGCTGTGACTTCAATCAACGCTTCACGAATGGTCGCCTCTTCTGACATGATTGGCAAATCCTCGCCACAATGCCAGATATCATCAATGCGTACTAATAAACGTTTGCCCAAGACGCCACCCGGATGTGAGAAGGCAAAATCTTCTGAAGAAAAACCACGGGCTTGCAATAAAGCAATGGCCAATGCATCACCCATCACCAAAGATACAGTAGTACTAGTGGTGGGTGCTAGCCCTAAGGGGCAGGCTTCTTGTGCGATACTGATATCTAAGTGAACATCAGCGGTTGTTGCTAAAATGGAGTCTGGGTGACCGGTTAATGTGATCATGGGCACATCCAGCCGTTTTAACAAAGGAAGTAAGACCATCAGTTCTTGGGTATTTCCAGAATGAGAAATAGCTAATACAGTATCCTGAGGCGTGATCATGCCGACATCACCGTGACTGGCTTCGCCTGGATGCATAAAAAATGCAGGTGTGCCGGTGCTGGATAAAGTAGCCGCTATTTTATTAGCAATATGACCCGATTTTCCCATGCCTGTGACCACAACGCGGCCTTTACAAGCCAGGAGCAATTCACAAGCTGCTTCAAAACGTTCATCGATGCGTTTGCTTAATTCAAATACTGCCTGTGCTTCGGTTTCAATAACGGCCAGGCCAAGCTCACAGAAATTCATGGATGTTATGCCAAGATTAATAAACAATAGTACGGAATGTTAACATAATTATCGTTATGAAGTGATAGATTGCTCAAAAAATAAATATGTTTTTGACGGTATCATTGTTTCCAGTTCTTTTTAAGCATCCAATCTGGCGCATTCTTATGAGACCCTATATACTCAAATTATAAAATCACTGAGATGATGCCATGTCCGCAACACCAGATCATTTGGTTGCCATCAATAATCTAAGCTTCAGCCATCAGGATCACCTGATCTTTGATGATGTGACGATTACTGTGCCTCGAGGCAAAATCATTGCCATCATGGGACCTAGCGGTAGTGGCAAAACCACTTTGTTACGCTTGATTGGTGGATTGTTGCGTCCAGATGCAGGCACTATCGAAGTCAATGACCAAGATGTGCATCGTTTAAAACGACACCAATTGGACATCCTGCGGCGTAAGATGGGATTGCTATTTCAATCCGGGGCATTGTTTTCGCATTTGACTGTGTTTGAAAATGTGGCGTTTCCATTGCGTGAACATACTGATTTAAACCCTGTGTTGCTCCACGATTTGGTATTGATGAAATTAGAAGCCGTAGGGTTACGTGGTACGTCGGATATGATGCCAGCTGAATTGTCCGGAGGGATGTCGAGACGAGTGGCATTGGCAAGAGCCATGGCTTTGGATCCTGAGTTGATGATGTACGATGAACCTTTCACCGGACAGGATCCTATTTCAATGGGGGTGTTGATTCGTTTGATTAAACATTTGAATGAACTTTTGAATCTTACCACAATCATCGTATCGCATGATGTTGAGGAAACTTGTTCCATTGCTGATTATGTGTATTTGATTGCGCATGGTAAAGTCATTGGAGAAGGGGAGCCACAAGTGTTACGCGCTTCTACAGAGCCGCAAATCAGTCAATTTATGCATGGGGAAGCTGATGGTGCTGTGCCATTTCATTATCCTGCAAAGCCGTATATTGAGGAATTATTAGATGATTGATCATTTCGAGCGCTTAGGTTCTAGGACCATCAGCGCAGTACAAACATTTGGCCAATCGGGCTTCTTTTTACTGCGCATCATTTTTCAAAGACCCCATATGGCGCGGTTTTGGCCAGCGTTATGTGATCAATTATATTTTGTCGGTGTCTTGTCATTTTTGATTGTTGTGGTTTCTGGCTTGTTTATTGGTATGGTTGTGGGGTTACAAGGATTTCATATTTTGCAGAAATTTGGCGCCGTGAGCCAAGTGGGTCAACTATTAGCATTGAGTATTACTCGAGAATTGGGACCCGTATTGACGGCATTGTTATTTGCAGGCCGCGCAGGATCTGCACTCACTGCTGAAATTGGTTTGATGAAAGCCACCGAGCAATTAGCAAGTATGGATATGATGGGTGTGGATCCTTTACGCCGTATTATTTACCCACGTTTTTGGGCTGGCATGATTGCGTTGCCTGTATTAGGATTAATTTTTTCAATGGTTGCTGTGTACGGTGGCTATTGGACCAGTGTGCAATGGTTGGGTGTTGATGCGGGAAGTTTTTGGTCCAATATGCAAGGCGCGGTTGATTTTCATATGGATGTTGTTTCCGGCGTGGTGAAAAGTATTGTATTCGCGTTTTTAGTGATTTGGATTGCTTTGTTTCAAGGGTTTACTTGTGAACCAACTGCAGAGGGGATCAGTCAAGCGACAACACGTACGGTGGTTTGTGGTTCACTTGCTGTGTTGGGCTTTGATTTTTTATTGACGGCAATGATGATTGGAGGTTGGTGAATGAAAAAACAACACTATCGATATATGCATGTGAGTGTTGGTGTATTGATGCTTATGGGTTTGTTGGCGTTCATGTTTTTAGCGATGAAAGTCAGTGGCATGTCGTCGTTTATTGAGGCATCTCAGTATTCTGTTTCAGCCGACTTTTCAGATATTGGTGGTTTGAAAGTACGCGCACCTGTGACGGTTGCAGGGGTAAAGGTTGGGGAAGTGACCCATATTGAATTACAGCCTAATGATTTAAGTGCCAAGGTGACGATGGCTTTACGGAGTGATAAGCACATCCCTTATGAAGATGTGTCTGCAAGAATTTTGACAGAAGGTTTATTGGGGTCTAATTATATCAGTATTGTCCCTGGTTTCGATAGCGCTGATCCGCAACATCAATATTTGCATGCGGGTGATGTGATTGCTAAAACCCAGGAAGCTATTATTTTGGAAAATTTGATTGGCCAATTGTTATTTAATATTAATAAAAAATAGGGGAGTAGGTATGCGACGATTACGAAACATCCTAAGTTTGAGTTTGGCGTTGGTATTTTCTACCACAGTATTCGCACAATCTTCGCCGGTACCTATGTTAGAACAGACTGCACAACAAATCATTGCCACCCTTAAGACTCATAAATCCAGCCTAAAAAATGATCCTGCTATTGTTAATCAAGCCATTCGCACGTATTTATTGCCGCATATTGATGTTCGAGGCATGTCGCGATCTGTCTTAGGGCGACGTGCGTGGATGAATGCAAGTAAAGAAGAAAAAAAGGCCTTCAATCAAGCGTTCACACAATTGGTGATTCGAACGTATGCTGCGCCTTTAGCGGAGTACTCTGGTGAAACTGTGACCTTCATGCCAGTACGAGGTTCGACTGAAGCGCGTTTTATCCGCGTTAACTCAGTAATTGAGCGCCCCAATGGACAAAAAATTCCACTGAGTTATAATCTGGTGTCCAAATCTGGTCAATGGAAAGTTTACGATCTAAATGTCGAAGGAGTTAGCTTATTGCAAAGCTTTAGAACACAATTTGCTGATCAATTGCGGCACGGTAGTATGAAGGATTTGATCAAACAGATGCAGGACAATAAAAAGGTGGCATAAGAGTCTGATGACTGAGAAAAATTATTTTAAGCCATTAAACCAACTCACATTTGAAACGGTGACAGAAAATAGACAACAATTTGTTCAATTGTTAGAGGCAGATGATTTGTCGTCTATTCATTGTGACTTAAGTGATGTGGACAAGTGTGATAGTGCTGGCTTGGCGTTTTTGGTGGAAGCCAGGCGCTTGTGTCGTGCACAACGCACGATCTTGATCATTGAATATATTCCCGGAGAGATTCGCGCATTGGCGAAATTATATGGGGTAGAACAAATATTACAAGCAGGGGATGACTGTATATGACAGAAGTTAGTCCGCAACAAATTGAAGCGTTGCTGTTAAAGCAAACTGATGTTGAGCATGCTGTGGTTGCAAATGATGGTAATCATTATGAATTGACAATTGTTTCAGATGAATTTGTTGATCAACCCAAAGTAAGACGCCAATTATGGGTGTATAAATTGCTCAATAAACATATTGTATCAGGGGATTTGCATGCGGTTCATATGAATACCTATACAAAAGATGAATGGGAGAAACATCTTGGATAAATTAATCATTACTGGTGGTAAGCCCCTCCAAGGTGACATCATTATTTCTGGTGCTAAAAACTCGGCTTTGCCTATTATGGCGGCATCTATTTTACTGACAGAAAATGTCACTATTGCTAATGTTCCGCATCTTAAAGATGTGACCACGATGATGGAATTATTAGGTCATTTGGGCGCAAAATTAGTGATAGATGAGAAAATGAATGTGCAGGTGAATTCCAATGACATTAATGATTTGGTCGCACCGTATCATCTGGTCAAGACCATGCGTGCGTCAATTTTGGTATTGGGCCCTTTATTGGCAAGATTTGGCGAAGCAGATGTTTCGTTGCCCGGTGGTTGTGCCATTGGGACACGCCCTGTTGATTTGCATTTGAAAGCTCTAAAAACCATGGGTGCAGAGATTACGGTACAACATGGTTTTATCAAGGCACGTTGTCCCAAAGGACGTTTAGAAGGCAAAACCCTCGTATTTGATACCATTACAGTGACAGGTACGGAAAATGTGATGATGGCTGGTGTGTTAGCCAAAGGTAAGACCATCATCAAAAATGCAGCACGTGAACCCGAAGTGGTCGATCTTTCTCTCTTTTTAAATCAAATGGGTGCTAAAATTACAGGTGCTGGTACACATACCATTGAAATTGAAGGGGTGGATGCGCTGAAAGGCGGTGCGTATTCTGTAATTCCTGATCGTATTGAAGCAGGCACTTATTTGACTGCCGCAGCGCTGACTCGCGGTCAAGTGACGGTACGCAAAGTCAAACCGGATAATTTACTTTCTATGCTGTGTAAATTTGAAGAAGCTGGTGCGCATTTAACGTTAGGAGACGACTGGGTGAATTTGGATATGCAAGGATCCCGTCCTAAAGCAGTCGATATTTCTACAGCACCTTATCCAGGATTAGCCACCGATATGCAAGCACAATTCATGGCACTTAATGCTGTGGCTACGGGTACAGCAACGGTGGTTGAAAACATTTTTGAAAATCGTTTTATGCATGTGCAGGAATTGCAGCGTATGGGCGCAGATATCAAATTAAATGGTAATACAGCGATGATCACAGGTGTTGAGAAATTGATGGGTGCTCCTGTAATGGCGACAGATTTACGTGCTTCAGCCAGCTTGATTTTGGCTGGACTTGCTGCAGAAGGTGAAACCACCGTTGAACGAATTTATCATGTCGATCGAGGCTATGAACGTATTGAAGAAAAATTATCAACATTGGGTGCCCACATCAAGCGACGATCAACAGAATGATCACGAGAGATGATCTAGACACGTATTTGAATGATTATTTAGCTTGTGCTGCGATTTCTGATTATGCGCCTAATGGCTTACAAATCGAAGGACGAGCTGAGATTAAGAAATTGTGTACGGCTGTGAGTGCCTCTCAGTCGGTGATTCAAGAGGCAGTAGCTTGGCAAGCGGATGCTATTTTAGTGCATCATGGTTATTTTTGGCGTGGAGAACGCGCTGTGATAACGGGTGTGCGTAAACAGCGTATTGGCGATATCTTGATTCATGATATGAATTTATTTGCTTATCATTTGCCATTGGATGTGCATCTACATCTGGGAAATAACGCTTGTTTGGCTGAGCGCTTGCCAGTGAAAGAGGTGCAGCAACACGATTTGGATAGAATTCCTAAGGGATTATGGTCAGGGGTGTTGACGCAGTTTTGTGATGGCGCAGAATTATTTGAAACACTTGAGCGTACTTTTTTACAAGCACCTATCCATATCGCAGCAGAACGATCTACCATTCAGCGTATCGCATGGTGTTCGGGTGCCGCAGAAGATTTTATTGAAGAGGCGCACCGCTTGGGTGTAGACGCTTATATTAGTGGAGAAGTGTCAGAACGTACCTTTGATTTGGCCAAAGAATTAAATATCCATTACTACGCCTGCGGTCATCATGCGACAGAACGCTATGGGGTTCAAGCGTTAGGGATGAAGTTGGCAAAAGAGTTTGATATAGAACACTTGTTTATTGATACCAAAAACCCGATTTAAATCTAGAATACTTGAGTTTTCAATGTTGTCACTGTGCGCGGGACATTGGACAGGCATTTAACCAGCAGTTGCTCCAGGTATCACGCAGTCGGTCTCGTTTTCTATTTTTTCCGCCATTTTCTGCATAGAGTCTGTCGCTGGTGATAATGGGTGTGCCTTATAAAGGCCGAATCCTACCAAGCCCGAAATGGCACTTGTTATGGTAAATGCCCAGGGAAGGGTGCCACCGGAAAAGGCTAGTCCTGCAGCTGTAACGGCTACAGGAAGGCCACCGGAAGAGACCAGCACACATACGGCACCAAGACCTACGAAAAAAGCAGCCAGTCTCATCAAACGATATCCAGTGAGGTTCCAATAATAATCTCGAAAACGGGTAAATTCTATCGCAAGCTCTTTATATTGACGAATAATTTCGGTTCGCCCCGAACCTGGCTGAGATTGTAACAATTCATTCGTTAACTCCAAGGCACGTGTAATATTGTTTTTTTGTGACTGAGTTGTGCGAGGTAATGACTGCAAATTTGTACAGATGGTGGTGGCATACTCGAAGATTGCCTGATGTGTGTTACTATCAATCAAACTTATTGTACGACTTAGTTTATCGATTAATTCTTGTATAGGATCTTTGGGTTCTTTTGGTACGACTATTGCACGACGACCAGCATTTATAGGGTGTGTTGGATCTCCTGTTTTTAGTGCCTTTTGCATACTTAGTAACCGAGCTAAGCGGGTGTCTTCTTTTGGGTCGTCAAATTGTAAGTAGTCGGTATTATCGTCCATTATAGAGTAAAATTCTTCATTTAGCCTCGCTAAATCTTGAGAGGTCGCTGCTATTTTCATGGGCTCATCCCATGTAGTAATAGGCTTAGGCTTTTCAAGACGAATCCCAGAAAACAATGTGCTACTAGCGTTATAAGATTGCAATTCATTAGCAATGACGGCTAGGATATAGTTCTGAACGTCATTACGAGAAGGTTGATTGCCTGCAGACGCATCTCGAAAGAGATCTAGATCTAGGTCGCGCAATATCCTCTCTCCTAGTTCTTTATGAAAGAGATCAAGGTTTTGTTTTGCATTTTCTGTCATGTCTTCTTCGAGCATCCAGGGTGTTCGTCGGTTATAAGCTTGCACCAAGAGTTGGCAGTACTCATCTTGAGATCTTGAGAGCTTTTTTAATTCATAGATATAGTGCCATAAAGGACATGCCATTATTAGCGATTGTTGCACTTCAGTTAAATTGGTTGCTACCACAGTAGGGGATAATGTATTTTCAAACTTAGCGGCTTGCCATGCTTCGTTTACGTCGCTTTTTGCAGCAGGCAATGCATCAACAGCTGGTACCGCGTGTTCAGAAGGCATGTCTCCTAGCGTAAGAGTTCTTAAAAACTCATATTCTGCTTGATTAAATTGCAATCTATTGTCAGTTTGGCCATCATAAAATTTGTCAACGCTTAATCTATCATTTTGAGTCCAAGAAATGGTTGATTCGTTTTTAATACTTCCAGAAGAGGTAATGGGGCCGCGTGTAGTTTTGATGATAAGAGGCAAGCCTGCTATACAGGAATGTTGCTCTTCAAAGGGAAGTTTTGTATACGAAAATTTATACAAGATATTTTCATGAATGCCCAAACAAAACGTTTGATCGCTTTCCGATGATAAAGAAGGATCAAAGACACGCAACTTTTTAATATCTGCTGCTGTGAGTTGAACATCTGTATTTTTAAGATCAATCTGAAGGATGTTTCTATCGGCACCTACTTCAATCTCACACAAATACCAATCTGACCACTCACCAGCGGTTGTCATATCGGGATATTGAATATAAAAAGGGCCAAGCATGGGCATAACAATCAGCCTACAAAAAAATAGATTGGCGCATTATATCATATATGTAAAAAAAAGAAACTATTTATTCTTATTTTAATCTCAATTAAGAAAAAAAAGGGGTGTTGCTTATAGGTGATTTTTTTGCCACAAATGGCCTAAATGGATATGATAGGACATGGGCAAATAATGAATAGTTGACGTAACATGGCAATCATACTTGAAACAGATAGGCTGATTTTAAGAACATGGAAAGAAGAAGATGCAGCGGCATATTTTAAAATCAACCAAGATCCCAAAGTGATTGCATGTTTATGTGGCTCGTTAAAGATGGCAGAGGTGAATGCTTTTATTGTGAAGATGAATCACCAACAAGAAGAGCGTGGGTACACATTGTGGGCCACTGAGCTGAAAGCAAATGGTGAGATGATGGGGTTTATTGGACTCAATTACACTGACTGGCCAGCACACTTTACTCCGGCAGTTGAAGTGGGTTGGCGTTTGGGGTCGCAGTATTGGGGACAAGGATATGCAACAGAAGGCGCAAAAGCTTCACTGGCGCATGGGTTCACAAACTGTGGGTTAGAAGAAGTCGTGTCTTTAACCGTACCAGCAAATGTTCGTTCCATTCGGGTCATGGAAAAAATTGGCTTAGCTCGAGATATGAATGGTGATTTTATCCATCCGCAATTGCCTGCTGGTCATCGATTGGCCCAACATATTTTGTACCGCTTAACCAAAGATAAGTATTTAGAAGGAGACATGCATGGGCGCGTTGAGCATTCGGGCGCTTAGGGCAAAAGATAAAAGCCTGTTTATTGAAGCGATGCAGCGTAGTCAAGCGTTACATGATCCATGGGTTGATCCACCCAAAAACGAAACAACGTTTGACGCCTATCTTCTACATGCGCAACAGCCCAATCAAATTTGTTTTTTGCTGTGTGATGCGCAGGATCATATGGTGGGCGTATTCAATATCAGTGAAATTGTGCGCGGTATGTTTCAGAGTGCTTATTTGGGATTCTATGCTGTCGCAGAACAGGCAGGTCATGGATATATGAGTAGAGGGTTAAAGCTGGTTTTAAGTACTATTTTTGAAGAAATGAAGTTACATCGCATCGAGGCTAATATACAACCTAACAATAGCCAGTCCATTCATTTGGTCAAAGCCAATGGGTTTTCTAGAGAAGGCCTGTCACCGAAATATTTAAATATTGCTGGCAATTGGCAGGATCATGAGCGTTGGGCTTTAGTATACGAGGATTGGATGCAATGCAAACCTTAGAAAAAAATATGATTGCGCTATATGGCGAAAAGGGAAAACAATGGTTTGCTGATTTGCCGCAATTACGAATGCAATCACAAACAGCGTATGGGTTGTCAGATTTAAGATCTTTTAAAAACCTAAGTTTTAATGATGTATTATCTGGGTTTCAAGGGCAGCAAGCAATTGTTTTAAAACTAGGGCTTGATAGTGATGGACTAAAGCGTGAAGCCATGGCACTTCGGGCTTTTGCAGGTTGTGGGGTTGTCAATGTGCTTGCAGAAGAGGACGGCTTGCTACTGCTTGAATGCGCGGTACCTGGCGTGTCGTTAAACACCTATTTTCCTGAAAAAGATGCAGCAGCGATCACTATCACTGCGACCCTCATCAAGCAGCTGCACAAAGCGCCAATCCCTCCTGATCATGCTTTTCCTCATATCAAAGATTGGTTGCCCGCATTGGATCAGGACTGGGAGATACCAGTTGATATTATGCAAAAAGCGAAGCAATTGCGCGATGGCTTATTAGCGTCTGCGCCGCCAGACGTTTTGCTACATGGAGATTTACACCATGATAATGTGTTGCAGCAGGGTGAGGCTTGGGTCGTGATTGATCCGAAAGGTGTGATGGGTGATCCTGCGTACGACGTCACGCCTTTTATCCGAAACCCCATGCCGGCATTACTTGAAGAAGATATTGCAGCAGATATGATTCAACAGCGCATCAGCTATTTTGCTGATCTGCTCGCAGTACCTCGGCAGCGCGTGCTTGATTGGTGTTTTGTGACAACGGTACTGTCCTGGACTTGGGCATTAGAAGATGGCTGTGACACCGATTATTACAAAAATTTAACGAGGGTATTTGAATAAGCATGGCGGAGAGAGAGGGATTCGAACCCTCGATACGTTTTACCGTATACACACTTTCCAGGCGTGCGCCTTCAACCACTCGGCCACCTCTCCCTGCGGGACAAGCCCGCAAGTATACTAAACTTCTTTGGGAGATGGCAACGAGCTTGCTAAATTTCTTACCAAACCCAGGTTACAGTAAGTGGTTTTATCGCTAGAATAACCATGATAATGACGTATATCCACCACTCAGCACTCACAAGCACGGGGAATAATACGCCAAGCACTAAGGCGCTGAAAAATACGGATAAGGCTAATAAAACTTGGTTCGAAGGATTATTTGTTTTTAGATAGCCCTTCATTTTCTTAGTGAAATTGCCTTTTTGTGAAAAAAGATGTCCCCACAATGGTAAAGCACATAAGACAGCGATAATGAGGTAAAACCACCAATCCAGGGAAGACAAATTAGGGTATAAAGAAAAAATTAATAATCCCATAACCAAATAAACAGACTTTACGAGCGATAGATCAAGAATGGAAAATTGCTGCAGCTTTTTAGATAAAAACGTTTCAATTGTCATGATATTGATCTCCTTATTAGTATCATCTACTTTAAAGACCCCAAATTTATCATAAGCCAAATAAACAGGGTTTAGCAATAGGAAGGGGGGTAATGCGAGATCTACGCTTACGTTTCGCGCTTTATGCGCGGAATTCAAGAAAGGGAAATGATTGGGGGATATTGGGATTAAGATGTAGCGCGTATCAATAATAATAAATGCGTGATTTCTTGAATTTTTTCTTCAGCGTTTGTGGCATCTAATTTAAAACAAAATCGAGAGGGTCCTTGCATTTGATAGCGTTCGCTTTGGGTTTGAATCAAAGAAATGATTTTAGCTGGATTGATCTTGGGTTCGGCTTGGAAGTCTAATTTTCCTTTGATGCCAGAAGCTTGGATTTTTTGGATGCCGATGTCGGTCGCTAACAATTTGACTTGGGTCATCAAAAATAAATATTTCACGGTGGGTGGTAGCAATCCGAAGCGATCGATAAGTTCTACTTGTAAATCATGTAATGCTTGTTCGGATTGGGCATGTGCAATACGTTTATAGAAAATCAAGCGTAGATGGGTATCACCAATATAGGTTTCAGGAATCACGGTAGAAATGCCCAAATCAATCTCAGGTCCTTGTTGCATGGGGGCTTGCAGCTCGGGGGTTTTGCCTGCTTTCAAATCAGCCACTGCTTTGTCTAGCATTTCCATAAAAAGATTAAAGCCAATCGCGTGCATATTGCCGCTTTGTTCTTCGCCTAATAACTCTCCAGCACCACGAATTTCTAAATCATGGGTGGCCAAAGTAAAGCCCGCGCCCAATTCTTCTAGAGACACAATTGCCTCCAAGCGTTTGATGGCATCAGGGGTCAGCAGTTTATCTGGTGGCGTAAGTAAATAAGCATACGCTTGATGATGAGATCGACCCACGCGACCGCGTAATTGGTGCAATTGCGCCATGCCAAACATATCAGCACGATCAATAATAATGGTATTAGCAGTCGGAATATCAATGCCTGTTTCGATAATGGTTGTGCATACCAGTACATTAAATTGATGATGATAAAACTCTGACATGATTTGCTCGAGTGCGCGCTCACGCATTTGTCCATGGGCGAAGCGAATTTTAGCTTGAGGTACCAGAGCTTGTAGGCTTTGGGTCACTTGTTCTATCGTGCGGACATTATTGTGCAGAAAAAAGACTTGGCCACCGCGTAGAATCTCACGCAAAATGGCTTCAATAATGGTTGGATCAGATCGCTCTTGCCAAAATGTTTTAATCGCCAAACGTTTTGCTGGTGGCGTGGCAATCAACGAAATATCACGAATTCCGGCCATTGCCATATTTAAGGTGCGGGGAATGGGGGTTGCCGTCATACATAATAGATCCACATTGGTACACATGGCTTTCATATGTTCTTTTTGTTTGACGCCAAAGCGATGCTCTTCATCAACAATCAATAAGCCCAGCCGTTGAAATTGAATCGATTTTTGAAATAATTTGTGAGTGCCAATGACAATATCCACTTGTCCAGATGCCAGACCCTGTAGAACAGCAGCAGCCTGCTTTTCACTCCGAAAACGCGAAAGCAATTCGATGGTGATGGGGAAATCAGCAAAGCGGTCACTAAAACTTTCAAAATGTTGATCAGCCAGCAACGTGGTGGGTACCAACACACAGACTTGTTTGCCATCGCGTGCGGCAATAAATGCAGCTCGCATTGCTACTTCTGTCTTACCAAAGCCAACATCACCGCAAATGAGACGGTCCATGGGGCGGGAAGATTGCATGTCTTGGCTGATTTGTTCGATAGCTGTGATTTGATCGGTGGTTAAGGCAAACGGAAATCCAGACGCAAAGCGTTCATAATCCGTTTGATGTAAACTGTATTTATGTCCTGATGCTTCTGCACGTTTGGCGTAAATTTCTAAAAGTTCGATGGCAACATCATGAATTTTTTCTGCAGCTTTTTTCTTTTCTTTTTGCCACAGGTCTGATCCCAAACGATGTAGGGGTGCATGATCAGGATCAGCCCCGGTATAACGGCTGATCAGATGCAGGGCGGTGACAGGTACATAAATTTTATCCTCCCCAGCATAGGCCAAACTTAAAAACTCATTGGCCAAACCATCACGTACAAATGTTTGTAAGCCAAGATAGCGGCCAACACCAAATTGTAAATGAACCACTGGGGCACCGACGTTCAATTCTGCAAGGTCTCGAATGATAGTGTTTGGGTCGATGGCTTTGCCTGATTTACGTTGCTGTGGTGTGGATTGTTGTCCAAATAATTGCGATTCTACAATGATAGAAACCGTCGCTAATTCAGCGCCAGCAGCCAATGCGCCTATGGCAATATTGATTTGAGACGTATCTGCGATAAAACTGATCCAAGATGATTGAAATTTGGGTTGAATTTGTGATTGTTTTAACAGATCCTGGATGGTTTCTCGCCTGCCTGCGGATTCAACGACAATGAGATAACGCTGTTCGGGATGATCCTGGATCCATGTACTTAAGCGATGCAATGGTGCCGCATTTTGGCGCTCAACTGGAAACTCAGGGGGTTGTATCAAATCAAAATTACCCACGGCTTTTTTATGCTCAAAAGGTGCTTCTGATACGTTGATGCGATGGTAGCGCTTGGTTGCCGTTAAGAGCGCTATGGGGGATAAAAAACACTGCTGTGGCGCCAAAATAGGTCGCATCACATCATGACTACGCTGCTCAAAACGATGGTTGACCTCTTGCCAAAACTGTTCAGCACAGCTAGGAATGTCCTCAATAAGGCAAATATGAGTGGTTTCGGGTAAATAATCAAAAAAACTGACTGTTTGTTCGAAAAAGAGCGGGAGATAATACTCAATTCCCGCAGGAATTTGCCCAGCACTCACTGCTTCGTATAACGGGACGTGGCTAGGATTGCCGTTGAATTGGTTACGAAATGCTTGCCGAAATAAGCTGATACCCTGCTCATGAAATGGCATTTCACGGGCGGGTAGGATATCAATATGATCTATTTTATCAATGGTACGCTGTGTTTCTGGGTGAAATCGTCGCAGACTTTCGATGTCAGAATCAAACAATTCAATGCGAAATGGCAAGTTGCTGCCCATTGGAAATAGATCAATGATAGAGCCGCGAACTGCAAATTCACCATGCTCGAGCACTGAATTTACCAAATGATAGCCTGCGTGCGTCAACTGTTGTCGAAATGTGTCAATATCAAGAGATTGGCCACATCGTAAGATTAAGCTTTGTTGATGAATAAACGTGGGTGGACAAAGCCGATGCATTAAAGTTGTCACAGAGGAGATAACAATGGCGTCTTTCAGGTGATATAAACGCTGCAACGTGGCCAAACGCTCGGAAATAATGTCCTGATGGGGGGAAAATTGATCATAAGGTAGGGTTTCCCAGTCTGGAAAAACCAGTATTTCTTGCGAATGAGGCTGATCTTGCAGAAAAAACTGAATTTCGTCTAATAGTTGCTTGGCATACCAATTGTCAGGCGTGATCAGCAATTTGACCCCAGCGGTTTGCTGACAATATTCCGCCAGCGCCAAAGGAAGGCTGCTGCCGTATAATTGCCCCCACGCGGGTAATTTCATGCTATCATCAGTCATCAATAATGTGTCTGACATACAAATAACGCCTCAAATTCAGGATGTTTGCGCCATAGAGCAGGTAAGGGCTTTATGCGCGCAAATGAAGCAGGCAAGTATAGCTGGACTGGGTTTGTAATAAAAGAGGAAAGAATAGAATGCGCCAAATTTCATTAGATACAGAAACTACCGGGATAGGCCATGAACATGGACATCGCATCATAGAAATTGGTTGTGTCGAATTAGTCAATCGTTGTCTAACAGGTCGAACCTTTCATACATATTTAAACCCACAACGTGAGGTCGATGCAGGGGCATTTAAAGTTCATGGTCTTAGTAATGACTTTTTAAAGGATAAGCCTGAGTTTAAAGCCATTTATCTTGAATTTTTGGAATTTGTCGATGATGCAGAGCTGATTATTCATAATGCTGCTTTTGATCTCGGGTTTTTAAATGCTGAATTAAGACAAGCCCCTCATCCCGGTCAAATCGAAGACAAATGTACTGTGATTGATACTTTAATGTTGGCTCGAAAGAAGCATCCAGGCCAACGTAATTCCTTGGATGCGCTTTGCAAACGCTATGATATTGATAATACGCAGCGCCAATTGCATGGCGCCTTGTTAGATGCTCAGATTTTGGCACAAGTTTACCTGGCTATGACAGGCGGTCAAACTGATTTGTTTGGTGAAGCTGATTTGGATATCCCTGAAACGCAAGCTGCAACGCTAGTGCAAGAAGACTTACAGTCACAATCACCCGTATATTACGCCAATGCTGAGGAAATCAAGCGTCATCAGGCGTTTATGGAAGATTTGAAAAAATAGTTCTAATTGTCCTTAATTTAACCACTAATTGTACTATAATTATACATATAATGGTTGTTTTAAGGATAAATCATGCATAAGTCAAATTGGCGTAAATCTGTATTATTAGGCACGATCGTAGTGTCTTCTCTCTTGTTGTGGTCAACCACTGCTGCGAAATCTTCAGAATATCTTTATGGGTATAACCTGGCATCCGCTGAGCGTTTTGTCTTTGATCCCAAAAGATTGCACTGGAAAGCGATTGATGCGAACGGTAAGGTGGTTCGGAGTGGGGAAGCCTCAGGGGGACGACACTATTGTCGGGATACCGGTCGATATTGTAGAACACCCGTAGGCCGATTTCATGTGAGTTATAAGGGCGGCGCTGGTTGCAAATCTAGCCGCTATCCAGTTGGTAAAGGGGGTTCTCCAATGCCATATTGCATGTATTTCAGTAAAAACTACGCAGTGC
The DNA here is from genome assembly GCA_024742995.1 of Gammaproteobacteria bacterium. Taxonomy (GTDB): domain Bacteria; phylum Pseudomonadota; class Gammaproteobacteria; order Legionellales; family Legionellaceae. Next base: position 67,806 of record JANSXK010000001.1, read on the forward strand.
ATGGGTCTTATCATGTCCCAGACTACAATGCGAGCCATGGTTGTATCCGTATACATCCGAAGGATGCCAAATGGTTATATTATAATTTCATGAAAGTTGGGACGACAGTGATTGTGAAGTCTTATTAGTCGTCATCCACACTAAATGAAGATCCACAGCCACACGTTGTTTTAGCATTAGGATTACGAATAATAAATTGTTCTTGGATGCCGGAAGTATAATCAATTTCTGCGCCTTGCAGTAATTGTACGCTGATACAATCGACCAAGAGTTTGATGGTGGTTTCTGAGTTTGTTGTGTCTTGTTTGATGATGGTGTCATCTTCTTGAATGGTCTCATCGAAGGTAAACCCATACTGGTAGCCAGAACATCCACCCCCAGTGATGTAAACTCGTAAATTTAATTTGGGATTGGCTTCTTCGGCAATCAAAGTGGCTACTTTATCAGCTGCAGCGACGGTCAAATGTACGGCAGGAGGGGTGCTGCTTTGCACAGTGGGTTGATGTTGTTGCACCATTGCCATAATGACTCCGATATATTGTTTAATGATACTGTTATCTGGCTATTATACCACAGTCTATCGAATAATCCCTTCAATCGTTGCACCACCTAAACATTGATTGTTTTGATAAAAGACCACGTATTGTCCAGGTGTAATGGCACGCATGGGTGCAGAAAACATCACACAGTGTTCTGAGTCATTGCCAGGTGATATTACGCACGCTTGTTCTGTTTGGCGATAGCGTGTTTTTGCGTAACAAGTGAGTGGCAATGCTGGTGGTTCAGGGACCAGCCAATGAATGAGTCCGCAGGTGAGTCCCTGGGCGAATAATTGTGGATGGTTATGACCCTGTGCCACTCTCAAAATATTATTAGGAATATCTTTGTCTACGACATACCAGGGGTCGCCGTCACCACTTTTTGTGCCGCCAATGCCTAAACCTTGACGTTGTCCGAATGTATAAAACATCAAGCCATCATGTTGGCCAATCGTTTTGTCTTGTGGATCTTTGATATCTCCTGGACGAGCAAGCAAATATTCATTTAAAAAGCTTTTAAAGCGTCTCTCACCGATAAAACAGATGCCCGTAGAGTCTTTTTTATCATGGGTGATCAGGTTTTGTTCTAGCGCAATCGCGCGAATTTTACTTTTGAGATGATTTCCAACCGGAAGCAGGGTCTTATTTAAGGCTTCTGGGGCAATGGCATGCAAAAAATAGGTTTGATCTTTATCGCGATCTTTTGATTTATACAACAAACCATCAGCTGTTTTAGCATAATGTCCTGTTGCGATATAATCTGCGCCTAGTGTCAGGGCATGATCTAAAAATGCTTTGAATTTGATTTCTTTATTGCACAAAACATCGGGGTTTGGCGTGCGCCCCAATTGATATTCATCCAAAAAATGAGTAAAAACGCGATCCCAATATGCTGCAGAGAAATTGACGGCGTGCAAGGGAATGTTTAAGCGGTCACAGACAGCTTGCGCGTCAGCAAGGTCTTGGGCTGCGGCACAATATCCTTCTGCATCATCTTCTTGCCAATTTTTCATGAACAAGCCTTCGACACAATAGCCTTCTTCTTTTAACAAATACGCAGCCACAGAGGAGTCGACTCCTCCAGACATGCCAACAATGACTTTTTGATTCATAATACGATATACTCCGTCCAAACCAATTTTAACATAAAACAATGATACGATCTTTAAAAAAACTCACAAAAGAAGAACAACCTGTGCAAATAAGCATGATCTTGCAGGAGCGGCTACCCTATTTTGTGCAAGGTCCTTGCGAGCTGCAATGTGATGTCTGGGTCGAGAAAGCCATTGACCACTATCATTTAACAGTTTTGGCAAAAGGGCGTGTGACCGTCATTTGCCAGCGTTGCTTACAGCCTTTTGATTATGACTATGATTATAAGAGCGATTTGGCGCTGTGTCGCAATGACTCGATTGCAGAAAAGATGATGGCTTCTTCTGATTGTATGGTGCAAGCAGATGATGCTTTGGATTTGCAAGCGATAGTAACGGATGATTTGCATTTGTTTTGCCCGGAAAAACATGAAGATCAGCTTGAGTGTGATGGAGTGGTTTCTCAATATTTATAATCTAAAGCGCACTACGAAAGTTTGCGCTGACTCTTGGTTTTTTGGTATAATATGCGCTTTATACTTGGAGTCTCGCCAAAAAGGCGGTAAAATTTATCTCCAATGATACGAATTGTTTAGGAGTCATACAAATGGCAGTACAACAAAATAAAAAATCACGATCACGTCGTGATATGCGTCGTTCGCATGATGCGCTTTCAATGCCAACGTTGTCAGTGAATGCGACAACTGGTGAAACGCATCGACGTCATCATCTTACACCAGATGGTTACACACATGATGGTCGTAAAGTGATCGATACAGGAACTGTTTACGAAGAAGATCAAGAGTAAACTCCTTGAATACCATCACAATTGCAATCGATGCCATGGGAGGCGATCATGGCTTGCCGGTCATTATCCCTGCCGTAATTCGAGCAATTCGTAAACATTCGAATTTGTGTTTGATCCTGGTTGGGGATCAAGACAAGATTACTGCAAGCTTGAAAAAGCTTGGACATTCTCTTGCGCATTATCCTCGTATTTCGATTGAACATGCGCCTGAAATGGTAGAGATGGATGAATTGCCTTCGCATGCACTGCGCAACAAAAAATCCTCTTCGATGCGGATTGCCATCAATTTGGTGCGTGATGAACGTGCACAAGCCTGTGTCAGTGCTGGAAATACTGGAGCATTGATGGCCACGGCACGTTTTGTGTTGAAGACTTTGCCCGGGATTGACCGACCTGCGATTATTGCAGAATTACCTACCGCTAAAGGTTGTACCCGTGTTATTGATTTGGGCGCTAATGTCGACTCTTGTACAGAGCATTTGTTCCAATTTGCAGTGATGGGCTCTGCATTGAGTCAGGCCTTGGACAAGAAAGATAGACCTCAGATTGCGTTGCTGAATATTGGTGTTGAAGAAATTAAAGGCAATGATCAAGTCAAACGGACGGCGCATATGTTGGCTGAATGTGATTTATTAAATTATGTGGGTTACGTAGAAGGCGATCAGTTTTATTCGGGCGAAGTCGACTTGGTTGTCTGTGATGGGTTTGTCGGTAATGTTGCTTTGAAAGCGAGTGAAGGATTGGCAAATTTGATGATTTCCGTATTGAAAGAATGTTTTACTCGATACTGGTGGTCACGAATTGTTGGTTTGTTAGCAAAGCCTGCCTTGGCTCATCTTAAAAGACGTATGGATCCTGATCGTTATAATGGCGCAAGTCTTTTAGGCTTAAATGGCATTGTGATCAAGAGCCATGGTGGTGCTAATTCGATTGGATTTCAATTTGCCATCGAAGAAGCAATGGAGCAAGTCTCTTCTAATGTGGTGGACTTGGTGCGAGATAAGATCGCTGATTTTGTCGACCAGGGCTTACTACTTTAATATAAGTGGATAAAAAAATGACAACAAATCAAGCCATTGTTTTTCCAGGTCAAGGGTCTCAGTCTGTCGGGATGCTAGCTGATGTGGCTGCAGCGTTCCCACAAATCCAATCGACATTTTCAGAAGTTTCTGAACACGTGGGTTATGATGTTTGGAACATGGTTCAAAAAGGCCCAGAAGATATATTAAATCAAACCGAACATACGCAAGTCGCAGTCCTGACTGCGGATGTTGCTTTATTCCGGGCCCGACAACAACAGAGCGCCGTTTCACCTAAAATGATGGCGGGCCACAGCTTAGGCGAATATGCGGCCTTGGTGTGTTCCGAGGCTATTTCTTTGACAGATGCGGCACAATTGGTACAAACACGTGGGCGTTTGATGCAAGAAACTGTGCCTATGGGATTAGGCGCAATGGCTGCTATTGTAGGCTTGTCTGACGCTCAGGTGCAAGAAATTTGCAAGCAAAGCACAACAACAGTGGAACAAGTGACGCCAGCCAATTATAATGCGCTGGGTCAAGTTGTGATCGCAGGTCATACTGCAGCGGTCATGAAGGCCATTGCATTGGCAGAATCACAAGACGCGCGGATTGCAAAATTGATTCCTGTTTCAGTGCCATGTCATTGTGGTTTATTAAGACCTGCGGCGGAAAAGTTTGCTGTTGCTTTGGCGAATACAACCTTTGAAGTGCCGAACTGCGCGGTGATTTCTAATGTTGATTTGAGTATTTATAGCTCAGCGGAGCAAGTGCGTGCGTTATTAGAAGCACAATTATTTTCACCTGTGCGTTGGGTCGAGACCATACAAATGATGCAACAACAAGGGATTGAAGCTATTTTAGAATGTGGTCCTGGAAGAGTGTTAAGTGGTTTGGTGAAACGGATTGATAGATCGATGCAAGTCAGTTCAGTGTATGATGGTTTATTACAAAGTGTAGGATGAAGAAAACGATGACTTTAGAAGATAAGACAGCGCTGGTTACTGGTGCAAGCCGTGGTATTGGGAAAGCCATCGCGAAAGGTTTGGCTGAAAAAGGCGCCTACGTCATTGGTACAGCAACCACAGAAGCTGGTGCAGCAGCTATTTCTGAAATGTTTAAAGAGCACCAATTGCAAGGTGAAGGCATGGTCTTGGATGTGACCCAACGAGAAGCGGTGGATCATCTGATGACAACGTTAGCCGATCAGCAAAGAAACCCTGCAGTTTTAGTGAATAATGCGGGTATTACTGCGGATAATTTATTGTTACGTATGGATGATGAAGAATGGTTTCGGGTGGTTGAAACCAATTTAAACTCAGTTTATCGTATGAGCAAAGCATGTTTGAAGTCGATGTTTCGTGCGCGATGGGGTAGAATCATCAGCATTGGTTCGGTTGTCGCATCATCTGGTAACCCTGGCCAAAGCAATTATTGTGCCGCAAAAGCTGGAATACTTGGGTTTTCGCGCTCTCTAGCTGCAGAGATGGGAGGACGAGGCATCACAGTGAATGTGGTTGCACCAGGATTTATTGATACCGAAATGACAGCCAGTTTACCTGATTTTGTTAAAGAAGAGATGCTTAAGCGTATTCCTATGAAACGATTGGGTGACCCTTCTGATGTGGCAGAAGTTGTTGGATTTTTAGCGTCAGATGCAGCAGCATATATCACTGGTGAAGTGATTCATGTGAATGGCGGGATGTATATGGATTAGAGCGATTGGACAATTGTGTTGATTTGGCTCAAACTAGCAGTTTGTCCATGTGCTTTAGAAGTTGTGATTTTATAAGGGAGAGTAGTAAGGGATGTCCCATACCACTCACTAATTTTTTTTAAACCAGTAGAGGATAGGCACACTATGAGTACAGTACAAGAACGAGTTCGAAAAATTGTTGTTGAACAATTAGGCATCAAAGAAGAAGAACTAAGTAATGATGCTTCATTTGTTGACGATTTGGGTGCAGATTCGTTAGATACCGTGGAGTTGGTGATGGCACTTGAAGAAGAATTTGAAACTGAAATTCCTGATGAAAAGGCTGAAAAAATCACCACAATTCAAGAAGCCATTGATTACATTGAATCAAACTTGAAAAAAGAAGATTAAGAACTTTGTCGTACCGTCATCGGGTCATGATACAGAATGGCGGTGTAGTTTATCCTTCTTGGGAGTAGCATTTTGAGTAAATCTTTGATGAAACGACGGGTAGTAGTGACTGGTATGGGTATGGTGTCACCGGTTGGTTTGTCTGTTGCAGAATCGTGGCGCAATATTTTAGATGGTGTCAGTGGTATTGGTCCGGTAGAGGATTTTGATATAAGTGATTATCCGACTAAGATTTGGGCCAAAGTCAAAAATTTAGATGTAGAAGCGCATATCACTCCCAAGGATGCACGAAAAATGGATCCTTTCACGCAGTTCGGCATGATTGCTGCACAAGAGGCGATGAAAGATTCCGGATTAGAAATTGATGAGGCGTTATCAAAGCGCGCTGGCGTAGCAGTGGGCGCCGGTATTGGTGGGATTCAAACCATCACCAATAATCAAGAGCGTTTGATGAAAGGTGGTCCGCGTAAAGTGTCACCATTTTTTATTCCAGCTGGTATTATTAATATGCTTGCTGGACAAATTTCTATTGAACACGATTTGAAAGGCCCTAATATTGCTGTGGTAACTGCTTGTACGTCGGGCACGCACAATATTGGCTTGGGCGGGCGTATGATTGCCTATGGCGATGCTGATGTGATGATTTGTGGTGGTGCTGAAATGACCAACACTCCATTATGTTTGGCAGGATTTTCTGCGGTTCGTTCCTTGTCAAAACGCAATGATGAGCCAGAAAAAGCATCTAGACCCTGGGATAAGGATCGAGATGGTTTTGTGATGGGCGAAGGCGCCGGTATTTTGGTTCTAGAAGAGTATGAACATGCCAAGGCACGTGGTGCGCAAATCTATGCGGAATTGATTGGATTTGGGATGTCTGGTGATGCTTATCATATCACAGCACCTGATGAAGAAGCCGATGGTGCATCGCGTTGTTTACAAGCGACATTAGATGATGCGGATGTTAGTCCAGATGCAGTTGATTATATCAATGCGCATGGCACATCAACTTCTTTGAACGATATCAATGAAGCCAAGGCTATCAAACGAGTGTTTGGTGATCATGCTTACAAATTGGCTGTAAGCTCGACCAAATCCATGACAGGTCATTTATTAGGTGCGGCAGGTGCGATTGAAGCTATATTCAGTATATTGGCTATTCGAGATCAAGTGGCTCCGCCGACGATGAACTTAGATAATCCTGATGAAGGATGCGATTTGAATTTTGTACCTTACAAACCAGAATATCGTACCATCAACTGTGTGCTAAGCAATTCGTTGGGATTTGGGGGTACAAACGGCAGTTTGTTATTCAAGCGTTTGGCGTAAATGGCCAGCCGGCTAGCGGTCACATTTAGAGATTGCTTTGTTGTCGTGTTGGTTGTGCTGCTGGCTGTTGCCAGCCTTTTTATTTATCGAATGATATTCCGGCCGATTCCTATACAGACTAATGCTGCTATTATTCATATCGATAAATCGACAACAGCACGATCCTTGTTGCGAATGATGCATGATCGTGGTTGGATTGGCTCTGTTTCCGTATGGTCGCGACTGTTACAAATTCAAGGATTATCCTCAAAATTAAAAGCAGGAACCTATCAAATCCTTCCAAATGAGTCAGTATTGCATTTGTTACGTAGGATTGTGGCAGGAGATGTATTGCGTGAACGATTCTTAATTCGACCTGGGACAACCTTGGCACAAGTCAGGCAAGACATGAGTGCCGCGCCTTATTTGGAGTATACTGAGACGGATTGGTCGGATTTGGAATCCCAGCATTCTGTTTTAGAAGGGCTTTTATTAGCAGACACCTACGTGTATGAAGCGGGCACTAGTGCTCGTACGTTGATTGTACAAGCACATGATCATCTTCAATCCGTATTGGAGCATGCTTGGCAGGATCGGTTGGCTGCGTTACCCTATTTAAAATCTTATGACGCCTTGATTGTCGCGTCTATTTTAGAAAAAGAAGCAGCAGTGCCTGCAGAGCGTCGTCTGATTTCAGGGGTGATTGTGAATCGTTTACGTCAACATATACCATTACAAATGGATCCGACTGTGATTTATGCTTTGGGACCATCTTATCAAGGTAGTTTGCATCATGCGCAAATGGACATTGATTCTCCTTATAATACTTATCGTCATCGTGGTTTACCACCAACCCCGATTGCAATGGTGACAGCGGATTCGATTGATGCAGCTTGCCATCCTGAGATGAGTGATTATTTATATTTTGTGGCAAAAGGAGATGGCACCCATGTGTTTACGAGTAATTATCAAGCACATCGTGCAGCCATCAAAAAATATATGAGGAAAGCAACATGAAGCGAGGACGATTCATTGTTGTCGAAGGTTTGGAAGGCGCGGGTAAATCTACGGCCATTGCGACATTAAAAACTTTGTTGCAGCAGCATGATATTCAAGTATTGCTGACGCGAGAGCCTGGAGGCACGCCTTTAGGAGAAACGGTTCGAACGGTTATTAAACATGAAGAACCCATGGATCCTAGGGCCGAATTATTATTGTTTTATGCGGCACGGGTGCAATTGTTGGAATCCGTTATCAAACCGGCTTTGGCAGTGGGCACATGGGTCCTTGCAGATCGTTTTGAGTTATCAACCTTTGCTTATCAAGGTGGTGGTCGAGGTATGAGCTCTGAAATGATCAGCCATTTGTCAAAATTTTGCGTGGGTACGATGCAACCTGATTTGTTGTTTTATTTGGATATCACGCCCGAGCAAGGATTAGAACGCGCTATTGGGCGTGGAAAACTGGATAGAATAGAGCAAGAGTCCATCAGTTTTTTCGAATCGGTGCACGCAGCATATCATCAATATTTGCAAGCGATGTCGGCGGTGGTATATGTTGATGCAAGTCGAGATTTGCCCCAAGTTCAGGATGCTTTGATAGTTGCAATGAACCATTATTTGAGGTCTGAGCATGTCGAAGTTTGAAGCCGCATCCAATTTAGATCATATGCCACAAGCACTGCTTTTGGTGGCGCCACAAGAATTGCAATTGGATACTATTTTGCAAACCCAAGCAGCTAAATTATTGTGTTTGAATGTCGATCAGAAGCCTTGTGGATCTTGTGGTAATTGCTCTAAAATAAGCCAAAATATTCACCCTGATATGCATGTCATTAGACCGGACACCGCAGGTGGACCGATTAAAATTGATCAAATTCGCGAATTGCAGCATCATGCGTCCCAAACGCCACAATTAGCCGCTTATCAACTCTGGATTTTGCAACCGGCGGATGCACTGAACCAAGCTGCCGCGGCATCCTTGCTAAAAATTTTAGAAGAGCCGCCTGCTTCAAGCTGTTTCATTTTAGTGACGGCATCCCCCAATCTATTACTTCCCACGATTTTAAGCCGGTGCCAACGGGTAGATCTTCAGCATGATACCAGTAGTGACGATCTTTTAACTTTGGGAAAATATTATCCGGAGTCATCAACACGTGCCACATTATGCTCACAGCGATTGAGTTTATTAAGTGATTTGGATGCATTATTGGCAAAACAACAAACGCCTTGTGATGTGGCACAGCGTTGGTCTGAGTACCCATTATCTGATCTACTGTGGTTTTTATATGCTTTAATTGCAAAGATGATTGATCTGCGTTTGGTAGGTAACGATTTAGAAGTAGAATATCAGGATTGCGCTGTCTTGACGAAAGTTTGGCGTCCGGAAGGCTTATTTGCTCAATTAGACACATTGCATGCATTGATGCGCAAATCACAAAATAATATTAACCTGAATGCAAATCTTGCTTTGGAGCGGATTTTGTTGGGAATGATGAATATGGACACCTTATGTTAATTGACTCACATTGTCATTTGAATATGCTAGATTTGGCTGATTTTGATCAGGATTTAGCGCAAGTAATGAAACAGGCAAGCGCCGCTGATGTGAGTCATATGTTGACGGTGTGCGTGAAGTTGTCTGATCTTCCGCAAATTATGGCCATTGTGGAACGTTTTCCAAATGTATTCAGCTCAGTCGGCGTGCACCCCAATGAAACAGATGAGGTTGATGCGGCCAAACTCATCAGTCTGGCGACCCATTCTACTTGTATTGCCATAGGGGAAACGGGTTTAGATTACTATCGTACTGAAGAAGCAGCTGCAAAAGAGGTGCAGTGTGAGAACTTTCGTCAGCATATTCAGGCGTCTTTAAGCCTAGAAAAACCTTTGATCATTCATACACGCCAAGCCAGTGAAGATACTTTGCGTATCATGGCAGAAGAGAAGGCTGGTGAAATTGGCGGTGTAATGCATTGTTTTTCTGAAGATTGGGACGTTGCCAAACGTGCGTTGGATATGAATTTTTATATTTCTTTTTCTGGGATTGTGACCTTTAAATCAGCAACGATGTTGCAAGACGTTGCGAAAAAAGTACCGGCAGATCGAATTTTGATTGAAACAGATTCGCCATATTTGGCCCCAGTACCTTTTCGTGGCAAACAAAATCATCCGGCTTTGGTCAAACATGTTGCCACTGTATTGAGTGTCTTGCGTGACGTTGATGAATCTGTGATTGCTGCTCAAACCACAGAGAATTTTTATCATTGTTTTCGGGTGAAGAAGTCATGACGGTTTATTTGGGATTGATGTCCGGAACTAGTATGGATGGCATTGATGCGGCTTTGGTAGATGTGACCACTCATCGTTTCATTGGTGGCATCACACGGCCTTATGACAAAGACTTACAAACACAACTCCAAAACATTGCGTCGAATGCAGCAGTAACGCCTGCGTATTTATGGCAATTGCATACGATATTAGGCCAACAATTTGCGGCAGCAGCGAACCAATTATTAACAACGCTTGCTTATCCCCGGGAACAAGTGACCGCGATTGGCAGCCACGGTCAAACCATTGTGCATGATGCGACAGCAAAAATTCCCTATACCATTCAATTGGGATGTCCACATACGATTTCAGAATTGACCGGGATGACAGTAGTCGCAGATTTCAGAACTCGTGACATGGTGATTGGTGGACAAGGTGCGCCATTTGCACCGTTGTACCATCACGTATTATTTGGCGAGAGCAACAAAGCCTTCGCTGTTGTCAATCTAGGTGGTATTGCCAATATTACAGTACTGTCAGATGAGGTACGGGGTTATGATTTAGGCCCAGGTAATTGTTTGATGGATGCGTGGATCGCAAGCCAGGACAATCAAACTTACGATATTGAAGGACGTTATGCTGCAAGTGGTCAGATGATTCCTGATTTATTAACCGCGATGTTGAAGGATGATTATTTTGCATTGCCACATCCCAAAAGCATTTGTAAGTCATATTTTTCTATGGATTGGCTCAGTCAATTTCTAAAGCCTGATTACGCGCCACAGGACGTACAAGCCACGTTATTAGCGTTGACCGTGCAATCCATCTCTGATGCAATCCAGGCCAATACTGCACCTATTTGGCGTTTAATGCTATGCGGAGGAGGGGCTCATAATCGTGCTTTGGTCCAAGCACTGAAGCATGCATTACCCAATATAGAAGTATTAAGTACCAAAGAGCTGGGGATTGATCCAGATTTTCTAGAAGCAATGATGTTTGCTTGGTTGGCTCATCAAGCCATGACTGAAACATCGCTAGATTTGACTCATATTACTGGTGCGAACAAGCCGGCTATTTTAGGTGCTATTTATAAGATTTAAATAGTTAATATTTAGAAGGAGCACGATATGCGAGGTAATGGGCCAAAAGGGTATAGAGCAATTCTTTGCCCAACAGTTTTTGATAATTCTTTTTTTTGGAACGAGATTAAAAATTATGAAAATGGGTTCTACATGGACTATCTTTTCAAGATAGCTGAAGGTGTTCCACACGATGGATATGGATATATAATGGATGCACCGAACAACCTTATCTATTATCCTTCTTGTCCACATCTGATTAATTGTTTGACCAGAAATATCTCAGAATCCCGCCACCTAGCTGCTGTGCAAAACATCATGATTAGAAGTATTGCTGCCAATTATTCCCGCGGCACGCTTACGACTGAAATTAATACATCATTTGCGTTACGTAATGCACCTGCTGCGACAGGCGTTCGTAGGCCTGAAAATCTCTACCCAGGTTTTATTGGTCATCCAGACTTTGTAAGACCCATGTCGTCACGTTTTTTGATGAGTGTATTGGCAGTGGTCGGGGGAGGTATCGCAGCTTTGATCGTGGCTTTTGCTTTGTTACATGCTGCAGCGTTGGCGACAACTGGTGTGGCAGTGGCGGCCGTAGGTGCTGGACTTCTCTTGGGTAGTGTGGGGATGTTTCATCGAGAACGCAATAAAAATGCATCAGAAGGCGGTTTGATTGATTTACCTACACTAGCTTAGGGTATGCTAAAACAATTCTGGACGATACTCAAAATGCTGGGTGTCATAATGGGCCCACTTCCCACCCCAGATAAAGCCTTGTGCTTCGAAAACTGGAATGATTTCCCAAGGGATTTGATTACGATAGATGAGTGGCTTAGATCTAAATTCGCTGATAGGTAGATTGGCTTTACTTAAATCCCATTGCCAATAATCGGATATATCTTCTTTGAGATCAATGGTCATTCCAAAACTATGTGGGCTGATGCGGTTGGTGTTGGCAATGACACGCCAATTGAACGTTTCACTCGGGTGTTCTAGGTAAGGAATGTAGTCAGGGTGTGATTGTACTAATTGTTCCAGATCATTGGAAATTTGAATAAATTTCTGGTCGATGCCGTTGATTTTAGTGACTTTCAGTGGATAAACAGTACCGAATACATTGGGCATCCAAAAAATAGTGGTCAAATGAGTCTCGACTTCAGATTCCGTTTCACCGTACATTTTGCGGAAAAAAGGTTCATAGCGAATGCGGCCTGGATCATCTTTTGGTGTGTAGTGCTCAGGATCAGTAGGAATGCCAGGCTGGTAATGTATCTTTCGAATTTGATCAAGTAAAAGAGGCGTATTTAAGATTTCCTCCGGGAGACGATTGGATGGTTGTGCATCCACAATCATGCTATCGCCATTTGCCCAATAGATGTGGTTTTGATCTACAGAACAAATAGTTTCAGGATAGGCTTGTTTTAAGTGTTCGAGATCGGTTTGAGTGCTTGCTAGGCTAGAAGAAGATGGTGACATTGAAATCAAAACAATGTAGAGATAAGTATAAATGTTTTTCACGCACGCTCGCTTTGTTGTTTGTTTTATCACACATGTGCTTTTTTAGGTAACAATAGCCAATAAGATCCATCATTCCTAATATTTTGTGCAATGGCCGTTGCTTTTTTACCGGTTCCCCAGTACATATCACCACGTACGGCGCCTCGAATTTTACTGCCAGTGTCTTGCGCAATCATCAAACGTTGGAACGGTTTGCTTTGTTGAGAAAAATCTTGTCTGACTTTGGTCATCAACCACAATGGTGTTCCTAAAGGGATCCAGCGACGATCAACTGCCATCGAATATCCTGGACTTAAAGTTACGTTTTGTGCGCCATGAAATTTGTTATTTTCTGTTTCTTTAAAAACCATATGCGAACCGCTACCACTGGCGTATTCAATAGCCATATTAGATCCATCTTGAAAATGAATACTGGCAGAACCCTCGATAACCAAGGTGTTACGTTCTTTAGCAGAAGCGACCCAAATAGGTTTTTTTGAGCCATGCATATAAACAGGCACGGAATAATGTGATGTTCTGCGGCGACTACCATTTGCTGAGGCTGCATAATAACCCGTAAATTTACCTTGCGTTGGTTTATGTCCTATGACAGCAACAGGTTTAAACCAGGTTTGAAAAAATGTTTTGATTTTGGTTTTGGATTGGGTATTTAGCTTCATGGCTGCACGACAGGCAGGTTGCCAATCCTTGGCTTTTAGGGAAAAATGCGCATTCCCAACATTTTTCTCAGGATTTTGTTTTAAAAAGACTTTGCAAGAATTTTTAAAGGCTTGTAAAGAAGGCCTTAAATCAGAGTTTTCCCAACCAGGCAACGCAGTAAAGGCCTTGTTTTTGGTTTTACTAGTAGGTGAAGTGGGCGGCGTCGGTTTCAAAGACCATATTTGCATACTAAACAAGGTCAAAGTCACGCCAGCAATGATGGATATAGTGCGTTTTATTTTCATAAGATGATCATTATACCATCTTTTGGCCGTTTATCCAATAAAAATAGACTAAATTTTGAACAAAAGTAAGCGATTCCTTGCAAATTTCGAACTAATCGTCCAAACTAAACATATCGAACAAAACAATTGATTTTAGGATGTTTATGGAATCATTTTCTGCTAACAAAGCGAAAACTAATTTTGGTGAACTTTTACTCCGAGTTCAGCGTGCTCCGATTCAAATCACACGCAATGGCAAAGAAGTGGCCGTTGTTGTATCGATGGAAGATTATTTGGAGTTGCAGCCTTTGAAACCCCAAGACGCTCAAAATGAGGACGGCATAGAATGAGTAAAACACCAAATACCATCGGATCACTCTCCCAAACCCGTGAGGAATATGGTGCGTTAGCGTTATTAGAAACGAACATGCATTCTGATCCCATTGAGCAATTTAAACGATGGTTTGATGACTATGCTCAAAGTGGATCTACTACTCATAACGCGATGGTACTTTCTTCGATAGATGAAGAACAGCATCCTGATTCTAGAGTGGTTTTATTAAAAGGACTGGAAAACGGTGAGTTTATATTTTTTACCCATTATAGGAGTGTCAAAGGCTTGCAAATAGAGGCAAATCCATTTGTGGCTTTGAATTTTTATTGGGCGCATCAGGCAAGGCAAGTTCGAGTGCGAGGGATTGTGCATCGCATTGACGTAGCGTTATCTGATCAGTATTTTCATTCTCGACCACTTGAAAGCCAATTAAGTAGTATGGCATTAGAGCAAAGTATGGAAATTTCAGGAAGAGACGCTTTAGAAGATGCTTATCATCAAGTTTTTGAGAAATATGCCGATAGTAAGACAGTAGTACGCCCCGAATCTTGGGGAGGGTATGCTGTGGTGCCGAATCAAATTGAATTTTGGCAAGGACGAGATAATCGTTTGCATGACCGGATTCAATATATTCGTCACGAGGAAAAATGGCGTATGCAACGTTTAGCGCCATAGGAACGGATTTTTTGCTGTTAATTGCAAAGAGGAGCGTTAACATGGACGATTCATTAGCATTATTACCAGATATTAAATTACGTTTTAATATTAATCATCCTTGTATTGAAGAAGCGTATTGGTACGGTTATGAATGTGCCGCTGCTAATATTACCGAAGATGTGAATCCATTTGAATCAGGTTCTACAGAGAGCGAACATTGGATGGAAGGTTGGTGGGCAGGATTTTATGGCGAAACACCAACCCTAGCGCATCCTTTGGAAGTTGAACATCAGCAAAGTCAAATACAGGCATCGGCCAATGATCATATGTTTCATGATCACTTGGAAACCTTTTTGGTGAAGTTTCTAGAAATCTCCGGTGTATTGGTGCTTTCGGCGATTGTAGGTTACCAATTGATGGAATTGGTTGCTTAATATATTGAAGTGGTACAGCAATGCGTTGGTTGCTGTCCCTTCATGTTTTGATGTCAATTGACGACTCTTCCACAAAATCTGTGGATAACCATGTGAATTGCTTGCTGATAGCTGTAGCATATCTTTTGTATGTCTATACGTAGCAAGAAGTAATACAGATTAGAGGTTGGTAATCATCTTTTAACCAATTATTACACGTGGTTCGGAGGTCATGAATTGGGCAATAATGAATGGCCTGGATTGATCCTGTCCCGATGATCACAACAAAGTTGGCTACCAAAGAATGTCATAGCAGCTACTGCAACACCGATCGGTGCCGCTATACCACCAACAGCAAAGCCTGCGCTAATACAACAGATGCTTAAAAAGAGGCAGAATTTTTGTGTGACTGTCATGCTATTGAAACATGTGAATAGAAAGTGTGGGCATGCCATTAATGCAGGTAGCAAACGTGGTGTGTGTGTTGGGTTGAGGCGATCTACCTTTGGATTTATTAATGTTGCGTAATGTGACCCGCCAGGAATACGGTATATTGCGATACTTATTTGAGGTTTAATGTGACAGGCTTCGGTGTTGTCTGAGAGTGGGTAGACCATGTTTGGGCCCGATTCACCACAAACTTCAATGCGGATATTGTGTGCTGCAAAATAGCTACCAGTGATTTGGAAATCGGTATTCATTTCCAATGTTGCCAAATCACCGAGGACGTTTTCATCAGCAACCGCCAAGCCAGCAGTAAGATTTTCGAATTGTGTCTGAGCGATGCCTGCTTCGTTGGGACGACCTTTGTTTATCACCTGTTTAATATGAGCTACAATATCAAAGCGTAAGTATGCGGCTAATAGATATATGATATGATCTTTCTCAGGACGAACCCGATATTTTCCGTAGAGGGGCATGTATCCTCTAATATGCGCAAGTGATTTAGAAGTTGTAGAGAATTCTTTATAACAGTCCAAAAAATCTAGTACTTCTTGAGAGGCGGCTTTTTGTTGAGACAGAGGTAGTCTAACAGGACCTTTGCCCACCGGATGTCTTGGATCTTTGGGAAATGCTTGATAAGGCTGGTAGTCCTTATAGGGTGCTACATTGTCTTGGTGCCTGAGACAAAGGCCATGTAGAAAATCATATACAAATTGTTGTTGATGATGTAGCATGCCGCGTAATAAGAGGCTTTGAATGACGGCGCGAGGGCCACAATTACCATCTCCAATCGCGTCAACAAACGCCGTATAGTCTGTACGTTGCAAAGGATTTGCTTGTTGCGCATGATAAAAATCTTTTGGTGATAGCGTTTCTCGAGGCTTGAGAATATCCTCAAGCGGATTAATAGTGTAGCCTACTTCTGTAGATACGGCATTCATCATAATTGGATTCAAATTAATTTTTAAACGCAGAGTATACTATGTTTTGTTTAAACAATAAACACTGTGTCCTGTATTTTTAAATCAAGTGCTTAAATGCTACGAATGGAAGCAACCATTAAAAGGCTGCGTGTCCTGGTGTTCTTGGGAATGGGATGACATCTCTCACATTGGCAACACCAGTAATATAACTGACCAGTCGTTCCAAACCTAAGCCAAATCCGGCGTGGGGCACGGTGCCGTAGCGTCTTAAATCGCGGTACCATTGATAGGTGTCTTTATTCAGATTAGCGTCATCCATGCGTTGATCAAGGATAGTGAGGCGTTCTTCACGTTGACTACCACCGATGATTTCGCCAATACCTGGAACCAATACATCCATAGCTGCGACGGTTTTTTCATCTTCGTTCAAGCGCATATAAAACCCTTTGATATCCGCAGGGTAATTGGTCAAGATCACTGGTTTTTTACACAATACTTCTGCCAAATAGCGTTCATGTTCTGATTGTAAATCTGCGCCCCAGGTTATCGGAAACTCGAAGTTTTGCTTGGATTGTTGTAATTGATGGACAGCTTCGGAGTAAGTCATAATTTCAAAGCTGGCTTGGGCCAGTTCGTTGAGTCGGTCTAATAATCCTGGTGAAACGTGTTGATTGAAGAACGTGAGATCATCCATCCGCTCTTCAAGTACCGTTTGACAGAGATACTGTAAAAACGTTTGGCTCAATTGGCAAATGTCATCTAAATCAGCGAAGGCGAGTTCTGGTTCCACCATCCAAAATTCTGCCAAATGGCGTGATGTATTCGAGTTTTCAGCACGAAAAGTGGGGCCGAAGGTATAAACTTTGGATAATGCAAGACAATAAGCTTCTACATTTAATTGGCCTGAGACGGTTAAAAAAGTTTCTCGCCCAAAAAAGTCTTGGGAGAAATCCACAGCACCTGTGGGTGTTTTGGGTAAATTTAGGATGTCTAGGGTGCTGACACGAAATAATTCTCCAGCACCTTCACAGTCACTAGCGGTTACGATGGGGGTATGTACCCAAAGATAGCCGTACTCGTGGAAAAAACGATGAATGGCTTGTGACAAACAATCTCGAATTCGAGCCACAGCGCCAATGGTATTGGTTCTAGGACGCAAATGCGCCACATCACGTAAATATTCCAAGCTATGACGTTTGGCTGAAATAGGGTAGGTGTCTGGGTTTTCAACCCAGCCTACGACTTCGATGTGTTCTGCTTGAATTTCAAAGCCCTGACCTCGGCCTTGCGATGGGACTAATTTCCCAGTCGCTTTTAATGCGCATCCCGCAGTGATTTTTAAAATATCAGTTTGGTAATTGGGGATTGTCTCAGGCACGACTAATTGAATGCCAGCGTGGCACGAGCCATCATGCAATGTTACAAAAGATAGTCCTGCTTTAGAATCACGTCGTGTTTTGACCCAGCCTTGAACAGTGACGTTTTGATCAACGGGCGCTTTGTCTGATAAACAATAGGATATCGCGTAAGTTTGGGTCATAAGAATACATTGCAAAATGAAAAATATAATACACTAATCTTTGGTGGTTGGTAAGTCTGGATATTATTCATGGCATTATACGCATCAAAGTTGCATTTCATCTCAAATACAGATATTAATGACATAAATCAGAATCATTTATATTGAGGGAACGACACATGTTGCAACCGGAGTATTATACTTTTTTATTGGCACAAATTTTTGGTGCTTTTTCGTTTATTCTTGCGGTTGTGGTGATGAGACGCATGCCTTATTTTCGTAAACTGGTGTTACAAATTCAGGCTGAAGATCCCCTGATTTCAGTATTCGCACTGATGAATTTACTCATAGGTGTTATTTTGGTTGTCACCCACAATTTTTGGGTGTTCAATCACAGATTTCCCATCACTGTTATATGTTGGTTGATATTGCTGAATGCTTTACTCTGGCTACTGCTGCCTGCGAAAATGCTGGCAATTTTGAAAAAAATTGTTGCCGGTGGCGGCTATTATTGGTTGATCGTATTCCTACTGGTATTTGGCATTGTGTTTCTGACCAGGAGCATGCAATTACTTATTGCGTTTCGTGCTGCTTTGGGTGCGCCTGGATGAATGCTGGCAATGTTTCACAATGATTGTTGATGCTTTGAATCATAGGGTAAGGTTCTAGAGAAAACTCGAAACGTTTGGCATTGTAAATTTGGGGGACCAAACAAATATCAGCAAGAGTCACTTGGTTGGTGTAACAAAAGGGTTCGTTACGTGGGTATTGGGTCAGTTGTGACTCAATGGCATCAAACCCTTTTTTCAGCCAGTGATGGTACCAAGTTTGAATTTGCTCGGGATCTGCTTGCCATTCTTCACGCAATGTATTTAAGACCCGCAAATTATTCAAAGGATGAATTTCACAGGCAATGATTTGCGCGAAAGCACGTACTTGTGCACGTTCATACGGCGAGGCAGGCAATAGTGGTGGCGTTGGGTAGCATTCATCTAAATATTCAATGATGGCTAGGGATTGGGTCAAAGTATGATCGTTGTCGATCAAAGTAGGGACCAAACCTTGCACGTTATGACTCAGGTAAGCGCTTGTACATTGTTCTCCTTCACGGAGATTGATTGGAATAATGCTGGCATCAATCTGTTTCAATGCCAGCGCAATACGTACGCGATAAGCGCTAGATGAGCGGTAATAATCATACAGTTTCATATGGAGTCACTTCCTGCTGAATGGAGCCGAATATATTTTCTTTGGACTTAGAATGCATTTCAATTCGTATGGTGTCACCAAACTGCATGAAAGGTGTCGTGGCTTTTCCAGAGGAAATGGTTTCCAACATGCGCTTCTCAGCGATGCAAGATGATCCAGCGCTACGATCTACATTAGAAACTGTACCTGATCCAATAATCGTACCGGCAGCTAATTCTCGGGTTTTGCTGGCATGTGCAATGAGCTGCGGGAAAGAAAACACCATGTCCACTCCAGCATTAGGATGCCCAAAGAGTTCATCGTTAAAATAGGATTGCAAAGGCAAATGGACTCGTTGACCATCCCAAGCGTCGCCCAGCTCATCTGGTGTGACGGCAACAGGGGAAAAGCTGCTGGCAGGTTTGCTTTGGTAAAACCCAAAGCCTTTGGCTAATTCACTCGGTATTAAGTTTCTTAAAGAAACGTCATTGACCAGCATCAGTAATTTAATATGTTGTTCCGCACCTTTGGCATCAATTGCCATTGGGACATCATCAGTAATCACAGCAACTTCTGCTTCAAAATCTATGCCATATGCTTCATCAACCACGGAAATGGGATCATAAGGTCCTGTAAATCGGTCAGAACCACCCTGGTACATCAAAGGATCTGTCCAAAATTCCTTAGGCATTTCGGCGTTGCGAGCTTTACGCACCAATTCAACGTGATTCACATAGGCACTGGCATCAGCCCATTGAAAAGCACGAGGTAAGGGGGAGGCGCATTGTTTGGGATCAAACTCAAAGGTTTGTGTTTCTTCTCCGGCATTGAGACGCTCGTAGATGGTTTGTAATGCAGGCGCTGCAGTTTGCCAGTTTTCTAGCGCGTGTTGTAGATTTGATGCAATGTTAGGCACCAATATGGCTGTGGTAAGGTCGCGACTGACCACACATAACTGTCCATCTCTGGGGCCTTTGATACTTGCTAATTTCATGACTGTGCCTCCGTTAATGTGCCACGTCTAATTTGGTCTCGTTCGATGGCTTCAAATAGCGCTTTAAAGTTACCTTCTCCAAATCCTTCATTGCCTTTACGCTGAATGATTTCAAAAAAGACGGGGCCAAAAACATTTTCTGTGAATAGTTGTAATAATAATCCATGCTGAGGATCGAGTTCACCATCAACTAAAATGCCAGCTTTTTGTAGTTTTTCTAATGGCTCTTGATGCCAGGGCACTCGATCGTGAATCATTTCATAGTATGTGTCTGGCACGGTTAAAAATTGCACGCCTAACTGTCTTAACTCATCAATAGAATGGTAGATATCATCGCTTGCTAGGGCAATGTGTTGAATGCCTTCACCGTGGTAATCTTGCAAGAATTCTTCAATTTGGGAGATGTCATCTTTTGACTCATTGAGCGGGATTTTAATGAGATCACAAGGACTGCTTAAGGCACGACTTACCAAACCTGTTAGTTTGCCTTGAATGTCAAAATAACGAATTTCTCGGAAATTGAAAATTTTGAAATAAAACTCAGCCCATTTGTCCATATTGCCGCGATAAACATTATGCGTTAAGTGATCAATGAACGTTAATTTGATGTCTACTGGGGCGGGATGTTGTTCTGCGACCCATTCGTTTTCAAATGGGAGATGATTCTCTTCGATAAAATAGATGACTGATTGGCCAATTCCTTCGATGGCTAGCAATTCATGAGACGCTTCAGCTTCGTCTACAAAAGGTTTCGCGCCTTGTTGTAGGGCATATTGAAAGGCTGCTTTTGCATCTTGGACTCGAAAACCCATGGCGCATGCACCTGCTCCATGAAGTTTGGCATGTTCGGCTGCTTGTGAATCGGTCGTCGCATTCACAATAAAATGGATATCACCTTGTTGATAGTGGGTGATGGGCGCATTCTTATGTGTTGCACGAAGGGCAAATCCCATGGATTTAAATTGCTGATGGAGTACAGTCGCGTCAGGTGCTGAAAATTCTACAAAGGCGAAGCCATTTAAACCACATGGGTTGTCATGTTTTTCCATTTATCTATCCTTAGGTTGAATTAAAAAAAGACCGTCTGAGATGGCTAATAAGCTTAATTCAACGCGCTCATCTTGTTGAATAAGGTTATTTAAGCGCCGAATTTCTCTGGTTTGGGCGTTGGGGTTGTTGTCCTCGATGACAGCGCCTTTCCAAAATACATTATCTATCGCAATCAGTCCATGCTTGTGAATCAATTGCAATGCATATTCGTAATAAGTAACGTAATTGCTTTTGTCAGCATCGATATAAACAAAGTCAAAACTGTTTGCCATTCCCGCTTGTAACAAGGCTTCCAGTGTATCCACAGCTTGGCCTAGGCGCAATTCAATTTTGTGGCTTTGCTGCGCTTTTTCCCAATAAGAGGGTGCGACTTTGGTCCACTCTTGGTTGCGATCACAGGTGATGATGCAGCCATTTTCTGGCAATGCCAAGGCCATGGCCAAAGTGGCATAGCCCAAAAAGGTGCCCAGTTCTAGGACTTTTTTGGCACGTAATAAGCGCAGTAAAAACTGCAGAAATTGAGCATGCTCTGGCGAGGATTGCATATGAAACAGGGGATGAGAGGCACTATCTTCACGGAGCGTGCGTAAGACAGGGTGTTCTCGCAGTGAGATTTGACGAATGTAGTTGTGCAATGCATCAGACAAATGGACATGCATGGTTTAGTCCTGCAATAACGCTTCAGCCATGGCATCAGCAATGTCACTGGTTGGCTTATTTTCTTTGATAGAGCGTGTAAATATCTCAGTCAAAGACTCGTGAATGCGGTCAACATTTTTGTTTACTACATCTTCTGCTGTATGAAAATATTTACCACAAGCAAAGATCACGCCGCCTGCACTTATGACATAATCTGGCGCGTACAACACACCCTTGTCGTGTAATAACTGCCCGTGAAAACGGTGGGCTAATTGGTTGTTTGCTGAACCAGCAATGATCTTGGTTTGTAATTGAGGGATAGTGTTTTCATCGAATACCGCGCCTAATGCACAAGGGGAGAGCACATCACAGGGGATTTTGTGAATTTCTTTTGTATCTACTGCTTTGGCACCAAATTCTTCTACAACATGCTGCGTACGCAAAGGATCTACATCAGCCACAATGAGTTTGGCACCCAAGTCATGCAATTGCTGTGCCAATAAATAACCGACGTGTCCAAGCCCTTGAATGGCGACGGTAATACCGTCTAGATCATTGCGTTTCAGTTGATATGCCACAGCCGCTTGAATGCCTCTGAGCACACCCAAACTGGTGGCATGCGCAGGATCACCATCTTCGCTGGCCAAACTTGCAACAAAGGAGCTATGTTCAGCAATAATAGCCATGTCACTTAATTCTGTCCCACTGTCCATGGCGGTGATATAGCGACCATTTACTTCTTGGAGAAATTTCCCAAAAGCATGAAAATAAGCTTTGCGATCAAATGGTGTTTTGGGTTTGATGATGACCGCTTTCCCACCCCCTAAAGGCAAACCAGCTAGCGCAGATTTATAGCTCATACCACGTGCCAACCGCATGACATCAAAAAAAGCCAGATTAGAATTGTCATACTCTATAAAACGACAACCCCCTAGGGCGGGGCCAAATTTGGTATTATGAATGGCGATGATCGCTTGCATGCCACTTGCAGGGTCTACTTTACAATGAATATCACCGAATTTATGACGTAAAGCATAGTTTAAGACATCATCGCCTATGGAGCTAGGGGCTTCATGGTTCAGATTTTGCATGTATTTCTCCATAATGAGATATTGTTGTTATTGTAATTCAATCTGGCCTGATGTTATAAACTGCATTATGATTGAAAGCAATCATTAGGAGAAAATATTGGTATTTTTTTTCAGATTGGAATGCGATTATGAGTAATCTGAGCTTAAAGCTAGGTTCAATTATTGGCCATCGTGGGGTTGCCGCATTGGCACCGGAAAACACGATTGAAAGCTTTGCTTTGGCTCATCATTACGGGCTTAAATCAGTGGAGTTTGACATGGTGTTGAGTGCGGATGGTGAAGCATTTGTATTTCACGATTTAACCTTAAACCGCACCACAAACGGTCGTGGTGAAATTGGTCGTATGACATCGTCTTATATTAAAACACTTGACGCAGGTTCATGGTTTTCTTCTAAATTTTCTGAGGCTAAAGTACCAACATTACGTGAGACATTGGTTTGGCTGGTTGATCGCCAAATGAATGCAAATATTGAAATCAAGCCTTGTACTGGCTTCACTTATGACACGACTATGGCGATGTTAAGCCATCTTGATGAATTATGGCCCAAATCTGCATCACAGCCTTTGATTTCTAGTTTTGATATCGATGCATTACGATTGTGTAAAAAAGAACAACCTGGTTTGCCTTTGGCTTATTTAATGGATCATTGGCGACCCGAAGAAATCGCAGTGGCAAAGTCGTTGAATTGTGTGGCCATTAATTTGAATTGTCTCATTGCAACGTCACGACGTATTAAGATGCTAAAGAAACGTGGTTTTAAAGTGTACGTTTATACTGTAAATTATCAGTTTTTGATTAAGAAATATCTTGCTTGGGGTGCGACTGGGGTATTTAGCGACTATCCTGTTTTGTTAAAATAATTTTAATCAAGAGGTTTGGCGCGGAGTAACGCCATACTTGCAATGGACTGTTTGTCATGATTTCTTTGAATGCAATAGCTCAGATTACCTGTTATCTCTTCCTTGTCTTGTGTTTGGCGAGACCATTGGGTGGGTACATTGGTTTGGTATATCAAGGCCAATATACACGCTTTACCAAAATATTGCGCCCCATTGAGAATGGGGTCTATCGCCTGTGCAAGATCGATCAACAAGGTATGACCTGGCAGCAATACGCGGCTGCATTGCTATGTTTGAATGTGTTGGGTTTAGTTGGCGTTTTCTGCATACAGTATTTTCAGGGCGAGTTGCCTTTGAATCCACAACATTTTACCTCTCCCAATGTGTGGGTAGCGCTGAATACAGCTGTAAGCTTTGTGACCAATACCAATTGGCAGGCGTATGCTGGGGAAAGTACGCTGAGTAATTTGACCCAAATGTTAGCCCTGACCAGCCAGAACTTTCTTTCTGCTGGAACGGGAATGGCGATATTGATGGTATTGATTCGTAGTTTGTCGGTGAGCAAAGGGCAAGATTTAGGCAATTACTGGGTAGATATGGTACGCGGGGTCATTTATATTTTGTTGCCGCTATCCATCATCTTGGCATTAATCTTAGCATCACAAGGGGTGATCCAATCACTGCAACCCAATCGAGCGGTTGAAAACTTACAACGCCTGACCCATCCTGATACTGTTCTTTTAAGCTCAAATTTACCTATGGGCCCAGTCGCGTCGCAAATTGCTATCAAGCAATTGGGCACGAATGGAGGGGGGTTCTTTAATGCCAATGCAGCACATCCTTATGAAAATCCAACGCCTTTGACCAATGCTTTGGAATTGCTGGCTATCTTGTTGATCCCTGCGGCATTGGTTTTTGCGTTCGGGATCATGATTCAAGACCGCAGGCAAAGTTATGCAATATTGGGTGTAATGCTGATTTTATTATTGCCGACGGCGTATTTTGGCGTGGTTGCAGAACAGCAGGGAAACCCTGCGTTACACGCTTTGGGCATTGAAGGGCCAAATTATGAAGGCAAAGAATCACGCTTTGGTATGGTGAGCTCGGTATTATGGTCGTCAGCAACCACTGCAACTGCAAATGGATCCGTCAATTCTATGTTGGATTCATATATGCCGCTTGGCGGATTGATGCCGTTATGGCTCATGAATTTGGGTGAGATCGTTTTCGGTGGTGTGGGGTCTGGTTTATACGGCATGTTAGCCATGATTATCATTGCGGTGTTTATTGGTGGGTTGATGGTAGGGCGTTCTCCTGAGTATTTAGGCAAAAAAATTGAGCCTTTTGATATGAAAATGGCATCCATTGCCGTGTTACTGATGCCACTATTAGTATTGTTGGCGACAGCTGTGGCATTGGGTACGTCGTTAGGACGTCAAGCATTGGGAAATCCTGGTGCTCACGGCTTAACGGAAGTGTTGTATGGGATGACTTCGATGACTGCAAATAATGGCAGTGCGTTTTCTGGTTTGCATGCCGATGAGCCTTTCTACGTCATCATAGGGAGTTTTTTGATGTTTATCGGTCGTTATGGTGTTGCAATTCCCATTTTAGCGTTGAGTGGTGCCTTGATGAAAAAACAAAGGGTACCACCAAGTTTAGGTACGTTATCGACAAGCAGTCCTTTGTTTATCGGTTTGTTGTTGCTTGTGATTGTAACGCTGGGTGCGCTGTCTTTTTTACCAACTTTGTCCTTAGGACCCATTGTGGAGCATGTCATGTTGTGGATGCCTTATGGTTAAAAAATCTGATCCTACCTCTTTTTGGTCGTTTGCAATGATTAGCTCCGCTTTAATTGCGGCATTTTTAAAATTAACGCCGCGTCATCAATGTCGTAATCCGGTGATGTTTTCAGTATATATTGGCGCTGTTGTTGCCTTATATCTACTTTTTCAGGCATGGTTTGGTGATAACACGCAGCGTGGCTCAGTCAGCTTTATTTTTTGGGTGAATCTTGGGTTGTGGTTTACGCTGTTTTTTGCCAATTTTTCAGAAAGTATGGCAGAGGGTCGTGGCAAAGCTCAGGCAAACTCACTACGTCAAGTCCGTCACGATTTGATGGCAAAAAAACTTAGTTCCGCTGATATCAAAAGCAAACAGACGTTGATTGCTGCTGATAAATTAAAAATGGATGATCTGGTATTGGTAGAAGCAGGTGATTTTATTCCAGGGGATGGGGAAGTCGTTGAAGGGATTGCCACCGTCAATGAATCAGCCATTACCGGGGAGAGTGCGCCAGTGATACGTGAAAGTGGCGGAGATCGCAGCTCAGTGACGGGTGGCACACAAGTCATTTCTGATTGGTTGTTGATACGCATCACCGCTAATCCTGGTGAAACCTTTATGGATCAAATGATTTCTTTGGTGGAGGGTGCACAACGACAAAAAACACCGAATGAAATGGCTCTGACGATTTTATTAACGGCTATTACCCTTGTGTTTGTCATGGTTTGCGCCAGTTTACCCGTGTTTTCTAAATACTCTGTTGATGTGATGCACTTTGGAACGAGCATTCCTCTTATTGTTGTGATTGCTTTGTTTGTATGTTTGGTGCCAACGACGATTGGTGGATTGTTGTCTGCGATTGGAATTGCAGGCATGGATCGTATGATTCAAGCCAACGTGATTGCTTTGTCTGGCCAAGCCGTGGAAGCGGCGGGAGATGTTGATGTGCTCATTCTTGATAAAACGGGTACCATCACATTGGGCAATCGAGAGGCTGTTGATTTTGTTGCAGCTGATAGTGTTGAGATTGATGACTTTGTTGCAGCTGCTCAATTGGCATCTTTAGCAGATGAGACACCAGAAGGACGCAGTATTGTTATTTTAGCCAAAAACAAACATGGTTTACGTAAGCATGATTTGGAAAAGTTAGATGCTACCTTCATTCCATTTACAGCTGAAACACGTATGAGTGGGGCTAATTTAGATGGGCGTCAAATTCGTAAAGGTGCTGCTCAAGCTATTGAAACCTATATTCAAGATCAAGGTGGCATTTTTCCTGAGGATGTCAAAGAAGCTGTCAAGAAAATTTCCAGTAAAGGTGGGACAGCCTTGGTGGTGGCCGAAGGTGACAAAGTGCTGGGTGTGATCCACTTAAAAGATATTGTGAAAGGGGGCATTCGCGAGCGTTTTGCGCAATTGCGCAGTATGGGCATCAAAACCATGATGGTGACAGGTGATAATCCTCTGACAGCAGCAGCAATTTCTGCGGAAGCAGGCGTGGACGATTTTCTTGCTGATGCGAAACCTCAAGATAAACTAAAATTGATTCGTTCTCTGCAAGAGGATGGTTTGATGGTAGCCATGGCTGGAGATGGGACCAATGACGCGCCAGCGTTAGCACAATCGGATGTGGCTGTTGCGATGAATTCTGGTACACAAGCTGCAAAAGAAGCTGGGAATTTGATTGACTTGGATTCTAATCCCACCAAATTAATAGAGGTCGTCAATGTGGGCAAACAATTACTCATGACTAGAGGGGCGTTAACCACATTTAGTATTAGCAATGATATTGCCAAATATTTTGCGATTTTACCAGCGGCGTTTGCGGGTACGTTTCCTGTATTGAATGAATTTAATCTGATGCATTTACGTACGCCACAGTCGGCCATTTTATCAGCCGTTATATTTAATGCGCTAATTTTAGTGGGCTTGATGCCTTTGGCATTACGTGGTGTCGATTATAAACCGATGAGTGCGTCATCCCTATTGCGTCGTCATATGTTGCTGTATGGCTTAGGTGGATTGATCGTTCCTTTTATCGGGATTAAAGTCATTGATATGTTATTAGGAGCATAGTGAAATCATGAAACTATTTGCACAAGCATGTCGACTATTTATTTTACTCTCTATTTTGACGGGTGTACTTTATCCGTTAGGCATGACCGGCTTGGCACAAATGCTGTTCCCTTGGCGTGCCAATGGCAGCATGTTGGTATCGGATGGGCATGTGATTGGCTCACAATGGATTGGTCAAAATTTTACGGCGGATGATTATTTTTGGGGACGGCCTTCGAGCACCCCTGGTTTTCCATACAATGCACTTGCTTCTGGTGGGTCTAATTTAGGCCCTACCAATTCTCAGTATCTATTGTTGATTCAAAACCGTGTTCGCGAGTTTCAGCCTCCTATTCCCGCAGAATTGGTGACGGCCTCCGGTAGTGGCTTAGATCCGGATATCAGTCCTCAAAGTGCTTATTATCAGGCCAATCGAGTTGCAGATGCGAGGAAAGTACCTCTGGAAACGGTAAAGCAATTAATCCAAACACATACACATGCTCGTTTTTTAGGATTATTCGGAGAGCCACGCGTGAATGTCTTGGCTTTGAATTTGGCATTGGATAAGATCCTGGTCACTCAATTGTAGGAGCTTGCATGTCGCAAAAAAGATCGGATCCTGAAGCGCTCTTACAGCAAATTCAAGAGGAAGAATCACAAGCTAAGGCAGGGAAGCTAAAAATCTATTTGGGTGCAGCGCCTGGGGTCGGTAAAACGTATAAAATGTTACATGATGCACATCTCAGCCGGGTAAAAAATTTAGACGTCGTAGTAGGTATTGTAGAGTCTCATGGTCGTCACGCCATTGACAAAACGTTGGCAAAATTTGAAATATTACCGCCACAAGTTTTGACGTATCGTGAGAAACGTTACGTGGAGTTTGATTTAGATGCGGCGTTGAAACGTGATCCAGGCCTCATATTAGTGGATGAAATGGCACATACTAATATTGAAGGGTTGCGACATGAAAAACGATGGCAAGATATCAAAGAATTATTAGATCGAGGCATAGATGTTTG
This sequence comes from Gammaproteobacteria bacterium, assembly GCA_024742995.1. Classification (GTDB taxonomy): domain Bacteria; phylum Pseudomonadota; class Gammaproteobacteria; order Legionellales; family Legionellaceae. Next base: position 96,420 of record JANSXK010000001.1, read on the forward strand.
TACCACATTGAATGTACAACATATTGAAAGTTTGAAGGATGATGTGGCGCAAATCATCCAAGCGCCTGTGCAAGAAACAGTGCCTGATTCTATGCTGGAACGAGCACATACAATCGAATTGGTCGATTTATCGGTAGAAGAGCTCTTAAAGCGTCTGAAAGACGGAAAAATTTATATCCCTGAGCAAGCAAATATTGCAGCAGAGCATTTTTTTCGTGAAGGGAATTTGATCGCGTTGCGAGAATTGGCGTTAAGAGTGATGGCCAATTTTGTCGAAACGGATGTGATTTCTTATCGTAAAACAGAGGGGATTCATAAGATTTGGCCTACATCAGATAAGATTTTAGTCTGTGTGGGATCGAGCCAACAATCATTAAAATTAATTAGAATTGCCAAGCAATTGTCACAAGGATTGCAAGCTGAATGGGCTGCTGTGTATGTGGATATGCCTAAGGTGTCAGTCTCCAAAGCAAAACGTAATCGTGCTATCGAAAACCTCCGTTTGGCAGAACAATTGGGTGCAGAAACCCACGTGTTGATGGGCCATGATGTTGTAAAAGAAATTTTGCAATTTGCACGAGATGCTAATGTCACCCAAATCATGTTATGTAAAGATCGATCTCATTCCTGGCGTCGCTTGTTTCGCCGTTCATTGGCAGATGCACTGATTGCAGATAGTGGTGAAATTAACCTCTATATTGTGGGTGGTAAGAAAAAGGCAGCTTCTTTGGCGTTTGAAGCGCCTGCCACAAAAATTTCTTGGCGTGATTATGGGTTTGGCTTTTTAGCTATTGCATTTGCAACAAGTGTAAATTTAGGGTTTGCTTCTTCGTTAACCTACATATCTATGATCATGATTTACATCGTGGCGTTGATCAGCGGCTATTTATCGGTATTGAAACGACGTGAATCTAAAATCTCATATAATATCCAGCGACAAGCGCGTGCACTGTATGATTTTAGCCAAAAACTATTACAAACACGAGGTATAGATGAGATTTTGGCTTTAGGTGTGCAATATATCGCACAATCATTACAAGCTGATGTCATGGCTTTACTTCCAAAAAAAGGGATTTTAGAAGCGCGTGTGAGTCAACCTGAGGGCGAGGTTTTGGGAGAAAAAGAGCAGAGTGTTGCGCATTGGGTTTATGAAATGGCACAGCCTGCGGGGTTGGGGACCGATACGCTTGCCTCTTCTTCAGCATACTATGTACCTTTGTCTGTGTCAGAAAAGAAAGTACTGGGTGTGTTGCGTATCAAGCCTCGAGACAATATGTTGTTTAGTCCGGAGCAAATGCATTTGCTGGAGTCTTTTATCAGTCAACTCACACAAGCTTTAAAAATTGAAAACCTACAAGAGAAATTTAGAAAACGGCAATTAAAAATAGAAGTAGATACGGCTAAAAATGCGTTATTGAAAACCATTTCTACACAATTGAATAACCCATTGAAATTTATATTAGGCGTGATTGGATCAAGTATTTCTCCCAATACCAGCGACGTTGGACTGAATATTTCTGAAGAACTGAATAAAATCAGTCTCATTAATAATAATATTTTGCAAGTGATAGAATTTGAGACTCATCACACCCATCTTGATAAAAAAATAACAGATCTGATGAAGTTGATCCAAGCCGCATTGCGCCAATTTCGAAAAACCAACCACCAACGTACCATTGAGATACATGCGCCTGATTCTTTGCCTAAGCTTGCAATGGATGGCGCACGCATCCAAGAAGTGCTTCTCAATTTACTGGATAATGCGGTCAAATATTCTCCAGAAGACTCTATTGTCAATTTGAATATAGAGACACAATTGAGTCACGTTCTTGTCAGCGTTGAAAATGAAGGGAATAGCATCAAAGAAAAGGATTTATCTAAAATTTTCAATCCTTTTTATCGAAGTGTATCTTCTACACATCACGATAGCTTGGGATTAGGTTTGACTTTGTGTCAATTCAATGTCAAAGCGCACGGTGGCGAAATTTGGGCGGAAAACCTTGCGAAAGAAGGGACGATTGCATTTCGTTTTACGTTGCCTTATTAATATAAAACCTCGTTGTATTGAAACAACGGGTTTTTGTTATGAAGCTAAGATCTATCTAGAGCTGTTTTAGTTTTACTAAGCGGAACAAACAGCAGTCACAGACTCATCACTCGTATTTGTAATATTAACTTCTGCACCTGGTTCAGCAGTGACTTTTACGGTTTTATCGGCATAAACAGTCACCGTTTTCGTTTGTCCTGCAGCCAACTCCTGCCCATTTACCTGACTTTTGTTTTTAACGCCATGAATTTTAATGGTTTTTTTGCTATCGCTGGAATGAATATGACAAGTAGCATGAATTGTGGAAAACGTTGTATTCGTCAAAGCTTTATCACTTTTAGGTGCGAGATCCATGTTCATATCGTAGGCGTAAGCTTGTTGAGTACCGAATATCATGCAGGTCATGAAAAAAAGTGTATTTAGTTTAGTAAACATGGCCTATTCCTTAAGTTATTATAATTTGTTTGAGGGTTTATTATACCACTTTATTGTATAAATATCAATCAATTGGTGTTTTTTTAAAGTAAAGAGTGGACGTCATTACATAGCTTACAGATGTGTTTTCCCACATTTGCATCTTAATTGATATCAGGGTAGTCTGAGATGATGAAATACGCCGTTTCTCTACTAGGCAGGGGTCTTCTCTAAGAAAAAAAATCTGAAAAATAAGGATGCTTTTAATGAAAAAAATAGTTTTTCTTGTGTTAATCATGACTGCAATGCTGGGATTTGCTCAGGATATTGATGCTGCAGAGCAACATAAGCAGATGTTAGAGGCCTTGCATTTGGATTGGTTGGATAATTCTGTTGCACCGCAGCAAAATTTTTACCAATTTGCTAACGGTACTTGGAAAATAAACAGCCCTATCCCAGAGGATCGCGCTCATTGGAGTTCTTTTACCATATTACAAGAGAAAAATCTGGAATCCATTCATGTCATGCTTGAGAAAATATCTCATGATGATCAAGTCAAACCTGGCAGTATTGAGCAAAAAATTGGTGATTTCTACTTTAGTGGTATGGACGAAGCGACTATTGATAAGCAAGGGATTACACCGTTAAAAGATGAATTTGCGCGCATTGATGCCATTCAAACCGTCGCAGACATACAAAAACAAATAGAGCATATGCACCATTATGGCATTGACGCCGTATTTTCGTATGGCAGCATGCAGGACTTTAAAGACAGCACCAAAATGATTGGGGCGTTTATGCAAAGTGGTTTGAGCTTGCCAGATCGAGATTATTATTTGAAAACAGATAAAAAGTTTCAAGATATTCGCAAAGCTTTTGTGGAAAACATGAGCGCAATGTTGCAATTGCTGGGTGAACCGTCAAGTCAAGCCAATCATGAGGCACAAGTAGTGCTACGCTTTGAAACAGAATTGGCCAAAGCATCGATGTCACAAATTGCACAGCGTGATCCGCGTGCAATTTATCATATCAAGACTGTAAAAAAACTCGAAGAGTTAAGTCCTCACTTTGCTTGGTCACAGTATATCGATACGATGGGGCAAGCGCGTGAAAAACGCTTCAACGTCGCGATGCCAGAGTTCATCGCTGCCTTTGATAAGATGTTAACCACAACTTCTATCGCAGATTGGAAAATTTATTTGCGTTGGCATTTTTTAAGTGCTGTTACCTCTTCTTTGTCTAAGCCATTTGTGGATGAGGCGTTTAAAATGGCGCAAGTTCTATCTGGTGTTGAAGCATTACAACCACGTTGGAAACGAGTGGTGGGTACCGAATCAGGGGCATTGGGTTTCGCGGTAGGGGAAGTTTATGTTCGCGAGCATTTTTCACCTGCTGCACGGCAACAAGTTTTAGATATGATTACGCAAATTCGTAAGGTATTACGTCACGATTTGACTCATTTACAGTGGATGACTAAAAAAACTCGAAGAGCCGCTATCAAAAAATTAGATCTGATAGAAGAACGGGTAGGCTATCCAGACAAATGGTGGGATTATTCTACTTTAGAGATTAATCGTGGGCCGTATATATTGAATGTATTACGTGCTAGTGCATTTTTAGTGAAGCGGGATTTAGATAAAATTGGTAAGCCAATTGATCGTACTGAGTGGGCAATGACACCGCAAACCGTGAATGCTTATTATGATCCTTCGATGAATAATATTAATTTACCGATGGGTATTCTCCAATCCCCCTATTTCGATCCAAATGCGCCTTTGGCTGTCAATTATGGGGGTATCGGGGTCGTGATAGGCCATGAAATCACGCACGGATTTGATGATCAAGGATCAAAGTTTGACGGACATGGTAATTTGCATGATTGGTGGACTGCGACAGACTTGAAAAAGTTCAAAGCAGCCACACAGTGTGTGATTGACCAGTATTCACAATTCAAAATAGAAGGGGATATTCCTGTACAGGGTAAATTAGTCGTGGGTGAAGCCACGGCAGATTTGGGTGGCATTGTTTTAGCCTATCGTGCGTTTCATGCGGCTGAAGCCTATAAAAAGCAACCAACCATTAATGGTATGACCCCGGATCAACAGTTCTTTTTGAGCTTTGCACATATATGGGCGAATAATATACGACCTGAACGAGCTCAAAATCTTATTTTGACTGATCCTCATCCACCTGCTCAGTTTCGGGTCAATGGTACGCTCGCGAATGTTCAAGCATTCAAGCAAGATTTTTCAGTACCAGAGGATAGTCTGATGGTGAATAAAACACCTTGCATTATTTGGTGATTTTACTAGGGGTGCGCTGCAAAGTGATATGAGAAATTTGTTTGATGAACCATATGTTTTGGTTTTACAATGTTTGAGATTGGGCATATGGTTTTTTTGCGTCGGTTGTTGCTTTTCGAATATTGCCCAAGCCGCTCAAACACATCTTCAACATATCATTATCAATAATACACCGTTCGAATTTTATTATACTGTGGTGCCAAGTGCAGAGGTACCAACAATATTTTCTTGCAATTGTAGCGGTATTATTGTGCCAAACGAAGAACAAGCTTGTGATTGCTGGAGTGATTTAGAGCCAGAAAGTCGTCGTTATCGTATTGATTATATGAAAAATATATCGCCTACCTATAGCTTAAGTGCGACGACTAATGCGACTTCGGGTGTCACAGTCATTTGGACTTTTGATTTTGATCGTTATTGGGAGTGGTTGAGTGTGACAGCGCGGCAACAGGCTTTAAAAGATAATAAAACTAGTGATCATGAGTCAGTCTCCAAAGATGAGGATTATAAAACCATCCCATCAACTTGAGTGTCCCAAAGCATTCTAAAATAACCTTTCTTGTCTGCCATTAATGTTTTAAAACTACCGTCTTGAATCACTGAGCCGCCATCCATAACCACAATACGATCCATGTGACGAATAGTAGACAAACGGTGAGCGATGGCAATCACTGTGCTGGTTTGATCTTTAAGCAGATCATGGATGGACTGTTGAATGTCTGCTTCCGTAGAAGTATCTAGGCTTGAAGTTGCTTCATCTAAGATGATGATAGGCGCATTTTTCAAAATAGCGCGTGCGATGGCGATACGTTGGCGTTGTCCTCCGGATAATTTTACACCGCGCTCACCTACTAAGGTGTCATATTTTTCAGGCAATGTTTCAATATAATCATGAATCATAGCTTTGGATGCAGCTGTTTGAATGTCCTCTAAAGTTGCATCGGATCTCGCATAGCCAATATTTTCTCCGATGCTACGATGGAATAATAAAATGTCTTGTGGAATCAAAGATATTTGAGCACGTAATGAGTCTGAAGTAACATCATTTAGCGTTTGTGTGTCAATGTAAATATGTCCTTGAGTGGGTAAAAAGTGTTTCAATAGCAAAGAAATCAGCGTTGATTTTCCTGCGCCGGAGTGACCTACCAATCCCACTTTTTGTCCCGCAGGAATACTAAGATTTAAACCCTCAAAAATGGTACTGCCATTGGGATATTGAAACCCTATGTTGTCAAACTCAATGCTCGGGGATCGAATGACAAGGGATTTTGCATTGGGTCTGTCAATCTTTTCATGAGGTATCGTCAAAATAGAAAAAGAAGCTTTGAAATCACCTAATGAATGCATAAAATCAAACATAGATTCTGTAAACAACCATAATTCCATAGAAATAGTGAGGGTTGTCATCATTACGAATACAAAATCGCCGATACTGATTTGTGCTGTTTGCCGTAGCCAAATCATAAACAAAAACACAATAATCAACATCACCCAGTACAGCACACTGCCAACGACAGACAATTTGAAATAATACTTATAAAGCGCTACTGTATCTGGTAAATAACGTTTTGAAATATTGGATTTGATGCGCTGTAATTCTTCTTGGCGTTTGGCGAAAGCAAACAAAGAAAATATATTCAAAATATTATCAGAAAAAAGCCCCATGACCTGATGTTTGCTTTCGGATGCGTCAAGTGCCAAACGATTCAATTTGAGTGACATGGGCACCATAACCATGACGATAAACACACTCCAAACCAGCATGAAGAAGAACACTTGGGTATTGATCAATAGGAGTGAAAAAATTAAAAATACGGTAGTTAAAAAATTTCGTCCCATTTGATGATGTATTTGATCAAAAATCGCTTGATAGCCATCTAAAATGCCTTTTAACTTGCTGACGATCATGCCACTGGGATGCTTTTGAAAATAAGCATAAGAATGATGCTGAATATAATCATAGGCTTGGCTCAAAATCGCTCGATGGATATAAGGACCCGAATGCCATCCTGCATAATCACTTAAACGCCAGGTTACATCCAAACCAATTTGTGCTGAAATAAATACCGTGATTGCAATGAATAAGTGACTATTGTCGGCCATGGTTTCTAAAGAGAAGGCATCGATGATCAGTTTTAAGGCGTAATTATTGACGATATGATAGGTTGAACCAATGATGGTTGCTTGAAACATCAAGAGCAACCACCATCGATAGGGCTTGATGATCTTCCATAAAAAAGAGGACATGTTTTGTGATTGAGTTGACATGAGTTTCGCCATCGTTGGGATTTGCGATCTATGATTGCTTACTTAGTATAGATATAAAATCCAAGTCCGTCATCTCATCATTGTAATTGGAATGTAGGCACCAATCTTGATTTATTTAGTATTCTTTTTGGGGATGGTTTCAGCAACAGTATCACGAATGATCTGCTTGCCTTGTTGTTTGTCTCCAAACGTAGAGAACATAAGGTGATCGCCTGTGGTTTCATAATTGTTTTGAAGTATGCCTGAAAGCCAGAGTGCAGCTATACCAATAACACTGAGGCAAGCGAAGGTTAGGATTGTGACATTCAATGCGCTGTTGTAAATAGATGCGTTTGTGGTTTGTAGAACGGCGAGTTTTTCTTCCAATATGTCTGTGTATCTTTCGAAGTATTCTTCTGGATTGTCGGTATCTAATCCGTCATTCAGTATATCTGTAATTATTATGATAGCCTCGGAACCTTTTTCTCCCAGGGTTTTACTAGCATTATCTCTGAATGCTTTGATTTTACTCCTAACCACCTCCTTGAGGGCAAGGGCGGTTTCATTTTCTGGGGCTTCTTCAGTTGCTGTATATTTACGCATATGCTGGCTTAAAGCAGTTATATTAGTCTGAGAGTGCGTAGAAACTTCAAAATAGGAGTCAATGTTATGTTGATCACTGAAGGATTGGATTTCTTCTACAGTAACTGTGTTTTCAGCTTGATCGTCATGATTTGACACCAAAGTAATCTTAGCATTAGGTGTGATCTGCTTTATGGCTGTAATATATTCGCCTAAATCTTCGAAAGAGTTTCTGTCATTCTTATTAAACATAAGTAGCACTAGTTGTGAATGACGTAAGTACATAGACCATAATGATGCATATTTCTTGGCATTGCCCACATCCCATAGGCTCAAATTTTGGTATTCATGATATGCGGCACCAATGGTTGGTGTATATTCCTTTTCAGATGGTATTGTGTTGATCAAGGCATTGAGCAATTGTGTTTTACCAACATTTTTTGAGCCAAAGAAGACTACTTTTTGGTATTTGATGGGCTTGTATTCTTCTTTTATTTTATGATAGTCGTATGTCATACCGAGATACCTTTAGAAAGAAATATCTGTATATTAATTATACATAAAGATCATAAGTATGTCAATTAGCGTTTGGCTTATATTTTGACTAAATTTGTGTTAATTTGCACGGCTTATACATATAGACTAATAAAATCATAATGTACACTTTTGAAGACTACAAAAGTCATGCCCAAGCAACCTTAACGACAATACGTGAGCAACTGGTATTTGGTTCAAATGCCAAAATTGATGAAGGTAGAAGTGACTATAAACGTATTGATGTGATACGTCCTATGGTGTTGATGGCTCAAGTGTTAAGCCTACAAACATTGGGACAGCCAGCTTTAGAACATAAATTTGCCATACTTTCTAAATTGCGGGCGTTGGCGGTACGTCAATATGGTCATGGTAATTGTGCGGAAATCACTTATGCCGGATTTGTGGATCTGATGCATAAAAGGGTTTATCCCCTTGACATCGTACTGACGTCTGAGGGTGAACACATGTTTATCGTATTGGGTCGAAAGCTAGGCTCTGATAAAGATAATCCTGCTACGTGGGGAAAGGCGCTATTCTGTGATATCTGGACAAATTATGTCGGGCCTATATCTGAACTTGACACATTGCAAGACGATATGAGGTATGGCCAATACGCATTTTCAGTGGAAGCGCCACATTGTTTAAGTGGTAAACTTGAAATAATTAATAGCCTTACGACGCTAGATGATTTATTCGCGTTTCAATCAAATATGGACTTGCCCCAGTCTATCATAAACTTGTTTCCCGATAGTCTTGCTACGACAGATGATATTGAAAATAATTTAAGACAACTACAGGCATTTTATAAGCCTTTTGAGGAAAAATCTGCGTATGAAGTGGAGCTGCGCATCTGTTTTGATCATCTGAAAAAACTTAGTGAGAAACTTCAAACTGAAAGAGATAATAAAGCACTTATCGCGAGTAGAGATTTAATATTCAAAAGGCCCGATGATTGCATTGGTTGGTGTGAGCCACCGCCAGGTAGTTATCTCAATAAGAATGGTGGTGTTGTTGTACCTAGTTAAATGTTTAAATGATTGTGCGGTAGCTATTTAAGTGTAGGATGTAGGCACTAAGGTTTATTTATAATCATAGGTATACTGGCTTTGCACTTTTAGCTTGACGATTTCTTATGAAGAGACTACTAATATAGGCTCATCGCACTAGATCGAGCGCCAAATGATTGGCAAACAAATAAAACGCTGGGGTTTAGTTGTTCTTTTATTAGGATTGCTTGGTTTGTTCTTTTATTTTCACCTTTATCGTTATTTATCCTTCGATAATCTGAAAATGCATCGTGCTATTTTACTTGATTGGACAAACCAACACTTTTTTCAAGCTATTTTGGGATTCATGCTGATCTACACAGTTGCGGTGGCAATTTCTATTCCCGGTGCTGCTTTTTTAACGGTACTTTCTGGCTTTTTGTTTGGTCCTCTGATTGGGTCTGTCATCGTTGTCATTGCAGCGACTTTGGGTGCTTGTATTGTTTTTATAGCGGTAGAACTTGCCTTTCATGACTGGATGGAAAAAAAAGCGGCTAAATGGCTGCGATCTATGAAACAAGGGTTTCAAAATAATGCTTTTTCATATTTGCTGTTTTTACGTTTGATTCCTATCTTTCCTTTTTGGTTGATTAATATTGTTCCGGCTTTGCTTGGCATATCTAAACGTATTTTTATCACGGCGACCTTTATCGGTATTATTCCCGGATCATTCGTTTACACCTTAGTGGGTAATGGTTTAGGGCATGTGTTTGATGCGAACAAAACCCCAACTTTAAGTATTATTTTTGAACCTGAAATTTTGATACCTATCCTGGCATTGGCTATTTTGTCTTTGGTTCCAATTGCTTATAAACGATTTAAACGGCAGAAAATATAATGAGTTCAATTATACAGTCTGATATTACCATTATTGGTGGCGGGGCAGGTGGTTTAAGCTTGGCGGCGGTTGCATCTCAATTAGGTGTGAAGGTTGTCTTGGTCGAAGCAGGCAAAATGGGCGGAGATTGTTTGAATTACGGATGCGTGCCGTCAAAATCTTTATTAGCTGCAGCCAAAGCCTTTTATCATGTACAAAACGCGCAATATTTCGGTGTTAAAACAACTGCGTTGAAACTTGATTTTACTAAAGTGATGCAACATGTTCATCAGGTGATTGCGACCATTGCCAAAAATGATTCAGTTGAACGATTTACCGCTTTAGGGGTGCAAGTGATACAAGCACCGGGTCGATTTATTGATGCCAAGACTATACAAGCAGGACATAAAAAAATTCAAGCTAAACGATTCGTCGTGGCCACTGGCTCTTCGCCTTTTGTCCCACCTATAGAAGGATTAGATCAGGTTTCTTATGACACGAATGAATCAATTTTTGAGTTAAAATCGCTTCCGAAACATTTGATGGTCATTGGTGGTGGGCCCATTGGATGTGAATTAGCGCAGGCATTTGCGATGTTAGGTAGTAAAGTTACGATTTTGGAAGGTTTTACAATATTGCCAAAAGACGATCCTGATTGTGTGGCTATAGTACGCGAGCAATTGGAAGCGATGGGGATTGTGATTCATGACAATATTAAAGTACAAAAAATAAGCCAAACTAAAACGGGTATCATAAAAGCAACTATTGAAACCAATGGTAAAACCCAGATCATTCAAGGCAGTCATTTGCTCGTTTCAGCGGGACGGCGTGCTCATGTCCAAGGACTTGATTTAGAAAAAGCAAATGTTTCATACTCGCCCAATGGTATTGACGTCGATGCACGATTGCGTAGTACGAATAAAAAAATCTATGCGATAGGTGATGTTGCTGGTAGTTTCCAATTTACTCATATTGCTAATTATCACGCAGGGATTGTTTTAAAAAACATTTTATTTCGTTTGCCTGCGAAGGTGGATTATCAATCTGTCCCATGGGTGACTTATACTGAACCAGAAATGGCGCATGTTGGTCTCACAGTAGCGGAGGTACAACAGCGTTCTGATATTCAAATTATAGAATGGCCTTTTCAAGATAATGATCGCGCCCAAGCTGAGCATGATACTGTGGGGAAAATCAAAGTCATTGCAGATAAAAAAGCTCGGATCTTGGGCGTTACAATTGTGGGCTCCAATGCAGGCGAAGTTATTTTACCGTGGGTGATCGCAATAAGAGAAAAGAAAACGTTACGCAGTTTTACTGATGTTATCGCACCTTACCCTACCGTCGGTGAGGTCAGCAAACGTGTTGCTGGGGCGTTTTACGTAAGTAAATTGTTTTCTAAAAAGATCCGTTGGTTGGTCCAAGTCTTACTAAAATTAGGATGACAATATGATTGAGCAACATGTTCGACGTTATTATCAAACCATATTTGTAGATGCGGTGGCAGCTTTTTTGGTCCACAGAATCAAACCAAATACCATGACTTGGATTGCTGGCTTATGGGGCATATTAGTCATCCCTGCTTTGCTATTCAATCAAGTGAGTCTAACAATTGCTGTATTGTTGATATCTGGTTACTGCGATACGTTAGACGGTACGCTGGCACGCATGAGCCAGCATACAACAAGATGGGGAACTGTCCTTGATATTACAATGGATCGTGTGGTCGAGTTTTCTGTTGTTTTAGCCTTGTATTTGGTAGCTCCCCTGCATCATGGACTGTGGTGCTTTTTGATGTTGGGCAGTATGTTGTTGTGTGTCACCAGTTTTTTAGTGGTCGGTATTTTTATGGAAAATGATACAGATAAAAGCTTTCACTATAGTCCAGGTATCATGGAACGTCCTGAAGCGTTTGCGTTCTTCATCGCTATGATGCTATGGCCGTCCGCGTTTGTTTATCTGGCAGTTACTTTTACGCTGTTAGTCACTGCGACAGCGCTGATTCGATTATATCAATTTTACACACAAGCCCAATACAATATCCTCTCTCCCCTCGGGGAGAAGGTGTCGCAAAGCGACGGATGAGAGGCTGATTAGCCGTTAAACATGTTTTTAGATTGGACTTGAAGTTTCTGAAATCTTTCTATTTGATCAGGGGTCAAAGTGAGCTGCTCCAAGTTTTCCACTTGGTGGGCCCATAAATGTGATAAGTCTTGTTCCGCTAGAAAACATTTTATAACTCGCATGACAACACCGTGTGTAAAGACGTAGATGTGGTCCAAACTGTCATTTTTGACACATATATTGCTAACACCTGCCAACACTCTTTGTTCAAAATCGACCAAAGATTCTCCCTTAGGAAATCCAGGAAAGTCTTGGGGGGTTTCCATCCATTTTTTCCAAAGAAGATCATTTTTAAGATCTGCTAATCGTAGACCTTCGTAGCTTCCTGCGCTTATTTCTGCTAAAGCCTCGCTTAAGACGATGGGGGTGCTCGGATCAAAAGACGAGTTACGCCATATTCTGGCTGTTTCAATGCATCGTTTTAATGGACTTGAAATGATGAGGTCTGGTTTTGGCCCCAATGTGGAGAGTAGCATGGGAATCGATGCTCGACCTACATCAGTTAGTGTGATAGTAGGATCTCTATCTTGTCCTTGGACAAGGCCTGCTAAATTCCACTTGGACTGGGCATGGCGCACAAACGTTAGTTGCAAACTTGGTGGTAATTTTTTTGGTCTAAAAAATTTCATCTCACTCTTCCTCCGCTGGTACGAACCAGATCAGGTTATAAGGGTTTATCTCAGCTTTTTTCAAAGCACCCCTGGTGGTATTCGGCGAACTATACTAGAAATTTATTTAAAAAACATTAATAATGGCATCACAAAATAATTTCATGGATTGACTATGCGCCGATTGATTAAATTTATTTCTGTTTTCTTGTTTATTGTTGCAGCTTATCAAACACATGCTGTTACAAAGAGGCATCCGACCATGATCCTACTGCACGGTGCTTTATTCACCAGCGATGTTTGGTTGCCGGTACAAACCCATTTACAAAATGATGGCTACAACGTCATCACAGTTGATACACCGGGTCGTCTTTATGATGGTGTTAAACCTAAGGATGCTACTTTGACTGCTGCAGTTACAAAACTATGTAAGGTTGTGGATATACAGCCTGAGCCCGTTTTATTGGTGGGGCATAACCAGGCAGGTGCTATTATTACCCAGGCTATTGCCCACTGTGGGAAAAACATCAAAGGTCTGGTTTATCTTGCAGCGGTTGTGCCGTGGCCTGGTGAGCAGCCTTTTGATGTATTAAATGATCAGGATAATTGTAATTTTGATCTTGCAGCACCGCTTGATAATAAGAGTGGCCTATCGATACCGGGTTCTTTTTCAATGATTAAATCTTTATTTATGCCTGATGCTGATGATAACCAAGCCAAAAATGCTGTTCGTAATATGGTAGCAGAGCCCATTATTTTTGCTTATGAAGCGCTGCAATATGATATGACTGCATTCAAAGCCATGCCTAAATACTACATCAAAACGACAAAGGATTTGATTGTGTCCCCAGAGTCACAAGAGGCCTTCCTAAAGCGCCAAGAGATGACGCGTGTGTTTACGCTGGAGTCTAGTCATACGCCTTTCATTTCACAACCGGAGAAACTTGCCCAACTATTTGCTGAGATTAATGATTTAGAAACTGCTTCTTAGTGATGCCAATTGTTTTTTATGATTTGGCCAGTCGGGCATAAATTGGCTCATATAGGCATAAAAACGCTTGTTATGGCTGGCTTCTAATAAATGAACCATCTCATGCACCAAGACGTATTCCAAGCATTGTTGTGGTTTTTGGATTAAAGATAGATTGAGCCAAATTTTTTTTGCCCTCGTATTGCACGAGCCCCAGCGTGTTTTCATGACTCTGATTCCCCATGCAGCCACTTCGACACCAATAATGGGCTCCCATTTTGCAATTAAAGAGGGTAGTAAGTCCGTCATTTGTTCACGATACCAGCTTAGTAGCATTTTTCTAATATTGTCATGAGGTGTGTTTGCTTTGATGTAGCAGCGCAGGGTGTTGTTTTCAAGTGTGATATAGGTGTGTTTGGCGCTGTCTTGAATGGATAAAGGATATGAGTCCCCTAGGAACAAATGGCGTTCTCCATTTATAAATTTTGGTGCAATTTGCTTTGGTTGTGATTGGATGTGTGCTTGTTGTGTTGTGATCCAATGATATTTGGATTCTATAAATTGTTGAATTCTATCCAAAGAGCAACGTAACGGAGCGCTCACATTGATACATCCATTTGTATGGATGCGTAAATTAATATTTTTAACGCGCTTTCTTAAAACAGTTATTTCTAAATCACCAATTTGAATCAAAAAGGTTATATCTGTATTTTTTAATGCGGATAGGGTCATTTGACTCATTGTTTTTTTGACAAAGATTGAGTCAAAAAAGCATGAATTTCTTTAGGATCTGCATGATCGCCTGCAAGCTTCATGGCCTGCCCAATTAAAAATGATATGACTCTAGCCTCACCTGCTTGGTATTGTGCGATTTGTTCTGGAAATTGTGCAAGCAATTGATCTTGGAGTGTTTTGAAATCTACTTGAGTTTGGCTTGCGTAACCATTGGCTGAGATTAAAGTCACAACATCATCGTCAGTATCAAATAACTGCGGCAAGATGCTTTTTGCCTGTTTATCATTTATTTTTTTTGCGTCCAGATGTGTGAGTAAATCTCCAAAACGCTCTGCGCGTATGGAAATGTTTTCAAAATGTTGATGGCGACTTTTTAACTCTGCTGCCAAGGGGCCCTTGAGCCAATTGACCAATAGTTTTACTGGGGCGTGGCAATGTTGTTTTAATGTGTCGTAAAATTGAAATAATGCTGGCGAAGAGAGTAAATATTCCAAGTCATCACAGTTGGTGATACCTTCACTTTGTAAGCGCTTTCGAAGAGCGTTTGGTAATTCAGGTATGTTAGAACGCAGTTTTTGAAGTAATGATCCCTCAATAAACAGTGGCAATAAATCTGGATCAGGGAAGTAACGGTAGTCAGCTGTATCTTCTTTCTCTCTCATCGATACGGTGGTGTTGCTTGCTTCATGGTATAAACGCGTTTCTTGCATCACCGTTTGTTTGGCATCTAAAAGCATTGCTTGGCGATGTTGTTCAAACAAAATGGCTTTTTCAATAAAGCGGTAGGAATTAAGGTTTTTTAGTTCCACCCGAGTGCCCAATGTTTTGGTGCCTGTTCTTTTCAACGATAAATTGACATCACAGCGAAATGCGCCTTCTTGCATATTACCGCTACAACAGTTTAAAAAACGCAGTAATTGATTCAAGGTCTTAAGATAGGTTACCGCGTCTTGGGCAGAAGACAAACAAGGGGTTGTGACGATTTCTAGGAGCGGCATGCCGGAACGATTTAAATCAATCGCGGTATGATGATGGTTATGTAAGGATTTACCCGCGTCTTCTTCTAGATGCGCGCGTTCAATTTCAACACGTTGTTCACCTTCCGAACTTGGAATCATAAGATGGCCATCACTGACAATAGGGCGTCGGTATTGGCTAATTTGATAGCCTTTCGGTAAATCAGGATAAACATAATTCTTGCGTTCGAAATAGGACAGTTGATTGATCGTTGCCTCAATGGCCAAACCAAATTGAATTGCCAAATGCATTGCTTTTTGATTCAAAACAGGCAGAGTGCCTGGAAATCCAGCGTCAATGACATTGGCCTGTGTATTTGGTGTGGCGCCGAAATGAGTAGGGGCATTGGAAAACAGTTTGGTTTGTGTGTTTAACTGCGCATGCACTTCAAGTCCGATAACAGTTTCCCAGGTCATAGTGACTCTCCTTCAGGAATTCTTGTATGCCAATCAGTGACTTTTTGATATGCGTGTGCGGCTTGTAGAATCATGGCTTCACCAAAGTGAGGACCGATCAATTGTAATCCCATCGGTAAATTTTCTTGGAATCCTATTGGAATTGAAACAGCAGGCAAACCGACCAAATTAGCAACCACTGTGAATATATCTGACAATTGGCTGAGTAAAGGGTTAGTGTTTGAGGCACCAATGGGGAACGCCAAAGTGGGTGTGGTTGGGCCCAATAAGACGTCGACATGTGATAATGTCTCTTGTAATTCCAGGCTTATTAAATGACGTACTTTTTGTGCTTGAATATAATAGGCGTCAAATTGTTCTTCAGCGAGAATATAGGTGCCGGTTAAAATACGACGTTTCACTTCATCGCCCAGACCTTCGGTTCTGGAGTGCGAGACTAAGTCCCGTAGTGTATTGGCCTTTTGGCTTCGATGACCATAACGCACGCCATCGTAACGTGCCAAATTTGAAGAAGCTTCCGCGCATGCCAGTGCATAATAACAAGGGATCCAATGTTCATAAAGACTCAAGTCTATTTCGACAATTTTTGCACCAAGTTGTTTATAAACTTCAATGGCATTCCAAACGGCTTCTTGAATCGCAAGATCAACTTCAATATGAAAGAAACATCGTGGCAATCCAATGGTAAGGGATTGAATAGGCTCATTCAATGTTTGCATGTAGTCAGGGATAGGATGTTTGATTGAAGTTGAATCCATGACATCAAATTTAGCAATCGTTGGTAAAACAAAAGCTAAATCCTCGGCGCTTGGTGCGAATAGTCCTGCTTGATCAAAGCTAGAGGCATAAGACACCATGCCATAGCGTGATACTAAGCCATAGGTCGGTTTTAAACCACTGATATTACATAATGCCGCAGGTTGTCGAATGGAGCCACCCGTGTCTGTTCCTGTAGCGATAGGCGCTAAACGTGCTGCTACAGCGGCCGCAGAGCCGCCTGATGAACCTCCAGGTACACATTGGGGAGCCCAAGGATTAGAGACGGGACCAAAAAAGCTGGTTTCATTGGAAGAGCCCATGGCAAATTCATCCAAATTTGTTTTACCCAACATAACACAACCTGCATTACTAAAATGTTGCACAATGGTTGCATCATAAGGGGCATAAAAATCTGCCAACATTTTGGAAGCGCAGGTGGTTTTTAAATTAGAAGTACAAAAGTTGTCTTTATGGGCTAAAGGCAAGCCTGTCAAAGGGGTTGCTTGTTTGGTAGCAATGCGGTGATCCGCGTCTTTTGCAGCAGCCAAGGCTAATTCTTCGTCAACAGAGATGAATGCATTTAGAGAGCTTGCAGACTGGATACGTTGTAAATAGTGTGTACATAGTTCGACACTAGAGATTTTTTTACTCTGCAATGCTTGGCTTAATTGAACAAGGGTTTGTGTATGTGGCATAGCGTTACTCTTTGATAATTTGAGGCACAATAAATAAATTATCTTCAAAGACAGGTGCAGATTTTGCAAGATCTTGCACTTCTGGTGTGCCAATTTGATCATCTGGTCGTAAATATTGGGTTACCGATGTCGGATGATTTAAGGGGGAGACGTTGCTGGTGTCAATCAATTGCAAATGCTCAATTTGACTGATGACGGTATTACATTTCTCTAGGTGTTTTGCGACATCCTGTGGTTGCAAATAAGCTAAAAGCGCTACTTGGTTAAACTGTTTTAAGGTCATGGTCATTAAGATGTCTCATGAGAAATAGATCGACGAACCAATCATTTTACAGTATAAAAAGCTTGGAATGCAATCTATAGCTGACTAGTGTAATTTGAAGTCCATGCCTGATTTGCCTTTGCTCAACACCAAGTATGAGTCTCTGCCCACGCGGGAACGACAATGCTTTGGTTGTTACATGGTTTTGCATTGAGTTTTTTGTGTCCCTATCTCAGGTTTGTTTGCTGGACATTGATAATGAACACATAGGAGAGGACAATAGGTCACAATTTAAATGTAGCTTATCAGTAGTAGCAAACATGAGTTTGATTTAAACGACAAATGCTAACTAAATGTTTTTGGAGCATCACCTGAATCATCATCGGAACGTTTTGATTTTTCCCCTTTATTTTTTTTAAGCGAAGCCTTCATTTTTTTTGTTTGGCTTCCGGTATTCATAGAATTTGTGGATTTTATTGCGGGTAAAAAACCAGATTTATCTATCTTGCTATCTTTACTGGTCTTAGGTTTAGGTGGAGGTGGCGCTTGTTTTATGGTAGGTAGTTCTAGATCTTCTTCGTCGCTGCTGTAATTTAAGCTGTCTGCAGTAGAGTAATGTGAGTCGTAACTAGTATTTGTAGATAGGCCTTCAGAAAGAGTAGACGTGGTGGTGTTTGAGTTACTGTCATCATCAATCGCTGCAGTTGTCGAAATTTCAAGGGGATAAGGCCCGATTAAATTATCGACAACATCTTGGCCGATGCCACATTGAATAAATCCATTGAGCAAGGCATTATCTTTATTGTTAAGCATGCCGTGTGTATTACGGAATTGAAGCGATGCAGCGAGTCCATATAAACATGATTCTAATTCATGACGAAAGTCATTCATGTGCTTTAATAGGGCTGTCTTATTTTTTTTGGAAAGATTATCTAAACCATGTGGTGTCTGATGTTTCATAGTGACTAATTTATAAAAATTAGGATATTTTGTTTTCACGGTGTCAACAAGCATATTCAATTCATATCCGTTTGCTTTGGGAATATTCATTTTTTGATAGTGATGTAATTGTTTTAAAAAATGAGATAACTTCTGTTTTTCTTCAGGATCACCCTGTTGAGAATCATCACTGAGAGCATTATCCTCCAGAGATGTTAACCCTTCACTGCTGCTCTCACTACGATCAGGACTAGGGTATGGTGATGTCGGAGGAGCATATGAGTCAATGTGATTTTTGTGTTTGAAGTAAAGTTGTCGTAATTCTTCACCTTTGTCCGATGAAAGATATGAAAGATCCCACTCATCATTAGAGGAGTAGTCATCTGACTTGGCTATATATAAAAAAACAGGACTTATAGAAGCCGCTACATCATATATTTCTTGATCTTGGTTAGTAATCTCACTTTTTGAAATGGATAGCTCATGCAAATAGTCCAATAGAGGTATCAAGTCGCTGTTATTTTGAGCTTCTTTTTTTGATTTCATCAGTGCTCCTTACCGGTTCTTTTGCATGATTTATTTTTAAATAAAATAATCATATATTGTTAATTATAGATTAATTTTTTTCATTTTGTTTGTTTTTAGATATAAATACTTCTAGAGAGAGACTGTTCCATTGTCCTGCAAACTCGTAAAATAGAATCGAAATAAAAAATTTGTTTTTGAAAGAACAGTGTTTTCAAGGAAAAATATAAGATGAAAAAAAATAAAAACAAGCTGAATCTTATTGATCAAAGAATTTTTAAATACTGGCAAGCTTTGTTTATGGCATTTTATTCCAGACGTTTATACATTGATGTGGCCAAACGTTGGCGTGGGTTTGGGTTGATGTATTTTTTGATGCTTATCCTAATTGCCTCAATTCCAGCCAGTATCAAGGTGATGTATGATTTCTCTTTGTATTACGACACCTCATTTCTAGAGCCCTTACAAAAAATGCCCAGTTTTGCTGTGGATCACGGCAAACTTAATTTTGATTATTTCATGCCTTATGAAGTTAAAAACAGCAAGGGTGATACGGTGATAATTTTTGATAATAAAAACTCGATCAATCAAATTAATTATATTTATCCAAATTGGATGCTCTTTATTGCAAACGATCGGATGTATTATCGTAGCCCCAAAACCTCAGTTATGAGTGCTATCCGAAATGAGTCTGGCAAGGAGATGACGATGCAACCGTTTGAAGGGATGCAGCATGAGTCCTTCGAGCCCTTCTATTTTTTACGTGATACGCATTTTGCTTCACTAAAATGGTATTTTATAGCCTTGGTTTATCCTTTGTTATCCGCAATGCTATTTGGATTTTTTGCTATGTTTTTAGTCTTTATGAGTTCTGTTGGTAAGATTTGTTCTATTGTTGTGTTTAAACACAAAATTAAGTTCAAAGAAGCGTACCGTCTCATGGCAGTGGCTTCTGGTAGTTGTATTGGCTTATTTATTCTGACTTTTAGCATGAATCAGCACGTGCCATTTATTGGATTTTATTTGTTGGTAGCCATTATTCTCTATTTTTGCTTTGCTATTTTAACTATTCGAAGAGAAAGCAAAGGGATGGTTTTGGCATAGAAACACTGTGACAATTTCTGTAAGTTATTTTGGAGACACTCGATAGACATTTAAAGGCACAATGTCACCCATTGTAAAGGTTGGCCCATGGTCACCTGGTTCTTCTTTGTTTGAGCTGTTAACATCCAAAACATGTAATTGGATGCTGATGCCTGCCAGTGGGTATTTGCGCATTAAAGCCTTGCCCATCTTTGATGCGATGATTTCCCAATACACGTCAGTAGGAAGCTCATTTGAAGGCTCTAAATAGGGTAAGAGGTCAGTTCGTAATAATTTGTAGTCAGGGTAGGCACTATCTGCCAGGTTTTTTTGTACGCATATCTCACATAAAGATCTATGATTTGCCCAGATTGGCGTGATGTATGATAGTTGGCAATAGCGAATTGAAAATAGTTGGTTTCGTTATAATATGGAAGAGGTGATGGTGCCCAATAGGTTATAGGCCAATAAGACACCACAAACAATAATACTATGCTTTTAAACACATATTTCACGACAGCCTCAACAACAGGAGGGAAGCAGCGCTAAGTTACGCTTCTTCTTTAACCTTCGCTTTGGTTTTCTTTTTCTTGGGTTTATCTGCATCTGGCATTGCAAAATTCAGTTCCAATACGGCACTGTCACCCAGACGTTCTAGATTGACACTGACTTTTTCACGGTCGATTGGGATATATTTGGTGATGACGCTCAATATTTCATCTTGCATTTGTGGCAGATCGGTAAGCTTTGGCAAGCAATCTGGTGCATCTCGCTCATTACGCTCATGAGAAATAATAATTTGTAATCGTTCCCTCGCCAAAGATGCGGTGGAAGGCTTCCGTTTACGTAGGTATTTAAAAATACTCATGCGTTGACTTCCTCCTTTTGTTTCCCAAATAAGCGCTTGAAAAAGCTCTTGCGTTCTAGTTGTATGAACCTCATTGGACGTTCTTCACCTAGGAAGCGACCAACTGCATCTGCGTAGGCACATCCTGCGTCACTGTCTTCATCAATGATGACAGGGGTACCTGTATTGGATGCTTTAAGAACGGCCTTGGATTCCGGAATGATACCAATCAATGGGATGGCCAAAATATCTTGAATATCTTCTACAGACAACATTTCACCTTGTTCAACACGTTCAGGATTATAGCGCGTCACCAACAAATGTTCTTTGATGCCATCTTTGCCATCTAATGCACGCTTGGTTTTACTAGACAATATACCCAAAATCCGATCAGAGTCGCGCACTGAGGATACTTCAGGGTTGGTGACAATGACAGCATGGTCAGCGAAGTGCATGGCCATCAGAGCCCCAGACTCAATACCAGCAGGAGAGTCGCAAACAATGTAGTCAAATTCTTTTGTTAATTCGTCGAACACCTTTTGTACGCCTTCCAAGGTCAACGCATCTTTGTCTCGTGTTTGTGACGCTGGCAAAATATACAGCTTGGAAACGCGTTTGTCCTTGATCAGCGTTTGGCGTAGCGTCGCATCTCCGTTGATGACGTTAATAAAATCGTAAACAACACGACGTTCACATCCCATGATGAGATCCAGATTACGCAAGCCAATATCAAAATCGACAACCACAGTTTTTTGACCACGCATGGCCAGGCCTGTAGCAATAGCAGCTGAAGAAGTCGTTTTACCAACCCCTCCTTTGCCTGAGGTGACTACAATAATTTCAGCCAAGGAAAACACTCCTACTTAAGTGATGAATTTTAGACAGTTTACACGTTATGACATGCCTAATTCAATAGATATTTTTTCAGTTTTAGTGTAGAATTAGCGGATTCATTTACACCGACCAGGAGCAAGCCGTGTCACTGCCGATTATACAACAAGCATTGACGTTTGACGATGTCTTATTGCTACCTTCACATTCTATGGTTTTACCCCGAGATGTTTCTTTACAGACGTCCTTAACTCGCGACATCACTTTGAATATGCCTTTGATTTCTGCCGCAATGGATACGGTCACTGAAGCGCGTTTGGCTATTGTGATGGCCCAAGAAGGCGGGATTGGTATCATCCATAAAAATATGAGTGTTGCGGCGCAAGCAGAAGAAGTCAGACGGGTGAAGAAATTTGAAAGTGGTATGGTGAAAGATCCTATTTCAGTGACCCCTGAAATTACTGTTGCACAATTACAAGATATTATGGCGAAACATAGTATTTCTGGCGTCCCTGTGGTGGATGGAGAGCAGTTGATTGGGATCGTGACTGGTCGTGATATTCGCTTTGAAGCCAATTTATCGCTACCTGTTTCAGCTGTCATGACACCCAAACAGCGATTAGTCACCGTGAAAGAAGGGGAGCATCGTGATGAGATTTGCCGTTTATTGCATAAACATCGCATCGAACGACTTTTGGTTGTCAATGATGACTTTTGTCTCCGTGGTTTGATTACAGTAAAAGATATTCAAAAAGCCAAAGAAAATCCTTATGCTTGTAAAGATCAATTAGGTCAATTACGTGTTGGTGCAGCGGTTGGTGTTGGTGAAGGCACTGATGAGCGTGTTGAAGCACTGATAGAAGCACGAGTCGATGTTTTGGTTGTGGATACGGCACATGGCCATTCCCAAGGCGTTTTAGATCGAGTGAAATGGGTAAAAACCCATTATCCTGATGTTCAAGTGATTGGTGGAAACATTGCTACGGGAGAGGCAGCCAAAGACTTAATCAAAGCAGGGGTGGATGCTGTGAAAGTAGGCATTGGTCCTGGTTCTATTTGCACCACCCGTGTGGTCACAGGTGTTGGCGTGCCACAGATTTCAGCTATTGCTAATATTGCAGATACGGTGAAGGGTAAGGTCCCTATTATTGCTGATGGTGGCATTCGTTTTTCTGGAGATGTGTGCAAGGCACTGGCTGCAGGGGCTGATACAGTGATGTTAGGTTCTATGTTCGCCGGAACTGAAGAATCTCCTGGAGAAATAGAATTGTTCCAAGGTCGAACCTATAAGGGGTATAGGGGTATGGGATCCATTGGTGCGATGTCACAGGCGCAAGGCTCGAGTGATCGTTATTTCCAAGATTCAAAACTTGGTACTGACAAATTAGTACCTGAAGGTGTAGAAGGACGTGTGCCTTATAAGGGCCCGATTCATGCCATCATTCATCAAATGATTGGCGGCTTACGTTCTTGTATGGGTTATACGGGCTCTCAAACAATTGAGGAGCTGCATAAACGCGCCCAATTTGTCCAAGTGACTAATGCCGGTATACGTGAATCACATGTACATGATGTCCACATGACCAAACAAGCTCCGAACTATCAGGTTACTGAGGATGGAGGATTCTAAGATTACTTCGATTAAAGCGCGTCCCATTCTAATTTTAGATTTTGGCTCACAATATACACAATTGATTGCACGCCGCTTACGCGAAGTTGGCGTGTATTGTGAAATTTACCCCTATCATGTTACAGCGTCCGTTTTAAGTGATACCGATCCTTGTGGCTTTATTTTGTCTGGTGGTCCTTCGACAGTGACACTAGATAGCACTCCGAAAGCACCGGAGTGGGTATTTAGCAGCGATCTACCGATTCTTGGTATTTGTTATGGGATGCAAACCATGGCAAATCAACTGGGAGGTAAGGTCCATGCCTCCACAACTAGGGAGTTTGGTTACGCAGAATTATCAGTCGATGAACCTCAACCGTTGTTTGCTGATGTGATGTATAAAAAAGAGCATTTGTTGGATGTATGGATGAGTCATGGTGATAAAGTATCGACCCTGCCGCCAGATTTTCATGTTATTTGTTCTACTGATAACGCACCTATCGCGGGTATGGCACATCGTGAAAAACCTTGGTACGGGTTACAGTTTCACCCTGAAGTTACCCACACGCCACAGGGTGAGTCGATATTAAAGTGTTTTGCAGTGACTATTTGTGGCGCTGATACACATTGGACTACTGAATACATCATCGATGATATGATCGAGTCGGTGCGTACGCAGGTAGGACAAGAACATGTGGTACTTGGCTTGTCTGGCGGTGTGGACTCTTCGGTTGTCGCTGCATTATTACATCGCGCGATTGGCAAACAATTAACTTGTGTGTTTGTGGATACTGGCTTATTGAGACTGAACGAAATGCAGCAAGTAAAAGCAATGTTTGAAGAACATTTGGGTATTAACATTGTTTGGGTGAATGCTGCCGATGAATTCTTCGTGGCTCTTGCTGATGAAGATTGTCCAGAAACCAAGCGTAAAATTATTGGCAAGGTATTTATTGATATATTTGAACGAGAAGCGGCAGCATTGCCTGAAGTGACATGGTTGGCACAAGGTACAATCTATTCAGATGTGATTGAATCTGCATCTGTATCTTCCAATGGTGCTTCGGAAGTGATCAAATCTCATCATAATGTGGGCGGTTTGCCTGATACCATGCAACTCAAGCTGCTTGAACCTCTCCGATTTTTATTCAAGGATGAAGTTCGCAAACTAGGGTTGCAATTAGGGTTGCCTGCATCAATGATTCAACGTCATCCTTTTCCTGGTCCAGGTTTGGGCGTCAGAATCCTCGGTGCCATCAAGAAAGACTATGCTGATGTCTTACGTAAAGCTGATGCGATTTTTATTGACGAATTGCGTGCAGCAGATTTATACCAAAAAATCAGCCAAGCATTTGCAGTATTTTTACCTGTCAAAAGTGTTGCTGTGTTAGGAGATGGTCGTCACTATGGTTATGTGATTGCGTTACGTGCGGTTGAAACCATCGATTTTATGACGGCACATTGGTCACATTTGCCATGGGATTTTTTGGGAAAAGTGTCGAATCGTATCATCAATGAAGTGCCAGAGGTATCACGTGTGACCTACGATATTTCAGGAAAACCACCTGCAACCATAGAATGGGAATGAATACCCTAAGCCAACAGTTCGAGCATCTTTTGCGAGTGCGCAAAACTCAGGGGTTGTATCGTACACGACAATTGCCAGCAAATGCTGTACATGATCTTGATTTTTCATCTAATGATTATCTTTCTCTAAGTACAGACGAGCATGTGAAAGAAGGATTTCGTCAAGGTTTCGAACGATATCCGGCGGGTAGTGGTGGGTCGATGGTATTAAGTGGTTATCATGCTGCACATCATCAATTAGAACGTGCTTTTGCCGATGCTTTAAAGGTTGATGATTGCCTGTTATTTTCTTCAGGTTACGCCGCTAATTTGGCCGTGATCAGCTTGTTGGGGCAGTTTGAGTTTGGTACGCAGTTGCTTATTGATAAGGCGGTACACGCTTCAATTTATGATGGCTTGAAGTTATCAGATGCCAATTTTTCGCGTTTCTTGCATAATAATGTCTCGGATTTGAATCTTAAACTACAGAAGTCACAAGATTCTAAGATAGTATTGACTGAAAGCGTGTTCAGTATGAGTGGATTATATGCACCATTGGCTGATATCTCCGCTTTGGTGCAAGCTGGAGCGCATGCACTTATTGTTGATGAAGCACATGGATTTGGCGTATTGGGTGCACAAGGCTTGGGTGGCACGGTAGCAGCCGGTTTGACCCAAGAAGAAGTGCCACTACGTATTATACCTTTTGGTAAAGCCTTAGGGGCCTCGGGTGCCATTGTTGCTGGTAATGCCCTGTGGATAGATGCTCTATTACAATTTGCACGCCAAGCGATGTATTCCACCGCCATCAGCCCCGCATATGCTTATGGGGTACGAGAAACGCTTAGTATCTTGCAAAAGGCTGATGATCGCCGAGCTTCTTTGCAGCAATTGATAAACTATTTTCGCCTACGGACACAAAAATCTGTGTTACGCTGGCGTGATTCCAGGTCTCCTATCCAACAATTGCAATTGGGGTGCCCATTTTTAGCCGCAGACTATATGAAAAAATTATATGCTGCAGGGATTCAATGTTTTTGTATTCGCCAGCCAACAGTACCCAAAGTAGACTCAGGATTGCGGATCATTTTGAATGCACATCATCGACAGGAAGATATTGATCGTTTGTTTGAGGTATTAGAATCATGAATCAAATTGCCATAGAATCATATGGAAGCGGTAGTCCTTTGGTGCTATTTCATGGCTGGGGATTTGATAGCAGTATTTGGACACCCTTATTGCCAGACTTATTAGCATTACCCTCAGCTCATCAGATTATACTCGTCGATTTGCCAGGATTTGGACAGAGCCCAGTGCTGGCTTGGGATGAGTTTAAATCGCAATTATTAGAACGTTTACCAGAAAAATTTGCCATTGCGGGCTGGTCATTGGGCGGCTTATTTGCAACGCGATTGGCCATAGAAGCGCCCCAGCGTATCACCAGCCTCATTAATATTGCGTCCTCCCCATATTTTATAAGCGAAGAAGCATGGCCTGGTATTGATATGGCCGTGTTAGAAGCGTTTTACCAGCGTTTTCAAGCAGATCCACAACAAACGCTGCAACAATTTGTCCAAGCACAAGTACAAAAAAAATGGCAATATCAAGGTAAAGAACAAATGCATGGTTTAGAAGCAGGTTTATTGGCTCTAAAGCAGTGGGATTTTCGTGCAGCGTTACAACAGTGCTCAATGCCAATAACTTATATCTTTGGTCGATTTGATATCATTGTCCCGTATCAATTGATGACAACGATGCAATCAGCATATCCAAACTTTCGTTATGCTTTATTACCACAAGCAGCGCATATGCCTTTTTTGTCGCATCAGCAGCTTTTTATGAATGAATTAAAGGCTATTTTATGTTGAATTCTTATTTTGTGGTGGGTACAGATACGGACTGCGGTAAAACCTATGTGACAGCAGCATTATTGGATTATTTTCGCACTCAGAAGCAAACAGCACGCGCATTGAAGCCGCTTGTCAGTGGATGTATTGAGCAAGCAGGTGTTTTGATCAGTGAAGATGTGGAACGTTTGCAAATAGCAAACCAAACATTAACACCTCCTATCAGTCGCTGGATGATGAAGCCACCAATTTCTCCTCATCTGGCTGCAGAAGCATCGGGGATCACATTGTCAATCGACGACATCATCGCATTTTGCAATGCTTATCCAAGAGCTGAAATCCAACATTTATTGATTGAAGGAGCCGGTGGTTTGATGGTGCCATTGAACAATAAAGAGACTTGGGTAGATTTTTTAATCCAAAGTGGTATTCCCGTAATTTTGGTAGTGGGTATGCGTTTGGGCTGTATCAATTATGCTTTACTGACTGCGGAAGTTTTAAAGACGAAAGGTATTAGATGTAAGGGTTGGATTGCTAATTTCCTTGATCCTAAGATGCTGGTGCCAGAAGAAAACTTACAAACTTTGATCGACAAATTACACTGTCCTTTATTAGGCACGGTTGGTTTTAACAGTGGATTTACAATCTATGGTGAATATATAATTTAAATTATATATTATTTGATCTTTGTAAGTTATTTTTGATCTTACAGATTATTTTTGATACAATAAAATCATGTTTTTTATTGGATTTCTAGTATGAGAACACTTAAGGTTTTTATTGGTGCCTGCATCTTTATGTTGTGCTCTAATGTTTATGCTAGATGTGGTTCGATTGGCATTATCAATGCAGGTCATCAAGATCTTCTGGTGACAGGAACCTATGATAAAAATAACGAGATCATACCGTTTACCATAGATAGTAATGTGATGCAGTATAATTTAGATACAACTCATAAATCTGAGGGTAGCTGGGGCGTTAGCCAATGTTATAAACCTCATTTGTCTATAGCAACCACAGACGGTAACACGTTGTTTTCAGGTGTTGTCATTGGCGGAGATATGGTTCTTTTAAATCTTACCGCTGGTCGTTATAATCCGTTTAAGCCCTACGGTATAATTATTGATGGTAAAAAATATAAACCACTTAACTAATTTGTTCGAAAGGCGTCTTGGGTATTTTTAAACATATAAATAATTGACCGATGTAATTATTTGCTAGGATGCACAAAAATTCCTTAAACGTGTTGGCTCGTGATATATTAATATCTTTCTAATCTCCAAGCTTAACGTTTCGTGATAAGGCTCAAGGAATGAACGAAGAGTTTTTTAGTAATTTTTTGCATGTGAATACCTTCACTGCATTTGGAGTCATGCTACTGGTAGGTTTAGTTGGTGGGCAATTGGCTCATTTGATGCGATATATCCCGCGTATCACCGGTTATATCTTAATGGGTTTTTTACTTGGTCCCCGCGTGAGTGGTTTTCTGACTGCTGAAATTATTAGTCAATCCGCTATTCTTAAAGAACTCGCAATTGGTTTGATCTTATTTGAATTGGGGTTACAGATTAGGCTGAAATACATATTGTCCAATCCCGCTATCATATTGACAGCAGTATTTCAGGGCGCTGCGGTCTTTTTTCTCATATTTATCGGGTTGTTTCTACTGGATTTTAGTTGGACGATTTCGGCATTAAGTGCAGCGATTGGTATTTCCATTTCTCCTGCTGTGACATTGTTGATTGCAAATGAATATAATGCTCAAGGCACTGTCGTTGAACACTCCTTAATTTTAACGGCGTTAAACAATATCATTGCTTTTTTAGTTTATGCCTGCATCGTGACTATTGCCCAGCACAGCGAGACCAATCAGCATCATTTTTATGGGTTTTTAATCGAATGGCTTTATCCTTTATATCGAATGGTAGGTTCCATTTTTGTTGCGTGGGCATGCTCTTCTTTAATGATTGTATTAGGTCGGTTTGTGGGTAAAAAAGAAAACATGCAGTTCATACTATTGGTTGGGATGTTAGCAGTCGTGTTAGGTCTTTCAGAATTGTTGTATATATCACCATTTTTATCCATGTTAGGTTTTGGTTTGGTCACTGTTAATTTGGATCATCAAAATGACTTGATGGAGGTAGAGCTTGGTTATTTGAGTGAAATCTTTATTGTTATATTGTTTGTCATGGTGGGTGCAGATTTATATATGGACTATTTTCTTAAAGCAGGGTTGTTTGCATTTTGTTTTATCATACTAAGAACCATTGGCAACACTGTGCCAGTGTTGTTTATCAAAAATATCACTTTTAAGCAGGGTATGGCAATGGGATTAACATTCTTACCCATGGCTGGTATTGCTATCGCCTTATTAGACACTACCAAGTTTTTAACACATGGGTTTCATGAGTCTTTATCATTTCTTATTTTGACCGCTGTTGCATTACTTGAAATCATAGGACCGCTTACGACGGTTATGAGCTTACGATGGTGTGGGGAATTACGTAAAAGTCATACTGTAGAGTATTAATAAGAATCTTGTTGTTGATTTTTTATTCTATATTAAATATAATTTGTGTATATATAAAAGGAACCAAGCATGATCATATTCAGAATACTGTTATTGTCCTACCTCTTTTTCGCAGAAACTACTTATGCTTTGATGCCGAACAATTGCGGCGTCATTTATATCAATAACAATAGTGAACGAACCCTGGAAGTGAATGGTATTTACCCTGATACCAAGGAAGTATTGAAAACAGTGATGATAAAACCCAATACCTTGCAACAAAGTATCACATTGGGAACAATGCAATCTTGCGCTGGAAACACAAGTAAAATTCATTGCAACGCTATATGGGTAGCCTGCCATAAAACAGTTAACCTTATCGTAAAAACTTCGGACACAGGGACCATATTATTATCTGGACTCGTTGCTGCAAACGATTCGTTGTCTTTTAATACGCCTGTTAATAGTGATAAATCATCTGATGTTCTGATTAATGATATTCCACAGGATTAATGTTCTCGTAAATTGATCTTGCCCTGATTTGATGGACCGCCTGTTAAGAGAGTAAAAATTTAACTAGAGGTGAAAAATGAACAACAGTTCAGAACAAAAAATAGTCAGGAATAAATAGAGCCCCCAGTTTAAAGAGCAAGCCGTCGAGCGAGCAGAAAAAGATGGTGTACGTCAGGTAGCCAAAGATCTTGATATTGCTGAATCCATGTTGAGGTCCGGGTCCGATCCTGGTAAAAAGTTATCAAATGTCTCATTTACCTCAAATCATACTCAATTTCTGCTGCTCTTTTTTGCATATCAAGATCGAAGATACCAAATCTATTCAAATGCTCTCTCCAATACGGTGAAATTCCAGGTAAAACCTCGCTGGGTATTTCAATTTTTCCCGAGCAAGATCACGCGCAGCTTACCGTGTTAATCTGGTGCAATTTGTTTTTAGACTCCATTTAGTTATAATAAACTCTGTTTCAATCATAATAATCTAAAATTAATGCCATTTGAAAAAAAAAGAGATATTCCTATTGTCATTGCAAAAGCTTTTATCGGCATGTCTGAGCATTTAAGTCACATCCAAAATGCTGCACCGAACATTCGAAACGAAGCGAATAGACATATCCCTGCTGGTATCACTTTTATTTTGAGAAAAGCATTTAGCAAAGTACCTCCTTCAGATAGAGGTTCCTTATATCGTAGCATATCCAAATTTTTTCATCCGGATACTCTGGAAATCAGGCACTTAAATTTAAGTATCCCAGAACATGAGTTCCTAAACTTTTATTTAGACTGGTTAAAGCGACAACCAGAAGGACAAAGAGCTGATTTGAAAAATCAATTAATGCATCTATTAACTGAACTAAAAAATGAACATGAATCAGATTTTGACTATAGAATGCATTATAAAAGCCAGCACTTTTCGTTAAGCGAAAAAACATATTTAGATGCATTAAATTACAAGCAATATTATCCAAAAATAATCAACATATCACTATCCTGTATAAAAATACTTTGCCTATTTGCTGTGATAATGGCGCTTGCACTAGCTCTTACACTGATTCCTATTTGGATTTTAGTAAAAATAGCCCCCATTCTTATGGCAAATCATAATGTACAAGGCTATTTGATGTTACAAATAAGTTATTCTGTTGATGTTTATGTAAAAAATCATTTTAGCTTTATATACGTTTTAATGTTTGGAGAAAAAATTTATAAGCAAGCCTTACAAGAAACGGTTTCAGAACAAGAACTGGCAAAATATCTCCGTTTAAAATATGCATCGGAAATTGATTTATCTACAGAAACAAATGAACGAGTATTTGCTTATAGCAAAGCAATGCAATTAGATACTTATTGTAGTTGGGATGACGATGAGACTCAAGCAAAGAAATCATCCTTTATGAAAGCACTGCCACATTTGTATGATATGAAAAACTTTCTCTTATTAGAGCAATACATTAGCAATCTCTCTCTTAGTCAACATGCAAAATTTTTAGTCTCAGCTATGTATAAAACCCTCAAAACTTCTTTACCATCACAATATATTGCTTGGACCACACATCAGAAAATGACACATAATACAAAACAATATATTCTTTATGTAAAAGAAACAAGTAGAACGCACAAAATTGTACAATTGAATGAGAAAGAAGTAAAAACTTCCGTAACCTTCGAGCCCTGGGGAAAAGCAAATCATTCAAACACCATTCATATAATAGATGATGCGTTATATTGTTGGAATACTGATGCACATAAAATCCAAAAATTACATTATCATTCTGAAGAATTACTTACATTACCAGATAACATCGTGCGTACTACTGATAGTCTATTTATGCGAAAATCCAACCATTTAATTAGATTAGATATCGATTCGCCATCTGGTATGCCACCAAAATCTCAATATATCTTAATGCAGGACCGATTATTTTTTTATGACAGCCTGCAAGATAAATGCACGATTATAAGTGATAATGCCCAATGTTACATTGAAAAATTTCCTGTTGGGACTCAAATTGCCGCCTTGTCTAACGAAGACAAGCATTTTATTTCAAAACAAAACTCACATGCCATTCGTTCTTGGCATTGGACTCTGCTCCAGTCCAGCGTGGTTCTCATACTGAGAGCATTATTTTTTATACCTTTTTTGACTTTGGACATGGGCACGCGATTATTAATGAAATTAATACCATGCAAAATTCGACCACAAGATGCTTTAACAGTGGCAGATTATGGTATCACGAGGTTCTTTAAATTACCTTTAGATATATATCGTTATTTCCAAGCGCCAGAATCGCACGAGAGTTTAGAAGTATTGACTAGCTAAAAACCCAATGGATCGATAATTCTTGAAAATGGCAAAGCGCCAAAAGCCCATCCGTAAAATATTTTGTGATATTGAATGGTTCAAGCAGACGTTTTAATTCCTTTAAGGATAGCGCTCAGTAAACTGCCTGTTTAGATGTAATTTACTGAGCGCTATCAATATTTCTTGCTCAATTGTATTTGTACTACCCTCAAAGTCATGCTGAGAAATACGTTGTAAAACTCCTTAATACTTGTGCAAATATAATTCATAATCTATACTTAAAGTACAATAAAAAGTTATTAAGGGTATCATCATGAAAGGAATCATATTGACGTTGATCCTGGCATCAACTGTACTTTTAGGTGGTTGTTGTATGGATGATGTTTGTAATTTGGGATCTACTTATGTGCCTGCAAGTACCACAGATAGTAGACAATGTGGTAGTTGTAGTACTTGTAGCTCTTGTGGCTACGATGCGAGTTATACTTATAGTGGTTGGTACTAATATTTTTGCCCCTAAGTACTCAGTGGGCTAGGGGCACCCTTAACTTAAATAGCTTTCTAATATTTTTATTACGTGCAATACGATTACCAGTTATTTCAATGATTTTGGGATGGTTATAGCTTGGAAATATGTCTAAATATGCTTGGTCTTTTTTGGAAGAGCTGCATTTTACGAAAGGACATATTTCACATTTTCGGACCTGGAGAGTTACCCATTTGTTTCTGAGCTTCTTCAGCAATTGGTTTTGCTGTTTTTGCCATGCTTGCCCCCATCTTAATTTGCTCCGGACTAACTGGTGTACCTGTCAAAGGAGACATCGCACTTAGTACTTGGGAGCCCAGCTCGCTTTCAGCAAAGTTCAAAGCCTTGTCTGTATCCATGATAGCCATGATACACCATACTCCCTATTCATTGGTTTTTCATATTAAACATAGTTCTTGTATTTAATCCTGTCAATAAGTTCTCAAAGCAATCAACATCATTCCTATTATCTCAAAGTTAGCACGTCACAATTGGCTTCATCTACAAGCTCACGCGCAGTGTTGCCTAGTAGTACAGGTGTATTGGGATTATGATGGCCGATGATAATCATCTCGCACTGTAGATCAGTAGCTTTTTGTAAAATATGTTGTTTGACTGCTCCAAATTCCACAATGGTTTGTTTTTTAGAGAGTTTCAAACTATCACGTAATACGGACATCACTGTTTCCGCGTCTTCAATCAGAGGTGCTGGGTCTTCAATTTCTGTAAATCCTAATCCTTGTGCAAGCACCAGTGAAGAAGGAGTTTCAATAACATGCAGCAAATATAAATCAGCATCAAATTTCTTAGCTATTTCTGCAGCTTGCTGGCATGTTTTGTAATGGTGCTCTGATAAATCGGTTGCGTGTAAGATAGCCGTATACATTGTTCGCTCCTGGTAAAACTTTGGGGACACTTCCCCTTAGTGTACTTGAATTACTTAAATACAGGCAACAATGGTGTCACTCATATTATCCTTGTCTAAAATATGACCTTGGGGTAGTGATATATTGGGAGACAGTTCCAATAAAGGTATCATCATAAAGTCTCGATATAGCATTTGTGGGTGCGGGATCTGTAATCGATGAGAACGAATGATAGCTTGTCCATACAATAAAATATCAATATCAATGGTTCGAGCGCCCCAACGGCGTTTGCGGATACGCTGTTGTTTTTGTTCAATAGTTTTGCAGTGACGATGCAGTATATGGGGTGCTAGTGAGGTTTGTAGCATGATAACCATATTGAGATATTTGGGTTGTGCTTTAACGCCATATGGTTTCGTGCGGTATATTTTAGATTGGGCGCGGATATGGCTTCGAGGCAATTGGTTTAAATGGTTGAGCACGAATGTCAATTGGCGTCTGGGTGTATGCAGGTTCGAACCTAATGCAATGTATGTCATGGGCATAAATGATTACTCAGTAGGGCGTTTTGAGGTGCGCACTTTGCTGTTACAAGCTTTTACCATAGCATGTTGTTTTTCTGCGTCAACTTCTTGAAATGTTGTCCACCATTTGGCTAAATCCAATGATTCATCTTCCGCCAGTGCACGCAGTGCAAGAAAATCATATGCAGCTCTAAAACGTGAGTGATGAAGGAGATCATAAGCTTGATGTCCACTGCGTTTTTCAAAGTTTAATTGTAGGAGCCATATTTCTCGAATGATTTGGGTCAATTTTTTAGGGATAGTGATGATTTTATTTTGTTCGCTGAGCACCTGAGAGATGGCTTGCTCAAATGCTGGCATCGGATCTGCACCTGCATCACAGAGGAGTTTGGTTCTCATTTGGACCGGAAACCACAAAAGAATGGCGAAAAGAAATGCGGGATTCACCGGTTTTTTGATATGAATGCGATGATCCGTACTTTCTAGTGCTAGTCTTAGTAATTCATGTACTGGATAGGGGCTTTCATTGAGTGCCGCAGTAAAAGGAAACAATTCTTGGAATAAGCCATATTGTTCAAGTAGGGGTTGTACGGCTGAGGCTTGACCACAGTGATAGAGCTTGATGATTTCATCAAACAAGCGAGAACTTGAGACATGGGCAATGAGATGACTGAGCTCTTGGATAGGTGCTGCTGTTTCGGGCACAATATCGAATTGCAGTTTCGCAGAAAAACGAATGGCACGTAGCATTCTCACGGGATCCTCATGATAACGTGTGATTGGATCACCAATGATGCGGATTAACTTTTGTTGAATATCTTCAAATCCTCGCGTGAAATCGACAATAGACTCATCACTCACATGGTAATACAAAGAATTAATACTAAAATCGCGCCGCCAAGCATCTTGTTCTAAACTGCCGTAGACATTATCTTCAATCAGCATGCCGCGATCATTGGTTTGAAAATTACTATGAACAGGTTCGTGGGCACGAAAGGTGGCAACTTCAATGATTTCTCGATGAAAGGGAATATGCACTAATTTAAAGCGACGACCAATGATGCGTGCTTGGCGAAATAATTTTTTAATTTGTTGTGGCGTCGCATTGGTACTGACATCAAAATCTTTGGGCGATCTCTGAATGAGCAGATCACGCACACAGCCGCCAACCAAATAAGCTTCATACCCTGCATCTGTCAGCCGTTTAACGACTGTGGTTGCATTAGGGTTAATGTGTTGCTTCACTAAGCCGTGTTTGCCCCGAGACACTATATTTTTAGGATCAATGGGTATCTTGCGAGACTTTGGTCGATGTAACAATTTTTTAATGATATTAATCTTGCTATACTCAAAATTTAATGCAGTCATAGTAGTATACAAGAAAGCGAAGGGTCAAGTATATTAGAGACACGACCTAAGCAGAGCGTTTTTCACTTATGCATTAAGGATAGCGATGATTATCGTGGATGTTTTTGTAACTTTAGCCACACTGACTGCCTTAGAAATTATCTTGGGAATAGATAATTTGATTTTTCTTTCCATTTTAACCGAAAAATTACCGGTGAAAGAACGTCAAAAAGCGCGCTATTGGGGCTTATCATTTGCGTGGGTATCACGATTATTTCTTTTGGCGTTTGCGCTTGCACTGACCAATATGCAAGATACTTTGTTTACATTCAAAGACACAGATTTTTCAGTACGTACATTATTTTTAATCATTGGAGGATTTTTTTTGATTGCTAAGGCAACTCAAGAAATCCATTTTGAAGTTGATCCTGGTGCTATGGCGGCACAACATAAATCAAAGCGTTATCATTTTTGGGGTGTTGTATTGCAGGTGGCTGTTATGGATATTGTGTTTTCTATAGACAGTGTTTTAACTGCCGTAGGGTTGACGAATGAGTTTTGGATTATGGCAGCCGCTATTAGTATTGCAATCATTGCGATGATATATTTGAGTGCTACTATCGCGGCATTCATCCATAGCCATCCAACGATCAAGATGTTGGGATTATGTTTTCTCCTATTGATTGGCACACTGTTGATAGCAGATGGGTTCTCGTTTCATATTCCTAGAGAATACTTGTATGTGGTGATGGTGTTTTCCTTGGGCGTTGAAGGATTAAACTATCTCAAAAAGCGGATCAGCCGTAAATGAGATAAAAACTTTTAGGGAGAAAAAAATGCTGATTGTGAAAGCCTTTCATATTATTGCAATGGTTAGTTGGTTCGCTGGATTGTTTTATATTCCGAGGTTATTTGTGTATCACACGCAATCCAAAGATAAAACCAGTATCGCACGTTTTAAACTGATGGAAAAAAGGTTGTTTTACGCAATCATGTGTCCTGCTGGGGTGGTCACCACGGCGTTGGGTGCCGTGTTACTGACTGATGCGCCTAATTACTATCATCATGCTGAATGGATGCAGATTAAATTAGGGTTGGTTGTTTTATTATGGTTTTATCATGCGTATTGTGGGTATTGTTTGCATCGTTTTGCTAATGACAACAATCCTCATTCAACAAAATTTTATCGCATATTTAACGAAATACCCACGTTGCTTTTGATTGTGATTGTACTGCTGGCTGTGGTAAAGCCGACTTAAACTTCAACCATCTCAAAATCTTCTTTGCTGGCACCGCAGTCGGGACAAAACCAGTTTTCTGGTACGTCATCCCATAAAGTGCCAGCTTCAATGCCGTCTTCAGGCCATCCTTCAGCTTCATCGTATACAAAACCACAGATGACACAGATATATTTTTTGTGAATTACCATCGCGAAGACTCTAGTTTTAAAATGTCGCAATTTAGCTGCTTTTAGCCAAATTGTAAAGCTAAAATTAACCCGCAAAATAAGACTGGTAATTTAGCCACAAATTCGGCAGACTATTGGTGCGAATAAACAATGTTATGGATCATATAGAAGGGGAGTCCTTATGAAGATGAAACTGGTCGCTGTTAGCGTATTAGGATTGATGATGACAGCACCGTTTGCGCAAGCTGAAGCTGTATCATTGAAGTCTGATACTGAAAAACTATCCTACAGTATTGGTGTGGATTTAGGTAAAAATATCAAACAAAAACAAATTGAAATCAATGTGCCTGCTTTATCAAAGGGTATTTCTGATGGGATGAATAACGCCCCTTTAGCCCTTACTGAAGAGCAAATGAAGGAAACATTGGTAAAATTTCAAAAAGATATGATGGCAAAAAGTACTGCACAATTTGAACAAAAAGCCAAGAGTAACCAAGCCGCAGGCCAAAAGTTTTTAGCAGAAAATAAAAAGAAGCCTGGTGTGGTCACCACAGCAAGTGGTTTACAGTATAAGATTGTTAAAAACGCTACAGGCCCTAAACCTACCAAGACGGATACAGTGACAGTTGAATATACCGGTCGCTTGTTGAACGGTGATGTTTTTGATAGTACTGAAAAAACAGGCAAGCCAGCGACGTTCCAATTAATGCAAGTGATTCCAGGCTGGACAGAGGCTTTACAATTAATGCCCGTTGGTTCAACGTGGGAGCTTTATGTCCCTTCTAATCTTGCTTACGGTGTTCGCAATGTTGGTGGTACTATTGGTCCAAATGAGACATTGACCTTTACAGTGCATCTGATTTCGATTGATGCTAAGAAAAAATAATCAAATAGGCATAACTTGGAGAGCGCTTCTGCGCAAACCAGGTTATGTCCCTTTCCAAGTAAAACATATGATTTTTAAACAACTCTTTATTGTCTTTTGCTTAGGGTTTTCTTCGGGATTACCCATGGCGTTGGTGAGTTCTACACTGCAAGCTTGGTTTGCGGATGCTGGACTTTCCGTTTGGATTACCAGTTCTTTAAGCTTGATGAGCTTGCCATATCTGTATCGTTTTCTCTGGTCCCCTGTGCTTGATCGTTACCCCATTCTACGTATCGGAAAAAGACGTGGTTGGATTTTATGTATGCAGGTTCTTCTGGCCCTAGGGTTTTATTTGATGACTTACCTCGCACCTGAAACATCCCCTATGGTTATGGCTGGGCTGGCTTTTATCATAGCCACGCTATCAGCGACCCAAGATGCTGGGATCGACGCGCATCGTACAGAGTATCTGCCTAGTTACTTATATGGGATTGGTGCTTCAATTGCATCTTTAGGATACCGCTTGGCTATTTTGTTTTCTGGTGGCTTAGCTTTGATTATTGCTCAAAACTACGGTTGGCCGGTGACTTATCGCGTTATGTCTGTTGCAATGATGATAGGCATTTTAGCAATATTCTGGAGTCCTGAACCTTCTACAAATGATAGTGAAACGCCGCTCTTTGCTACATTTATGGATCCTGTCCGCGATTTATTAGCACGCCCTGAAATTTTACCGCTCTGTATTTTTATTTTATTGTTTAAATTTGGAGAAGCATTTACCACCAGTACTAGTGGTATCATCATGCCATTTTTGATACAGGGGATGGGGTTTTCTT
This sequence comes from Gammaproteobacteria bacterium, assembly GCA_024742995.1. GTDB lineage: Bacteria > Pseudomonadota > Gammaproteobacteria > Legionellales > Legionellaceae. The sequence continues at coordinate 134,942 of JANSXK010000001.1, forward strand.
TATCCACCATTGGTTATGTGACTAAAATTTGGGGTGTTGTTGCCATTATTGTGGGTGGCTTAGTCGGTGGACTGGTTTTAGTCCGCTGGCAATTATATCGAGCGTTATTCTTATTTGGTGTTTTGCAAGCCCTAAGTAATGTGGTGTTTATTATATTAGCTGCATTACCGCGACATACGGAGCTTTTGGCATTGGCAGTTATCAGTGATAATTTTGCAGCTGGTATGGGCAGTACGGCCGTTGTTGCGTTGCTTATGGTTTTTGTGAATCACAAGTATACGGCCACACAGTTTTCAGTTTTGGTTGGTATCTCTGGTTTACCGCGAGTATTCTCTGGGCCTATTGGTGCATTGTTGCATGAGTACTATGGTTGGACAGGGTTATATTGTATTTCTTCAGTACTAGCGCTCGCTTTTATTCCGTTTCTTTACCGGCTCCGTAGGCAACCCTGTTTTCAAGTCGAAAAACACGCGTACGATTAATCCCGTGCCTGAAGCTGGCTTGTCTAAGCTTATTTCGGCTTGGTGGAGGCTAGCAATCTGTTGTGCAATTGCTAAGCCAAGCCCACTACCAGTGCTTTTATTTCCGAGTTTGCGAAAGAAGCGTTCGAATACCCGAGAATGGAATTTTTTCGGGATGCCAGGACCGTTATCTTGCACTTCTAATACTACATCTGAAGATTGTTGATACACGCGGACAGTGACGTTACCTTTTGGTTTGCTATAACGAATGGCATTATCAACGAGGTTTCTGATTAAAATGCTGATTGCTGTTGGCGTTCCATTAAAAGTTGGCGTGTTGGGTTCAGATTCAAATTCTAATTCAATATCTTTTTCGATGGCCATCGGCGCCAACATAGCCAAAACCTCACGTGTGATGATCGATAAATCAACATCATCAATATCATTCATGGCTGCCTGATCGGGGATCAGTTTACTCATGGTAAGTAATTGTTGAACAATGTGCGTGTTGCGATTGACACTCGCAATAACTTTTTGCAACGCAATATTTTTCTCGTTGATGTCATTAGTATTTAACGCAACTTGTGCTTGTGCTTTTAATGCTGCCAATGGGGTGCGTAATTCATGAGCCGCATCTGCGGCAAATCGTGCTTCGCGTTCAAAGGCTTCTTTCAAGCGAAAAAACAAATTGTTTAATTCGTCTATAACAGGCCGAATTTCATCGGGTAATGCTTCAATTTTTACCGGCTCCAAGTGATGGGGTTCACGGTTCGCTAATTCATGTGCCACTGATTCTAAACTATCCAACCCTCGTCCGATGACAATCCATATCAAAAAACCTGAAAGGGGGATTATAAGCAACATGATATACAAATCATCTAAGGCAATTCTACGACCTAATTCATTACGTGTGTCATAGCGCTCTGCCAAAACAGTATGAATGTTGGCATTGGGATTGGTTGTCGTGAACACACGCCAATGTTGTTGTTCTACCAATTTATTATGAAATCCCTCTTTTTTAGACAGCAGTGGCAATTTAGGGGCACCTGAAGAATGCAATAATAATCGATTATTATCAGACCATACTTGAAAATTAAATTTTTCAAGAAAAAATTCGGGGGCTTGATGCGCAGCATTGGTTCGAGAATAATAAGATTCAATTTTTCCTGGAATAGTATTCAAATCATTTTGAATGGTTTGTAATTGACGCTGATTCACATCATCACCTAAAAGTGCCTGATATGATAAAGCAGAAATTGCCATCAAAGAATCTAAATGTTCTTGGATATTGCGTTGATCGAGATAGTAGTTTCCCACTGCTGTTAGCGTTGTCGTAACCGTGACGGCAAATAGTAAATTAATTAATAAAAACTTTCGAATCGAGGGCTTCAATTGCTGTCATCCTTGGATATTTTATCGACTAAATATCCTACACCGCGAATGGTTCTGATGAAATGAGCATTAAGTTTTTTTCGTAAATTGTGAATATGCACCTCCAGCGCATTGCTATCTACTTCTTCATCCCAACTATACATGCTTTGCATGAGTTGTTCTCTGGAAAGCACATGGCCACTTGATTCTACGAGTTTTTGTAATAAGGCAAATTCTCTGCGCGGTACATTGATGGATTGGCCATCTAAACACACAGTATGCGCAGCAGGGTCGATGGTGAGATTACCATAATGTATGATGGCATCGGCTCGTCCTAAAGAACGGCGGGTCAGTGCGCGTACTCTGGCACCGAGCTCATCCAGATCAAAAGGCTTAGTGATGTAATCATCTGCGCCGGCATCTAATCCTTTGATGCGATCATCAATGGATTCTCGTGCTGTCAGAATGATAATAGGGGTTTTATCATTGGATTGGCGAATGGTGTGCAATAATGTTATGCCAGAGACTTTGGGTAGGCCTAAGTCAAGGATAATCAAATCGAAAGATTCTGTTTGAACCACCGTACGGGCAATTTCCCCATTTTTAACCCAGTCTACGATATAGCCAAATTGTGTTAATCCAGTTTTGACAGCATCGCCTAATAATTCATCGTCTTCAACCAGCAATAACCGCATGCAAGCTCCTTATGAGCGACTTGAGGAAGGTTCAACTGCGTGTTTGGTCAGGTAGAGTGCTTGTAATAAAACAAAAATCAACATAAAGCCTGCACCACCAAATAATTTGAAATTAACCCAAACTGCAGTGTCGTAATTGTACGCGACATATATATTTAGAGTGCCCATGCACGCAAAGTACAGTGCCCAAGCATAATTAAGACGTTTCCAAATTTTGAGTGGCAAATTGACATTGCCATCCATCATTTTTTGAATGATTGGTTTCGAGCCAATAAAGTTAGAGCCCAGAAATACTAAGGAAGACAACCAATAAATCCCCGTTGGTTTCCATTTGATAAACCAGGGATTATGAAAAAATAATGTAGCGCTGCCCAAGACAAGAATCAGGAGCATACTGGCCAAATGTAATTTTTCATAACGTTGATATTTGAGTCGAAAAAAAACAACTTGAGCCACAGATGCAGCCATGGCAATGGCGGTAGCGTAGTAAATATCAAAAAATTTAAACGCCATGAAAAAAAGTAGAATAGGAAAAAAATCAAATAAAAGCTTCATATCACCTACATCATCTAGTATATCCGGTAAACAAATTATAAAGCCTTAGCACAAAAAGCACCAGGATATTGATGAGATTAATCTGTGACATTACCTTTGCGAGTGTGGCGAAGAATCTAAGGGGTGCACTTAGAGCTTTTGGGTTGCTTCAATAGATTAGGGAACTAATCTATGATCAACTGTGGCGCTATTCAGACTTTGTGCGTTCATCGTGCTAAATAATCTGTGTAAATTAGTGAACACAGGGGATTGTGCATCAAGCTTATTTACCCCGGATAGCATATGGTTAAAATGTTCTGTAGGTCCATGATCAGCGTACTTATAGGCTAAGTAGAGCCCAAAAATACTAGCAGCTGCTAATACTAGGGCAGGTGGTGTAAAAACTTGATAAGCGAGTATTGTGCATATTAATTTAGATATTATGCCAATGGTGGCCGTTATTGAAATGCCCCAACCCGCCATAGATACATATTGATTACCTGTGGTAGGCAGTTTTTTTATTTCATTAGATAGCGCGTTCAGATTCGCATTAAATCCATATTGTTCCTCTGTTGTTAATGAGGGCCCCAAAATATGTTTTTTTAGCTGCCCTAACATATCTACAGTATGTGCTAGCACCGAGGTCAAAACTGCGATGTTTTTTCTATCCTCATCAGAGTTTATAATAGAGAGCGATGACTGGGGATGTGCGCTTGTAACCCTTGTGTACCCATCAACTTGATTACCACGTATCTTAAGTTTAAAACCCCTCCCAATAGCGTCTTGGAGTCCCTGGAGTCTAGATACGGTATATTTTATCTCTTGCAATGCATGAATTTCTTTATCTAATTGCTCTTTATTGAATGTTTGTTCTACAATTTTTGAACTATCTAACCGTGAGAGTATGTCCAAATTCCCACCTGATCGAGAAAAAAATTGTTTTCTCTGATTAGAATCACTTAACGGGTTATCATCAACGCCCATAGACAACAATATATTTACTTGCTCTTCAAGCAGTTGGACAAGTAGCAGATCATAGGTTTGAGATCCATTTAGGCTTTCTACAGAGGGGTGCAGGTGACTCGTCCTACTGTCTATCGTATTTTCCGCCATAATATTTACTGTCATCAAATGGGTAAATCATACAAAAAAAAATCAAAAAAAGCGATATAAATTTATATTTAAATTAAATGCTATACTAATTGTATTGTATTATTAATGTTGAGTTCATGAAAATCTCAAAATGGCTTCTACTCTCACTATTATGTTCCACCCGTGTCTTGGCGTTGTCTATTGATCATCCGGTAACGTTCAATGATGATACCTTGGGCATTTATAGCAAAGAAAATTTTAAGAAAGACTGGGACATGAATCCTAACGCTTCTTCTGGTCAAAGTAGTCATCGTTTAAACATTGTGAGTGATAGGGATGATCCGAATAATCATGTTCTGGAAGTGACTTATAATGCCAATCAAGTAGGTGGCAATTCAGCGATGGTATTTACACCCTCTTTAAATGGTACTTACGACCATTTGATATTTCAATATAAAGTCAAATTTGCTGATGATTTTACCTGGATCAAAGGTGGAAAATTACCTGGATTGACCAGCTCTCCCGACAGTCCGACGGGCTGTATTGATAACGACACATTTGATGGTTTTTCTGCGCGATATATGTGGCGAGGAGAAGGTGTGCTGCGAGGTTATGTTTATAGTCCTGAAAAAAAAGAGCGTTGCGGTGATTACTATGACAGTAATCCGATGTTTTATTTCAACAAAGGTGTTTGGTACACATTGAAACAAGAAGTGTTTTTGGGCACACCTGGGGAACGCAACGGTTATATCAAAGCATGGATAGATGGGCAGCCCATACTTTCAGTCACAAACCTCATGTTACGCCGCAATGCTTCTGTCATGATTGATCAAGTGAAAATGGACACGTTTTTTGGTGGTTCTAGCAATGAATGGGCGCCAACTACAAATCAACATGTTTATTTTAACGATTTTGAAATTCGTCAACCCTGATTTTTTTGAATAAATGCTTTATCACTGTGACGATAAAACATAAAATAGCCCATAACTTCAATTAAAATAATAAATAAAAAAGGCAGGCAAGTTTATGAGTATACAGTTGAATCACACTATTATTGCTGCACATGACAATAATATCTCAGCTAATTTTCTAGCTGAGATATTGGGCTTGCCTGCGCCAACCACATTCGGTCCATTTATGGTGGTACAAACGGATAATGGTGTGAGCTTAGATTTCAGAACGACCACCGAAGACTTCCAAACTAGACATTATGCTTTTCTGGTGAGTGAAGAAGAGTTTGATGAAATATTTGAGCGCATATCCAAAAAAGAAATCACTTATTGGGCAGATCATATGCGAAAGCAACCGAATGAAATCAATCATAATGATGGTGGGCGTGGTGTATATTTTGATGATCCGAATGGGCATTTTCTTGAGGTTATCACCCGACCCTATGGTAGCGGTGGGTAATCAATACATAGTTTTGTAGGATCCAGGATGACATCTGTCATGGTTGGGAGTGTAGAAGGATCAGAAATAAGCTTTTCTTTTTCAGCTCGAGATAACTTTTTGATGTAACGTTCGATTTGCATGGCCAGTGCTTTATCACCAAGGATTTTCCAGCATTGCACCAGAGCGATGGGCTTGAAGCTACGTGTGTACTTACATTTCCCAGTTCCAGAGAGATGTGATTGATAGCGCTTTGAGAGGTTGTTTGTATAACCTGTGTAATAAGTATCGTTACTACAACGTAGGATGTAAACCCAATAGCATTGTTCTTGCATATATTCCGTCCTATGAGAGCCGTGCTTACGCCAATAAAATAACTTGCCCCAAACGCAATTTGGAAGGATTTAATTGAGGATTCATACGCACTAAGTGTTTCAGAGGGATATGATGTCTATGGGCAATACGACTCAAGCTATCTCCTGATTTGACAATATAAGTCCGATGCCCAGCAGAGCGCCAAATAATCAAATTTTGTCCGACTTTCAAGGGTGCTGTGGGATCGATATTATTCCATTGTTTGATTTGTTGCATGGATACTTGAAATTTATGTTCTAGACTATGGGCGTTATCTTTTTTATCTACAATATAAATGATTTTATATGCCTTGGGGGGGGTAAAATGACGCTTCAAAGGCGTATGCTGTTGTGAGGATTGATGCGCCATCACCTTGTTTTTGGGAATCAATACATATTGTCCTGTGGTGATTGTATTTGATTTCAATTGATTCAGCTCTTTGATCAAATGAACAGTGGTGTGATACTGTGCGGCAACCGTACTTAAGCTGTCACCTGCGCTCACTTTGTGTCTGATCCAAGAAACGCGTTGATTACGGGGTAAAGAAGATAAATTATAGTTAAAATACTCAACTTTATTGGTTGGAATCAGTAGTTTATACGGTCGGTAGGGTGCGGTGGCCCAGCGGTTGTAGCCCGGATTGAGTTTAATCAGATCTCGATAGGACATGCCTGCTAATTTTGCAGCACGATTTAACTCTATTTGGCTACCAATATTCACCTCTTCAAAATAAGGTTGATATGGAATCTCTGGTAGTTGAATGTGGTAGTATGATGCATGTTGAATCACTTCTGCCAAAGCCAATAGACGAGGAATATAAGCCCTGGTTTCTCTGGGAACAGAGAGCGACCAGAAATCAACATGATCACGCGATGATTGATGATTTTTTCGTATACTACGCGCGATCGTACCTTCTCCCGCGTCATAAGCGGCAAATGCCAAAACCCAATCTCCGTGAAAAAAGCGATTCAAATAGGCCAAATGTTGTAGTGCAGCACTGGTAGAAGAGGGGATGCTACGTCGGCCATCGTACCACCAATCTTGTTTTAAACCCAGGTCCAGCCCAGTTCTGGGCATCAACTGCCATAATCCAGCTGCTCCAGCACCAGAATAAGCAAAAGGATTAAAGGTGCTTTCAATCATCGGAAGTAATGCGATTTCTCCCGGTAAATGTCTTTTTTTAATTTCAGTGATGATGTGATAGATATAGGGTTTGGATTGGACTAGTTTTTGAATATATGTGGGATTTTGGCGTAACCAGCGTATTTGTGCTTGTATTTCCGGTTGCGACACTTCGTGATTCAAAACAAATTCTTGCCGCAGGACATCCCAGACAGAATAAGGCGGATATGCCCATGCCATGATTGGGTAAAGAAAAATAATAATGATGAGGTGCTTTATTAATCTCAGCTTCAAATCCTTGCCTTATGTGCCACCGCGCTACAGTGTACTCGAATTTTTTTGGAGAGGCTATAAAATATAAGAAGAACGTCCAGGATTAAAAATTTTCAATAAATGCTTGAAAATAATTTCCAAGGTTTCCTTTAACACAAAGGGTGGGTTAATGATTTGCAAGCCACAGCCTGTCATCCCCAACGGGGTTTCGGGATTTAAATGAAACTCTGCGCGTAATTGATTTTTCGCGTCAATCACATCAAAGCCGCGCCGTAATTGGTTGTTGAGTCTTTGATCAACAATTGGATACCAAACACAATAAACCCCTGTTTGAAACAGATGACATGCTGTTTGCAGCAACTTGGGGACGTGTTGATACTCTTTTTTAATTTCATAAGATGGATCTATCATAATGAGACCGCGTCGTTCGGGTGGTGGTAATAAAGCAGTTATTTGTTGAAAACCATCCGCTTCTACACAATGCGCACGCGGTTTGCGTTTGACAAAACGATGGAGGTGCTCATATTCTCTCGGATGACGTTCGCAGAAAAACAAGCGATCTTCACGACGTAATAATGTCATTGCCAATGCAGGAGAGCCTGGATAATAGCGTAATATTCCATCTTGATTAAAAGTGCTGACCGCCTCTATATAGTGTTTAAAAGCTTTTGGTAGTTGGTTGCGTACTGCCCAAAGAGCTTCAATACCTGTGGCAGCTTCCTTCGTTTTAAGCGCGTGTTTGTCTTGTAAATCGTAATGTCCACGTCCCGCGTGCGTGTCCAAATAGAACATCGGTTTTTCTTTTTGACACATGTATTCCAGGATATGACTTAAAGTCAGATGTTTGATGACATCTGCAAAATTCCCGGCATGATACGCGTGTTGATAGCTCAGCATAAGGTTCACTTTATTTGGTGTCAATGGAAGCAACAATACATCATTTCTGTGTGTACTCAAAAAATATAAGCCTTGTGGCTCTACTCCCTAAGTTCTGCAGCTTGTCCGCGGGACTTAGGGAATGAACTTATGACGATCCTGTTGCAAAAATTGCACTATACTATATAAGACGGTGCATTTGAATCTTGCTCAAGGAGGCACTCAGATGAAACACCATACCGACCAAAATGAAACGCCAGATATTTCCGATCCTGAATCGGATCAGATAGATGATAGTCAAAAACGTGAAATTCGCCGCAAATTAGAAGATCGTGTGGAACGTCAACGTTTGAAAGAAGAACTGGAAGATTATGAAGGTGAATTGGACGATGAATTTGACTGGGATAACCTCGATAAATAAGATTTGTGTGCTTCAGTCCAGCAGTCAATTGTATTTTCTAGCAGCATTGTAACTGTCATTGGTCCTACACCGCCTGGCACGGGCGTAATCCAGGCTACTTCAGATTGCGCTTTTGTAAAATCAATATCTCCTCGAAGCTTATTATCAAGTGTGCGATGAATGCCAACATCAATGATAATTTGATTTTTATGTAACCAATGGATATCAATCAAATCAGGCACCCCAGTCGCAGTTACGACGAGATCTGCTTGACGAATATGCTGTTCTAAATTTCGGGTTTTACGATGCGCAATAGTTACGGTGGCTTTGGCCAGCAATAGCTCTAATGCCATAGGGCGTCCAACAATAGTTGATGATCCAATGACCACAGCTGAAAGTCCAGAAACACTCAATTGATAATGCTGCAATAGGCGCATCACACCCAAGGGTGTACAGGGGCGTAATTGCGGATGTCCTTGCGCCAGTCGACCCATGTTCAAAGGATGGAAGCCATCCACATCTTTTTGAGGATGAATAGACTCAATGATGGTACTAGCACGTATATGAGGAGGTAACGGCAATTGCACTAAAATGCCATCGACATCAGGAGAAGCATTGAGCTCAGCGATTAAATATAATAATTCCTTTTCGCTGGTTTGTGCAGAAAGGATATGAGGAATGGAGCGAATACCAACCTCGGCACAGGCTTTACGTTTGTGGTTTACGTAAACACTAGATGCGTGATCATTACCCAATAATACAACCGCCAAACAAGGCGGACGTAATCCTTCAAGGCTAAGTTGATTGATGCGTTGCTTGAGTGAATTACGAATCAAGGATGAGACTAGTTTGCCGTCTAGTATGTTTGCAGTCATAAGAATAACAAAATAAAAAAATTAGAACACAAAAGGGAAGATTGAGCAACGATGAAATTGAAGCTCAGGATTATCCTATTTGTAACATACAAAATAACCTTTATCCATAGTCCCACCTAGACAATACACCCTATTTAGCGTACATTCCTCATTATTTCCTGAGATTTACATAATGCGTATTGCCTTGATCGTGGAATATGATGGCAGCCAATATCATGGCTGGCAATCACAACCAGGATTACATACCGTTCAAGGTGAGTTAGAAAAAGCCTTGAGCCAAATTGCGACCGAGCCTGTCTCTGTCATCTGTGCAGGTAGGACAGACACAGGTGTCCATGCAACCAATCAAGTCGTTCATTTTGACTCTGATAAAGACCGGACGGTACGTGCTTGGATCTATGGCGTGAATTCTTTTTTGCCTAAAGATATTTGTGTGCGATGGGGTAAAGAGGTGTCTGATACTTTTCATGCTCGTTATTCTGCTGTATCACGTCGTTATCGTTATGTGATTCATAATTCCCCTATTCGCCCCGCATTATTGCGCTCTAGTGTCACTTGGCAATATCGACAATTGGATCACCGATTGATGCATGAAGCCGCTCAGCATTTGATTGGTACCTATGATTTCACCTCGTTTCGCTCTGTGGAATGTAAATCTAAAACGCCCATGCGCTCGGTATTAGAGATTTCGGTGACTCGTAAATTAGATTTTGTTGTGATCGACGTTCGTGCTAATGCATTTTTACATCATATGGTGCGTAATATTGCTGGCGTATTGATGGCAGTAGGCGCGTCACGCCATCCAGTGGCATGGGTGAAGGACGTCTTAGAAGCGAAAGACAGAAAACTAGGCGCTGAAACTGCACCACCTTCTGGACTGTATTTGTCTGCAGTCGCCTATCCTAAAGAATTTGGCTTGGTTGAGCAATTTTCTGAAACATTATTTTTTGATTTGGGGAATACATAATTCTATGAAACCAAATACTGAAACAGATAAACCCTTACATTTTATCCAACAACTTATCACTCAAGACTTAGCAGAAAAAAAACATGCTGAAATTGTCACGCGATTTCCCCCTGAGCCAAATGGCTATTTACATATCGGTCATGCCAAATCTATTTGTTTGAATTTTGGTTTGGCGCAACAATTTGATGGTCGTTGCTTTTTACGTTTTGATGATACGAATCCTTTGAAAGAAGAAGAAGAATTTGTGCAATCTATTATTGCTGATATCGAATGGCTAGGATTCGAATGGTGTGCAACGACGTATTCTTCTGATTATTACCAACAATTGCACGATTTTGCAGTTATTTTGATTGAAAATGATTTGGCTTATGTTGATAGTTTGACCATGGAAGAAATTCGTGAGTATCGCGGTACCTTACAAGAAAAGGGGAAAGATAGCCCTTATCGTAATCGTCCTAAAGCAGAAAGCTTAGCATTATTCGCTGAGATGAAAGCGGGCAAATTTGCCAATGGTACCCATGTCTTGCGTGCGAAAATTGATATGCAATCGGGCAATATTAATATGCGTGATCCGGTTTTGTATCGGATTCGACATGTGCCTCACCAGCGCACAGGGGATGATTGGTGTATTTATCCCATGTATGATTTTGCCCATCCCATTTCAGATGCTATGGAACATATCACTCATTCATTGTGTACATTAGAGTTTCAAGATCATCGGCCACTGTATGATTGGTTTATTCAACATTTGCCTGTACCAGCCAAGCCTGTACAAACCGAGTTTGCACGCTTGAATTTGTCACATACCATCACATCAAAGCGCAAATTACGCGAATTGGTAGAAAAAAACATTGTATCAGGTTGGGATGATCCACGATTACCTACCTTGATAGGTATGCGCCATCGAGGTTATCCAGCTGAGGCCATTCGCCAGTTTTGTGAAATTGTGGGTATCTCACGATCAGACTCCGTGATTGATATGTCAATTTTAGAGGAATGTGTGAGAACCGTCTTAAATCAAAATTGCAAACGACTCATGTGTGTGCAACATCCTTTGAAAGTGGTCATAGAAAATTATCCGGAAGCACAAAGTGAATCATTGCTTGGACGCTTTTTACCTTCCGATCCGGATTCTGCAACTCGTACCATTCCGTTCAGTCGCGAGATATATATTGAGCGTTCTGATTTTATGGAAATGCCTTCTAAAGAATTTTTTCGATTATCTCCCGGAGAAGAAGTACGTTTGCGTTCTGCATATGTGATTCGATGCACTGGTACTGTGCGTGATGAACAGGGCCAAATTATTGAATTGCGTGCCCAATGCGATGTGGATACGTTAGGCAAAAAACCTGAAGGCAGGAAAGTCAAAGGCGTGATTCACTGGGTATCAATACAACATGCCCATCCCATCGAAATTTATCAATATGATCGCCTGTTTAATGATCCTAATCCAGGGCGTGAAGAGAATTTCTTACAGTTTCTCAATCAGCATTCCTTAGATATACTACAGGGATGGTGTGAACCCGCAGTGGCTGAACTAGCGTTGCAAGATGTGGTGCAATTCGAGCGCTTGGGTTATTATGCTATGAATCATAAAGATGAGTCTGGACAGACCGATCGCTGCCATCGTGTGGTCAATCTTAAAGATACTTGGGGTAAAGTGGCTAAAACATCATGCTAAGTCTCTATAATTCTCTGACACGCCAAAAAGAACCTTTCACGCCGCTGCAAGCAGGTAAAATTGGCCTTTACGTTTGCGGCATGACTGTTTATGACCGTTGTCATATAGGCCACGGACGTTCAATGGTGTGTTTCGATGTGATCGTGCGTTTTTTACGTGATTTAGGGTTTGACGTGACCTTTGTACGTAATATCACAGATATTGATGATAAAATTATTGCACGTGCCATAGAGCGCGGTATGAGCATTGAAGACTTAACAACAGAACAAATTGCATTCATGCACGCAGATGCCAAAGCATTAGGTACATTATCACCTGATCTTGAACCCTGTGCCACGCAACATATCCCAGAAATCATTGCGTTAATCGAACGTTTACTTGCATCTGGTCACGCCTATGTGACTGCACAAGGCGATGTTTGCTATCAAGTGTCTGAATTTGATCCTTATGGAAAGTTGTCACATCAAAATATAGAAAAACTAATCTCTGGTATAAGAGTAGGTGTAGATGCAGACAAGCGTTCGCCATTAGATTTTGTCTTGTGGAAAAAAGCCAAGCCTGAAGAGCCGGCTTGGCCATCGCCGTGGGGAAAGGGGAGACCTGGTTGGCATATCGAATGCTCGGCCATGGCAATGCACCAATTAGGAGAAACCTTTGATATCCACGGTGGTGGCTTAGATTTGCAGTTTCCTCATCATGAAAATGAAATTGCACAATCTGAAGCAGCGACATCGCATGATTATGCACGTTATTGGATGCATGTTGGCATGCTGCAGGTTAATGACGAAAAAATGTCAAAATCTACCGGGAACTTTTTTACCATTGAAGATGTTTTAAAAGAACATCACCCAGAAGTGGTACGCTACTTTTTATTAAGTAGCCATTATCGCTCCATGTTGAATTATTCCGCAGATAATCTTAGCAATAGTGCGAAAGCTTTGATGCGCCTGTATCAGTCGTTGCGAGGTATTGAAGAAGTCACAACTCTAGATACTGAGTGGATAGAGCGTTTTCGGGCAGCAATGCTAGATGACTTTAATACCCCCATTGCACTGGCAGTGTTGTTTGATTTGAGTCATGAAGTGAATAAAACACGATCGCCAACTTTAGTCGCTACTTTAAAGCATTTGGCTGGTGTATTAGGATTACTGCAAAGCCCAGTAGAACAGTTTTTACAGACAGTAGTATCGACACAGGACTTAGATACAGCTGAGATCGAGCAATTGATAGCGGATAGAACCCAGGCGAGATTGGATAAAAACTGGTCTAAATCCGATGAAATCCGCCAGACGTTATTAGAAAAGGGCATCGAATTAGAAGATACAAAAGAAGGTACCATCTGGCGTAAACTGCTATCATGAAGGCCCTATGTCTGTTTTGCTTAATGTTTACAGGCCTATTACACGCATCCACACTTGTCTCTGATAATCTCTCATTGGGTGCGCACGACATTGATCGTGAAAATTCGTTTTTAGTCATTTCTGATATTCACCTTAATGTTTCTAAATTCCAGCCTAAAATGGTCTTCGCTCCGAAAAAATCGTCGCAACAAAACGATTTAGATCGTGAAACGTTCGCAATACTTATCAGCACCCTTACTGCGGAAGTAGCATCTGGCAAGATTGCCAAACCAAAATTTATCCTGTTGTTGGGGGATCTAGTAGGGCACCAAAGACAACGGTTACATGCGGTGTCTGAAAGTGAACATGTCGTGTTTGAAAGCCTAAAAAAAGCTTTTCCAGAAACACCTGTGTTTTATCTTTTTGGGAATAATGATTCTTTTGTAGGAGACTATGGACCATTTCGAAATACTGATGCCAGCGAACGACTACGTTCCCCTTTAGATGTCTTACGCTTAACATGGCCACAAGGTCGTTTTCTTAGTTCCGGTATATTGTGTAAAAGAACGTTTTGGACTTATCCTTGTTTGCTTCAGTCAAAAACAACGAATGGCTATTATGCTGCTTATCTTGCACCGAACTTACGGCTGCTGTCGCTTAATTCAGTCATGTTTTCTAGATATAGTAGCAAAAACAATGGGCCTAGCGATGATCAATTAAAGTGGCTTGAGACTCAATTAGCTATCGCAGAAAGCAAGCATGAATCCGTGTTAATAGCAATGCATGTTCCACCAGGAAAAAACGTGTATCGTTCTTGGTTTGGTGATAGGGCGGCATTTTGGCGCGATGATCTTTCAGAAAGGTTCGTTAACCTGCTACAAGAACATTCCTCCGTCGTTATTGGTGTGCTGGCTGCACATACACATAAAGATGAATTAAAAGTAGTTCAGAAAAAGGGAAAGCCTCTTACTGGCATTTATTTAAACGCAGCCTTGTCTACGTCGCATGGCAATGCACCATCAATTCGCTCTTATAAACTGCGTTACCAACGCCCAAACTGGAATCTGGTAGACTACCAAACTTATTATTTTACAAAAGATGCTTCTGAAGTAGTAGCATTACAGTCGTTATACGAGTTTCGAACGATATATTGCCGTAAAGACGAAGAGAGCATGACGGCTTGTTTGGCCAATGTGACACCTGCAAAAATGCAACGATTTTTTAGTGCTGGCAATGACAAGCATTTTGAAAAAATCAGAGCACCTCAGAATATATATATAAAATAAAAGATACTACGGATGCTGGCTACTATGATCATCGTCTTCGTTACGTCCATCATTCCTGAATGTGTCTGTTGTGGGCGCTGCCTTAATGTCCTCGAGCATGGTTTTTGCTCTCTTTTGTTGCGTCGAGGCATCTTGTTCCTGCTTGGCATCGAAGTAAGAAAATAGTTTTACACTAACTTTAGCGCCTAGTTTTAATACATTACTGACCAAGTTTAGCTTAGCAATAAACTCAATTGCGACACCTAAGGCCATTAAAGCAAAGCCGGCAATTCCAGCAGGAGGATGAAATATAGAGAGAAACAGGGTGTATTTTCCTAAGTTGAAACAAAGTTCGTGTAATGGAAGAGAAGGCGAGACCTTGCCAATAATCGTCGTGATGCTTTTTACGGCGTCAGCATCGATGCCTTGCTCATTGAAAGCATTATTTGCGTCACAAATAATTTGTAATTCTGCATACTGTTGGGATTTGAACGCTAGTTTATCGTTTTCAGAAGCATTACTTTCATTGTTGCTCGCAAGCTGTTCTTGAATGTGGCTCAAGCATGCTGTCGACTCGTTAGCAAAACCGTCTCCTGACCTTGCTTTTTTCCTATCTATTACAGTTTCTGTTTTCTTAATTTCATCCTCATCTTCAGCAGTTAGACCTATAGCATTTAGAGGTTGTTGATCTTTTTCAGCCATTTTCGTACCCAAAGTGCAAACTGTTATCAGTATAGGGCACAAATAATCTTACAGCGAATGTGACTTTTAAATAAACAAAGCGCAGATAGATAAAAAGGAGGTGTATTTAAGCTATGGCGTACTAGGAGCCACCGAATGGCCTCCTGGGTTCTGAATTTTTAAAATCTTCTATTGAGGTAGTTGAAGGTTGTAATTCGTCTCCGGCTTGGAATTCACTGCCGTCAGCATGATAAAATTTTCCGTCACCATTAGAATACCCCATCACTTTGCCTTCTGCATTTGCAATGAGAAATTGATGACCTTGGCTTGCTACATCAAGACAAAATGATTCGGCATCCCCTTTTTTAGGGAAAGAAAAAGAAATGCTGCCATCTGGATTAACGACAGGTTCTTTGAACCCGGGCTTTGCACCGAAATGCTCTTTGAACAAACTGATAATGTCGCGTTCTTTATCTTTTTCATCAAGTTTTAATTTAGTAATTTTTCCTGCATTTGGCGTAATTGCTTGATCACCAGCTTCTTGCGCTTTAGCATCTTGCACGGCTTTTTTTATCTGTTCTTGTGTAAGCGCCATATGGTCATCATCCTATTTGCAGCAATGACCCATTCTAAGCTAGAAGTTTTTTTTAGTCAAATACGGTTCTTGCTTTTTAAATAACCCCTCGTTAGGATGAGTGAATGGGATTTTTTATGTAACGATCCATTACATCACGAATAAGGACTCCGGATGCCCAAGCTAAAGCGTGACATTTCAACCATAAATATTTTGGTGGCGTCTGCAGGGGGTATGATTGGATCAGGTTGGTTGTTTAGTCCTTATATTACTGCACAAATGGCGGGTAGTAATGCGTTGATTTCTTGGGTGATCGCGGCTGTTTTTATGCTGTTTGTGGCATTGCCTTTATGTGAATTAGGCACAATGTTTCCCATTTCTGGAGGATTAGCCAATTATCCTACGCTCACACATGGCACAGAAGTTGGTTTTCTTTACGCTTGGGCAACGTGGTTATCTTACGTCGTGATGACGCCCATAGAAATCCAAGCCATATTGCAATATGGCAGTCATTTTTTCCCCATTTTAATTGCAGAGGGCAGTGGTATTAGACTCAGCCTTTCTCCTTATGGATATGTGGTTGCAGCGTTAATCATGTTATTTGTAGTTGTGTTGAACACCTATGGTATTAGAGCATTAGTAGAATTTAATAAATACGTCAGTTTGATAAAGTTTATTTTGCCGGGCATTGCTATCGCAAGTTTATTATACTATTCACCATCTATGGCGAATATTCACATCAATCTTGGAGGGGCGCCGGATTGGATGGAAGTTTTATCAACTTTATCTGCGGGTGGCGTGGTATTTGCATTTGCAGGTTTTCAAAATGGGTTGATGTTGGCAGGAGAAGTGATAAACCCGCAACGGAATATTCCCATTGGTATTCTGGGCGCCGTTTTAATCGGGTTTTTGTTGTATTTTATGCTGGAATTATCTTTTATCGCAGCAGTTCCAGAAAAATACTTGGTTCATGGGTGGGCAAATTTACATTACCCTGGTGATAGCGGGCCTTTGGTGGGGTTAACGTTGTTATTGGGTTTGGGATGGGTTGCAACGTTATTGATGATTGACGCTGCTTTTTCTCCTTTTGGCACAACGCTTGTTTATACTGCAGCCACGTCACGCATCATTTATGGCATGGCTTTGCATCAGCATTTACCCAAGCTCTTTTTAAAAGTCAATCGTCATAAAATTCCATATATGACTTTATACGTGAATCTTTTTGTGGGCATCCTATCCTTTTTGCCATTCCCAGGATGGCAAAAACTAGTTGCTTTTCTGTCATCTGCCAGCATTTTGTCCTACGGCGTGGGTCCTATTTGTTTGTTAGCCATGCGTCATTTGCGTCCGGATATGCCACGGCCTTTTAAATTATATCTTGCTCGGTTTATATCTCATTTGTCCTTTTATTTGTGTAATCTTATGTTGTACTGGTGTGGCTTTGACATACTATGGAAACTCAATGTTGCTTTGTTGCTTGGGCTGACTTTATATACGACCTATAAAAAAATGAACCCTTTTTCTCAGGGCCCATCACTCTATTGGTTTGTAACATATATGGTTTCTCTATTAACCATTTCGTATTACGGCTCATTTGGAGGTCTTGGATTGCTAACATTCCCCTTCGATCTTGCTCTCATCCTACCTTTTAGCTCATTGTTTTTATATTGGTCACAGAAAATTCTGGATAGCGATAATTATACACATCAAGTATCTAGATTGGATGAATTGAAAACAGTAGCGAGTAAATAAGCAGCTTGTTTCCTAGAGCGTATATTTGAAATCAATATACAATTGATTTGCCGATAACCTGCCTACCCAGGGCGTTACAGGGGTTTGGCCTGTCGTATTCGAATACAAAATATTGGAACCGTTAAAGCTTCCACCATCATAATAACGATAACCCACATCTAGACTGAGATGGTTTTGTGGCCTGATGCTCAATCCAGCCGACGCTTGCCAAGCAAAGCTATTGGTAGACACAGGATTACCAATTGATGTTGTTGAACCAACTGTAGTACCACTGACAGTTGTTGTACCTACGGTGTAAAAATTATCAATTTGGTTGAGTGCATATCCAACCCCGCCGCCTATAAAGGGACTTAAGCTTACAGTCTGAATTTTATACCAATCGTGATCAGGATGAATAAATCCACTGACCAATAGGGCGCGGTTATTCAAATTAAAATAACGGTTACGCTTGTCACCAGTAAAACCTGCTGTTGAAGATATTCCTTGTTGGTACATTTGATAATTAAAGGTTTCGTGATTTAAATACATCAAGCTCACATCAACATAATGTTGAACTTCTTTCCCAATTTCAAAGGTATAAAACCCACGATTACCCAAACTGCTGTCGTATCCCTCTGCAGAAGCATCCCAGTCGCTAGGATTGGGGTTATTGATACCGGGTAAACGTGTCCATGAGTATCCTGTACCAATAGAGCCATACCAAGCATTTTCAATCATTGTCGAACCAATCGAACCTGCATAAAGTGGTACTGTTATTGCGAACATCAGAAAACCTGACGTTTTTTTCATTCAATTAACCTTTTACTTATACTGTATTAGTTTGGCAATATTTGCAAAATACAGTTGTTTTGTCAATGAAGATGAAGTGTTATGAGGTTAGTTTTTACTTGATTTATGAGTGTTTTAGATGCAATTATGTAAGTCTTGGTAAAAGGTTTGTGAGGAGGCAGCGCCGATGATAAAAAGACAAATACTTTTAATCATACTGGGACTTGGAATCAGTAGCTCAGCTGCGTACTCTGCTGAAAACTGTGATATAAGTGCTCACCAAGAACTTTTGAATCTTCCTAATCCTAGTGTTTTATCCCGTATCAGTGAACTTGATTTAAATCCATCACAAAAAACCAAATTTAGGTTAATGAAAAAAAATTATACTAAAAGTGAACGTCTTTTAAATCGGCAGTTTATTGCCACCAATACCAAGTTGAATCAATTAATCAAAACACCTAAGATTGATGAATCACAAATGAGTCAATTATTATTTGAATTAAACTCTAATATGGTCGCCAGTCAAACAGAAATGACCCTGTTAAGGCATCAATTGTATACCATTTTGAAAGATGCACAAAAAGCCAAATATAAAGCACTTCAAGAAGAGGAACATCAGTATTTTCGTTTATGGGCCCAATGCCAGGATCAATTGTTAAAAAAACCAAACAAACCGAATTATGATCCCTTGGCACATTTGGATAAACTCAAACTAAATCCAGCACAGAAAGCCAAAATTAATCCTTTAATTAAAGAGTTACAACAGAAAGATCAGCAAACTTTTTTGGATTTTGATGGCAGTGCTTTAAGTACGAATGAAATGGAAAAACAATTGGTGCAAACCACAGATGCCATTGATCTCAATAAACTTCAAGAATTTGTGACACAACAGGAGAAATTGTTGGTCGAGGTCCAAAAGCGCATAGTTATCACTTATCATAAGATTTATCAATTGCTAGATGAAAAACAAAAAATTCAATTCATGACATTGTAGGACACGCGCCCAAGAGGAGTATGATGCAAAAAACACAAAGACTATTATCACTCGATGTATTTCGTGGCATCACCATTGCCACCATGATCATCGTCAACGTTATTATTGTTTCACCTTATGCCGCTTTAGAGCACTCTGAGTGGCATGGTTGTACGATAGCAGATGTGGTATTCCCCTTTTTTATCTTTGCGATGGGCGTTTCTTTATCTTTTTCCATATCCAAAAAAATTCAATTGGGTATTCCCAGATCAGATATATTCACCTATATCTGCCAGCGAACCGTGATTATTTTTGGATTGGGACTTTTGTTACATATGTTTCCACATCATTTAACAGTAGGTAGCCTATCCACTATCCGAATTTATGGTGTGCTCCAGCGCATTGCATTGTGTTATTTATTTGCAGCTTCAGCATTTCTATTCTTGAATACTTGGATGCAAGCTTGTTTAACGGTTATTTTATTGGTAGGTTATTGGTTGATCATGATGCATGTACCTTTACTTCATTATGGTACTGGTAATTTGAGTCCTGAGGGTAACGTTGCTGCATATGTGGATCGATTCCTTTTTAGTTCAAAGCATTTATATGGGAAAGCGTTTGATCCCGAAGGACTACTCAGCACATTACCCGCGATCGCCACTGCATTATTAGGTAATTTGGTAGGTATAGGATTAAGGACCAAGATTTCTCAGCATAAAAAACTATGTGGTCTGATTATTGCGGGCACCGTTTGCTCTTTCTTAGGCTGGACATGGGGGCAGTGGTTTCCGATTAATAAAGCACTCTGGACCAGCTCATATATGCTTTGGACAGGGGGCTTGGCTTTATATATTTTTGCAGCATGTTATTGGGTAATAGAAATCAAACAATACAAACAATGGTCCAAGCCTTTTGAAATTTTTGGACTTAATGCCATTGTTGTATTTTTTCTGCATGTTTTGTTTTTTAAAATTCAATTGCTGATCCATGTGCCCTGTGGCAATGGCCATAACTGTAACTTAAGAAACTATATCATTCAGCATGCCTTTGGCTGGGCAAGTTTGCCGTATGCATCGTTATATTATGCCATTACCACAGGGTTATTCTGGTTATTAATATTGACAATTATGTATCGCAAG
Organism: Gammaproteobacteria bacterium; assembly: GCA_024742995.1. Classification (GTDB taxonomy): domain Bacteria; phylum Pseudomonadota; class Gammaproteobacteria; order Legionellales; family Legionellaceae. The sequence goes on from JANSXK010000001.1 coordinate 155,524, forward strand.
AAAATTTTTATTGGAATTTAAACAAGGATATGACTATGACCAAATGTCCCTTTATGACGACTGATGCAGGCGCACCAGTCGCTGATAACCAAAATAGCTTGACCGCAGGAGCGCGTGGTCCTGTGTTACTTTCTGATCATCAATTGATTGAGCGCATGGCTCATTTCAATAGGGAGAGGGTGCCAGAGAGAGTCGTGCATGCCAAAGGTGCTGGTGCGTATGGTACATTGACCATCACGCATGATATTTCTAAATATACTTGTGCGAAATTATTTGCCAAAGTTGGCAAGACCTGTGATATGTTCCTGCGTTTTTCAACCGTGGCTGGTGAGCAGGGTTCTGCAGATACAGCGCGTGATCCCCGAGGGTTCGCTTGTAAATTTTATACGGAAGAGGGCAATTGGGATCTTGTGGGGAATAATACACCTGTATTTTTTGTACGAGATCCCCTTAAATTCCAAGATTTTATTCATTCCCAAAAGCGACATCCTGCCACTGGCATGCGCGATAATACGATGCAGTGGGATTTTTGGAGTCTATCTCCTGAATCACTGCATCAATTGACCATATTGTTTTCTGATCGTGGTATCCCGGCATCTTACCGACATATGCATGGCTTTTCCTCGCATACATTCAGTTTGTGGAATGAGAAGGGAGAACGTTTTTGGGTGAAGTGGCATTTCAAGACCATGCAAGGAATTCAATGTTTGACCGATGCTGAGGCAGCGAAAATTGCCGGTGAGGATTTGGATTATCATCGTCGCGATTTACATACCACAATTGAACAGGGTGATTTTCCAAAATGGAAAGTTCAAATTCAAATCATGCCAGAAAAAGATGCAGAAACTTATCATATCAATCCGTTTGATCTCACCAAAGTTTGGCCTCAAAAAGACTATCCTCCCATGGACGTGGGTATGCTAGAACTAAACCGGAACCCTGAAAACTATTTTGCGGAAGTAGAACAAGCAGCATTTGCGCCTTCAAATGTACCTCATGGCATGGGCTTTTCTCCTGATAAAATGCTGCAAGGACGTCTTTTCTCATATCCTGATACGCATCGCTATCGCATTGGCATCAATTATGAACGCCTGCCAGTTAACCGTCCACACTGTCCTGTGAATACTTATAATAGGGATGGCAGCATGTGTTTTGACGATAATTATGGTGGCCAAGTGAATTATCAGCCCAATAGTGTGAGCGGGCCAGTAGACGACAAGCAATTTGCAGAACCGCCATTAAAAATATCAGGTGATGCAGAGCGCTATGATCATCGTGACAATAACGATGATTACAGTCAGGCCGGAGATTTATATCGTCTTATGAATGATGATCAAAAAACACAATTGACTGATAATATCGTTCGCGCCATACAATCGGTCCCCGAAGACATTCAACTACGTCAGGTAATGCATTTTTATAAAGCTGACTCGAATTATGGTGAGCGTATTGCAAAGGGGTTAGGTATTTCACTGCCAACTTCTTAGGCGCTTGTTTGTAGAGCAAAGTCGTACCTATGAGTTGAACCCAAATCCCATCCAGCTTGATAATAACCATTTATTGTACTATATATAATCTATAAGTAGCAATGGAGCTCAAGTGGATGGATAAGCAATCTCATCATAAGTCGACTGATCCAAAACATAATAATCCGAATAAAGATCGTTTCAAAAAGCTTCGTCCACGTCATACTGGTAAATATTCTCGTGTTGCATTTGTATTACAAGGTGGTGGATCTCTTGGCGCTTATCAGATGGGGGCACTTAAGGGGTTATTGGAGGCAGGGTATGAGCCAGATTGGATTGCAGCCACTTCCATTGGAGCCATACAAGCAGCTATTGTCGTAGGAAATAAACCCGAAGATCGTATCCCTAGGCTGGAAGAGTTTTGGCGATTAGTGTCAACCTATTCTGTGTTTGATATCTTCGGACATTCTGCCACAACCTTAGATTTATATAATCATTTGGGTGCAACTGCTGCTTTGACACTTGGACAACGTGCATTTTACAGGCCCCGATGGAATTCACCTTATCTACAAATGGCTGGTACACCCGATAAATTAAGCTTTTACGACACTTCGCCATTAAGACAAACTCTTCTTGATCTCATTGATTTTGATCTATTAAACAAAAGCAAAACTCGCCTAAGCTTGGGCGCTGTACAAGCCAGTACAGGATTTTTAGTCTACTTTAATAATATCAATTATTTAATCACGCCAGATCACATCATGGGAAGTGCGGCCTTACCACCTGGTTTTCCAGCGGTTAAAATTGATAACGAGTATTATTGGGATGGAGGGATACATTCCAATACACCACTAGAAGTCATCCTTGATGCCAAACCTGGTGCTGATACGCTTTGCTTTGTCATCGATTGTTTTGGCGGTATTCCTTTTGTCCCTACAGATATGGATGGCGTGTCTGAACGCACGAAAGACATTGGTTATAGTACACATGCCAGAAGGTCCATTATTCACTATGTTGAAAGACAAAACTTACAATACAAATTAAAAGAAGTTGCGTCACTGGTTCCCGCAAAAAAACACCATTTGATTGAAGATATTATTGCGGAGGAAGATCCCTATCATTATACCTTAGTGCATCTTGCCTATAGCGCCAGGATCCACCGTAGTGCTTCTAAAGATTATAATTTTGGCCAAGTCACGACCCAAAAACGGATCATAGCTGGGTATAAGGATTTTAAAGCCTTACTGGCTGAACAAGATCAGTGGAATTACCCGTTAGACGATTTACACTGCCGGTTTTACGAAGCTCCCAACAATGCGACACGATTGATGCGTAAAGGAGACCTTTAAAAGGATAAATCATATGAATAAATCAGACGTAGTAAAAAAAGCGTTTTCGATGCCACTGACAGCACCAGCTTATCCTAAAGGACCGTATCATTTTGTAAACCGTGAGTTTCTTACCATCTCGTATGAAACCGATATGGACGCTTTAAAAGCTGTTGTACCAGAACCCTTAGAAATTGTTGACAATATTGTCAAATATGAATTTATTCACATGCCAGATTCTAATGGGTTTGGTTCATACACAGAAAGTGGCCAGGTTATTACGGTCAATTATAAGGGTGAAACGGGTGGTTATGTGCATGAGATGTATCTAGATGACTTATCGCCGATTGTTGCCGGTCGCGAACTGTGGGGATTTCCTAAAAAGTTAGCCACAGTTAGTTTGAACATTGAGACAGATACGTTGGTTGGTAAATTAAAGTATGGTGATATTTACGTTGCCATCGGTTCGATGGGATATAAATATTACCCACTGGATCATGAAGAGTGTAAAAAAGCCATATCTGCCCCAGGGTTTCTATTAAAAATCATTCCTCATGTTGACGGCAGTGCACGAATCTGTGAATTGGTTCGTTATCGTGCTGAAGATGTGGTGATTAAAAGTGCCTGGTCAGGACCTGCAGCACTACAATTTTTTGCACACGCCCTTGCGCCTGTGTCAGCATTACCTGTCAAGCATGTGGTGTCGGCTAGTCATATTTTAACTGATTTAACGCTACCTTACGGAGAAGTTGTCTACGACTATTTATCAAACCAAGAAGATAACAAATAAGGAACTATGATGAGTATCAAAGATAAAGTGGCTTTAATTACTGGTGCAGCCAGTGGGATAGGACTTCATATTGCCCAAGTCTTTGCTAAAAAAGGGGCGAAAGTAGTCATTGCAGATTTGGACTTGTCTACCGCAGAACAAGCCGCAGCAAGTATAGAAAAAGAGGGTGGCAAAGCTTTTGGTGTGGCGATGAATGTGACTGATGAAAAGCAAGTGAACGATGGATTTGACGCCGCAGTGAAGCATTTTGGAGGGTTAGACATCTTAATCAGTAATGCTGGTGTTCAACACATTGATCCTATCGATCAATTGTCGTTGAAAGATTGGCAAATGATGCTTGATGTTCACTTGAATGGTGCTTTTTTGACCACAAAAGCGGCGTTGCGTGTCATGTATCCACAAAAACGCGGCGGTAGTATTATTTATATGGGTTCCGCACACTCCAAAGTAGCGTCTAAATTAAAAGCCCCTTATGTCACCTGTAAGCATGGTTTATTAGGACTATGTCGGGTTGTTGCTCTGGAAGGTGCCGAGCATGGTGTACGCTCCAATGTCATTTGTCCTGGTTATGTACGGACTCCCTTGGTTGAAAAACAAATTCCTGAGCAGGCAAAAGAATTAGGAATGAGTGAGGAGGAGGTCATCAAAAAAGTGTTATTGGTTGATACAGCCGATGGTGAATTTACAACGTTGGATGATGTTGCAAATCTAGCTGTGTTTTTTGCCGGATTTGACTCAAACGCTTTAACTGGGCAATCGTTATTGGATAGTCACGGCTGGGGTATGGATTAAGATAAAGGCACTACCTATCAATAGAGGTGATGAGATGTCAAAGAAGACGCAAAAAAATGATTACGGTAGAACGCTATTTCATTGGTGGATCGACGCATTGAACCAAAATTTAAAACAATGCAACGAACAATTCAAATCACAGCTAGATTACAAACAAGTAGAAAAATCAGGGCTGTCTTGTGATATGCAAGAATCCGATAGATTAGCAATGAATAATGCCTCTGATGCTTATGTGGCGTTTGTTCAAAATATCTTTGAATTATCCTTAAATCATGCTTCTATCGCCTCAGAATGGTCCGAGCGCGCAGCGCATGTTATGCAAAAAGGGTTAGGCATCAAAACCACAAACTTCTAGCCAAACCCAAACCTGTCTTAAGTATAGATATTAGGTACACTCATGAAGCATATTGCGTTTGTTCTATTTCATACAGGTGAAACAAAAGCTTTGTTGCCAACAATCCAAAATTTTATGAATCAAACTGATCATTATCGTGTGTCAATTATTCCCGTTGGGCAAACAGCTAAAAACAATTTACCCCAATCTTTGAATCCGGTCATACGTATTCCTAGTTTTATTGACCAAGGATTAGGTCAAAATGATGAGAATAACATTTCTTTTGATGATGATTATGTGCAAGAAGTAGTCTCATATTGCCAAGATTATCAATATATTGTGCTTGGATCCGCAGCCATTATCCAAACGCAAATTGCAGTAGCGCTTCCACCGACAAAACAACGACTCATTTACTTTGATATAGGTTTTGATCCTGATAGGGTGCAAAACTTTCTACCCTATGCAGAGGCGTTTTTTATGACTTCTCGCTTTGCGCAACAAGATGCTGTGGCACTCATTGCAGAAAGCAAGATGATAAAAAAACCAGCTGTTTTATTGGGTCGCCATGGTGATATTGATACTTGGCAACAACAATATCTTGATAATGTAAAAAACAGCACACAAATTCGTAATATGCTTCATGTAGAGCCATCAGACAAAATAATTGTATGGGCGGGGAGATATGATGTTCATCTTTCAAAAGAGGGGAGGGAAGCACTTGCTTTCAAACTATTTTTGGATAATTTCAAAGATTTTGCTGAGCACTATAAACTTAGAATTACACTACATCCCGGTATTAAAGGGTATCCTGAAAAGAAACTACAAGCGCTTTTGGATGATTATTATATACAGCCATTGTTGGATTCAGGTATGGATCCTAGCCATGTCATCACTCAATCAAATACGCTGCCAGCCGTGTCTATTGCTCATGCCGTTGTATCACTGGGATCTACCGTTGGAGCGCAGTCAGTATGCATAGGCACCAGAGCAAAAAACGTGTATTTGCCTGATATGCAACCCATACGGGGCATTGAAAGCGTTAAAAGTGAAGCAAGATGGCAATTCTTGCTAAAGTCACGCTGGCCATACAAAAAACGACGAAAACCAGGAACAGCATCGTATAAAAGAGCCATGCATTATATGGGCGTGCCATCTGTAACCACAGAAGAAGTCTTGGTAGCCTATTTAGGCTAGTTAAGGTTATAAACATTGGATTAATTACGAATTTTTAAAACCTGGCTTCAAATGATTCACCGCTATTTTCTTTTAGTTCTTGATGCAGCTGTAAAATAGCAGCACCAAGTGAGGTTTTGGGTTTACTAACATGGATCTCTTCTGGAATGTCAGGTGGAATACCCATCGACTTTAATACCAACCTGGCTTTTTGGTTATTATCAAGCGCTTTGTCTTTTGTGAACCCCTTATGAACGCTAGCTTTGTGTGCCTCAATCTCCAATAAAGGATGACCCATAGAATTAGACACGGCAACAAAGTAGGTCTGGTTAAATTTTTGCTGCACGCTATAGTTGTAGTCTTTGGTGCCATGGACTGCAAGCGCATCAACAACATCTCGTTGTATGTCTTCAATCGCTCTTTCCCCAATCATTTTTCTTTCAATAATGTTGACGGGTTTGATGGGTATTTTATGTTTGTATTCATGGGCAGTGTGTTTTTTTTTATCATCCCGGAACGGTGCTTCATGTTGCGAGAAAAGTGAGTCAGGATAATTTTTTTTTCGCTTCTTATGGCGTGGTCCAGTATCAACTTGCGCTGGTCTTACGGTAGTAGTTGTTGCAATACACGTTTGTTGGACCTGAGGCGCTTTCTGGTGTAATTGTGGTAATTCCGGAGGTGGTGGGGCACCAGCGTGAACTTGTGGATTGAGTTGATAGTTCTCAGCCAAATAAACTGCTCTTAGCTCCAGTCCTATGGCATTAAACAAGCAATTGCCATCCCCTAATGTATTAGGGTGTGTTGCTGATTCCCAATGATTGCTGCCGTTATGTTGAAGCATTAAAGTGGGCGCTGATGACGTAGTAGTTGAAAATTCTGAAAGAGGGCCATGTCTACGTCGAATGATTAAATCGCAATCCAAGGCTTCAGCTAAAGCAGATGCAGAATCATCAGCGCCCCAAGTACCATTGCGAGCTTCATTTCGCAGCCATTGGTCTAAGGTGACGGTACGAGAAGGATGCTCAGTTTCGCTTAGTTTTTTTGGGTCGGGCAATGATAATGTTTGTAATTGACCCCTTAAAAAATCTATTTCATAAGGTCTTTCTATCGGATCAAAGGTTAGAAATATATTACCTAGTACTGTGCGGATATTGGTGATGTCATCCCAGTCTAAAGGGATGGGGAAATCGTGTTTTTTTTGGTCCATTTTTTCGATATCTTTTGTTAGGGCAGAGGATTGATCTTTGGTTAAAGCAAACTCTTGCGACACAATTTCATTGTGTTCGTTTTTAGCATAGAAAATAATGCTACCTTGATTAGGGTAAAATATATATGTATTTGGAGACGTGCGATTTATTCTTGTTAATTGTTCGTAGGACTCCGTGCCATTTACAATATATAAATCACAGGATTTTCTAAATTGTATGGCACGACTTTGGTTGCTGGTTCGTAGATGGTGCACAGCAAGGTTACGCAAAGGAACGGCTAATTCTCGTTGCATCGCACAAGTTTCTTTAGCCAATATTGTTACTAAACTGGCTTCCGTATAGGGTAGGTTGTTGGCATCCCTTAGTCCGGCTTGCTGGAATGCTTGAATCATTCTTAGAAGTATTGGCATGACAATCTCAGGCTCATATGTGTAAATTATGGCCTATTGTTGGCTAAAATCAAGCTTTATTGCGGTTTATTTCGGCTGATTTTGATTTTTACTGCCACTTTGAGAATTTTAACAACTTTTTCTATGGAGACGGTGAGAGCGCAACAGTCACGATCTTATGCTAATTGATTGTGATTGCCAGGTATGCTTGCCCGTTTGGTATATGGGCATATCAAAATTCTGAGGCAGAAGACACACTACCAGTATTCATATTCATTCTCAAGCTGTGCTTGAATCCATTCTTCAAGCATGCTGGTGATGCCTTGTTGCGTCGTTAAGGTCTCATTGTGCTCAATCCAAGTTTCATGAGAATTAACCTCAACACATTCTCGAATAACCTCATCTTCCTTTCCAGTCCTTTGATCCATACATCACCTGTATTTTGTTGAGAAATAAACCATGTAATCACAGCAACTACATTTAAAAGGCATTCACATATTGATTTCAGCAGGGGAGTGCGCACATTATATTAATGTGCGATGTGATTAAATCCGAGAATAGATGCATTTCTACAGGACATCCTGCCCCAATTATTCTTCCTTTGAATCGTGAAATATAAGTTTTTAGAAAAACCCCTTCAATGCAATTGAAAATGAAGATAACACAAACACATAAAAAAACAATATAATGTCATAAATTTAAATAATGGCGACTTTTGATAATTTGGTTAAAAATTATTTTTTTTATAAAAACCATTTTTTGTAGAAAAATGTAGTCATCATGGCGCTTCAATAAATTCAGGGAATTATTGTTTTTCATTGTAAAAACCCTGTGAATCGTATAATATTGTGCGTAAATGGATTTTTAGGGAAATCATGAAGCCTTATAAAAGAATCATCGGTCTTAAAGAAAATCCTTTGCTTTCTGAAAAAATAGAAAAAATAAGTGGGATAGCGTGTAAATATGGATTGCATGAGTTTGAATACCATATTTTGGAAAAAGAATTTGAAAAACTATCCATTGAGTTAAAAAATAAAATATTAGCTACTAAAAGGGGGTAATATACGAGCTTCAGAGAGTTGATATTGTGTTAAATATATTGGTGACTTGATATTCCAATCTGTTAGACTGGGTGTTTTAAACATTATGGAGCTGGAATTTCAACATGACTAGAGTCAAAAAAACCTTACACGAAAAAGAAGCAATCTTAATACAACAAAAAGCTAAGCTAGATAAAAGATTGAAAATTATACAAAATAAATTACATGAAAAAAAAATAATGGACATTAATGAATTAATTTTTAAACATAAGCTGTATGAGTATGATTTAAACATTTTGGATGTAGCCTTTGATAAATTATCTTTGGAACTAAGAGCAAAAATAACCGGTGCAGAAATTGTGATTTGAGAACAATCAGCAAATTTACTTATGCTCAAGAGCGCCTTTTAAAAGTAAGTAACTCAAGGCGTTAAGGTAGGATGCTAAGCAAGAGTAACTTAAACTAGGTCGCAATGATTATTTAGGCATCTTATCGTCATCTTCTTGAATGGAAAAAAAGAATTGAGAATAGCTATGTGAGATCTTGATCGAGCATTGCAGTTGTGTTGCGTCAAAAGAGCGATTCTAAATCAGCGCTATCGCAGTTTATGCCTAAAGCACACGTAAGCACAGTTGACTTAATCCTTATTTTTCGCTTTAGTTAAATCTGAGTGATTACTTTTACGCAAAAAAATTTCTATTAAGTCTAGTGAAATCTCCAATCCCCAATCAGTATAGTCCCAATACGTAAGACAAACGCGACCGTTAACAAATCCAAATAGCCATTGACAACAACAGCGTGCATCAATATAGTGTTGCCGAAAAGTTCTGAACTTAACAAAGTTTTACTCTTTATTAATGTAAAGTTTTACTCTTTATTAATGTATTGTTAATTTCGGAGAGGAGTTTTTAGATATGGAGGAAAAGTATGATACTCCAACACGCGACATTAGAAAAAGAAATATATTAGCACAAGCTCGTTGTATCAAAGACGGTTTTTCTCAATTGCCTGAACATGTAACAGAGCGTGATGTACTGGTAATTGGACTTTCGGGTGCAGGCAAGAGTACGTTAATCAACTATTTGCTTGGAACACCTTTAATCAAATGGACCACTAAAATACGTAACGAGCTCTCTAAGGATCCTCGAGCAGGATATATGGGCAGGCGCTTAGGTAATCTCTACCCATCTACTCAAGACGAAAATCGCTCAGACATTCCTAAAATAGGTAGTATAGGCTCCACTACTAAGTATATTACAGCCTATAAAGCAGGAGACACTCTATTTATAGATACGCCTGGATTTAAAGACACCGATAATAATAGTCAACTAGCAAATGCTCTAATGCTAGAAGAAATGCTTAAGCGATCAAATAAGAACAAACTACTTATAGTAATTGACTTCAATATCTTAATAGCAGGTCAGGGAAATCTTTTTGGCGATTTTACTGAATTGCTCAGTCAGCTATTTTTTCTAGAGCAGTTAAATAACTGTTTAAGTTCAGAAAATATTTTATTTGTATTTATGGACAAACGTGGTGAAAAACTTGATCATGAGAGAATACGAGATGAAATAGGGTGTTTTATACTGCTTTTAGAAGAACAGATGGGTTCAGCCGCATCTCCCCAAGCATTTACAGCATTAAAAAGACAAAGAGAAGTATGTTCTATTATCCAAAACACCGTAGATGACCGTCTTTTATTTATCGACCCTTTAGACAAAGGTGAGGGTCGTGAAAAAATTTTTTTAACGGTTAGAGAGATGGGCCCTATTGACCCGCGAATGCTTGATTTTAATACTTCTGAAATAATAAAATTTAGAAGTGAACTTCGAGAGGATTTTATCCTACCTTATTTAGATCTGATGCGCCATGAGCGTATTACGTTTGAGCAGCAATATTTGAGTGAATCTTATAGATCGCAATTACGAGATTATAAGAAATTGCCCCCAATAAAACAGCGAGATAAAATAAGTCAAGATCTAGAAAATGAAAAAAAAACGCTTATTCAGTACAGAAATCAACTTTCTGAGCTGCAGGGAAAAAAAATTGTAGCTGAGCAACAATTACGAGATTTGAGTGCTGAAGAAGAAGTAGAGTATGTAACAATGACCGGGGACAACAGATCCTACACTTTTATCGAAGGCTCCAGTCTGACGGGACTTGTTACTTCTGCAGGCTATGCAGGATATTCCGCCTACCTTGCAAGCTATTATGCTGCGTCTTATGCTGCTGCCAGTAGCTTAACTGGTAGTGTTTGGCTTAGCACGTTTGGGGTTGCATTTGGTTATACCATCCTTCCAGCTGCTGTTATTTTTACGGGCGCTGCTCTTGTAAAGAAATTGACGACTAGATTTGTTGAAAGTACCTTTGACCTAGAAGTTACTTATACGGGTGCATGCCTTACAAGAACGGAAATTCGTTATCAAGAAATAACCGCTCCTGATGCCAACACAGTAGTAGAATATTATGAAATAGATCCGAATCAAATTACTATCTCTGAGGATGGTCATAATTGTATAGCCAAGTTTCGAAAAAAACGAGCTCCAGGAACCCAAAAAAGTCAAGCACTCTGCCTCTTCGGAAAAAATGAAAATCACCCAGTAATTGGACATTTTATTACAGGACTAAGAAATGAAATTGCAGGTCTAGAAGCAGATATTATTGGATGCGAATCTCGAGTCGAAATGTCAGAAAAAATTGTCTCCATTCTGGAAATACTAAAGCAAAGTACTGAGGAATCTAAATTAGATGATTTACTTACTACTCTAGATACTGGAAAACAAGATGAACATTCACAGTACTTGTATAAAATTCTCAAGATTCTTCCAAATATTGAAGCTGTTAATACTATTCTGAAATATATTTCCACAATGAATATTTCTCATGATTTTCTAAATGAGTATAGAGCGCTGCTAGAACGTCATCCTAGAGTTACCACTATCGAAGCTTTTCGGACGCCCGTTAAAAATAACAACCGAAAAAATAACAACGAAGGCATGTTGACTCCAGTCAAAGACAAAGTCCATGCTAGTTTAAAATTGGAAGACACAAGCACTGAAACAATGACTTCTGCAGAGAAAGAAAGTGCATTTATAAACGATATAAAACAGAAAATACAATGTCATTTTAATAATTACATGGAAAGTAAAGAAAGCTCATTTGTGAATAGTACTCCACTTCGTTTGCTGAAACGAGCGAGTGTTAAAGATAAAAATGTATCCTATACAACAAATTTCACTAGCAGCTTAGATTTATTATTTAACTATGCTGAGTTTCAAGAGATAGTGCTTCATTACTACCGTAGTATTCCAGATGACCGCATTCCTAAATTACGTGGAAAGGAAGAGTATTTGTTGAATATGATTCTTTATGATAAAGACTTCATACAGAAAGCATACCAGCCATTAAAAAAAATGCCGATAGAAACCCCGGAGTCAGAATTTTCACAAGCTATAGCACAATACATTTGCGATTCTTGGTCTGATCTTATTCCTCAAAAAAATCAATCAAATGAAACAGTAGAAGAACAAAGAATGCTAGAGGGCCTACATGAACGTATGCAAGGTTTTTTTCAGGCGGAATACAAAAAATCAAAATCTTTGATTACGGTGCTTGCAAGTTTGAAATGTGCTGTGTTTGAGGATCCTGGGCGTCGTCAAGAGATTTTAGGTTTATATAAGAATGGTCAAAATACAGAGCTCAAAGAGTTGCATTATTTAGATGCTATCAGGTTAGATAAGGAAAAAATAGCAGTACTTTATAACCTAGCGATGAACACACAACAAGGACGTTCTTCTGTATTTGCAACAGACGTGGTGCAGTATATAAAAGATGGCTGGCAACCACTATTCTCGAATAAAACTGATTCGGCTGAAGCCAATACAACATTGATTTTACACCACAGTACAATGTTTGCAACTAGGCAAGACGAAAGACATACTAATCAAGACGTAAGACATCAAGCTCGGCTTGAGGAATTGGACCGTAAAATGACATTATTTAAGGACATGTTTATTAATTGCATTGAAAAAACTTATCGATTATTTGCTGTATTAGTGAAGGAGGAAGCTCAGAGTACGAAAGAAGACACGATGGAGAAAGTAAGTGCTGCGATTAAAAGTACTGAGATTACTACTGGCGTAAGTGTTCCCTTTGTTGGGGGTGTATCAGTCAACCTTTCAAGTGTAGTCGCCGGTATCCTTGATTTGTGCATAATGGTTAATGCATGTTTAGATAAGCGTAGAATGGAGCGATGGTATGATGCACTTCCAGAAGATGAGACACAACGTTTTAGTGTCGTCACCGACGCTGCGTTAAAGCTAGCCGTTGAACTATCATTGGAGCTAAATAGTATGCCTGATATGTCAGTTACTATATTAGCTGAGATAGTGGTACAAAGAATTATTTCTTATGCTACGCTTAATAACTACAATATTTACTCAACATACCCTAATCCCCTTGAAAGGTTACGATCCTCTATTCCCTATGCAGATAAGGCAACGACACCTATGCAAAAAAAGACTGTGTTAGAACTTTGTCAAACAGGGATGCGTACTTCAATGGGTGACAAAGAGCGTAGCAAGCTTTCTCAAACAGTTGAAGCTGGTGTTATCGATAGTCCAACTTATCAAGCGATTCTTGATCATACGGGTTGGGTGATTGTACCAGAAAAAGAAAGCGAGCCTATAACTTTTGTTCCACCTAAATATGTTCATGGTAGGGCATTTTGTGTGAAGCAAGGACCGATTGATAAAAGTGAACAATCCACAGAAGAAACTATTATACCCGCACGCTTAGCTAGTAATTTAGATCTGTGTGTTGAAGTGTTTAGACATGAAATGGCTAATTCTACGTCTATTGTACCCAAGAATCTATTTTTACATCGCCGTACAGCACTGATGGCTGAAGGTGATAAATACAGTGTAGCACCGATGCCAGGAAAAACGGTATAGCAAAACTGATTACCAGAGGTGTTAATGAAAACACGAATGGCTTAGTAAAGTGACCCGCTACCTCTCTGGCGTAATCGTCGCGTTTTGGGTGTTGATGGTTCAAAAATCAATGTGCTTCATGAGTTGCTTGATGCTGGTTATAAAGCACCGAACAAACAACGATATTATTCTCAAGGACTAATGAGTACCTTGTATCAGCAGGGTAGCGGCCTGATGTATGACGGCATACTTGATCCGACTAAAGGAGAGCAAGGCTTAGTAAGCAAAAAGCAGTAATACGTTTCATTATAGACCCATATGGTTTACAAAAATCCATTAAACCATAAATAGAATTGGTTGAAATAATATTGAACAATTTTATTAAAAATAACTGAATGTTTTCCATTAGCCATAAATGGATATACCAGTTTATTTTACAAGACAGGAAACGAGGAGGGTGTTTATTTGAGAACTTAAGACACCGAAATAAAAAATATCGCAAACGCTAAGGTATATGGTAGTCTAAGTGGCCAATAAAGAATAGACTATTTATTGACGAGCGCCCATCTATTGTGGATAATACACTAAGAGTAGGTATTGGGAAATTGAAACTATCATTGGCAAAAATCACAAGCAAGCAGTTATATCGATTGTTGAGCGAAAAAGTAAATTTACAGTTCTTAGGTTCAGAGTTTGACTGTCATGAACAAATTTCAAATGAACTCAATAGGCCTAGGACTCCGGAACTCGCGCTCTGACGCAAAAATTTAGATATTTAATAAAAAATATCTAAATGAAGCTCACATAGAAAAATTCAAAATTTCATCAACAAAATACTCATCTTTGGGATGAAAGCAGAGATGGCTATAACTTTTGCCGTGTTCCATAAGTCCGTCCATAGATGAGGACATCATATTTTTATGAAATTCCAAAGCATTCTCAAAAGAATCTAAATAATACAAAGTTCGAGTCTTAGGTGGTTTAAATAACCCAAAACATATGCCTTCTTGGAAAACGGGTCTGTTATCATGATTGAAATAGCGAGTTACTTTAAGAACGGCGAAGCAAATGAAGCGCCAAATTGCTAAACTTAAAATGATTAACTCTCGTAATATGGGGGTTCCTAATAATAATCCACGATGAGCTACGGGTTCTCTAGTAGTTTTAGCCTCCTGAATTGCAATCAGTGCATCCAATAAAAATTGATATACCTGAATTCCAGGGATAATATCAGGTTTTTGTGCAATAGTCTGAGGGGTAAGACTTGTATTCTGAGGCTCTGCTGCTGTCAGCTCTTTTTTGAGAGCAGTAATGACTAACGCAATTTTTCGATAGCACAATCTGTGGATGATTTACTCAAAGTTTGATCTAATTTTTGATTAATTTTTGTCAACATATTTTTAAATGATTGTTTATCAATATGGGCGCCAATGGGGAAATTTTTAAAAAATGCTTCTAAATCAAACCCACTATAATTTTCTTCTTGAACACTAGCATCTGAATCATAAAGAATTCTCTTTTCTGGATCAGTTAGAATCGAATAAGCATGACTTAAGGTTTTAAAGCGCTCGACTCCAGCAAGTACAGCTTTGTTAATAGTCTCTTCTGTAACTTGTAAATTTTCTCTGCGCAAGTTTCGAGGAATAATATCTGGATGGCATTGTAACGCCAATTTTTTATAAGATCTTGTAATCTCATCTACTGAAGCAGTCTTGGTGACGTTTAAAATTTCATAATAATCTTGCATAAAATTAACCGTATTCACAATGGTGCATTTTAACCAAATTCAATCTATTTGTCTATATTATTTCCTGTTTGTGGCTATAAGAAAATCCTATAATCTATCCCCAAAATATTCGAAAGTGGTTTCGCGAGCCGGTAACCATCCCTTAAAATTTCTCAAGTAACAATTAGAGTTTTCTGTTAAATTATGTATCACAGGAGACTCGTAAAATGAACATGTGGGTATCTTTTATATAAATCAACACAGGTTTTTAATAGATTCACCAAGATAGGAATAGGCCTTTTTCCCCCATGAACTCTATTTTTTAACCAAGTATACTAGGCCTACAAGTACTGTTATTTTGGTTTTTTCCCAACTCCGGTAGCTAGTACAGCACCGATGTGCTCCCTAATTTTTTCACGCTATATTCATAAGGACTTAATTTGATCTTTTGAACTTTCATAAGTAACTCCAACGAAGATTAAGAAATACGCTTAATTCTATCGTTGAATACCATAAACTTGGATTCAAGTCGTAAGTGCAACTTTTGTATATAAAAAAACCACTAAGCATAGAGTAAGATGTTTGCTGGTTTTACAGGAGTTGGGCTATGAGTTACAAACAATTAGATTATCTTAAGCGTTGCCAAATACAAGCCCTCTGGAAAGCAGGATATAATCAAAGCCAGATTGCTAAAGAGATAGGTGTTCATAAATCTACGATTAGCAGAGAGCTCAAGAAAAACATTATTTTTGTTCGACGCAGCTTAGGATATTGGGCTTATAAAGCGAATTATGCACAAACTTACGCAGATGATCGCAAGAAATACAAACCAAGGTATATCAAATTTAATACAGATATAAAAAGTTTCGTTATAGAAAAAATACGGCAAGATTGGAGTCCTGACCAAATCAGCGGCTATGCTAAACGACACAGAATATTTTCAATTAGCCACGAATGGATATACCAGTTTATTTTACAAGACAGGAAACAAGGAGGGTGCTTATTTAAGCATTTAAGACATCGAAATAAAAAGTATCGTAAACGATATGGCAGCCCTAAAAGAGAAGGACCAATTAAAAATAGAGTTATGATTGATGATAGGCCTGAAATTGTAGATAAGAAGGAACGTGTTGGTGATTGGGAAATCGATACCATTATTGGTAAAAATCGCAAACAGGCTATCGTCTCAATAGTTGAGCGGAAAAGTAAATTTACTATTTTGAAAAAAGTGACCTGCAAGACGGCTAAAAATGTCACGCAAGTAACAGTGAGCTCTTTAAGACAATATATAGATAAAGTGCATTCAATTACTGCTGATAACGGATCTGAGTTCGCTTACCATAAAGAAATATCCGAGCAGTTGGATACAGAGTTTTATTTTGCACATCCATATTCATCTTGGAAAAGAGGATTAAATGAAAATACCAATGGATTGGTTAGGCAATATTTAAAGAAAGGTTCATGCTTTGACACTGTAACTGAGGCTACATTAATAAATATAATGCATAGACTGAATACAAGGCCAAGAAAGCATTTGAATTATTTAACTCCGCAAATACTATTCAGTGGCTGTGGGTTATATTGACCAAAATAAAAACAATAAATAAATGTAGATTATTTTTTGTATTGACGTATCACTTTCTCGTAGTGCCTTTAAGTCTTACTGCTCCGCAATGTATGCCTTGACACAAAAATCCAAGGTAACATTACAAATTTCTATGTGCTACAATAATTTCCCAATAAGATTAGACAATATGCATGCACAATAAGCTACCAATAGACGAAGAAACTCTCGATTCAATTGAGGAACATACAACCATAAATGGTAACGCAAGCCTGAGTGAACGCGTTATTCGTGATCTACTTGAACAAAATAAAATTGCGGAAGTTGATCTATCAATAACTGCAACTCAACTCCAGACAAACCTTAGTATAGCCGAATCTATAGGTGCAGAACATATATCATTAGATGATATTGATATTGTTGTTGTATTGAGCGGGCGGAGTGGATTTACAGGCACCTATTTAGAAGCATCTGACAAACACGTTTTATGCCCAGATGCATTTGATTCCTCCGATACATTACGGCGCATGTTATATGGTATCAATATTGCGAAGCAGGGCTCCAAACGTAATAAAGAGCAAGGTAAAAACAAACCTGTATATATTTATTTTAATGGTGTAAAGCGACAAAATGACGAACTGGAAAACATATTAAAAACCGAAGGTTCCTTTGATGGCTATCCTGCCAGTTTATTTATCGTTGATCCAATTCCATTTGATAATACTATGGGGCAAGTCGTCGCATTTAGTAAATATCTCCATGAGCACTGGTCATTATTTTGCTGTCAATGGGGACTGACGCGTCCACCAAACGTGGTTGCCTGTACTGGTAGTTTTCATAAGCTTCGAGTTGAACTTAGTATTGGATCTAATTCTCCTTTATTATCGCCTGATTTTTGGCATAGCCATCCTGAGTTATTGAAAGCTTTGTCTGGGGAAATGAAAGACTATGTATTATCTCCAGGAAATACATTAAAAAATGCTGCTATTGCGGTTTTGGGCTGTGAAAGACAAATTTCAGCGTATCCGTTTTGGGAAAAAGATGCATATGGCGATATGCAGGCGGTTCTTAATTATTCAACTATATCTCGATTGATGGGTTTTGATGTACAACCCGTACCACTTATTGCAAATGAAAAAGCACCTAATACTGTTACTTTGTCTAAGGTGAAGCCTGGACGTCGTTTAAGAAGCAATGGCCTTCGCATATTTGATGTCAAGGAGTCCTCTCTTGAAAATGGGCCTGTTAGCAACGACTCTAAAAACCACCAGGAGAAACATGGTTCGTCACCACGCTAATATATCAGCTGAAATCAGGAGTAGCAGTCGAATGAGAATTTTATCACATCAATAATAGCAAGCAGGTGGTTGCACTTATGACTTGAATCCACCCAATACTATTTTATCATTAGGTCCGATTATCAAAATAACCAAACTTAGTATGGGTGTTTTTGCGGTGTATTCGACTCGCTAATGCAACACACCTAATTACAAATGTCATTACTAGAAATTAGTAAGCATATTTCCTGCTCGCTGACCTTCCTCTGCAATTTCACGCATATCGTAACCCCGATTAGGATTATCGTCTATTGCATGCTGATAAAGTTTTTCACGATGTCCAGGTTTTTTAAATTGAAAAAAGAGACCAGCTGCAGCAATAGCAGTCGGAATTAACCATGTAAAAGAACATACTGCAGCGAGTACAGCGCATGCAATCATCGCAGCAATCAGAAATTTATTGAATGGCTTTTAGGTAATGCCATAAGTTGCTGTATAAGAGTTGGTTGATCACTTAACATGAACGTGTATTGGTTTCAGCATGTCAAAATAATCACAGAACAATTGCTCTGCATTAGGCTCTTGTTCAAAGGAAACATCTACAGCACGTTTTTTAATATGCCCTTTGGCATAATCCATATATGCTCTTACTAATAAAGTAATGATTTTATCAAATTGATTTTTCTCTAATCTCGTTTTAAAAGCTCATGATGTATAAAATAGAGCCTATTGTAATAATTTAAATCAATAAAAACAAGCATGGCCTTAGAAACAACATCTAAATTAATTAAGCCTATTAAACCTGGTTTACTGCTCACAGATAAACAGCTCATTAGGCGTTTTGTATCCCAGTTTTTTTCTCGGCCTTGTATTTAATTTTTTCATAATGTCGTATTTTCCCATCTTATCTATTGACTATGTGGATTTTAATCCACTACGCTTAAAAAAACACCTTTATTCTTCCATAAAAAGACAAACATAATGGACATCAGTACCGCACAACCCAAGGTAATCACCGCAATTGGAGTCGCTGTTCCATTATACAATCTAGCACCCAGCCAAACGGTACCCGCACTCCAAAATAACTCAGAAGCAGCCAAATAAGAGGCGGCAATACCATTATGTTCAGGAAACAAATCCAGTGCCAAATCATTGGCATTGGCAAAAATCAATGTATTGCTGAACCAATACAATGACGAAAAGCCGATCAATATCCATGCTTCCCCTATCGGCAAAAAAACCAACATCAGGCCCAGTCCACTGATCACGGCCAGTACTATTCCTATCAATAAACATTGTGATATGGAGCAGTAATTAATTAATTTTGCCTGAGCATATGATCCCAAGCCTGCGCAGACCACTGAAATCAATAATAGCCAACCCAGATTCTCAGGACTAAAGCCATATGTTTTTAGTGCTAATAAAGCAAATACAGCAACGTAAACCCAGATGACTGCATAAGCTAAGCCAAAGATCGTCGCAAATAAGATAAATCGGTGGTCAGTGATCACCATGCTATAGTCTTTCAAATAACTTTTGAATTTAAACTCAGGGCTATGATTTGTTTCTGGTAAATACAGCCACAGTAAACCGAAAACAACCACGGCGCTTATGGCGGTAAAATAAAAAATATAAAATACTCCAAAGTGTAGTAAATAAGCCCCAATCAACGGATAAACAGCTGGTGATGCCGTCACAATTGCCCCAATCCATGCTAGTGTTTTGGTATACCCCTTATTGTCATATTGATCTTTGAGCATCGCAAAACCCACGGTGACACAGACACCACCACCCAAACCTTGGATCAAACGTAATATTAATAATTGGTTAAAACTTTGTAAAAAACATAAACAACCGGCTGTCACGGCAAACAGCCCTACCCCAAACAAATATATCGGCCTACGTCCAAAACGATCTGATAAAGGACCATAGATTAAGCTCGAAAGAGCGAGTCCCAAGAGATTATAACTGACCAAACGTTCTACTTGTGTGCTATCAACCGCATACATTTCCTGAATACCTTTTAAAGCTGGCAATAATATATCAGCACTTCCTATTTCCAGCATCACAGCAAATAGAATGGAAAGCGGAAGCATTAAGTGGGTAATATTCAAACGTTTTATCGATAACATCATGCCTATGACCTTCACATCCTATGAAAAAACAACATAATCATTATCTTTATACGCTTATAAATGCTGGGAGGATATAGCTTAAGATAATATTTTTGAGTTATTTTAGGCAGGATACTTATAGATCCTAATATTTTGATATAAATGTTGATATATAATACTTACTGCGTTAAATAGTGCTTAATATATGCTTGAAATCCGTGTATAATTCTCTTTGGAAAATTCAGACAAGATGCTGTTTCTAGCATGATGCTAGTAATAGATATTGATACGCATATTTTCGAATTAGCAAAAAATCTTTTACTACAAGCGGATGCTGAAGTCTCAGAACTGACAGCAAGCATGGGATTTGGCATGAAACTGTAATTTTGGTGACCATAGCATGGTTTAATTTTAGCCTATCGACAATGCCAATGTTCTCTTTATTTTTCGCACCAACAATGGCGCGGTCATGCTTTGTATCACACCCATTAATACCGCTGGCACAGCAGTTTCTATACTAAAAAATGTTGTGCAAATCGAGATGGTGACTACACAATCAAAGATACCGTAGTCAAACGCAACTGCTGCAACACAGGACTTCTCCCAGCAGAACAAACGGGCAACCATCCAACCAAAAGTGTAGCCCAAGCTATTTAAAGCTGCTACTAACAGTATTAATGTCATGGGGGTTTTGAGAAGCGTTTCATGTGTTAAAGCGCATACACAACCAACCAAGATACCAATGATGATAATAGCCAAACTGGGGGTCCAATTTTTTAGTTTTTCAATGGCGGGGACTTTGAAATAATTGAGTAAAACCCCTGCTGTGATAGGCAATAAAATGAGGCTCGAAATATGCACGAACATGCCCCAGAAATCAATCTGTACTTCTTGATGTAAAAACCAATAAATGAGCGCTGGTGTCACGAAAGGCGATAATAAGGTGGTGCCAAACGTCAATAAAACAGTCATCGCGACATTTGATCCCGACAAATAAGCCATAACATTGGCTGCAGTACCTCCTGGTGATGTCCCCAATATGATCAAGCCAATGGTTTCAATTTGAGTTAAATGGCACAGCTTGGCAAGCACAAAAGCGGCAGAAGGCATAAAAGCGTAGCGCAATAAAATCAAGCTGAGGATACTTGTGGGCCGAGATAGTACAGGTTTTAAACAATAAATTGATGTATTCAAGCCAATGCTAAAAATAATCACGCCCAATCCTACGGGAATCACCCATTTTAAGCCTATAAATGCCTGTGGAAATAGAAGACTTAAGCTTAAAAACACAACGATGATCAGTAAAAAATGCTGTTCAATTTTTTGGATCATAGGATTGCTCACGCAGATGATACATGTGCAGAAATGGTTTTATTATCTAATCTACTGGTCACGTAAACGCCACATAGTCCTGAGATTGAAATTAATAAAAAAGCCCCATAAAAAACACTTTTATCATATTGCGCCAAAAGACTAAAATCATGTGTACCCATATCACGCATTGCAAAATTCAATAATAGTGATGACAAGGCAATGCCTAAACCAATAGAAAGTTGGCGAATGATATTAAAAACAGCAGCGGCTCGACTCACTTCGTCGGTCTTAAAACCCAAAATACCAATTGTCTGCATCGGTGCCCCACATAAGCCACTACAAATGCCACGACAGTATAAAATAAGACATCCTAACCATATGGATGTAGACGCTTCTAATAACAGAATACATGGTGTGATAATAGCGACCCCTGTTAATCCAATCATGATAGGTCGTTTCGCAAGATAGCGCTCAAACAAACGCACGGACAAACGACTGGTACAAATTGCCCCCAGTGCCTGCATCCCCATGATCATCCCTGCTTCCAGAGGACTATGTCCTATCCCAATTTGCAAATAAATTGCAATGACAAAGAGCGCCCCAAAATGTCCAATTTGAAAAAACATCTGAATGAGATTGGCTTGGACAAACAACTTTTTTTTAAAAAAACTCAAATCAACCAGTGGTGCATCAGTATGCCGTTCACGTTGCACAAAAAAAGCGCCTAAAAGAAGCCCCGTCAATAATATTGCAGTATTCCTATACGTAAATCCTTGATCGCCTATCGAAGACAGTACATAAAAAATCAACAACAATGCCGTGGATGATAAGGCAAACCCTTTTACATCCAGTTTGGCAACGTCTTTCACCCTATATTCCTCTAATTTCCACTGGGCAAACACAACGATCAACGCACTGATTGGCACGCTAAATAAAAACACCCATTGCCAAGAAAAATAATGAATCAAAATGCCACCTAACGCAGGAGAAATGGCTGGGGCAAGTAAAGAAGGAATAAAAATGAAACTGGAGATACTGGCATATTCAGCCGGTTTAAATGCCCTAAACACCATGCTCATACCTATAGGTACAATCAAACCACCTGACAATCCTTGCATGAAGCGCATCGCGATTAGAAAATCAATATTGGGTGCCAATGCACATAGGAGCGAGGTGAGTCCAAACAATGCAGTGGCAAAGATAAAAATACGTTTGGCGCCGTAGCGATCCCCTATCCAACTACTTATCGGGATACTAAACGCCAATGCAAGCAAAAAAGCATTATTAACCCATTCTGTATCCGTCACCAAAACATGATAATAATTTGCAATAGTAGGCAATGCGATATTGACGATGGTCAAGTCAAGTCTATCTAAAAACAGGATCACAGCATAAATTGCTGCAACAATATAGCGGTATTCTAAAGCCCGCATGAAAATGCTCTTAAACCCAAGAAGGCTTATTTTAGCGCAAATTTGCTTATGAATTCAACATGCTTTGCTTTGGATTGAGATCTTGATTTGTTTACCCCGAGAATAGAACATGCTAATTTGAGAACACGTCATAAGAAGCGAGTCTCTGATGAAAAAAATTGTACTACTATGCTTGCTTTTGAGCTCTATCAATGTGTTTGCTGCACCTTGGCACTTTAGTGCTAACGGGAAAACCTATCGTGGCACCTTAGTTGTAGATGGTATCGTGGACGATCCTAATTACGACGGCTGGGTGGATGGTGTTTTTGACGATACTGATTTGGCGGGTTTACAAGGAAGTGGTAGTGAGACCTGGACAGAATGGGATGCGACCGTTGCTAAAAATGATATAGATTTTCATCAATTTGAACACGGTTAGTTGAACTCAAATCATATATATCAGGATAAAATTACCAGTCATTAATCTTATTGAAAGTTTCTCGTTCACGCTCTACGACTTGTCCAGTGTTGTTGCACAAAACCATTTCAAAGGAAAAAGGCCAATTTTATGCCAACGTGCCGGCATCCAGCTGTTATTCATATCAAACATTCTGGATACTGCGCATAAAGGCAGTACGAAGGCAGAAGAAAAAATGCTCTTCCCTTTTTATGTAACAACGCTAGCTTGTCTGCGGGACGTAGACATAGGAAAAAACAATTTTTGTCATTTGTACTTTTGAGTCGATAACGTTAAAATGCCATCGTTAAGTCCCAGTGGCGCAGCTGGATAGCGCGGCCCCCTCCTAAGGGGCAGGTCGCAAGTTCAAATCTTGCCTGGGACACCAAACTATCCTTTGAGTGAGTGTAATTTGAAAGTCAATACGCTGCAACACACGCTGCCTTATGCGGTGGTTTTCTTATTATTTTGTATCCCGCTGGGCCCTACTTTGAAGAGTATTGGTCTCGTTGCAGCGTTGATTTCTGTTTTGTTGATACCGCAATACCGTCAAGACTTTGGTTTTATCTTCTCAAGACCGATTGGCATTGCTGCCATTAGCGTTTGTGGCGTAGTCATCCTTGCGTGTGCTTGGAGTATTGGTAGTGTTGCGCAACAGGTTTCGATGATTGAGAAATATTCTAAACTGCTGTACTTGCCTCTTTTGGCCGTGGGCTTTCAGCATAAAAAGCTGCGCTACCTTGGCATCAATGCTTTTTTAATAGGTATGTTGATTGCTTGTATTGCATCATTCTATAAATACGCCTATGTCATCCCTTTACCTAATGAGCTTCCAGATCCTGGTAAAGTATTTTACAATCATATTGTTTCTGGATTTATGATGGCATTAGCTGCTTATTTGGCTGCTTTTTTATGCACAAAAACGCAGGCAGTATGGTCTATATTATATGGCTGTGCCGCCCTGCTTTTTAGCATCCAAGTCATGTTTGTGAATACCGGTCGCACTGGTTATGTGCTGTACGCCATTTTAGTTGCGCTTTTTTTCGCACAACATTTTTCTCTGAAACCAGTACGCTATGCCATTGGCATCGGGCTCTTAAGTTTGGCTATCGCGATTCACTTCGGTAATCATGAAACGTTGTCGCAACGTGTTCATCTTGTTCTGGAAAATTTGCAAGATTATAAACAAGGTCAACAAAGCTCCAGCGTCGGATTTCGCCTGCAATTTCATCGTTATGCCAAAAGGTTGTTTTTAGAAAAACCATTATATGGCCAAGGCACGGGCAGTTTTACACCACGTTACTTTATGGACAACCCTATCCCCGCATGGGATTTCCCACTGCCAGATCCCCACAGCCAGTACTGGTTGATTGCCAGTGAATTTGGATTGCTAGGGTTGACTGCATTAAGCTATCTCTTTATCAGTCTTTTTCGTATGAGCTTATGTTTACGTGACATGAAGCCTGTATTACAAGCTGTTTTATTGGTGTTTATGACTGGCTGTTATTCTGATGGATTATTAACCAACTCTGGTGTTGGCTACTTGTTTATCACACTTAGTGCATTATGTGGTGGTGAACTTGTTGAGCTTCACAGAAAAAAAATAGCACCACCGCCAATGGCTGAGGAGCTTGTTCTCTCATGAAGGATATGCACTTGGCGCTCCGCCTTCCCAATTGGCTAGGGGATGTGATCATGACCTTGCCAACATTAGAGGCATTATCAACGTCGGGATTTAGCTTTGAATTATTTGGCAAACCCTGGGTCAAAGATTTGCTTTCTGCATATTCGTATCCGATTCATACGCTGCCCAACACTTTTTTACAAGCAAGACGTATATACCAAGCTCAAAAAATTACGCACTGTATTTTACTGCCCAACAGCTTATCCAGTGCGCTGCATCTTGCTTTTAGTCCAACTCAAAGTATTGGCTATCGCAGCAATGGTCGACAGTGGCTCTTAAATCAATCACTGGAAAAGAAACCAGGTTTGCATGAAGTTGAATATTTCTGGACATTGGCACAGTTCGCAGTCAAAAAAACATTGGTTCGACCTAAAAATCCTAAATTACAGATTGCAGATCATTATCTAGAATCAGCAGCACTCCTTTTAAAACAACAGCATCTCGACAATGACTTCTTGCTTATTTGTCCCGGTGCTATTGGCGCTGGGGTGCACCATTCTTCTAAAATATGGCCACATTGGCAAATGTTGGTTAAAATGTTGCTGAAAGAAGGCAACACATTGGTGGCCTGCCCTGCCCCATTTGAACTTGAAGCGTTTCAAAAGAAATTTGGACATGATATTCATATCTTAGATAATGTCAATTTACCCTTATATGCCGCGATCATGCAGCGCGCCAAACGAGTCATTGCTAATGATAGTGGGCCTATGCACTTGGCTGCAGCAGTACAAGCACCAGTATTAGGTATTTTTGGTCAAACTAATCCACAGCGATCACGACCTTGGGGCGGTGAGTTTATGGGAGATTTGAACCATTGGCCAAATTGTGAAGAAGTATTGAACTGGATCAGGAATAATGCAACACCCCCTCATGAGTGATTGATTTTTCTCCATAATCTATACACTTCAATCCCATCAGGATCAGGCTGATGCGCCATAGGTAGATCCCTGTCTTGCCAAGACTTGGCAAATTCATCATAAAAACTATCTACCGTAAAGTATTTACGATTGTCTTCATAGTAGTTGGCATAGTCTTCTCTTGTTATGATAAACGTGACTTTTAACGGACTACAGTAATACATCGCTGCCAAACACATTGGACAAGGATGTGCGAGAATATAAAACTCACAATCTCTTAAATGTTCTGTCTCTAATTTGGCTGTCGCTGCGCGAATCGCTAGCATTTCGGCATGCGCTGTTGGATCTTTAGTTTGAACCACTTGATTGGTGGCTTCCGCTATAATTTCGCCGGCTTTAACGATGAGACAAGCAAAAGGTCGTCCACCTTGTTTCACGTTTTCTTTGGCAAGTGCAATGGTTCGTTTGATGAAATCAGTCATAGTGCTCCTGTCGTGATAATTTTATGCTGAACCAGAATAATGTGTATGTCTCGCTTCCTACGTCCCGCAAGTTTTTCTGCCGCGGGAGTCGTGAAATATAGTAACTCCAAGATATATCATCATCCCCTAGTGACTTCTAGTCTTTATTTCGATATTATTGCGACATATTTGAGCCCTGAGCCGTGGATAAAATAATAAAAAACCAAGGCATCATATAAGGAGATAATATGGCCGTTGTAGAAACATTAGTCGTGGCCGCTGCAGCCAATAGTGGTTTGGGTACCATCATCTTCAATTGGTTCATGATCGCACTTACCTTTTTAAATATTTATTTATGGTACAAATCACGCACCAATCGCACCAGTAAAGAACCACCTATTGATAGTAATGCCATACGTCATGACCGTGAAGCACGTGCAGAACAACTCCTTCAAAATACATCTGACAATACAGCAGCGTTACAAGCCAATGCACAACGAGTTGTGGACCAATATCAGGCACAACAAGCACAGTTTGGCACATTAATCAGTGATTTAGAGCAGAAAGTAACAACAATGCATACGTCAACAGATGGCCTTGAGGCAAATCAAGCCGCGCAAACAACCAATCTACAATTATTCACCCAGCTTTTAGCTAGTATCAAAGAACAGTATCAGCAGTTTTGCGCACTTTCAGCCTCTCTGTTTGCGAATTTAACTCAAACGCAAGAAGCACTCGTCGGTAAAGAGCAAACCTTAGGGAATATTATTAGTCAATTAAACGCAATGGGATCAGAAGCACAACAACATATTCAACATTTGTCCCAAACCTCCTCTGGTTTACCTGCTATTAATGAGATTAGAGAGAAATTGAGTAGAAGGGATCGAGTCATTAGTCAACTGAGGCAAGATAAAAGCAGCCTTGAAGTTATTATTGCGCAGTACGTCAAACGCTTACAACAGCTTACAGCTGCAAACTCCAGCCTAAAAGCATCAGTAAATACCTATATGCGTAGCCAGCCATCAAGCCCAGCATCAGGACAAAAAAGAAACGCTGCTACCTATCATAGAGATCCACAAAATGGACGTCATGGCCATCAATTATTTGACAATAACATAGCCCTCAATCAGGATTCGAGAAACACTCGGACAAAAGGTTTAAATATGAGAGGGAACGGAGAGTAGTCATGAATAATCCAGAAGAAGCACCATTTATTGATCTCTCAATTGAAACACTTCGAGTAAATGCCGAAGCACAATTAGCACTTTTAAGTGCCCAAAGCACAGACGTTGAAACATATACTGGGAATGTAAATGCGCTTATTCGACAGTATAATCTACGAAAGAGTTATTTTGGCTATGCGGCACATTGGTATGGAGAACAACAGTGGTGGATCAAATTAATTTTTTCGATGGTGCTGGCTGCTGTCGGAACCCTTTTTCAAATTCCCCTTGTTATCACTGCCCTCCTGTCCTTGGCGTTATCTTTTTTATTTATTAATCACCATCATATCTCTTCAGAAAAAGATCGACTTATTGCCAGTGACCTGGAAGATCAAAGAGCTTCTTTAGCTGGATCTGTCACCTTACTTAACGAAACACGCGCGCAATTAGGACAAATTACGATTCATCTCTGCACACTACACATGCAAATGGCTGCAGCCCATACCCAGGCTGAACAACAATTGGAAACATTAGGAACAAATTTAGAGGAGTCTAAAGCCCTTATTCAACAACAGGAGATTGCACTTGCGCAATCTTTAGCAGATCAAAAAAACTTACAGGAAAAACTAGCATTAGCAGGTGAGCAAATCAATCAATATGAAATTACTATGCAGCAACAAACACGACAGTTACAAGATACAGATGCAAAACTTGAAAAGACCAATCAAGACTTGGGTCAACATAGTGAAGCCCTTGCAGCAAAGCAGTTTGAATTTTCATCACAAGTACAACAATTATCAGAATTAGCAAAGGTGTTAAATACAGACCCAGAATCTCCTGAAGCAAACTCAATTCAAGACCACGTTGTTGAAAGAGCGCAAAAAATTGCAGATGAACTATTACCAGCCGCAGATGCAGCCGTTGACGAGACAGAAAAAACAATCAAGCATGTTGAGGCACATACGCCTCCTCGCACTCCTGGTAGCGATAAAAGACAGTCAGCAGCAGCTGCCCTCCCTTCCGGTAACCCGTGTGGGTTTCCGAAATTCTAATCTTTAGCCTCTAATACCCCTAACCAATTCCGCAGCAAGCTTATCCAAGCTCTTGCTTTTCTCTGTAATCAGCTCCTCAGATACTTCTTCTATAGTACGAATATTTCGATCAGAGGTATTAAACGGCTGCGCATTTTCTAAGTTTTTACTGTAATAATAATAAGAAAACTTAGTTTGGGTGCTGAATTTTTGAATACTACGGATGGCTTCTTTGATAATAGTATTTTGTGATTTGTATAACATCGTAGATAATGGATGTACCCAGTTTAAAATACCCCAGCGTTGGACTTTTGAGCCACTTAATTCTAAATAATCCAGAGAATTCCCACCTGTGCCTAAATGTACAATAATAAATTTTTTAGCTTTGGGAAATAGCTTAAATGCTTCTTGAATCGCATATAAACTTGGGTTATTTGCATAGACCATCCCATCTATAAATACACCGGGTCCCTGGGCTTTGTAATTGGTAAATTTAACCGGTGAAAAACGACTTGGGGTTGCAGTTGCAGCTGCAATCACATCAGAGACGGCATACCGACTAATAGGTTTGTTACAGTCCCAGCTGTTAAAGATATCTAATTTTTGAGCATTGATATTATATGCAGTAACAGCCACAGGGTTGATCAATTGCCCAAACGTCATATTAGGGCCTAACAATTTGGTAAACCCTTTATGCAATACATCAATGGACAAGCGTGGTGCAATAAGGCCATGTAGCGTAAATATAGAGCGAATGATATGCGGGTTTAAGATTTTTTTAGAGACTGTACGATACAGCATTAAAATCTGCTTCGCCGTATATCTTACCTGCCCCGTGGGCGTGGGCACATTCAATGTAGTGGCAATGATTGAGCCTGTTGAAGTTCCCGTAAAAAAGTTAAACAAATCACTGGTCGGTCTTCCAGTTTTTTCTTCCAAATAATTCAGTAAAACCAAAGGCATAATCCCATCAATGCCCCCGCCATCCACAACCAATACTCTGATGGTATCCTTTTGCTCTCTGGGATTGATCGGATGACACGTCTTTATATTTTCTGGCGGTAGCGGTGATAACACAAGCGCTTTAGAATAGTTTTGATTGTACCAATGCGATAGCATTACAAATGCTACTATCATCATGATAATGATCAATATTCTTTTTTTAGTCATCCTAACAACTCCATTTGTTTTTTATCCAAAGAAAATGCAATTAGGTTATTTTCTTTTTCTTGCCTTTAGGATGACTGCCCGGCTGCATTACACCCAGTGAAACGATGTATTTTAAAGCATCTTCAGAGGAAACAGACAACTCTAAAATTTCATCCTTGGGTACCACCAACAAAAATCCTGCCGTTGGATTTGGGGTCGTGGGTACAAAAACGGAGATGGTATCTTTGCCAAAATCTTTGCTGAGATCGTCAGAGGTGCTCCCAGTTTGAAAGGCTAAAGACCACAGTCCTTTTCGGGGATACTGTATCAAAACCACTTTTCGAAAGGCTTGGCTATCCGTTGAAACAACTGTTTGAATGATTTGCTTAGACATATTGTAAATAGAGCGCACCAAAGGGATTTTATCTAGAAGCAATTCACTCCAGCGCACAAGACGCTCTCCAAGGATATTGGTTGCTATGATGCCTGTGATCAAAAGCACTACCAATGAAAACACCACGCCAAGACCTGGAATTGACAATTTTGGTTGATAAGTAGCAGGCAACAAAGCAATAGAATGGTCAAGTACTTGTACAATAAAGCTTACAATACCGACGGTTACTAAAATCGGTAGCCATACGACAAGCCCTGCTAATAAAGCGCTTCTTAAATACTTCACTTACTATTATCCTTAGCTTCTGACTTTTTAGTCTCTGAAGTAGTGGTGGTTTCGGATGAGGTCGCTGCATTTTCTGGAGTTGGCTTGGGTTTGCCTTTGTCTTTAAAATCTGTCACATACCAACCGGTACCTTTTAATTGAAACCCTGCAGCCGAAACCAAACGTACAGCAGTGTCTTTGTGACATTCTGGACATAGTTTGTTGACGGGATCAGTCATTTTTTGCATGAGCTCGTACTGATGTTGGCATGCAGAGCATTGGTATTCATATATTGGCATTGATATTCCATAAAACAAAAGCGAATCAGCATGAGTATACCGAAAAATATCTAAAATGGGTATTGTGTTGTGGGAGTGGTGAACGTTATAGTGCTGATAAATTATGTTATTGGGAAATCATTATGTATCAGGGACTACAACATCAACTTGGAGATATTTACACACAGCTCCGTGAATCCATCTATCAATTTGCACAGGGTGATATCGCACCTTTAGCTACTGAAATTGATGCTTCCAATACGTTTCCTGAGCATCTTTGGCGAAAACTCGGTGACATGGGTTTGCTGGGGATCACGGTAGATGAAGCCTATGGCGGTGCCAATATGGGTTATTTGGCACATGCCATCGCCATGGAAGAAATTTCACGTGCCAGTGCTTCCGTGGGCTTGAGTTACGGCGCCCATTCAAATTTATGCGTCAATCAAATCTATCTCAATGGCACAGAAGCACAAAAACAGCGCTATCTCCCTAAATTAATTGCAGGATCTTATATTGGTGCATTGGCCATGAGTGAAGCCAATGCAGGCTCCGATGTCGTCAGTATGCAATTAGAAGCCAAACCTGATGGCAATGGCTACCGTTTATCTGGCACCAAAATGTGGATCACCAATGGGCCCGATGCACACGTGTTGGTGGTCTACGCTAAAACAGACAAAACAGCCGGCAGTAAAGGCATCACCGCTTTTATTATCGAAAAAGACATGCCAGGGTTTTCTACCGCTCAAAAATTAGATAAATTAGGCATGCGGGGCTCCAATACTTGTGAATTGGTTTTCCAAGACTGCTTCGTTCCAGAAGAACAAATTTTGGGTACCGTTAACCGAGGTGTGGCAGTCTTAATGTCCGGTTTGGATTATGAGCGCACTATTCTTGCCGCAGGCCCAGTCGGCATCATGCAAGCTTGTCTAGATGTCGTCCTACCGTATATTCATGAGCGCAAACAATTTAATCAAGCCATCGGTGAGTTTCAATTGATTCAAGCTAAAGTTGCAGATATGTATACCGACATAAATGCTGCTCGTTCATATTTATACGCTGTAGCAACGGCATGTGATCAGGGTTCAGTCGGCCGCAAAGATGCTGCATCAGTCATCTTGTATACAGCGGAAAGAGCCACACAAATGGCTTTGCAAGCCATTCAAATTTTGGGTGGTAATGGCTATGTGAATGAATATCCCACTGGTCGTTTGTTACGCGATGCTAAATTATATGAAATTGGTGCGGGAACGTCTGAAATTCGACGCATGCTGATAGGTCGTGAATTGTTTTCAGAAACCGCGTAACGATTGAAACAATACGCCCCCATCTTTGGGAAAAGGTTGATGTGTAGCAATTGGCGTCACAAATTGTGCAACCAGTGCCTGCCAAAATGGTCCATACACTGCATTTTGTATCGGGTGGGTGCGTTCGGTAGGAAAACAAGGCCCGTGATTCACTTCTAATAACCAGGCACGTTGCTGGCAATCAAGCATGAAATCAAACCCAAAAATGGCGAAGGTACGTTCTTTTTTTGGATGATAAGCGTGTGGGAATGCTCTTTCCAAACCATCCGTCACCGCTTTTGTAATCGATTGAATCTGTGGGAACCAAGTCGCATATGCAGCCACTTCTGTTGTGGGAATTTGTACCACTGAAGACGCATGACCATCGAGATGCTCATTGGTCAAATGTGCCGAAAGTTTTGTGAAATCTGTACTGGAATAAGGATTCAAAGCCACATTCAAATAACCATGAGGATATAGAAAGGCACCCTCTTCTTGGGTAAGCACCACAAAGAATCGCATGCTATATTTTCGTCCATCATATAAATC
Organism: Gammaproteobacteria bacterium; assembly: GCA_024742995.1. GTDB lineage: Bacteria > Pseudomonadota > Gammaproteobacteria > Legionellales > Legionellaceae. Next base: position 187,952 of record JANSXK010000001.1, read on the forward strand.
CGGATCCAAAATGTAGCGTTGCAACACATGAGGCCCACCCAAATGTTGCGGCAACAGGAAATGCTCTTCAATGCCAGATAAGCGATCAAAAATCTTAATATGCTGTCCATTATTCAATAACGCGGGTTTTAATATCCAAGCCAAACCATCGACATGATCTTGAAGTATCCCACGGGTGGTATAATGTAATTCCGCAATATCACTCAGGGTAGTCGGCCATGAAAACTCATCGAAAACAAAGGTTTCAGGCATCACCATAGGGCAATACAATTGTGACATTTTAGCCAAATAATGCTTGAACTCCAGACATTCACAAGCATCTGGTGCAAAATTTAGATTACGCTCCGTAAATGCTGCTCGCCATGCCCAAGAAGTATGGCGCAAACCTGCCGCTTGCATAAATTGAACCAATTGATAATGGGTAGGAGACGTATCTTTCGAACAATGAAAACGATTTTTTTTAAATAATCTGTTTGCTAATGTCATCGTCATAAGAGCACCACCCAAAGTATATTTCTCAGTGTATATGGTGTACGATCCAGATCTCAAGACTTATTGCAAAAATATTGACAGCACTTATGAAATTTGATGCCATCCGTATCATTTTGGTTGCAACAACTCACCCCGGGAATATTGGCTCTGCCGCTCGCGCGATGAAAACAATGGGGCTCAGCCGTATGTATTTGGTGAACCCTAACCTCAACCCTTACCGCAAAGCTCACGAATTGGCGTCAGGTGCGTATGATATCTTGGAATCTGCCGTGATCTGTCAAACACTAGAAGAAGCAATTCAAGGATGCCATTTGATTTGTGGCACCAGCGCCCGCCCACGTGATTTGGCTTTACCCGGTTTAACCCCTGCAGAAGCTGCTACTTTGATCAAAAAACAACCTGAAAATATGGAAATTGGACTGGTGTTTGGCCGAGAACATGCCGGATTAACCAATGAGGAATTATTGCTTTGTCACTATCATTTGCATATTCCCAGCAATCCAGAGTTTAGTTCATTAAACCTAGCTCAAGCTATCCAAATTGTTGCTTATGAATTACGGATGCGCGCCTTACAGCCTAAAGCAGATGTTGGAACCCGTGCAGACGCAATGGCCACAAGTACAGAAACAGAGCTGTTTTATGAACATTTAGAAAAAGTACTCATTGAAATTGATTTTTTGAAACCTTCTAACCCCAAAAAATTATTACAACGCCTGAGACGATTATTTAATCGTGCACGCCTAGAATCTACAGAGATCAATATTCTACGCGGTATTCTAACCCAAATTCAGGTGACACGTGATGAGCATTAAACCCATATATTTGGATTATATGTCGACAACACCAGTGGATCCCGAGGTGATTTCCCAGATGCTCCCCTATCTTGGCCCAGATGGTATATTTGCAAATCCCGCATCCATACAACATTTACCTGGCCAAGCAGCAGCTTCTGCTGTCGAAAAAGCGCGAATGCAGATTGCAGAAACCATTGGCGCAAGTGCTGAAGATGTGATCTTTACTTCTGGTGCAACAGAAGCCAATAATCTTGCTATTCTAGGCGCAGCTCGTTTTTACCAGCGTAAAGGGCGGCATCTGATTACCTTATCCACTGAGCACAAATCAGTTTTGGATACTTTTCAACAATTAGAACAAGAAGGCTTTGAAGTCACCTATTTATCGCCAGAACCTTCAGGCATTTTAGATTTGAACAAATTAGAAGACACCCTCCGATCTGATACCATTTTAGCCTCCATCATGCAGGTGAATAATGAAATTGGTGTCATTCAAAATATCGCAGCGATTGGCCAGATATTAGAAAACAAAGGCATCATTTTTCATGTTGACGCTGCTCAAAGCGCCGGACGTTTGGCAATAGATTTGAGTACATTAGCGGTACATTTGATGTCTTTTTCAGCCCATAAAAATTATGGGCCCAAAGGAGTTGGCGCTCTATTTGTGCGTCAAAAACCAAGAGTTCGTCTACAGGCTCTTGTTTTTGGTGGTGGTCAAGAACGTGGTTTACGTGCTGGGACGCTTCCTACTCATCAAATTGTTGGTATGGGGGCTGCATTTGCTTTGGCTGAAACATTAAGAGAGGAAGAGCAGGCGCGTATTTTAAAGCTGAGAAATGATTTATGGCAAAATTTACAAACCATTCCCGAGATTCGCTGTAATGGCTGTCTCAGTCAGCGTATTGCCGGCAACCTCAATTTTAGTATCCAAGACATCGACGGCGAACAATTATTACCAGCATTACATAAAATTGCAGTCTCATCAGTCACAGCCTGCGCATCAAATAGTACCCAATCTTCATATGTCTTAAAAGTATTGGGGGTTACAAATGATTTATGCAAAGCATCACTACGCCTATCAATTGGCCGTTTTACAACAGCCGATGATTTAGATAAAAGCTTCGTTGTGTTGCGTGATGCTATTTGTTTATTACGTAAATATTAGTAATTCGGGAGAGCATGAATGTCATCTCCTTATTGTTACTTGCAAGCGTTAGCGAAACAACCCAATTCAACCATTCAATTGTCAATGGTTCTGGATCGCTTTACGCTGTTTGCAAAGACGGATAGAAGGGATTGAAAGCGATGGCAAAAAAACACTATAAAATTGTAGCGATTACTGCTGCAGGTGGCGCATTGGAGTTCTACGACTTCACGATTTATGCTTTGTTTGCACCCTACATTAACTATCATTTTTTCGCTAACACCAGTCCATCCGGTGGTTTCATTAAAACGTTTGCTGTTTTTGCCTTAGGGTATCTGGCTCGCCCCATTGGTGGCATCTTTTTTGGTCATTTGGGCGATAAATTTGGTCGTAAAAAAGCGTTTTCTTTAGCAGTCTTGATGATGGCAACGGCAACATTGCTCATGGGATGTTTACCCACCTATCAATCAATTGGAACAACTGCACCGGTTACCCTCATTATTCTGAGGTTGATACAAGGATTTTCTGTAGGTGGAGAAATCCCCGGTGCTGCGGTGTTTACAGTTGAGCACGTACCCTATCGACAACGTGGATTTGCAATTGGTTGTGTGTTTATGTGGATTACCCTCGGCAATACAATAGGCGCCGGGATGGGATTTCTTTTAACCCATCTGTTTACTCCAGACCAAATGTTAGCCTGGGGTTGGCGTATTCCATTCATCACAGGATTCTTTTTAGGAGTTGTCAGCTACCTCATTCGAAACAAAACAATTGAAACACCCGTATTTAAAGCCATGCTAAAAAGAAATAAAATACTTCGCACCCCTTTATTAAAAATAAAAAAACTATCCTTTGCTAAATTAGCACACGCTTTTATATTAACAGCAGTGCCTTCTGCCATCATCTCACTGTTTCTCTATTTACCAACGTATCTTTCAAATAACATGCAACTCAATCTTTCACATTCGTACCTTATTAATTTATTGTCTTTCTTAATTTTTGGCTGTTTGACTGTAGTCTTTGGACATCTTTCAGATAGAATCAATCGAGAAAAACTATTAATGACAGGTGCTGCATTATTGTTGATCTCAACCTACCCTTTGTTCTATGGATTGAATCTATGGGGTGAATCATTTGTCTGGGTCTTCACCTTAAGCTTTGCGCTTTTAGGAAGCATCATTAATGGCACTTATGTGGTACTGCTCACAGAATCGTTTCCTGCGAATTTACGTTATTCTGCAGTTGGACTCACGTATAGTTTGGGATACGCCATTTTTGGAGGCCTTTCACCACTCATCTTTACCTGGATGATTCACTATTTACATAGCTCAGAAGCACCTGCACTATATATTTTGGGATGCACGATCCTGACGCTAGTCTCTACTTATAAAAAGCAAAAATAGTTTCAGTAACCACTGTGTCACATACATGTCCATTTAAAACACACTATTATAAAGACTAATGATAAAATAGTTGTTACACTGAGCGCTTTTGTGAAATAAAAGACATTTGAGCCCTGAGTAATTATGCAGGGTACAAAAAATATCATTAATAGGCCAGAGCCATGTTTCTGGCCTGCTTTATAGTGAGCAGTAAATATGTTTGATAGATGTTTTGGTCAAAATTTAACACATAGCATCGGGCCAGAAATACTTGACGCGTCAACGTGTTCAAGCTTTTTTAAAACAGTGGCATCTGATAGTTTTGATCCGAAAGCATTGCATGCAGTGGTGCAACCAGATAATACAGACACCATTGCAGAGACCTCCGAAACGGTTCGTTATTTTAAGTCACATCTCTCGTATGATGATGATGCATCTGATCCAATGTCCCTTTTTAATATTGCTGCTGAAATCATGATTAAAACCAAGCAAGTTTGGCGGCTCAAACGTGAATCATTGGTTTTTTTTCAACTTTTAAAAAAATCGAATCCAAGTGAGTTTGATGCACTTTTGACAACACTCAGCATACTCAGTGATCCACAAGGTCACGCTCTTTTTTTGAAATCTCACCATATCGATATGGTCATCACATCTTTACGCAAACAAAGAGACCTTCCTGAAAAAGCCTTGGAAAAACTGACTGAGTACCTCGGGGCGCAAGACCTAAATATAACAACCATCCTTGCTTCGCTACGTAACGAACATAGCTCAGAGATAGAGCATCAGGCAGAAAGATACCATTTATCACATCACAATACAGTACACGCTTTTCGCATCAAAACTCACGCGATGCACCTCATCAGAGCAAAATTATCATCGAGTCCCTGTAAAACCAATACTTTTTTACAAGATATATATGAATTTTCCATTGAATATCATGATCACGAACAAAGGAACAAGGGTATCCATGATTGTGTTGAAGAAACTACCGCATATCGTATCACTGATTGGTTGACAACTGCACTTGACTTAGTGCGGCCTTTACCGGGTTTATTGATGAGATTTTTTTGTCCTAGACAACCCACTACTGTATCAGCTCCTTGTATTCAAAGCATACTCGATATACTGAATGACTTTATAGTGAAATTGGGGACTACTACATTATTTGTAAAGGATGCCGCGCCTGGTAAAGAACAAAATCAAATGATGGATTTATCACAGCTTTTTCTATTATTTGAATCAACAGCGCAGAAAGCAAATATTCCCCTCTACCACCATACGAATCTTTCTTTTTTCAATGATCTAAAAGCAATCATGCTCATCACTGGTATTTGCGATAAAAACCCAACCGCACTATATGATGTTGTTGTCCTCTTGGCAAAAGAACCAACCTTATCTATGATTGCTCAATACACCGGTGAACCGTCGGTACTGATAAACTTCTTTAATTCGCCAGATTTTCGGTCTTATTTCAATTCCAGTGATTTTCCTGAAACCTCACATCAAATTGATCAACAAGCATTCTTAACAGCCTTTGTCCCTCATCTACGCATGCGTAGTGAGCTTAGTGTAAAAAACGCAGCTTTAAGTGCTAACGCAATAAAACTAACTAACCTTATAGCCGACTGTGATAAACATCATGCTTCTAATTCCGACCCTGCTATATTTATGGAGTGGTTTTCTAAAGCGTTCGATCCCAAAGAGATGAGACCGATATTCGAGAACTTGTTTTTTACATCTACAGAAGATCAGCCCTGTGGATTAGAAAGAGAAAGCCGTTTCTGTGAAAGTCAAGTTGGCACCCTGATGTTTGCCCGTGACGAATTGCAAAAACTAGGCTGGCCACAAGCCATCGAGCCCACTGTCCCACGCACAGATGCACATAATCTACGTGCATTTTCGGATTTTTATCATACGCTTGATGATATACAAAAAGAAACTCTGATAAAGGAATTGTTATTGAGTGCTATACACAATCCATCTCCCTCTCCTGATGATACCCCTGAGTCAACGCTTGAGCTTGAACGCCCTATTTGTAAGTAGTTGCCATATAGCTTGTCGCAAACGTTGATAGTTGGTTTTACCTATTTGCCATCCACAAAAGAAAGACGTGGTGATGGTGGCGCAAAAATAACCGGTATGGCAAGCAATGATTTGTGCCAAACGCAAATTATATTTTTTTGCTTTTCGTTGGTGACTTAGCAACTTTTTTTCGAGGTCTGCTAAGTTTGCTATGATTTTCGAGCGGGCGTTCGTCATGCTGTTTTGCTCTCATATGGAGTAAATGAGCTCTGGTTTTTTCAAAGCTCATGTTTTTTAAATTATAAGCCAGGTATTTGAGCATCCCAAACATGAGAAAAAGATTCAAGATGAGCATACACCCAATACTTGCAACAATATTGTGTGTCCACAACACCATGCCATGACCTAAAAACAACATGGTCGATAACCAAGTCGTTATCATGATAACAAACAAAAAACAAAGATTGAGGAGCAACGGGTAAATACTGAGTCCTGCAAGCTTTGTTTCTAGTTTCACAATGGCTAGGATACTTTTGATTGCACCTACCTTATGTGAAACTAGACCTTCAACATCTTCGAATAAATCCATTATTTTCTAAATAGTGCAGACAACAAAAATCCAATACCACCAGCAATTAACACCGTAGCCACAGGATTTTTTTGTACTTGCTTCAATGCTTTATCTGAGTATTCTTTCACATTTTTCTCTGCAAGATTCATGTGATGAGAACCATCTTGATACAATGCATGAGCTAGTTTTCTACCATCATCCAAAAAATCTGATGCAGCAGCATGGATATGCTTCGTAGATGTTTGGCGATGATGTGTTGCACCATTATGTTTTTGTCGTGTTGAAGTAGCCACGTTCATTCTCCTTAAATTTGATTTATTGTCTCAAATATAGATCATAATGATATTTTAAGACCATATTAACAATATAGTATACAATTAGAGCTTTCGCAAATGATTTGTTTTTCAAAATTAACCACAAGTATTTGAATGGGAATAGGAGTACCATGAAAGCATTTGTTCTCAAAGGCAAATTCAGTCTCAGAGAAACATTGCGTACGATCAACCGATCTTTTATTGTATTGGATAGATATTCGGATACAAATAAAAAAGACTAGTTGTTGATGTGTATTTATGTCTAAATCGACAATGTAGACTCAGATCAACGAATAGACTCTGAACAACCATCCACGTAACAAGTGCTTTGACGAAAACATGTTTTTTAGCTTTATCCGATTACATTGTGCTCCACTTACAATATATACCGCGCCAAATCGTCATCTCCGACCAATTTGCCCAGATGTTTATTCACATATTCTAAATCAATCACAATCGTATCGCCTGATCTATCGGTTGCTTCGAAGGAAATAACCTCTAACAAACGCTCCATCACGGTATACAATCGTCGTGCGCCGATGTTCTCGGTGCGTTCATTCACTTGCCAAGCGACTTCAGCAATACGATGAATACCGCTTTCTGCGTATTCTAGTGTCAAACCTTCCGTTTTCATCAAAGCAGTATATTGTTCTGTCAATGAGGCAAAAGGTTCGGTTAAAATTTGGATGAAGTCTTCGGTGGTTAATGCAGATAATTCGACACGGATTGGCAAACGACCTTGTAATTCTGCCACTAAATCAGAGGGTTTTGCCACATGGAATGCACCCGAAGCAATGAATAAAATGTGATCGGTTTTGACCATGCCATGTTTGGTTGAAACCGTAGATCCTTCAACCAACGGTAATAAATCTCGTTGTACCCCTTCCCGAGAAACATCCCCACTCTGCTCAGCACGTTTGGCCACTTTATCAATTTCATCAATAAATACAATGCCGTTTTGTTCAATATTTTCAATAGCATGCGTTTTGATATCATCTTCATCAACCAGTTTCGCCGCCTCTTCTTCAATCAAGATCTTCATCGCCTTTTTTATAGGCATTTTACGTGCTTTGGTACGACCACTCCCCACTTGCTGAAACATGGATTGCAATTGGTTGGTTAAATCTTCCATGCCTGGTGGTGCCATAATTTCCATACCAGCCGAAGCCACAGGCAGATCCATTTCAATTTCCTGCTCATCCAATTGTCCTTCACGCAATTGTTTGCGAAAAGACTGTCGTGTGGAATTATCTTTCTCATCCGTTTTGGTGCCACGTACAGGTGGCAATAGAATATCTAAAATACGTTCTTCGGCTGCGTCCTCTGCAGGATGTTCAACTTTTTTCATCGCCAGTTCACGCGCTTGTTTGATGCCAACGTCAGCCAAATCACGAATAATGGAGTCTACATCTCGTCCAACATAACCAATTTCCGTAAATTTAGTTGCTTCTACTTTGATGAAAGGTGCATCTACCAATTTAGCCAAGCGGCGAGCAATTTCAGTTTTACCCACCCCTGTTGGCCCAATCATCAAAATGTTTTTAGGCATGATTTCTTCGCGTAAAGCTTCATCTTGAATTTGCATCCGGCGCCAACGATTACGCAATGCAATAGAAACTGCGCGTTTGGCACTGTCTTGACCAATGATATGTCTATCCAATTCTTCTACGATTTCACGAGGCGTCATAATTGATTTAGTTTTATTCACAGCTATTATCCAATTGTTCAATGGTTAAATTTTTATTTGTATAAATACAGATATCACCAGCAATGTTAAGGCTTTTTTTCACAATAGCCTCTGCGCTCAATTTGGTATTGTCCATTAGGGCACGTGCTGCAGCCTGTGCAAATGGGCCGCCCGATCCAATGGCCATCAAACCATGTTCTGGTTCAATCACATCACCATTACCGGAAATGATCAGAGATGCTTTAGAGTCTGCGACAGCAAGCAATGCCTCAAGACGACGCAACATGCGATCGGTACGCCAATCTTTGGCTAATTCGACGGCAGCACGGACCAAATGTCCTTGATGCGTTTCAAGCTTAGATTCAAACCGTTCAAACAACGTAAATGCATCCGCCGTACCACCTGCAAAACCAGCAATCACTTTGTCTTGATACAACCGTCTGACTTTACGGACATTCGATTTCATGACGGTATTGCCGTGAGTGGCCTGGCCATCACCACCAATCACCACTTTATCTCCCCTTCGCACCGAAAGGATGGTTGTTCCACGAAATTGTTCCAAAATATGTCCTCACTTTATGTATTTTGGGCTTCCATCCACAATGTGGTAAATAACACCATGACCATTGGACCTACGAATAGTCCCAGGATGCCCATGGTTTCAAGCCCCCCTAAAATACCAAACAATACTGCTAAAAATGGCAATTGAGTAGCGCCGCCAATCAACACTGGCTTGATGAAATGATCAGCGACAAACATCACAAATGTTCCCCAAACGACCACTATCAATGCCGAAATCATACCACCGTGATATAGTAAGATGAGGGCAACAATTCCAAAAACAAGGGGGACAACAAAAGGAATCATTGCTGCCAAAGCTGTACATATGCCAACTAAAGTTGGTGCTGGCACACCAATTAAGCCGTAGCAAATGCCCATCAACACCCCAACACCAGCACCTACAACAATCGTCCCATTAACAGTTGCACGTAATGCAGCAGGTAATTTACTGGCATATCGATTCCAGCGCGCACCCAAACAGCTACTACCTATTTTGTTCAACTGTTTCTCTAAAATATGACCGTCGCGAAATAAGAAAAACATACTCAACAAAGTAAAACCAACCTGAACACTGCGATGAAAAACAGATCCCCCTACTTCTTTGATATAGTGGCTCGTAGGGGTCATAGATAAATTCACATTTGATAAAAATTCTTTCACATTGCCAGGTTGGCCAATATGGCTATCCCAATAAGACACCATACTGTTCCCAATCATAGGTAATTCTTGAAAAAAAGTAGGCGCCTCTCCTCCTTGTTGATTGATTTCTTTCAAGTAATTTAAAAATAATTGAACCTCTTTCACCAACACGGTCAATAGCCAACTTAAAGGTAAAAGTAATAAGAGTGCTAAAAATAGAGTGAAAAGAAATGCTGCCGTATTGTCCCAGTTTTTTAAAAAAATTTTCCAGCGACGATATAAAGGATACGTCGTAATAACAACCATAGAGGCCCAAATCAAGGAAGGAATAAATCGATGAATAATAAATAAAGAAAAAGCAACAATGCACAAACTCGTGCTCATGCTCAATAACTCTTTGTGGTTTTGATTCATCCTTTTAATCCCCAAGAAATCACGTGAAGCACCAAACATGCGGCAATCCCAGCCAATACATCATCAAGCATGATTGCCCAACCACCACGACAATGTTTATCAACCCAACGAATGGGTTGTGGTTTGATAATATCAAATAAACGAAACAAACCAAATCCTAAAATTACCCACATCATATTCGTAGGAACTGAAAACATGGTAACCAAAAAACCAACAATTTCATCCCAGACGATACCAGGATAATCATCTATGCCAATTTCCATACTAACTCGCTGGCAAAGACCCACCCCAAAAATAAAAAAACAACCTAACAAACCGAGATAAACAACAGAAGAAGTATGTTCCATAAGTAAATATATGGGAATGCCCATGCAGGTACCCCAAGTACCAGGGGCCCGTTTCATTAATCCTGCTCCAAAACCGAATGCAAGAAAATATAGAGGATTGCGCCAAACTTTGGATTTTAATTTCCGGCGATCTATGACGCTAAGCGTTTTTTTGGGGTTCATTTTTTATGACCGATCAGACTCAATTTCAATTTTTCGTACGGTTTGCGACAAATTATGGAGCACACCATTCACATATCGGTGACCTTCTTGAGATCCAAAAGCCCTGGCAAGCGACACCGATTCATCCAGGATAACGCGATATGGAATTTCGATGCAATGAAATAATTCAAACGCACATAAACGTAAAATAGTGAGTTCAATAGGATTAAGCGTGTCGATAGGCCTATCTAAAAAAGGGATTAGTGCTACTTCTAAGTCTGGTAACTGCTTTGAAACGCCGTGTATGAGGCGTCTATAGTAGGCGCCATCCACTTTATCCATATTATTGGCAGCACAAAACTGTGCCTCAATCTCAGATAAATCAGTATCAGACATTAGCCATTGATATAAAGATTGCAGTGCAAGTTTTCTGGCACGTCGCTTGCCGCTAATGGATTGGGTCATCACAAATACTCATCGGTTTCTTTCAGCATGGAGAGGGCAAGTATTCTACTCTTCATCCCGCATTTGGTCAATTGCGTGACGAAATTCACTCACATCTTGAAAACGCTTATATACAGAGGCAAAACGAACATAAGCAATGTGATCCAAACGATACAACTGCTCCATCACCCACTCCCCTACTTGACGAGAATCAACTTCACGTTCGCCCGTTTGGCGAATTTTCTCCATAATAACCACCAGCGCATTTTCTAAATCATCCGCACCTACCGGTCTTTTTTCTAACGCACGCAACATACCCGCACGTAAATTATCCAGCTGAAATGATTCGCGGCGCCCATCACGCTTGACGATCAACGGCATCACCAACTCAGCAGATTCAAATGTCGTAAACCTCTGCTGACAAGCAATACATTCGCGCCGACGGCGCACCTGTGCGCCATCAGCGACCAAACGTGAATCAATTACTTTGGTATCAATGGCATGACAAAAAGGACAATACATGATTAAGCCTACGCTTGATAAACAGGAAACTTTCGACAAAGCTCTAAAACGTCCTCTTTCACACGCTTCACAATAGCCTCGTCACCCATATGATCCAAAATATCAGCAATCCAATGACTTAAGGTTGAAATTTCCGCTTCCTTAAACCCACGCGTGGTCACTGCTGGTGTTCCGAGACGTAACCCACTGGTCACAAAAGGAGATCGCGGATCATTCGGAACCGCGTTTTTATTAACCGTGATATTAGCCCGGCTTAATGCTGCATCAGCATCTTTACCTGTGATGTCTTTATGAATCATATCAACCAACATCAAATGATTCATCGTGCCACCAGATACAATACGATAGTCACGCTCAATCAAAATATTTGCCATAGTTTGTGCATTGGCCAAAACTTGTTGTTGATACAGCTTAAATTCTGGTTTCAACGCTTCTAAAAAAGAGACCGCCTTCGCTGCAATCACATGCATGAGTGGTCCCCCTTGATTACCCGGAAACACCGCACTATTAAGTTTCTTTTCAAGATCTGGATTAGCTTTCGCTAAAATCATGCCGCTCCTAGGACCACGCAGTGTTTTGTGCGTCGTGGTTGTCACAACATCGGCATAAGGCATTGGAGATGGATATAATCCAACTGCAACCATCCCTGCAACATGTGCAATATCCGCCATAAAATAAGCATCTATTTTATCCGCCACAACACGAAATCTTGCCCAGTCCACGGCTTGAGAATAAGCAGAAAATCCAGCAATGATCAATTTAGGTCGCTCTTTTAACGCCATCTCTTCCATGGCATCATAATCAATCAGCCCTGTTTCTTCATGCAGACCATATTGGATACTACGGTATAATTTTCCTGAAAAATTAACATTAGACCCATGTGTCAAATGGCCACCATGTGCTAAGGCCATGCCCATAACCAAATCTCCAGGTTGCACCATCGCCATCATGGCAGCTGCATTTGCTTGCGATCCAGAATGCGGTTGTACATTGACATAATCAGCCCCAAACAATTGTTTGGCACGCGATATCGCCAATTCTTCTGCGATATCTACGAATTCACAACCACCGTAATAGCGTTTGCCGGGATAACCTTCTGCATATTTATTTGTTAAGACAGAACCCTGTGCTTCTAAAACTGCGGGACTCACATAGTTTTCTGATGCGATTAATTCGATATGATCTTCTTGCCGCTGCGCTTCTCCCTGCATGGCTTGATATAATTCTGGGTCACATCCTGCGATTGTGCTGTTATTTTTCAACATATATGCTCCTAAATATCGTCCTGATTCTAGACTTGACCAGAAGGTAGGTCAATAGACCTCTATGATAAGCTGTAATTTTTCTTATTCTAGGCACAACCAAACATAGATTTTTTTAATGACTATTTACCTGTTTTATGATATCCCTATACGAATATCGTGATAAGGATATCTGAATCAGATGAAAAAACGCATGACCACCATGATCATCGCGCTCCTCGTTGTTTTTGGTGGGTTGATCGTATACAATGTGGTTAAGAATGCCATGAGAAGTTACTTTGTTTCTCATTACAAACCACCTGCTGTCACGGTATCTACTGTTATTGCCCAAAAAAGAGATTGGAATCCTGTTTACTCTAGCATCGGAAATTTTGTCGCCATTAATGGTGTTGACGTCAACACTCAGTCTGGTGGTAAAGTAAAAGGCATTCATTTTACTTCTGGCGAAGAAGTTGAAAAAGGCAGTCTCTTAATCGACATTGATGATTCTGTTGAACAAGCCACATTAAAGTATAATCAGGCAGATTTATCCTTACAAACCATCAATTACAAGCGACAAAGAGATCTGCTCAAACGTAACGCCACGGCAGTTTCTAGTGTCGATGAGGCCAAAGCGCGTATGCTTGAAGCTCAAGCGACGCTTGAAAGCACACAAGCCTCTATCGATCTCAAACATATCAAAGCCCCTTTTTCCGGAGTCTTGGGCATTCGTGAAATTGACCTGGGGCAATTTGTTCAACCCGGTACAACCAGTATCGTAACCTTGCAATCCCTAGATCCAATCTATTTGAATTTTTTCGTACCCGAACAATATTCTAGCTTTGTAGATATCAATCAAACCATTGAATTTACCATGGAACAAAACCCCGGTATTCTTTTTTCAGGAAAAATCACTGCTATAAATTCAAAAATTAATTCAGATACACATACCTTAGAAATACAAGCAACCATCGCCAACTGCCCTTCCATGTCTCCTGAGAAATTGCCCCATTCAAAGCTTATCAAAAGCAGTAAAAAGATTTCGAAGGACCAGTACTTGGTTTCTTGCGATACAACGATGAATCAAGCCAATAAGATTAAAGAATTTAATTTTATTCCAGGTATGTTCGCCGCCATCAGTATTGTGCAGCCCCCAATACATGATGTTATTGTATTACCGACGACCGCTATCTCCTACACCATGTATGGTGACTCAGTGTTCATTGTTGAAAAACACAAAGATGGTACTCATACCGTGAAACGTGCCTTCATCACAACAGGTGAAACACGTGGTAACTACGCTGTGATCACCAAAGGTCTCAAGGTCAATCAAGAAGTCGTTGCTGTGGGAGAAATGAAATTGCAAGATGGCACACAAGTCGTGATCAACAATAAGAATCCTCTGAGTGATCATAGTGATATAGACTCTTTAGGCCAATAAATTATGGGATTTACTGATATTTTCATTCGTCGTCCCGTATTGTCTTCAGTGGTCAGTCTATTGATTCTATTTTTTGGATTAAATTCCCTGCTCAATTTGCCTGTGCGTCAATTTCCTCGTATGGACAATACCATCATCACTGTCACCACTTCCTATCCTGGCGCCAATGCTAATTTGATTTCTGGATTTATCACCACACCTCTAGAAGCTGCAGTAGCTTCAGCAGAGGGCATTGACTATATGACATCATCCAGTACCGAAGGTTCCAGTGTGATCACTTGTAATATCAAACTCAATTTTGATCCGCAGGTTGCATTTACAGATATCATGAGTAAAGTGCAACAAACATTGAACGTATTACCCCCAGAATCTGAGCAACCGGTTATTGTCAAAAAATCAGATACCTCAACGCCATTGATGTACATCAGTCTCGACAGTACTGACATGACGCCGCAACAAATTACAGATTATGCGCTACGCGTGGTTCAACCGCAGTTTCAAACAGTGGATGGTGTTGCTCAAGTAGACATTTTGGGCGCCCAAACATATTCAATGCGCGTGTTTTTAGATCCAGTCAAAATGGGAGCTTTGAAGATCACGCCTGCCGATGTATTCAAAATTTTGGAGGATAATAACTATTTGTCCGCTGCCGGCAGTACCAAAGGTGAGTACGTCGCCATCAGCATGCATGCCAAAACCAATTTAAATACCGTTAAAGAATTCAGTAAATTAATCGTAAGAGCCGACAAACATCAAATTATTCGTTTGCGAGATGTAGGCAAGGTGGAATTGGGCTCAGAAAAATATGACACAACAGTCAGGTTTGATGGCAGAAAAGCGGTATTTTTAGCACTGACCCCAACACCGACCGCAAATCCATTGCGCGTCATCAGTGATGCGCGTAATCTTTTTCCAACCATCCAGGCACAATTTCCTCCCTCTCTGTCAGGCACTATAGTATATGATGCGACCGACTATATTCGTGCCTCTATCAATGAAGTGATTCATACCATCGCTGAAGCTGCGGGCATCGTTATTATTGTGATTTTTTTATTTTTAGGGTCTCTACGCTCAGTGCTTATTCCCATAGTAACCATTCCCTTATCGCTTATTGGCGTCTGCACCTTCGTTTTGTTTCTAGGCTATTCCATTAATTTATTAACCCTGTTGGCGTTTGTGCTGGCAATTGGTTTGGTGGTCGATGATGCCATTGTGGTGGTTGAAAATATTCACCGCCATATTGAAGAAGGTAAAACACCTGTCAAAGCAGCACTAGTCGGTGCACGTGAGATAGGAATGCCAATCATCGCAATGACCATCACATTAGCAGCTGTTTATGCACCTATTGGCTTTATGGGCGGCTTAACTGGCGCGCTATTTAAAGAATTTGCTTTTACATTGGCCTGCTCCGTGATCATTTCCGGTGTTATTGCTTTGACCTTGTCTCCGATGATGTGCTCGAAGATTCTTAACGCAGAAATGAGTTCAGGCCGTTTTATGAACCGAATTGATAATTTTTTTAATACACTTAAAAGCTCTTATCAAACCATACTTCATAGTTTGCTAGACACACGAGCCATCATGTTACTCATGTCCGCTGTTGTTATCTTAATCCTACCCTATCTGTACGCCAATACAGCAAAGGAAACGGCGCCAGAAGAAGATGCAGGATTCTTTTTTGTGATGTCTACCGCACCTGAATATGCCACCATTAATTATGTGGAGGCATTTACCCAAGCGTTTGAAACTATTTTTCGTAGTTTTTCTGAAATGGATCATTACTTTATCATTAATGCGAAAAGTCCTAATTCAGGCATGGTGTTAAAACCTTGGGATAAGCGATCTACCTCGCAATTTTCTATGAAAAAACCATTGCAAGAAAAATTAAACCAAGTACCTGGTCTTAAATCATTTGCTATCATTCCCCCGTCGCTTCCTGGCGGTGGTAGTGGCACACCTATTCAATTTGTGATCAAAACTTCTGCTGATTTTTACAGTCTTTTGGATGTATCAAACCAATTACTGAGTAAAGCCGAAAAAAGTGGTTTGTTTATCTATATTGACAATGCACTTAAAATAAACCACCCCGAAGTCGTGATGGAGATTAATCGTTCAAAGGCATCTGATTTGGGGTTAGATATGAAAAGCATTGGCTCCAGTTTGAATAGTGCTTTGTCAGGTGGCTATGTTAATTTCTTTGATTTAAAAGGACGTAGTTATAAAGTCATCCCACAATTAGACCGTCGTTTTCGCCTCAATCCAGAACAATTGCAACAAATTTACGTACGCTCCGAATCAGGCGCCATGGCACCTTTGTCCACAATTACGAACCTGGTTGAGGCGGTCCAACCCAATGCCAACACTCATTTCCAACAATTAAATTCCGCCACCATTCAAGCAGTGATGAAACCTGGCACAACTCTGGGTCAAGGGTTAGAGTTTTTACAAAACGAAGCCAAGACAACCCTACCTAATGGCTTCTCTTATGATTATGGCGGACAATCTAGACAATACATGCAAGAAGGCTCTAGCCTAATTTTGGCATTTTTTCTCGCCATCATCATTATTTACTTGGTTCTTTCAGCCCAATATGAGAGTTACCGCGATCCTTTGATCATTTTGATAGCCGTACCGATGTCTCTTTGCGGCGCATTGATCCCGCTGAATATGGGTGCTGCCAGTGTGAATATTTACACCCAAATTGGTTTGATTACCCTGATTGGTTTGATCAGTAAACACGGGATTTTGATCGTTGATTTTGCAAATCAATTACAACGCGATAAAAAATTAGACCGGCGTGCAGCAGTAGAAGAGGCTGCTGCTACCCGCTTGCGCCCTATTCTCATGACCACAGCTGCGATGGTTTTTGGGGTCTTCCCTTTGCTCATTGCTTCGGGCGCAGGCGCTGTGAGCCGCTTTGATATTGGTCTGGTCATCGCCTGTGGATTAATGATAGGAACAGGATTTACATTATTTGTGGTCCCGACCATCTATACTTACCTCGCGGCAGATCACCGTGACGATCACTTTGATGGTGAAGTGGCTTAAGAAAACAACTTTTGATCTAGGAACACACACACTTCGCGCGCACCAACTATGATGGTATAATGCCTGCAAAAATTTATCTGTACTGAGTGATACCGTGGAAAAAAACTATTCACCCCAAGATATTGAACAAAGCAGTTATAAGCTTTGGGAATCACATCGCTATTTTGAACCTCAGGGTAATGGCAAACCTTATTGTGTCATGTTGCCGCCACCCAATGTGACCGGACATTTGCACATGGGTCACGGGTTTCAACATACCTTGATTGATATCATGGTTCGTTATCAACGGATGATGGGTCGCCGCACATTGTGGCAGCCAGGCACAGATCATGCCGGGATTGCCACACAATTGGTCGTTGAAAAACATCTAGAAAGTCAGGGGTTGTCACGCAAAACAATGGCACGTGATGAATTTTTAGATCGTGTGTGGCAATGGAAAGAAGAATCGGGTGGTCATATCACCGCCCAAATGCGACGCACCGGCGCGTCTCCTGATTGGTCACGTGAGCGCTTTACTTTAGACAAAGGCTTGTCGACAGCAGTATACAAAGTGTTCATCCAATTGCATGAAGAGGGCTTGATTTATCGCGGCAATCGCTTGGTGAATTGGGATCCACAATTAAGTACAGCGGTTTCTGATTTAGAAGTTATCTCTGAAGAAGCAGATGGCTCACTGTGGCATATACGTTATCCTTTGGTTGACTCAGAAGAGTCAATCATCGTTGCAACCACCCGTCCTGAAACCATTTTAGGTGATGCCGCTGTTGCAGTGCATCCCGAAGACGAGCGTTACAAACATTTGATTGGCAAACAAGTCGAATTGCCCTTATGTGATCGCACCATCCCCATCATCGCAGACGAATACGTCGATCAAGCGTTTGGATCAGGCTGCGTAAAAATCACACCCGCACACGACTTTAATGATTATGAAATAGGCAAACGTCATAATTTGCCACAATTAAATATATTTACCAAACGTGCCACCACAAATAAAAATGTACCTGCAAATTATCAAGGCATGGATAGATTTGTGGCGCGTGATCGTATCATCGAAGATTTAAAAGCTTTAGACCTACTCGTTACTGTCGAATCTCACCGGACTAAAATCCCTAAAGGAGAAAAGTCAGGCGCCATCATCGAGCCTTTGTTGACCGATCAATGGTATGTCAAAACCGAACCTCTGGCGAGACCTGCCATTGATGCCGTTCGTAAAGGAGACATTCGTTTTGTACCGGAAAATTGGAGTAAAACGTATTACCAATGGATGGAGAATATTGAGGATTGGTGTATCAGTCGACAATTATGGTGGGGACATCGCATCCCAGCTTGGTATGATACCCAAGGGAAGGCGTATGTTGGCTATAGCGAAAATGACGTGCGCTTTAAATACAAGCTCGATCCAAATCTCGCTCTGGTGCAAGATGAAGATGTTTTGGACACCTGGTTTTCATCCGCACTATGGCCTTTTTCATCTTTAGGTTGGCCAGAAAAAACAGTGGAGCTTGAGCAATTTTACCCAACCACTGTCTTATTCACTGGATTTGATATTATTTTCTTCTGGGTCGCCCGCATGATCATGATGGGTTTGAAATTCACCGGAAAAATTCCGTTTAAAGAAGTGGTGATTACAGGATTGGTTTGTGATAGTGAAGGTAAAAAAATGTCCAAATCAAAGGGCAACGTTTTAGATCCCATTGATATCATTGATGGCATCTCTTTGCCGGATCTCTTGAAAAAACGAACATCTAATTTACTGATCAATTCCATCAGAGACAAAGTCAGCAAACAGACGAAAAAAGCATATCCCAATGGCATCCCTGCCTATGGCACAGATGCTCTACGGTTTACATTTTGCTCCTTAGCATCCAATAACCGTCAAGTACGATTTGATCTACAACGCGTAGATGGGTATCGTAATTTCTGTAATAAACTGTGGAACGCGACACGTTTTGTGCTGCTGAGTACTGAAGAAGACAACGGCGATATGGATGATGGCGCTTTTCAATATAGCCCTGCAGAAGAATGGATTTTAACGTTACTACAAAGAACCATCGCACGCTGTCATGAGCATATCGCAAATTACCGCTTCGATCTTCTAGCCAATCAATTATATGACTTTGTTTGGCATGAATACTGTGATTGGTATTTGGAATTTTCTAAAGTCGTCTTATTTGACGAAGAAGCTCGAGCACCCGTGATACGTGGCACACGTCGAACATTGGTGCATGTCTTATCACGTATTTTAAAATTGTTACACCCCATTATCCCATTTATTACCGAAGCATTATGGCAACAAATCAATAAAGTCAGCTCTGACAGCTCAGACACCATCATGCTCTGTGCTTATCCACACGTCGAAGAACAATTGATTTATCCACATGCCGAAGAAGAATTTATTTGGATCAAAGCAATGATCCAAGCCATTCGGACCCTACGCGCTGAAATTGGCGTCAGTCCAGCAAAGCAAATTCCGGTGACGATACTACATGCGAATCCCGATACCGCTCAAAAATTGCAGCATCACCAAAGAACCTTAATGGTCCTGGCAAAACTCAGTCACATTGATATTCAAGATCGCCAACCAGAAAGTAAAGCCTTTGCATCCACGTTGGTGGGAAATTTAGAAATCATTATTCCCATGGCTGGTTTGATTGATAAACATGCCGAACTTGCAAGGATCGATAAAGAAATAACCAAACTCACGAAAGATTTGGCGTTTGCAAAAGGTAAATTAGGTTCTGACAATTTTACTGCAAAAGCACCGGCGGATGTGATTGCTGCAATGCGTGACAAACTTGAACAAACCGAATTAGCGATGAGAAAATTGGAGACACATCGCATTAATATTGAAGAACTGTAGATCATTGACAATTTATGGCAAAATAGTTACAATATTGCACTTATTTTGATCTATTATGGACCATATGAAAACTATTACGTCTCTCGCTATCGCGCTTAGTTTAATGATTGGCAATCCAGTATTTGCAGATCTCAGTTTACGTGACAAAATCGGCCAAATGCTCATCATCGGTTTTGAAGGTAAAACGACTGAACACAATGATTTTATAGTAAACGCTATCAATGAAGACCATATTGGCGGTGTGATTTTATTCGATCATAATATGCAACGCCAAGTACCCGATAAGAATATTGAAAGTCCCCAACAAGTAAAAAAGCTCAATCGGGATTTGCAAGATTTGAATCAAAAAGCAGATATCAAATATGCACGTACACCCTTACCATTATTAATCGCAGTCGATTATGAAGGCGGCCGTGTCAATCGATTGAAAGAAGACTATGGCTTCCCGCCCACCCTACCTGCTGCCACCATTGGTCAGATGTCTCTGATGGACGCAGATCAACAAGCTAAAATCATGGCGGACACGCTTAAAACAGCTGGATTTAATTTGGATTTGGCACCTGTGTTAGATTTAAATCTCTACCCCGATAATCCCATTATAGGCACCACAAATCGTAGTTTCTCTGACAATCCAGGTGATGTTAGCAAATATGCAGAGCTTTATTCTCTAAACTTTTTAAGCGAAAACATCCAATGTGCGTATAAGCATTTTCCGGGTCACGGTAGCGCCCGAGGAGATTCGCATCAAGGATTTGTGGATGTCACAGATTTTTGGCAACATGAAGAACTTGATCCTTACCAACAATTAATCTCCAGTGGCAATGCTTGCGGCATGATTATGACGGCACATATCGTGAATCGTCAATTAGATGATTCTGGATTACCCGCAACGTTATCACATAAAATATTGACCGATATCCTACGCAATCGATTGAATTTTTCTGGTGTTGTGATCACGGATGACATGCAAATGAAAGCCATTTCGGATAATTATAGCGAACGACAAGCGATTACCCTTGCTATCAATGCAGGTGCAGATATGTTTATTTTTGGTAATCAATTACAGGCACCGCAAGACCCCAAAGAACTGGTTGATATCATTGAATCTGAAGTTTATGCTGGCCATATTTCGGAAGAACGTATTGAACAAGCCTATGAACGTATCGTGCATTTGAAGCAATCTACACTGAATATGGGTTAATTAACCATATGATATTCTAAGCATAATGCTCACTATAAGAAAAACCGTATAAAAAACTTGCAATTACTGAATTATTGGTCTAAAAATTAACAATAGTCATCAGCAATATAGGTTGGGCATGGAGTCCAAAGACCCTATTGAAACTTTACGTTTTTCTCTCTTAGAACCTATTGCCTTACCTTCTATAAACCCTTCAAGCCAATCAATTGCTGAGTTATCGCTTGCCCTCAAACCTTTAATTCCAATTTATGATCAACAAAAATCTAAAGGCGAAGTAGATCCCAAACTTGCGAAACAAATTGATACCATTCTGACACAATTAAAAGAAAAAAGGTTGTATGAATTTATTCTCGCAGTAAATCAAGATATAGAAACTTTCAATGCATTGATTGAGCAATACAATCAAATAGATGATATAAATGCTAAAACAGATTTATTAGATCAAATTAGATCAAAAGCCGCTGCGCTAGATGCGAGATTCCCAGAAAGTGTGATCAGAAGTTGCCCTGAGTATAGAACTCAATTTTATGATCGATTAAGTGGCGAATTACAACAAAACACAGAAAGACTAACACAATTGGGAGCATCTATCTCAGCACCTCAATATCGATACCGTTTGTCAGAATTCCTGCAAAAAATGCCCCAAGCTACATTGAATCGATTCCTCACCATTATGTGTGATAGGATCAACTACGATGATGAGCTTGAAGAATTATATACTAAAGATGATCCCGAATACGAAGAATTTATGGCATTTATCAGCACACATTCCATCGTATTTACTGGTGGACACAATAGTAATAATTTCGAGGTACAACGACTGAAAAGCAATGAGCCACCGTATCTTCTGAAAATTGAAAATAGGATCAACCAACCCAAAGAGATTGCTCAACAACTACAAGCAAGCGTAGATAATATCGTTAAACCAGAATGCTCGCGTCGAGCCTATTTCGAAAGGACTGAGAGAGGTGGGAAAAAAACCATGATGGTTCGAAGCATTCTCACGCAAGACTATTATCCAGACGGTAGCTTATACGATTATGCGCAAACTCAAATACGTCCACAGGAAAAAATTGGCACTGCTATCAGTGTTTACGCTAATATGGCTAAAGTACTACAAAAAATAAGTCGTGCTGGCGGCGCTTTTCCAGACATGAAAAACTCAAACTGGCTGATCCATAACGGACAATTATTGATAGCAGACGATAAATCCTTTAGAAGACAAAACCCAGATGGGTCTTTAGATATTTTTTCTGATCAAAGTCAATGGTATGGTGATATCCTTAAATCCCCGTCGCATACCCCTCCTGAAGCACGCACTACAGATCCCATCCAAGTTGAACCGATGCATGTCTTTACTTGGGGTAAAAACTTTTATGAATATTTGATTGCGAATGAGTATGACAATAGCTATTACACACTAATGGAAGGAAAAGAGTTCAATTTCGATTATCTGCCATTTAAGGTCCAACCAGAAGGAACATTGCTTCAACAACTCATAGTAGATACAGTGCGAGAAAAACCTGAAGACCGTCGTGAAATGACGATGGATGTCATATTGACTCGTCTGGAGCACATTGAACTCATTCGATCCCTACGAGCAAAAATTCCAGGAATCCTCAATCCTCCACTACCTTATCCCGTTCTCACACAATATATGGAAATGGTACTAAACAAAGATAAATCAGATCTTGAAGAATTTGCTAAAAGTTTAGGCCCTGAAACCCTGCGTGCTGACCTAGAGCCTTTCATAGAAAAATATCGTAGTGACTACCAAAGGAAATTTGCAGAAACATTTCAAAAAATAGACAGTATTCTCAAAGAACATCCAAACGATGATTTACGAGAAGCGCTGCTTGCTGTTAAAATGGAGCATCAATCCCTGGAATTGTTTAATTTTGATCAGTTTGAAGTGGATTTAAATGAGCTTTTAAAGGCAGCGGAACAAATCGCAGCAGAACAATCGTCTAAACCAAATTTAGGATGACTTATGACATATGAACTCCATGAAGCAGCACTAAAGGGTGAAGTAGAAAAGGTAATGACCTTGTTAGATCAAGATCATGATCCACTACAAGCAGACGAAGTAGGTCGATATCCAATTTTTTGTGCCCTTCAATTGCCTACTTATCACGCTACTGCTTTAAAACAGCAGAAAGAAACCATTTACAAGAAACTGCTTCCCTATTACGATAATGTCAGTGACTATCATGATAGGTCTGGAGAAACAATCATTCACTATATGGCAAAATATAATTACGATAAGCTATTAATGGGACATGAATTAAAAAATGATAACAGTACCACTACGTTACATACCGAAAATAACGTTGGCCAAAAACCCATTCATTATGCAATCATGCGAAAAAATGAAGCTATATTTGAGCGCTTGTTTCAATCGACAGAGGATAAAACATCACCTGATCGATACGGGCAAAACTTAATACATCATATTGCCCATTATGGCACACCTACCATGTTACGTACTTTCTGCAATGCAATAGGTGATGTCAGTCCTTATATTGAAGCTAAAGACCACAACGGCTTCACACCTGCACAAATAGCCATCAACTTCAACACGACCAGTGATGTCAATGAAATCATGGATATTTTGGTGGAACATGGTGCGAAACGTGAAAGCAGAGCGCCATCTCCTTTTTCATAGCGCTTGTCCATCTTCGTAATCTCTTAACGTCTGTGCTTTATCCGCTTGCCGTTGATCATCTAAATAATTAATCAAATCATACACCGTAATGATGGACAATACGGTCACCCCTTGTGCTTTGATTTCATCCAACGTCGATTGATGCCCGGTGCCACATTCACAGCGATCTAATGCCACAGCCACCGCAGAAACGCGTGCACCATAATTTATAATCAATTGCTCAGCTTGACGAAAAGCCGTACCTGCAGTAATCACATCATCTATTACCACAATGTCCCCTTTTAAAGGCGCACCAATCAACACACCGCCCTCTCCATGATCTTTAGCCTCTTTTCGATTAAAGGTCACTGTTGTCGATACACCCTGATCCGACAATGCAATCGCTGTGGCCGTGGCTAAAGGTAGCCCTTTATAAGCAGGACCAAACAATTGTTGGCATGGGATCTGATGATCTAGCAATAATTGTGCGTAACATTCTCCAATTTCCTTTAGAGTAGGACCATCGTAAAACAATCCAGCGTTAAAAAAATAAGGGCTTTGACGACCAGATTTCAGCGTAAATGTCCCAAATTGCAATGCGTTGCATCGTAATGCCAATTGAATAAACCGCTCTTTCATACTCATATCCATGTCCTTACTGGTAAGAAATCACGATATAATTGATGTTCTAACGATCCAGGTTCTGGTGCCCAATCGTATTGCCAATGCACAACGGGCGGTAATGACATTAAAATAGACTCCGTACGGCCGTTAGATTGCAAACCAAATAATGTGCCTCGATCGTAAACCAAATTATATTCAACATAACGACCACGTCGATACAATTGAAAATCTTTTTGTTGCTCGTTGTAAGGCAATATCCGACGTTTTTCGACAATAGGCGCATAACCTGACAAGAAATGATCACCCACACTCTTCGTGAAATCAAAACTATGCTTAAAACTTTTTTCATTAAAATCATCAAAAAACAGGCCGCCTATACCGCGTGCTTCTTCGCGATGTTTAAGATAAAAGTATTCGTCACACCATGCCTTGAATCGTGGATATAATTCTGCACCATATGGATCGCAAGCTGCTTTGGCATTCAAATGCCAATCCCGACAATCTTCTTCAAAACCATAATAAGGGGTGAGATCAAAACCACCACCAAACCACCAAATAGGCTGTGCATCCGCTTTCTCAGCAATAAAAAATCGGACATTGGCATGTACGGTAGGAACAAAAGGATTATGAGGGTGTATCACCAAAGATACCCCTAGCGCCGTGAACTTACGTCCTGCTAGTTCGGGGCGTGCCGCGGTTGCTGACGGCGGTAAATGATCACCCTGCACATGCGAGAAATTAACCCCCGCTTTTTCAAATACCGCCCCACCTTGCATCACACACGAATGCCCGCCGCCACCTTCTGATCGTTGCCAAACATCGCTGATAAATTTATTTTGACCATCCAACGCTTCGATGCCCTGACAAATGCGCGCTTGAAGATCGAGCAAGTATAGTTTGACCAATTCAACCGCGTTTTGTGGCATATTAAACAAGTTGTCAATCATTTCAACATCCTATACAATAGCAAACGTTACTTCGCGCGAAGTATAACATATGAGCGTAATTTTATGACCCATCCACACAAGTTACCACTGTCTATTGCCCCGATGATTGATTGGACGAATACCCATTTTCGGATCATGATGCGAAGCGTAGCGCCTCGGGCACTTCTTTACACAGAAATGCAAACCCCACCCGCGATTGTGCATAACCCCAAGCGCTGTTTGTATTTTTCAGAAATAGAACATCCTTTGGCCCTACAATTAGGGGGCGCGGATGCCAAAAGCTTGGTTATAGCAGCGCAGAAAGCAGAAGATTTAGGGTATGCAGAAATCAATCTCAATCTGGGATGTCCCAGTGATCGGGTACAATCTGGACGTTTTGGTGCCTGTTTGATGACAGAACCTGATCATGTCGCGCATCTGATACAAGCGCTTAAACAAGCCGTCAAAATCCCGGTAACCGCGAAAACAAGAATTGGAATTGATCATCAAGATGATTACGAATTTTTTGCTAGTTTTTGTCACCGATTGGTTGAGGCCGGCTGTGATAAATTAATCATTCACGCCCGCAAAGCCTGGTTGCGTGGTTTAAGTCCCAAACAAAACCGTACCATTCCCCCTATACAATATGACTATGTCTACCGTATTAAAAAGACGTTACCGCAGATACCGATAACCATCAATGGTAATATTTCACATCTGGCTAACATCCATGAGCATTTATTGCGAGTAGATGGTGTGATGTTAGGACGATTAGCTTGTGACAACCCTTATGCGATTGCAGAGATTCATCATGGATTGTATCCAGATATGCCGTTAAAATCACGTTATGAAATCGCAAAAGACTATTGTGATTACGTCAGATCTATACAAGATCAATCCGTGCCGCTGAGTATTCTACTTAAGCCATTACTCAATATTGCACACGGTTTACCAAACTCACGTCTATGGAAACAACAATTGATGCAGATGCAACAACATAAAACGCATCTTCGACTAGAAGATGCATTAGACTATTTACTGGCTATTGAAGATCAAAGTACCGATTGTTCTATCTAATTGGTTTGAAAGAAACATTCGAAAGTTTATCCAATCTTGCCTGTAAAGCATCTCGGTTTGCTTTGTGTATCGCTGATTCCTCAAAGAACTTTTTAGGAGATTCTGGCCGCTGATTTTCATCTCCTAGAACCTCATCAGCTTTTCTCTTTCCTGTAAAATTAAACCTAGGGTATGGCGCTCTTTCATTCTGTTTCCCCTTGATCGGTCTTGAATATCTCGTAACTGAGTCAATATGATCTGTTGTTGCGCTTTCGTTGGTATCACGTATCGTAAGTGGTCGAGTGTTTTGAATTTTCGAACATTCATTAGACAAATTCGTCACGAAATCGGATAGAGCAACTCTAGAATAAACGCCGATTGTATCATTGCCATGCGTTACTGTAATCTCATCATCAAAATTAGCTTGACACAAATCAAGAATCATTAACGGCCAAACCAAACTAGATAAATCAGTAGAATAATCATTACAACTATTCAGTATCTTAGTAATTTTACCAGAACCATCCTCAGATAAAACAATATATCCAGCAGCAATACAATCTTTTTCCTTCGTCATTTCTCGATGTTGTGCAAATTGGTGCGAAGGTCTCTCATGATTGGCCAAAGTTAATTGATAGTTACTATCTACTACAAAGCGAAGCATATGATCATCTTGTGAATCAAAGTCAATGTTGCTCAGTGCTGTGATAGGATAAAGAGGAATATGCTGCCCATACATTGCAATTTTATACTCCCGTTTTTGATCCATTACTTCTGGACCAGGGGTGAATGCAGGCACGGCCTCCGTTTGCAAGCGCTCAAGGAAAGTTTCATGTAACTGTTCCAAAGGTCTGTTTTGCATAATATATTGCTCTCATGAATTAAAAAAGGCCATTGTACTGGTTTATATAAGATCATTATAGTCTTTTTTATTCTGAAAAGATCAAAATATTTGTTTTGAGATCCAAATATGTCCACTGATATTAAAAACCCTCTCAAGTTGACAGTTTTTGATTTGTCGACTAGGATTCAACACTTCTTTAAGAAAAGCACGGCTCACTATGATCAAATTACCGGTGATTGTTGGATTCGGCGGGATGAATGCATCAGGTCGAAGTTCAGGCTCACATGGCTATAAACGCATGGTGTGCGATGCATTATCCACCTCTGAGATAGAACCCACTTGGCAAGATTTATCGCACCGTATGGGATTGCATACAGAAAAAACCATCTCTGCTTCTAGCATTGATGCCATCAAAAACAGAACACTGATCAGACGTATTACAAACTTTGACCCCGACCATGTGCTATGTCATCATAAAGCCTCGTTAGAACCCCGTGATCACCCTGCTTCTTTGATATTAAAGCACCATAAACTCTCTCAAACCCTAGCCGAACAAAGTCAAATCACTGATTTACCAGAAGCCATGATTCGAGCACAATTTAAAGGGCCGCTCCCTCTTTTAATCCCAGACACAAAAAAATCAGATGTTTCTAGTGCTGGGGAAATTCCAAATGGTTTTGATCCCACGCAACTGTACAACTCACATCATCATCCTCGAGGATTAAGCTTATCTATTTATGCCGCATCTGATACCCTGAATTCTCTAGGATTTGAATGGGATGAGATCTTAAAGCACATCAAACCCGATGATGTGGCCGTCTACGCAGGTTCTGGTTTGTCTCAAGTAGATGAAAACTCATTGGGAGGCTTGTTTCGCCAGCCCCTATGCGGCAATCGAGCAAACTCCAAAATGATGCCTCTTTCTTTAGCAGAAATGCCAGCAGATTTTATCAATAGCTATGTTATTAATAGTGTGGGCAGTACAGGGAATAATGTCGGGGCATGCGCCTCTTTTTTATATAATCTACGTCAAGGCTGTCAAGAAATTCAATATGGCAAAACCAAAGTAGCCATTGTTGGTAATGCAGAAGCACCGGTGGTCTTCGATATTATCGAAGGCTTTCGCGTCATGGGCGCTTTAGCGACGGACGAAAGTCTACGTATCTTAGATAAGTCAGATGATGCCAATCATCAACGTGCTTGCCGGCCATTCTCTAGCAATTCTGGCTTTACATTGGCAGAATCAGCCCAATTTTTCGTATTAATGGATGCTGAGTTAGCACTTGAAATGGGAGCAACCATTTATGGTGCAGTGCCTGAAACTTTTATCAATGCTGATGGCAATAAAAAATCCATTGCCAGTCCGGGCGTGGGAAATTATATCACGGTCGCCAAGGCTGCTGCCTTAGCAAAGGCCATGTTAGGCCAAACCGGATTACAAAATACTTATGTGCAAGCACATGGCACCGGAACACCGCAAAACCGAACCACAGAAAGCCATATTTTAAATGAAGTCGCCAAAACCTTTGGTTTAGAAGATTGGACAGTATCTGCCATTAAATCTTACGTTGGTCATTCCATCAGTGTGGCTGGTGGCGATCAATTGACAGCCAGTCTTGGCGTTTGGCAATATGGCTGGATCCCTGGAATTAAAACCATCGATCATATCGCTGATGATGTGCAATGCTCTCATTTAAACATTTTGATGGATCATCTGTCCGTTGATCCCAAAAAGCTGGATGCAGTACTGATTAATTCAAAAGGTTTTGGTGGTAATAACGCAACCTCTCTCGTATTATCTCCGCAACAAACCATGACCATGCTCACCCAACGCTATGGCCAAGCCAAGATTAAAACATATTGGCATAAAAACGAGAAAATAACCGCACGTCAAGCCGAGGTTGATGCCCAAACTTGCCAAGGCAATGAACGTATCATTTATAATTTCGGTCAAACTGTGATGGACCCAACAGATGTCACCATGACACCTGAAAGCATTCGTTTATCCGAGTTTGCAGAAGCCATTACTTTGCCTATGGTGAATCCTTACGCACTTTGAGACTTTTCGTCGTCCAGGAAATCAAATTTCTGATGGTATTTCCCCACGATTTTTAGTACATTAGACTTCTTTAAAAATACTTGCTCGAGACTTATGCTCAATACTTTCATTAAAAAAATCTTCGGCAGTCGTAATGACAGAATATTACAACGCCTTGGAAAAACTGTTCAAACCATTAATGCATTAGAACCTGCGATGCAAGCACTCAGTGATAGTGATTTGGCGGCCAAAACAGACGAATTTAGAGGCCGTATGGAGAAAGGCGAAACTTTAGATCAGCTCCTTCCTGAAGCGTTTGCCGTGGTGCGTGAAGTATCACAACGTACCCTAGGATTGCGTCATTTTGATGTGCAATTGATTGGGGGAATTGTTTTACATGAAGGTAAAATCGCTGAGCAACGTACTGGCGAAGGTAAAACCTTGCTCGGTACCCTACCTGCTTATTTGAATGCACTCTCTGGCCATGGCGTTCATATCGTGACGGTCAATGACTATTTGGCCAAACGAGACAGCGAGTGGAAAAGACCCATTTTTGAATTCTTAGGCATGACTGTAGGCGTGGTTTACCCAGATATGCCTTTCGCAGATAAAAAATCCGCATACCAATGCGACATTGTCTATGCGACCAACAATGAGCTTGGCTTTGATTATTTGCGTGATAATATGGCCTTCAGTCTTGAAGACAAAGTGCAACAAGAATTACATTTTGCCATCATTGATGAAGTAGATTCTATTTTAATCGATGAAGCGCGTACCCCACTTATCATTTCTGGTGCTGCAGAAGACAGCTCGGCGTTATACAGAAAAATCAATACACTGATTCCCAAATTGGTTCCTCAACAAGAAGAAGGCGACCAAGGACATTACACAATTGATGAAAAACAAAAACAAGCCTATTTGACTGAAGATGGGCATCAATTTATTGAGGAATTATTGGCTGAGAATGATTTGCTACAAGCTGGTGACAGTTTATACCATGCCAGCAATATTTTGCTCATGCATCACATCACAGCTGCCCTGCGGGCACATACCATGTATAACCGTGATGTCGAATATATTGTCCAAGATAATCAGGTCGTCATTGTTGATGAACATACTGGTCGTACCATGCCTGGTCGACGTTGGTCTGATGGCCTTCACCAAGCCGTAGAAGCCAAAGAAGACGTGCCAATTCAAAATGAAAACCAAACTTTAGCTTCTATTACGTTCCAAAACTTCTTTAGACTCTATCAAAAACTATCCGGCATGACCGGCACCGCAGATACGGAAGCTTTTGAGTTTCAGCAAATTTATAATTTAGAAGTGGTGGTCATTCCTACCAATCGCCCCATGATAAGACAGGATCAATCTGATTTGGTGTATTTAACACAAGAAGATAAATATAACGCAGTGATTGACGACATACGTGCGAGCACAGCTAAAAACCAACCTGTATTGGTTGGTACTGCTTCTATCGAAACATCGGAGTTACTCAGTCATCTTCTGACCAAAGCTAAAATCAGACACCAAGTCTTGAATGCCAAATTTCATGAAAAAGAAGCGCATATCATTGCTGAGGCAGGACGTCCTGGTATCGTCACCATCGCAACCAATATGGCTGGCCGTGGTACTGATATCGTATTGGGCGGTAGTTTGAAAGCAGAATTGGCAAAATTACCAGAAGATGCGTCTGAATCACAAATTGCAACCATTAAAACAGAATGGCAAACCCGACATGATGCGGTATTGCAAGCTGGCGGCTTACGTATCATTGGTTCAGAGCGCCATGAATCTCGCCGTATCGACAATCAATTACGCGGCCGCTCAGGTCGTCAAGGTGATCCTGGTAGTACCCGTTTCTATTTGTCCTTAGATGATAATTTGATGCGTATTTTCGCCTCTGAACGTGTCGCCAACATCATGCGTCGTTTGGGCATGCAGCCCGGGGAACCGATTGAGCACAATTTGGTAACCAAAGCCATTGAAAATGCCCAACGCAAATTAGAAGGACATCACTTTGATATCCGTAAGCAATTGCTTGGCTATGACAATGTTGCTAATGATCAACGCAAAGTGATTTATTCACAACGTGCCACAATTATGGCCATGCCTGATCCGCATATTGCTATTGAATCTATGTGCACTGATGTGGTTGAAAACATCGTCAATCACTTCATTCCACCACAAAGCATGGAAGATCAATGGGATATTCAAGGTCTGACCACTGCATTAGAGGAAGATTTTCGTCTTCAAGTCCCAATTCAACAATGGTGTGATGAAGATCATGCCATTCAAGCGGAACAAATCAAAGATCAACTGACGCGAACATTTCAGACTTGTTTCCAAGAAAAATCTGAGCAATTGGGCGAAGCCATGATGCAGTCCTTTGAAAAATCGATTATTTTACAAACCCTAGATAATCAATGGCGTGAGCATTTGGCAACGATGGATCATTTACGCCAAGGTATTCATCTACGTGGCTATGCCCAAAAAGATCCGAAACAAGAATACAAGCGTGAATCTTTCGAGCTCTTCACTGCCATGCTAGAAACATTAAAATATGACATTATCAAATTGATAACGTCGGTGGAAATCTCTTCTGAAGCCGATTTGGAGCAAGTAGAAGCACAACGCCGTGCTGATGCAGCAATGAAATTAGAATTAATTCATGATGATTTGCATGCAGAAGAACAAGCATCAGATCCTGCTGCTACGGTCACATTTAGGCATGATGAAAAGAAAATTGGCCGTAATGATCCCTGTCACTGCCAATCAGGTAAAAAATACAAGCACTGCCACGGACGTTTGGGATGAAAGTTGCTGTGGCGGTGATTTTTGATGAAAAAAAAAGAATCTTAATCACCCAACGTGCCGCAAATATTCCGAGTGGTGGCTTATGGGAATTTCCAGGTGGAAAATTAGAGCCTGACGAAAGCCCCGAAGCAGCCCTGATTCGAGAAGTCAAAGAAGAAGTCAATTTGGACGTGGTGCAATATCGATTCATATCCCAAATAGACGAGCAACGCGCGCAACATACCTTATCTTTATTTGTGTTTTTTGTTCATCAATTTCATGGTAAAGCCATCCGTCGCGAGTCACAACAAGATTTGCTTTGGGTAGAAACCACTGAACTCAGTCAATTTCAGTTTCCACCTACCAATCAAAAAATATTGACCTGGATATCTTAAAACAATTACACTTCCTCAATTTTTGACTGAATAAATTATATTAACTTAGTGGAGATCAACTGATGTCTGGATTTTTTGCTCGTAAAACACTTGCTATTCTAACAACTGGCGCTGCTAATGGTGCTAGGATAGGAACCGCTACTGGAGTCACCCTAGCTGCAATCGGTAATGGCGGCATGACAGCGGCATCATTATTGCCTTTGGCAGGATACTGTGCGTTAGGCGGCGCAACGCTAATTATTCCTGCATTGATCTTGCTAAAAGCATCCCAAACAGACCATAAAATGATGTCAACAATTACGCTGGGCGTACTCAAAAATCTATTTGCTGTTGGTGTCACTGCAATATCAGCAGGTCTTTTGGGATTAGCTATCATGCCTATGATCAAAACAGCTGCCCTAATTAGCCTTGGCGTATTTTTACTCAATTTATTAACAGCTAGGGTTGACCGACTAATTCCCCAAAGACCCATGGAGCAAAGAATGGATTGTATTGATGATATTAATAACAGCAGAATGCTCTGTTCCATTTAAAATGATTGGAGTATTTTCCTTGCTACTCTCGGGAAAGCACATGATCATACCTGGATCCCGCCGCTTGTCCACGGGATCCAGGTCTCGTACAATCATTGCTAACAAAATGAAGCAATCTAGAGTAGTCTTTGTGTGAGGCATCAGACTGGATTGTTACGCGATGGCTCGCAATGATTGTGATTAGATCTTGCAGACAATCCGCGAGACGTAGGTATCGAAGCTAAACCATAAGGTTCACGCAAATTACTTCCATCTAAAATCTATCTCATTCATTCTTGTGAAATAGTGCAATCAACAGTATCATGATGCCCAGGATGTTAAAACTAGGATGATCCATGTTTCATGGTAGTATTGTTGCCTTAATTACCCCGTTGTTAGACGACAAAGTAGATGTGGAACGTTTGCGTGAATTAGTAGAATTCCATATTCAGCAAGGTACCGATGGTATTGTCGCAGCTGGCACAACTGGCGAATCAGGCACATTAAACCAAGTAGAACACTTATTGGTCATTAAAACAGTGATCGATCAAGTCAAAGAACGTATCCCCGTAATTGCAGGTACGGGCAAAAATACCACCAAAGAATGCATTCACCTCACCCAAATAGCAATGGAATTAGGCGCACATGCTGCCTTGATCATGACCCCTGCTTATATCAAACCAACCCAAGAGGGCTTGTATCAGCACTATCGTGCCATTGCAAAGGCAGTACCCATGCCAATTATTTTGTACAATGTGCCAGGTAGAACTGCTTGTGATTTATTGCCTGAAACAGTGGGCCGACTCAGCAGTATTTCTAATATTGTAGGCATCAAAGAAGCTTCAGGTGAATTAAAGCGCCTACAACAATTGTTAGACATTAACCCTGGTGGCATTGATATTTATAGCGGTGATGATCCCACTGCTGCAGAATGGCTATTAGCAGGTGCTAAAGGCGTGATCTCCGTAACCGCCAATGTTGCACCCAAACTGATGGCCGAGCTTTGTGACGCGGCTAAAAATGGCTCTCAAGAACAATGTTTAAGCATTAATACACAATTGATGCCGCTACATCAACATTTATTTATAGAATCAAACCCTATTCCCGTAAAATGGGCTGCTTATAAAATGGGATTGATTAATGATGAGATTCGTTTGCCCATGACACGCTTGTCAGAAACACATCGTGCTTCGTTAGAAGCACTTTTGGTAACCCTGGATTTAATGCGGATCACCGCTTGAGAGAGGTCAATAGTGAAATTTTTTGTATGTCTATTTGGTTTGAGCCTGGGCTTAAGTGGTTGTAATGGATTGTTATCAAATACAGAGTTTGCTAGTAATAATGAGACGCAGTATTTGAAAAGCAAAAATGGCAAGGACTTGGTCGTAAAACCACCACTAAGTTCTGAGAATATCAGTGATTTTTATCGCTTGCCCAATCAAACCCAAGCAGCTAAAGTGAGTATTAAACCGCCTACGGAAAAATAATCACGTAAAAAAAAACAGGACTATGAATCATACCCTAGACATACTCTCGTATATGCACCAAGGTGCGATTATTATCACCCCGAATAATCGCCTAAGCGCACAATTGCACCAACATTATGATCACCACTACCGCCCACAATCTCAAGCGGTTATCAAACCACGGTGTCTGTCTTATGAAGCCTTTATCCAGCATCTATTCAAACAATATAGGTATGAATGCCCCCACCAGACTCATCCTCTGCTGCTCACAACTCAACAACAGCGTTATATGTGGCATGTGATTCTTAGAGAACAAGGGGTGGATATCCCCAGTATGGGATTAATCAAAGAAGTTCAAGATGCCTGGAAATACTGTCAATTTTGGCAGATTTCTACAGAAGACGCTGCGTTTACGCAGACCACAGAAACACGACAGTTTCAGCGCTGGTTGCGAGCTTTTTTACAAACATTAGACGCAAAAGGTGTGATCACCATTGAACGCCTGCCTCAATACCTTATAGACCATTTAACCATCACACAGCCTACCAAAATGATTTGGACGTGTTTTGATGAATTTACACCTATCCAGCAATCCCTTCAAACACAATTACAAACCCTAGGTTGTCAGCAATTATTCGATGACATTGCAGAAAAACCCATCCATGCACATTGCTTGTCTGTCCCTGATCAAAAAACAGAGTATCAGCACATGCTGACCTGGATAGAGCAACGTCTATCAGAAAAAACACAAAGTATCGCAATTGTCGTCCCCGAACTCGAAACACATGCATCCACAGTGCAAAGGATGTTTGAACAACGATTTACATCAGATCACTACAATATCTCTTACGGCACCCCACTCAATGCACAAAGCTTGGTAAGCGTGGCTTTACAATGGCTAGCATTGGATTTGGATCAGATCAACGCCCACCAAATGCGTCTATTACTCCAATCCCCTTATATTACTGGTAGTCAAAGCGAATTTATTCTACGATCACAGTATCTACAAGACCATCGTCTAATGAAAGAACCAACGGTGTCCTGGGCCGTTTTTCTTAAAAAAATTGCGTCGCAATTACCCGAACTTCATATCGTATTGACACAATTATCGGCCTATCCAGCTAAAGATACCCCTTGCGCCTGGGCGAACCATTTTAGAGATCGCTTAACACATTTGGGCTTTCCAGGTGACTATCCTATCCATTCACAAGCCTACCAGTGCTTCCAACGCTTTTTACTCCTATTTGATGAATTAATGAGCCTACAAGTCGTTACGCCAAGCATGACCACTGACGATGCCTTACAAACCATGCAACAACTCGCTCAAACGACGCTCTTTCAGATTAAAAAGCCCCAAACTGCCATTACCGTACTTGGGATGCTCGAAGCATCTGGTTGCAATTTTGATAGTATTTGGATCATGGGTATGACCGACCAGTGTTTGCCGCAAAAAACCCGGTTTTCTGCTTTATTACCAATAGAACTACAAAAGGAATATGGTTTGCCACGCACATCTGCCCTGCGTGAATTAGAGCGGGCTCAGCTGGCTTTAAATCGATTTGGGCATGCCTGTGAGCATATGGTTTACAGTTACCCACACATGCTCAATGATCAACCTCAATTACCTTGTGCTTTGATTCAACCCTACCCTCCTCTGATCATGCAGCTCGCTGAGATAACAGACAAGCCACTACAAATAGAAGTTTATACAGACACTTTTCTTCACCCACCACCCTCTGTTGCTTCATTATCAGGTGGTACTGCATTACTAGCCAATCAAGCAAAATGCCCTTTTCAAGCCTTTGCTACACATCGTCTCAAGCTCAAACCTATACCAGAAATGACTGATGGCTTAGATCCGATGGAGCGCGGTATCCTCTTGCACCGCGTGATGGAAGACTTATGGTCCAAATTGGGCAGTCAGGCCGCGCTGGTAAGCATGAGTGCCGATCAATTAAACACTCATTTACGTCCCATCCTAAATACCGCAATCAAATCGGCAGCGCAAAGTTGTACCTCGTTCTCTTCACTAGCACAAGAAGTTGAATACCAACGATTGCAAACATTGGTTCATGCTTCTTTAATCAGGGAAAAACAAAGAACACCCTTCGTCATTGAAGCCATAGAAAAAACCTATACTTTCACAATTGGTTCGATCCCGTTTCACATTCGTATTGATCGCCTCGATAAACAAATAAGTGATAACCATAAAATTGTCATTGACTACAAAACCACATTACCAACAAGCAAGCCATGGTTAGAAGATCGCCCTGAAGCGCCGCAATTACTACTGTATGCCCTTTTAGATCAAGACATCACGACATTGATGTTCATGCAACTTAAAGCAGGTCATATCACGGTTAGCGGTATCACTGCGGACGATCTACTGATGCAAGGTGTCACAAAACTCAAACCTAATGAAAACTGGGCAGACTACCAGAATCGTTGGCACAAAGAATTAAACGATTTGGTACAAGAAATAGAGCAAGGTTATTGTGCACCGCAACCGAAACGAGCCGGCATTTGCCAACAGTGTTCATTTCAATCACTGTGTAGACTTTAGATCAAACTATGATCGCCTAGAGGGTCCTGAAGGTATTTTGTGCCTGGATTGCTGAGATTGTGCATCATTGGTTCTCACTTTATGTATCTTTCTGCGAACTTGATCCTGGTTCCGTAACAACGCATTGTTTTTTAACTTGTTGGTCACTGCTTCGAATTGTTTGCCTTGCTTCTTTTCTTGTTCAATGCTTGATTGTGATGAGAAAACAGATTTTAACCACTCTAAAAATTTCTTCATGCCACCTGCTGTGGGCGCAGAAACCTGATTCATTCTATTTATCAGGCCATCATATTTTTTTCTTTTGGCCTGACTTAAAGGCTGTACAGTAAGTGCGTACGTTGATACTGCCGCATCCAAATACAAAGCATGATGTTTCGCTTCAGACATGGTAGAGGTCGGAATCCCTTTAAGAATATCAAGTGCTTGACTTGATGCTTCTGTGTCCAACATTTTTAATTCAGAAATGCACTCTCCTAAACGACGATCTAACAATTCACCTGCGCGTTTACTTGGACAATTGGCATCACGCCATTCCACAAGCCACTGTTTATTTTCCTCTCTTATCTCGCCTGGATTTGCTTGCATATACTGATCCACAGCATTCCAAAGCACATCCAAATGGTCGTTCATCCCACGACCTTTCACCATACTAGGCGCCGCTTGTAATGCTTGCTCAAATTCTTCACGACTCATGGGCGTGTCTGTCTCGAAAGAAAGCATTAAATTGTAATAAGCTGAAGAAATACCGCCTCGATCAATCGCATCTTTACAAGAAAAATTATAGGTATTGACATCAAGCTGGTTTAAAATAAAATTGGGTAGTTCAAATTTAATAAAATGCACCCAAACCGCCTGGCGCTGTGCTTCAGAAAGCAATTTCTTGTCACTCAAACCTAATTTCTCAAAACTATTTTCCAAAAGAGTATTCAAAGTATCATGTTCTTCTTCTTTAGAACCAAATATTAATCGACGTGCTTTTTCACTGATATAAAAATCTTTAATAAATGCAGCGGCCTTTGGATTTTCCATGGCAATATCTAAAAACAATTGCTTAATTTGACCACGATTTATGGTAGGGTCACAGTGAAAAACATCGTGATGTGACATCAAGCCTTTATCTGCAGGAAAAGTGATCACAACAACATTATCGTGTTCAGCTTCTAAACGATGTAGTTCTCTGGTCAATGAAGACTCAAACCACCCTTCATAAACATCTTTTAAATTAAGCGACGCTTTTTTTCTATGCATACCTAAATTATTGAAGTAAATATGTGTGATTTTTTTTCTAGCGTCATCTTGTTGATCCACGTTTAGACGTGCTTGCGCTGTTAAAAAACGGTGAAAAATTGGGCTCACACGTGCAAAACGATTATCAACTTGTCCTTGCGTCCCGAATCGCAACTCTTGTGACAATTCGTCTTGATTATATGTATAACGACGTTCTGTTGATAAGCTGGTGGTATGACTGGGCTTATATTCAGCGCTCACGATATCCATGGTGCGCGATAATGTTTCTTCTTTTTGTGCAGGAGTATAAAGATTGATTCTAGCCTGTTTATCATCACGTAAACTAGATTTTATTTCTCCCTTCACCGGCGCTGTAGAAGGTGTCTTTTCAAAAATAACACCCTTAACAGCTTCAAACGTTTCTTCTAAAATATGATTGTCATTTTCAAACATTGAAATAAAAAATTGATCAAATGATTCACCCTCTAAAGTATGTTCTTCAAGCAAGGCATCCTCTAATTCTTCCATGACAAGTGTATACATTGTGCCGTATGCAATGGTTGGATCATAGGCTGAATGCGTATCTTGTTGCATCATTTGGATGAATTTAAAAGATTCCATATCTTCAGGAATTGGTGCGGGTAATTTGAGTTTTAAGAGATATTTATGGCAGTTCTTATTATGCAGCTCATCACTAGTGCCAACGGCTGCTGCGACTCGTTTATTAGGTTTTTTTGACTTCATTTTAACACCAAAATAACACTCAGTTTGTATTATTATAGCACATATAACCTGTTTTTTCTATTGAAAAGCATGAATATGAACATTGTTCAACCAGCAGATCATGTTATTTGAGCGCCGGTATATTCATGAACAAAACCCAGAAATTCAGTTGACAAAAGAAGCAAATCTCTGCAAAATACCCCGCATGTCGCAATGATAGTCAGTCTATTGGGGTGTCGCCAAGCGGTTAAGGCACAGGGTTTTGATCCCTGCATACCTAGGTTCGAATCCTAGCACCCCAGCCAAAATATAAAAATGAGCAAGGCAGAAAAAGCGTGTTGACAGCACATTCCCATGAGTGCTAATTTGTAAACTATTGAACGCTAACAGCGCTCAAGAAAGAAGATAATATAATCAAACAGGCCATTAACAATTTTACATAGAACGTAAACAGATAGCAGAAAATAACGAGAAGGATGCGCGTGTTAACATTCGCCTAAATAATAACAATAATACTTTCTTGTTGTTTTCTGCTATGTGTTTATTTTTCGAAGAGGTTAGTTTTACATGTCAAGCATGATGATTTTCACTGGTAATTCTAATCCCGCATTCGCATCTCATATTGCAGAACATTTACATTTGAAGCTAGGCAAAGCCCACGTTGGAACATTCAGCGATGGTGAAACCATGGTTGAGATTTTAGAAAATGTGCGTGGAAAAGATGTCTTTGTAATGCAGTCTACTTCTGCACCCGCCAATGATAATTTGATGGAATTATTAACCATGGCAGACGCGTTACGACGATCATCAGCTGCGCGTATTACCGCAGTTATGCCCTATTTTGGATATGCCAGACAAGACCGTAGAGTTCGTTCTGCACGAGTCCCTATTACTGCCAAGGTCGTAGCCGATATGATGGCGTCTGTCGGCATTTGTCGTGTTTTGACAGTAGATTTACATGCCGATCAAATTCAAGGCTTCTTTTATATGCCAGTAGACAATGTCTACTCTACATCCATCATGCTCATCGACGTTGAAAAACAAAACCTAGAGCCATTGATGGTCGTTTCACCAGATGTCGGTGGTGTGGTACGTGCTCGTGCCATGGCAAAACGTTTGAATGACGCAGAATTAGCGATTATTGATAAACGTCGTAGTGGGCCTAATAAATCTGAGGTCATGCATATCATTGGCGAGCCGGCCAACAAACACTGTATTCTCATTGATGATATTGTAGACACGGCCGGTACTATTTGTACAGCAGCAACATCACTCAAAAATGCAGGCGCTCTGAGCGTGCGTGCCTATATCACTCATCCTGTTTTATCGGGTGATGCATTAGAAAACATCACTCAGTCTTCGATTGATGAAATTGTGGTTACTGATACCATTCCATTATCCGAGGAAGCTAAGAAATGCTCAAAAATTCGTGTGATAAGTCTTGCTGAACTATTGGCTCAAGCGATAAAACGTGTGAATGATGAGCAATCTGTCAGCTCCATGTTTGCGGATTGAGAAGATTATCGACGACCTAAAACCGAGTACACACCACCGTGAGAAGATATTGTCTTGTACAACAAGCAATAAGATCAGAGCAGTCGCTAAACAAAATATATTTGTAAAAATCCATCTCTTTACTATGAAAAAAGCTTTTCAGAAACGCACAAAAGTGACGGAAGAATAAAGAGAATATGCAGATAAATATACCGTATCAACTAATACAGACGGCCAATGATAAACGCTACCCTCCTCCATTGTATGAAGGAAGGCAACATCTAAAATTAATTTGATAGTATGAATTTCAAATCTGAGGAATTAATCTCTAGAGCCAACATATTTATCATCAAAATAATGGCGTAGTTTCGTTCTCAAAGTACCACGACTGATTCCTAACATAATCGCAGCACGAGATTGGTTATATTTGCAATGTTCCATAACTGCTCTAAACAAAGGCGTTTCTACCTCTTCTAGCACAAACTGATACAAATCAACAGGATCAGTGCCCTTCAGCTCTGAGAAATACTTTTGAACCGACTGTGTCACGCTAGCGGCCAAGGATGCAGTAGTATCTCCTGCTTCATTGCTGATTATTGTCATTATTATTAACTCCTTTGCTTAAAAACGTTATTCTAACTAATTGGACAATTCCTGACAAGCCAATTCAGAAAATTTAATATGCCCTTGGATCTTGATCATACGAACACCGAATACCGCGCCCATCAAAATCAAAGGATATAAGATTATATGATTAACATGTTCGATGTAAAGGGGTGTCCATTAACAAATAATTTACCATCACCACATTTCAAATCAATCACAAAATCAGACCCCTCTTTAACCAACACACCGAGATGAATTAATGCTTGGATTTTTTCATCAGTTTTTTGCGTTAGTTGCGACTCAATCGAGGCTGTGGGTGTTGCTGGTGACATATTATGAGCTGCAGCCACAGATGGCGCTACAGGTGCGGCAGCGGCTGCCTCCAATTTTTGTTTGATACCGTAGCGAACCCAAGTCTTCAATAAATCAGCAGACACGGTGATATGGCTCTGTCCTGTCATTTTTTGTAACAATTGAAAAGGATTGGATAACGCATTCTCAGGCAAACCAATTTCTAGGTTTCCTGATAACTGCCCTTCTGGAAAACTTAAGTCGAGTTTTTTTACATTAAATTGCGCGCCTTTGTTTAACAGGGCTGGCAAATCCGTAATCAATGACAACATAATGCGCTGACGATCACCAGCAGACTCATGTTGTGATTGATATAATTTCTGATTGACATGACCCAATGTTTTTGTATCAATATTTTTGATTGACACTTCAAGTTCACTTGGTCCATATGTTTTATCATAAAGAACAGCACCTCCCATCGAAGCGAAAAAATCGGCTTCAAAAAGACCCTTCCTCGCATCACTCCGGGATTTGAACGCCACTTCTTTTAAGCCAGCAATGTGCTGTTTTCCGTCAGAGGAAGTCATCGAAACAGAAGGCACATGTAATTGTGCCGTGCCCAGATAAACGTTGTCACTATCTTGATGCAATTTATATTTACTATTGACAGGTCCTAAAGCACCTTTAACGCCATTTTTGAGCCAAGTTAAACCTTCGATTTGAAACAAACCTTGAAGGTCTTCTTTATGTGAGGAAACACTCAATGCCGCTGTCATACCCATCCATTCTAAACGACTGTCGCCATTTTTGGTCACCAAGGTAAAGTGAGGCACTTTCAAATGAATAATAGTTTTAATGAAATAATTAACAAACACTGTAATATTCAAAACTGGTTTTGTGGAACTGGCATCGTACTCAGCATGAAATTTTTGTTCGTAAATACGTGGCAATACTATTGCAGATCGCGCATAACCAAAACCAAAGCGTGGTGCACCATCCACCCACATCACTGGTCCGTGATATATTTTAAGGGGTACTTGAGTAGTATATATTTTTTTAGGTGCCAGGATGCGGCGACCTTGGGGATCAGATGCTTT
Organism: Gammaproteobacteria bacterium; assembly: GCA_024742995.1. GTDB lineage: Bacteria > Pseudomonadota > Gammaproteobacteria > Legionellales > Legionellaceae. Next base: position 230,513 of record JANSXK010000001.1, read on the forward strand.
CTGCAGCATCGACACTGTCCACTGCAAATCAGCTTGTGAATGAAACCAGCCTCTTTGATAATTCTTTACCGTAACTTCTACGCCTTCAGATTGATTCAGCACATCAATATTCTTTTGTAAAACACGCTCGGTCACCACACCCATGCCGTAGTAACCCCCTAAAAGAATAATGACACCCACGATGCCTAATCCAATCCATTTTTTCATGCCATCCTCCAGCAGTTTCATACCCGCAGATCCATATGACTTACCAGTATATATGGTCTTTTTTGATTAAACAAATAACCAAGGCGTGTCCTTAGTCACCTTTCAAACGCGAGCAATGGGTTTCCTTAATGCTCAGTGCAGTCAAGCACGCCATTAAAGAAAAAATAGGCAATAACCATAACCCTGCTTGAAAATCAGATAATTGTAATAATTCCACGTGATACCCCCTCACGCCTGCATGGTGATCAACCAAATACCCCACCAAAGGTTGTAATCCTGCACCGATAAAAATAGACAGCATATTAGTAAAAGCAAGCGCAGTCCCAATCACGGTGCGTCCCACCAATTCTGTGGATACAGCGTAGGCCACTGCTACGCCACTATTGGTGACACCATAGAAAAAGAAGATCAAGCAAGAAAACCAAGGCGACAGTGTGGGATAAAAAACAAAGAGCGATGTCAAAACCGCGCCACATAGACCTGAAAACACCATCAATGGCTTGCGACGTCCAACTTTATCCGATATATATCCAAACAAAGGACCGCCTACTACCCAACCAATAAAAATCAATCCCACTGCAAATGCAGCATAATGGACCGTGAACCCACGACCATACGCTAAATAAGCAGGCCCCATAGATTCACCAATTACTGTAGTGGGCGCATATAAAAAACCAGCATATAAAGCATTCAGCCATACCTGTCGAGTCGACAAAACACTCTGCAAACTCTTCCATAAAGGAAGGGAGGTTTCTGTGTTTCGTTTCAATTTCTTGGTCACAACCCCCGGACTATCCTGAACATACAAGAACAATAATGCAGCCAAAACAATAAAAATAATGGATACGATACTCATGCTTTGGCGCCATCCTACACTAGTCACCAAAAAAGACAGTGGTGCTTGGCCTGCGCAAGCACCCAGCATGCCCAGCGCTTGCGTCAACCCTGCCAATAAACCCAGTTTTGCAGGGGGAAACCATGATGTCGCTAATCGCAATGCCGAAACAAAAGCAAATGCAGCGCTAAACCCAATCAATAATCGCGCAAAAGAAGCTGTCGCCAAACCATGTGACAACGCAAAAATATAGCATCCCAACGCTGTGATTAAAGACATAACCGTTAAAAGATAACGGATATTAATCCGATCAACCATTAATCCAACAGGAAGCTGCATGGCGATATAAGGGATATAAAAAAATGCAGTTAACGTCGTGAACCCTACTTCATTCATGCCGAAAGCAATTTGCAAATCTCGATGCATCACAGCTGGCGCAACACGCGCCAGATAATCAGCAAAAAAGAAGGTTGCAGCTAATCCCCAGACAAACCAGGCGTGAGATTGCTTATACTTAGTTTTGACCATTTTCTACCACCAACATTTGTATCAAGTTAACGCTACTGATCCAGTGAACGAGTCTCAAGACGTGGTTACGAAGTTTGATGCATTACTTCTAAAGATGTTCTCATTCTGAAATAATGATAAAACGTGCTACACATTTATAAAATAAAGAGTATACTGGTATGTTTTTAAATTTCAATACAAGTCATCATGAATGCTCTTGAAGAAGCTATTAGCAACGCCATCCAAACCAGTGGTGAACAAACGCATGCAAATAAAGCTTATTTAGAATTTATCAAAGCAAATTTTATCATCCCCTTAGAAAAGCACGCTATCGACGAAGCACCTCAAGTGTTGTACTTAGAAGAACAAGGAAAAGTCTTTCTGCCTGCTTTTACCAATCAAGCTTATTTTGACCACTGGGTAGAACCCATTAAAGACGATATTCAAGTTTTAAAACTCTCAGGGGTTGATCTGCTTAAAGGAACTGGCGAACAAACCATTGTCAGCTTAAATATAGGGACCAAAATATATAAAGAATTTAACCCTGGAGAAATTGCTAGAATGCGCAGCATGGTCATCAAATTATTTGGCAATGATTAGATTGTGTCATTAATTAAAGGATTTATTGACAATACGCTGAGTCAGCTATACTTAAATCATCCAATCCAGAGACTGATCTATGCCTGACTCTAAAAGTATTTTTTTTCAATTTGGCCAACATATCTATCGTTTTCGAAAATTTATCATCTGTTTTTGGGTCATAGTGATGATGGCAGGTCTGCCATTTCTGACTAATATTATTGATCCATTTGAATCGACAGGGTTTGTTGCCAAGGGATCTCAGAGTGACTTAACGGATCGTTTCTTAAATAAAAAATTGGGTTACGGACATAATCAGTTTATTGTTCTCTACCATAGCAAGCATTTAAAAGCGACTGATCCGAAATATATCAGTCGTGTCAAAAAATCGCTATCCGGACTCAAACATATCGGGTTTCAATACGAAGTCATTTATCCGCAAGCCTCTGAGATATCAACCGATCAGCATACGGCATATGTTTCTATTTTTTTGAAAACCAATAAAACCTTGTCCGACAAAGAACTCAAAAAATTTACCGATGCGATTAAAAAACCAAAATATATGACCATGCAATTAGGTGGCGAACCTATTTTTATTGAAAATATTAATAAGCAAACACAAAAAGACCTCTACAAAGCAGATATGATTGCGGCCCCTGTCTCCTTGATCACGCTGTTGATTATTTTCGGAACGATAGTAGCCACCATCGTACCAATTGTCATAGGTGCAGGCTGTGCAACCATCATTCTCACAACACTCTATACCATTGGTCACTTCACGGATCTGTCGATTTTTACACTCAATATTGCCTTGTTACTGGGCTTATGCCTGAGTTTGGATTATGCATTATTCATGATCAATCGTTTCCGAGAAGAATTGGCTTTAAATAAATCAATTGAGATCTGTACCCAAACTACGCTTGCCACAGCAGGTAAGGCAGTGTTTTATAGTGGGTTAGCCGTATTCACCAGCCTTAGTGCTTTACTGTTTTTCCCGATTAATATTCTCACTTCTATTGGTATTGGCGGGTTGGTGGCTGTATTCGTTGCTGTCGCAACCGCACTTACATTGCTTCCCGCGACCTTGGCTGTTTTGGGGACTCGAATTAATTCATTGGAAATTAGAAAAATACAACCGAAACCGATGACAGCCAAAAACAAACGTAACATTTGGTATAAAATCGCTCATGCGGTCGTGTGTAATCCCATCAAATATTTCTTCTTCACATTACTGTTTTTGTTGTTTTTAGCTTATACTGTGCTCAATATTCAAATCGGAATTTCAGATCTAAAAATCTTACCCGCGCATTCTTCCAATCAAATGTTTTTCAATGCTTATGAAAAGAATTTTAACGAACATGAGCTGAACCCCATCTTGATGGTCGTCGCTTCAGAAGATGGTCGTATTTTATCACCTAAGAATTTGTCCAAACTGTACGATTTGGTGGAGGCCATCAAAAACAATCCGAGCGTAGATGAAGTCAATAGTATAGTTTCCATCAAATCATCCATGAATAAACAGCAATATGAAATATTATACCAATCCAAAATCCGCAGCCCGGATTTAAAACAGTTTTTGCAGCAATCCACACGACATCAATTTACGGTGATCAGCATCATCAGTCGCCATCCAGCAGATTCTTTGGAAACCCAGCGTTTAATCACCGACTTACGCAATCTGAAGCCCGGTAAAGACTTAAAAGCCACGCTGACTGGAATGCCAGTAGTCAATGCCGAAGTTTTGGCCACCATTAAACGGATTGCGCCTTACGCCGCTTTGTGGGTCTTCGGCCTAACCTACATCGTTTTGTTAGTATTGCTGCGATCACTATTACTTCCACTCAAAGCAATTTTTATGAATATCTTAAGTCTATGCACCAGTTATGGCGTATTAGTATATATATTTCAAGAAGGACATTTTCATACGATTTTAGGATTTAATCCGCAGGGTATCTTAGATGTTAATTTGATTGTCATCATTTTTTGCGCTCTTTTTGGGTTTTCAATGGATTATGAAGTGTTTTTACTCACCCGTATCCAAGAAGCCTATCACAGTACCAAAAACACTGAAAAAAGCATCATCTTTGGGATTGTGCGCAGCAGCCGGATCATCACCAGTGCGGCTTTAATTGTCATTGTCTTATGTGGTTCGTTTATGGTTGCAGATGTGCTGATGGTCAAGCAATTTGGCTTGGGCATTGCCGTAGCCATTTTTGTAGATGCGTTCGCTATTCGCACCATTCTCGTGCCTGCCGCAATGGCCCTACTTAAAGACTGGAATTGGTATTTACCCAAGTGGATAGGCAAACGTTTGAAATAACAACACTGCCGTTAAAAATACAATCTAACCCAGTCGAAATGTAACTTTACCAAAAACAGAATATAAAAATGGGACATAATCTTCTACAGGATTAATTTCAGATTCGCCATATCCCGCAGTATAATTGGAACCGATTTCAATCATCACGCGATCAACCGGCAAAAAATTAATACCAAAGCCAAATGTAGGTGAGATACGGTTGGTCTCATTAATCTGATCTTTTCTTATCACAGCAGCCACACCAACACTAGAAAATGCTCGCAAGCTTTTAGTATGCGGTATGTGCAGCATGAGTTTGGCATTCAGTGACACTGTTTCGGTTTTGGTATTTAAATTGGTTATGCCATCGTTATCAAACGCAAATAAACTATATTCATCAAACATTATGGTCGCATCTGGAAATTGCATATAATTAAGTTCTAATGCGAAACAAGGAATAAATTCATACCCAGCAGCCAAACCCCATACTGCTCCCCCTTCCCCGACCTCTGTTGGCGTCGAAATACTGAGAGCAGAATTTTGACCCGTTTGTCGGGGCACCAAGGCATTCCAAGTTGTCGAGCCATAACCTCCCATCCCGCCAAAATAATAACGGTGGTGGAAAATATTCTCAGAATCAGTTTGTGCAAAAACTTTGCCAAACCAACATAAAAATCCAAGTAATAAAAGTTTCTTCATGATTAAAGCTTAATAATCATGCACAAGCCTGTCCGGTACCACTACACAGCTCGCCGGTAGAAGAAGTTCCACCATAGCGATAACAGTTCCAATCATCTATGCATTCTTGTATTGACACAATGTGTTTGACATCACAAGCACGGTGGAGTGTACCCACGGTATCAATCATGACCTTATAAAATAAATTATTGTTTGCGCATAAGCCTCGTGGCAGATGGTTTTCCAAACAGTGGCATTCCGTAGAAACCCTAAATGATTCGCAAAAATTGGGGGAGGTGACAGGTTCTGCCACAGGACAAGCCGCCTGAGATGACACAGTAACTGCTAACAAACACCCTGCAAACAATCCTTTTAATAACTTATCCATAAGTCCATACACCTTATTCAAAGAAAAAAACCAGTCCATCAGTTAAGGTATTATAAATTAACACCGTACACAAGCTTTTTGATGGGTGAATCGCACATTGCTTATCATTAGCTTGTGCCACCAACTGTCAATGCATCAATTTTCAACGTAGGTTGTCCCACGCCAACAGGAACAGACTGTCCATCTTTGCCACACACACCGATACCCAAATCCAATTCTAAATCATGGCCAATCATGCTAATTTTCTGCATCACCTCAGGACCATTTCCAATCAATGTCGCGCCTTTTACAGGTCTCGTCACTTTACCATCCTCAATCAAATAAGCTTCACTGGCTGTAAATACAAACTGACCAGAAGTAATATCTACTTGACCGCCTCCAAAATTTGCTGCATATAACCCAGATTTTACAGAACGGATAATATCTTCAGGATCATCTTGACCAGCCAACATATACGTATTGGTCATGCGTGGCATGGGAACATGAGCATAAGATTCGCGTCGGCAATTACCAGTTGGCTGCATCCCCATCAGTTTTGCATTCAAATGATCTTGCATATAATTGACTAAAATACCATTTTCGATCAACGTGGTATTTTGGGTGGGCGTTCCTTCATCGTCCACCGTCAAAGACCCCCGTCGATCAGCCAAAGTACCATTATCAACGACAGTCACTCCTGATGAGGCAACCTTTTCCCCCATGCGTCCAGAAAATGCAGACAAACCCTTACGGTTAAAATCACCTTCTAAACCATGTCCAACGGCCTCATGCAACAAGACCCCAGGCCAACCAGATCCTAATACAACTGGCATCATACCCGCAGGAGCATCAACTGCTTCAAGGTTTAAAACAGCCTCACGCACTGCTTCACGAGCATAGTGCATTGCGCGTTGATCTTGATTGAAATAAGCATAATCTACGCGTCCACCACCACCTGATCGACCAGACTCACGCCGACCATTGTCTTCAACAATGACAGCAACATGAATATTCACCAAAGGACGCACATCCGGTACCATCTGACCGTGCATGTCGATGATCATGAGCACTTCATGAGACGCTGACAATGAGGCATTGACCTGGATCACACGGGCATCACAATTTCTGGCTTCCTTATCAATAGCTTGCAACAAAGCAATTTTATCGAGTTTTGACATACTATCGATGGGATCCAAGTCTGCATAACATGGTGTTTGTATTGGCGGTGTTTTAATGGCTTGTACAATGGACTTTTGCCCCTGAGTAACAGATTTCGCTGCCGCAACAGCGCGTTCCATAGCCGGTAATACAATATCGTCACAGTACGCATATCCAGTTTTCTCACCACTTACCGCACGAATTCCCACCCCTTTATCAATCGAATATGTCCCACTTTTAACTTCAGAATCCTCTAGATACCAGGACTCGTAACTCGCGCTTTGAAAATACAAATCAGCAGCATCTACCTGGTGGCTCAATAATGATTGTAATAAACCGTGAACTTGAGATTCATCTAATCCAGCGGGCTTGAACAGTACATCTTTGGCATGCGATAACAATGAAGACATTCTAAATTCCATTCATAACATTGTGCTTATCATAAAGCGTTCTACTTGAAAAGCAAACAACTTGACAGCATACTATGATATAATCGTTAGTGTCGCATCTTGCGACGTACAACATCTGAATTTTTTTAAGATAATTGGAGTGTATTATGAGCAAACAAAATGTATCTGCCATTTCACCTGGGGCAACGTCAGTCCTTGCGACAAATAAAGTCTTGAGAAATACTTATATTTTGCTTGGGATGACATTTCTTTTCAGTGCTTTGATGGCATTTGTTTCAGTTGCGTCTGGTGTTAAGTATATCAATCCACTGTTACTCATTGTGGGTGCTTACAGCTTGATGTTTTTGACCCAAGCTTTACGCTCAAGCCCCTGGGGTTTGGTGTCTGTATTTGCTTTTACAGGGTTCATGGGTTACACCCTGGGACCTTTGTTGAATGTTTATCTCACTCAGTTTTCAAATGGTCCACAATTGATTGCGACCGCATTTGGTGGCACAGGTTTGATATTCTTTGCGCTTTCAGCCTACGCGCTGACAACTAGAAAGGATTTTTCTTACCTTTCAGGCTTTCTATTTGCAGCCATGATGGTGGCATTTTTGGCAATGATAGCTGGCATTTTCTTTCAAATGCCTGCATTACAATTAGTCATTTCTGCTGCGTTCATGCTCATTTCTTCCGGTTTGATTTTATTTCAAACCAGCGCAATCATTCATGGTGGCGAAAGAAATTATATTTCAGCCACAGTCACTTTATTTGTGTCTATCTATAATTTGTTTATCAGTTTGTTGAATTTGTTAGGCGCATTTTCAAATCGCGATTGATCATACACTCAAAAAGCTCGATGCATGTCATCGAGCTTTTTTGTAACAAAGGAATGAATATATGAAAGCTAGCATAGCGTTTTCCGTATTAGTCCTGTTTTCTAGCACCGCATCTGCAACAACCACTTATTATCCAGGCAATACTGATGGCGTTACCGCCGTACAATTAGAAAAAGAACCACCAGTCTATTATCCTCCGCAACAACCTAACCCGCTGATCAATCCCAAAAACACGAAGCACGCCAAACCCAAACGCAACCCGCAAGTCCCACGAAGCACACCACCCGCGTCAACCAGTAAAAATAATTGACGCCATTAAGCTTCATAATCACTCTTGACACCTATATCTCATATAAAAAAAGCAAGTTTGATATGCTTTGAAAGCTTTTAGTAGAAATATGGACAACGCTGTATGCCTGACTACAATAGGGCTTTACCAATACACCCTAATCTTTTTCAGGCTCAATTTTCCAAACATGCTTCGCGCGAAATAATGCCGGTAAATCCGATACCGTTTTATTTATTGTGGCAGGCAAGCGAAACACAGGCCTTTCTTTTTGATAATAAACCCCCAAGGGCACTGGAAAAACTTGTTGTTCTAAATAGGCTAATCGCAATGCTTGGGTATAATTCTCGGGATCATGACGATGTTTTGTTGCCTGCTTGCTTGTGGTTTTGACACATGTATCGCCGCGCCACAACAAACCCGACTCTCGGTTGGCGCCGAACAACAACGGTTCGTCTTTTTCTAAAAGCACGGTATGCTCAGCACGGCGATTTTTTAAAGAAAAATCATCAAAAGCCCCTGCATTAAAAATATGGCAATCTTGATTGATTTCAATAAAGGCACAACCAGGATGCTCATAGGCTTGTTTTAATACCCCTGCCAAATGATTTGGATCCTTATCTACGGTTTTGGCAACAAACGTTGCCCCTGCAGCCAAAGCCAGTGCCAAAGGATGAAGCGGATCTACATTGACGCCATCAGGCGAAGTTTTGGTCACTTGTCCCACATGGGAGGTGGGTGAATATTGACCTTTCGTCAACCCATAGATTTGATTGTTCACCAATAAAATTTTTACATTAACATTCCGGCGTAAACAATGAATCAAATGGTTGCCGCCAATACTCAAAGCATCTCCATCTCCAGTCACCACCCAAACGGTTAAATCATCTCGAAAAGCCTTAATGCCAGTCGCCACAGGAAGCGCACGGCCATGAATGGTATGATAGCCATAGGTATTCATATAATAAGGCAAACGTCCAGAACAGCCGATGCCCGACACAAAAACATGCTTTTCAGGCGCCAAGCCTAATTCAGGTAACAAGCGTTGTAATGCTGCCAAAATAGCATAATCCCCACAACCCGGGCACCAGCGCACTTCAGCTGAAGAAACAAAATCATCTTTACTGTATTTTTTTTTCGGCATCAATCAACTCCCTGGGCCAGCGCTTTGATCTTCGATAAGAGATAAGACGTGGAAAAAGGCTGGCCATTGCATTGCGTGATGGATTGAATATCTTTTAAGTAGTGCGCTCGTAAAATGCGGCATAATTGACCACTGTTTAATTCAGCTAAATAAATATGTTGAAACGCATTCAGATGATCCCTTAAATCTTTTGGTAAAGGATTTAAATAGCGCAGATGGAGTAAGGCAACTTTAATCCCCGCCTCTTGGCATAAAGGCAACACTGATTGTAAGCTCCCATACGTGCTTCCCCAGCCAATCAGCAAAATAGGGGCATCCACCTCCCCTTCCAATTGTAGCGGCTCATAAGTATCGGCAATCCCTGCAATTTTTTCTGCCCTTAATGCGACCATGTCTTGATGATTTTTCGCATCATAAGAGACACGTCCTTCTTCGCCTTCTTTTTCTAAGCCGCCCAATTGATAAATAAACCCCGGTGTGCCTGGTGTATTCCAGCTGCGACTCAGAAGATCGTCACGGGTAAAAGGTTTTGGGAAGCGATTAAAGTCAATGGTTGGCATCTGTATAGAAGAGATATCCGGAATTTTCCATGATTGAGCGGCCAATGCAAGATAGGCATCCATCAACACGATCACGGGTGTCATATACCGTGTAGCAATGCGAAATGCTTCAATGATGGTCTCAAAGCAATCCGCGGGTGTTTTAGGTGCCAACACCGGCAGAGGTGCCTCGCCGTGACGACCAAACAATGCTTGATTCAAATCTGATTGCCCTGTTTTGGTCGGCAATCCTGTAGAGGCACCTGCGCGTTGTACGTCGATAACCACCAACGGCAATTCACTGACAACAGCCAATCCTAAGCTTTCACTTTTTAAATCTAAGCCTGGACCAGAAGTGGAGGTCATCGCCAGCGACCCTCCAAAAGCCGCACCCAAACAAGCACAAATCGCAGATATTTCATCTTCAGCTTGAAATAGATACACGCCATAATCTTGTAAGCTTGCACATTCTTGTAAAATCGCAGAAGAAGGCGTGATGGGGTATCCCGCAACCAATGTCGGGGTGTTTGTTGCAACAGCAACGGTCGCAACACCCAATGCGACTGCTTCTACCCCTGTAATATGGCGATACTCCCCTTGAGCACGAGGCATTTGGCCAATTGACCGTGGGCGCTTGCTTAACTCTAAGGTCATGGCATAATTGTACCCTGCCATCAAAGCACGCTCATTCGCTTGTTGCAGAATGGGCGCGCGTTGAAATTTTTTCTCAAGAAACCGCTGACAATCCTTAGTAGGCATATCAAATAGCCATAAAACCACCCCTAGCACGTAACAATTTTTTGTTTTTTTAGCCTCGGTCTGGGTCATCTCCAGATCTGCAACGGCTTCTAAGGTTAGTTTTGTCAAAGGAATCAACAATACTTGATACTGTGACTCTATCTCAGCCAATATCGACGCATCATAACCTGCCTTTTGCCAATCTTTATCTTTTAAACTGTCTGCATTCAAGATTAAAATGCCATCTTGATTCAAATATTGCAATGAATGCTGTAATGCAGCTGGGTTCAAAGCCACTAAGACATCTAGTGATTCCCCTGCCGTGAAAATCGCATGCTCGGCCATCGCCAATTGAAACCCCGATACCCCAGCCACTGTCCCAGCAGGGGCTCGTATTTCTCCTGGAAAGTCTGGCAACGTTTGCACGTCACGTCCCTGTAGAGCAGCGGTAATCGTGAGCTGCTCACCCACCAATTGCACCCCATCACCAGAATCTCCAGCGATACGAATGACAACGCTTTCATCCATAGGCATGATGTCTGGCTTCCTGCATTAATTGCCGCATGCTACGAACCGCTTCCTTCAAACCACAAGAAATGGATCGTGCAATAATGGCATGTCCAATATTCAATTCATGAATCATTTCAATTGCAGCAATGGCTTGCACATTATGGTAATGTAAGCCGTGACCTGCATTCACAATCAAATCTAACCCATGCGCATATTCCGCAGCCTGGCGAATTGCAATCAATTCTTGGTGTTGCTCTGCTATTGAGGTAGTATCCGCATATCTTCCTGTATGTAATTCAATGACCTTTGCGCCACTTGCCACCACAGCATCAATTTGTTTCAGATCGGGATCAATAAATAAAGATACAGACGAGCCAACAGCGTGTAAGCGTTCCACTGCTTGAGTAACAGCAGACAAATGTTGTACCACATCCAGGCCCCCTTCTGTGGTCAGCTCCTCACGTTTTTCTGGCACCAAGCAAATCTGTTCTGGCTTAATCTCTGCTGCAAAATCCAGCATTGCTGGTGTCATGGCCATTTCAAAATTCATGCGTGTTTGCAAAACAGCTTTGATCAAATGCACATCGCGTTCTTGAATATGACGGCGATCTTCACGTAAATGAAGGGTAATCAAATCAGCGCCTGCTTCTTCAGCATCTATGCCTGCTTGTACAGGATCAGGATAGCGTGTCCCTCGTGCTTGCCGTAAAGTCGCGACATGATCAATATTCACACCCAACAAAATCTCTCGTTTCATACCCATCCTAAATCATAAATTAATGCCTTGTCTCTACCTTATTCATGAGACACTCACATTCAACTATAACCTAAAAATATAAGATTCTCGATTGAAAATTGACTTTATTATCAGTATAGTTTTGTTTTTCAAAATACTTAGAGTACGTCATGGAAACAACCATCCACCCCGATCAAACAGCAGCTCAGATCAAAGCTAATTTCCCCCAATACCACCCTCGTATTGGCATGGTGTTGAGTTCTGGCTTAAATGATTTTATTGATCATCTCGAAGATCGGGTCACGATTCCATATCAATCCTTACCAGGGTTTCCAATGACATCCGTGCATGGCCACCTTGGCAATATGATTTTAGGTCGCTTTGCAGGTCAGGATATTGTCTGTTTACAAGGACGTGCGCATAATTATGAAAATACGGATACCAGTCACCAAGCTGTCAAAATGTACGTGCGTACCTTACAGCGTTTGGGTTGTGAGTATTTCATTGCGACTAATGTGGTAGGCTCGCTCAATCCAGATGTCAAACCTGGAGAATTAATGATTCTTGAGGATCATATTAATTTACAACCCTCCAATCCGCTGGTGGGACCAAATGATGAAGAGTTTGGCCCGCGCTTTTTACCGGTGGATAAAGCGCATGATGCCTCATTAAGACAACAGTTTTTGGATGCCGCAAAAGAACTAGACATTCATTTACATCAAGGCGTGTACATTTCTGTTTTAGGTCCCAGCTATGAAACTGCAGCTGAAATCCGTGCATTTCGTATGTTAGGTGCTGATGTAATTGGCATGTCTACTGTGCCTGAGATCATTGTAGCGCATCATTGTGGGATGAAAGTAGCGGTTTTATCTACCATCACCAATTTTGCAACAGGCATAGCAACGCATAGTCATGATCATAATGAGGTGGTGAAAATTGCAGCGATGAGTGCGGAGCGTTTGAGTCGCTTATTGCGCCAATGGCTTGAAACGAATGACGGTTAGTGTCTCTATCACTTCAGATCGTCTTCGCCCAAAGTCGCATCGAAAAGCAATGCTTCGCGATGAGTCATATCCTCTTCAAAACTACTGAAGAATTCTGGAATGCTTTGTAGCAACGACCTGGTCTGCAAAATATCTTGATAAAATTGATTGCGAAAGCTTTTTACTTGTTGTGAAATATTTTCCGCCCGATCGGCAAAAGGCTGCATCATGGTTAAAATAGCGCTGCTTTCTTCCTCATCGACCAAAACCGGAGGTTGTGTCAAAGTTTTGCCTTTTTCTATCAAAAGCTGTTGGCTTTCATTGATCAATGTTTGATGTTCAAATTGCAATAAATCAAACTGATCCCCTGACTCAATCAATGCAACACGCTTATCTTCTAAAGTAGCTCGCACACCCTGTGGTTGAGTTTGCTCAGGAGGTAGATTCGCAGCACCTGAAATCAAATAATCGACCAACATTTTTTGCGTATATTCTCGAAAATCTGTGGCTTGATTCATGAGGATGCCATTGAAAATATTTTTGAGTGGCACCTGCAATAATTGGTAGTACGGACTGTTTGGCGTCTGGCTGACCTCATACAAATCGTCCTGGCTCAAATGAATCCCCATAAGGGCAAGAATGCGCTCTAGGGTAACCAAGCTATAAGTAGAGTGCCAGCTTGATTCTGCATTATCCATTGACTGATTGTCCATAATCATCATCCATCACAAAAAAGGTTAAATCTTTAGACGCCTCGTACAGGTGCTGCTGGCCCATTATCGGGTGGCGTAGGCTCATCTGCTAAAAAATCCTGCCTAAAGCGTTGTTCTAACTGTGGTTGTAACACATCTTCACGGAATCGTCTAAATTGATCTTTTGACATGTAGACAGGAGGTGCGGCAGGATCAGGCGCTGGCTGCCCAGCTGCAGGAGGCACAGGATGAATTCTGACTTTTTGTGCACCATTAACATCCACAACCTCCAATTGTCCACCAGTTTCAGTATCATGAGAACCATTAATCCAACCCGTGATTGAATCTTGAAAAGGTTGTTGATATTGTCTTACAAATTCACGTCTATCTTCTTCAGTCATTTGAGGATTTTCAGCACTCAAATCTAACTGCAGCTCACCATTATCATTCACATGAGCCAAATATGGAATCACGATAGGATCTACCGGCTCCATAAAATACCCTTCCGTATTAAATTTATCATCAAGTTTGGCACGAAAACTTCTTGCCAGTTCTGCAGCATGCGCCAAAGGTTCACTTTGATAATTCAAGCATTCTGAAATTTCAAGCAACACTTTACGAGTAAAATAAACCCTATAGGCCCGAAACATATTCGTTAATGCCTCCAAACTAGGCTGCATTTGTAAAATCAAAACCGCGTGACTCTCCGTACCATATCGTTGACGTCGCTCATGAATAGCATTATCTACCTTCATTGCTGCATCACGGTGATCTTGGCTGGCTTTTTCAACCCCTTTTTCTTGATTCGCCAGTGAAACCTGTGTTCTTTCTGCAGATTCACGTCGCAATTGATCAAGCACATCGTGATATCTCTTTTTATACTGAGCATCATCTAAAAACGTTTGATCTATGGGTTCATTCGGATCATGTGCCATTAGTTTTTCTCCAGAATAACGTTCGAAAACACATATTTTGACCTATTATAACACAATATTAATGGATTTTCATCCCAATCACTGAGTGTATATTGACGTAAATCCAGCTTTTGATCTTGATGCACTTTTAAGCCTGGCTTGTGGGTATGACCATGAATCAATGCAGGTGTATCATAACGGTGCATATCCGCAAACATGGCTTTGGGTACAATATCCATCTTATCAGTCACTTTTCGGGTGTTGGTTTGGCTGTACTGACGCACACCGTTGACCAAAAAAGCTCGAAAACGATAGGGTAATCGTAAAAACCACGATGCAAACCATGGATTGCGCGTGAATAAGCGCAACCATTGGTGCGACCAATCTTTAGTACAATATTTATCCCCATGCACCAATAAAACCCGTTCTTCACCCAGCATAATAACCGCGGGCTCAACAAGCCGTATGAGCTTAGCTTTGCGAATAAATGTTTGACCTAATAAAAAATCACGATTGCCTGGCATGAAATACACTAACACTTTTTGTGCACCCAACCAAGCCAAACGCTCAGCAATGCCTTCACTCCAAGCGTCCATACCATCATCGCCTGGCCATACATGGAAAAAATCACCCAAAATATAGACGGATTTTGCGTTTTTAGCCGCCCATTTGACAAACAAATTGAATTTTTCGGTGATTGCTGGCATTTCGGGGTGTAAATGTAGATCAGAAATGAAAACAGCGTCGTTCATAAAGACTCTATTTGAATACGATCATCCTGGAGATAAATTTGACAAAAACCGGCCATTTTTTGCATATCATCGCTTAAACAGTAAATCCCAGCAATGGCGAGCAACTCTGCGTCTAAATCATGACAAAAAATGCGTGCCTCTTGATCACCATTAATCCCAGCAAGCGCACGTCCACGCAGTGCACCATACACATGAATATGCCCGGCTGCCAAGAGCTCCGCACCGTGACTCACCGTTGACAACACAATCAGATCACCGTCTTCGTTAATGATTTGCTGACCCGAGCGAATGGGGGCCGTATATAATTTGGTCTTATTGACACGTTCTTGACTCACCGCTGGCTCTGTTTTTTCCTCAAGCAATGGCTTGTCATGTTGAGAAGAGCCATGCAATAAAGGCAACCCAAAGGCTTGTGCTTTTGCCTGTAGTGCTAGTGAACCCCCTTGGATAGCCACAGGATATACGCCATGTTCACGCATGCGCTGGCAAAACAACACCAAGTCAAATGCCACATCCATCAACGCAGAACAATCTAGAATAACAGGCGTATGCTCAAACAAGCGTGGTGCACGTTGTTTGGCATCAACCAATTGCTCCGTAAACAAAGACAAATCAGGGTTACAAATATGCAGCACGGTTAACGTGTACAGACGCCCTTTTAATTTAAATGTTTGGGTGCTGACAACCTCATCCATCATTAAAAATTCCACTCGTAGTTTTGCAGAAGATATGTATACTAACACGTGAAAATGAATAACTGAAGGTTATGATTGTGGATAAAATTTGGTTACAGCAATACCAGGCAGGTATCTCCGAGAATATTGATATCGAGCGATATACCTCCTTAAATGATTTGTTTGCTGAAGCTTTCGAGAAACATAGCAAGCAAATTTGCTTTAGTAATATGGGCACCCATCTCAGTTTTGAAGAAATAGAGAAACGCTCTCGCTACCTTGCCATTTATTTACAACATTTATCTTTATCTAAGGGCGCACGTATTGCCCTGATGATGCCCAATATTCTGCAGTATCCAATAGCAATTTTGGGTATTTTGCGTGCTGGTTACATTGTCGTTAATACCAATCCTCTATATACCTCTGATGAATTAACCGCACAGTTTAACGATGCTAAAGTAGAGGCTGTGATTGTATTATCACAATGTGTTGCGGTACTGAAACAATCTCTAGAAAACATTCCTTCGATCAAACATGTCATCAAAACCAACATTGGAGATTGCTTCCGTCCCCATAAGCGCTATCTCATCAATACCGTTACCAAGATTATGCATCCAAGCCCTGCCATTCACCACCCGCATGTCATATCCTTCATAGATGCGCTCAGTGAAGGACGCCAGGGTGAACTGAAGCCAGCCAAATGTCAGCCGGATGATCTAGCATTTTTGCAATACACCGGTGGTACCACTGGTCGCGCCAAAGGTGCGATGCTGACACATCGCAATATAATGGCCAATATTGCGCAAACCTCTATGTGGATTTCACCCAAGCATTTTGGCGTAGAAGATACCGTGATTACCGCGTTACCGCTTTATCATATCTTTTCTCTAACCGCTAATTTTTTCCTCTTCTTTACTTTGGGTGTACGCAATATTTTGATCACAGATGCCCGTAACACCAAAGCACTGCTCAAACAAATCCACACGACCCCACCCACTGCTATCACGGGCGTCAATACCTTGTATGCTTCTTTATTGCACCACGACGCCTTTGATCCCAAATCATTTGCGCATCTAAAAATCGCATTGTCCGGTGGCATGAGTCTAAATGACAGCGTATCCAAACGCTGGAAAACCCTCACTGGCCATCCACTCATAGAAGCTTATGGTTTGACCGAAGCCAGTCCAGCCGTGTGTATCAATCCACTCAATCACCCCCATAGTGGCAGTATTGGCTTGCCACTGCCTTCTACTGAAGTTTCCATCCGTAATGTAGAAGGCAAAGAGTGCGATCTTGGTGACGTTGGTGAATTATGTATCCGTGGTCCACAAATTATGCAAGGCTATTGGCAACATCCCGAAGAAACTGCTGCGGTATTCTGGCCAGACGGGTTTTTACGTTCCGGGGATTCCGTCCGCATGGATGAACAAGGTTTCATTTATGTGGTAGATAGAATCAAAGATTTGATTATTGTCTCTGGGTTTAACGTATACCCAAGCGAAATTGAAGAGGTTATCGCGCAAATGCCTCAAGTACTTGAGGTTGGAGTGATTGGAGCGCGCACCAAATCAGGTAATGACCGCATCAAGGCTTGCGTGGTCACCAATGATCCCAATCTCACGATGAAAGAAGTGATTTCTCATTGCCGTAAACACCTCACAGGCTACAAAATACCAAAAATTGTCGAATTTTATCCGGAATTACCCAAGTCTAATATAGGAAAAATACTAAAACGCATGTTAAAGTAACTTCCGAAACTGGCTTAACATAGGACTTGTTGATGAGCAAAACAATCGCTGAATTTTCTATTCCCTACACCCAAATTCTTAACGAAAAAGCAGAATTGTGCGGTGAACTTCCTGAGTTTGCAAAAGATGTCTCTGCCATACAAGCACTTTATCGTACGATGGTATTCACGCGATTATTTGACAAAAAAGCTATCGCATTGCAACGCACCGGTAAGATGGGAACCTATGCTCCTGTGAATGGCCAAGAAGCCATTTCCGCAGCCATTGGCGATGCAATGCGTCCTACAGATGTGTTTGTGCCCTATTATCGTGATTATGCTGCTCAATTTCAGCGCGGGGTAAAACCATCTGATATTCTGGCATATTGGGGCGGAGACGAACGCGGTAGCGCATGTCCTCATAATCCGCAATCGGAAGATTTTCCCATCTGCGTGCCCATCGCAACACAATATCTACATGCTGCCGGTATCGCTTTTAGCTTTCAATACCGTAAAGAAGACCGTGTTGCTGTGGTTTGTATTGGCGATGGCGGCACTTCTGAAGGTGATTTTTATGAAGCACTCAATGTTGCCGGCATCTGGAAGTTACCCGTTGTGTTCGTGATTAACAACAATCAATGGGCTATTTCGGTCAATCTCAAACAACAAACAGCCACAGAAACCTTGGCCCAAAAAGCAATTGCAGCTGGCTTTGAAGGTGTCGTTGTGGATGGTAATGATATCCTGGCGTTGCGCCAAGAAATCGGCAACGCCATTGAAAAAGCCCGCCGTCAAGAAGGACCAACGTTGATTGAAGCACGCTCTTACCGGCTATCTGATCATACCACCGCAGATGATGCCACCCGCTATCAACCCCCTGAAGAAGTTGAAGCGGCAAAGTTGCAAGAACCCCTTGCACGCTTTAAAAGTTTTTTAGAAGAACATCATCAATGGGATGATGCCAAAGAAGAAGCGCTACTTGCAGACTGTAATCAAACCCTGCAAGCCGAAGTGGATACGTATTTGCAACGGACGCCACAACCGTTAAGTGCTATGTTTGACTATCATTATGCCACGCTGCCTGATTATTTAATTGAACAACGTGCTATTGCCTTGGAGAGCGTTGATCATGCCTGATATCACTTTAGTAGAAGCAGTCACACAAGCATTGGCTTACGAAATGGATCAAGACAAAGATGTCGTGGTGTTTGGTGAAGATGTGGGCAAAAATGGCGGTGTATTTCGCGCTACAGCTGGATTACAAGAACGCTTTGGTCAACAACGGGTGTTTGACTCTCCTTTAGCCGAATCTATGATTGCAGGTTTGGCTGTGGGGATGTCGACGCAGGGCTTGAAACCTGTGGCTGAGTTTCAATTTATGGGATTTATCTATCCCGCCATGAATCAAATTGTGACTCACGCTGCCCGAATGAGAAACCGTACACGCGGGCGCCTACATTGCCCACTGGTACTGCGCGCACCTTTTGGCGGTGGGATCAGAGCACCCGAACATCACTCTGAAAGCACCGAAGCATTATTTGCTCATATTCCAGGCTTACAAGTTGTTATCCCTTCCTCTCCCAAACGAGCCTATGGACTTTTGTTGGCTGCCATCAGAAGTCCTGATCCGGTCATTTTTTTGGAACCCAAACGTATTTATCGTTTGGTAAAACAACCGGTTTCGGATGACGGCGCTGCCTTACCTATAGGCAAATGTTTTACCTTGCGTGAAGGAGATGATATCACCCTCATCTCATGGGGTGCCAGCATCCATGAGACCATGCAAACTGCTGCTGCTTTGGGAGAGGAAGGCGTATCGTGTGAAGTGATAGACCTTGCAAGCATCAAACCTCTTGACAGCCAAACCATTATCGAATCAGTGCAAAAAACCGGGCGCTGCATCATCATTCACGAGGGGGCAAAAACCTGTGGCGTTGGTGCTGAGATTTCAGCATTACTCATGGAACATTGTCTCACCGACCTTCTGGCCCCTGTACAACGCATCACAGGCTATGATACGGTCATGCCATATTTTGAATTAGAAAAAGAATACATCCCAAGTATTAATCGCATTAAGACTTGTATTTTGAACACATTGGAGTAGTTATTAAGATGGATATTTTTAAATTGCCTGATTTGGGCGAAGGATTGCCTGATGCTGAGATTCATGAATGGTTTGTCAAAGTCGGTGATAAGGTCAATACAGATGATCCTTTGGTCTCCATGGAAACCGCTAAAGCAGTTGTGGAAGTACCTAGTCCTCAAACCGGCATCATCGGAAAGTTGCATGGAGATACCGGAGATGTGATAAAAACGGGCGACGCATTGGTATCGTTTGAAGCAGAAGCAGCACGCGCTGATCAAGGCACCGTTGTTGGAAATTTAGAAGAAAGCACTATCGTATCTGAAGATAATTTCATTATTGGCTCAAGCAATACAAAGAACAATGCCATCAAAACCACCCCCAATGTCCGTCATTTGGCTAAAAAACTTGGGATCGATTTGGCAACGCTCACCGGAAGTGGCGAGCAGGGAATGATCACGCAAAAAGATGTACAAGCAGCTGCGGAACAACAATCCAAACCCAAAGAGGGCTATGTCCCACTGCAAGGTGTCCGCCGCGCCATGCAACAGAGCATGGTCAAATCCCATGAAGAAGTGGTGGCGGTTAATATTTTTGATGAGGCAGATATCCATCAATGGCCTGACAATACAGACATCACCGTGCGTTTGATTCGCGCCATCGCAGAAGCATCTAAAGTTGAACCCGCATTAAATGCGTGGTTTGATGCCAGTTGCTGCGCCCGAAAATGTTTTGACAGCGTCAATCTGGGATTGGCAATGGATAATGAGGAGGGCTTATTTGTGCCTGTCATCCATCAAGTAGAAACAATGGACGACTCGAGCTTACGCAAACAAATCAACTTACTCAAAACCACCGTCGCTGATCGTAGTATTCCGAAAGAACAACTCACCGGCGCCACCATCACGCTATCTAATTTCGGAAAGTTCGCAGGACGCTTTGCAAGCCCCATCATTGTGCCACCCATGGTTGCGATTATTGCGGTTGGCCGTTTATATGAGGGCGTCGTTAGCCATCAAGGTGAAATGCAATCCCATCGATTACTGCCTTTGTCCCTGAGTTTTGATCACCGAGCAGTCACTGGCGGGGAAGCCACACGATTTTTAGGACAAGTTATTGCATCTTTACAGGGGTGAATCCTAGCCTCGTTTCCCAAACTCTATATCCTGCGGCTTGCCTCACCCCCTACGGCTCGCAGCTTGTCCGCGGGGTCCACAACGGTATCAGCTCCGACGTTTCAATGAGTTGAGCAATGCTGCCAAGCGACAACCGGCATAAACCAATTGTTGTCCGCATATTTTTCTAGTATTGGCCTCATAAGTTTCCGTCGGTGCGGCGTCTTCTTGTATCGCGTACGCATATTGGATAGCAAGCAAATGTGATTCTTCTGCCCAGTGCATAGCGTCCAAATTTTCTTTTGGACAAGACCATTGTGTTTCTAAGTTTTCAGCCAATTGCTTCACTTCAGTCGTACTCATGGGCGAAGAGAGTAAACCACCCCCTCTATCCCAATAACGATGTAAATTGGGTGCAATCTTGTTCTTGCCTAAATGAAAGTCGTTGCCACCACGATCCCCTTGCGGATGTGCTTGACTGATACGTGTGATGGTATGCAAAGGCTGATGAACATCGCCCACCACATGCAACAAAATCCGCAGTGCAATGGCTTGCTCCTCTTCTGAAGCGGTTTTATCCAATAACGTACGGCTGGCATCATTGATCGCTGAAACAGCATTGACTTTAGAAAGCTTCGGCGCAGGTGTGTCATCAACCTTATAGGGCAAATCGATATAATGCATCGGCTTGAAAGCAAGATGCTTAGCATCATACAAAACATCTAGCCATACTGTTGCTCCAATTAAGCTATACTGCCGATACTGATGATTTAAGCTTTGATTAATATGGGCATAGGTTTCTTTCGCATCTGCATCGAGATGCATATAAGCAATCTCTCCAACCACACGATGACCATTAGCAGACCAAGGAAAACAAGGTATGGATAGACCCACCATTAAGAAAAATAAGATATTTTTTAGCATGCGTTAGTATACTGTTTTCAATTGATCAATGCCATAATACAGCAAAATAACCATGACCCTTACTCAGTGGTTTCTACTAGAAGTGATGTGATATGAAAGGTATTTTAATTTCT
The DNA here is from genome assembly GCA_024742995.1 of Gammaproteobacteria bacterium. Lineage (GTDB taxonomy): Bacteria > Pseudomonadota > Gammaproteobacteria > Legionellales > Legionellaceae. The sequence goes on from JANSXK010000001.1 coordinate 252,303, forward strand.
GGAGCAGGTATCGCCGGCCTCAGTATCGCAAGACAACTTAAAAAGCATGGCGTTGCTTATACTCTAATTGAAAAAAAACCAAATTTAGATATGGCAGGCATCAGCATTGCGCTTCCTGCGAATGCAGTAAGGGCCTTGCGTTATATGGGTTTTTCCGAAGCAGTGGAGAAGATGCATCAAGTCAATCGTATTATTTATTCACGTAGCAATGGCACCATCATCAGTCAAGCCTCTTTACTAGATGCACCTTTAAGTCTTGATAAATTCGTAGCCCTTGATCGCAGTAATCTACTCGCTATATTACGTCAAGATGTCGAGGCTGATATAACATTCAATGTCACTATCACACAAATCAAACAACATAACGCAGGTGTTGACGTCAAGTTTTCCAATCCTGCCCTTAACGGACAATATCACGCAGTGATTGGAGCCGATGGTATTCATTCTACTGTGCGTGAATTGGGCTTTGAAAAATCCGGTTTGGTAGATTTGGGCGTCACGAATTGGCGTTGGATGTGCGACTATCCAACAGAACATATTCAACCCAATTATATGCTGGGTATGAAAAATGCGTTTTTAGCTTATCCTGCTGGACCAGACCGTATCTATTGTTATGCACAGCAATCTGATGCAAAAGGTCAATTCCAAAATACTGACAAAGCCTGCGAGAATTTGAGTCGTTTATTCGCGAAATATAAAGGCGTGGCTGCGCCTTTATTAAAACGCTTACCTGAAAATAAAGATATCTACACTGGACGACTTCGTTCTGTACCAAGCCCTTTGTTTCATCAGGGTAACCTAGCTTTGATTGGCGATGCCAGTAATGCGTGCTCACCAATGCTACAACAAGGTGCTGCCACTGCATTTGAAGATGCAATTATTTTGTCTGAATTACTGGTAAATTTCCCAGTTCCAAAAGCATTCGAACACTATCATGCCCTGCGACATCAACGCGTAGAGTGGATCACAAAAACCTCGGATGATGCAATCAAAGCATTCATCAAAATAAACTCACGCCTGGCGATGATAGCAAGAAATGTATTTATTAAATATAAGGGACCACTTAATGTCCTGGGATGGAAGCAAATACTATCTAATTGCCCACTAGACAATATGAGTAATTTTATTCAAAATAGCTCTCATAAAATTAAAGAGCAGCTTATATGAAATTACGGCGCGTACTGACACAAAAGGGCCCCCAAGTGGAAGCACTACAATCCAATACGTCTGATGTGTGGATTCGATTATCCACCATTGCGGCGTTGGATGATATTAGCCAGCGTTTTTCTGTACCACACAATTTGGCAACTGATGTCCTTACCGTGCTTAAACTAGGCACTGACGGGTGGAACGTCTTATCAGAGCACGTCAACAAAAGCACCATTGCACAACCAGAATCCGATGCAGCCCTTATCCCGCCACTGCAACCCTCATCGTTTCGAGACTTTTTGCTCTTCGAACAACATTTTATTGATGCTTCACGTGGGTTTGTAAAACGATTTTTACCTCGAAAATATAAGATCACCTCCTTGTACGAGAAGCTAAGTGGTAAAACATTCCCCAAATTCAAACCATCTCCCGTATGGTACAATCAACCTCTATATTATTTTGGTAATCATTTGAATTTTATAACCTCAGGCGACGACATCCAACAACCCATTTACAGTCAAGCATTGGATTATGAGTTGGAACTCGGTGCTGTTCTTGCCAAGCCACTATTTAATGCGACACCCAAAGAAGCGGAGAACGCGATTGGTGGATATGTTGTACTCAATGATTTAAGTGCCCGAGATGTACAAATGACTGAAATGCAATCTGGTTTTGGCCCACAAAAAGCAAAGCATTTTTTAAATGCCATGTCAGGCATCGTGATCACGGCAGATGAAATCATTAACCGTGTAAATCATTTACAGGGCTCTGTAAGCATAGATGGTGTCACACGCATGCATTGTACAACTGAAAAAATGCAGTACTCGTTGGGAGAAGCCATCGCCTATGCGTCTAAAAGCGAGCAATTACACCCTGCTGAATTATTTGGCTCAGGAACATTACCGGGTGGCAGTGGCATGGAAAATGGGTATTGGCTACAACCGAACAACACCTTGTGTCTAAAAATAAATGAGATTGATGAATTAACTAATAAAATTGTAAGTTCATGAACCCTAAAAACACAATTGAGCCAATGTCGAACGCTTCTGGCAATAACTTGCCTCCCCACAACAAACATGAGATAATTCTTGCCATCTTTTTCTACCAATGCAACCATGTCAAAACTTAATTGTGCAGTGATTGGCGTAGGGTACCTTGGCCGGTTCCATGCACAAAAGTATCACCAACTGGAAGAAGCCAATTTAGTCGGTGTCTGTGATCACACCTCAACGACCGTTGCGCGTGTTGCGGAAGAATTGCAAGTCCCTGCTTTCACCTGCCATAAAGACCTTTTCGGCAAAGTTGATGCCGTCAGCATCGCTGCTAGCACCAAAGCACATTATCAAATTGCCAAAGACTGTTTGGAACAAGGCATTCATGTTTTAATCGAAAAACCAATGACAGAAACGGTACAACAAGCCGACGAACTGCTCGCTATTGCCAAAGCACAACAGGTCAAATTGCAAATTGGACATATAGAACGCTTTAATCCTGTTCGTATCGCCGCAGTAGATTATTTAGACCACCCGTTGTTTATTGATTGCCAACGTCTGGCCATGTATACCCCTCGCGGTGCAGATGTTAATGTTGTTTTAGATTTGATGATTCATGACATTGATTTGATTCTAACGATGGTCAATAGTCCCATAGCATCGGTTGAAGCCCACGGCTCATCAGTTTTGACTTCCGCCATTGATGTTGCAAACGCACGTATCACCTTTGAAAACCGCTGTGTAGCAACAATCACAGCCAGTCGACTTCATACAACTGCCGAACGTAGTATGCGTATTTTACAATCCAAATCTTATCTTTCCATGGATTTCCATCAGAAAAAAATCACCTTGTTTTATCAAAATAAAAAGGAAACCCTACATCCTGGCAAGCTGACAACCGCCCCTCAAAACATTGCAGTTGAATCCAATGATGCATTACAAGCTGAAATCGCAGCATTTATAAATTGTATTCGTGAAAATAACCCACCTATTGTAACAGGTGATCACGGTCGCAATGCCTTAGCAGTTGCGGTACAAATCTCCGAATTAATTGAAAAAAATTTGGCCTATCATGCAATCACAGCCTAAACACATTGTCATCATTGCTGGCGAGGAATCAGGTGATCAACATGCAGCAACGTTTATCCAAACCCTCAAACAACGCCAACCTCATTTAAAAATTACTGGCATCGGTGGCCAACACATGCAAGATGCAGGTGTTGAGCTCATTTCAGATTTGGCGCGTCACGGCGTGACTGGTATTTCTGAAGTGTTGCTACATGTCAGAGTAATTCGCAACGCTTTTAAAAAAATCAAAGCACATTTGGATACCACGAAACCTGATTTGCTTGTTTTGGTTGATTATCCTGGCTTTAATCTGCGTTTGGCGCGCTATGCCAAGACCGTACTTAATATGCGGATTGTATACTACATTAGCCCGCAAATTTGGGCATGGAAAGCCAATCGCATCCATACGATTCGACGTTATATCGACAAAATGGCAGTCATTTTACCTTTTGAAAAAAAATTATATGAAGAGGCAGGTGTGCCAGTAAGCTTTGTCGGTCATCCCATGGTGGAACACCTCAATATTCAGGAATCACCTGCGGCATTAAAACAACAGTTAAACATTCCAGAAAACAAAACCATTTTAGCCATATTACCAGGTAGTCGACGCAACGAAATCAAACGCCTGATGCCAATACTCCGAGAAGCGGCCATCTATCTGACCCAACGCCACCCCGAACTTCATATCGTAATACCTGTTGCGCGTAGTTTACAAAAAGCACAGATTGCCACGTTTTTTGAAAGCACATCGCTGCCATTAACCTTGATTGAAGAACAAGCCATATCAACTGTTTATTGTAGTGATTTTGTGATCGTTGCATCTGGCACGGCTTCTTTAGAATGCGCGCTACTGACCAAACCCATGTGTATCATTTATAAGACCTCTTTAATCACCTTTGTGGCAGCATGTCACTTCATGCGCGTTAAGTATCTTGGACTGTGTAATCTTTTACAAAGCAAAATGATTGTGCCTGAATTGATGCAATATGATTGTACAGCAAATGACATCACTGAATTGATGTCTGATTTGATGACAGATGAGGCGAAGGCAAACCGTATGGTATCTCGACTGCAAAGACTTAAACAAAGCCTTTCACATCAAGATGCCGAAATGAGTATTGCTGAACTTATTGAAACTGAACTGCAAGCGACGGAAATAAGTCATGACCATTCACATTGATATCCAACACGCCAGTAAAACAGACTGCCCTATTGAGGATGCCATCATCACCAATTGGGCAGAAGCCACGCTGCAATCTGAGCAAAATACCGGCGAACTCACCATTCGCTTGGTTGATATCGATGAAATAACAAATTTGAATCATCAATACCGTCAGCAACAAAAACCCACCAATGTACTGGCATTTCCAAGCCGCTTACCCCCGAATGTCACGTTAGATTGCCCCTTATTAGGCGACGTGATTCTTTGTCCTAGCGTCTTAGAACAAGAAAGTATGGCTGGAAATCTGCCCTTGCAAGCCCATTGGGCACATATTATCATTCATGGCATATTACATTTATTAGGGTTTGATCATATCAACCCCAAGGACGCAGATCTCATGGAAATCCGCGAAATTGCTTTACTCTCCAAATTTGGTTTTGATAACCCTTATACAGAGGACCATCACGTTGAATAGATCTGAGAAATCACGGCAGTGGCTACAACGGTTAAAACACTCGTTACACCTTGATCCCCAAACCAAAGATCAATTAACCGATGTGTTACGTGATGCCCAGGTTCGTGCATTAATTGATGCAGAAACCTTGGCGATATTAGAAGGTGCTCTAGCATTTGCCGAATTGAAAGTGCGGGATATCATGCTTCCTAAAAAACAGATGATATGTATTGAACAACAAACCACTTTGGCAGAAATCATTCCTATTGTCACAGAATCAGGACATTCGCGTTTTCCAGTACTAAATGAAAAAAGTGATGAGGTGATTGGTATTTTGCATGCCAAAGACTTATTGCGTTTTCAAAATCTAAAAACCGATGATTTTGATCTTCCAGATATCGTTCGCCAAGCCCCTGTCGTCCCAGAAAGCAGACGTTTGGATAGCCTTTTGCATGATTTTCGTTCGCATCGTAACCATATGGCAATTGTGGTGGATGAATATGGGGCCATACTTGGCTTTGTCACTTTAGAAGATATCCTCGAGCAAATTATTGGTGATATCGAAGATGAATTTGATATTGACGAAGAGGCAAATATTAAAATTCATGCAAACGCGCACTATATTGTCAAAGCGCACACTCCGATTAAGGAATTTAACGAAGCGTTACACGCCGCTTTTAACGATCAGTTTTACGATACCATTGGTGGGGTTGTCATGGCTAATTTCGGACATTTGCCCAAATCAGGAGAAACCACCACCATTGATGACTTTTCTTTTAAAATCATCAGTGCCGATGCACGCCGGATTCATTTGATTGAATGTATTGATCAAAGAAAGGTACCGCCCGAAAATATAAAAGTACCAAACTGAGAGCCGACAGATTATAATGGACCTTTTTGCCAATTAGAGTACGACCATGTTAGATATCCGATACATTGTAGAGCACGTCGACAGCATTCGTGACATCATTAAAAAACGCCATCTTAAAGCGGATTTAGATGGCTTATTAGAACTGTACGCCACTCGCAAATCACAATTACTAGCATTGGAAAACCAACGCGCAGAAGCCAACCGTATTGCTAAAACCATCCCCTCTGCCGCTGCAGAAGAAAAACAGGCTTTGATCGATCAAGGTCGTACTTTAAATCAAGACATATCTAAAGCTGAAGATGCTTTGCGTCTTTTAGAAGAAGATTACCAAGCAGCTTTGTACAGTATTCCTAATCTCCTACCAGAAGACACCCCTCTCGGTGTAGATGATGAAGAAAACGTCGTACTACATACCTACCTAGAGCCTCCAGTATTTGATTTTGAACCCAAAGATCATTTAGAACTCGGCAAAGCATTGGATATTTTAGACTTTGACAGTGGCGCCAAAGTTGCCGGCAGCAAATTTTATTTTTTAAAAAATGATGCCACCATGTTGGAGCTTGCATTGCAATTATTTGCAATGAAAATAGCGCAAAAATACGGCTATACCCCCCTGGTTACCCCTGATTTGGCAAAAAAATCTGTGTTGATTGGCACAGGATTTTCACCACGCGGCGAAGAATCCAATATTTATAATTTAGAGGATTTAGATCTCAGCTTGATTGCGACGTCAGAAATCACAGTGGGTGGCATTCACAGTGACACCATTCTTGAAGAAGAACAATTGCCCATCAAATACGTGGCGATGAGTCATTGTTTTCGACGAGAAGCTGGATCGGCTGGTAGAGAAAGCAAAGGCTTATACCGCGTTCATCAGTTTTCTAAAATAGAACTCTTTCAAATCACCACCCCAGAAGCCGGTGAAGCAGCCCATGATGAGATTTTAGCTTTAGAAGAAGCTATTTATCAAAAGTTAGGAATTCCTTACCGCGTGGTGAGAATTTGCGCTGGAGATCTGGGCGCACCTGCTTATAAAAAATATGATATTGAAGCTTGGATGCCAGGCAGAGATTCTGAACAAAAATACGGGGAAGTAACATCCACGTCAAATTGTACAGATTTCCAATCACGACGCTTAAATATCCGTTATCGCACGAAGGACAATAAAAAAATATTTCCTTATACGCTCAACGGCACAGCCATTGCTCTCAGCCGCACTTTAGTTGCTATTTTAGAAAATTATCAGCAAGCTGATGGTACTGTGTTGATTCCAGAAGTATTGCGTCCTTATATGGGAAAAGATAGGATTGAAAAATAAGCGCTAAGGAAAAAGCATGCTTGATCAATTGGTTGCCAGTTTCTCAGTCATCGTAGATCAAACCCAAGCTAATATGCACTTCTTAGCAGGCATATTGCTGTTGCTGTGGGGAGTGTACCTGCTTAATCTTATTTTAGGCGGCCGGCTATTACATTTGGGCATTTTGCCACGCCATGTGTCCGGCTTACCGGGTATTGTATGTGCACCTTTTCTGCACGCCAACTTCAATCATTTGTTTTTCAATTGCATCCCACTGATTGTCCTTGCTAATTTCATTTTGATTCAGGGTGTGCCTTATTTCCTACAAGTGACGTTTCTGATTGTAATGCTTTCAGGCACACTCACCTGGTGTTTTGCCAAACATGGCTTACACGTAGGCGCAAGCGCTGTCATCACTGGATACTGGGCATTGTTGGTCGCAGATAGTTATCAACAAAATACCCTCACCGCAATCATACTTGCAATCATATGCGTTTACTACTTTGCAGGCATTTTCTTTGCTATCTTCCCAGGAGAAAAAGGTGTTTCCTGGGAAGGGCATTTGTTTGGTTTGATCTCGGGATTATTAGTCGATCTATATTTTATGCGTTAGGTTTCTATCCTCATTGACTAAATAAAATCATTTATTGGCCGATACAGCAAACATCTAGTGCCATTTTATAGGACTGCGACATCATGAAAATTAAAACACTCAGCACGATACTTTTTCTTTGTGCCACCATGCATACTGCTTATGCTCAGGAAAAAGAAATCGCTTTGACCATTGATGATCTCCCTTTTGTCGGTACCAATAGCGCGACCAAAGGTAATTTAGGACGTGCTCATGATCGCTTTACCAAAATCATGAATTATTTGATTGACGCCCATATCCCCGCCACTGGCTTTATCATTGCCAATTCAATCGCTCGTGGACAGTGGGAATTATTAGAAGAGTTTCGTGATGCTGGTTTCGGCTTAGGAAACCATACTTATTCTCATGCCAATCTGAATCGCATGTCTGCGCAACGCTATATTGCCGAAATCGAACATGCGGATAAAATATTGCAACCAGTGATGACCCAACCCAAATACTTCCGCTATCCTTATTTAGCAGAAGGCCGTGGTGCAACCAAACAAGAAGTACAAGCGTATTTAGCAGCCAATCACTATATCATTGCCCCTGTTACTGTAGACAGTAAAGATTACTATTATAATCAGCTCTACTTGAATAAACATTGGCGCGTTCGTCATCAATATTTAGATGGGATTAAGCGAAAATACCTAGATCATATTTGGCGACAAACTGAAAAAGCGGAAAAACGTTCGAAAGATGGCAACAGCGTTCAAATATTGCTAGTACATTCTAATTTGTTAAACAGTGAGTGCTTGGACGATGTGATTCAAATGTATAAAGACCATGGCTATAAATTTGTTACGTTAAAAGAAGCATTAGAGCACCAAGCAAATATGGGACCTACCATCGAAGCAAGGCATAGAAAATATCCCAGACTTTCTTTTCAATGACATAGTAGACTGGGTCAAATCCTGATACACTACCGCTCTGATGTCATACGTAAGATGTTACCATGAGCGATAGTGTATTTTGTATCAAACTACAAAAAGATGCGGAAAAGCTCCCTGCGCCACCCTTTCCGGGAGACTTAGGGGAGAAAATATATCAACACGTTTCCAAAGATGCTTGGGGCAGTTGGTTGAATCACCAAACCATGTTGATCAATGAATACCGCTTGAGTTTGATCGATCCACAAGCACGTGAATTCCTGCGCTTAGAAATGAAGAAGTATTTTTTTGGCGAAGGATCGGAAAAACCATCTGGATTTGTCCCCGAAAATGAAAAATAATCACAGAAAATCAACATAAGATCTTGACTCTAAAGCGTTCTCATCGTTTAATAGCATCTTCCTCGGCCAGATAGCTCAGTCGGTAGAGCAAAGGACTGAAAATCCTTGTGTCGCTGGTTCGATTCCAGCTCTGGCCACCATTGTAACTCAAAAATTTGCGATGCCTTTTGTCGTTACCAACAAGGTTTTGTTCAAACAAGATGCGCTTGTTCCAGCTGGGAAAGAAAGCGACTTAAACCCTTAATCCAAAATCAAAGAAATATCATCACAAAAAAGTAACTCTTTAATAATAATATCCAAATAGCCTTTGTGTAACGCATGTTCTATGAGTTGATTTCTAGAGTCACAGCCCATTTTTTTCTTAATGCTAATGATTTTACCTTCCACCGTTCTACAGGAGAGATTTAAAATATGGGAAATATCCTTATTACTTTTACCCCGTAAAATATAAAACAGACACATTGATTCTTTTTTTGTGAGAAAATCATCGGGATAGGTATCATGAAAAATATAAGTATTGGCTTTCTTAGCATCAACTGATAAAAAACGACCATCTTTTTCCAGTAATAAAATAAACCTGCTAGCTAAACTACCTAACTGTGTTAAATCTTGAGCGAATGCATTTATACCAACCACTTCTTCATCTAGCACTAATGGTGTTTTTTGCCCATACATCACTATTTTATTACCATTGGTGTAGGTATAAATATTGATAGATCTGTTTTCTCCTCTGGTTAGCGCGTCTTTGTCTTGGTCAATAAAAGCTTCAGCACCACGCACAGCATCACAGCGCATCTCAAAATCCGTGATGCCTTGTACTGCTTCCGGGCTGTCATAGCCTATTAACTGAGCCCATTGAGGCGAGCACGCTTGTATCACAGAAGCTTTGTCTTTAATTAAAACCAAGCCAGGCGCTTGATTAACATAATCGATAAAATTATGTTCGATCATAGATAACACGTCACTATAGAAAAACCATTTTTCACAAAAATACCCAAGCATACGAATAAATTGACTACGGTTCAATGACAACTTCTCAACAATAGCAATGTCAGGTAGTTATTACGCTTATAGGGAAATCTATCTCATGATATTGTTTTCTCCTTTCAGCATCTATCCTAAGACGTAAGGAGATTCTATCGACATGTGCAATCATCAAGTCATTAATGACATTAGCAATCTATCAATGGCGCTACAAGTCGGACATACTGATGCAGTAAAGCGTTATGTCGAAGCTATCTTAAATTCAACATTGGCATCTGACCAAAAAATTGAGCTCTTAACCGCAAAAACAGTAGACGGTATACCAGGCTTATGGATATCACTACAAAAGGGCAATACCGAAATCATTACAATTTACCTAGAAGCTATTTTGAATTCAACGCTAGAGCCATCCCAAAAGCTTGAACTGATCGCCTTGAATACAGGAATATACTGATATACAGATCTATCCCAATCAAACATGGGTGCATGAGCTATTTTATCAATAGCTTCATTGTAAGCCCCGAATAAAAACCTAGTAGATTAAACAGCTTGTAACAGCATGCCAGTCGAAAAAATGCTTTCTTAGCTACACTGATACTGAAGTTACTACATAAGATGGTTTTATTTTGAGTCGTTGTAATCTATAAATTAAACCCATCATACCTAAGGCAAACCCACATAGAAGGCCTGCCTTCACGCCAACAGCCCCAAAACCTAGAGTAAAACCCAAAAAATAGCCTGAGGGCAAGCTTATAAAACAACTCATGATGATACCAATCCACATAGAAGCACGAGTATCAAAATAACCTCGTAACACACCAATAAGAATATGCCTCGCTGAATCAAACCATTGAGAAATTGCTGTGATAACAAACATTAAATTCGTCAAATGAATAATTGAAGCATTCATCTCTAAAGACACATCTAAATATAATCCTACAATAAGTTTAGAATGAACGACATATATATAAGCTACGATTAAACTAAAAATAGAGCCTAATATTAATCCGGAGTGCGCAATACTATTCAAATCATCATATTCTCCAGAACCTCGGGCTTTACTTATTAGAATGCCACAAGCCTGTGAAATACCAAGCGGTATCATCATTGTCACTAGGCTTGCTTGCAAAGTAATTTGTTGAGCAATCAAGGCCGTTTCACCAAATGTGCCTATTAAAAAAGTAAGGAGAGAAAGTACCATCCACTCGGTACCAAACTGTATACTAATGGGTAAGCCCATCTGAGTTATTTGGCGTAATACAGGTATATCAACAAAAGCACAAAAATGAAACAGTTTGAATTTTTTAATATCTGAGTTCAAAAATATATACATTAACTGAATGAACAATATCATCCAATCTGTCAATACATTCGCATAGGCGATACCTTGCATTCCTAATTGTGTAAAAGAAAAAATATAACTAAACATAATCAATAGGACGAAGTTAAAGCAATGACATACAGTCACCCAAGAAGCTTTAGACACTGCCAAAAAAAACTGCTGACATCCCCCTGATAACATCAAGGGCAATATACTCCATTTCATAATATAGATATACTCGCCAACATAGTGGATTAATTGCTTTGGCTGACGAAAAAACAAGAATATAAAGCTGAGTTTGGGTAATAAAAAAAAGGCTATTATCCCCACCAAAGCACCTAAAATCCAACCCTGATGCACTATCTGTTTGATACGGGCTGTGTTTCCTACACCGCGTGCATTGCCAACCAAAACACTAATTGGATACAAAAAAGTCATAAGTATAATAAGGATTGGAGATAGCGATGCATTAATTAATGTGCTCGCAGCAAATTGTGTATGACCAAATTGAGCAATAAATAGGGTTGAAATAATACCACGTAGCGCAATCAATATACGAGACAATACGATCGGAATAGAAAATATGAAAATTACTTTTAAAAATCTCGGTCGATTTTTAAATACACCAAAAGCCTTATTTTTAACTGCAGACACATCCATAAATTTCCATTAATCCGTTCGTTTACAAAAAAGAGCTCAACATGTGTCTACATCAAGTTCAGCTGACGTTATTTGATAAGGAAATAATCAATTTACTTCATGCCTGATGTGATTTTATTACAACCCGGAACTTCCGGTCTCTAAATTTAGAAAAACACTACTGTAATACCATCTATGTTGCAAGAAATTGTTGATACTATTGCGTTACTATCTTTTTTGAATAATAATTACCAAGAGAAGATTAAATGCTTGGTTAGCCAAGAACATAATTAGTCTGTTTTATACAGGAAGCATTGTTATGAATGGCGCCGAAAATTTTCAGTATAATAACGATCAATAACAAAAGGAATTAGTAATGAAAAAAACAATGTTAGCACTCTCGGCCCTAAGTCTTATTTCTGTAGGACACGCAGGAACTATGGGTGATACAAAACCTGTCCATCCTATTACCCCTTTTATTGCAGGAGAGGCATCCTACACATGGAACACAATTAATACTTTTACAATTGGTGCACTAACTGCATCAGAAACAAATCAAGGTTGGGGCGGCCGACTATCTACAGGATTGGCGTACAGTTACAATGACAAAGTTAAGCTCATCGGAGAAGCTGGTGGTGGCTATTATGGTTCAACTAATTTATCAATATCGAACGAAGCGAGTAGTCGTCTAGGTATTGATGGTTACGATATTTTAGCTGGTGCATCCTATACCTTAGGCCAGTTTAACCTTTTTGAAAATATACCAGTTAGTGCTTTTGATAATATGCCAGGCCAATTTGATGTTTTCTTTAAGTTTGGCTTTATGGTTGAAAACGTACGCCGTACAGTCACTACTGTCTTAGCAAACGCCATACCTGGTGGTGTATATAACGGTACTATCGTATCAAAATATATTACTACTCAAGTTTACCCGGAAATCAAAGTAGGTGGTGATTATAATCTAAATGATAATTGGGCTGCTACAGTGGCTTACATGCATGTATTTGGTACCAGTCCTGGCGGCACAACACAAGTCACAGCAACTTCAGCACCAGCTGCTATAACGCAAAACTCATCGAATACGCTATCAAATCCTACACTTAATTCAATTATGTTTGGATTGCGCTATTCTTTTGTTTAAATTTTAACGCATCGACTCTTTGCTTACGCAAAGAGTCGATGTATTTTTTAAGTATTGGAACAAGCAACAAGCTACTAAATGTTACAATAACTGAGATTAGCAAATACATCTTAAATCCACGCTGATAAATTTTCTCAACCGCAGAAAAATTATTGAGTAGCGCTACCGGTACAGCTGAAAAATTAGCGAGCATACCTGACAATTTAGCCCCTAATCCCTGAGTAATAAAAAAAATACCGGTCATTAATCCTATGAGGCGACGAGGTAACAACTCACCAACCATTGCCAAGCCAATAGGAGAGATCAATAATTCGCCAACAGCAATCAGAACATACGTTGGAATGATATCAGCAGGACGAATCAATCCATGTTTCATCACAAATACATTATAATATAAAAGCCCCAACGCAATACTATGCAACAATAAGGCAAGCGTAAATTTCATCGGAATCGATGGATTCAGAGAAGGAGCAAACTCCTCTAACCACCGCCAGCCCCAAGCAAATAAAAATCCAATAATAACCACACTGACTGCTTCTATGGCAGGATACACCGTTGGAATAATAGATATGCCCCATATGTGGTTATCCACAACACGTTCAACAAATAAATTCATAGAAAAAAACATTTGAAAATAAAGCATCCAATAACATGTGGAAATAATCATCAAGATAAGAAATATAATAAGTTTTAAGCGTAGTGCATTGTCACAATTGTAAAACTCGTATGCCATGATAGCAAAGCAACTTATAGCGACACAGATAAAAAAATTGCTAGCACATTCCTGATGAGAAATAATGAAATAGCTAGCAAATACCGCTAATATAACCAATGAAAGAGCGTAAATATAATTAATGCTTAGCTGCAGAGGAGAGTGTGGAGCGTCATTGTAAAACGTGGTAGTTCGGCTGCCGAACAAAAACAACAAAAACCCCGTGACTAATGCAAAAGACGCACTAAAAAATACGCCATGCCAAGATAAATATTTTTGGATAATACCCGCAACCGTTTCTCCTAATATAATCCCAATATTAATACCCATAAAAAAAACAGTATAACCACTATATCTTCGAGTATCATTGGCAGGATAAAGAAAACCAACCATACTACTGATATTTGGCTTCATTAAACCAACACCCACAGTAATCATTGCAAAGTCCGCTAGTACAAATGTCAAATCATGAAAAACTGCCGCCAGAGCGTAGCCAATGGTTAATATGATGAAAGATGAAATAACTGCGGCACGAGGTCCAATAAGCCGATCTGCGATAAAACCGCCCAAAATTGAATTCGCGTAAGCTAGCGCGGTGATTGAACCAAGAATTTCATAACTCAAACCATCGCTTAAATGAAAGTTGTCAGTTAAGTAGAAAATTACCAATGACAATATAATATAAAATCCGTAACGCTCACACATTTCAGCCATGAAAAAAACAGTTAGCGCTTTAGGTTGTTTTTGAATCATCTCACAAAAACTCATTTGCATTTTCAAGAAAATAACTTATTTTTTTAGCAAGTTGTTTTACATGCGGAGATTCATTCATTGAAATGTGATTACCGGAAACTGCAAACGAATGAAACAGCCCATGAACTATTTCACGCCAATACGTCTCCTGATCCGTTGGTATATCCGAGATAGACTCTTCCGGTGAGATATAAATCACGCTGCCTCTATATGGTTGGGCTATATAATCTCGCATATATTGATCATGAGATCGCCAAACCTTCAGTAAAATCGGCAAAAAACTTTCATAAAACTTCTTTTCTGTTTCATTGCTACTGATAAGATTGACTATCGATGCTATTTTTAAAGACAAATTATCTAGTGCTTTCATTGCAGCAATATCAATCTTATCTTTAATGATATATTTGATAAAATATTCTAAGATATCTTCTTCTGTTTTAGCATCAGGTAAATTATGATAATGCGGACTGTGTATCATCAATACCTCAGGCCTATACCCATATTGAGCATCAACTTGTTGTGCCATTTCAAAAGCAACGATCCCACCAAATGATGAGCCACCTAGAATATAAGGAGATTTAATTTGGTTTTCCTTCAGTAGCGATAAATAAGTGGTCGCCATAGCTTCAATACTTTCAAACCCCTCATGCCCTGATAATATAGGAGAACGAATCCCTATTACTTGTTGTGTTTCTGGTAAACACTGTACAAGTTCACGATAAAAATAAATATCGCCTCCAATTGGATGAATTAAAATTAGGGGGTATTGATTATCTTCAGCGCCTTTTTGCATATAAATTAATGATTGGCTCTCAACCTGTTCTTGCTGATTACGCCATATAAGATGACTTAATTCGGTAATGCTAATCTTGTCCAAAGCAATCAGATCAAATTGGCAATTAAACTGTTTTTTAAGTGCTGATAATAACTGAACTGCCAGCAAAGAATCCCCACCCATATCAAAAAAATCTCGGGATGCATTCATCTCTTCCATACCAAGCGTGTCTTGCCATATTCTAATAACAGTGGATGTAACCTCTTCTAATGAAATTGGTTGATTTTGAGTTTCTTTTGGAAGAGAGGCAACAGGTGTTGAACATTGTTTCATAGGTTTAAAAACTGTCTTCTCAAAAGGATAATGTGGTAAGGAAATATTTCTCACATCATGATGCATGTAAAAGACAGACCAGTTAATAGCAAGACCTAACGCGTATAAATAACCAATTGACTCATAGACAGCAGTCCATACATTAGCCTGTTTGAAATCGTAATTTAATAAGGTGCAAATCACATCAATCTCAAGCAAAACAGCATGTTCGGGTAACGCATGCTTCATGTTATTCAAATCAATATACTGTTCATTTTTTACAAAGTAAGGCGCTAGCAGATGCTCATCATTAATTACAATCCCATCTTCAAGGGACATCATTGGGATCTTAGGAGGACTCAATTCCGGTATTGGGCTATTTTGATGACAAAAAATCTTAATAACGTCTTCTAAGGAAATCACTTCAGCAAGACAAGCAGCAACATAAGCCCTAGTGCCAGATACAAAAAATATGGCCTTTGGGGTGATATCTAGCGTACGCAAATAATGCGTAAGTGCATATTCACTAATAAAATCAGCTGAACTCGAAAAACAACCATCATTCAACAATAGTTCGAGCGTCATCTCTTCACTAGTATACTGCTGCATCATCGACAGACAAGTATCGACCACACCCTTATAGCCCGGTATATGATTGTATAGATCTCGTGTTATTTGCAAACGATTAAACGACTTGCTTCTAAACACAAAACAAAGAGAGGGCGTTTCACCACGTCCAATGACACAGTCATCTTGATATGCTAAAGTTTGCTGTAATTTTTCTGCCTTATGATTCACAAAAACCATAGCATATTTAAAAAGATGGCGTCTTGTATGTAAGGTATATGCTAGCGAAGGAAAATTGATATTATCCTGTTTTTCTAGCCACACGGACAATTGTTGAATTTGATTCTGAAGAGCTGCTTTCGTATTGGCAGACACAACAAAAACCTGCCCAGCATCCAAATCTTGTCTCATCTCTGCAAGCACTGGCGCTTGTTCTAGAATAGCATGTGCATTGGTACCACCGATCCCAAACGAACTGACACCCGCTCTTTTTAAACCTTCAACTGCCCAGGGTTTTGTTTTGGTGTTCACATAAAATGGACTGTTCGGAAAATCAATGTTTTTATTTCCTGCTTTGTAATGAAGTGTTGGAACCAAGGTTTCATGATAAAGACACAACACTGTCTTAATGAAACCAGCGATCCCTGCTGACTCTTGTAAATGACCTAAGTTGCTCTTAACAGAACCTATTGCACAAAACTGCTTCTGCTGTGTCGTTTGCTGAAACATTTTAGATAAGGCTTCAAGTTCAATTTGATCGCCTAAACTTGTTGCTGTCCCATGCGCTTCTATGTAACTGATATCATTTGCAGTAATATTTGCCGCAGCATGCGCTGTACTAATAACTTCTGCCTGCTTATTAACACTGGGTGCGGTAAATCCTACTTTTTGGTGTCCGTCATTATTAATCGATGTTGATTTAAGCACAGCATAAATACGATCTTTATCTGCAAGCGCTTGCTTCAAACGTTTTAATACAACGATTCCAACCCCCTGCCCGTCAAATGTGCCATTCGCCTCTTCATCAAAAGGTCGGCAACAACCATCGGGAGAGCGAATAAATCCAGGTTCATATAAATAGCCATGTGTTTCCAAATCACACATCGATACCCCACCTGCTAGCGCAATATCACAATCACCATGTAATAAAGCCAAGCGTGCTTGATGAATTGCAACCAATGAACTAGAGCAGGCTGTATCAATAAACATAGCAGGGCCAGTAAGATTTAATTTATAAGCCACTTTTGTAACGAGATAAGAAGAACCATTTTGAATGATTAATGAATAATATTCACTTGACGTAAGTTCTTTTTCTGATGTCCATTGTTGCCAATATGCTGTTTGACTACACGTTGCATAAAGACCAATCTTTCCTGCGTACTGCCATGGATCATATCCAGAATCCTCCAACGCATGCCAAGCACATTCCATAAAAACCCGATGCTGCGGCACTGTCATTTCTGCCTCTTTAGGTAGAAATCCAAAAAAATCTGCATCAAAACAATACGCATCTGCAAGCTTACTTTGTGCCTTCACATAATTCGGATCTATCAACAATTCGTTGTCAATACATGCATCAGCAAGTTCACTGTGACTGTAAAACTTCATCGATGACTTAGCATTGATTAAATTTTGCCAAAATTCATCCAAATTTTCAGCATGTACAAAACGACCTGCCATTCCAATAATAGCAATTTGATCATGAGTATCACTTAAAACAGGGACCGCATTTTTCTCAGGGGGCATAATGGTTTCTTCTAAACTACCATAATAGCTACAAAGAGATGAAACAGTCGGGTAAGTAAATAAATCAATTAGTTTTATGTTGTTTTTCATCTGCGTTGGTAATTGATTAAAGAGCTTCATTAATAAAATTGAATTTCCACCCAAATCAAAAAAATTATCTTGAGTACTTACTTTTTCAATTTTCAACACATCTTCCCATACTTTAATTAAGTCTTTTTCATTCTGATGTTTGGGTAATACATACAAACTCGAGATTGTATGTGGAACCACAGGCAAAGCTTGCCTATCAATCTTACCACTAGCAGTCATAGGAAGTTTTTCTAGATAAATAAATTGTTTTGGCAACATATAATGCGGCAAAACCGGCATTAAGCTTTGCATGATCTCGCCACCTTCTATGCTTTCAGTTCCGGTATAATATGCAACTAAGCAATGTTCCCCCTGAGCATCGCTTTTCTTTACCACCACGGCTTGAGTAATACGAGGAACATTAAGCAAAGCACACTCTATTTCTCTAGCTTCAATTCGAAAACCACGAATTTTTATTTGAGTATCATTCCTACCCATGTACTCCAATTGACCATCAGGCAACCAACGCACCATATCACCGGTTTTATAAAGTCGCGTGTAACCCTTTGATCTATCTATATTAGTCGCAAATACATTATCGATAAAATGCTCTTCTGTTAATTCTGGTTGATTTAAATAACCTCTAGCAAGCCCAATACCACTAATATATAATTCTCCCACCACGTTAATCGGAACAGGTATTAACTGTGGTGACAATACATAAACGCGTTCATTGCTTAACGGTTTTCCAATCAGCGTAGGTGATTGATTGGGCTGATATATTGACGCAGTACTCCAAACTGTTGATTCTGTGGGGCCATAGATTGTAAGAACCGCGCTGCATGATTTTGCCAAATGTTCCATTAACGCTAAATCTGCAGCCTCTCCACCTAGAATACAAGTCACTGATTTCAAATCGTCTTGTGGTAACAACTCCAATAAATATCTCCATACTGATGGTGTTTGTTGGATAATATCAATAGAATGATGGTAAAAATCTGTGCCAGCATGCTCAATATCAGATAAAATTAACGTCCCACCCTGCATTAAACTAACGGTATATTCAAAATCGAAAATATCGAACATAAAGTTACTGAGACTTAAAACCGTAAATGGTTTGGAGGTCGCTTGGCGAATGACCGGTAGTGACGATGATGCGGAAGCAAAGGCTACAAGACCAGCATGTGTCACCATGACACCCTTGGGCACACCTGTACTACCTGACGTGTATCTTATATAGGCCAAATCATTAGGTTGATGTGCCATTACAAGGTTATGACAACTTTCTCTTGAATATGGTTTTTCATCTAATAGGCACAAATGAACATCATTTTTGATGATTTTCTTCAGAGACACCTCATGTAATTTTTGCGTTAACACCAAACGACAGTTTGACTCTTGAAGCATATGTTGCATACGTGACCCAGGAAGATGTGGATCGATCGGTAAATAAGCTGCACCAGATTTTAAGACAGCTAAAATAGCAACAATCATTTCAATAGATCGGTCAAGGCACAATCCAATTACAGCATCTTTTCGATCTATATCATGCTGTCTAATATGATGAGCCAACTGATTACTTTCTTGAACCAGCGTTTTATAATTTATCCGCTTGTCACGGTAAATTACGGCCGTGTGTTCAGGAAATAGTTCTGCCTGTTCTTCGATCCAGTGGTAAATATACTTTTCACTAGCAAGAGAAGTATCTGTTTGATTCCAGATCTGGATGATCTTTTGATACTCCAAGTCTGATAATAAGGCATGATGGCTTAGAGGCGATTCTGGTTTTTCAAGCATCCACAACAACAGTTGTTTATAGTGCTCTGAAAATTGCTTGATGGTCTCGTGTTTGAAAAGACGAGAAGCATAATTCATACAGCAAATTAAATTGTCGTGTGCGTCATCTACCAATAAGCTCAAATCAAATTTGGCGACCTTATATTGTTCATAAAGTGGTGTAAACTGCCATAAACTACTATCCGTGTTGTCATGATTTTGTACCACAAACATCACTTGGAATAACGGATGTCTTGATGGATCTCGCGGTATATCTAATGCATTGATCACGTATTCAAATGGAATATCTTGATGGGCTTGTGCGCTCATCATTATTTGCTGTACTTGCTGAATCAATTGTGTGGTATTGACGTTTTCTGTCACGCATAACCGTAGGGCTAAATTATTTACAAAAAATCCAATTAAAGACTCTGTTTGCAGATGTTGACGATTTGCTACAGGTGTACCAATTATCAAATCACTTTGCCCTGTGTAATGTTCCAATAAAGCATAAAAAGCACTCAGTAATACTGTATAAAGCGTGACACCTTGTTGTGCAGCAAATTCTCTTACATTATCACTTTGAATAATGTCCAGCTCAAAAACGTGGTTTTCACCTTCGTATGTCATTTGCATGGGCCGATCATAATCTGTAGGCAACAAAAGTACATCAGGATCTTTGAGTTGCTGTTGCCAATATTGTAATTGTTTATCAAATTGCTTTGATTGCGCAGTATCACGCTGCCAAGCAGCAAAATCCTGATATTGAATACTTAAGTCTGCTAAAGTCAATTTATGATTATCGGCGTAATGCAAATAATGCTGTTTCAATTCCTCGGTAAAAAGATTGATGGACCAACCATCGAAAGCAATATGATGGAAGGTCACTATTAAAATAGTTCTTGATGTATTTTCTATCTGGTATAACCAAACATGTAGTGGATATTCGATTTTTAAATCAAATCCTGCATTGACTGCATGTTCTATTTTATCATTTAACTGTTCTTCTAAAATACTACCTGTAACAATATCCAATGCATGACTGCATACTCTTTGATACCAAATATTATCCTCACCCAAAAAAAACAAAGTGCGCAGTACTTGATGGCGCGTGACAATCGCTTGTATGGCTTGTTTTAATGGCTCTACCTCAATGTCCTCATTCAAATCAAATAACAGCGGAATATGATATGCATGATTGCCTTCTTCATAATTTTGAATAAACCATAACCTTTCTTGCATAAAAGATAGTTGAACTGCATTTTTTTGACATGATTCTATCAGCATTGGTTCAATGTTCTCTGTTTTATGTTCTAAATAGGCTAGTAATTTAGTTATCGTTTTAAATTTTAAAATATCTACAAAATTAACTGGTTTACGCAACAATTGACTCATACGATGTGATAATTGAATACTGAGAATAGAATTGCCACCCAAACAGAAAAAATCATCCTCAATTCCAATCACCGTTTGATTCAATACATTTTTCCAGAGGTCACAGATGGTTTTTTCTAAGTCAGTACGAGGGGCAATATATTCCTTATTCCCCATGCTCAGTGCAGGCTTGGGCATGGTTTTTCGATTTAATTTGCCATTACCTGTTAAAGGAAATGCATCCATATGTACAAATAAATCTGGCAACATATGTTCCGGTAATAATGAACTTAAATGTTCCGTCAATACACAATTTTCAACCGTACGCTCACTCACATAATAAGCCACGACGCATTGTTTTGTTTGTGACATCACATCTTGTTCAAAAAAACTTACTAAAGATTGTTTGATAACGCTCAGTTTAAGCAATGCCCTCTCAATTTCTTCTAAATCTATGCGATAACCTCGTCGTTTGATCTGAAAATCATTTCTACCCACAAACTCGAGATTACCATCTGTTAACCAACGTACTAAATCCCCTGTTTTATACAATCGATCGTACCCTTGCGATTTTTCAGTCTCGGGAACAAACAAATTCTCTTTAAAACATGCTGTAGTCAATTCAGGTAAATTGAGATAACCTCTTGCCAAAGCCACGCCACTGATATAAAGCTCACCCACCGCAAGCTTTGGTACTGGTTTCATCTGATCATCTAGTATATAAACTTTATTATTATCAAAAATTCGTCCTAAATTCAGACCATCGTGTATATCTACCGGCTGGTTGTAAGTAACTTCTCCAACTTCTGTTGGACCGTAATAATTATGAATCTGGATAGATGATAACTGGAGATCCTCAAGGATTGTTTGTACCAGCTTCTCTCCACTAAAATAAATATGAGTCAATTCAGAGCATTTAATCTCATTTGCCAAATACTGATATTGCGAAGGCACTAGATGAATAGATGAAACCCGTTCTTCCTTAAGTAACATCCGTATCTCATCAATTAAAAACACATTTTTTGTAATTAAAAGTTTGGCTCCTACGACAAGATACATAAAAATTTCAAAGACAGATGCATCAAATGTGTAATTTGTTTTGAGAAGATGTGTATCACTTGGTTTCAAATGAACATTAGAAGCCATATATTGTATTCGATTCACAACACCACGATGATCAACCATGACACCTTTACGGTTTCCTGTTGTGCCGGATGTATACATAACATACATTAATTGGCTGCTATCTTGGTGCATCAAATCAAGATTCAACTGACTTTCATTTTGATAAGGTTTCGTATCTAAGGTTATGAGTTTTACTTTTGTATCCAATTGTTTTAAAGGGTCAAGAAGAGATACATGCGTTAAAATCAACAGGCTTTGCGTATCATTAATAATATATTGAATGTCCTCCAGTGAATCACTGGGATCAATAGGCACATAAGCACCTCCTGCTTTCAGCACACCCAATAGTCCAACGATAGTGTCCAATGAACGATGCAAGCACAACGCAATAAAAGCGTCTTTTTTAAGTATTCTATTTTGGGTCTTATACCATTGACGAATGTAGCGTGCCAATTGATTGGCCTCTTCATTCAATTCACGATAGGTTAATTGCCTACGATCATAAACAATAGCAATATGATCGGGTGTTATTCTAACTTGCTCCTCAAACAAATGATGCACCATTTTTTCATCCGAAAAAGGCTGCTCTGTTCTATTCCAATCATAAATAATTTCTTGATAATCATGCGCTGACAACAACGTCAGCTCTTGATGATTGAACGCTATTTTAGCAGGTAGTTGCTGCAAAATAACACACAGTTGTGTCAATAACTGTATGGCTCTTATTTCAGTAAGATACACTTCATCGAAACTCAACTCCAAATGAAGGTCTTGTGATTTCTCCTGGACTTTCACAGCAAGGATATAATCTAATTTCACATCAAATTGTTTGAAATCAATCGCCATCTCATGTGTTAAGTCAACCAAAGCATCATTTTCAAATACAAACAAACTGTGAAAAAGACGCTTGCCTTGTGGTTGTAATGCACTTAAATACATAGAGCTATGTTGATTCAAGTCAATTAAATCAATATGTAATTGCTGCAACTGCTCTCTAAGATCATTGGCATGGTCCCAATTTATCATACAAGGCAAAGTATTGATAAATAAACCAACGCTACGCTCAATGTCTTGAATAGGTAGTGTTCGTCCTGAAACAGTTGCGCCCACGATTGTTTTTTGACTTCGGGTATAAACTTGAATTAATTTATGCCAAGAAAATTGTAATAATGTTGCGAGCGTAACCCCTTCTTCATTTGCAAATTTCTTTAGCCTCCGATATTCCTCTTCTTGAATTGCAATATGAACTTTCTTGGGTGTCATTACCTTTCGATAGATGTCAAGGTTTGTAGTTCTAGATAAAAGTACATTTAAATCATTCGCTTGCGCTGTCTTATCAATGATATTTCGCCAATATGCTGTAACAGATTTTTTTGCTTCAAGACCATAAGATTGTGTATTTAAATACGCAAGATCTTTCTCAATCAGTATCGGTGCGTTTGCAAGTAATGATTGATAATAAGTATGTACTTGTTTTAATAAAACGCCTGCACTCCAGCCATCCGTAATCGCATGATGTTCAGTTTTGATCAACGTATAATGTTCAGGACCTAGTTGAACCAAATGTATTCTAAATAAAGAAGGTTGCTGCAAGTCAAATGCACGCTGTCTATCTTGATCTATAATAGACTGCAACGACGCTTGCTGATCATCATCACGCATCAAATCATAAAATTCAAAATTCAACGACCCATACTTACAAATAATCTGAACAAATTCATCCTCCCAATTAAAACACATCCTTAACGCAGGATAGGTTTTTATTGCCAATCTCCATGCTTCTTGGTAACAAGAAATATCTATGGTTTGATGGTAGTCAAACACAACTTGTATGCAATATGCATCATCATCTGGTTGGCTGATTGCATGGTAAATAAACCCTTGTTGCAAACTATTTGCCGGATAAATCTCTACAATGTCATAACGTGCTTTTAGACTATCTAACACCGTTTCAGAACTAGGATAATCAAAGGACTTATCATGATTTTTGGAAGAGGTTGTGGTCGTTATGCCTGTCAAAAATGCTGTTAATTGAGAAATAGTTCTCAATTCAAAAATATCTTTTACTGTACAACTAATACCATATTGACGTAATTGTGATATTAATTGGATTGATAGTATTGAGTCGCCGCCACACTTAAAGAAGTCATCAGTCACACCAATTTTTTCAACTTTAAGCAAAGTTTGCCATATCTCACATAATTGGATTTCAAGTGGCGTTGTGGGCGCAACATAATCAACCTTGTCACCCATCGTAATCGCAGGCAAA
>JANSXK010000023.1 GCA_024742995.1 Gammaproteobacteria bacterium
TAAAAATCATATATTCGAATATATTGAAATTTACTATAATCGAAAGCGGCTTCATTCAAGATTAGGATATCAATCTCCGGATTTCTATGAGGTCAAAAAAGTTGCTTAGCAATGTGTCCAATTTTCCCGGGCAAGATCACAGACATGAGTTCAGCGCCTACGTAGCGACGCATCTCCCCTGTCACCCGAACCTGTAAGTGTTTGCTGTCTATCTCATAATTCATGGGATAAAACGCGGTTGTTAAGTGTTCGTGCTTGATATCTTCAATTTCTTTAGTCAATTGCACCCGAATGTCTCCATACAAGGATGGGGAAATGTATTTTAAGAAATCATTGAATTGCTCTGTGGTCGCACTAGGTGTGACATTAAAGCGAAGGCTCGTGATAAAACTGGTCATATCCCGCAGATAATCATCAGATACACCGCTTTGCGATATGGAAAAACCATGTGTGGTGCGTGGGGCAATAAAATGAACCTGATGATGACTATGGGCATAGCCAATCAAGATAACGATAATGATTGACTGTAAAATATTACCCACCAACAAGATGCTACCAACACTTAAAAACAAGAGGTTATTCTTCCTCTCTTTGGCAAGCTCAGATTGTTTTTGCTCTATTTTCATTTATTACCCCAAATATTCTCGTATCCAAGATGGCGGAGTTGCCGAAAGTCTCGGAGACAGCGAGAAATACCAATAAAATATGTGCACATAAAAAGATGGCCCTTCATTGCCTTTTATATTTCTTAGCAGGTATAAGAAAAGCACCACTAAGAACAACGACGTCACCAACAAATCGCACACCGAACCCACAAGATAAATCGTGATAATTGCGGCAAATACCTCATCTAAGGTGAACACTATCAAACGATAGGGTTCACCTAGATATTGAGGTGTTTTATAGCGTTTCGCGTCTTCCACTTCCTTTAAACCAAATGCGCAAGCTTAGCCACCACATTCAAAAACAGGGCTATCGCACCAATGCCCAGCAAGACTGTGATTTTTCTTGTGATAATTAATCCTAAAAGTGCTGCTAAAGCTTCAAAGACATAAACATAAGTCTTAATTGACCCATTGTAGGTGTCTTTCAAATCTCCAGTTGTTTCACCTAAAACATCTTCTGCAAACACCGCTTTGACCAAAAATATTCCACTAACAAACAAAAGTGCCTTAGTTGTACTGGACTGCCAAACTTTTGTGAGTGCTTCTTTTATAACTACTAGTTTCATTTTTACCTCTTATGTTTTGTTTTTTGACATACACATGGCCGTTTCACATCCTTTCCATATGCGTAATAACTCGCAGGATTTACCCGCGTCTTGCTTCTTTGTTTGAAATGCCATACTGGTAAAGCTTGCGGTGGCGCTACCGCACAACAGCAAACACTTACTGGCAGAGCAATCAAAACTATTTTTTTCAAAATCTTTGCTATCACTTGTTCTCCTTTGATGCTTCATAAATAAGTCATTGAATAATTCCCCCTCTTTTTTTGGGTAAAAAAATCCCGTAAACCAGGTTTTTGGCTTGAAAATTTTATTTTTGTTATCTATTTGTTACTTGTTTGTTATATATTTGTTACCTAATCATTGTTTATAGGCGTGACACATCTCATGATAGGTAAACGTTGGTTTTAAAATTCAATCACTCATATCACCTCCCTTTTTTAATACATCTTTGCGATAAAACGAACTAGTAACATGCTGATTTAGAGCGTGCTCAGATATCACCAAACCATTTGAGGACTCTTGCAATTCGGGATAACCGTTTGAAATGTCGTCACATCGAAAAGCCCATCCGCTTTTTGAAACAATGAGACACAGTAATAATGCATGTGCTATTTTCACCTCTCACCTCTCGTTGCCGCCCAAAGCTGCCGTGTAGTTTCGTGAAAATTTTTAAATGCTTTTTTTAGTTTTAAACCCAAATAAACTTCACCTAAATAGCCAATCAAATAAACAACCCCTACTAAAAAAACCAGCACAATTACAAATGTCACAATGCCTCTCCCACTACTAAAAAATGCCCGTTAGCACCTTCACCAAACTTGATTCAAGCGCGGGCCGTGCATCTTTGAAAGCAAGGTTAACTCTATCAGCATTGGAGACCACTCTTGTTTGATAACGCTCATACCCTCCATTTTTTCTTGAAGCCTGTTGCATCTTAGGGTCTGAAACTCTGCCTCCCCTACCAACACGCTCTGAAATCTGAACATCGGTCACCAATGTATAGTTCACATCCCGCACCATCGCATCAGCCGCCATTCCTACTAGACCACCGGCAACACCACCTGCAATCATCGCGTCTGAATTATTTGCTAAAGCTCCAATAGCAGCTCCCGCAGCTCCTCCTGCTAACGCACTACCGTATCCTCCGCCAAGCGCGTCTTTACTGGCTGATTTACTCATCTTGCCAACTTTTAAAATATTGGTTTGCAATAAATAGTGCGCGTTTTCTGGATTATTTGTGACTTTGTACCCTTTTTCTCTAAAGGCAGCTGCAAGTCTTTGACTGATATCCATATCCTCATCTGAGGTGTTCTTTGCAGACAAATAGATGGTTTTATCCCTTTGAGGGACTGGATCTAAAAATATTGTTTTAGATACATTTGTTTTTGTATCTAGATTCCTATGTTCTATCGCAGTTTGGGTTGCAGCACACCCTGCAAACAAAGCAACCGTTGTACCAACAACCGCAATCTTTGTAATGCTCCTTGTTGTTTGTCTCATATCCTCTCCTAAATTTTTGATAAATTTAATGGTTCACAAATGGTTCACAAATTTTATTTTGCTTCTTTAGAATCAACTTTTCCCAAAACTTTCTAGACTTCGAATCTCGGCCCAATAATTCTTCTCGAACGATATTCACAGACTCTGGTGCTTCAATCCCAATCTTGATTTGGTTGCCCTGTGTTCCTAGGGCTATGATATTGACATCTTTACCAATTAAGATTTTCTCACCCAGTTTTCTTTTTAATACCAACACTTCATTCTCCTTTTAGTTAATGGACTACCCTTTTTTACCCAAAACATAGTCACTCGCCAATTTACAAAGCTCGCTCACATGTAATAATTCATCATCTGTTAAAGTTTCGCCTGCATAAATGCTCATGAAATCTCTATGACAACGCTTTAACACATAAATCAAATCATCCTCCGTAAAAATCAACTCCTCTCTCATCCCCTACTCCCAAGCTTTAGCCTCATTTCTTTTAAATGGAGTTCAGCGATTTTCTTGCTGCTTGTCTGCACCAATGTCAAATGCTCTTTAACCTCCGGCAATACATGCCCTTGCTTTAAAAGCCAACATACTTCTTTATAAACTTTTTCAAAAAGCGAGAAGGCTTCTGACTCATTGCTCATATTTAAAAAATCCCGTGGCAATTGTGATGCAATGTACCTAATCACAGGATGACTCCAAGCACTCTTAGACAAATACGCCCTATTCCTGATTTCAATGTAGGCATCACTCGATTTAGGAAGTTTTAAATCTTCGTAAAAGCTCAAACACAGCGCTCTAAATTCCAAGCAATTTGGAGGATATGTTGCAAACTGCGTCCCAGTTGATAGTTGTCTTAGTTTTGTCATCCCGCTCTCCAATGCCTTCGGTGTTAAATCTTTTAAAGCCTCATACCAACTGTCATTAGCACTTGTCCCATGTTTGGTCGTAAACAAAGGCCCGTAAATTCGTGCCATCTTGATCCAAATCCAAGACAGCTGTGCCCTCGACACACTCTCCTTCGATAGCGTAAGGGTCGAATTTACTGCCGTCTGGGGCAATGGCCCCTTTGTTCGCACTGTAGACGTCCTCAAGGGTTGGGTTTGATTTGAAGGCTTTAGGGGCATATCCATCACGACTCCTTTGATGTGCTTTTTTTGACATTAGACTCTCAACAGTTTTGATTAAGTAGTTCAATCCAAATCCTTGTTCTCCAGTAACTGATTGCGCCTTACAATAAGCTTCATAAAACATATCGATGTTAGCGCCTGCTGCGCAGGCCTTTTGGATAGACTCGATTGAACCGGAATACGAAAATCGCTTTCTAGGGAAGCCCTCAAAAATTAATAGCTCAATAATTTCTTCAATCTCAGGGCTTGTTTTTTGAGAAAAACCAATGCAACCATCTCCGTGTATATTTTTGATTGATTGATCTTTGTTTGTTGTATTGTTTGTAGTATCTGTTATTGCTTGGCCCTTTTTAAGCGGTGGTCGTTTACTTTCAATCGATGGTGCATTACTTTGGGATGATCGATCGCTTGCTTTTAAGTGATCGATACTTTCTTTCGGGCCTTCGATTGAACTGTTTTGATTTCCTGTTTTTTCTTGGTCTTTTTTTATCCACTCATTGCAGGTTTCTGGATAGAAAATGAAGTATTTTGTTTTGTCAAAATGATATCTGGGATTAGGGTTTTTATGGACTGATATAACCTGAAGCTCTTCAAGCAGCTGTAGTGCTTTGTTAATCGCGTTTTTCCCATATAGATTCAAGATACCGTCAGCAAGATCATCCGTAGTAAAAAACAAATACGCATTTTGGTTATTAGGACGACCATCACCATGAAGCTCTGCGATGTTGTTTGCTCGATGATAGTATTCGTCATGATTGAGTTTCCAGTCATGCCATGCTATGAAGTGAGACAAAATAAAGGCCGCGCAGTGATTTCTGCGGCAAAAGGCTATCTGCCACTCGCTAACTTGTATGTATTTGTTACTCTTGGGTTGTTGTATGCAGGTGGATTTCATTTGTATTTTCTCGTCATCTATTTATCCTAAAGAGAATTGAATGGTATATTTTTATGTAATAAACCAGGTTAATATAATTACTATAATGTAATAATTTTACTTTTATGTCAATATATAAGGTGGTTCATATTTAAAATAGTTACTTTATTGTTATTTTAATGGTATTTAAGAATTAACCATTTACTAATGGTTTAAATTTATGTCAAAATAAGAAAGCTTGGATTTTAGATTTTTATTTTCGACAAAGGCGATCTCAAGATGCATTTAAGTGAAACCAACAAAAATAATGATAAAAAAATAATCTCGATGAATAATAATCTATCTAAAAATTTGGCTATCCTAATGGAAAGGAAGCAAATAACAGAAAGTGAGTTAGCTAGAGCACTAAGCCTCCCATATAACACGATAAAAAGGCTAATTAGTGGGTTTACAACCGACCCGAGGATATCAACCCTATCAATGATTGCGCAATATTTTAATATTGCGTTGGATTCATTGTTTGATGATGAAGACCCAACCAAAGTTACAATACGAAGCAACGATAAAACCCCACGTTCCGTCCCCATACTTAGCTGGGATGATATTTCTAATAAAAATTTTATTCAGCTCGTAGATTTAAAAAATTGGGATCATTGGCAGCCAATAGCTCTTGCATCCACGGACAATCTAAGTGAATCGGCTTATGCTTTGGAAAGCAGGCCCTCAATGCACTCTCGATTTCCAATTGGGACTGTTTTCATTATAGACCCTGAAGAAAAACCAATTGATGGGGATCTCGTTTTAATACGATTTAAAAACAATGAATCCGTTTCATTGCGAGACTTAATTATTGACTCTCCTCACTGGCAACTTTTATCAATTACTCAAAACACCCCATCTATAAATTATGATGTCAATGAGCATGAAATAATTGGCGTTGTGGTATTAACCATTTTAAAAACAAGAAAATCATGAGTCTTAACAAAGAACTAGCTGGCGATAAACAGCAGGGAAACAACAGCTATTTACCCTCCATATCTATAATTTTCTATATGATTTTACTGGCATCTTCAGTTGCAGGCCAAAAATTAATATCTATTTCTGGGATCGTTATTTCAGCAGGTAATATAATTTTTCAAATTAGCTACATGCTTATTGTGTGCATAACCGAATTATATGGGTTAAAACAAGCTAAGAGAATTATTATTACAGGGGCCCTATGTAATTTGTTTGTTGCATATTATCTATATTTAACTGTAAAAATTCCGGGCGCAGAGTTTTGGTTAAATCAAAAAAACTACTCACAAATTACTTTAATCACTTCTAGCATCTTGTTTACGTCAACTGTTGCTTATGTCACATCCGAAATAGCCAATGCTACAATAGTTTCAAAATTAAAGTTGTTTTTTAGAAGCAAATGGTTTGCTGTGCGTGCTATTTTTTCAACATCTACAGCGTGCGTTATAGATACTACTTTTATGTTGCCAGTCATAATAGCTCACACGCCAAATAAAGCAGTAGTTGTTTTCTGTTCACTCATCCTAATCAAAATAATTTATTCGCTATTATTAATCCCTATTGCATGGTTTTTGGTGAGTCTTTTGAAAACACAAGACCCTTCTCTTTCAGATATTATGCTTACTCCATTTTCTTCTGTCTCTTATTTAAAGAAACCAAATATTCATGAGCTAAGATCGGGTGATTAAACGCAGGTTTCCTTTTGTTTTTTTGGTTGCATCGAAAGAAGGCATTGTACTCTTGTGGCCTAGATAAAGGCCAATATAACAAGCCACCGTAGGGTGAAATAAATTAATTAATGATTTGTCCGATGCGATATCTTTGGCATCATAAGAACAGATTGTTTTTTTTCTGGGGTGCATAAAAATAATATTACCACGCCTATCTAATGTAATATCTTTACATCTATTAATATTTTCTGTTTCATATAAAAAAAAGTCATTTTTTAACAGAGCCATCGTTGAGTACGAGCTTCCTTCACCACGAATTTTTAAAAACTCCCCCAGTAAAATCCCCCAAAAACAAGCCTGTTCTGGCAATAATTTCCCAATTATATCTAAATCTATACTCGTTGCAGATATTTTTTGATTAAAAACAACGTTTGTCTGAAGTGATTGAAGCCATATTACAGTTTGCTCATTTGTTACATCAATTATTTTGTATTGAACGTTGTGTTTTAATTTAGAATATACCGTGCGCTTTAAAAGCGAAAGTATTGATTTGAGTTGATTTTGAATATATTTCATTCTCTGCTTCCAAGTATTTCGTGTTATTTAGATAAAACATAAATAGCAAATGGTGCATAAGAATATTCATCAACCCAGTTCTTCCCATCGCTTAGGATGCCTAGAGGCTTCAACTTTTCCTGTATTAGCATATTGCTTTTTTTAAAACATTCTTCGCAATCACTTTCCGTCCAAAGATAATCATCAATAGTAACTTGATAATCTTTAAGATACACCCTTGCTATATCGCCGCTATTTTTGTTCATATTAGAATAAAGGTTGGTTTCAATAGACAGCCAATTTTTGATATAAAGATCATCAGAAGCCACAATAATTATCATTCTGCCATTTTCAGCAAGAACATTGCTTAAATTTTTTATAAGCATAACTATTTCTTGCTTACTGGGCATCTCCATCAAGACAAACGAGATTAAGATCAGGTTATATTTTTCTCCTATATCTTTAAAACAGTTTTTTTCTATTAAAATATACTTGATATCCTCTGATGACTTCATCGCTTGTTCTATCATTTGGGGAGAAATATCTACGCCAGTAACTTTTAAGCCACAAGCTTTGAGCAT
This sequence comes from Gammaproteobacteria bacterium, assembly GCA_024742995.1. Taxonomy (GTDB): domain Bacteria; phylum Pseudomonadota; class Gammaproteobacteria; order Legionellales; family Legionellaceae. The sequence continues at coordinate 7,546 of JANSXK010000023.1, forward strand.
TCTGCTGGATCGCCCTGCCCCACATCCAAAATCTAAAGCGTTAATACCTTCAATATGTTTGGAAATTATTTTGCTCATATCTCGAAATGCTAAAAATGCTGTTCCTAAAGGCTTTTCTCCAATGGTTTTAAGCATTTTATTCGTTGCATTTAGTGGGTTATTTTTTCGAGTAAGCGCGTTCATTTGATTCATCCTCAATTGTAACGAACAACAATCACAGCCTGTTATTTAATCAAATATTTGATTCTTATTTGGTTACAAAAAAGGCGTCTTGTTATTATCTGTAAATATTTGGGCTATAATACACCATAAAGACACTAATATACCCAAGATATTCTATCGAGGTCACTTGAGATATTTCTTGATCTTGATGGATTTTATTTATCCATTAGGCCTAATGTAATGAATATAAACCCCTTTTTTCATTTAAGCAAAGCAGAAACAGTGAAATTAGGAATAGCGAATGGCATAGATTACGCACTAAAAATATCTTGTTATAGTGTTGATCAACAACCTGGTGCTACCTGTGAAAAATGTGCTAACTGTACCTACCGTAAAAAAGGATTTGGGCAAGCGGGTATAAAAGATCCCACTACCTACCTCCTATAAAAACTGATATTACCCTGACCATAGCGTACTTCACTTGAACTCCTTGGCGAAGTACGCTGCCGCTGCTTTTTTTAAGAAGGCATTCTCCTTCGCAAGTTTTGAGTTTTCTTGTTTTAAACGCGCTAATTCAGCTTGTTGAAGTTTTTGGTTTTCCAGTGTACTACCACCTGCTTGCGTTTCGCACGTCACGAATACAAAAGTGATTTTGCCAGACCAAGACCTTTTGCTACTTAGAAAGTGCCTTCTTTATCTGCTCGCGTTAAAGCTTGATCTTTAAATTGAGAACTATATTGCTTCTGGAGATCTTGTTCTCGCGTGGGACAAGATCTCCAGAAGCAATATCTGCAGTAACTTAGATCTTGTCAATTAATCGTCTCTCAAGACATCCTTATTTATTCGACCCGTAAACGTCCCCACCTTAAGCAAGTATGAGCCCCGCAAACGTCTCATCTTTTGTTCTTTTATTCAATTAACTCAAGATATTCTTCCATAGAAATAATTGTTCCAGTTTCACCTTGTTTGTTATCTTTAATAAACTTATGAAATATTGCTTTAGTTGCGGGATGATCTATATTATGTTTTTTATAAAACATTCTAATAGTACTGTCTTGCTCTTTCATAAAGATATCAAATTCATCCGTCAATGCTGATTTTTTCTCTTCAGTTAAACTAGCAAGATAAGTGTTAATTTTTTTATTTTTATATTGCTTATAACGCTCCATTCTATTCCTCTCTTCCGTCTCTTTTTCTTTTTTTACTGATTCTTCAGCTCTTTTCCACCCAGCAATAACTAACTTGCTAGATTTGCTAATCTTATAATCTTTTTTCAGTGCTTCCATTAAATACCCGGCTAATCCCCTGATTTTTCCAGTAACAAAGCTTTCTGATTGAGTAATAATTTCAATTTTCTCACGAATGTAATTCAAATCATGCTTAGAATATATCTCACCAATCATTTGTTTTGAAAATCCAAAAACATCTACAAGAATTTGGTTTAATTCCATATCAGTAGATAATTGTGCAAATGATGCAGGAGACTCATCAATATTTTTTTCTAATCTAAATCTAATTCTTGTTACTTTCTGATTAATTCGTTCTATTTCTGGAGTCACTCGTATTGGAGTAATTTCATTTACTTCTTTCACACTAATATCTAAAACTCTTTTTTTAAAGTCCTTGAATACATTGTATTTGCCATCAAACACTCCCATTAGTTTTTTGAAAACATCTAGTGGAAGCCAGGGTGTCTGAGGAAGTCCTTTATAACGTATGCAGTTTTCATATAACGCCAAACCATAGCTTGATTTAAATTTAGAAATCAATGCAATATTTATTTGGCCATAAATTTCTGGTTGATACAAAAAATCTTTCATTACCTGACTGTATTCGTAAACACATTTACCATTAGATAATTCTGCTGACGCAAGTATTGAGCTAGCTTTCCATTTTTTTTCTTGTCCAGTTGAAAAATCAAGAACATTCCACTCAATTGCAATTGTAATTAATCCAATTAAGGCTTCTTTTAGCTTTGCTGTATCTTTGCTGTTATATCCAATTAAGCCACATAGATCTTTCCCTTTTATTTCAAATTTTTGTTTATAAGGAAGATCTGGATAGGCATGAAACAACAATGCATTGAATAGTTTCCTTTGCACGAGCGTTAAGTTGTTTGAGCAATGGATTGCATTAACATGTTTTTTAAGGTCATGGTGCTTATGATTAGTTATTAGGCTACTCATATGATTCTCCACGCTATTCCATAAGCAATCCGAGTACTCGAATTTTACTTCAATCCGGGTACTCGGATTCAGCAATTACCTTTTCTAAGTAGTCAGAAAAACAATTGCACATATCATCGACACTAATCCGATCAGCAGTCTCCTTATGGATTACGAGTGATGGTAATCCACGATAATCTAATTTAAAGGTGAACAATTTTCTGCCTTTTCCTGACACATAAGCTTTGGTTGAACTCAGCCTAGGATCTGATTTTTTTTGTACTGTGCTCTCAGCTTCAAAAATAATTTCCAGCTTAGATTGAGATGTGATTGATTTTCCTAGTTGCCGTGCAATTTTGAACATTTTAGCGTGATTGTCACTAGACTTATTGAGTAACTGCACAATCTTGACAGCAAGCTGTTTTGATAGTGTATGAATATCTGGTATTTCGTTTACTATATGCTCAGGGATTTTCGAATATGCCATTAGTTCATTGAAAGTTGAATATGCCATTCCTAGCTTTTCTGCTAACTCTTTTTCAGTTTTAAAAACTTTGTCCTGTAACAAATTTCTATAAAGAATTGCGTTAGAATAGTTACTAACATCTTTTCTTAGTTTATTTTCAGCATCTTGAGATGCAATAGCATCCTTAGCACTAGAAATATCTTTTCGAATAGCAAGAAATGGTATTCCTAGCTTAGAACAAGCAATATGACGTCTACGACCAAATATTACTTCATATTTTATATGTCCATGTGGGGTAGGGTGGTTTCGTATAAGCGCCGGTTGTAATTGTTTGTTTGCTTTAATTGAATCAACTAAAGCATCAATATCTCCCATCTCACTTTCATGGCGATTAGCATATTTCCAAGGTTCACACTCTTCAGGATTCACATAAACCAACTCTTGTTCAGAAAATTCAATGCCTGACTGGGTTTTAAAATAAGATGCAGCTGTTTTTGGAAGGCTTTGTTGCTGAAGACGTTCTTCAATACTTTCAATTTTCTCTATCTCTCCATTTTTCATGAGCATGCCCAATGGACCAGAATTATGAATATTACGCTTATTGTTATCCATGGTTGTCTCCGCTCAAAGGAGAAGATTTAGATTGCTCCTCCCAAATATCTTTGAAATTGCTTATGATTTCGAGGTTTACATCATCCAAATGTTGTAGCGCTCTTCGATACGCTTCCCTGCTGCCACGAGGTTTTGAAATATCGTAAATAGTTCCTATTTCATTGGCCGCTTTTGCGACTTCAACTGTTTCACACATGTGGTTAGTAAGAATATATTTGCCAAATTGCTGTCTCATCATATTCTCCATTTGTAGAGCTTCATTACTTCCGCTATGTTTGGAAATTAAAATTCTCAGATATTCCAATTTTTTTGAGGGTAGTTCTTTAAACATATTTCGCAAAGTGGCCGTATACATAATAAAACTAGAGTAATCATTCATGCTAGGAGGGATAGGAATAATAATCCCATCACAAGAGATAATCGCATTAAGTGTTAATAATCCGAGGTTGGGACCACAATCTATTAAAATAACATCATACTGATTTTTAATAATTTTCAATGCTTCCGTTAATCTAGAAAATGGAGAACCTAAGCGCTCATGATTATTTTCTTTCTCATTCGGTAATATGAGATCACAATCTTGAATGGCTAGATTTGCTGGGATAATATCAAAACCATCAAAATGGGTCTTTAAGATAACATTTCCAATATTGTTTGGGTTTGAAATAAGCACATTGGTAATTGTGTCTTCATAACGCAACTCAAGATCAGGTATTAATCCAGAACTAATTAAGGTGGCTGTTCCTTGAGCATCAAAATCCAATAAAAGAACCTTTAGGCCTTCAATAGCAATTTTTTTGCCTAGATCAACTGTTGTTTCTGTTTTTCCAACCCCGCCTTTAAGATTGGATACGGCAATAACTAGTCCTTTTGAGCCTTTTGGTCGCTTGTATCTTGTTTCTGCCTTATCTCTTAGTGCGTTAATAGCAGCTAAGGTGTATTTTTTTACTTTTCTGCCGTTATTTAATTCTTCAACAACAATTCCGGGAATATTGTCATATCCTTCTAATAATTTTCTAAAAGTAGGATCGGATACTTTAACCATTTTGGCAGCTTCTATCGCTCCCCATGTTCTTGGTTTTTTTCTCTTTTCGGGGTTGATAACATAATCTCTGATTGTTAGCAGTGTTTTATTGCCAGCTTGATAAAAACTGTCCATAATTTTTTCGGGGTTTTCCGTGCCATAAGATATGACCTGTGAGTCAATCATGATTTTCCTTTCACTGAATTTTAATGTTTTCACATTTTTCATAATTTATATATATTTTAATGAAAATGCAATGTTTTAATGAAAAATTTATTTACTATTGAAACACAACGTGTTTTAATTTTTTAAGTTATTTTTATTAGTTGTTTAGATGTCTTAATAATTAGTATAACCAGGTGTTCTAGCAGAATATACGAGACGTTTACGGGGCGTATGAGGGACGTTTACGGGGCAAGGTAAGACATCTACAGGTAAGGATGGGACATTTGCAGGGTGTTAATAGTTAATAAATATGTAAGACTGCGACGTTTACGGGAAACCTGGGACATTTGCAGGAATTTTTAGAGAGGTATTTTTGTGTCGAATCTTGAGCTCAAAGGGCTAAAGTTGCTGAGGAACTTAGATTCTACTCCTGTAGAGGACAAAACAGATCCAAATGAAAAGCTTATACTGCTTGCAACTAATCTATTAAGTCCTGGAAAGTATCAGCCGCGAAAACAATTTGACGAATCAATTTTAGACGAGCTTGCTGCCTCAATTAAAACACAGGGCATTATTCAACCTCTTGTTGTCAGAAAAACAGCTGCAAGTAGTTATGAGATTGTTGCGGGAGAACGCAGGTGGCGCGCAGCACAGAGGGTTGGGCTGGCTCAAGTTCCTGTAGTTGTCAGAGATATTGATGATAATGCGGCACTGGCGTTTTCGTTGATTGAGAATATTCAGAGGGAGAATCTAAACTGCATGGAAGAAGCAGCTGCGTTTGTTCGTTTTCGTGATGAATTCCAAATGACTCACGAAGAGATTGCGCATATGATTGGACGATCTCGGACGTCTGTTACTAACACTATGCGTTTATTAACTTTAGAACCTCGAGTGCGACTAATGTTGGAAGAAAGAAAAATTGAAATGGGCCATGCTCGTGCAATTTTGAAACTGAATCATGAGCAACAATATCAGACAGCATGTATGATTATTGAAAAGCAAAGCAGTGTTAGAGAGGCCGAAGCATTGGCGAATTCAGCTAAATTGTTAAAAAACAAAAAAATGTCTTTAAACAAAAACCATGATAAATGTAATGATTGGAGTCATCAATTATCCCAGAAGTTTGCAACCAGTGTTTCTGTAAAGATTAATGAGGAAGGGAAAGGTAGAGTGATTATTGAAATAAACTCTATAAATGAAATGAATTTGATTATGGAGGGCATTTGATCGAAATTACATCACTAAATAATGGCACTATTGATGTTTTTACATTCGCGAAACAAAGATAACGCACTCGTTTTTTAATAAAAAGGGGTTTGTAAGCATGATATATATCCCCAAAACATTATGAGCCAGTATTACAACTCCTACCTAGATTTATCTTTACAAAAATGGGCTGTAATGACATCAGGCAAATCAATGATTTCACCATACGTCATAATGCTTTCCACATGCCAAATCCAATTACAACTAAGCTCATCGTCAGTAAATTCCGGAATAATTTTTAGGCCTTCCTCAGTTTCTGTGTTCATAAAGCACCTGCATCCGTTGGTTGTTTTAAAGAAGATTGAAATCAAAGGAGGGGATTTAAGGTTGATAAAAGACAGCGTGTTTTTAAAAGAAAGGGCGCTTCCGCACCACATCCATGTAGTGCGGGTTTTTAACAGCCTTTTTGCACATCCTGTGCCAGGACTCCGTGTCCTATAAACGCATCCTTTGCAAATGCAAAGATAAACCTTTAATAATAAACTGTCACTATCAATATTGATGATAGATGTACAAGAAATATCTTAATTAGAGTGTTTATTATTACTTTGTGGCATAAAAAGGGCGCATTGCTGTATTTATAAATAAGGTTGCATTTCTCACTATTCACGCTATCATGCAATTAGTGTACACTAATTATGAGAGATGATGAATCAAGAAAATCGAAGAAGGGTAGGGCGGCCTCGGGGGATTAATGCCTATGGAGAGTCCACCAAGCCCATTAGAATTCCCATATCAAGAGTAGATGATGTATTGTCATACTTAAAAGATAGTCCAACCACAATGGAGATACCTCTATATGCAAATAAAGTAAGTGCGGGATTTCCATCACCGGCAGATGATTATATGGAGTGTAAACTGGATTTAAATACGCATCTGATTAAGCATCCTGCGGCTACATTCTTTTTGAGGGTATCTGGTGATTCTATGTTGAATGCAGGCATTCATTCAGGAGATATGTTAGTTGTTGATAAAAGTCTTGAGGCTCGTGATGGAAAAATTGTGATAGCTGCTATCAACGGTGAATTGACGGTCAAAAGACTAAAAAAGATCAAAGCAAAAGTTCAGCTTGTTCCAGAAAACCCTGATTACCCAATCATCGATATCACTGCAGAGCAAGATGTGGTGATTTGGGGTGTTGTTGTCCATGTTATTCACCAAGTGAGTTGATGATGTTTTTATTAATAGATTGTGATAATTTTTACGTAAATTGTGAGAGGGTTTTTCGACCTGACTTAAAAGATAAGCCTCTTGTTGTGCTGTCTAATAATGATGGCTGTGTTATTGCCAGGTCAAATGAGGCAAAAGCGCTGGGTATAAAAATGGCCGAGCCATTTTTTAAGATAAAAGGATTATGCAATCACCATAAAGTTGAAGTGCTTTCATCAAACTATACGTTGTATGGTGATTTGTCTGCACGTGTCATGAGCGTGATTCAAGATGCTTGGGAAGAAACAGAAATCTATTCTATTGATGAGGCGTTTTTAGATATAAGTACGTTGCCATTGTCGAAGATAGAAGGCTTTTGTCATGACTTGCAAAGGCAAATCTTAAAGTCAACGGGTATCCCCACATCTATTGGATGTGGTAGCACTAAAACACTTGCAAAAACAGCAAATCTTATCGCAAAGAAATATCTCAAGGCACCTGTGTTTTTATTGAAAAACAACTCAGCCTGGTTACAGGAATTAAAAGTCCAAGATATATGGGGAGTAGGGCAGAAGTGGGCGCAAAGACTTAAAAACCAAGGAATACAAACAGCATATGATTTGGCAAAGTCTGACGCCAGGCTTATTGGCAGGCGGCATAATATAATGCTTACAAGAACGATAATGGAGTTGCAAGGCGTGGCTTGTATTTCACTTGATGCGTTTAAAAAAAGAAAATCCATTGTGTCATCGCGCTCTTTTGGTCAAACACAAGACTCACACCAAGCATTGCGAGAAGCGGTTAGTTATCACAGTAAAATTGCCTGGACAAAGCTCAGAGGGCAGGGGTTAAAGGCCAATCGCTTAGGTGTTTTTGTGCTCTCTAATCCTTTTGAAAAGGGTGCTAAGCCATATTCAAACTCAACGAACATAGAACTTGCGTGCGCTACTGATGATATTACTGTTCTCACCAAGTATGCTCAAGATTGTTTGAGAGAAATTTACAAAGAGGGTGTTTTGTATAAAAAATGCGGGGTTTTATTGGAAGATTTTTCAGATAAAAGAGAACAGCAATTTGACCTATTTGAAGAAGGGGATAAGAGGTTTTCAGAGTCAAAAGCAATAATGAAAGTCATGGACAACATTAATCACAAATATGGAAAAGACACAATTCACCTGGCGGCAGAAGGTGTAGAAAAATCATGGTCAATGCGCGCCACACTTAAAACAAAGTCCTATACCACGCAGTGGTCTGATTTAGTGATTGCTTATGCAAATTAAAGACTGTTACTTCAAGCTTGTGACATAAAAGTTTAAAATCAGACTACCATTTATCCACAATTTCTGGGGAAAAAGTTGTGAAAAGAAGGGGTTAAATTCTGGCTTGATATGACCAAGAGGTCGATTTGAAGCAAATCAACTATCTGTATCAGAAGCCATCTATTCGTTTTTATTTTTTAAAGCTACGCGCAGAAGAAAGCATGAGGTCGATAATTTGAATGCTTTGTTCATCAGAAAGTCCAAGCTCGCATACTTTGGTTGTCATGGTTAGTAGAAATGTGGCGAAGTCTGCGCTAGAAGAGAAGAGGGCGCTTGTGCTAACACTTTTGTCAAAAATATATTGCAATAAAGTTTTTGAGACATAAAAGTGTTCATTATCTTTTCCATAAGAATTTTCTCCGAACAATAGCCAGCCAGGGGTCACATTTAAGTGCTTTGCAATTTTAATAGTTGTTTGATGACTGGGAGATACCTCACTTCGTAAGTATTTCCTGCAAATTTGAGGGGAGTTTTGGGTGATTTCGGATAATTTGTGGATGCTGACATTAGTTGGCGTGCGGGTGTTTTTAAAGCCCGCTTGAATCATTGCAAAACGCAGGCGTTTTCCAAAAGTGTCTAAGGGAGGGTTTTCCATGCGTAAAATCACTTGAGAGGGCTATGAATAATACACTATTGTAAAGAAATGTAGGGATTTGTGTAGCCTTCTAAGCGAGCTATTCTTAAGGCCCAGGATTTTTCCCATTTTGATGGAGGAAATTTTTTGTCCCAAGACAAATATAGGTGCCTCTTATCTTCATCCAATGGGATTTGATACTTGTCTGACATGAAAAGCGTGGCGCGAGCTACAATACCTTTGGCCGTATTGGTAGGCTCTATTTCTTTGGATGATTTGTTAATTTTAAAATCGCAACCGTAAAATTTATCACCTGTATCGACTAGCCCATATGAGTAATCAGAGCGGGCAATGTTTACAATGCCAACTGCTGGCCATAAATTATAGAGTTCCGACTCCATTTCGCGAAACTTAGCATCTATTTGTTCGCAACATTTACGACCTCTGTAATGCTTGCCATGATGCGCACATACGCTATTTTGCCAGCAGGTAAGTTTGTGCCCCATCATGTCGGCAGCAACAACGTAGATTGGATAGCAACCCTTTCGTCTGGATGTTAAGTGTTAATGGGTTCATTATTGATGCGAGAGAGGCTCCCTATGAAATACAACAACAAGCGTATCAAGCTGGAATAATCCCATATATTCCAGCAGATAAAGACATTTCATTAGCTTGATATTATCTAAATTTGATATATATCTAAAAATGACATAAAATATCCCTATGAGCTGGAAAATAAAAATACCAACTAAAGTTGGAAAACAGATTATAAAACTTCCTACAGCTGTTCAAGCCGCTGTGTTGCTATTAATAAGGGACCTTGAAAAAAATGGTCCAGCTACAAGTGGCAACTGGAAAAATTACGGGAAATTAAAAGGATTGCATGGAGATAAACGCCATTGCCATCTCAGCAAAGGACGGCCAACTTATGTGTGTTGTTGGGAAGTTACCGATAAACAATTAAAAATTACGGAGATGTATTATGTCGGCACTCACGAAAAAGCACCATACTGATCAAATTGCTCAAATATCATGGCATGGAGGTCTTTATGCTGTACCTCTAGAAATTATGAAGCGTTATAAAGTAACATCGGATGATAGCAATGATTATGTATCTGTTGATGATTTATTTGGTAATTTGACTCGAAAATCAGGTGAACCAGGGATTTTATTAAAAGGACTAAGATATCGCGAGGGATTAAGTCAAATTGAGTTCGCCAAAAAACTTAATATCAGCCAAACCAATCTTTCTGCTATGGAAAATGGTAGGCGTGCTATTGGGAAAGAAATTGCAAAGCGTATTGGCGATATTTTTGGGTTAGATTACCGAGTTTTTTTATAAGGCAAGAGGGCTTTACTTGCGTTTTGCGTCAGGGCGCGAGTTCCGGAGCCCTAGGCCAATAAAGGGTTTTGGGGTTTTCTGCAAAGAGTTTGTAGACGATTTTCTTAGCGATGGGAAAAGAGTGGGGCGGGGCGGCTAATGGCGAGGTGGCAAAGAGGCTTAAAAGCAGCAGGGCAGGAAATTTAGACATATCAATATACTTAATAAACATGGTTCAAATTATATACTATACTTTGAAAAAATAGATATTGTATTTTGGAGTCAAGTTCGTGAGAGCGCCGCAAATGGCAGTGGAAATCAATCACAGACATTTTGTTAATCAACTGATGGATTTAATCACGGGATTGGTTTATGTGATTGATGAAAACCACGTACTGCAATATTACAATGAAAAATTCAGTCAAGTCTTTGATATTGAACATTTGAGTGATTTTACACATGAGATTGATGAAAAATTGAAAGAAGTGCTGAATCTTTCAGAAAAAGAGCTAGAGAACTTCAAGATAGACGATAATGTAGCTATTTTTTCTAATCAACTTAAAACACATTACATGAAGATTAACTCCAACCACCCCGGGGTAGCAGAGTATTATAAATGTGTGCGCTATCCAATTTTGGATGGTACAACAAGATATCTTGTTGTTCAGATGATTGAGGCATCAGGTGATGAGACATTGCCAAGAGGTAAAAGTGCCTCGCAATCACCAACAACCAGTCAAAGTTTACCTAAAATTTTACTAGTGGATCCAGAAGAGGTTTCAAGAACTGTTATCAAGAGTTATTTTGAAGAATTAGAGGGTGCTATCGTTGAATGCGCTTGTTCTGAGACGGCGGCACTTGAGATGTTTGAGAGGGGTGAATACTGCTTGATCGTCACCGAAGCAGACTTAGCAGATAGCCCAGGCTTTCATTTAAGCAAGGAAATTCGAAAGCGAGAAAAGGGTGGGTTATCCCATATTCCTATTGTTGTCATTACAACGCACAAACTAGAGGATATTTCATATACCTATAAAAAAGAGGGAGCGGACGGGGTTCTTTCTAAAAAAATTAACCCAGAGAAAGCACGACAACTTTTTGACTATTATATAAAAGGCAAGGAAACAATCATTCCCGGCCTCATAAAATTATCTGACATTGATTTTAGCGCCTAGAAGTGTACAAATGAATAAATTCACTTGAGACATATCAGTTCCAATATTGCACTATTTGCCTAATGAAAATAAGTCAGCTACAGTTATAAATATAAAGAGTGAAAGGATAAAGGGATGTATATTTTTGACGAAGACAAGCCATTTGTCGTGATGCCTGTTTGTTATCATCCAACTACTGTATTAGCTGTGGATGATGAAAAGCATTTTTTAGATGCACTTGAGGCCAATGTTTCTGATAGCCTTCGTTTATTGTGTTTTGATAACCCAGATACAGCTATAGAATACGTTAAACACAGTCGAGAGTTGATGATTCCTTTTGCAGCACGGCTACATTTTACAGGAAAGGATGACACGGATGCATGCGGGCTCTCAAAGATGTTAGATACCACCGTGCAAGATTTTGTTTATCCGCTCCCTAAAGACATAGACATGAGCTATGCTGGATCAAAAAAAACGGATATTGTTGCATCATCAGAAGATGCTCCTAAAATGCACGAGACATTCGATGATTTCAAGTATTCACAATACATTATTACAGAGTCGTCTTTGTATTATTACAATAAGCTCAGCAATGAATGTGATTGGGTATCTTCAGACAAAGTTATGTTAAAGCAATTAAATGGCACTTTTTCAGAAGAGGTAGAAAATCTAACAAGCAAGCAATTAGATAAGATAACAAGAATTATGGGTCATCATCGACCTTCAAAGCTTGATTTTTCAATTATTGATGTTCGCAATGAGTCCTATAATAAACACAGGCTTAAAGAAATCATACTGGTCAGTACTGATTATGATATGCCGGGCAAAAATGGGATAGAATTCATCAAAACTGTTGCTTTTCCAGGAATAACATTAGAACATGTTATTATTATTTTGACGGGTAAAAATTCAGAAGAATTCCAAGAGAGGCTTGGCACGCTTTCTTTGCCAACAGCGTATATCGAAAAAGATGACCCGGAGTATTTTAATAAATTTCTCGAATTAGTTGAGAAGAAAACATCACGTGTTTTTCAAGACTGCTCTTATCAAGCGCTTAAAATTTTATCTGAAGACCCAAATGAAGATGCATGTTTTGTGTTTGATAAGGGATTTGGTGAAATTTTCACATCACATCTTAAAGAGCATCATATATGTGAAATGTATTTGTTCGACCGCCAAGGTAGTTATCTATTTTTAGACGAAAACGCTGAGTTAAGCTGGTTTATTATCCGCAGCGATAAAGGGATGGAGAATAGCACCCAAAAGGCCATAGAATATGGCGCACCTGAATCAGTGGTTGATGATTTAAAGGCAAGAAAAGTTGTTTTGTCATTATATGAAGAGCATGATTTTTCTAAACTTAAAGAGAAGTTGACGAGAGCCGAGTTGACAAAGGTTCGACTTGAAAAAGAAAAGCAAGAAAAAGAGGGTGGTGAGGCTGAAGAAATCGAGCCAGAGATAAAGATAGAAATAGATTGGGACAAGTATTTACATCCCGCGGTTGTTTTTGAATCAAAGGTCAACCGCTTGGCCGAGTTTGGGCTAGCATCGAATGATAGTGATTCGGAAGATACGGTACATAAATATTACTATGCTTTCATTAAAAGTTTTCCTGAAAGTGGTATGGATAAAGGCAGGATTTTATCTTACAAAGAATTTTTAAATGAAACGCCGCATCAAACAAAAGGCCAGCAGAGTGATTAAGTATTCGTAGTATTGGTTATTTTGGGGAATGACAGAATAAACTCTATAGAATCTCCCGAAATAGAGCGACAAGTTAAATCACCGCCAAAATTTAGCATCATTTTTTTACAAAATGGCAAACCTATACCGGCCCCATCTTTTTTTGTAGTAAAAAACTCTTTAAACATATTTTCAACGACTTCTGGTGAGGCGCCTCCAGCCGTGTCTTTAACTATCAAGAGGTTTGCATTTTCGGTTTCTTTGGTTGTAATGGTAATTTCACCCTTGCCATTCGCAATGATTTGCTCTTCTGCATTTCGAATTAAATTATATAAAACTTTCATCATTAGAATAGAATTTCCCATAAAAAAGAAATCGTAAGGAAAGCATTGATTAATGATGATGTTTTCGTGACGCGGGTAGCTTTCCATAACATTTTCAAGCACTCTGCGACTAGAGCATTTGGTTAGCGCCTCAAGAGAAATTTCTCCATTGTGGTATTTTTGGGCAATGGAAAGTTCACGAAGGGTTGCTTTTATAAACTCACTCATGAACCTTATGGAGTCTTTTTGCACACCAGACATTTTATTTACGACATAATCTAATTTTTTACTGTTTATTGAGGCTAGCTTCTTTGATTTTAGTTCTTGGGCTTCATTAATAAGCTCTTTTAGTCCCGGGGATATAGTATCTAAAATATGAGTGGCTGTATTAATGGTGGCTATAGGTGTTTTAAGGTCGTGGACAATATCGCCCACTAGTGTCATAACTGTTTTGCGCATTTCTTGCTCTTTTTCTGCTGTTATTTGAGCCGTTACTAATTTATCTTGCGTTTCTTTGAGTTCTGTAATATCTACAGAAACACCAATAATACCTATTATTTCATCAGCATCATTGTACAAAGGAGCTTTGGTAGATAACATAATTCTTGATGTATTATCCAAAGGAATAATATCTTCAGTTGTGTTTGTTTTGCCTCTTA
>JANSXK010000011.1 GCA_024742995.1 Gammaproteobacteria bacterium
AGCACTAAAAGCAGGGATGAGAATCGGTAAAAGGCAACTTGAAAAAACACTAAAGTTACTTTTACACCTCAGTGCCGCAGTACAACTGGAGACTACGGCATATGAGTAAATTTTCTGGGGATCGCTCAGGGCTTGTCCGCGGGATCCAGGGGTTCGGTGAGAACTTTTAGAGCCCATAGACAAGCCGTGGGGATGACATAATAGGCCTTCATACTGTATGATACGGGGTTTGAAGATTAGCGATGATTTGTGCATGAATAGTTCACTCATCCGACCGCTTACGGGTACGAAAATTGTATTGGGTGTTTGCGGGGGTATTGCTGCTTATAAATCAGCTTATTTACTACGAGCACTATCTGCATTGGGTGCCATTGTCCGTGTTGTGATGACCAAATCAGCAGCTGCATTTATTCAACCTATGACGTTTCAAGCTTTATCTCACGAAGATGTGCGTTGTGAATTGTTTGATTCTGATGCAGAGAATGCGATGAGTCATATCGAATTGGCGCGTTGGGCGGATTACGTCGTGATAGCGCCTGCTTCAGCGGATTTTATTGCGAAAATGGCACATGGGTTGGCGGATGATCTCTTGTCTACTTTATATTTGGCAACAGCTGCGCCTGTGGTGGTTTGTCCTGCTATGAATCGACAGATGTGGACACATGCGGCGACCAGAGCCAATTGTACATTGTTGCAAGCACGAGATGTGATGATGATTGGCCCTGAAGAGGGTGCGCAAGCTTGTGGTGATCAAGGTTTGGGGCGGATGGCAGACCCGGAAACCATCGTCGCTATGTTGCAATTGCATCCTGTTCGGCAATTATTGCAAGGCCGAGATGTTTTAATCACCGCCGGTCCTACGCAGGAAGCTATTGATCCAGTGCGTTATCTGGGTAATCGCAGCTCCGGAAAAATGGGTTACGCATTGGCGCAAGCAGCACAAGTGGCGGGCGCGCAGGTTACTTTGATTAGTGGCCCCTGCGCTTTATCGGCGCCTTTGGGTGTGGTGCGTATCATGGTTCAAACGGCACAAGAAATGTTGACGGCGGTGACAGCGCATAGCACAGCAGACATGTTGTTTATAGGTGCTGCTGCTGTGGCTGATTATTGTGTTGCTCGGCCTAAAACGCAAAAACTAAAAAGACAAGATCAAACCACATTGACCTTGACCTTAGAACGAAATCCCGATATTTTAGCCTCGGTGATTTCTAGTCGGCAAGCGATGATGGTGATCGGCTTTGCTGCCGAAACGCACGATGTTTTGGCGCATGCTGAAGAAAAATTACGTTCGAAACAGTTAGATATGGTGATTGCGAATCAAGTCGGTGAGGGCTTGGGCTTTGATAATGATGAGAATCAAGTCATCCTTATCACTACAGAGGAACGTACGGTATTAGATTTGGCGCCCAAATGGGTATTAGCAGGCCAAATCATCACAGTGATTGCTAAGCTTTTGCAAAATAAACCTCTAAGGATTGTTAATGAACCCTCCTATTCAAATTAAAGTACTGGATCCTCGTGTTGGGGATACGATTGAGTTGCCACAATACGCAACGCCTGGATCAGCGGGATTAGATTTGCGTGTTTGCATCGATGAACCGATGCAAATCGCGGGTCAAGAAACGGTATTATTACCTACTGGTTTGGCTATTTATATCGAAGATCCTGCGCTGGCAGCAGTGATTTTACCGCGTTCTGGTTTGGGACATAAACATGGCATTGTATTGGGCAATTTGGTGGGTTTGATTGACTCTGATTATCAAGGCGAATTAAAAATTTCTTGTTGGAATCGTAATCAAGAGCATTTTACAGTTCATCCCGGTGATCGTATTGCGCAATTGGTATTTTTACCCGTGGTACGGACTGATTTTAAATTAGTTGAAACTTTTGAGCAAAGCAGCCGTGGTGACGGTGGATTTGGTAGTTCTGGGAGAAATTGATGACAACGCCACTTGCTTATCACTGTTGTGAGGTTGAACCTTCTATATTCCGCGCTTACGACATTCGTGGGATTGTAGAGCAACAAATAAACGCGGATGTGTTTTATACCATCGCCAAAGCCATTAGCTTTCGTTTACAAGCTTTGGGACGCAGTCAAGTTTTGGTTGCTCGAGATGGTCGCTTGACCAGTGATGCCTTGACCAAAGCCTTGATTCAAGGGTTATTGGAAAGTGGCATTGATGTGGTTGATATTGGTATGGTGCCCACGCCGGTGATGTATTATGCCACCCATGAGTACGGCATCGATAGTGGTTTGATGGTGACGGGCAGTCATAACCCCGGGGAATATAATGGGATCAAAATGGTGATGGCAGGTACAACCCTGGCACAAGATGATATCCAAATTCTCTTAGATCTGATTCAAAACAAATCGATACGACAAGGTCAAGGCCAGTATCAAACCTTCGATATTTTGCCGCAATATTGCAAGCGTATTGTGAGTGATATCTCACTGAAACGGCGCTTGCGCGTTGTCGTGGATTGCGGCAATGGGATTGGTGGGGTAGTTGTGCCTGAGTTATTACGCCAATTAGGTTGTGACGTCATTGAACTTTATTGTGACGTGGATGGTCGTTTTCCAAATCATCATCCTGATCCCACAGTGGAAGAAAACTTGATTGATCTTAAAGCAGGTATTCAGACCCATCAGGCGGATCTTGGCCTTTCTTTCGATGGTGATGCTGATCGTTTGGGTGTGGTTACCAATGCCGGTAGCGTCATTTGGCCTGATCGTTTGATGATGTTTTATGCGCCTTTTGTGTTACAAGCAAACCCGAATGCAACCATTGTTTATGATGTGAAATGTTCGCGTCATTTGAAACAAGTGATCCAGACTGCTGGTGGACAGGCTACCATGTGTCCAACGGGACATTCCTTGGTGAAAAAAATCATGAAAGAAGCACAGGCCGTTTTGGCTGGTGAAATGAGTGGCCATATTTTTTTCAAAGATCGTTGGTATGGTTTTGATGATGCATTATATGCAGCCAGTCGTTTGTTAGAGTTATTAACCCAATCTGATCAAACCACGGAAGCACAGTTTGCCGTGATCCCAGATAGTGTGAATACACCAGAAATTAAAATTCCTGTTTTTGAAGACAAGAAGTTTGCGCTGATGCAATTGTTTTCAGAGCAAGCACAATTTCCAAATGCAGAATTAATCCATATTGATGGGGTGCGTGTAGAGTTTGATCATGGATGGGGATTGTTGCGCGCTTCAAATACGACCCCCTGTTTGGTAGCGCGTTTTGAAGCGCAAACGAAAGAAGGCCTCAACGCAATTCAGGCATTGTTTCGGGAGCAATTACAAATATTTGATGCAGACTTGTTTATTCCCTTTTGAAATGTTGAAAGAATTGTTATAATTCCTCACTTTTCAGATGATGGTACATTTGCGAGATTGCATAATAACTGCTACGCTTGTAGAGGGCCACTGATTCTTCACAAAGGGAGAAGACAAAAGGTGCGTACGGAATGACAAAACAAAGAACTCCGAATAAGATAATTCAAGCAACAGGTGTTGGCTTACACTCAGGAGAAAAGGTCTTACTGACGTTGCATCCTGCTCCCGATAATACTGGTATTGTGTTTCGTAGGATTGATTTGGATCCCATCGTAGAAATTCCCGCATCGTATGAGAATGTATGTGACACGATGTTATGCACGTCTTTGCAGCATCAAGGTGCAAAAGTTGCTACCGTAGAGCATCTTTTGTCTGCGCTGGCGGGTTTGGGTATTGATAATGCCTACATTGATGTTAATGCACCGGAAGTCCCTATTATGGATGGCAGTGCTGCACCTTTTGTATTTCTGATTCAATCTGCGGGGATTCGTGAGCAAATTGCAAGAAAGCGCTATATTCGTATTTTAAAACCTATTCGAATTGAAGAACAAGGAAAATATGTTCAATTTTTGCCTCATAACGGCTATCGCGTTTCTTTCACCATTGATTTTGATCATCCCGTTTTTACACATAAACCACAGGCCGCGGTCTTTGATTTTTCTACGACGTCTTATATCAAACAAGTATGCCGCGCCAGAACCTTTGGATTCTTATCGGATTATGAAAAATTACGCGTCAGTGATTTGGTCAAAGGTGGTAGTTTAGATAATGCAATTGTGGTGGATGAGTACCGTGTATTAAACGAAGATGGTTTGCGTTTTGATGATGAGTTTGTAAAACACAAAGTATTGGATGCGATTGGCGATTTGTATTTATTAGGTTCTAGCTTGATCGGCGCTTATGAGGGTTATCGTTCTGGACATGAACTAAATAACAAGTTGCTACGCAAGCTCATGGCCCATCAAGATGCTTGGGAATATACCTACTTGGATACCGAAGAATACCCTCCAGTGCTACAGCCCCAATTAATTATTACCCGAGCTTAAGCCACTCATCGCTCGACGCTTTCTTGATGTCGTGCATGTTCTATGCCATCGTAATTTTGATGACGACAGAACTGAGCTGATGGAGCTTGGCTTCGGAACGTAATTTGTTGCGCAGGTCGGGTGCTAGATAACGCAATTGTGTTGCCCAAGCGGGATTTTGCGTGACGATAATGAGTTTCCCTGAGCGAAAGCTTCCGACATGACAGTGAGGTTTGAGCTCTGTAGGTAGGTAATCTAAAACAATCTTAGATAATGCTTCTAATTGATTGGCTTCATTGCAAATATCGGTTAATTTAGAATTAAAACATTGACTGATGTGGCGCATGATGATGTTACCGGTTTCTTAACAAATCATATAAGGGTAACATCATTTCTCCAACTAAGGATCAAAAATATGGCGGAAAAAAAATTGGGTACTGACATTATATATCAGGCACGCCTGCATTGGGTTTTGTTTTTAGGTCCAGTGGTGTTACTTGGGATTGCTTGGGCGATAAGCCATTATGTTCATTCACCCTATAAGATAGGCTTAAGCCTAGCGGTGCTTGCTGTGATTTGGGAGTTTATGGTTTGGTTGACTTACCATTTTTCTTTTTTAAATATTAAGAAAAATCATATTGTGCTCTGCAGTGGGATTATCGTGAGGCAAACAGTGGATATTCCGATGAATAAAATAGAAAGTATTGATATTCGTCAATCTATTTTGGGGAGTATCTTGCAATATGGTTCTTTGGTTATTACTGGAACCGGAGGAAGCCGGCAATTTATGAATGTTGTAGCCAAACCTTTGACTTGTCGGCGTCACATAGAAAGCTTGATGTATGATATTTCTTAGTAGACTGTGAAAACAGGATCTTAAACAAATAGGATCATGATGGAAAATAAGGACTATTATCAAACCATGGGTGTGAAGCATGATGCTTCAGCAAAGGAAATTAAAACAGCTTATCGTCGTTTGGCGAGAAAGTTTCATCCAGATTTGAACAAAGACGCAGATGCAGAAAAAAAATTCAAAGCATTAGGGGAGGCCTATGATGTATTGAAGGACTCCAAAAAGCGTCAAATGTATGATCAGATGCGAGCCGGTGGGCAGCAGCGTCAACATGCTGGGCCTGGCCATGCGCCTGGTCAGCAGCAGTATACATGGTCAAATATAGGTGGTGCTGATATTCCTGAAGGATTTGAAGCTGATTTTTTCGACTCCATATTTGGTGCACGCGCGCGCTCACATGCCCCACGTCGTGGGGCAGATCTTTATGGAAAAATCGCCATCAGCCTTCAGGAAGCCTTTGATGGTGTGACCAAAGAAATTGTATTGCCCGATGCCATGGGACAAGGTAATCAAAAATTAAAGGTGAAGATCCCTGCTGGGGTGAAATCAGAACAACAAATTCGCCTTAAAGGTCTTGGCGAACCTGGCGCGCAAGGGGCATCCAAGGGTGATTTGTATATCACCGTGTTGATCAATCGTGATGCTTTGTTTGATGTGATTGATAATGATGTTTATTTGACGCTGCCAATCACGCCTTGGGAAGCTGCGTTAGGCGCGACCATCAAAGTACCCACGTTGGCAGGTAAGGTTGATTTGAAAATTCCCCCTCATTCACAAGGTGGACAGACCTTAAGATTAAAAAAACGCGGTTTGGCTGGCCCTGTGCCAGGAGATCAGCTTGTCCTTCTGAAAATTGTGATACCACAACCTACCACCGCCACAGAAACAGAGTTATATCAACAAATGGCAAAGGATATGGCTTTTAATCCACGTGAGCATTTGGAGGAGCGTCATGGTTAAACGCACGATAGTGACAGGGATTTTGGTGGAGGACGGAGCGACTGTCAGCTTTTTTGATTTTTGTCAGCAATATGATATCCCAGAAGACGTTGTACTCGACATGTTGGAACACGGCTTAATTGAAGACATCACGTCACCTGATAAGCATCTGGTTTTTGAGCACGAGCAAACGCAACGTATTTTATCTGCTTGTCGTTTACATGCTGATTTGGGCATCAATTCTCCCGGCGTGATCTTAGCTTTAGAGTTGATGGATGAATTGGAAGAATTACGGCAGCACGTTGAAATGTTGCAACGTCATATTCATGGCAAATGATGACGATGATTGATTTTTAATCCCGCACTAATCAGAGTTTTCTTCTGTGCCTTTCTTATAGCCTAATGTTAGGCTTGATCCTTCAGAGTTTAAGGTTTGTGGATCTGGTGTTGTAAAGAAAGCAGCGTTCGTGTTTGATACTTTTGCAGATTCGTCCCGTCTTGTTTTTTTTCTAGGTCTTGCTGTAGTAGAAGTGCATGTTAATGTATTCAGAAAAGTGTTTAAATTAAAGTGCAAGCAGCTGGGAATCGTGGGCACTGTACTTTGACAGTTTTTCTGATAGTCTTCCAAGGAGAATGTTTCATCTGCAATTGCTTGGTGATAGTCTGCGAAGATCTCTAAAATATCTTGGTAATATTGGTCGAATAGGGTCTTATTAGTTTCTAATTGTGCTTGGAATGCTTGTTTAACATTAGGAGAAGCATAGAAAGCCTCATATTTTTCGCGATGAGCTCTAGGGTCAGCGAAAGATTTTATAAAGTTTATTTTCAGATCACTATTTTCCTGACCAAAAATCGTGTTCATTTGCGCACGACATTCGGGAATGGCGAGCATGGCGTTCGTATATTCTTTTAGAAATTGCGGATTTTCCCATAAAGTTTTGGCCCAAGAAATGGTACATTCTGGGAATGCATAAATAGAACCATACTGGCTCTGAAAAAACGCCGGATTGTCTTTAAACACTGCTATAGTATCTTGATCGTTAACATCAGGAGCTGCATTGTAAGCTTCTAGCAATTGAGTGGTGATTGCTAAGCGCGTGAATTTTTTGATAGAAGAATGTGTATCGAAAACATAATAAATGTCGTCTACTATCAAGCAGTTTTGTCCGCGACTGGTGCCTCCAGGATGTTTTAAGGTATAATGCGCAACATTAAATAAATGTTCAACTGCCACAGAATCTGTCAGATTATCAGCAGTGAAAAAGTCAAACAAAGGATTCCCAAAATGCTCTTTTCCTTCAACCATGGGTTGATACAGATGTCGTGTGACCATAAATGGTTTGTTGCCAAAATGAGTGTTAAATGTATCATCGCCTAGTATAAAACGAATGCCAAACCAAATTCCTAATTGGCAGAACATGCCGCAATCGATGACGGCGGGCCCTTTTATTAAGTGATTCAATGCTTCTGCTGGATGAGGGCCAAAATAATGCAGCACAATATTTTGATCTGTATCGATGGTGTCCCAATCTTTTGGTTTGAGCGTATTTAACGAAGTGGCTTCAACTCTTTGATCTGTAGGACAGCGTTCATTCCATAATTGCGCAAGATCATTATGGAGATATAATCCGGAAAAACGACTTCCATAGAATTCTTCACGTTTTTCCGGTAGCATGTTTGCCAAATGAACGAAACGTTTTATCCCTTCTTTGAAGTTGTGCAGCGTATGTTCTTTGGATGGCGTAAATTCTGCTAATGCCTGGTTTAATGGTTCAGATTCACAGTGTAATTTACTCAGGTATTCTAAAAAATAATTTGGCATAAAAAGTTACTTGATCACTAAACTAAAGGGTGGGTTATACCATAATTTTTATACTTTTTCATTATGAGATTTGGATAAAGTGTGTCGTAGATCATTAGATGTAAAAACGCGAAAACCCAGCATCGATAATAGCGCAGTGATGATAAAGGCGATGGCAATCGGAAATTGATTTTCATCGTGAGCTAGGGCAATGATGGTGCTTGATATGGTGCCTCCTAGAACTTGTATAAACCCAAAAAAGGCACCAGCCATCCCAGCAATTTTTGGAAAAGGGGTTAATGAGCCTGTGGACGCATTAGGAAAAACCAGGCTCGATCCTAACATGAATAGTATAATAGGCATTAAAATGACGTAGGTATTGATGTACGCCATCAGATAAAATAACAACATGAGTCCGCCGGCAAGCAATTGGCAATAAAAGCCAAACGATATCATTTTCTCAATCCCCTGTGTGGTGACAAATTTGATGTTGATAAAGGAACCTGTTGCAAAGCCCATGCCTGAAAAAAGATAAATCCAGCCAAATTGGACAGCATTTAATCCCACTGTTTCTTGTAAAACAACGGGAGCGGCAGTGAGCCATGCTACAACGCCAGCATAGGTTAATAAAGGACATAGTGAAAATTTCAAAAAGATGGGGCTGGTGAGTAAGTATCTTGCGTTTTTCAAGATAACTTTCAGTTTATAATTGTTTCGATCATAGTGTTGGTTGGTCTCCGGAATTTTAAAATAAAAAGAGCATAGGATGATGAATCCGTAGAGACTAAGATATAAAAAATTGTAGCGCCAGCTTAAGTAGTATTGAATATACCCGCCTAGAATCGGTGCGGTTGATAGAACAAGTATGCCTGATATGGCTAAATAAGAATTGTAGATGGCTAATTTTTCTTTTTCAAATAGATCTCTCAATATTGGGCGCGTTAAGGAATTTGCCGCTCCAACACCTAATCCTTGAAGAAATCGTCCTAATAATAAGATGTAAATATTAGGCGCGCCCCAACAGAGTAGACTTCCAATCAAATTAATGGAAAGGCCTATTAGTAAAGGTGTTCGCCTGCCAATCGCATCTGACCAGGGGCCGTATACCAATTGTGACACAGAGAAACCTGTCATATAAATAGCAATCGTAAACTGGATGGCATGAATACTGACCCCCAAATTTTTTGCCATATTGGGTAAGGAGGGTAGGTATAAATCGGACGTGACTTGTCCTAAAGAAGAGATCAATAGAATAATAGCCAGCAGGGTTATGCTGCGATTTGCAGTTGTTTGGCTTATGGTCTTTCCCATTTTATCTATCGCCTTGAATGGATTGCTTTAAGATATATGGAAAATTAGATTTTAGAATACTTAAGCAGAATAATCTATATGATATACTGTTGCTCAAATAATGGCTATAGGAGGCATTGATAATGCGTAACGTTTTACTGAGTTTATTTTTGTTAGGTTCTGTTGTGACATCGACATTTTCTTTGTCAGCATCTGACCTTCCGAGTTCTTTTGATATCAAAAAGCAAACATGTAAAGAGGGCGGTTGTTTTGATTTGACGGCAGAGGGTCAAAAAATAGGAGCATTACGGCGGACGCCAGGTACAAAAAGTGCATTTGATTTTTTTGATAAAGACAATGAGCGTCAAATTATATTGGAGTTTGACAAATTTGGTTGGGTTCCGTTTAAAGGGTTTACACGGGAATTGAGTCTTTATGATAGCAATCGTGTGTTAGTCGCCAAGCTGTTGATGAACTTTGAACTTGGATCTAAGAAGTTAACCCGTTTTGTAATTTCATCCCCAGATCAAAAAACTGTTTTAGCCACTGGCGTTTCGAACTTTTTCGGAACAAAACATTATGTTTATGTTGGCAAGTCTTGGCGTACCATGGCGACAGTGTCGCGGCCTTTGTTTACTTGGAGTCGAGATTCCAATGTCATGATCACCAGTAAACCCCAACTGTTGTCTACGCTGGATCCCAATGTATTAGCCACTGTGTTGGTGGCCTATTGCTTTCATAATATGGATTTGAAATCAGAGCCGAAAAGATTGACGGGTTTGCCTAGATTCGGTCTTGAACTGCGATCCAAATTACAAAAACTAAGAATGGAGTATGAAGAATTTGGCGTAGTGACAGAGGCGCAGTTGAAAGCAGCAGCGGATTTATTAAACCAGAGATATCGAGAAAGATACGATGATACGCACTTGAGTGAAGAAGAAAAAATAAACCAGTTCGTCAACTTTGCTTGTGACTTGATTCAATCACATACGCTGCAACCGAAAGAAGAACAGGCGATGTTACAATTTTTGCAACGTCGTCTTAATGTTATTTGATTAAAAAATAACAATATGTTAAAATTCAGAGCTAAATTTTAACTGTAGCGTAGGAAGTATCCATCATGCGTAGCGTATTATTGAGTGTATTATTGTTATGTTCGACCACGACATCGTTATTTGCTTTGTCAGCGGCAGATCTCCCGAATTTCTTTGATACCAAAGACTATAAATGTTTGGGGGGTGGTTGTTCTGATTTAATAGCGCAGGGACTAAAAATAGGGGCATTGCGACGTACGCCTAACACATTGGGCACATTTGATTTTTTTGATGAGCGCAATGAACGTCAAGTTATATTAAGGAATAGCAAGAATAGTTGGGGTTCTCTTACGTTTGATGCCTATGATAAAAACCAAGTTTTGATAGCCAAACTGATTATACTGTATAACATTAAATCTCACCAACTGATCCGTTTTACTATTTTGTCTGCGGATCAAAAAACCACTTTAGCCACAGGCGTTTCTAATATTTTCGGAACAAAACATACGATCTATGTTGGCGATTCTTGGGATATTATGGCGATTTTGACGCGACCTTTGTTTACTTGGAGTCGAGATTCCAGCGTCACGATTACCAATAGGTCACAGCTGTTAGCTACCCTCGATCCAAATGTACTAGCTGCAGTGATAGCCCTCTATAGTGGCAACGATATGTCTTGTAAGCCGGATCCCAAAAATTCCATACACCCTCTTAAAGTTGACTCTGATTTACAGGTCAAACTAAAACAAGTTGCTGATGCAAGGGGTTCAGATGAGCCTGCATTAATTGTGACAGAAGAACAAATGAAGGCAGCAGCGGATTTATTAAATCAGAAGTATCGAGAAACGTATGATGATATAAATCTCAGCGAAGATGAAAAAGTAAAACAATTCGTCGATTTTGCGTGTGATTTGATTCAGTCGCGCACGCTGCAGCCGGTTGAAGAGCAGGCGATGTTACAATTTTTGAATCGTCGTCTTGCTGAACACGGATAAATAAACCGAGTCATTTGATTATCCGACCATATCTCGTAATGTCCAAACACGTTTCGCATGGGCAGGGGTGTGGTCGCTTTGCACCCAAAGTAATTGTGGTTGCTCTATGTGATCGGGCGCAGAAGGCCCTTGTAGCGTGACTGCAATATGATGTTTATGATTTATTTTTTTTAGCGTCGTCCAAACATGATTAGCCTTGCTGTTGCGATCAAGCACCACCAATTGGTTGTTACGAAAAACAATCGTTACAGGTTGACTGTTCAAATCTTGTTTGAGCGCGTGTTCTATTCGACGCCATTTTAATGCCTGGCTGCGATATTTATCAGTATCAGAGGGGTGCTTTTGATAAGTTCGAGTATGGGGACTGTGTGACACAATCTGATGGTTGACATCAGAGGGTTTTTGTTTCAGTAAGAAGCCACACAAACGATCGACCAGGTGACGATAGCGCCCAGATATTTTTGAGGGTGTACCATGCCTGGTGTTAATGAAAATAGCGAACGCCAACGTATGATTATTTGCGGTATAAAGATAACCTGATAAGCTTAGGATTCCAGCCATGCTACCTGTTTTGGCGCGAACCATGCCTTTTTGTGTGGGTTTGGCCAAGCGTTTCTCTAATGTGCCATCGTGTCCTGAGATGGGTAATGCTGCGATATACTCATAAGCCAATGGAAATTGCTCGTATAGATACTGTAATAACGATACGGTTTGTTCTGCGGTGAGACGATCACGACGTGATAACCCGGAGCCATCAGCCAAAACAGCAGCGTGCATATCGATGCCAGTTTGTTGTTGCATAAATTGTTTTAAAACAGCTGCTGCTTGTTGCCAATCGACTGGTGTATCACGGAGTTTGCTAGCGGTGCGCAAGTATAAGCTATTGGCATATAAATTGTCTGACGGTTTGAGGGTATCTGCCAGCAATTGTGTGAGCGGTTTTGAATGACGCGTCGCTAATAGCAGCGACGGTTGTATTGGACCAAGTTTTACCGATCCTTTCAGCGTGATGCCTTGATTTTGCAGGGTAATTTTGATCAAAGATTCAGCATGTCGCAATGGATTTCTAATGGCAATACGGTCCTGGAGGGCGTGTTGACGTTGTCCAATTTTACCTCTTACCACCAAATGATTATCGTCAGTTGTACTGTAACGAACACTATCCACATTGCCAGGGACAGTGATGACATGATTTTCTAATACAAAGCTGCCGTTAGGCTTGGAATATTCAATGAGTGCTGGTTGGCCAATTTGGCAGGAAGGATTGACCGTGATGCTGACCCGGTTTTCATCAAAAATCACAGGCGCCAAAGAAGCACCATAACTGTAGTTTAAATCTTTGGCGACAATACCTGGTGGTTGAGATTGAATGCTGGCAAAATCACTGTCCAGAATCACAGATCCTGTGATTTGGGTCACGCCTAAAGCCTTCAAACTGGAAAACAGTGTACTTAAATGAGTATGTGTGAGCGTGGGGTCACCTGGTAGAGAGAGATACAATGAGCCGTGAAGGATGCCATCCTCAAGGGAAGTCGCGTCTGTGCTCAATCGGGTTTGAAAACGATAATCGGGGCCAAGTGCGAGTAAAGCGGAAGCATCTGAGAATAATTTCATATTACTTGCTGGGATGAAGCGCTTGGTGATTGCGCGTTGGTACAGAGTGTCGCCTGTGTTTAAATCGACAACCATCATGCCAAGGTTAATTTTTGGGTCGATTTTATTAATGATGGCGTCAATGGGTTCTTGTAGGGTTTCGGCAAATAAAGAAGAAGATAGTAGATAAAATATAATGCTGAGCGCAGTTTTCATCATCCAAACCATTCTATACATTATGAACTATAAGCATAGCTTATGAATCTGTGTATTGGTAGTTTGCTTGTATCATCATGACGGTTTTTTTTTAATAATATTTGTGTTAATATTTTGTCCAATTATTGAGATGTAAATTTGGAGAGTGCTCACATGCAGATTTTAACAGACTTATTATTAGGCTTTTTCGTCATATCTATTTTTAGTGGTTATGTGTTTACGATTCAATTGCATTGTGATCGTCTCAAGTTCAGTCCGGACTTACTGTTACGTGGTTTGCTTGCAGCGCTAGGATTGGGCTTTATCGGTATTAATGTTGTCCTATATGGTAGTATCAAACCGTTGATCGTGGTGGTTAGCTTCGTCTTTATCTTGATGGGCGCGCTTGTGTTATTTGGTTTTATGATTCGTAAAAAACAGCTTCCAGCACTATTCTTGATTATCCATCCATTATTTTCTTTATTCGGATTATTATTGCTGGCGCGTTATTTAATCGGTCAAAAATTTCCGGGTATAGTACATGCGTTAGGTAGCTTTCTATGACACAACTTCCATGAATTTAGTAGTTGAAGAATAAGCACCATTCACTTAGAATCTTGAGCTTTTGGGAAGATCTACAAATAGCAACGTTTATAATATTATTAAGGATAATAATATGTTGATGAATCTTGTAAAATCAGGAAGAAATTTTTTTCAAAATGTTTCCCAGTTGACAAAAATACGAGAGGAAATGGCTGATCAATCGAATCTGTTTAATACAAAGTTGGCTCAATTACTTGAGACGATTAATCAGATGTCTTTTGCTTCAAAAACTGAGGATCAAGCGCCTCTTGATCCAAGTTTGGCTGCTGCCCAATTCGACCATAGAATTGACACACATATTGTTCCCTTTCATCGTTCAGTATTTTGGGGAGATCGACTCCTAACTTTAGATAAAAGCGCCGGATTTATGGAAGAAGAACGCTTTGCTAGTGCTTATGGCGCTATCAGAGGTGCGCATCAATATGATCAATATGCTTCACCGCAAACGATTGCATGGCGACTGCATACTTTAGTTTGGGCTGCGAAAATTGGTCTGGAGGTCGAGGGTGATTTTGTAGAATGTGGTGTCTTTAGAGGAGATATGTCCTGGGTTATTACGCAAGTATTGGATTTTAAATCTAAAAACAAACAGTTTTATTTATTCGATACGTTTAGTGGCTTTTCAGAAAAATATTCTTCCTCAGACGATTTTCCAAATAATCCTGGTTTTTTTGAGTTCGCCAACCAAATATATTCGGATCCCAGCCATTATCAGTATGTCTGTGAGCGTTTTAAAGATGAGCCTGCCGTTCACGTGATTAAAGGAGTAGTACCGGATATTTTGGAAGCACATATGCCTGAAAAAATTGCATTTATGCATATCGACCTCAATTCTGCAGCAGCAGAAATTGGTGCACTTGAGTTATTGTTCCCACGTATGTCGCCAGGCGCTATTCTGATTTTTGATGATTATGGGTGGAAAGACTATTTTAAACAAAAAGAAGCTGAAGACGCATTTATGTTTCAACGAGGCTATCACATTTTAGAGCTACCTACAGGTCAAGGTATGGTGATTAAAAAGTCCTGATGAGATTTGTATGCATCACCCAGGTGTTGTCGAAAAGCCATACCATCCAATATCCAGCATAATTATTTAGAGAATTTCATGGTATCTATCAAAGGTGATGTCCAGGTTTGATCGGTTGGAAAAATACCATCCTGGCAAGATCTGAACAAGGGTCTGAACAGCCGTATTTTCAGGAGCAACCCACAGATGCCCACAAGATTATCCACAGATTTTGTGGATAAATAATAGAGTGCGCACAATGATATTGAAAAAATATTATTATATTTTTCAATGAGTTACATTAATTTGTTGGGTTGTTGGTCAAATTGACCAAATAGCTCAAGCAAAAAGTTATCCACATATCTCATATTTTCCCGTTTAGCAAGATGAAATTTATAAAAAAATCCTTGTTTATTCTGGTTTGACTTGTTAGAATACCGTCCTAATTGTTGACACACTTCGATTAATTCTGAGGTAGTGAAGCTAGGAGTAATACATGACGCTAACGAGCTTAGAAAAAGCTAAGACTGTTAAAAAATATCAGCGTGCTGAGAGTGATACAGGGTCTCCTGAAGTCCAAGTCTCATTGATGACTGGACGCATTAAGTATTTGACCGAACATTTCAAAATGCATAAAAAAGATTTTCACTCGCGTGTAGGATTACAAGCGTTGGTGAATAGACGTCGTAAGTTATTGAAATACTTGAAAAAATCAAGTCAAGAGCGTTATGTTGAATTGATTAAAAAATTAGGGCTAAGAGATTCATATTGAGTCTACATTTTGTGCTGTGTACGACGTGCATCGGTACCATATCTTGGCAATTCAATAAAAAGGCGCATTGTTGCGCCTTTTTGTTATCCCATGTGATTTGAGGAAACGAAATAATGGCTAAAATTACAAAAGAAATCCAATTTGGTGATCATCAACTGGTACTAGAAACTGGAGAAATTGCTAGACAAGCAGATGGTGCCGTATTTGCATCAATGAATGGGACACAGGTCCTGGTCACCGTCGTAGGAAAAAAAGAGGGTGCGGAGAAAAACAGTTTTTTCCCCTTAATGGTCGTGTATCAAGAAAAATTTTATGCAGCGGGTAAAATTCCTGGCGGGTTTAACAAGCGTGAAGGGCGATTGAGTGAAGAAGAAACTTTACGCTCACGTTTGATTGACCGACCTTTACGCCCATTATTTCCAGAAGGGTTTAAGAACGAAATACAAATTATTGCGACTGTGATGTCTCTGAATCCTGAAGTGCCCGCGGATATTGTGGCGTTGATTGGCGCTTCTGCCGCATTGGCCATTTCTGGTATTCCTTTTGATGGTCCAGTCGGTGCTGCGCGGGTGGGATACAAAGATGGGATTTATTTGCTCAATCCTGGTCCTATTGCACTAGAAGAGTCAGCATTAGACTTGGTGGTTGCTGGAACGAAGGATGCCATTTTAATGGTGGAATCCGAAGCAGAGGAATTGAGTGAAGATGTGATGCTGGGTGCTGTTATGTTCGGTCATGACATGATGAAGCCTGTGATTAAGATGATTGAAGAATTAGCTGAAGAAGCGGGTGCGCCTGCATGGCCAGTACTAGAAGCGCCTGATGATGGTACGTTATTGGCCCAAATTGAAACCTTGGCTTATGCGGATATGGCAGAAGCTTATGCTCTGAAAGACAAGCAAAGCCGTAACCAACGTTTAGGTGAAATTCGACAATCTGTATTGACAAACTTAGCAGAAGAGCAGCCAGAGGTACTGGCGGATCAGGCTAATAAATTAATGGACTTGTTAGAAAAAAATCATGTTCGAAAGTTGGTTTTAGACGGCGAGCCAAGAATCGATGGCCGCGATCGTCAGACTGTACGGCCCATTACAATTCGTACGCGTATGTTAGATCGAGCTCATGGCTCAGCGTTGTTTACACGCGGAGAAACGCAAGCGATTGTGGCCGTTACACTGGGTAATGATCGCAATGCACAAATTTTAGATAAACTAGAAGGCGAAATCAGAGATCGCTTTATGTTGCATTATAACTTCCCTCCATATTCTGTGGGTGAAACAGGTATGATGGGTAGTCCAAAGCGTCGTGAAATTGGTCATGGTCGCTTGGCGCGACGTGGGATGAGTGCTGTGTTACCAAGCACGCAGGATTTTCCTTATGTATTGCGTGTGGTTTCTGAAATCACAGAATCTAATGGTTCTAGTTCGATGGCAACAGTTTGTGGAACCAGTTTGGCTTTGATGGATGCTGGCGTCCCTTTGAAAGCTCCTGTAGCTGGTGTAGCCATGGGATTGATTAAGGAAGGGGATCGTTTCGCTGTACTGACTGATATTTTAGGTGATGAAGATCATCTTGGAGATATGGATTTTAAAGTTGCTGGGACATCGGAAGGTGTGACTGCATTGCAAATGGACATTAAAATCAAAGGAATTACTAAAGAAATCATGGAAGAAGCGCTAGAACAGGCATTGTTGGGTCGCCGCCATATTCTTGACGTGATGAGTCACGCTTTGCCAGAACATCGCGATGAATTATCGCAGCATGCACCACGTATTGTGACGATGAAAGTAGCGGAAGATAAAATCCGTACGGTCATTGGTAAAGGCGGTGCAACTATCAAAGGTTTGATTGATAGTACTGGTGTTTCTATTGATATTGATGATACCGGGTTGGTGCAATTGTTTTCGCCTAATTTGGATGCATTAGAAGAAGCACAACGTCAAATTAAAACGTTGGTTGCTGATGTGGAAGTTGGTCAAACCTACTATGGTAAAGTATTGAAGATTGTTGATTTTGGCGCATTTATTAATTTGCTTCCAGGCAAAGACGGCTTGTTACACATTTCTCAAATTTGCTCAGATCGTTCGCAAAAAGTGGATGCTGTGTTGACGGAAGGTGAAGAAATTTCTGTCTTTGTTGCTGGGATTGATAAGCAAGGCCGAGTGAAATTAGAATGGAAAGATAAGCCGGGTGCTCCTAAATCAAGTGTTGAAACTGAGCACGAGATCACATCTACGGTAGATGTAGATAATTTGCCAGAAGATTGATTGTATGCGGTTTCCTCTCTGGAGGAGATCCGCCACTAGAGCGTAAGATTCCGTTGAAATCCAGTAGAAGTGGGTATTGAGTATGAAACAAAAATCTGCACGTCTTGGCATCTATTTATTGCCTAATTTGTTTACCACGGCAGCCTTGTTCTCGGCGTTTTATTCATTGGTTGCTTCGATGAAAATGCAATACGAAGCCGCAATCATTGCTATTTTCATTGGGATGGTTGCTGATGGCTTGGATGGACGAGTGGCGCGTTTGACAAATACGCAAACAGCTTTTGGTGCGGAATATGACAGTTTGTCAGATTTGGTCACGTTTGGGGTAGCGCCGGCAATCTTATTGTATAGTTCGGCCCTGCAGCAATTGGGTAAATTTGGTTGGCTGGTTGCTTTTATCTATACTGCGTCGGTTGCACTGCGTTTGGCGCGCTTTAATACCCAATTAGCCACAGCCGACAAGCGCTATTTCCAAGGTCTCAGTTCACCTATTGGTGCAGCTACTGTGGCATCCTTTGTCTGGTTGTGTCAGCAAAATGAATGGAACAACAAGTTTGTTGTGCTTGCCATGGCGGGGATGGCATTGTTATCTGCGGTACTCATGGTGTCTAATATCCGTTATCACAGTTTCAAAGAACTGGATTTTAAGGGTAAAGTTCCGTTTTTATACGTCTTGATCTTGGTCTTATTATTTGCGGCTGTGGCGTGGGCGCCGGCTTTGGTGATTTGGTTGACTTCTATCAGCTATATTGCTTCCGGTCCTCTGCAAACACTAATGACGGTGCAGCGTGTGCGCAAACAAAGGCGCCGCACAATAAAACAGCGCCGTACAAAGAAGTCCTAAACTTACTCTTCTTCATGAAAGCGCTGTGCGATCAAATCGAGCAACGCTGTTTCCATTTTTAATTCATCAGGGCCATCCATATGCAAGGTGATGACGCTACCGCATTTGGCTGCCAACATCATGACGCCCATGATGCTTTTTCCATTGATGGTTTGATTGTCTTTAGAGATCTCCAATTTACTTTGGAAACCTGCAGCAGTGGAGACGAATTTGGCAGAAGCACGCGCGTGCAGACCAAGTTTGTTGATGAGGGTGACTTGAACTTCTTTCATGTTTGTACTCAGTTAGTCGCGGCGCGTTTCTTGTTTTTCTTTATGTTTTAGTAATTGCTTATCTAATTTATCCATCAGCTGATCAATGGATACATACATATCTGTGGATGTCGCGCTGGCGTGTGTTTCAAAGTGATTAATGCTAACGGTGGCTTCTGCGATTTGTTGTTCACGCTCCACCGACAATACCACGGATAGGGCAATAATATGCTGCAAATGTCGGTTTAGTTTTTCAGTTTTTTCATGGACATGAGCTTTTAAAGCTTCAGTCAGTTCAATATTTTGGCCGCTTATTTGGATATTCATGGTGATCACCTATTTAGTAGAGTTCATAGCGACACCCTACTATCTTGGACACAATCCAATGACCTCTTATGTCATCCCTGCGACATATGATCCATGATAATTAGGGTCAAAAAACTTCAATTACTTAACTTTTTTCTCTTTAAAAATCACGTGTTTGCGTACAACAGGATCGTACATCATCAGCTCCATCTTTTCAGGATGGTTACGCGGATTTTTAGTAGTAGTTTTATAGTATCCAGTGCCTGCAGTGGATTCCATTTTGACTTTGACAGTAACGGCGGCCACGGTCGACTCCCCTTAAATTAAATTTTTTCGCCTTGCGCACGCAGTCGCTGCAGCACAAGTTCAATGCCCAATTTATCAATGATACGCATACCGCGTGCACTGAGTTTGAGAGAAACAAAGCGGTTTTCGCTTTCAACCCAATAAGAATGGGTATGAATATTCGGCAAAAATCGACGTTTGGTTTTATTATTAGCATGCGACACGCGGTTGCCTGTTACAGGTCGTTTCCCGGTGACTTGACATACTCTTGACATAAATTTACTCCATATTGAATCTATTTGCATCGAATCAACCCAAATATGGTCAAGTATGCTGCAAATTAATTTTGAAGACGCTCTTTATATCAAAATAAGGCATGGAATGCAAGTAATTTATAATCAGTGAGTACTAAGCTACGCTTAAATCCCCATATTTCATTTGCATGATCCCTATACCCGTGATTGCTGCGGTTTCAGTACGTAAAATGCGAGGACCCAAACGAATGCTTTGTGTGTAATGTTCGTGTGCACATTTTATTTCTGCATCGCTAAAGCCGCCTTCGGGTCCAATCAACAATGCAAGCTCGTTGGCATCGGCATTAATTTCGGGCCAAGATTGGGTTGCCTTCGGTGATAAGATCCATTTCTGGGTCGTGGATGAGGTCGTGACATACTGTTCTAAAGAGCAGGTTGGGTGGATGACAGGGAGATGATTCCGACCAGATTGTTCACAAGCAGCAATGGCAATGGCTTCCCATTGATATTGTTTTTTCTGTAATCGTTCGGTATTGAGACGCACCACGCTGTGTTCCGTGATGAGTGGTGTGATGCTGCTTACACCGAGTTCCACAGCTTTTTGAATGATCCATTCCATTTTGTCTCCTTTTACCAATGCTTGGACAAGGTGAATCTTGCGTGGCGATTCTCTATCAACGAGGGTCATGGATTCGATACACGCTTGGATGTGTTTTTTTTGCACGGCAACCAAAGTTGCTTTGAATTCGTAATTATCACCGCGGAATAGCGTAAGGGTTTCTCCGGCTGTCATGCGTAAGACTAACCCCACATGTTGGGTGGCCGATGTAGATAACGTAATGACGTCACCTGTTTGATAGGTGCCGGGTTGGTAGACGCGGATCGTTCTCATAGGGTCACGTTGAAAAGTTTAATATACGGATGAGTCTATGCTAAACTTCAGGTTTTTCATAGGCAGGACACAACAATAGGTTGAACCACGTGGCTTCAACACGTTTTTAAATGCCTACGTTCCGCGGCTTGTGAGACCTAGCTAAATTCCTGGATTCTGCGCATAAAGCGCGGAACGTAGGCGAGGAGAGTCATGGGACGCAGGGTTGGCGGAAAGAGACGTTGCTAATGTTTGCTTTGACTTCGTTGTGCCACAGGGTGTGTTCCTAAGATTTTTTTTGGAGAAGTATCATGACTAAAGTGCGTTCAGAAACAGACAGTATGGGTGCGATTGACGTGCCTGCAGATAAGTATTGGGGGGCACAAACGGAGCGGTCTTTGCATCACTTTGATATTGGTAGTGATCGCATGCCTTTAGAATTGATTCATGCGTTTGGCACTTTGAAAAAAGCAGCAGCTTTGACTAATGAAGCGTTAGGCAAATTACCGAAGGATAAAGCGGCGTTGATTACTAAGGTGGCAGATGAAGTGCGTGCCGGTACCTTAGATGAACATTTCCCCTTGCATGTTTGGCAGACAGGAAGTGGTACGCAATCTAATATGAATGTGAATGAAGTAATTTCGAACCGTGCTATTGAATTGGCCGGTGGGGTTATGGGTTCGAAGACCCCTATTCATCCGAATGATGATGTGAATATGTCACAATCTTCCAATGACACTTTTCCTACAGCGATGCATATTGCAGTGGCCGTTGGGCTCAAACAAACACTTATTCCGGCTGTGAAGACATTACGTGATGGTTTGGCTAAAAAAATGACCGCATTTAAAGATATCGTCAAAATTGGACGAACGCATTTACAAGATGCAGTGCCATTGACTTTAGGCCAAGAGTTTTCAGGGTATGTGGCACAATTGGACGCGTGTTTGCAGCATATTGAAACCACATTGCCTGAAATTTATGATTTAGCGTTAGGGGGTACAGCGGTGGGTACGGGCCTGAATACCCATCCTGAATTTGCCAAACGTGCTGCTAAAGAGATTGCGAATCTAACGGAGTTGCCGTTTTGTTCGGCGCCGAATAAATTTATGTCACTAGCATCTCACGAAGCTTTGGTAATGGCACATGCAGCCATGAAATCTTTGGCTTGTGCATTGATGAAAATTGCGAATGACGTGCGGTGGCTAGGATCAGGCCCACGTTGCGGTTTAGGAGAGTTAATCTTGCCTGAAAATGAGCCAGGCTCTTCGATTATGCCGGGTAAGGTGAATCCAACCCAGGCGGAAGCAATGACAATGGTTTGCGCGCAAGTCATGGGAGCCGACGTCACAGTGGGCATTGCTGCGAGTCAGGGTAATTTTGAATTAAATGTCTTTAAGCCTGTTATTATGTTTAATATGATGAATTCTATTAATTTATTAGCGGATACTTGCGTGTCTTTCCAGAAATTTTGTGTCGAGGGTTTAGAGCCTAATCGTGAAAGGATTGATTATTTTCTCCATCATTCTTTGATGTTGGTGACGGCATTGAATCAACATATCGGTTATGACAAAGCAGCCAAAATTGCTAAAACGGCTTTGCATGAAAATACTTCATTGAAAGAAGCAGCGGTCAAGCTGGGTTATTTGACAGCAGAACAATTTGATGACTACGTCAAACCTGAAGAAATGACAGGTTTTCATGACAACGAATAATACCCCGAGAGCTATTAAAAGTTTTGTACTGCGCGCCGGTCGTTTGAGTCCCAGGCAAAAGCTTGGTTTGGAGCGCTATTTGCCTGAGTACCAATTAACGTTGGCTGACGCGCCCTGGGATTTGGATGCGTTGTTCCATCGCCCTGCGGATGTGGTGGTTGAATTGGGTTTTGGCATGGGTCA
The DNA here is from genome assembly GCA_024742995.1 of Gammaproteobacteria bacterium. Taxonomy (GTDB): domain Bacteria; phylum Pseudomonadota; class Gammaproteobacteria; order Legionellales; family Legionellaceae. Next base: position 22,420 of record JANSXK010000011.1, read on the forward strand.
AACATTAGTGACGATGGCCATGGCGCAGCCTCACATCAATTTTCTGGGGATTGAAGTGCATCAAGCTGGGATTGGTGCTTTGGTGATGGCGTTACACGATCAGGGTATCGAAAATGTGCGTATCGCACCGTATGATGCTGTCGAAGTGTTGAAGCGAGGCATTGCTGATAGTGCTTTGGCGGGCATGAATATTTTTTTCCCCGATCCTTGGCCGAAAGCACGTCACCACAAGCGGCGATTGATTCAACCTGAGTTTCTGACGTTGGCTGCTGAAAAAATTCAAGCTGGAGGTTTTTTACATTTAGCGACAGATTGGCAAGATTATGCGGAGCATATGCATCATGTATTGACGCAACATCCTGATTTGATCAATCAAGATCCTGCCGGTGGTTACGTGGTGCGACCACAAGCGAGACCGTTAACCAAATTTGAACAACGTGGAATAAAGTTGGGACATGAGGTCCGGGATTTAATATTTCTGCGTAAATGAGTTGCACAAAACCAGCATACCACATAAAATCCCTAGTTCAAGATGATACTGGAGTGCAGATCATATGGGCTGGAATGAGCCAGATGACAAAAATCCTTGGGGTGGTAAATCACAGCCACCGGATTTGGATGAAGTGTTAAAACAATTAAGGGCCAAATTTAATAAGCTTTTTATCAAACCAAAACGAGGCAGTTCTGGAAATTTTGGTAAAACGTCAACGTCACCACCATCTGGGAATGGGAGCGGTGATCGTGCGTTTGCATTGCTAATAGGTGTGGTGATATTGGTTTTATGGGCACTGTCTGGGATTTTTATCGTTGATCCTGCAGAAGAAGCGGCTATTTTGCGTTTTGGGCGCTACGTGCGTACGGTCGGGCCTGGACCACATTGGATCCCCCGTTTTATTGAGTCTAAAATCACATTAAACGTCGATCGGGTATCAGATTATTCTTATTCGGCACAAATGCTGACCAAAGATGAAAACTTGGTTGCGGTGTCGGTTGCGGTACAGTATCGGATTGGTGATTTAGAAGATTATTTGTTTAATGTTGTAGATGTGGAAGAGAGTTTGCGACAAGCCACGTCGAGCGCATTGCGCCAGGTGGTTGGAACGACGACACTAGACCAATTGATTACTGAGGGTCGTGATGCTTGGGGATTCAGCGTGCATGATTCTTTGGTAAAAATATTAGCTCGTTATCAAACAGGGATCACTATCGTCAACGTGTCTCCACAACCAGCTCGTGCACCGGAAAATGTGCAAGATGCGTTTGATGATGCTATCAAAGCGCAGGAAGATGAGAAGCGTTTCAAAGAGCAAGCGCGTGCATATGCAGCGCGGGTGGTTCCCATTGCGGAAGGTAACGCCAAGCGGGTTTGCGAAGAAGCCAAAGCGTTTGCACAGCAAATTGTTTTGAAGGCAACGGGTGAAACGGCAGGATTTTTACGATTATTACCAGAATATAACCGCGATCCATTTGTGCTGAAAGAACGTATGTATTTAGACGCTATGGAACAGATCTTGCAAAAAAGCACAAAAGTCATGGTTGATGGGAAATCCAACGCCCTGTTATATTTGCCCTTAGATAAATTAATGGCAAAAACGATTGTTGATGCTGGATTAAAAGGTGATATGAAGCCTGGCTCTGATATGACGCAAGCACAAAACACGACAAATTCTTCTATTTTGGAGGGGCGTCCTATGACGAGACTGACTGAGCAAGAAGGGAGAACCAACTGATGAAAGCAACCAAGATGCTCATGAGTACGATCTTGGTACTCGTCATGTTGATACTGTCCACGTCACTATATACGGTGCTTCAGGGGCAGCATGCCATTGTCTTGCGATTGGGACGATTGATAACTGTACCAAAGACAGGCGATGTTTTGGTGTTAGCACCTGGGTTGCATGTGAAATGGCCTTTTATTGAGAGTGTACGTGCTTTTGATACACGTATTCAGACATTGGATATCAAATCTTCTCGTATTGTTACCAAAGAGAAAAAGGACGTGATGGTTGATTACTTTGTCAAATGGAAAATTGAAGATTTGGCACGCTATTTTAAATCCACTGGCGGCAATGCGTTTAAAGCGGAGACGTTGTTGGAGCAACAATTAAATACGTCGTTACGGGCACAATTTGGGAAACGTACAATCTCTGATGTGGTTACTGGAGGACGTGACGATGTGATGGACGTGTTGCGTGAACGCGCTGAACGCCAAGCCAGTAAGCTGGGGGTTCATGTGGTAGATGTGCGTATCAAAGGCATTGAATTGCCTGCAAATACCAGTAATGCTATTTATCAAAGAATGCGTGCTAATATGCAAAAAATTGCTAATCGACATCGTGCGGATGGACATGCAGAAGCGGAAGCTATTTCTGCCGAAGCTGATGCACGGGTGACCGTTGTTTTGGCCACCGCGCGCAGTGGGGGGCAAGTCATCCGGGCCCAAGGGCAAGCTAAGGCAGCTGCGATTTATGCTGATGCTTTTGGTAAAAACAAAGATTTTTTTGCATTTTACCGCAGTTTGAAAGCATATGAAGGTAGTTTTTCTTCTAAAAATGATGTGTTGATTTTAGATCAAAATAGTTCTTTTTTTGATTATTTTCGGTCAATCACGGGATCACATGTTGCCATGTCTCCAAAAGAAAACACGGGTAAAAAGAGTTGATTATGATTAAAAATTTGGTTGTGCTAGGTACACAGTGGGGCGACGAAGGCAAAGGGAAAATTGTTGATTTACTCACGCAGGATGCGCAAGCTGTGGTGCGTTATCAGGGTGGACATAATGCCGGTCATACCTTAAAAATTAATGGTGAAAAAACGGTATTGCATTTGGTACCTTCAGGTATTTTGCGTCCGCATGTGCACTGTTATATTGGTAATGGTGTGGTCGTATCACCCCAAGCTTTGATTGAAGAAATGAACGTTTTGGAGCAAGCAAATATCGAGGTGCGATCGCGCATCCATGTGTCTTCTGCTTGTCCCTTGATTTTGCCAAGTCACATTGCGCTAGATAAAGCGCGTGAACAAGGTCATGTCCATATTGGTACCACTGGCCGTGGGATTGGACCTGCTTACGAAGATAAAGTTGCAAGACGTGCTTTGAAAATGAATGATTTGTTACACCCAGATCGTTTTGAAGAAAAACTGCAGGACCTTTTAGATTTTCATAATTTTATGTTAACTCAGTATTATAAACAGCCGGGTGTAGATGCGGAAGAAATTTTGCATGATGCGCGGACTTGGGCTGAAGTATTGCGTCCGATGATCAGCGATGTGACCACATCGATTCAAGAGCATCGCCGGCGTGGCGATGTGATATTGTTTGAAGGAGCGCAAGGGGTTTACTTAGACATTGATCATGGTACTTACCCTTTTGTGACCTCTTCGAATACGTGTGTGGGTAGTGTAACGAATGGTGCAGGTATTGGTCCACGTGATATTGATTATGTGTTAGGAATCACCAAGGCCTATACAACTAGAGTGGGTTCTGGGCCATTTGTGACAGAATTACATGATGCCGCTGGGGAACATCTTGCCACACGCGGGGTTGAATTTGGAGCAAGCACAGGCCGTGCGCGGCGCTGTGGATGGTTTGATGCGGTATTGGTCAAGCGAGCGATTGAACTTAATAGTATCACCGGATTATGCTTGACCAAATTGGATGTATTAGACGGTTTGGAGGAGATTCGGGTTGCTGTGGCGTATGTAGATAAACAAGGTAAAAAGCATCATAACCCACCGAGTGCAGCAGAAGATTTCTTGGATTTAGAGCCTGTTTACGAAACCTTGCCTGGTTGGAATGAGTCGAGCGCTGATATCACATCTTTTGCGACATTACCGGCTAAAGCACAGGCTTATATCGCATATTTAGAGAAAATATTGGGCGTACCGATAGATATTATTTCTACGGGTCCTGAGCGCGATGCAACGATCTTAAAGCGGGTATTGTTTGAGCAAAAGGTTGCAATGAACGTTTAGGATGCTTCTAACCAAGTTTGCAATGCTTGTTGCGAGCGGTCTATCGTATGCATGATTTGTTGATATAGTTTTTCTAGCAGTGGTTTTTGACCACTCTGGTAATAAACTTCGAAATAATCACAGGCGTGCTGCAATTGCACTAAGCCAGTATAAATCGACCCGCCTTTCATTTTATGCACGAGTTTTTCTAGGGTTTCCCAGTCTTTTTCAGCGTAGGCTTGCTTGTAAGCGCGTTTCTCGAGGGGCAAATCTTTTTCCAGCATGGTTTTGACAATGTCAGTAAAGAGCGCTGTATCTGCGTGCATGTTTTTTAAGCCGACAGCAATATCTAAAACAGGGAACGATGCGATATCGAAAAGTGCTTTTTCGCTGAGGGATAAAGATGTCGTTTGAGGATTATTGTCTGACATGCATATATTATGGTCTGAAAAGGTTGTTTTAATCAAGGCTATTTGTGTCAAAGACTTTTATCCAATTAGTTTTGTAAACATCTAATGCGGGTAAGTGTTTGTACATATATACCATTAAAATGGATGTCTATTAACGAGGTGATAATTTTTGAGCTGCTTTGGGACTGCGAAAATGCTCTGATCGATCTTGAAATGGCGGTGGGTTTGATGCAGGCACTCCATCAAAAGTGTGATTTCGGCCTAGAAATTTGATTGAGGTGGGTACCTTTTTTTCTAGACGTGTGTTACGGGAAGAAAGCCATAGGGATTCCTCATAGCGCATGGGCGGTAACGAAAATGCAATACTCTTATCAGGGGCTTTATATGCCACACAACCCATATCCATGAGTGCTATGACTTCTTGTGGTGTAGCTGTAGGAGAATAATTTCCATTGTATTGCGATGTTTTATCTGTGCTGTTTTCACGAGTTTCTAATAACAGTTGTTCTAAAAATTTGGCAGGATCTTGGGAGAGTAGTGCTGTTTCTATTTTAGGAAAATGTTGTTCAACCAGCTTTATTTCATAACCTAGCTGTGCGGCAGTTTTTAACCAAAAGCGATTAAGTGCCCAGGTTAATTGGCTTGGTTCTGGGTTTAAATATATGCCTATTGGTTTAGCATGCTCAATCATTGCGTTAACCGCTCGAGCGGTACCTAACCAGACGACTTTATTTTCTGGATTCAGTCTAGCATGCAGTATCAGACGGGTAATTTCAAGTGTTAGTGTATTCTCATCATAACTTAGCAATTTATCAGGGGTGTTAGACGTCATTGCTTTGCGCATTGCTTTCACAGCATCCTTTTTGACGTGTAAATTTGATTCAGGATTGGAAAAAATTCTTTGAAGTCTTTGGATGGCTAATACCCCAATTTCACCTTCCATTGGAGCGCGATCGTCTGCAAGAGATTGCGCAAACAGTGTGTCATCAGAGAGCAGTAGGTGTGCCAATGAATTATGCCGTCTTCTATCGAAATTTTCAATTTGGCGAAAATATTCCAATTGACTTTGCGCATGACACCATACTCGGAATCCCATGTTTCTGATTAACCTTTTGGAGTTCTGATGAGCTTGAGGGGGCGATTGGAAGCTTTCTAGTTGATAAGACTCTGATAATTTCTCCATTGAACTGGCGATTTTTTTTGAGATGGTTTCAGCTTTATTTTCAGAAATAAGGCATTCAATTTTTAGTATGTTCAGTTCTTTATTGAGACTTATAATATCAAGCTCTAATTTTGGGATACGAGTATTGAAAAATGAGCTACGTGTTTGATTGTTTTCAATCTTATCTGCAATGGTGTTGAGTTTAGACTCCAAGGTTTGAATGAAGGTTGATGGTTTGGTTGGACAGACGTCATTTGAAGCTATATCTGATCTAAATAAATCCAATGTTGTTTTTATACTCTTAATTTGTGATATCTCTTGAGACCAGAGTCCACTTAATCTAGAAGAGCCCATGTCATTTCCTATGAATTAGATTATGATAAAAGCATAGTATCATTATTTTGGTCATTGCTCACTGGTTTGAAAGTATTTCTTCGGATTGTTGCAGAGTTTACAGGGACAAAAAATTGGGCAGGAGATTGTTTCAAGGGTGACTCTGAGCTTGGAAACCCATCGACCCAACTGTGAGATCGTGTTCTTGAATGCGGTCTTGGAGATGGTGTGTTTGATAATGTTGTTTCTGCAAGTTCGATAGGTTGAAATAGTGAAGGACTTTCTCGAATACTTCGTTTGGAAAAATAGATGCGATTTGTTGTCGGGTTTTTTTCAGGAATACATCCTAAATCGAGCAAAACCAATATTTCTTGTGTGGTTGCAGTTGGGGAATCATAACCATTATACTGCGATGTTTGATCTGCGTTACTGCGTACTTCACCGAGCAATGCTTCTATAAAGCTTACGCCGCCATCTTGAGACAACAGGGTTTCCTCAATAATAGGAAAGTGTTGCTCAACCAATTCACAGGTAAATCCTAACATTATGGCTGTTTGTATCCAAATGCGGTTAAGGTGCCATGTCCATTTGCTATCCTCGCAATTGAGGTACGTGCCTTGCCCATTTTTTTCGACGATGGTTGCTATCACTGCACGAGCTGTACCTAACCAAAATGTTTTGTCATTTGGGTGCAGTTCAGCGTGAAGCACCAATTTGGTTAGTTCAATGTAAAGTGCGTTATAATCACACTTCAAAATACCATCTCCTGATGCAGTCATGGCCGCTCTTATCGCCTTTCCTGCATGATTTAATTGATGGATAACCCTAGGATTTTTGGGTGTACTTAAAAAAGTGCTTGGTCCATGAATGTCTTTCAATCTTTGAAGGATAAGACGGCCAATTTCTCCTTCAATGGGTAGACTTCCGTCATCAATAGCATCTACAAAATCACCATCTTTTTTTAGTAACAATTGCACCAGTGTGTTTTTGCGGTTTCCACTAAACCCTTGGATCTCATTTGACGCTACAAGTCCAGTATGCCTTGCTCGACAGGCTGCCCATACATTTGCCCCAGAGGTTTTTATGCTATCGAATGGATCCGTACCCTGAAAGCTGTGGCTTATTCTATCGTATGGCGTGAATTGAGTGACACTGTTAGGTGAAGTGGGTGAAAAGATATGAATCATTGACTCAGTAACTTCTCTACTTTGCCTTACGAGCTTTTCAGCGATATGCTCGGATTTTTCTATTAGCGAAAGGAGAGCGTTGATTTGTTGCCGACATACTTTGATGTCTTTTCGAAGTTGAGGAATGCGCGTGTCAAAAAATGAATGTTTGTGCTTATGCTCAATTTTATGTTCAATCGCATTGACCTTTTTGACCCATTGATTAACAAATACTCTAGGTGCTACACCCTGTATTTTTGCAACATCACGCTTGAATGCTAGAATATTTTTGTAAATTTGTTGTAATTGTTTTTGTTCTACAACCCACATTCCGCTCATACTCATACCATGTTAGGTTAGACATGATCTAATATTAACCAATTAATATTAAGGCAACCTTAATAAAGATCATGTTATGGTCACTAAAGTCTAAAAAAGATCAAAAAAATCGTATGATGGTTTACGGGATAAGATTTGTTTTATTGTACTAGGATTGCGGCGACAGGATTTTTTAAAAATCATTTCAGAGAAAAAATAGTGCAATTTACCTAAAATCCTGATATTATACTGACCAGTTTTTACATTGATTTATCAAAAGAATACAATATAGGAAATATCATGAGTGTTGTTCCGACTTGCTTTGAAGAATTACAGTTATCAAACAAATTACTACAAGCTGTCAATGATTTAGGATTTAAAACGCCGTCGCCAATTCAGCAACAAACAATCCCATGGATGTTGCAAAAAAAGGATGTGATTGCTTTGGCGCAGACCGGCACAGGTAAAACTGCCGCTTTCGGATTGCCTATTTTAGAAAATTTAGAGGTGGGTCAATTTGTACCACAAGCATTAGTACTTGCACCAACACGCGAGTTGGCGATTCAGGTGGGGGCTCATATTGAAGCGTTGGGTTGTCATTTGCCTGGATTGCGGGTTTCGGTGATTTGTGGAGGGCAGGATTATCGACCGCAGCTGAAAAAATTAAAAGATGGTGCGCATATTGTTGTGGGTACGCCAGGGCGTATTCTTGATCATTTGCAACGGGGTACTCTAAACCTCAAACAATTACGTACTTTAGTTTTAGATGAAGCTGATGAAATGTTGCGAATGGGATTCATTGAAGATGTGGAAACAGTGTTACAGCAATTGCCTGAACAGCGTCAGATCGGACTATTTTCAGCGACCATGCCATCAAGAATTCGCCAGATTGCTAAAAGTTATTTACAAGACCCAGTGTCTGTTGAAATCCAAACAGAAACCGCCACAGTGAAGACCATTGAGCAACGGTTTATCTTTTCAGGGCAAGGACAAAAACCTGATACGCTGTTGCGCGTTTTGGCAGTAGAAGATTACCAAGGTATGATTGTTTTCGTACGTACCAAAACCAGTACCGAAGAAGTTGCTGAAGCCTTGGTTGCACAAGGACACCGTGCGATGGCAATTCATGGCGATATCTCACAAGCACTGCGTGAACGCGTGATTTCACAATTCAAACAAGGTACCATTGACATTTTGGTGGCTACGGATGTTGCAGCCCGTGGTTTGGATGTGGAACGTGTGACGCATGTGATCAATTATGATATGGCTCATGATTGTGAAACATATGTTCATCGTATTGGCCGAACAGGGCGTGCAGGCCGTAGTGGTGTCACGATTTTGTTTGTGACGCCGCGTGAATCACGTATGCTGAATATGATTGAGCGCCATACGCGACAGCGCATTGAAAAAATGGCGGTACCGAATAACCATACGATTCAGCAAGCGCGAGAAAAACGCTTTATGCAAACCATGACAGCGCGCCTTCACCATCAACATTTACCAGAGTATCAACGTCTCGTGGAGATGTATTTGCGTGAACACCCTGACGTATCAGCACAAGATTTGGCTGCAGTATTGGCTCTGGCATCTCAGCAAGATAAGCCATGGGTACAGCAATTACCAGAAATAAAGGCGGTATCACGCTCTACAAGAGAAAGAGAACCACGGTCTCGTTATGAGCGGGGTGCGAAACATCGTGGCCGTGATGGACGTGAAAGTAGTCGATCATTTGGCAAAGATCAGCGCGCGGTTCCTACGGATTATCAACACGAATTATTTCGTATTGATGTGGGTCGCGTCCATGGGGTCAAACCGGGTAATATTGTTGGTGCAATTGCCAATGAGGCTGGGTTACAAAGTCGTCATATCACCGCATTAAAAATTCATGATGATCATTCTACAGTGCGTTTGCCGAAAGGTATGGCCAAGGATGTGATGCATAAATTAAATAAAGCATGGATATGTGGCCGACAGTTGAATTTGACAACGGTAGGCGTTTAGATCACGCTATTGTGCTATACGACACAAATTTTTTAGGGAAATATTTCAATGAAAGCATGGTTTACAATTATTTTGACTGGTGTTTTGGCAGCTTCTGCTTGGTCGCAGCCGCTCTCAAAATTGATTGTTTTCGGGGATAGTTTGTCGGATACGGGTAATAGCTACGAATATTCTAATCATCGTATTCCTTCGGGAGCAGTATATTATCAGGGTCGATTTAGCAATGGTCCGATTTGGGTGGATCGCAGCATCGACGTTTTATTTCCTAAAACAAAGGCGCAGTCTGTATTAAATTATGCTTTTGGCGGCGCGGGTGTTTTAAATACCCAAGGGGAGTCGTTCACATTATCTCAAGAGATCGATAGTTATTTATTGTCACATCAGTCACGTTTGGATGCTGAGACTGCATTAGTGTTATGGATAGGCGCTAATGACTACTTGGTTCATCCGGCGGCGAATGAAGCAGATATTGAAGCAGTGATTACGGCTATTGAAGCCAGTTTGCAACGCTTGGTCGATCATGGTGCACATCGTGTGTTGGTTGTGGGGTTGCCCAATTTAGGGGAATCACCTTTTGCTCGTGAACTGGATGCAGTGGATCAGTTGTCTAAGATTACGCAGACCCATAATCAGCTTTTAAAAGAAATGGTTGTGAAATTACAAACCCAATATCGTGATTTGGATTGGGTGTATTTGGATGTTGATCGATTATTTGTAGATTTGAAAGCGCATCCTGAACAGTATGGTTTGACACATATCGAAGAAAAGTGCTTACATCTGCGGCCGCAACAACAGGGGTTAGCTGTGATGCAGGCAGAAGATCAGGGTCAATGTCTGGGCTATTTGTTTTTTGATCAATTGCATCCAACGACAGCAGTACATCAGCTTTTGGCTCACGCTGTGGTGCAGGTTTTAGACCGTTGGAATGTGCGTGATCGAGATCTGTCTTAATGTTGTATGGTGTCATTGCTTTATTTCATATGACAAACAGTGCACAATATACAATCACAATGTTTTATAAGCAGTTGTTATGAATGAATCATTGGAAGCCTCAGAAAAACTCCTCCCAAATAAACTTGACGTTCAGGATGTTTTATCTTTATTGGTGCGGTTGGGTTATGAGCCTACGTTTACGCATAAAGGAGTGGCTACAACTAAGGCTTTGGCCACTCCTTTATATTATGAAAAAGCTGGGATAGTTGTATTTCCTCCTATCACAGATGATTCTAACAATATTGATTTATTTGATAGTGAGACTACTTTAAACCGCGCTCTTGCTGAAAATCCAACGTTGCTGCAAGGTAAGGATTTGATGGTATTTCCGCTTTTGGAGGGGCAGCGTTACCCTGCATGGTCGCCACGTAATATATGGGTTTTGCTATGCTACGAGATGGCAACAAGGATTATCACGGTCATTGATCCAACCGGAAAAGAAAGAGCAAAGCGTTATTCACTGGATAAGATGACGAAGACATTAACCACAGCGTTAACAGCGCAAACCTTGAATGTGGAAAATGTAAAATCGTCATATTATCTTGATGTTGCAACTATGACTCAGACGTTTATGCCTAATTGGAGTAGAATAACGCAGACTCGATCTGTGATGCCTTATGAGTATAGCGGCCACTGGATTTGTTATTTTATTTATCAAATAGCTCAAATAGTTGAAGAAAAAGACGCTTCTATGGTTTCCGCGCTGATTCAAATGCAGTGGCCTAAGTCTGCGGAGATGATTCTAGTATTGGATGGATTACGCGAACGTTCTCAGCATGGTGAGGTATACACAGTTGAAATAGAACAACTGGTTGTGAAGTGCAGTAGGGGTTTGCCTTCGGTTAGGGAAAATCAATATTACGGATTGAATCCTGGTGAGCAGCATGACCAAGTGTCGAGAGTATTTCCTGCAGACAAACAGCCTAATTCAGAGCATAGGCATACGTATTTTAATTTCAATTTTTATTCTATGCTAGTATTGGCGGGCGGTGCGGTGGCATTGTTGGGTCTATTCTGTCTTGCGGCTTATCCTACGGCGTCTTTGGCGGTGTTTGGCATTGGAACAACAGCTTTTTTAACAGGTGCTTTGGGGAAATGTGGTGTGTTTGCTGCGATGGGTTTGGAGCAGCGTCCACCCGATCCTGATGCTGCGCCAGACTTTCAACTGGTATGATGGGGTTACCATCCTTTCATTAAACAAATTTTCTCATATGCTTTACTGATTTCTTGGGTTTTTTCGGTTGCGGCTTTGATGGTACTTGCAGAAGCACCTTTGGCAATTAATTTATCAGGATGATGTAAACTGATTTGACGACGATAGGCACGTTTGACTTCAGATTTTGACGCGCTGGCTTTGATCTGCAAAACATCATAAGGATCACCTATGGCATGGTGATATGATGGTGGGGGTTGGCGTTGATAGGACTGTTGATGCTCCTGCTGCTGCGAATTATTTTGCTGCCAATTAAAATACCATGGAAAATCTTGGGCGAATTGAAAGTGTTGGTATAACGGTGCAAGTTGGAGATGGGCGAGGATGGTGTTAAGAATCTCGACTTTCTTATTGGTTAACTCCCCTTGTTTGACGAATTGATACTGTGTTTGTACAAATAGGCGAATCAAATGAGGTTTCTGCTGCAAAGCTTTATATAAATTTTGCATGCTAAGGGTTAGATTAAATTGCGCCGATTTTCCGACTGTAAACCAACGGCGAGCAGCTTTTTTTTGTGGTGCGCTTAATTTCATTTGTGTCATGATTTCGTTGGTGTATCCAATGTCTTGGCTGGAAACATGGCCATCACTTTTGGCAAAATGGCCTAAGATTGCGAACATGGCTTCAAAAAATACACGCTGAACTTCGGGGTTTTTTTCATGGTGGTAATGCCAAAAAGGTTGAGCAAAGTGAATGGCAAGGCCACGGTCAAAAAAATTACCTAAGATGAGCCCTAAAAATGCACCAAGTGGTCCTGCCATAAGGAACCCAAGAAACGTGCCAATCAATTTACCCCACCAGGCGTGGTTGGTGAAAAATTGACGTAAATCCATCGGGACTCCTGAGTGGGTAATTCACAGCTTAAGCATGGTATTATACCCAAAACTCGCAGTTTGAAAAATCTTGAGTATATCATTCAAGATTAGCGTATAATCCTAGCGTTTCGGATTGTAAGATAATAAGGTAGCACAGATGAAGGCATTGGGTCCCAGCATGAGAAAAATTTATACCTTGGCAATGTACGCTTTGGTGCCCGTGATTCTCATACGTTTATTATGGAAAAGTCGACGTTCGTCTGCGTATTGTCAAAGAATTTCTGAGCGTTTTGCCTTAGGTCGGGCGCCCACTGCTGTTGATGTTTGGGTGCATGCAGTCTCTTTAGGTGAAGTGGTTGCGGTCACGCCATTGGTTGAGCGCATGTTAGCAAACAATTTGCGGGTAATGATCACCACCATGACGCCAACGGGGTCGCAACAAGTGCAAACGCGTTTTAAGTCAAAGGTATCGCATCAGTATATTCCGTATGATTTACCCTGGTGTTTGCGTCGATTCTTCAAACAGATTCAACCGCGAATGGGTATTATCATGGAAACAGAATTATGGCCAAATATGTTGCAGCAAGCTGTTTTCGCTAAGATACCTTTGGTGTTGGTAAATGCACGTTTGTCTGATCAGGCCTTTGTTCATTACCAGAAAATGCATTATTTTTTTGCGCCGTTATTATCTTTATTTGAATGGATTGGCACGCAATCTGATATGGATACACAGCGCTATCAAGCGTTAGGCGCATCATCATCAAAAGCAAGCATGATGGGGAATATGAAGTTTGACTTGTCGATACTTTCGGCAAAGACGGACACCTTGGATCAATTGAAAGTTGCTTGGGGTGCTCATCGCCCAGTGTGGATTGCTGCCAGTACTCATGAGGATGAGGAATCACAATTATTAGCACAATTGTCGCGTATCAAAGCAGCGATTCCAGAGATGGTTTTATTGATTGCACCACGTCGCCCCGAGCGCTTTCAAACCGTCCATACATTAGTGAAACAGCAGGGTTGGAAGGTTGGTTTGCGTAGTCAGCTAGAAACCATCCAAGAAGATTGTGATGTGATTGTGTTGGATTCCATGGGTGAATTGATGGGTTTTTATCGTTTGAGTGATTATGCGTTTGTGGGAGGAAGCTTGGTGCCCATAGGTGGCCACAATGTTTTGGAGCCTATCGCATTGCAAGTACCGGTGTTTTGCGGCCCCTATATGCAAAACTCCAAATCTATTTGCGAAGACTTAAGTCAGAAAAAAGCGTTACAACCTTGTGCTTCAGCAGAGGAATTTGCAGATAAATTGATTGCATTACACCAGAATGTTGAGCAACGCGAGCAGCAAATCTCATCTGCTACCGCGGTATTAGAAGCTAATCGTGGCACAGTTGATCGGTATTGGGAAAGGATTGCGCAGGACTTAGGATAATCATCTTCAGGACCTAAGCAAACCCCCGATCTATTTTATTCGGTCATTCTTTTATCTAAACTTTCTCATGAAATACTAAATCCGTCTCAACCTCGGGGTTTTGCGTCAGTTCTGGCTGGTTTAGTTTCCTTGATTTTGCCGTTCTTTAATTTCTGATAAAGTTTTGCAGTCAATGCATAACGTCGCAGTGGGGCGTGCTTCTAGACGACGCAATCCAATTTCAATGCCACAAGCTTCGCAATACCCGAAATCGTCTTCCAGCAAGCGCTCCAAAGCGTCTTCGATTTTTTTGATGAGTTTGCGCTCACGATCGCGTGTTCGCAACTCAATATTGAACTCTTCTTCTTGGCTAGCACGATCAGAGGGATCGGGAAAATTGGCAGCTTCATCTTTCATGTGCGTAACCGTTCTATCTACTTCTTCCATCAAAGACTGGCGCCAAGCCAGCAAAATTTTTTCGATGTGGGCGATTTGAGCCTCATTCATATAATCTTCGTTGGGGGACTCTTTGTAAGGTGCAATGCCCATGGAGCCAACGGTGTTGTCAGTTTTCATATATCACTCACTTTTATTAAAATTATTAGCGCCTAAAAGATTAGGATCCATTATAGCGGATTTTTCACAGTCCTGAAGGATTTTTTTACCTCCAGTCACACGATCATGCCCTTGCCCATCTTGCCAGCATTGGATGTCATGATAGCCATAATGGTGCAATAAGTCATGAACTGCGGCGCCTTGTTTGCATCCATGTTCTAGCAAAAGTATGCCATGATCATTTAACGAATTATATGTGTTTTGGATGATAGTGTGCAATGCTTCTAAGCCACTTTGGCCACTGATCAATGCTGATGGGGGTTCAAAACGCAGATCGCCTTGCTGTAAATGGGGATCTTCTGCCGACAGGTATGGGGGATTAGAAATAATCGCATCAAATCGTTGTTGACTGAATGATTGTAACCAATCGGATAAAACAAAATTGATATTGAGTAATCCTAGGCGTTTTGCATTCTGTGTTGCGACAGTTAATGCGTTTTCAGAGCGATCACACGCTGTAATATGCCACTCGGGACGCTCAGTGGCCAATGCCAATGCAATAGCGCCACTGCCGGTGCCCAAATCTAAAAGAGAGATAGGCGCTGTTGCATCTAGTGCCGATAAGGCAATCTCAACCAATTGCTCAGTTTCGGGTCTTGGAATGAGCGTATCGGGCGTGACATCAAGCTCAAGAGACCAAAAAGCACGTTGTCCGGTAATATAGGCGATGGGCATGCCCTGTTGGCGCTGCATCATGGCATGCTGAAACGTGGTGGTTTGTGTGGAAGATAATGGGGACTCAGGATGGGTGTACAAATAGGCGCGGGATACATTGAGGGTATATTGCAGGAGCAATTCTCTGTCACGCTGTGCATCGTGTTCATCTTTGATGTTTGACTCAAAGCGTAGCGCTTCTTTGATGCATAGATTAGTCATGTTGTCCCAACTCAGCCAGTAATTCTGCATGATGCTCTCGTTTCAAGGTTTCTACAACTTCTTCTAAATTGCCTTCGATGATTTCAGCCAGACTATAGAGTGTCAGATTAATACGGTGATCGGTCAGGCGACCTTGGGGGAAATTATAGGTGCGGATTCGTTCTGAGCGATCGCCTGTCCCGACTTGTAGTTTTCGGGTCAGATCTTGTTCTTGTTTTTGTTGGCTTTGTTGTGCAGATAGTAATCTTGTTTTTAACAATGCCATCGCTTTGGCACGGTTTTTATGTTGGGAGCGCTCATCTTGACATTCGACAACCACGCCAGTGGGAAGATGTGTGATGCGAATGGCAGAGTCAGTTTTATTCACGTGCTGGCCACCGGCACCGGAGGCACGAAACGTATCAACGCGCAAATCATCAGTATTGATTTGAATATCGTCAATTTCATCTACTTCTGGCATGATAGCCACCGTACATGCAGAGGTGTGGACTCGTCCTTGCGATTCAGTGGTAGGCACACGTTGTACGCGATGGGTGCCGGATTCAAATTTTAAATTAGCATACACTTGTTGGCCAGAGATATGGGCGATGACTTCTTTGAACCCGCCATGCTCACCATGATTCGCATTGATGATATCGAGATGCCATCCCTGTGTTTCGGCAAAACGAGCATACATTCGAAACAGATCACCAGCAAAAATAGCGGCTTCATCTCCACCAGTGCCGGCTCGTACCTCTAAATAAATATTACGCGCATCATCCGGATCTTTGGGAATCAAATGAAACTGTAAGTCGTCGTCTAACGCGGTGATTTTTGCTTGGAGACTGGGTAATTCTTCAGCTGCCATGGCTGCTAATTCAGCATCTTCTTCTGCCAACATTGCTTCCATGGAGGCAGCTTCAGCCTTTGCATCGCGGTATTCGGAGTAACAAGCGGTGATGGGCTCCAATTGCGCGTATTCTTTAGACAGGTTTTTATACTGTTCTTGATCAGCAATGATGCTGGCTTCAGACAGCAAGCGGCTGATTTCTTGAAATCGCTCCAACATTTGTTCTAATTTATTTTCAAGTGATATCTTCATAACTATGTTCATCTGAGTGAAAGATCGCATGCGCCAAATCTAAGACGTCATCGCGTTGATCCAAAGCCGCTTGGCGTAGACCTATCGATGGGATATGCGTGAATTTTTTAATGAGGCGTTGACTGAATTCTGTCATGACATCATTAGGAGATTGATCGTGGTTTAATTTTTGCAGGGCGCGTTGTAATTCTTGTTCAGCCAAAGCTTGCATGGTATTGCGATAGTCACATATCAAGGTTTTGGCGCGCAATGCGCGGTGCTCGTTCATGAAGGTGTTGAGTTCGAAATCAATGAGTTGTTCGGCATGCTGTGCCGCAGCTTGGCGTTGTTGCAGCCCTTCTTGTGTTAAGCGTTCCAAATCATCGATATTATATAGCGTAGCGTAAGGCAAATCACTTACTTGAGGTTCAATATCCCTGGGGACCGCGAGATCTAAAAAGAGCATGGGCGCATGGTGACGTTGTTCTAGCGCAGTGGTTACCATGCTGGGAGAAATAAATGGGTAAGGGCATGCTGTGGCCGATACGATCACATCTGCTTTGGTCAACGCGGGGATGAGATCTTGTACTGGAATTACTTCGCCAGCGTATTGATCAGCCAATGTGAGGGCATGATCTTCAGATCGGCTGGCAATCATAAACTGATGGGTGCCTTGTTGATGCAGGTATTTGGCGACCAACGTGGCTGTTTCTCCGGAGCCAATTAGCAAGGTTGTGATATTGGTGGTTTTTTGACAATGTTGTTGAATCAATTTAGATGCTGCATAGGCAATAGAAGTGGCATGTTGCCCGATACCACTTTGGTTGCGGATACGTTTTGTGGCACCAAAAATGAAAGGAAAGACTTGCTGTAATTGTGATCCAATGGTGTTTTGTGCTTCAAAAAATAGAAAAGCTTGTTTCATCTGCCCTAAGATTTGTGGTTCACCCAACATCATCGAATCCAAACCACTGGCGACACGAAGGGCATGTTGGACTGCGGCTTGACCTTCGAAGAGATACAAATGGGAGTGTAATTGTTCAAGAGACATTTGATGAGACTCTGCAAACCAAGAAAGTACCAATTGGGCATCTTGGGCATCACAATACCATTCGGTGCGATTACACGTGGATAATAAAAGGATCTCGTTAATTTCAGGTAAGTCCATGAGCGCATGCATGACGTTTTTTTGCTTCTCTGAGGACAGGGCAAACGTTTCTCGAACAGACAGCGGTGCAGTTTTGTGGTTTAACCCGCAAGCAATAAAAACCATAGAGGCATGAGTTGATGGCACAGTCTGAGAAGTATAACGGATTCGTCAGCGTATGACAAAGAGCAGAGCAAATGCACCCTATCATTACTACGTCCCGCGTGCTTGTTTTGCAAAATCTCAAGTAATTTCAAGCTTTACCGCTAACTCTCACAATAATCACAAATAAATGGGGTGAACCTATGGAAATTATCTTTCATGGTAGGCATGATAGGACCGAAGCGACGGACAGCTTGTTGGATATCATCAAATTGTTGCAAGAGCGCTATCATATTGGCGGATTTCGTGAGATGCATTTGTCTGTGACCTTGGTCGATGAGCAAGGGATGGATGTAGAGTTGGTGGATGGTGACACCAATGAATCACTCCGAACATTCGAGGTGTATCGCGAGGGACGCGAAGTGGTCAAACGCTGCGGGCCTCCGGATTTGAAATTAGTGGTGGACAGGGAGGATGAATGACAACTGATGTGAAGAGCGAGGTGCGAGGGAAGTTTAGACATATTGTAACCAGTGGGGCAACACAACTTGCCAAAGGGGCGGTAACGACTAAAGAAGGGTTTGAAGATGCATTGGGGGCGGTGAAGTCTATGCCTTCATTAAATTCAGCTGGTGTGGCTCTCGCTGGAATTGCTGTTGTTGGTACTGCAATTGCTTTAAAGAAAGGGTTTGACGCATTGCAGAAGCATCTTCAAGGCAATCGAGACGTGCGTGCTTTGTTCGAATCAGACTATGAAGATCATACTGCAAGCTTTTTTTTACCTGACGTGATTGATGAGAGAGATTCTACCGAAAAACTCTTTGCATTATTCATCGATTTATTGCAGGGGAGCAGTGGAAGGGAAAGTACGTTTGTTAAATATGCAGGCCTTCGTTTTACGGATAACGCAACACAAGAAACGCATAAGATTTGGGGTCTCAAAGAAGAGTGTGGCACACAGGTTTCTTTGATAGACATGTCTGAACTACCCTTTGCCGCCGCTTATGATTATGCTCAAGGTGAGGATGGCCTACTGAATCGTGCGCGGCATGGGACTGATATTTTTTTACAAGCAAAGCCAAATATTTTTTTTAAACAACTTCGTTATTTTGCAGAAGAGTCGAGGAAAAATCAGTTCTTGATGGGACGTTTTCCGAATCAGACGACAAATACTTTAAATTTACTACGATCTATGGTTATGGCGTGTAAAAATATTCTATTGAATTTACAGCATCCTCCTGATCTTAGTGAAAATGATCACACTACGGTCAATGATCAAGAAGCGATTGCTTTGTGTGGCGCATTTGAAGAAATTTTAGACCACATTCTGATTCCCTTAGATCAGTTTGTGAATCCTCCCGACCAAGCTCTAATTGCTGATCAACCTGATGAAATGTACGACCTTCTTAAAGAAATTTATTATCCTAAGGAATTTCTAAGTACGCTGCGTTCATTAAGACGAGAAGTGCAGGAATTAAAAGAAGGCTACGAATCCAAGTGGATGCATACCCTGAATTTAGGCAGTTTGGTTGCAGAATCACAAGGGATATTGCGTGATTTGAGTTCGTCTGTGATAAGTATGATGTATTTGGAGTCACCAAATACAAATAATAATCACTTGTTGTTTTTGCTGAGAGAGCTGTCTAATCAATTGGATGATGTTCCTGGATTTTTTGAGAAAGATGCGTTACTAGATGCATTCAAGGACAAACGATTGCCCATCATCTCGGGATTGAATGCCCAATATAGTACGGTGATTGATCTGGTTGGTTTGTTTGCCGCTGGTGGGAAAAAACGCCGGGATAAGTTCATTAAGGCGGTAAGGCAGATATATCCTGAGATGGCATTGTCTTTAACCACATTAGCGACTCATTTTCTCGTACCATTTGACAATTTATTGCACTTGGAAAAGAAGGATGCAAGCAGCGCTTTTTTTCTAAGATTGATAGCGTTTTTAGTGGAGAGCCATCCGCCCTTTATTCAAGAAACGCTTAGACCCAATGACAATCCAAGCTTGCGGGTACAATTTGCGGGTTTGAATGCAGGTCTCAATTTAGAGGGGGCATCTCAAGCGTTGACGTGGTGTATATTAGACGCAGACGATTTGGGATTGAAGGCTGAAACTGTGAATCGTTTCAGACAACTGCTCTCGGCGGCATATGATTTTATGGATGTGCTCAGAATTGTGGATTCTCTACAGGGTCTACTGGGTAGTAATAAGAATTTGTTATTAAATCAGAAAGTTCGGGCTATTGTTGCTGATGCGACTAAGGCGCTAGAAACAAAACGTGTTGCTCTGTTGCACAGTATTAGTGCGTTAAACCAGTATGCAGATAGAGATGATCATGATTCAATTGCAGTGCGTAAACAACATTTGGTACACATTATTACCCAGGAAAATGGATTAGGCTTACGCTTTGAGGCTTTGCAAGATGTGATTTTGCAAGCTCAGAATGTCCTGAATGCGCCGGGGTTTGCACAGGGTTTGGTGCAGGATTTGAGTGATCAGGTGGAAACTGTTTTTACATCACACGCCGCTTATGATGCTTCGGGTAGAAAATATATTGAGCGTTTGCTCTTTTCTGCACTAAGGGAGCCAGAGATTTTGGCGTTGCCTGATGTTCGTCCTGCAGCGCCTCCGCCTGTGATTGTTGTGCGTCCATCTGTTGCTGTGTCGCTTTCATCAGAGGTGTCTGAGGGGGGATCTGAGTTTGATATAATGGATGTGCCACCCTCAGCAACCAATCTTGCAGTGGAGAGTGCTGGGAATTACGCATTCAAGCTCAATTTGCTCTTTACTACTATTCAGGCGGTCAGTGCTTTTTTATTGATTATGGGGGCGTTGGTGTTATTGTCGTTGACCTCTGGTGCGGCTTATGTGCCGATTGTGGCGTCTTTAACGGGATCGCAGATTGCGATGGGGACGATCGTATCGGGAGCGACAGCAATGGCCGGTGGGGTCGGCTTGGCGCTGTCGAGTATGTTTAAACCGGGGGTGGCTGCTGATGGTTTGGGAGGTGGGGGTCGGTCGTTTACTGTTATGGGCGCCACTTAGATTTCCCCCTCATCCGCCCTTGCGGGCACCTTCTCCCCTTGGGGAGAAGGGATTTCTATTTTGGATTTCCCCTCATCCGCCTTTCGGGCACTTTCTCCCCCTTGGGGAGAAGGGATGCTTATGGTAGATAGTAGTATGGGTTGGGTAATTTGAATGTTTGTAATGCATAGCCGCCTGTCAAGTCTGAGTCTTGATCCCCTATGGAGGCGATGATGGTGTAGCCTTGTTTGGCGATGTTGGCGCGGGCTTTGGTTTTGTATTCTATGGTAGGAATCTGGCCATGACGTAACGTTAAGCCTGACCAATTCTCAAATCCTGCTGTGTGTAAATTTTGAATGGTTGCTTTTTCTAGGGATTGGTCCCGGCCAGTGACAAAAAATACTGCGATATTGTTGTGCAATGCTTTTTGATATAAATCCAACATCGGCTGAATGGCTGGTTCGTTAGCAGCTGAGATTTGCTCTAGGATTTTATCAGGTAAATTTGCAAAGTCGATGGTAATCATATTACTGTAATTGGATAAGCAAGTTTCATCAATATCTAGGACAATCGCTAATTTTTTAGGATTAGCTGATGTTTTATTCACGAGGGCTTCATGTGTAATATATTGTGAAGCATTGTTGGCAACCGTTTGGATTTCAGCCATATATGCGCCAGAATCATGGTATTCAACAAGATTCTTTTTCTCTAAGCCCAGATTAGTGGGTTCAGCAAAGACAGTGGTTTGGGTTGCAAACACCACGAAGACTGCCCATAGTATGCGAGAAAGTAGATTTTTTTTGTACATGTAAAAGGCTCTTATGAAGATTTATGAGAAAGATGATTATAAAATGAACTGATTATTTTGTCAAAATTTATTTCCGCATGTTAACAATAGAGTGATTCTCAGTATATACTGGAGTGGATGAGACAGGACTAGGATTTTACGGATGGGACAACAACAGCAACAGCAGTCCGGCGATCACTCAATGGCATGGGCTTGGATTGGAGCCCTGGTTATCTTTGCAGGATATGCTATTTGGTTGACAGGAAGAAAGTATATTGTTGCGTTTGTCTTTGCTTTTAATACCATGCAAGCAAGATGGATTTCCTATTTTCTCCAAGATGCCGAGCTTGATAACGATGTTCTCTTGATGCAAACACTGGATCCAAGTCAGGTTGATTGGGAACAGTTGATGACATTTACAGAGCATGTCGGTAGTTACAGTCGTTATCCCATTATGATGATGATGGTTATATTTGGAATTATTTTGTATCGTTCTGATGTGACCATGAAATATCGTAGAAAGCATACTATGAACTCGTTACGTCAGCAGGAGCAACAAAATTGGCCTGCGATTATGCCTGTGATCAAAGAAGATTTGATCAGTACCGATGTCAATGTTGGGCAATGGGCGATGGCTTTGACGCCCATGGAGTTTGCGCGCAAATATAAATTATTAAAAAAATCTGATGTGTTACTGGATAGTTCTTCTGTGCCAGGCTCAGAATTGACTGCTGGATTGAGGCGCGGGGATGCCAAACGGATTTTTACCTTGCAATTAGGCCCTGCCTGGGATGGATTTGATCGTTGCCCCCTGCATGTTCAAGCATTGGCTGCGATTTTTTTGGCACGGATTAATCGTGATAAAACGGCTTATGCGACGATTTCAAAAAATTTGGATCAATCATATGCTGCTGGTAAGTTGGATCCAGGTGATATTCGGTCAATAATTGATAAATATCTGAACACAGAATTGGTTCAAGAAGTTTTGGGGCGCCATGCTTATTTGCTGACAGTGATGGCTTCTTTGCTGGACGCTGCACGTCAAGACGGGGTTGTACCCAGTTCGGAGTTTTTGTGGTTGAAGCCGGTGGATCGTCGCTTATGGTATATGTGTAATTGTGTGGGTCGACAGACACCGTATAGCGAAGTGGGTGGGCCTTTTGCCCATTGGAAAGCCGAGAAAAGAATGGGACGAAGTTCACGTGCGCCCATGATTGATGAGGCAATTAAAGCGTTAGAAATTGCCATTCGAGAAGTCAAATTATCGCCAAAAGAATTGCAGGGGCTACAATCATGATGCGAGGTATTGATTCTCGGAATGAGATAGATCCTACCAAATTACTGCGTGATACGCGCACCTTGGGTCAGCGTATTGTTGCGTTTTTTCAGCAACCTACTAATGTGAGTGTGGTTTTGCTTACTTGTGTGGCGTCTAATTTTTATCTGCCACAAGCCAGCGTGATTTTTTTCTTCTTAAGTATCGCCATGTTTTGGTACGCTATCACGCGCAAACATAAGCTGCCTTTTCGCTTGCCACAAATCTCTAAAACCAAAGATTATAACGATTTAAAACCGGGTATTAAATTGCCTTATGTTGCACGCGGCATTGCTTTTTTTGGGAATGAAAAACAAACCAATAAAGAAGTTTGGTTTGCGAATGAAGATATGCGAACCCACGTATTGATCTTTGGATCTACGGGTAGTGGTAAAACAGAAGCACTGATATCGATTGCTTACAATGCATTGGTGCAAAGCAGCGGTTTTATTTATGTGGATGGGAAAGGCGATAACTCTCTTTACGCCAAAGTATTTTCCATGGTACGTAGCATGGGTCGTGAAGATGATTTATTGGTGATTAACTTCATGACTGGTGCGCGGGATATTGTTGGGCCACAAGAAAAACGTTTATCCAATACTTTGAATCCTTTCTGCCAAGGATCATCAAGCATGTTAACCCAATTGATTGTGAGTTTGATGGGGGAAAGTGCGGGATCAGCGGATGGTGATATGTGGAAGGGTCGTGCCATTGCGTTTGTTGAAGCGTTGATGCGCTTATTGGTTTATATGCGTGATGAAGGGTATATTTTGCTAGATGCGAACTCCATTCGAAATTATTTCGATTTGGGTCGTTTAGAGTCAATTGTGATTGATAAAATGTTTCCCAGAGATGAGCAAGAAGCGGTTAATATTGATCAAATACCGAAACTTGTGACCGATCCACTGCGTAACTATTTGGGTACCTTACCGGGATATAATAAAGAGAAAAAAGGCAAGCAGGTATCACAAGTACTGGAGCAGCATGGTTTTATTACCATGCAGTTGGTGCGAAGTTTTTCATCTTTGGCAGATACTTATGGTCATATCATTCGTACCAATCTTGCTGAAGTGGATTTTAAGGATGTGGTTTTAAATCGTAGAATCTTAGTTGTACTCTTACCTGCTTTAGAAAAATCTCCGGATGAATTATCCAATTTGGGTAAAGTCATTGTATCGTCATTGAAAGCGATGATGGCATCGGGATTGGGTGAGGACGTAGAGGGTGATTATCGTGATGTGATCGAACGTAAGCCCACCAATGCACCGACCCCTTATATTTGTATTTTGGATGAGTATGGGTATTATGCGGTTAAAGGATTTGCCGTAGTGCCAGCTCAGGCGCGTTCGTTAGGGTTTTCCGCTATTTTTGCTGGGCAGGATTTGCCGGCATTCCAGAAGGCATCTAAAGAGGAAGCTGCATCTATTGGTGCGAACACCAATATTAAAATCTGTATGAAATTAGAGGATCCAGAAGCCACTTGGGATTTTTTCACCAAAACCGCTGGCGAAGCTTACGTGACGAAAGTGGATTCTTTTCAAACCAAAGAAGATTCCATGACCAATAGTTATATGGATACACGCAGTTCTTCTTTTGAAAAACGGGCACGTATTGATTTGTTGGATTTAAAAGATCAAACAGAGGGTGAAGCTCATATCTTCTTTAAATCTCAAATTGTACGCGTCAATATGTTTTACGCAGCACCGAACCCAGTGAAGCAATTGAAAATCAATCAATTTCTCAAAGTAGAGCCACCTCCAGACGAATATCTAGATAAATTGATGAAGCAATTGCAGGGCTTTCAATCGATATTATCGAGTAATAACCCTGGTATTGATTTGGCTCCAGAGAGTGAAACCATTGGGGTGCTGACGAACTTTTTGCAAGAATCCACTGTTTCTGAGCCGGTTGAACGTAGTGTGTCTGCGTTATTATCATTCCATCGTATGAATGAGCCTGAGCAGGTGGAAGATGTGGTTGAGGAAGAAGTGACAGGGGTGCTGACCATCTTTGTGCCATTGCGACTTCCTGACAATGCCATGCCAATTTTAGTGCAAGATAAAAAGGCGTTTTCACAAGCGTTGTTGCCTATCCAAGAAACACGAGATCATTTGATTGCAATTGAGCGCTTAACAGGCCAAAAAGCCAATATGGCGGGTAAAGTGGCTAACGAAATCATTAAAGATTTTCAATCAGTCACTGCTTATCCACCTGATGAGCAGCATATGGCAGATGGGGCTAGTCTTGCTGAACAAGTGAATTTGATCGCGTTAAAAATAAAGCGTGCACGCAAGGCGGCAGCGGAGACACCTAAAGAATAAGAGCTAGAAATTGCTTGTATCTCAGCATGTTCTATGTTCTGATTTCTTTATGGCAGGCGTAAGTTTTGGTTTTGGGTCCAGGCCCAATTTATAATGACGAAAGGAGTTGAACTTGAGAGTATTGTTGGGCCTATTCCTTTTGAGCTGGGGGTTGTTGGGATGTCAAGAGAAGGTGCCTGCTTATTTAGATGATAAGCCGGTATTGCCGACAGGCGTTGATGGTGTTTCAGATGCTGCCATCATGGATATGTATCAAAAACTCAGAATCAAGCGGGTTCGTATCATAACAATGGGTGACAGATATTTAGTCAGCATTCCTTCGCGTTTATTGTTTGCCAATGAATCTCCTAAGATTAGATGGGAGTCTTACGAATTGCTCAATGATGTGGTTTGTTATTTGCAATTATTTAGAAAGATTACAGTGCAAGTGAATGCTTATGCCAGTTGCTATAGATCCAATGAGCGGACGCGCGCGTTGACACTTGCGAGAGCAAAAGAGGTTGGCAATTATCTTTGGTCACATAATATTGACGCAAGAATGGTGTTTACAGAAGGCTTGGGGGATGATAAACCTATAGTTGCGATAACGAAATGTTCTGATGAGTCACCCAATTCTAGAATTGAGATTGTGTTTAAGCGAGTAGTGGCATAAGCCTCGGAGTGAAATATGGGCGTTAAGACATGGGATTTAATTAAGCGATCTAAGCAATTTTATGTCAAAACTTATCGGGGTGCAGAAACTGCAACGGTTTTGTCTGTATTACTTAATTTGGCCTTGGGCCTTGGCATATTTTATGCGTATTCTACACGGTCTGAACCAGATTATTACTCGACATATGGAGAGACGCCGCCGGTGTTACTGACAGCAATGGGTGCGCCGAATTATAGTTCTCATCCATTGTTGGCTGATAACGGTACACATGATGGCAATGTCAAAGAAATACCACAATGAAAGGATAGGTTAGTATGGCAGATGATGCGTTGGCTGCAGTTGCAATGAGAAATAATTTTTACCGTGATGGTCAACGGAAAATGATATTGATTTTATTGTTTTCGATCGTGGGCAACGTGATTTTGGCCAGCATGTTAACGTATGTGATTACACATCCACCGGCGCCAAAGTATTTTGCGACCAGTATTAACGGCCGAATCACCCCGCTGGTGGCATTGAACGCACCCAATCAATCTGACTCAGCCATTTTGCAGTGGGCAAACCAAGCTGCTATCGCTACTTTTTCTTACAATTTTGTGAATTATCGTTCCGAGCTGGTTGCTTCTTCTGGGTTCTTTACTGCAGCAGGTTGGGATCAATTTATTTCAGCGCTGGGGGCCTCGAATAATTTGGAAGCAGTGAAAGCCAAAAAATTAGTTGTGTCTGCTGTGGCTACTTCTGCACCCGTGATTTTACAAAAAGGGGTGCTCAATGGTAGGTATGCGTGGCGTATCCAGATGCCAATTTTGGTTACGTACCAAAGTGCGAGTGAGTTTTCTCAACAAAATCTTAATGTGACAATGTTGGTGACTCGCGTGGATACTTTAAATTCACCCCGAGGTATTGGGATTGCGCAGTTTGTATCTGCGCCTGCGGCAGGGAAAGTGGCATCATGACGTTCAAACCCATGCATGACGTGATTATCCTGGGGATGATGGTGTTGAGTCTTGTGTTTTCTGTGGCGCGCGCAGACGATGCGCCTTCCTCGACACAAGCCTTGGATCAATTGCGTATTTTACAAAAAAAATTAGCCAAAGATTCTCCCAATATGGCGCAACAGGGTCAGGGTGCTAAACAAGATGCGCCATCCGATGCTGCATCTACAGATGCGGCCTCTAATACCAATGCTTCTGCTGCGACTGCACCGTCCAAAACAGCGTCCAGCTCTGCAAGCCTGGCAGCAAAAAAAATCAGAGCAGTACGACAAAAACAGGCTAAGAAGAAAGCTCCTGCTGCTTCAGCAGCGCCGGCCGAACCCGCGTTAGTGATGAGTTCTGAAGACGAAGCTGAAGGGGTTGATGAATTGGCATTTGGTGGCGTGGAAGCTCAATTATTCCCTTTGAATTCTGATAGGATTCATAAACTTAGGAAGAAATATACTCAAACAGAATTTGCTAAATCTGAACCGGTAGATACGCCGCCAAAGCCTACAGCCACATCCCAGTTTGTTAATTTATCTCCTGGATCAACACCACCTGTGATTCGTTTGTCTCAAGGGTTTGTTTCTTCTTTGGTATTTTTAGATTCGACTGGCGCTCCTTGGCCTATTTCAGCGTTCGATTTGGGTGATCCTAGTTCTTTTAATATTCAATGGGATAAAACCAGTAATACTTTAATGATTCAGTCTATGAAATTGTACACCTATGGTAATTTGGCTGTTCGATTGAGTGGTTTGAATACACCAGTGATGTTGACGTTGATTCCTGGGCAAAAAGCAGTGGATTATCGCGTTGATTTGCGGGTGCAAGGGTATGGACCGAATGCAAA
Source organism: Gammaproteobacteria bacterium (assembly GCA_024742995.1). Taxonomy (GTDB): domain Bacteria; phylum Pseudomonadota; class Gammaproteobacteria; order Legionellales; family Legionellaceae. Next base: position 49,932 of record JANSXK010000011.1, read on the forward strand.
AAACATGCCGATGGAGGAGGGATTACCGCCTTCGGCAAGTGATGCATTATTACATGTATTGGATGGTGTTCCTCCGGTTGGCAGCACTCGTTTGGTAGTGAGTGGTGGTGATGCACGTGCTTGGTTATTAGCCAATAAAATGTATATCCGTACTAATTTAACTATTTTATCACCGGGCTGGATTGGTAGTATGACAAGCGCGGATGGTACGCATGCGTATGAAATGCAAAAATCGCCCGTATTATTGGTGTCGTGGCATGGAAAGGTTATGCAACTTAAGATAGAAGGGTTATAAAATGGCCACACGAAAAGAGAATCTTAAAGCACTGTTTTCCAATTCACGAGCACGCATCATCATTGCGTTCACTTTGGTTTTGGTCGTGACCATGATTGTCGTTGGGTTTTCTAAATTATATTATTCTTCTCGTCCTGTAAATGCGTCGTCAGATGTGGTGCGTAATCCTTCAGGAATTAAGTCGATTCCTGGTGCATTAAATCAAACCGCACAGTATGCAGCGTTACAACAGTCGCAAAATATACAACAAGCCAAGGCAGCTACGGCCAAAGGGACAAGTGCGATTCCTACGATTATTCGTAGTCAGGCGTTTGGTGAAGGTGTGGAGTCTGTAGGTGCGAAAGGTGGCGAAGGGAGTGTTGGTTTTGGCACATTGGCACGTCAAAATATCGAAGGGCCTCAATCTAGTGTGTGGTTTCAAAATTTAAAAGACCAACACTGTGATCAGGAAAGCTTAACAAAAGCCATGGATGCTGGGGCGACGATAAAAGATTTAAAACAAGCATGCACTTGTCAGCAATTAAAACGTAAAGGCTTTAATTTGTCTGAGCTCAAACAAGTCTGCTCTTGTCCGGATCTTCGCTCATTAGGGTTTAGTGCGAAACAGTTTAAAGAAGCTGGGTTTTGTGCTGCCGATTTGAAAGTGTGTGGTTTTACGGCATGTGAGGAACGCGGAGCAGGATTTACTGCTGATGAAATGAAAAACGCCGGGTATTCTGATGGTCAATTATCGGGTGCTGGTTTTTCACCTCGTGATATAGCTAAAGCGGGTGGTTTACCAGCAGGTGTGACTTTGGCTGATGTGCGTAAAGCAGGTTGTTCGGCAGAAAATTTACGCAGACTGCGATCGGCGGGTGTATCAGCTGCTGCGATCAAGCGCACCAGCGGATGTAGTGCTGCGGCTTTAAAAGCGGCTGGATATAGCGCACTGGATCTGAAAAATGCAGGATTCTCTGCAGGAGAATTAAAGGCCGCTGGGTTCTCGCCAGAGCAGTTGAAGCAGGCGGGCTATAATCCTCGGGAATTGATGGATGCAGGATTTTCTGCAGAAGATTTGGCCGCGGGTGGTTTTGCACCATCAGATATTGCTGCAGCCGAAGCAGTGTTACCGTTAGGTATGACGAAAGAGGATATCCGCAAAGCAGGTTGTAGTGCAGAGGCACTAAAACGTGAGCGTATGGCTGGCGTAAGTGCTTATGCGATTAAAAAACTTTCTGGTTGCAGTGCCAGCGCATTAAAAGCAGCTGGGTTTTCCGCAAAAGATTTGGCGAGGGCTGGATTTACGCCTGCAGAAATAAACGCTGCTGGCGCGGTTGGTCCTGGTGGGATAGTTGATAAAAGTGGTGTGCCTGATGATGCGGTACGAAAAGCGGGTTGTGATCCAGCACAATTAAAAATGCTACATGACAAAGGTGTGACGGCAAGACGTATCCATGAAATCAGCGGCTGTTCTGCAGAGGCATTGAAAGCAGCGGGTTACGGTGCGGCTGATCTTATTGACGCAGGTTTTACACCGGGAGAATTGTCGGCAGCAGGATTCACACCCGAAGAGATTAAAAAAGGCGCTCTTCTTGCTAGAGGTGCATTGGATAATAGCGGCGTGTCTGACGATGAATTGCGCAAAGCAGGTTGCGAGCCGACACAATTAAAGGCACTGCATGATAAAGGCGTATCAGCAAAACGTATCCATGAAATCAGTGGTTGTTCTGCAGAGGCATTGAAAGCAGCGGGCTACGGCTTGGCAGATCTTGCTGGCGCAGGGTTTACACCTGCAGAATTACTGGCGGCAGGATTTACGCCTGAAGCGCTTAAAAAAGCTGGTTTAGCTATTTCTCCTGCAGGTCTCATTGCTGCAGGTCGGGTTGCAGATTGTAGTGCTGCATCTTTGAAAGCGGCACACGAAATGGGTATGTCTGCGGCCGTGATCAAGCGTAATTTGGGATGTAGTGCAGCGGCGATGAAAGCAGCAGGATATTCGGCGGCAGAATTAAAAGATGCTGGATTTTCTGCCGCAGATTTGAAAGCGGCTGGGTTTTCGGCTGCAGATCTAAAAGATGCTGGATTTTCGGCAAAAGATTTACACGCAGCAGGATTTTCTGCAGCAGATTTGAAAGCAGCTGGTTATGATGCTGCAGCTTTGAAAGATGCAGGTTTCTCTGCTGAAGAACTAAAAGACGCTGGGTTTACTGCGGCTGATTTGAAAAAAGCAGGCTTTACTGCGGCGGCACTCAAGGATGCGGGTTTTTCTCCGGCTGAATTGAAAAAAGCTGGTTTTTCAGCGGATGATTTGAAGAAGGCAGGTGTTACTGCTGCAGCATTAAAAGCAGCTGGGTTTTCTGGTAAAGAAATACAAGGCGCTGGGTTCTCGTCGCGTGATTCTGCTTTGGCGGGATTAGATGATATTACCCCTGACAAGAAAGATGATGGAGGAATACCATCAATTCCAGGTGCTAAAAAGCAGGACAGCAAAAAAGAAAAATTGCAGGCGGCACATACTAAGAAACTGGAAAAGATTCTTGCACAACAAAAAACTCAAATGGCAGATCAAAAATACCAACAGAAAGTACAGCAACGCACTGCATTGATGCTCTCTGCTGCTAATCAAGCGTTACAAGGGTGGAAGTTAGCACCGCAACAAACGTACACTGCCAATACCAAAACGGAAGGCGGGGCTGCAGGCGGCGTCCCTGGTGCGCAGGTTGTACCAGGTAGTGGTCCAAGAACACCTCCTGGTGCCAACCCAGCCGATCAGGCGGGTGGTGAAATGATTAGGATGGGTGATGTGATGTTTGCGGTCATCGATACATCCGTAAATACTGATGAACCCGGTCCAATCTTGGCCACGATAGTATCTGGAAAATTAAAAGGGTCAAAATTGATTGGGACTTTCAATTTGCCTGCAAATGCTGAAAAAATGGTGGTTTCATTCAATTCACTTTCTATACCCGGTGCTGCTAAGACCATTACGATAGCAGCATTTGCCATTGATCCTAATACTGCGCGTACTGCTTTGTCGAGTGAAACTGATCATCATTATTTGAGTCGGTATGGTGCGTTATTTGCTTCGACCTTTTTAGAGGGCTTTGGTAATGCGTTCCAATCAGCCGATACAACCATTACGATTGGTGGTACTGGGGGCACGCAGGATACAACAGTGCAAAATGGTATTGGTCGTTCTGCTTTAGAAAATGCGGTGATCGGTTTGGCAACGGTCGGTAAAGCGTGGGGGCAGGTGGCGCAGCAGAATATGTCTCGACCCACCACGGTACAATTGTATTCGGGAACTGGGGTCGGAGTTTTATTTACCCAGGATGTTAAAATAACAACGTGAGCTTATCATGAGTGAAAAATTTGATGAAGAAGAGTATCATTTTGTAGATGATCCGGATATGAGTTCTTATGAAGAACCTGCGCCGGATACTGCTGGCGCTGAGTCTGCGGAACCGCAAGCGTCTGAGTCGGAGACCGAGACACCCCTGTCTAAAATAGTGCAGTTTGTAAAACCTGCTTGGGATATGGTTCAGCAGAATTTTATATTGCGGACATCATTGCTGGTTGTAAGTGTCGTCGTGGTTGTTTCTGTCATTTATCGCTGTTCTTCCAATCCGTTGTCGGAAAAAATTAGCAAGAAGGCAAGTTCTGCTGCTAGCACGCAAGCCAAAATCACGCCTACGATTAGCACACAACCCAAAGTGACTTCTGCTGCACCCGCGCTTGCAGTTTCTCAGCCGTCCATCAGGAGCAAAACGGTAGAGATGCAAAGTGCTGCACAAGAAAAAATAGCTGCCTTCGAAAAAACACAAGCTAATTTACAGTCACAGATAGGTGTGTTGTCCAACCAATTGGCAGGTATGAATACTAATTTTTCTACGATGATGACCAATCTTAAACTCTTAAATGATCAAGTTACCCAGCTTGCGCAAACCGTTGAGGCCCAGTCTAAAATGACGACAGCGCTCAATGAAAAAATCAAACAACGCGAAAGAAAAGTAGTAATGAACAAGCGGCCTTCTATGCCGACGCAGGTTGTACGATATGCACTACAAGCTGTGATTCCTGGTCGTGCGTGGCTTATCAGTACAAGTGGCAGCACGTTGACAGTTCGAGAAGGTACGAAAATCGCGAATTATGGCGTGGTACGTTATATCGACGCAAAACGAGGGCGCGTGCTGACGAGTTCAGGGCAAGTGATTCGCTTTGCACAGGATGATAGCTAAAACTCCTTATAACTATTGATAGAGAAGAGATATGGCTGAAGAAACCTGGTACAGTGACAGTGCGAATGTTCTTTCCAATTTAGCCGCTTCGTTAATCCCCGTCGAAAAAATGATCACGGGCGCAGCTTATTTGATGGGTCTTGCTTTCGCAATCAAAGCCGTGATGACTTTAAAAACCCATGGTGAACAACGCAGCAATATGTCAGGTACTGGCAATATGAAAGAAGCTGGGGTTTATATCGTGGTGGCAGGGATGCTGTTGTATTATCCAACAGCATTTGAAGTCATTATGAATTCAACCTTTGGTTATAGTGATGTTTTGGCTTATACCTCGACGCCTTTTATCACGGATATGTTTGGTTCTGATAGTACGGTTGGATCTTCACTGACTATTATCGTCCAAGTAGTTGGATTAATAGCGTTTATTCGTGGTTGGTTATTGATTGCACGGGGTTCAGCACAAGGGCAGGCAGGTGGTACACTTGGCAAAGGGTTAATGCACGTTTTTGGAGGTGTATTGGCCATGAATATCATTGGAACACTAGAGGTGTTCCAGAATACGCTTTTTGGTACCTAGTCATTGAAGCGCACGCCAAGCTATTGTACTATCTAATGTGAGTAGGAATTTATTACACTGGGGAGACATAATGAAAAAAACAAAGCGCTCTAAATTACTTTTAGCGATGACTGCAGTTAGTGGTGCAAGCCTTGCTTTGATAGTTAGTGGCGATGCGATGGCTGGAAGTGAAACTTTGGGCACTATGGCATCCACAATGACGGCTACCTTTGGTAGTGTTGGCAAATTAGTGACAGCTGCTTCTTATATTGGGGGATTGGTTTCCTCTATTGCGGCAATTTTGAAATTCAAACAACATAAAGACAATCCTCAACAAACACCGATTGGCCAGCCCATAGGATTGATTTTTATTGGCGCTGCTTTGTTGTTCCTCCCAACAGTATTTTCTGTTGTCGGTAATACCTTATTCAAAGCTGGTGGTACAACTGCTGGTGCTAGTGGTACAGAGATCACAAGCAGCACTGGAGGTTAGTGATTTTATGAGCGACTCTCCCCAAGCATCAAAGCTTAGATTGATGGCTTCGCCTGGTGCTTGGCGGATGTATTCTGCTAGGAAGTCTGATCCTCGATTTCAATTGTATGAAAAAAAGGTACTGCAAAGAGATCAATATACGTGTCAGTTTTGTGGGTTTCAGGCGGATGATTATCAGGATGTGGTTAATCTTGATGGCAACTATGGCAACAACAAATTAGGAAACTTGGTGACTGCGTGTTGTTTTTGCGCGCAGTGTTTTTTTCTTGAATCTGTTGGGGTCGGGGGATACGGTGGTGGTACATTAGTATTTATCCCTGAAATGACGCAATCAGAATTGAACGTTTTGTGTCATGTGTTGTTTTGTGCCATTACCAATGACACGGGGTATAAATCGAGTGCGCAAACCATTTATTTGGGGTTTAAAGTGCGTTCACAGCAGGTTGAAGATAAATTTGGAGAGGGTACCAGTGATCCAGCCATTTTTGGACATTTGATGATTGACTCTGGACCCATTGATCCTGAGCAGATGACCAAAGCAATGACAGGGGTGCGGTTGTTGCCTTCACGCGCCAGGTTTAGAAAACAGATTGAATCTTGGGCAGCGAGTGCCTTGGAAGATATTTCGGAAAAAACGGATTAACATCAGTGGTTTTAGGCTCGAGATGATTATATTCCTTAGCCTTATTCGCTCTTATGTAGGTTCAGAGCGATAAAAATGTGTTTTACAGGGAGAAAACGGATATGGCATCGTGGGCGGAATCTTTTTTTGAAGGTGTAGATACGTTTTTTGCCTGGTTAAGCACGTCACTTAAGCAAACCACCGCGTCGTATTGCGAATTAGAAACGGCGGATAGCCCAACGGTTTTAGTGAATCATGACGGATCGCTGGTTTCAGTGATTCGAATTGAAGGTATCACTTCTTTGGCGGGTGTTGATGAATTCAACCGCTTGGTTGAAGGATTAACAAATTCATTTCAAGGTGCTATGGGACGTTCGGGTCATGCGCTGCAAGTCTATTTTAGTCACGATAAACAAAACATCCAAAAAAATATTGAAGACATCTATAGTCCTGCATATGAGACAGCAAAGCGCTTGCAATTAAGTTTGGACGATTTGTTCAAAGAGCGTGTCACCCATATTTCTAAATATTGTTCTGAAGAGTGTTTGTATTTTGTGCTTTTCACTCGGCCATTTAATTTACCCGCCGAGCAATTGAAAAATTCTTTTAAGAAAAAGCTCAAAACCATTCGCGCAGAAAAAATTCCGCCTTTTCGAAACTCTCAAGCGATTTATGCAGCAATTCCTGAGCTTAGAGATACGCACAGTGCATATGTGCGTTCGATCTTAAACGATTTGGAACAATATAATTTGCTTGCACATCAAGTGAATGTGCATGATGCTGTTCATGCGATTCGGGCGACGGCTGATCCAGATTTTACGGCGAATGATTGGAAAGCAACGTTGCCGGGCGATACGATTGGTGTCAAAGAAGTCAATAATTTTGAAGGCGACCCTTCGGATTTGTTGTGGCCGGCTTTGTCCAAACAAGTGATCCCTCGTGATGCGACGGTTATCGATCGCCGGACAGTTTTGGTTGGAGATAAATTATATGCCTCGGTTTATATTGATTTATTTCCCAAAGAGGTGCGACCGTTTACCCAATTATTTAACCGCATTATGCCGACGCATGTGCCCTGGCGTATTTCCTTCTTAATTGAATCAGAAGCACTGAATACGGTGGGTTTGAAAGGAACATTATCCTCTGTTTTAAGCTTCTCTTCGCCTCAAAATCGATTGATCAGCGATGCGGTCAATTTATTGAAATATATTAATTTAAACACGGATGAAGCGGTGGTTCGTTTACGCGTGGTTGCTACAACCTGGGCGGGCGAAGGTGAAGAAGATTTATTGCGCCGTCGAAATTCAGAATTAGTAAAAGCGCTTCAAGGCTGGGGCAGTACGGATGTATCTGAAATGTGTGGGGATCCGTTTGCAGGATTTGTCGCGTCCATGTTGGCGACCACATTAAATAGCCCTGCCGTGGCTTCTATTGCGCCATTGTCTGACGTGATTTCAATGTTACCCATCACTCGTCCTGCGTCTCCTTGGGATGTTGGTGCTTTGTTGTTGCGTTCGCCTGACGGTAAATTGTGGCCGTTTCAGCCGGGCTCTAGTCAACAGACGACTTGGATTGACTTGGTGTATGCGCGTCCGGGTTCGGGTAAATCCGTATTATCGAGCGCACAAAATTTGGCACTGTGTTTGTCTAGTGGTTTATCTAGATTACCGCGCATTGCAATTATTGATATTGGTCCCTCGAGCTCGGGGCTGATTTCTTTGCTGAAAGAGGCATTGCCACCCGAAAATCGCCATTTGGTTGCCTATCATCGTTTGCGTATGTCACCAGAGTATTCAATCAATCCTTTTGATACCCAATTGGGTTGTCGTTTTCCTACCGCATCAGAACGGTCATTTTTGGTGAATTTTCTTACATTGTTAACCACGCCTTTGGGTGCTGTCAAACCTTATGATGCGATGCCTGATTTGGTGGGCATGGTTGTGGATGAACTATATAAAAGCATGGCTGATGATGGTAAGCCAGCACCTTATGCGCCGGGTGTTGAAGAGTTTATTGATAGTATTTTAGAAGAAATTGGATTTGTTCGAGATTCAAAATCTACTTGGTGGGAAGTAACAGACGCTTTATTTTCTGCGGGATTTATTCATGAAGCATTATTGGCACAGCGCTACGCCATGCCGCTATTAGCAGATGCTGCGTCCATTTGCCGCACTCCCTCCGTTGAAGATTTGTACGAAAAAGTGACTGCACCAACGGGTGAATCTTTGATTAATTCGTTTTCGCGCATGATTTCTGGTGCGATTCGTGAGTATCCTATCTTATCCCGGGTGACAGCGTTTGATATTGGGGATGCACGTGTGGTGTCGCTGGATTTGGATGAAGTTGCCAAGAGTGGTGGTGAGACAGCCGATCGACAAACGTCAGTGATGTATATGTTGGCACGTTATATTTTGGCGCGACATTACTATTTGACTGAAGAAAGTATGACAAATATTCCGGAGCAATATACTGCTTATCATAAGCAGCGCATCATGGAAATTCGTGAAGATCCTAAACGTATTATCTATGATGAATTTCATCGGACGTCTAAATCTGTTGCGGTGCGTGAGCAGGTAATTGTGGACATGCGTGAAGGGCGAAAATGGAATGTGCAGATTTCGCTATTATCACAATCATTGGATGATTTTGATCCGGTTATGATTGACTTTGCGACCTCTATTTTTATTATGGATGCAGGGCCTGCGCAAACCATGGAAAAAACCTGTGAGATTTTTGGTCTTTCTGAAACGGCTAAGACGGCGTTGCGCACTCAGGTTCATGGACCGCGCCATGGTGGCGCAACATTTTTAGCCCAGTTTTCTACCAAAGCGGGGATCAATATTCAATTATTAACCTTGACCTTGGGTCCGATTGAATTATGGGCATTTAGTACGACAGCAGAAGATGCGACGGTTCGAAATCAATTGTATCGACACATCGGTCCTGCTGAAACTCGCCGCTTTTTGGCGTCGTTGTTTCCAAATGGCACGGTGACCAAAGAAATCGCTGAGCGATTAAATCAGATGAAAACGGCTGGCGGATTGATAGAAGAAGACAC
>JANSXK010000051.1 GCA_024742995.1 Gammaproteobacteria bacterium
GTGTCTTCTTCTATCAATCCGCCAGCCGTTTTCATCTGATTTAATCGCTCAGCGATTTCTTTGGTCACCGTGCCATTTGGAAACAACGACGCCAAAAAGCGGCGAGTTTCAGCAGGACCGATGTGTCGATACAATTGATTTAACCGTCGCATTTTCCGCTGTCGTACTAAATACCTACAGTTCTATCGTATCTCTTGCTCCTTTAAGCGCTTGAACTTCGTCCCGGTCCTGTCCTTGTCTTTTTATTATTCCTTCCTAACTCATGATCTTCTTTAGTCTTGCGTTTTCCTTTGAATAAAGAGGCATCACCAGGCGCTCGAATTGATCGGATTTTTCTAGGGTTTGCATCGCGCTTTTGTCTCACTTCCGTAACTGACTCTGCAATAGCCTTTCTGAGAGAATTAAGAGAATCTTGCTTTTTGCAAAACGCTTGAGATGATCGCAAAATGAGGCTATATATATACTGATCTTTTTTCTCTTGCGTGCTAAGTTTTACTGCTTTAAGTTTCTTCTTACAAAACTGATCAAATGTCTCATTATGAATACCACCAGAAAAAATCTTGACCACCGCCGAAATTAGCTCTGGAGAGAGCCGAGGAAATTCTCTTCCCAATTGTTGTTTCAATTGTTTTAACATAATAAACCTCTATAATATCTCACGAACAAATGCACACCCACTATGCCGTATATTGACGCTGTTGTTTTTTCTCCTCAGAAACTTCCTTTCGAGAAAGTCTTTCGGTATCCCTCTCAATTTTTGAAATGTCCTTTAACAATCCCTGATAGGCTGGATCTGTCCTCAATTTTTTTCGTGTGCGTGTGGTAACTTCTTCTCGATCGCCTATATCAGCACTACTCAAACTACTTTCATCTTCATCTTTATGTATTATTCTTTCTTGTGTGGACTGGAGTATTATATCCACCTCGCCCACACTGCGATGTCTTTTTTTAGAATCTATAACAGCGCCTAATCTGCTTCTGATATCATGATGAAATCGTGAAAATAACCGACAAAAACTAATAAATCGGGCATTATTATTCTCAATCCATTTAGAAAAAGACTCCTTAAGCTCAATATTTTGGGGTCGCACTAAGTACAATACACCGCTTTTATCAATGAACTGTCCGTGATCTGCCAGATACTTCAAGTAGCTCCTACCTAAACTATTTTCCTCAAACCATTCTATTGGATCTGCGGCAACTTTACCCCCACCAACATTAGATGAACCTAGTAAAAACCATAAATTTTGCATCGAATTATGATAGGCCATATAGAGCCAATAATTACCTATTACTTGCTCACCTCGAGAAATAAAGTATCCATCATTATAGACTGACTCTTCCATTTCTCTTCGAAAACCAGGATCATAATTCATCATTTCAACCATTTCTTTCAATCGCTCAATTAATTGAGCCGATGGTAAAAAGTGATCTGCATGAAGCTGCCCCAATTGATAATATTCACAATCTGACAAATTTAAATAATAAGTGTTAGCACCAGAAATTACATTACCACCTGAAACTGTATCTGCATCAGCTTTTAGTGCAGCTCTCACAGAAGAGAGCCCCGAATCATCACGAGACAAAAAAGTGATTTTACCATTTTCAATAGTCCTTGCGCCACGACTGGGATTGAGACATGGGATGCCCTTCCATTTCCCCACTGTTTTTGTAAAATTTTTGGGCAAAAACTCCGATGAAGGTAATTCAACATGACAATTTAGACGAGGAACTACGCCAATCTCTTTAGAAATATGTTTCATGTCATTTCTAAGTCTCATTTCATCTTGCCGACTAGAAGAAGATGACACAATACGATCTTCATATTTATCTAATAGAAAAATGAGATATCTAAGTAATTGCTTAGCCCTAGCTGAGTCTTTTTTGCTTAACATGGTGCTTAACGTATAAATGCGATTTAAGCCTATTTTTAACTCTGCCGCAGAAGGAAACTCAAGCGTTACATTACCGTCAGATCTTAAATGTTGGCTAATGCTATTCAAGTCTTTCTCAAGACTACTTATTATTGTTTGTTTGCGTATGTTTAGAATTCTAAATTGAACCATGCGACCGCTCTTAAAGATAGCGTAATAATTTGTTGACTATTGTATCATAATTTAACCAATTAACATATAAAAACATCTATTGTCATACAAACAAATATGAACATTACATTAAAAACAAAGGGAAAACGAGAAATAGCTGGGGTGATGTGATACTAAAATAAAAAACTACGAATCCACGGCAATCAAACTCTTACTATTAGGATTATGGGCATACGATTTCAAGATATCTTTAACCAAATCCTCAACCACTGAATTCTTAGTGTCTTCTTCTATCAATCCGCCAGCCGTTTTCATCTGATTTAATCGCTCAGCGATTTCTTTGGTCACCGTGCCATTTGGAAACAACGACGCCAAA
>JANSXK010000002.1 GCA_024742995.1 Gammaproteobacteria bacterium
GCATGATTATGACCTTATAATTGTTTGCAAACTTTATTTGATCACATTTAGTCATGCACTGCTAATCGTTTTTCTTCCTAATTTTCAATTCCTTAATCTCAAAAAAAGTGGGGATAGCTCAGGGCTTGTCCGCGGGATCCAGAGATCCAGCTAAACGCCTGGATTCCGCGCATAAAGCGCGGAACGTAGGAACTGACCAAATGAAAGACGTCTTTCAACTCCCCGAAAAACAAGAAGTCACGCGGTCCCAACAAGTCGGTGTTGATGCTACATCTGTGTCACCATCACCCGATTTGAAACAACCCATCCAAGTATTTGCAGAAGATGTTGCGCTTGTAGCTGTAGTCTCAACCACTGCAGGATGAGGTTTTTGACAAGGCGCATACACCCCCAAGAATATCATCACACCACCAGCGGCCCCTAAAATCATCAACATCGCGGGGGTAATAGCCATCACTCCTAGCAACGATGCCATTTGTGCAGCCAATTGCATCTTTAAATGTAGCGTAACACTGGCTACGATGAATCCGCCGCCCATTACTATAGCTACAATCGGTCGTATAGAAGAGGTGCGCCCTGCTGGATGTGCAGATTCAGGAGCCGTTCCCGAGCCACATTCTGATAATGCCGCAGAATTTTTGGCCACTTGTGGTCCCAGCGGTACTAAATTTTCGTCTACCAGCCCAAATTCACGGCCCGTGCCTACTACCTGCAGATTAGAATCGCCGTGAATTTTTGGCATGCCCAATGCATCTTTTTCTTTTGGTTTACTTGGATCGGTCACATCAACTTCAGTTGTTTGTTTCCATAACGCAGCATCCAAAGTATTCAAACCTAGATTGATCCCCCCAGCACGCAAACACCTAACGGGCGAGACCTCGACAGAAGACACCAACCGCAGCATACCCTTCTTCGCATCAATACAGGCTCTGATAATTGACAACACCTCTGCAGGCATTTCAGAGGGGTTCTTCATCCTTGACAATAGATCCTCAAAAAAAGCTGCCGTCGTGCCTGGAGGTGCTGGCATGGACACGTTTCTCTGCGTGCTCCATGTTGCTAGTAAATCATACACCCGCAACGCCGTATCCTGGAGCTCAGTAAACTCAAATAATTGATACAAATCGGAGTGGTCATCTTCAAGATGATCATCAAGACGCGCATATGCATTCTCGTACTCATACGGACTTTTAGCAGCAAAACACGCGTCCAATGCCGTAAGAATCTCAAGGTTTTGTCCTAAGTCATGTTTACCCACTGCCATCATTATCCCCTTAAACCCAACACGTCTATGACTGTTTATTTGATATCAATGCAAATATAAAAACGAATTGTATATATTTTGTGACGAAAGAACAAGCCACACTTTGCCATCAGTTGCATGATCCCCTTGAGATCACGTATAATTTGTGTCGAAGTGTCGTTTGGCCCTTATGAAGAGAGGAATCACATATGAGCTTACCGTTGTCTCTATCCACCTTAAATTTGCCTATTGGCAGTCTTGAAGCCTATATCCATCGTGTCAATCAAATGCCCCTGTTAACGGCAGAGGAAGAATTTGACTTTGCGACCCAGGTGCAAGAACAAGGTGATTTAGAAGCTGCACGGTCTTTGGTTTTGGCGCATCTGCGTTATGTGGTGCGTGTCGCTAGAGGGTATATGGGTTATGGCTTGTCTTTGAGTGATTTGATTCAAGAAGGCAACGTTGGCTTGATGAAAGCAGTGAAACGCTTTAACCCCAAAGTTGGGGTACGCTTGGTGTCTTTTGCGGTGCATTGGATCAAAGCTGAAATTCATGAATTTGTATTACAAAATTGGCGCATCGTCAAAGTTGCTACCACAAAGGCCCAACGCAAATTGTTTTTTAATCTGCGTCAAATGAAAAAACGCCTGGGATGGATGAAACACGAAGAAGTGGCCGCTGTTGCCAAAGATTTGGGCGTGACACCCGACGATGTGTGGGTCATGGAGCAACGTTTGAATGCCATGGACGAATCTTACGATATCCGCGACAGTGACGACGATGATTCTTATAGAGCGGCCCCAGCAGATTATCTGCATGATAGCCAATCTAATCCAGCACTAATATTCGAACAAGAACATACCGATCGTCACGATCACGATCGCTTACACATCGCCTTGGCGTCTCTAGATGAGCGTAGTCAAGATATTTTACGCCAACGTTGGTTGGGTGAAGATAAAAGTAGTACGTTGCAAACATTGGCCCAACAATATGGCGTCTCTGCAGAACGCGTGCGTCAATTGGAACAAGCGGCAATGAAAAAATTGCGAGCATTAATGGAAGCTTAACAATGAAGCAAATGGAACATATCGTCCATGCCAAATGGATTGTAACCGGCGAAAAAGAACAACGCGTTTTAGAAGATCATGCCTTAATCATCGATCGTGGTATCATCCAAGATATCCTTCCCAGCTCTGATGCCAAGGCCCAATATCAAGCGACCCGCATAGATGAATACCCTTATCATGCGGTGATGCCTGGCTTGATTAATGCCCATACACATCTTGGTATGAATTATTTTCGTGGCTTGGGTTGCGATTTGATGTTGATGGATTGGCTCAATCAATACATTTGGCCGGCCGAAAAAAAATGGCTGGCGCATGACTTCGTCAAAGACGTGTCCTTATTTAGTATGGCAGAAATGATTCGTGGTGGTACCACGTGCTTTAATGATATGTTTTATTTCCTGCAAGCAACTGCAGAAGCTACAGAAATCGCTGGCTTACGTGGCTGCATTGGCATGACGGTCATTGAATTTCCCACCCCTTGGGCACAAACCACAGATGAATATTTTGATAAAGGACTCGAGTTTTACGAGCAATATAAAGATCATGACTTCATCACCCCAACGTTTGCACCCCATGCCCCTTATACCGTCTCTGACGCATCATTCAGCCGCATCAAAGAATTGTCAGACAAATTAGATATCAAAATTAATCTGCATTTGCATGAAACGCAAACTGAAATCGATCAGTCCATGACAGAATACCAAAAACGCCCCATCAAGCGACTGCACGATCTTGGCCTATTGTCTCCACAATTATTAGCCGTTCATACGACGCAGCTCAACGCGGAAGATTTGGATATCCTGAGCCAGACCAAACCACATGTGATCCATTGCCCCGAATCAAACATGAAATTAGCCAGTGGCATTTGTCCTGTTGATCCCTTAAAAGAATTGGGCATCAATATCGCATTAGGCACAGACAGTGTGGCCAGTAACAATGATTTGAATATGATCAGTGAAATGCGCACCGCAACGTTTTTATCCAAAGTTTCGACATTAAACCCCATAAGCTGCAACGCAGATGATACTTTGGAGCTCGCAACTTTAAACGGCGCCAAAGCATTGGGCATGGATCATTTCATTGGATCTTTGAAGAAAGGAAAAGCCGCTGATTTCATCGCCATTAATTTGGATGAGATTGAAACCTTGCCTGTATTTGACCCTGTGGTACAAACAATCTATTCTAGCAGCCGCCAGCAAGTCAGTGATGTTTGGGTGGCGGGTAGACAATTGATGAAAGATCGGCAATTATTAACATTGAACGAAGCAGAATTAAAAGAGAAAGCCCGTCGGTGGAGAGTATAATATGAGCAAGAATGAATTTGATATCGATAAAGCTTATGTCAGTCCTTACGATAAATTTTTGGCAGCCTTTGATCGTGAGCACGAACCTAGTCCGTCACAATTAAAAGAAATCAACACCTATCAACGCATCAATGCCTTACGCGATGGCAAAGAACACCCGGAAGCAGACAGCGAGCTCTGGGAAAACTTTTAAATGTCTCCTATTTGGTTCCAAACGGTCACATTAGAAGATCTGAATCGCCGCGGCCAAGATAGCATGTCTGATTTTTTAGGCATCGTTTTTACAGAAATTGGCGATGACTATATGATCGCCACAATGCCAGCATCTCCCAAAACCAAACAACCCCTCGGTATTGTGCACGGCGGCGCTTCTGTCGTACTCGCTGAAACCATTGCCAGTACCGCGGCCAATGTTGCTGTTGATTTTGAGCACTATTATTGTGTGGGTTTGGAAATCAACGCTAACCATCTGCGTTCGGTCAAAGATGGCCTCGTCACCGCCGTCACCCACCCCGTCCACTTGGGACGCACTACGCAAGTTTGGAACGTTGAAATCACCAATGATGCCGGTCAAAAAACCTGTATTTCCAGAATGACTGCGTGTGTGCTCACACGGAAATAAGCATGTATTGACCATCCTCTCTCATTTGGCACACAAAAAATAATGTTTCATATTGACTTTGTTCCTCAAATAGAATTAAATAAGGAACGATTCAGGATTAATCGTACGGAATTACCCTAAATGCTTAATGGAATGAGCAAGTTTGGGATCTAACGCAAAGGAATCAATAATGGAAAATCCAACCAACCGCAATTTAGCCTATCTCTTGGCAAAATCCATTCAAAAAGATGATCTTGAAGCCGTCACTGGCGGAACGATGCTTGGTGTGACATCACGCCAAACAGTTCAACTGGGTGGTGACAGTGCACAAGGTCCTAGCATTCACTACGATATCAGCTTAGATATGTAAAAGGAGAAACAAATGAACAGTATCAAGGATAGAACATTAGCTTACGATCTCGCAACAACCATTGAATTCGATGAATTAGAAGACGTGACTGGCGGAGGGAGTACCATCCACATCCCGACGGTAGGTCCGAGCGGTTCTGATCTCGCTTCATTTGATATGGATTTAGATCAGTAAACACATCTTCCAACCTCAAAACTTAGCTGTGCGGATGCACGGAAGGCATCCGCACAGCTAAGTTTCGTACACAAAGGACCGTTATGAAGTTTTTAATTCCAACCGAGCCCGATGATACCCACGCCATTTTAGTAAAATTGGCACTGCAAGCAGAAGATCACCATGTCACATTGCTCTTTACTGCCGATCACCCAACATTACAAAAAAACTCTGTATTTATCGATACGCATCGATACCAATGGCAAAGCATCGATCCCTACGAGACGATTTTAGAGAACGATTACAATGTGGTATGGTGGCGCCGCGCACGACGCCCCCATTTGCCACAAGGCCATGTCCATGAAAAGGATCAAGTCTTCGTGGCACGCGAAAATAAATTGTTTTTTGAGTCATTTACGACGAACTTAGCACCTGATGCCTGGTGGGTTAATCCTAAAGATGCGGCATCACGCGCTAATTTTAAGCTCTTACAATTAAAGATTGCGAGTGATTGTCAATTAAGCATTCCCACAACCTTATGCTCTAATGATCCCCAAGAAATCAAACAATTTTTAAATACCTATGATGATGCCGGCGTTATCTATAAACCAATGTGCCCACACTTTTGGTTTGAAACCACTCGCACCAAAATCACTTACACTTCGCGTGTCAAAAAAAAGAATTTGCCTTCACAAGAAATACTACAGGCCCTACCGGGTATTTTTCAGGTAGAAATCAAAAAGAAATTTGAATTGCGTATCATAGCATTTGGCAATTATTTGGTGGCCGCAAAACTACATTCACAAGCACACCAGGAAGGCAAGTTAGATTGG
The DNA here is from genome assembly GCA_024742995.1 of Gammaproteobacteria bacterium. GTDB lineage: Bacteria > Pseudomonadota > Gammaproteobacteria > Legionellales > Legionellaceae. The sequence continues at coordinate 5,572 of JANSXK010000002.1, forward strand.
CGCGCCATTCGTGGCGCACAAATGCTGGTAGAACCCTTTGATTTACCAGAAGATATCGCCCAAAAACTTCGTGACTTTATGCATCAGATGGGCTTAGTGTTTGGCTCGTTTGACATGGTCGTCACACCTGACAATGAGTATGTGTTTTTAGAAATCAATGAACAAGGACAATTTTTATGGCTTGAAGAATTTAATCCTCAATTTAAAATGTTAGATATTTTTGTGCAATTTCTATTACACAGAAGCGTAGACTTTCAATGGGATGAAACAGCCTCCCAGCATAGTATTGAGCGTTATCGAACAGAAATGCAGTCGGTATATGGTCATCATATGCAACGCCACGTGCAATTAAATACCTATCAGGAATGATACATGATGATCTCGTTACACAGCTGTCACGACGGCCACAGCTTGCCCACATCCCTACATCCCGAAGCTTGTCCGCGGGATCCAGAGATCTAGCTAAATTCCTGGATTCCGCACATAAAGATAAAGCACGGAACGTAGGCGTAGGTGAGGACAAACAGCAGAACGTAGAAAAAGAAGCGAACCATGAAATATCGGCATTCAGTACTTAAAAAGCTAAAAAGGGATTGGCACATATGAAACGTATCATTCTCATCGGTATTATCATGCTGACCATCACAAGCTGGGCAGCAGATATTGTGGATTTATATGGCTTAGAAGATGAGCGTGCTTCACTTATCGTGCAACAGTATCAAACCAAGATACAGCGCCTAGAAACAACCTTGATGACGGAAGTCATCAGCGCCAGTCGTGGCAAACCACACCCACACTTATATCGACAATTAGTCGCTCAAAAAAAAAGAGTCATTGCCAACATCAAACGTCGTCATCACCTTGCGTTTGTGGATATCCAAACAGTGGCATACCCTAAAAATAAAGATATTTATAGCACCATAGAAATTATTGAAACCCCGAAATCACCACGCATGCGTTTTGTAGCTACGCCTGTGCGCATTGAGAATCGGCAACATGATCTTGTGACTGAAATGATGCAATTTGAATCTTTAGCCACACGATTAATGCTGACAAAACAATTGGATTTGAATGCGGACGCTTGTCCAGTGTACCACTGTATGGTGCCATATCAGCATCCCCAATTAGCACCTTATTTGCGTAAATTTCAGCAAGGCGTGATACAAGAAAAACAAGCGATTCTTCATACCATCAAACAAGATCCTAATCCTGAGCGTCGCGCTGCTGCGGCATTTCTCATTGGTCATCTTACGCGTCCTCAAGAGATCATCCATCTACTGTCTCCTCATGTGGATGATCCGGACGCAGACGTACGGAATAATGTGATGCGCGTGATGGCATCTACTCTGCGGCAATCCCATCTCCAAACAGTCGACCCAGCACCATTTATCGCATTACTAAATTCACCTTTTGTGAGCGATCGCAACAAATCACTTCACATCCTTTATAGCTTGGCTGATTCTGCAAAAAATCAACACACTATTCTCCAAACAGGAGGGCAATATTTGCTACGTCTTCTCAAATTATCTCAACCGAACAATCATGATATTACCTATCTGCTGTTAAAAAAAATCAGTCATCAAAATTTCGGTGACCAACAGTTTTCGCAATGGCAAGCATGGATTGCGTCAGCACAAAACCCCAAAAATGAGAACAGAAGCTCATGAAGCAGCGCCATCACAAACCTCCAATCCTCGCACCACATACCCAAAAAATTTATGGCGCTGTGAGCATCAATGTCCCTGCACCTTATACAACACTGATCATAGGACTGGGCATTTTATTTGGTCTTTTGCTAATCTATGGTTTTGTCGTAGAGTTTACAGAGCATTATTTGGTGCAGGGTTATTTGAACGTCAAATCTGGCATGACCAAAGTATATCCACTACACCCAGGGGTTATCAGCCATTGTTTTGTCAAAGAAGGTCAAACTGTCATAAAAAACGATGCCTTATACAGGATCAGTACCACACAAGATCAACATACCGTCCATCACACCCCAGAATATCGTCTCTTACAACATCAACTCACACTTATCGATCACGCCATCAAACGAAAAATGCAGTACTTACATACCCTGCGTCCTCTTCTGAAACAGCATTATTTATCCCAAGCATCCTATCAAGAAACACGAGATCAATTGAGTGCACTCCAAGACAAACAACATGAGTTGAAAATGAAAATCATGCAATATCAAGATTCTCGGACCTATGTGATCCGTGCACCCATGACAGGCATCGTATCAACGCTAAACTTCGATGTGGGACAAACAGTACAATCTGCTCAACCCTTATTAACCATCATACCGCAAGATGCAGAATTGGTGGCTCAGCTTTATATCCCCGTATCAAAATCAGGGTTTATCACACCACAGGCACCCATTGTCTTACGTTACGATGCTTATCCCTACCGATATTTTGGTGTTGCAACAGCACGAATTATCAGCATGACACAAAGTATCTTACGTGATCGTGATGAAGACAAACCCATTGATATTGGTGAGCCCTATTACAAAGTCATTGCCCGCTTAGACAAACAATCCATGATGCTGTACGGCCGTACTCATCGCTTATATCAGGGCATGACTTGTTCTGCACTCATTACTGGCGTCCATAAAAAAATATGGCGCTGGATTTTTGATCCTATGCGGCGATAAGAGGAGGAACGAATGATCAAATCGTTGGCATGCTTGCGGTTTCGCTCAAGACCCCAATTACCGATGATCTTACAAGATGAGATGGCCGAATGTGGTCACGCCTGTATTGCTATGATTGCTGGATTTTGGGGACATGCCTTAGACTTATCCACATTACGCCATCTCAACCAACCCTCTATTCGTGGCATCACGCTACGCCAAATCCATCAGATATTAGAACAATTAAAATTTAAGACCCGTGCTTTACGCGTGTCTTTGGACGATATCGCTTTGATCAAAACACCGGCCATTTTGCATTGGAATACCAATCATTTTGTGGTGTTAAAACAAATTAAGAAAAATAAAATCACGGTACACGATCCTGCCTTCGGCACACGAGTCTGTCATTTAGAAGAATTTGCGCTGGCTTTTAGTGGTATTGCTTTGGAAGTAGAACCCACCGATGCATTTGCAACAGTGCGTGGTCACTCTAAATTCACGCTTTGGCATTTATGTAAAATGACATCAGGCATCACCCGCGCATTAAGTTTAAGCTTGGTCCTGTCGGTAATCATCGAATGCTTGCAAATGATTCATCCCATATTTATGCAATATGTGATGGACGATGTGGTGGGCTCAAATGCCTTACATCAAATGTATCTCTTGGGCATGGCTTGTGTTTTATTGGTGTTGTTGCAAGGATTAGCTCAATTTTTGCGGGAACATTTGGTGCTATTTACCACCATACAAACGACAGAATCATTAGCCTCTGCATTATTCAAACATCTACTGTCATTACCACTACGCTTTTTCACCCATCGTCATGTCAGTGATATCCAAACAAAGTTTCAATCTATTGAAACCATCAAACATAAATTAGGCACCGATCTACTCCATACCGCTTTAGATGGTGTGATGATCATCATTGCGATCACCGTGATGCTTGCGTATAGCCCAACCTTGGGATTGATCGTATTCATGACCAGCATGATTTATGGCTTCGCCCTGTATACACAGTTTCGATCTTTCAAAACACATGCCAGCACGGCAGTTGCATTGCATGCCAAATGTACATTGACCTTTGTAGAAACACTACAAGCCATCTCATCAGTCAAGGCATTCTTACAAGAATCTTTGCGCTTTCAGCTATGGCGTCATGATCATACTGACGCTTTGAATCACGACATCCTCGGCGCGAAATTACAAATTCGGCATCGGGTATTCAACCAAGCCTTATTCCACGTGGAACATGTAGGTGTGGTATGCGTAGGCGCACATTTGGTATTGTCACAGCAGTTGTCGGTAGGCATGTTACTGGCTTTTTTGGCTTATCGCATGATGCTCGTCACGAAGTTCTCTGCCTTGATTCAGTCCTTATTTTCTTATCAATTGTGTGCGGTACAATTAGAACGCTTGCATGATCTCAGTATCCAAGAACCTGAAACAAATTCCACCCCCCACCGCACTTTGACCAAAGGTGCCATGAACATACAATCGCTTTCATTTCACTATCATCCCCACGATAAAGTCATTTTAAACAACATCAATTTCACGATTCAAGCAGGAGAAAAAATTGCCCTCATTGGTCCTTCGGGCTGCGGAAAAACTACCCTCATCAAAGTCATGATGGGACTAGAGCAACCCTCATCGGGCGACATTATGATTGATGACACACCCATGCGTTTATTTGGAATAGAAAATTTTCGACGATTCTCTGCTTCTGTGCTGCAAAATGATACGTTATTTACGGGATCGATTTTAGATAATATTACTTTCTTTGCTGAAGACTTGGATATGGAAAAGGTCTATCGTGTTGCTAAGCTAGCGCATATTCACGACACGATTTTGAATTTCCCGATGGGATATGAATCTTTAATCAACCAAATGAGCGCAACCATTTCAGGCGGGCAAAAACAAAGAATATTATTAGCACGCGCTTTATATAAAGATCCCAAATTTTTATTTTTAGACGAAGCCACCAGCCATTTGGACAAAAAAACTGAACAAGCCATCAATGAATCTCTAAAAAAATTAAATATGACCCAAATCATCGTAGCGCATCGTCAAGAAACCATTGCCATGGCTGATCGAGTGATTGACTTTGGTGCAATGTAAATCAGCACTTCAAACTTTTCGTCATCTAACACCACTTGTATTAAAGCCGTACATGAATAATACTTGCGGAAATTCTCAGAACAATATAACAAAACGAGCACAAAAATCATGGTCCTACGCAACCCCTCAATCCATTTTTTGCCTGCTGAAAAAAAATTTGAACCTATACTTCTGACCTGGTTTGACAAACCACATGTGCAAGAATTTTATTATGGCGATGGCTTAAAAAGTACGCTTCATAATATAAAACTTTACATGCAAGGCATTAAAAATAACGGAGACTATTCGTTTGACCACTGGATCGCTTTTTTTGATAATCAGCCATTTGGGTTTTTAATGACATCTACGATCGAAAACGGTCATGAATATTTCATGAAAGACGCGTCCACTATGACGCTCGATTTGTTGATTGGTGAAGAAGCTTTTCTTGGTAAAGGACTGGCTGTTGCAATGACTCAAGAATTAATCTTAGATAAATTTTCAGATACGGATTATGTTTTAATTGACCCTTCGGCATCCAATCCGAAGGCCATTCATGTGTATGAAAAAGCTGGCTTCAAAAAAATAGCTGACTTTATACCTTCCTACGATCCAATACCACATCTGATGATGCGGTTGACGGTGCAAGATTTAAAAAATCAGATCAGTCGTGAACATAAAAATTTCTGAGCATATCTTCAAGGGGTAGTGGTATCATGCCTTAAATCGAGGCACTCCATTTTTCCCGTAACTATCGCTAGTTTCAATCTCATACTTTACAGCATCATACAAAGCTGTAAGCGCACTCTTTAATCGGGCAATTGTAGGATGATTCTGATTTTTCGTATAAAACGATGGTAAATATGCATCATAGAGCGCACAAAAATCTTCAACCTGTCGTGCAATTTCAACTTCTTTGTCGGTAACAGATCTTTCTCCTGCCATTAAAGCAAAAATACTTTCTGGCACTTTTTCAAACTTAGCCTTCCATATTTGTAACAGCTCATCAGAAATATAATCAATATGATACATATGTAATAAGATCTCCGTCACCACTGATTTAAACTCAGATACTACTCCTTCAGATGCGGAAAAATAAAAATGGCCAATCAATACCAAACAATTTTCGTCAAAAGTTTTAGTGATAGCCTCATCACTGATGTCAAATGGCACGACGTTCTTTAAACTAACAGGCGCTGTATATAAAACTGCAAAGGCCCTTTTTAACCTAATGAGTAAACTAAGCTCATTGTTATCGTAGTAATAACTTGGTAACTTTTTGTTACAAAAATCGTAAAATTGATGGCCCAGACGCGTAACTTCGGTTTTTTTTTCAACATCAGACTCTGCATTTTTCATTAGAGCCAAAAGATTTTCTGGTACTGTGCCAAGGACATCTCTCAATTCAATGTAAACATTAGAACGCTGGATGGATATATACGACCTCAACAAAATATGAAATACCGCAAATCTGAAATTTGATACCACGGTTTCAGAAACCCCATAGTCACGAATCAACTCCTGGTAAGCTTTTTGTGATCTTTCAGTGCAGTCTATGTCACGACGGGGATGATATAGCTCATCAAATTGACAGTTCAATTAAAATTCTCCAAAATATCATTTGCAATTCAAACATAGTCGCCCATGTTTTATGCCTATTAAATAATCATAGCATATATTTTTTATTCATAAAACAGGGAGGGACTTGTTTTAATAATGAGAGAGTATAGCCTTAGGACAAAACGGCTTTCATATCATCCATAGACAAAACACCAACATCCAATGCCATGAATTGAGTTTGATTGCCAATGTATGGGTTGTTTTATCAACCACACCTGAGTGAGTGGCTTAGGTTTCGTGAAAAGTTAGTATGTCAAACAATATCATGGGCCACCCAGAGTAATCTGTTCACTTCCATCGCAACTATCATCATCGCTAATATTAAATATGATGGTGAAAATATCAGGCTTTGCTGCATCGTATAAAGATGTAAGCGCCGATTTTAACCGAACAATTGTTGGATGATTACCCTCATGTTTATAAAATGATGGTAAATACGCATCATAAAGCGCACAAAAATCTTCAACCTGCCGTGCAATTTCAAGTTCTTTTTGAGCATGAGGCTCTTCTCCTTCCATTAAATCAAGGATATTTTCTGGCACTTTTCCAAATTTCCTTTGCCATTCATAGAACGGCACATCAGAAGTATGACTGAGACGATATATGCGTAATAAAACCTCCGCTACCACCGCTCTGAACTCAGATACTACTTCCTCAGATGCAGAAAAATCAAAATCATCAACCAATGCTGCGTACTTTTTATCAAAAATTTCGGTAGTATAATCGTCGCTGGTATCAAGTGGCACAACACTATTTAAATTAATATTCTCTACAGCGTTATACAAAGTTGTGAACTTCTTTTTTAAGCCAACAAGGGCACAGTGATTCTTATCATCGTAATAAAATGTTGCTAACTCATCTTCACAGAAAGTGCAAAACTGCTCAACCCGTCGTGCAATCTCAGTTTCTTTTTCATAATTAGACATCCTATCTTTCATTAGCGCCAATATACCTGCGGGTACTTGTTCAAATCTGTCTCGCAATGTAGTGACTGTATCAAGACGGTATTCAAATGCATACGACTTCACTAAAATACGAGCCACCGCAAATTTGAAGTCCGACACCAAGGTTTCAGGAACCCCATAGCAGTCAATCAATACTTTGTAATCCCTGTCTGAATTTTTAGTGTACCCACACAGACGGTTACGCGGAAATACTTCGTCAAGCTTACGGCTATGTTCAAATGGATCATCAAGTAGATCAGCCAATAAAATTCTCCAAAAAATCATGTGCAGTTAACACATAGTTGATCACAACATGTGCTCTTAATGAGCATATTATATTTTTTTTGTTCGTTATATACAAGTGCCGAAAACATGGTGATGCTTATTTTAACTACGAGGGGACAACTCTCTAGAACAAAACTGCCTTAATGTTATCCATAGAAAAAACATCAACATCTAATGCTGTGAATTGGGTTTGATCTGCCAATACATGGATAGTTTTATCAACAACATCTGGGGTGATGGCTTCGACATTCTCGATAGTCGTGTGCAAAGTTACCGCATGCGCATGTGTGGTTAAGATCTGTCTTGTATCAAAAGGATTTTGATACAGCACCACTTTCAGTTTTTCCAAAAAATCGTTTTCCGCTTCATCATGATAGTTTGCAACAGCACCTACTAAAAAAGCAGTCACCTCCGTTTGCGTCGCCGGACGCTGAGGAAAATAAGTGGCCTGGTTTTCAAAAATAGGTTCTTCATAGATAGGCGCTTTGCCCAACACCATCATTTGCAAGCTAGAAAAGGTAAAAAAACCTGCGAAAGCGAATGGGGTTTTCACGGTATCATAGAGACGCTGATAGTAATCATTCATGGCAACAGGGGTATTGCAAGCGTCTTTGATTTTGAAGTTAGGTTTTGCCCCTGTCGGAATCATAAAACAGCCCGTTGAAAGGAAAGTATCACCACTAATTGTCTGCATATAATCAGCCGACTGTGAATCAGTCGATGTTGCAAAACAGGTGTTATTTACGATCACGGCCTCACCGAGCGATGCGGCGTCTTTAGGCGATGCGAGTTCAAATCCATATTGACAGTTTGCGGCCATAAAGCGCTGCGCAATAAGCTCGGGATCAGCGCGTCCTGCAAGCACATCTTCAACGGAACCAATATATTCAGCCGTCATTGGGGGTGCATTTGTGGGTATTATTTTCATGTTCTTCATCCCTTTTAATTGTGCTGCCATGCAGCCATTGTTTCGTCTTCTAGGGTTTTCATTAGCGTTTGCACTGACAGCGCTCGACCTAATTGCGTGGCCTGTCCGCTCCACAAACCAGCATACGCTGCGCACTTATCTTGATTGGCCTTTTGTCTTAATTCTCGAGTGACTTGGTGCTGCAAAGGGTAGGGGAGCAGATCATCCGCGGCAAAAAGACGTTCGGTTGCGGTGACAAATTCATTGTGAACACCACGAACCACTTTTCCCGTAAACGCAGCCGTCGTACAAATCGTTTCCGATGGTGCGTTTAAAATTGCCTGTTTATGCATGGGCGAAGCCTTACTCTCATCACACAATAAAAATGCGGTGCCCATTTGTACGGCAGTTGCACCCAAAGTTAAAGCCGCTGCGATGCCACGTCCCTCCATGATTCCGCCTGCGGCGATGACAGGAATGTTGAGTGCATCCACCATTTGTGGGATAAGCGCCATGGTGCCAATCAAACCGCCCTGATCGTTTTTTAAAAACCCGCCACCACGATGACCACCTGCTTCATAACCCTGTGCAATGACTGCATGACAACCTGAAGACTCTAGCGCCAACCCTTCTGCAACGGTCGTTGCAGTCCCCATCACAAAAACACCTTGTAGCCGCAGTTGTTCCATTGCCGCTTGGTTTAAAATTCCAAAGGTAATACTGAGCATTGACACCCCTTCGTCCACGATCATCTCAAGCAATTTTTCGATATCTGGTTCCGTAGAGGGTGCAATCTCAGACAACGCAGTCAATCCAAGTTTTATTCGGTAGGTATTGATATATGTGAGCATTTTGTCAATGTGTTGTTGATCGGTTTGTGTTGCAATCGAAGGCACGAACACATTCACCACAAATTGTTTTGTGTGTTCTGCGGTTGCTTGAATCATCGCCCGTGCATCGTCGATAGATAAATAACCTAAAGGCAACGTACCTAAACCACCATATTTCGAAACCTCAGCCACCAAAGCAGGCGTCACAATTGAACCCGCCATCGGCGCTTGGATGATGGGCAACTTAATATTGGCTTTTTTACAAAAATCCCTGCTGGCTGCATGAAACATGACATTCTCCAATGATTGTCATACCGGGGGTTGTTTGAGTATAATCCACAGCACCAACCTAAAACAACGACTCAGATGCGAATCCTCATTCTAGGCGCGTTCAAAGAAGAATTAACTGCCATTACCCATGATTTTTTAGACTTGAAGGAAACCAAGATCGCACACTGCTGTTGTTTATCTGGGCGATGGCATCACCATGAACTGATGTTTGCCCTGACAGGCATTGGCACCGTTGCATCGGCAATCACTACCACGATACTATGCGACAAACTTCAACCTGAACTTATTATTTTTTGCGGCGTAGCAGGTGGATTGAAACCGGATCAACGCATTGGTGATCTGGTGATTGCCAATAAAATCATTGATGCCGATTTGTATCAATTACCTGCTTTATTAAAAGATACACCTTACAAAAACGGGTTAATTGATCCTCATACCTTGAATATTATTACGGGTGAATACCCAGTCAATCCTACGATCAAACCTATAATCGAATCCTTTTCCTTTGAGCGCTTGAAGCTTGGGATTATCGTAAGCAGTAGTGTTTTTCCGGCACCGGAAAAGTTGTTTTCTAAGTTGATCGCTCTTGATTGTAGCGTGATTGAAATGGAAAGCGCGGGTCTATTTAAAGCAGCAATCTATTATCAAATACCGGTGATTACCGTACGCGCAATTAGCAATTTATTAGATGCTACTGGCAATGATTTGGGAACAACCCCTGAGGCGCTGAACTTTTGTGCTAACAGGTTAGCGGCATGTTTGACGCAACTTTTGCCTCGGATACAATGTTTAGAACCTATCGCTGTTGACCTGGTCTAAATGAAGATTAAGCCCTCGAAATTCATCGCCTGGCCACTGTTGAACACAGCCTTCTAATGCAACAAACATCTCACTACGTGTCATCGGGCTTTCATTATGACCTAACCAATTTTCATAATGATCAGCGTCAGTGCACCGTTGAATAATCCATGCTCTTTCTTCACTTTGTTTTTTCATGTGACCTACCCGCATTGTTTGATAATCAAAGAAGGGAATCAAGCGCCACGCCTATCCAGCGCGGAGAAAAAGTGACCTTAACGCATCCTGCGTAGGACATCCTGTCCTAGTGCTTTCCCTTGCCTTTGCAATTTAGACGTTTCAAGCCATACTGTCACTGTCTAAATTGATGACAAGCATGCAAGAAATATCTCAAAACAGGATCAAATATCTTCACATTTGACCACATGATACGCAGGTGTTTCATAGGGATGTGATTTTTTTAATGCAGTAACAGCAGCTTCAAGCCGCGTTTGTTCGCAGGCAATTTCCACTTTATATTCTGCTACTTTTTCTAAAGTATCAACAACCCCAATAAAAGCGTTACTACCCGACAATGGCATAAACTGGCCCATACCCAAAGTTTGCCAGGCACAGTGAGCATAGTGACCGATCTCCCCGGCACCTGTGGCAAAAATGGCTTCTTTGACAGACTCAAGATGTGTTTCAGGTACCAAAAAATGAAGGAGATACATGGATGACTGCGCTCGTGATAAGACTGCCATCAGTTTTATCATCCTACAAAAAAGAAGTCAAAATCCTCATGAGATGGTTGGTAATTTCACAGTAAGGTCTACCGTATCCGCATCACGCTTACGACGCTGTGTGACCTCGTATTGTTTCAATTTCAATTGTCGAAATAACGCCAAGCGCTGACCCGCTTCTGCGAAAGTCATCACGCGAGTTCCAGGCGCAGCGCTTGGCGGCTTGCGCCAAGCAAGCGGCGCTTCTGGTAAACAAGCCGCTGTGTCTCTCGCAAGCTCTTTTTCTGCCTCATCATCTGTTTCTTCTCCATCACCTTCTTTAACAGCTTGCATCTGAGCCAAATATATTGGCACTTCTGAGGGTGTTGGGAATGCAGCTTGAAGTGGTAAAAAGTCGAAGGTGTCATCCTCAAGATACGTCATCATCGGCGCGATGCCAGCCGGCTCATTTGAATTACCATGTACCAAAATAATACTACCTGACTCGGGTGTCTGGTCTTTTGCTAACCAAGCATCTGCACCAAGGGTGATGAGCCCCATAGAATTAATTTTGTCGATAAGTGCTTTATCAGTCACAAGTCCTGGTGCACGAAAAAATACCGATGGTAATTGGCCGCTCATAATGAGCGCTTTTTCAATTTCAAATAATTCATACGTTAAATTGGTTCGAGGATCCAACAAAAAATTTTCTGCCAACCCCTCAGGAGAAGTGCGATCATGATAATAAAGATGCGTGGCACTATGATTCACCCAAGTAATGTCTAAAGTACCGATGTGCTGTTGTTTTAATAAATAAGCAAACTCTTCCTGGTGCAGGGTGCGCCAAAATTCAGTAATACAAATCGCAATGGGAATAGGTTTTCCCGCAGCCGTACCCATGGCTGCTAATTTTTTAAAAAACGCCTCTTCAAATACCCGTTTGGAAGGACATAAATCAATGGTTAAAAAAACTTGTTTAGCGTCACACGGCCGCATGGCATGGGTGATGCCATCATTTTGAATAGGATGTGAGGTGGACATGACTTTATCTAGCCCTAGCCCGTAAGGTGTCTCTTTGATAGCCTGCTGCGTATAGTAGCCAATTTCACCTGGCCCAACGTTTTGCTTCCTGTGTTGAATATCGCCTTTCAAAACAATGCTGGTCTCAAAATTGTCAGGATCAACCAAGAGAAAATATCCCAAACCCTCCCGATCATAAGAACGAATAGCGATACGGAAAGCATCTTGATGATAACAAGGCGTGAAAATGGCCTGATAATTTGTGATGGATGTCGCTTTGTGATCTGATTTTAAATTCATTTGCAGCCTAGAAATACTTTATTTGGGCAATATTGTATCAATCAACTTAAATTTGAACAATAGATCATCACTATGAAATCTCGTTGGCAAAAATCACCTGATACGGTTTGACAAGCAATGGCTCAATTTCTTTGCCCAATGCAATAATGTAGGGTTTTTTAAATTGCTCGGCGTGCAGTTCTGCCGATTTCCAATTTTCATACAAAACAAATTGACCAGGATTACTTTTATCTTGATGCACCCTATATTCAAGACAACTGTCTTCAGATCGGCTAGGTTCGACAACAGACAACAGTGCCGCTTTAAGCGCCTCTTCCTGTCCTGCCACAGCTTCAATAACCACAACGACGGTATGACCTTCACTCATTTTAATTCCTTTTGTTAACAGTGATACGCCTGGTAATATAAACCATTTTTATATGGTGCGCTATCAAGATTGCGTGTCCTATCGAATAGAGGTACCGGGTATTGCGATAAAATCGAAGGCTATGTATTCCAGCTTTATTTGGCTGTTGAAAATATTAACCGCAGTAAAACAAAAACCCGCCAATAATAATACAAATTGAATTATTAGATCAAAATATGCTAACATCATGCCAAAAATTTGGCTAGGGCATTTAAAGCCAAGACATCGTTGCTCACCATCCTCTTACATCATTTGAGGCTTATTATGGAAGCGATACAAAAAATAGAAAGAAAGAATCTTCAAGAGCGCAGCTGGAGTAAGAGATTTGTGGAGTATAGCGTGTTTCTGATTCATGACAACTTAGAAGGTGCTTTATCAGAAGAGACGATTTTACTTTGTTTGCAAGAGTATCGGTAACCATCCCTTAAAATTCCTCAAGTAACAAATAGAGTTTTCTGTTAAGTTACGAATCACAGGAGATTCATAAAATGAAAAAGACAAGATTTACGGAAGCACAAATTTTTTCGATTTTGAAAGAAAACGAATCGGGCATTTCAGCACCAGAATTATCGCGTAGACATGGGGTTGGTGAGAGTACAATTTATGCCTGGAAGAGCAAATATGCAGGCCTGGAACTGTCTGATATTAAGCGTTTGAAACAGCTCGAGGAAGAAAATAAACGCTTAAAGCAGATGTATGCAACGCTCAGTATGGATCACGACCTTCTCAAGGAGGTTCTTGAAAAAAAGTACGGCGTGGACCTGAGCGAAAAGCATTAGCGCATGAGTTGGTTAAGCAACACCATGTCAGCATCAGTCGAGCCTGTCGTGTTGTAAACATTGATAGAAAAACCTATCACCACCAATCCAAGCGTAAAAAGAACGATGAAATGATTGAAGCAGTGTTGAAAAATTTAAGTGCTCAGCACCCACGGTATGGTTTTAAGAAACTATTTGATATGTTGAGAGCACAAGGATCTTCATATAACCACAAACGTGTTCGGCGTGTTTATTGTGCCCTAAAACTAAATCTCAAGATAAAACCTAAAAAGCGCTTAGCACCGAGGACCAAGGTGACTTTAGAACAGCCCAATGAGGTGAATAAATGCTGGTCATTAGACTACATGAGTGATGCTTTAGTCACTGGGCGGCGCTTTAGAACAGCGAATGTCCTTGATGATTGTAATCGCGGTGCAATTGGTATTTTAGCATCACACTCATTGCCATCGTTACGTATTACAAACTGGCTTGATAGGTTAGCCGAAGCAAGGGGTTATCCAGATATTATTCGCGTGGATAATGGCCCGGAAAACATTTCAAAGCATTTTCAAAAATGGGCGAGTGAGCGAAGCATTAAAGTCCGCTACATTCAGCCGGCAAGCCAGCTCAGAACGCATATATCGAACGCTTTAACCGAACTTACCGCGAAGCAATTTTAGACATGTACTTATTTAAAAATGTCCAAGAAGTACAACACTTAACAGACAGCTGGATCAAACATTATAATGAGGAGAGACCACATGAAGCTTTGAACAACTTAACGCCTATTCTTTTTGAAGAGCAGTTACAAGAAAAACACTCTATTTGTTGATTGGGGAGTATTTGGGAGGTTTACATATCCCTAATTGATTCTTTTATTATTTGATGGTTTTGATTAAGTGAAACCATTCATATGATGACAGCACCACACGTGAAAGATTTGATTCACCACATTCTCTCTTATCCGAATGGGATATTGACTGCAAGACCAGGAGCAGTCCCTGCTGCCTGGATAAAAAAAGGAGGACCTGAATGTAAATCCAAGCAATGTTTTGAAAACATTGAACTGATGAAAGGAATGTTCGCTTGTATGTGAAACAATATTTTGAACGTCGAGGCTGTTCAGATTTAGCAGAGATCTTGTTGGCACAATTAGAAAGACAATCCACACTATCACAGCATTTGGACATTTTTGATAGCTCTTTTATCGACTCTTGAATATATCACTGGCGCACGTGGACTATCATGATCTACTCGTCAGATTTTAATGAGTAAAAAACCATATGTTGTACCTAATGGTTTCTTAAATAAGGATGGTTACCCAAGGCGCCTTCTGCCGCAATTTTACCCCCATAATATGCAATAAAATGTCGTATTTATTTAAAAAATTTTGTCGATCTTGCCCTGGATGCATTCCCTATACTTTCACCTCTATTTAATATATTATATTTTCCGAGATCTTAATTCATATGAGTGTGTAGTATATGAATAATGTTGGGTTGCCTACTCTATTAAAGCAGAGGACGAATGTTTATGAGGTGACTTTTGGGAATGATTTAATTTTACTTTGCCTTGAAAAGGGCGAATATTACCACATTAACTCTAGCGCTCAAGCTTTATGGCACTGTCTTAAAACGCCCTGCACACAAGAACATCTTTCAAGTTTTCTAAAAGCAACTTATCAAATAACACAAGCGCAAGCAAAAAAAGATACGAAAGCTTGGCTTGCATCTGCAGTAGAGAACGGGCTTGTCGAAGGTTCAAGACTAGAAAAAGTGTTGCTAAAGACTCCAAAAAGTTATGACACGCAAGTGGCTTACCAAGCACCAACTCTTGAGAATTTTACTGTGTTAGATAATGTTGCAGATGGAGATGGTAACATTAATGAAAGCTTGTCAGGTGACGGCCTACTCATGTCTTAAGCGAAATATTTGCACAAAATTGAATGTAAGCCATCAGGAGGTTCGAGCTGATGAAATATCGTATAAGTTTATTAGCTATTTTATTGCTTTTAAGTGGGCTTGCGTTCACTAAAACTGAGCGCGCTACTTCCGACGTGTTTTTGATTGGTTTAGAGAGTACGACACTTCAACCTCTTCTATTGCCGAGGCCTAAACCCTCGTCTAAACTGAAAATGCCTGACACACGTGGGCCTGGAGCCTCAATCAATACAGGTACAGGTAGCGGTACTATTGGATTTATTGGCGGAAGTGATGGCGCAGGTAACATCCGAGGATACGCGACCGCCACCTGTACATCGGCACAAAATGTAACCAGGTCTCCAATCAGCGCAGGAAGCTTTGATTTTGACGATAACCAAGAGTTTTTCTTTGGACAAATAGCACTTGCTACCCTCATGAATAACGACCCTACTGTAGCATGTGCTCAAATAGGATTATATGAGGACTCTTCAAAAACCAATGGTGTTGAGTTTCTTCTTCAGAACCTTACCTGTAATGGAACAACCTGCAACGGAAACACCGCTGATGTATGTGTTAATACAACAGCGGGTAGTTGGACTTCAGATGCTCCCAACTGCTGACGATCATACCCCCTTTTTTTTAAATGCCAGTCACTGGTTTTCTAAAATAATAGGAAGCCAATTATATTTTTCTCCCAATGCTACACTTTTAAATAAAATAAATCATCTTCCCAACGAGCAGTTCTGGCGAAACTACTATCTCCCTTTTGCATGTTTAATTATAGATAAATCGCATCACTCGATAACGATGGTACGTGATCATTTTGGATTAGAACCCTTTTTTTATTTTTATGCTGAGCAACAGTTTATTTTTGCAAGTACAATTGGCGATCTAATAACCGCACTTGGAAATACGCCAAAGCTTAGTACAAAGCAAGTAGAGCAATTATTAATTAACTGTTGCACTCGTCAAGATAAATACACTGATGAAACATTATATGAAGGTATTTATCGTGTAGAACCTGGTAGTTGCGTATCAATAAAAGCGCATAAGCGCTCAAAAACCTATTATTGGCACCTGGCGGAACAAGTGGTGCCCACCAATTATAAAAACCCGAGTGACTATCTAGAGCATTTCAGTGCGTTACTTCATGAGGGGCTAAGTCTTTACACGGCAAACCATACACAAATTGCATGTGAGTTTAGTGGTGGTGTTGATTCAACTACTGTTTTACTTGGACTAAAAAAGTTAAATATCAAACCAGCGCTGTACTTACATGCATCTCCTAAAGATCTAAATAATCAGTTGCCTCATGATATTGTAGATGCTTTATCCATGGGCCCACTTAAAAAAATAGGGGCTGAGCATTTTAATCTTCAAACGGTCATTCAAGAAATTTCTTACTTATTTGCGGGTGCACCAAATTATTTTTTCACAATTGGCGCGAACAATATTCACCAGGCTGTAAAGAGAGATGGGCACACGCTTTTGCTTTCTGGTTTTGGAGGAGATGAGTGCGTTTCAAATCATACGCCGTTGTCTATTTATCTTTGTGAATGCTTTTTAAAGAATAAGCACTGGCAAGCTTGGCAAGAGATCAGAAGTTCCGAAGCTCATAAAAAAACCTTACCAGCTTACCAATTATTACAATTCTTAAAAAGATACTACACCGCATATACACAAAAAAACACTAGTAAAAGCAACACAATAAGAAACTTTGAATACAAGCTATTACAGGGTATTCGATCACAGCATATACGTTTAAGAATTGAAGAATCAGCTGTCATTGCTAAACATTACGGTTTTGAGTATCGTTACCCGTTACTTTATCCCAAACTGGTCGAGTTTTGCTTTGCGCTACCTATTGAATTAAAACGCAACCAGGGACTCACTCGTTTGATGCCAAGAAGGTACTTAACCCAAAGCTTATCAGAAGAAATTTTAAATCGGCAAAAAAAAGATGGGTCTATTATGCCAGCCACGCTGGCACACATTCAACATGCCTTCCAAGAAGGCATTTATAAAGAACAATTTTGTCAGCTACCTTATATAGAACTGGCCAGAAAGATAGCCACTCAATTTAGAGGAAATGAAAATAGCTCGCTGATTCAAGAGGTACTACTCTACGCAATCAAGCATTATCAGGTAAAAACGACAAGGACCACTTAGATGAATTCATCTAAACTTAGTGCTTATGGATTAAGCGTAACACTGCTCTGGGAAACCATCCCCCCAAAGCATCATAGTATTTATATGTGCACAGAGGATGAGTTTTATCTTAATATTCCTAAAGTAGCTCGATTTTTAGTGCTTGCATTAGAAAATAAAATTATCATTGAAAAAGCTTCGGACAATGTGCCATATGAAGCCATTCAAACCTATCTTCATGGCACAATTCTCTCCTACTTATTACAACGTAATCATTATTTAGTATTACATGGTGCTGCTGTTTTAGTGCATGGTAAGGCAGTACTCATCAGTGGACAAAGTGGTGCCGGCAAATCAACAGCAGCAGCCCAATTATTCAATCTTGGCTATCCTATTCTTGCTGATGATATGCTTGTTTTAAATAAAAATTGTCAGCAAACCTGGGAAATTTTACCAGGGCCTCGTCATGTAAAACTATGGCAGGATGCATTAGGTAACTTAGCGTTTGCTGATTGTGACTTGTCCATTATTATCAGCAAAGGAAATAACGTAAAATATAAATGTTCTCTTCCATCAAGCAGCAGTTATGCTGTGCCTATTGCTTCTTTTTATGAGCTTGTGCAGCAAGACACCTTGACACACATCAGTCAATATGAACTACATCACCAAGAAAAACTTAAAGTGCTGCTTAACAATAGCTATCGTTATTTTATGCTAAAAGCTTTGAATAGGCTTGAGAAAAACTTAAAAAACTGTGTAACTTTGGCGCAGCAAATCACCATGAAAAGAATTATACGCAAAAAACAAGCCAATACTTTTAAAGAATTAACCGCGAAATTACATAAGGAATTTATCGTTGAATCTTAAGGCGTTTCTTAAGCTACCCTATAAGGATAAGCTGTTTTTTTGTGTAAATTTTATTTTTTCTGGCCTTATTCGTATTGTAATTAAAGTGGTGTCATATAAAACACTATCTCAGTACTTTGGTTGTTACGTCGGGAAAAAAATTGTTGTCCCTATTCTAAAGGCGTCCAAAGTCACGCAGACCATACGCATTAAAAAAGTAGTTGCTCTCGCTTGCCGGTTTACTCCTTGGCAATCCAACTGCTTGGTACAAGCGATTTTAGCGATATTCTGGTGCCAAAGAAAGGGTATTCCTTACTCACTCTTTATAGGCGTTGTAAAAGATAATTCTCAAAAAAAAATTCGTTCACACGCATGGGTTACATCAGGCTCTGTTGCCATCAGTGGTGGATATGCTTTTAATACTTACCATGTAATTATGTGTTATGTTGGCTGATAAAAAGGAGTAATCTGATCTTGCCCCGAAAAAACGGACTACATTAGCAACCAAGTATTTTTTCATAAAAGCGCCCATACTTTCCAAATCAAAAAGTGTGTATTTGCTTGACCACGTCAAAAATTACTTGATATGACTTCGCAAACAATGGCTCAATTTCTTTACCCAATGTAATAATATAAGGTGCTGCATTTCCAATTGAGACGCCGGAGAAAGCATGCATGAACTCACTCAAAAAACTGCTGCAACAACCTTGCTTTTATCTTTTCTAACTCTTCTTCCTGAGGCTGAAACCAATGCTTGATTTGCAGCAATGCTTGGAACACATACATATCATAGCCGTACACACAGTGGCATTGGGCTTGTTTGGCTTGACGTAACAGGACCGTTTCAATGGGTTGATACACCACATCCATCACCACCATATTCGGTTTGAAACCCTGCTGCAAAGATTCTAATAACCTTGGCGTGATAGCTTCTTCTGGCAGGGTGTTTATCACCACAGTCGCTTGTAATTGTGTCAAATCTGAAAAAGACCCTGCACGACAACCCAGGGTCTTTGCCAAATGTTGAGCTTTCTCCACAGTCCGGTTCACAATGATAACCTGCGCCCCTTGTGCCAAGGCCGTAAACGCAATCGCCCGCGCCGCACCCCCTGCACCGAGTAATAAAATGGTTTGTTTTGAAATATCAACAGCGGTTGACAATGCCTGCATCGCACCCAAACCATCCGTATTCTTTCCCACAAATTGTTTTTGATCCCGCACAACGGTATTCACCGCTTGGATCAATGTAACTTCATCATCCAGCTTATCCAATAAAGGCACTATGGCTTCTTTCAATGGCATGGTGACACTGAGTCCTTGGAAGTTCAAAGACCGACACCATGCTATCGCTTGCGGAAGCAATGCTGCTGGTATCCGTAATTTGATATACACTGCATTTTTTTGCAAGATGGTGATGGCTTGATTATGAGCGATATGACCCACACTTTTCTCCACGGGATCACCCAGTAGTGCATAAAATTTCGTGTCACGATTTAGATTGCGATAATGATACTGAGTCAGTAATGCTGTCGTCGTCATTTGCCCCGGAGCAATTGCTTCGGCTGACGCCAAATGGCAGTAATTCATGAAACCGCCCACCACCGGACTCAAAATCCGTGTCGACACGCCATCTTCTCCCATGCAAAACCCACTGACATGCTGCGAAGCTGACAATGACTGCATAAAATCCAGCATCCGCAAAGCATCCAGACCGGACTGGGCAAAACAAGCTAGTTTATAAGCATGAAAATCGGGGTGGTGCAGTGATTCGAACAATGCCATCAAATCCACGGGGGTTTCTCGAAAGTTGTGATACGAGCAGATCAGTTTGACTTGAGGATAGGCGGTATGAATCGCCATCACCGCATCTGTTGGCATATCCGCTTCAAGATCAAAATAGTCAGGATTTAAAGCAGCCAAACGATGTAAATCCTGCACTCGCTCCGCTTCCGTCTTAGGATACTGTCCGCCTTGTGCACGACTGCGTAACGTAAAAATGATGGGGCACGTGCACATCGTACGCAGCGCTGTGATGGCGTCCAGATCTAAATGAGGTGCGTAATCTAAACGCAATTCGATGCCATCTGCCTCGTGCAGTGCTTGTAAGATCGCCGCTTTGGCGCCGGGATAAGAACGAACCGCGATGACAACCACCAGCATGCTCATCCCCCATCCACAAAGCGATCTTCCGCCCAATCCAACGCATGATTGAGATGTTCTGCTGGGACAGGAAAACTATGGCTTTGGCCTTCACAATGCGGTTGACCCAAATGATCTAATAAGACAAAGCGTGGTTCAGATTTTATAGATTTTTTATCCAAACTTAGCGCCGCCAAAAATTTAGCTCTGTTTGCAAATGCTTTGGTTTGCAAAGACAGGCCATTTGCGCTCAATATATTTTCTAATCGTGACACTGCCTCGAGCTGTAAATACCCCATTTGCACTGCCAAATAAGCCTCCATCAACATCCCAATTGCCACAGCTTCACCATGGCTGAGCGCATACTGCTCTAGCGTTTCGATTGCGTGGCCAATGGTATGACCAAAGTTCAACAATTGCCGCAACCCTTGCTCATGTTCATCTTGCTCTACAATATTTTTTTTAATCTCACACGATTGATAAATCATATCGATAAGCGCATCATCCTGACTTGGAATGTTCTCTTCCAAGCGAGCAAACAACGCCAGATCCGCAATGGCCGCATGTTTGATCATTTCTACTCTGCCATTATGCCATTCATCTTGAGGCAAAGAGTCTAAGAACCGCGTATCCATGATCACCGCTTGCGGCTGCGTAAAACTACCAATCAAGTTTTTACCAAAGGGCGTGTTCACGCCCGTTTTGCCCCCAATGCTAGCATCAACCATCGCTAATAACGTTGTGGGTAGATAAATCACCGACACACCACGACAATAGGTCGCCGCCAAAAACCCTACCAAATCGGAAACAACCCCACCACCTAACGCTAAAATACACGTATCTCGTCCATAGTGACGACGCAATAATTCATCTTCTAACATCTGCTTGGTTTCGCGGGTTTTATATTGTTCACCAGCAGGAAAAGTCAGTACCTCCAAAGGCAAGCCTTGATCTTGCAATTGCTTTTGCAACGTCTTACCCAACACCTCAAACACCTGGGTGTCAGTGATCATCACCCAGCGTTGCTTGCTAGCAGTCGCCTGTTCCAAAACCATTCGTGTCACTATATTTTGACCGATATAAATGCGATAAGCCGCTGACGCTTCTAGCGTCATCGTCTTCATGCCTCCAGCCTCGCACAACGATTCATCAATAATGCATCCACCAAAACCAGTGCACACATGGCTTCGACCACCGGCACTGCGCGAATGGCCACACAAGGATCGTGGCGAGACTCTTCGGGTAATTGCAATACCGTTGCTTCACCATCCACCGTGGTTGTTTGTTGCGGTTTGCGAATACTAGACGTCGGTTTAAATGCCACGCGCCCCGTCAATGGCATACCCGTGGTAATCCCACCTAACGTGCCGCCCGCATGATTGGTTTGGGTTTGAATGCCTTTTTCTGATGCTAAAAACAAATCATTATGCGTGGATCCCAGCATGGCCGCAGCCGCAAAACCTTCACCCACTTCAAACCCTTTGGATGCCGGTAAGCTCAACATGGCTTTGGCCAAATTGGCTTCTAGTTTTTCATAAATTGGATCACCCAAACCCGCAGGTAACCCTGTCGCCAAAAACCGTACCACACCACCCAAAGAATCACCTGCATCTTTGGCTGCTAGCAAAGCCGCTGTCATCTGTTGTTCTGCATTTGGATCGGGACAGAAAATAGGGCTCGCAAGGGTTGCCTCTTTGATCATGACCACATCTTCTCCCATCGTGTCGGCTTGGATAAGACCCATGGCCGAGAGATAGGCGCAAACATTGATGTCATAGTGCCTCAAGATCTGCTTTGCAACTGCTGCTGCAGCAACCCGACAGGCTGTTTCACGCGCAGATGCGCGCCCACCTCCGCGATGATCATAAGCTTCGCCATATTTAGCAAGATAGGTCGCATTGGCATGGCCCGGACGCAAGATGTGTTGGATCGGATCATATTTACTAGAATCTGCATCTTGATTCATGATCACAATTGAAATCGGTGTTCCAGTCGTTTTGCCAGCAAAAATGCCCGAGTAAATATCAGCACAATCCGGTTCTTTGCGTGGCGTGGTAAACGGTGTTTTGCCAGGCGCACGCAACACTAATTCACGATTAATATCGTCTACAGACAAAGCAACCCCCGCGGGACAACCATCGATAACCACACCAACAGCTTTGCCGTGTGACTCGCCCCAGGTGGTGATGCGAAATAAATTACCAAAGGAATTAGATGCCATCGGAAACCTCCCTTTCATGTGCCGTGCAGGCAACGATCACAGCCTGCACCACCTCTGTAATCGATTTGTCTTCTGTAGAAAGTTCAAGATCGGCAGCTTGCTGATACAACAGTTGTCGCCGATCATATACCGACAAAAGAGACTCATGCGCTAAAAAACCTGGCAAAGGCTGGGTTTGAAAACGTGCGTGACATGTTTCACGTGATACATATAAATAGATGATGCGCCCCAACGTTTGCAAATGACGGATGTTGTCTTGATCGAGGACCACACCACCCCCGGTCGCAATCACAGTAGGTTGTGATGGCTGTAATGATTGAATCGCTGATTTTTCTACAGCGCGAAAATGGGCCTCGCCTTTGTGGAGATAAAGATCACGAACTGACGCATGTGCCGCCTGTTCTATCAATACATCCGTATCAATAAAATCATATTGGATCGCAGCTGCCAGACGGGACCCGACAGAAGTCTTACCACATGCTTTAAATCCAATTAAAACGACCGTCATGCTGCCACCTCAATCTTTGCACCCAAATGCCACAAAGCCTCTGCAAAACCAGGATAGCTTTTATCCACACACGCGATCTCTTCAATAATGGTTTCACCTTCTGCCGCCATGCCTGCCACCGCCAAAGCCATCGCGATACGATGATCATGGTGACTGGATACGCGTGCGCCAGTTAAAAATGCTGGCTTGATGCGTAATCCGTCAGGATCTTCGACAATATTCGCACCCATTTTTTTCAATTCTTCGCTGATCGCGGCTAAGCGATCACTTTCTTTGT
Source organism: Gammaproteobacteria bacterium (assembly GCA_024742995.1). GTDB lineage: Bacteria > Pseudomonadota > Gammaproteobacteria > Legionellales > Legionellaceae. The sequence goes on from JANSXK010000002.1 coordinate 29,222, forward strand.
GGCGCGCAATTGCCGCCCCGGTGATCACTGTTTCCCCATCAATGAAACATGCCAACACTGCTAAAATGGGCACCGCATCAATAAAATCATTCACCTCAATCCTACGGCCACGGATGTTTCCTGACGATCTGATAGACAATATCTGCTGATCATCAAACTGGAGATCTGCACCCAAGGTTTGTAATACGCTAAGTAACGCTTTGTCTCCCTGCGCATCTTTGGGATCCAAATGATGGAGCTTTACCGCAGAAGCCGTGATCAATGCAGCCACCACAGGAAAAGCACAAGAAGAAAAATCCCCTGGCACAGTATAATCAAATCCCGCGTACTCCGTGTTGCCCATCACGGTATATTCGCTGTACCCCTGACGTTGATAGGCGATATCCAAACGATCGAACCAAGCCAACGTCAAATCAATCCAAGGCTTTTCACCCGGCTCGGTCACCTGGATCACGATCGGTTGCGATGCAAATGCCGCCGCCATCAAAATCCCCGATACGGGTTGAGAATCCTCACCATTGATAGTAATGGTGGCACCCCCTCGCAACGGCCCTTTGATGATCACGGGCGCATAACCATTACTCTGAGACGATACGGCCAAAACCGCTGCTTGCGTTAACCCATCTAATAAAGGCTGAATAGGACGGTTATTCCGAATCGACTCATCACCCGTGATCACGGTATAACCCTCTGTCAAAGCAGCGATCGCTGCGACAAAACGTAAGACTTGCCCAGAATTACCTGCATCGATGACATCGGCGGGGGTTTGCGGTTTGCCGGCACAACCTGTGATGGTTAATTGGGTATCACTAATTTTAATTTCCGCACCCAAAAGCCGGCAAGCATCAATCATCGCAACCGTATCAAGCGAAGACAAATAATTACGGATCGTAGATACCCCTTGTGCCATCGTCGCGAACAAAATAGCACGCAATGTGTGTGATTTTGACGGCGGGATGACAATATCACCTTGCAGTTTCGAGGGTTGGACATGATAGTTTGCCATCAGGTCACCTCAATATTCACCGCGGGACCAATCTGCCTTAAAACATGCATCATCTGTTCGAATGTCTCCGGCGCAATGGTTTGTTTGGCATCAGAAACTGAATTGTCGGGATCAGGATGCACTTCCACCATGATACCATCTGCACCTGCAGCCAATGCCGCGTACGCCATAGGTGGGACCATCGCTCGCAATCCGGTACCATGACTCGGATCAACAATCACTGGCAAATGACTGAGTTCACGTAAAATAGGCACTGCGGCCAAATCCAAGGTATTACGTGCATAGGTTTCAAACGTCCGAATCCCACGCTCACATAAGATGACGTTAGGATTACCGGTATGCAAAATATATTCTGCTGCCATCAAAAAATCGATATAGGTGGCAGACAAACCGCGTTTTAAAAGAATGGGTTTTCCCGTTTTGCCGACTTGTTTTAGCAAAGAATAGTTTTGCATATTGCGGGCGCCCACTTGCAAAATATCTACGTAAGAGGCAACCAAATCAACCTCTTGTGAATCCATGACTTCAGACACACTCAATAATTGATGCTGTTTGGCCGCAGCCTGCATATATTGCAAACCAATTTCGCCTAAACCCTGAAAGTCATAAGGTGATGTGCGTGGCTTGAACGCGCCTCCACGTAATATCTTAGCGCCCGCCGCCGCGACTGCCGCGGCCGTTTGATGGATTTGCGCTTCCGATTCAATAGAGCATGGCCCAGCCATCACCGTGAGTGATCCACCCCCAATCTTGCAGCCATTAATCTCAATCACGGTACGTTCTTTTTTCAAATCACTGCCGGCTAATTTGAACTTTTGGGTCAAGGGTAAAACGCGCTCCACTCCTGGAAGTTCGGCAAAATGCTTATCATCTGTCTCAGCAGTCGTACCATTCACAATGGCAATATAATAACGACCATTATCCTGTGTGGGTTGTGCTTGTAGACTCATCCATGCAAGTTTGGCAACCAACGCATCAACGTCTTGTCGTGCTGTTTGCTCTTTCATCATAAGAATCATAGTACTACCCTCTCTAACGGATTAATACGGCGCGCCAACTGTGTCAATTCAGCAGGGCTTGCGCCATCTTCTAACGCTTTAACAAATAATGAGCCAACCACCACACCGTCGGCATATTGTAGAACTTTTTCGGCCGTTTGGTAACTCGAAATACCAAACCCTGTGATCACCGGCAAATGGACATGAGCTTGAATCGTCTGTATGGTCGACACAAAATCTTCAGGCAAGCCGTCACGCATACCGGTGGTCCCTTTGCGGCAAGCATAATACAAACAACCCTTGCCGTACCGATCTATATGCTGCATTCGCGCGAATGACGTCGTGGGTGTCAACACATAAATAGGTGCCAGATCATACACCAAACAACGTTGATGAATAAAAGGAGATGCCTCAATCGGACAATCCACAATCAAAATCCCATCCAAGCCTGCCGCTTTGGCATCATGAAAAAAAGAAGTTTGCGACACTGCTAAGATTGGATTCAAATACGAGAATAAAATCAAAGGAATCTCAGATCGCTTACGAATTTCTTGACTCAACCATAACACATCTTGCAGCGTTGTACCTTGTGCCAACGATCGCGCAGCAGCGTTTTGAATCACGGGACCATCTGCAATGGGATCAGAAAACGGTACCCCAATTTCCAAAAGCGTCACTCCAGCGGCAATCAATGCCAATGCTGCCGCCAAAGTCCGTTCAATACCACCATCTCCCGCAGTCAAATAACCCACAAAGGCTTTGCCACGTTGAAACTGTTGTTCAATACGCTTCATGACAACACCTTCGTATTGATTTGGGTTAAATCTTTATCCCCACGTCCAGAAATATTAACAATCACCACGCCACCTTCGGGTAAGGACGGGGCTAATTTTATCAATCCCGCCAACGCATGTGCTGATTCTAATGCACATAAAATCCCTTCTGTACGTGCCAATAATTGCAGGGCATGCAATGCTTCATCGTCGGTCACAGCAATATATTGCACCCGCCCTGACGCGTACAAATGCGCATGTTGCGGACCCACTGCTGGGTAATCCAATCCTGCGGAAATCGAAGACGTTGCGGCAATTTGGCCGTGTTGATCTTGCAGCACATAGGTATAACAACCATGCAGTACACCTGGCGTTAACGTCTGAAACCTGGCCGCATGTTCACCCAAATTGCGGCCATGGCCCCCACCCTCAACGCCCAAGCAATCAACATCAGGATTGTCTAAAAACCCTGAAAAAATCCCTATCGCATTAGAACCACCCCCGACGCAAGCAACCACCAAATCCGGATCTTTCCCCAACACATCTTGGCATTGTTGCCGGCACTCTGTCCCAATCACTGCTTGGAAATAAGCCACCATTTCCGGATAAGGATGCGGTCCAAGTGCCGATCCCAAACAATAATAAGTGGTTTCAAAGGTTGCTGACCAATCTCGTAGCGATTCATTCACGGCTTCTTTTAAAGTGGCAGATCCAGACGCCACCGCAACCACCTCCGCACCCATCAAACGCATCCGCAACACATTGGGGGCTTGACGCGCCATATCAACCGCGCCCATATACACCACACAGTCCAAACCCAAATAAGCACAAGCTGCAGCCGTCGCCACCCCGTGTTGACCCGCACCTGTTTCAGCCACAATCCGTTGTTTGCCCATATATTTGGCCAATAGACATTGGCCCAGCGCATTATTTAATTTATGCGCGCCTGTGTGCAGCAAATCTTCACGCTTCAAAAATAACCGTGGCCCCTGAATCTCTGCGGCAAAGCGCCTGGCTTCTGTCAACGGCGTAGGACGCCCCGCATAATGATTCAAGCTATCTGCAAGCGCTTGGCGAAAGCCATCGTCTTCTTTATAAAAATCCCAAGCAGCCATCAATGCTTCGATGGGCGTAACCAATAATTCTGGAACAAATTGCCCGCCAAATGCGCCATAGTAGCCTGCTTTTTGCTTATCCGTCGTCATGCCACACCTCGAACCGTCTGAATAAATTGCGTGATCAACGCAGCGTCTTTTTCCCCAAAGCAATCTTCCACACCAGAAGACACATCTACCATCGCAGGCTGAAACCGCCGAATCGCATCATGCACATTATCCCGACACAAACCACCTGCAACAATCATGGGGAATACCCCTTGATAATGAAATGCGGCCCAAGAAAAACACTGTCCTGTGCCAGGATCTTGATGATCAAACAGCACGTAATCACGTTGCGGATCACAGTGTGTCAATCCTTGCTCGTCTTCTTTCGCAATCACACCCTGCTCAGATACTGGACAAACGTAAAACCGTCGGTACTTAGGCGCCAGCATTCTATGTGCTTGCCGTGCACGTGCACCGTGTAATTGTACGGTTGTGATTTGAGTTGCCGTACAAATATTCAGCATTTGCTGTGCCGAATGATCCGTAAACACCGCGACAGGAATGGCGCCATGCGTGCGAGTCACAGCTGTAATGGCGCGTGCTTGAGAAACGGTCACCGCACGCTTTGATTTTGGGTGGAACACCAAACCCATATAATCAGCCCCAGCCAACGCCGCTGTTTGTGCCGCTTCAGCTGTAGCCACACCACAGATTTTGACCTTAGGACATCCCATTTTGGCACGCTCCAATAAAATCAGCGGGATCCGTCGCCGTCACCAAAGCTTCGCCAATCAATACGGCATCAAAACCCGCTTGATGATAGTCGCGCGCAAGTTGCGGCGATAAAATGCCTGATTCGGCAATACGAATCTTATCTTTAGGGATGCGTTCGACCAAACGCAATGCACATTCAGCATCTATTTCAAAAGTTTTCAAATCACGATTGTTCACACCGATAATCTCTGCCCCTGCCGCCAGGGCAAGATCTAATTCTCGTTCATCATGCACTTCCACCAAAATATCAATGCCCATTTGTGCTGCTTGGGTCAATACATTCGACGTGCGTGATCTTAAAATACTGACCACACCTAAAATTGCGTCCGCACCCCTCGCAATTGCTTGAGCAATTTGAATCGGATCCAAGATAAAATCTTTACACAAAATTGGCGTAGGGATAGCTGATAATGCTGTGGCCACCGCAGATAGATCCGACCCCGATCCCCCAAAAAACTGCTCATCCGTCAATACAGAAATAGCATTGGCACCGCCAGCGCTGTACGTTTTCGCTAAGCCTTGAGGATCGGGAATAGCGGCCAGCACCCCTTTCGAAGGAGACCGGCGTTTGATTTCCGCGATCACCGCCAAGGTGTCACCACTCAAAGATTGTTTAAAGCTTTTGCCAGAAGTACGTCGTTGCCTGCCTTGCATCAAATGAGCGATGGCATGATCAGGCGTTTCTAATACCTGCGATTTTAACGCAGCAATTTCACGCACTTTTTGAGTCACGATCGGTTCTAATCGATTCGTCATACATCCTCCAAGCGTTTAATACACCCATCGCAGCACCATTCAACAATTGTTCTTTCGCATAAACAATGGCCGTAGCGATGGTCGGTTGCAGGCCGTAAATATAAACAGCCATCGCCGCATTCACAATCAAAGCATTAGCCACTGCCTGCAAAGACTGTGACCGTTTGCCACAAAAAACATCTTTTAAAATTTGTGCATTCGTCGCTGCCGATCCGCCGCGCAAATCAGCCACCGTGCACCGTGGAAATCCATATTCTTGCGGATCAAATAAGATTTCCTGACAAGTCGTTGGTGTGACTTCCAGCATCGTAACCGGCCCGATACAAGTCAATTCATCTAAGCCATGGCCATGTACGACCAACGATCGCTGGGTACCCAAATACTGTAATGCCTCTGCCATCAGTCTCAAAATCGATACATCATACACACCCAATACATGATGCGCAGGATTGGCAGGATTTAATAAAGGTCCTAACAAATTAAAGGTCGTTGGCACGTTCAATTGCTGACGCAACGCCCGCAATGCACGCATGGCAGGATGGAAACGGGGAGCAAAACAAAATCCAATCCCGATGTCATGAATGCTGCGCTTGATTGTATCAGGCGATGCATCAATCACAATACCGAGTGCGGCCAAAAGATCCGCACTACCCGCTTGCGAACTAACCGCCGTATTACCATGTTTGGCAATTTGTACTCCGCAACTTGCAGCCAAGATGGCTGATCCCGTTGAAATATTGACCGTTCTAGCCCCGTCGCCTCCCGTGCCCACAATATCCAACACACGAGCCGTCATTGGCATTGGCGTCATTTTTTCTTTTAATGCCATCACCATCCCAGCAATCTCTGCAGCTGTTTCTGGTTTGGCTCGCAACAATACTAAAAATGCAGCAATTTGCGGCGGGGGGGTCTGCGGATTTAGCAATTCACCCAAGAGATGACGACAAGCAGCATGCTCAATATTGTGACCCGACATCAGTGTTTCTATGCCTTCTTTTAAGCGCATAGGGCACCTTGCTTTTGCTCGCAGTGATCCACAAAGTTTTTTATCAATTGTGAACCCTTCGGGGTAAGAATCGATTCGGGGTGAAATTGCACCCCAAAAAGCGCTGCGCTGCGATGCCGGATCCCCATGATCAAACCACTCGAAGACTCCGCCTCAATTTGGAGCACCGCCGGCAAACTATCTCGCTCCGCCATCAATGAATGATAGCGACCTGCTTGAAAGGGCAGAGGCATTCCTTGATACAATCCTCGCTGATGATGAAACACATATTCAGGCTTACCGTGGACAATCTCTGGCGCTTGAATCACACGACCACCAAACGCCACCACTATCGCCTGTAACCCCAAACACACGCCCAACACGGGCGTGGTCATCGCTAAAGATTGCACCAGATCAACACAAATCCCAGCATTCTCCGGCCGACCAGGACCTGGTGATAAAATAATCCCAGAAGGATGTAACGCTTTGATGGCAGAGACGGATGCCTGATCATGGCGCAGCACCCGTACTTTGGGGTGATACAAACGCAGCGCTTGATATAAATTATAAGTAAAACTATCGTAATTATCGATCAACACCATCATGATAAGCCCTCCTCTGCCAAAGCCAATGCGGCCAAGATGCCACACGCTTTTTGTCGGGTTTCTGCCGCTTCCGCAGCAGGATTTGAATCAAACACCACGCCCGCACCAGCGCGCACCACGGCCGTCCCGTCTTGCAACATTGCTGTACGAATAGCGAGGCATGAATCCAAATTACCCTGATAATCCAAACGACATAACGCACCACCATACAAACCTCGTTTTGAGGTTTCCAAATCATCAATCAATTGCATGGCGCGAATTTTGGGTGCTCCACTAACTGTCCCTGCTGGAAAAGCTGCCGCCAACACATCAAATGCATCTTTATCTTGGCTTAATTGGCCACGAACCACCGACGCCAAATGACTGACATGCGAAAAATGTTTCACCTGCAATAATTTGTCGACAACCACGGTCCCTGGCTCACAAACACGACCCAAATCATTACGAGCCAAATCCACCAACATCATATGTTCCGCACATTCCTTACCATCATTTAATAGCTCTTGCGCCTTTTGAGCATCATCAGTCTGCGGCGTACGCTGCCGTGTGCCTGCAATTGGGTGCATTTCCACTTTCCCTTCTTGCAGCGACACAAACTTTTCTGGCGACGCGCCAATGATGACCCCATAATCAGTGGGAAAATAAAACATATAAGGAGCCGGGCTCACCCGCCGTAATGCTCGATACACCTCAAAAGGATCCACGGTATAACGTCGCTTGAAACAGCGCGACAACACAATTTGAAACGCATCACCTTTCACAATGGCGTCTTTGGCAGACATCACCTTATCCATAAAATCACTATCATCTACGTCCACGTCTTCCAGGGTATTTTCATGAGAAACAAAGGCGCGGACAGATTTTTTTTCTTGGTTAGTGCGTTTGATTTTAGCTTGCAATCTAGATAGGTATAGTTGCGCTTGTCGATAAGCCTGTGCCGCATCACCCTGAACTTCAACCATTGTTGAGAGGGTGATGGTTTGTTGTAAATGATCAAGCATAACCGTAGTCTGATAAAACTTAAACATCATTTCAGGCAAATGACTTGGCGTGTGTTGATCGGGAATCGTTTCAAACAGACGGATCGCATCGTACGTTATAAAACCCACTGCGCCATGCATAAAATCCACGTGCTGTTTCTGAGGCGCACAAGAAAACTCCGCTAAAAGACGGCGCACTACCGTAAAAGGGTGCGTTGCTTCTGTGACTGTTTTATCTCTGGTACACACTGTCACAACTTGTTTCTGAGCAGTAATGGTGGCCATCGCATCAAATAGGATAAAGGAATAACGACCTTCATTGGCATGCTGCAAGCCAGATTCCAAGACCGCGCCATCTTGCAATTCTTCTGCCAAATTTTCTGCAATACCCACCAGGGTCAAACGATCCGCTGACATCTCTTGATAAACGGCAACTCTTTTCTCTGTTTCAGCAGCATTGAGAAATGCTGTTAAAGCATCTGATTGTAACATCGGCTTCACCTTAGTGCTGATTCGTATCTTTGTAATGCTATACCATTACACAAGTACCTGTCAACCATGATTTCACTCGAACTTTAATAAGTACAGAACGGAAGTCTCGACTACGTTGGAGATGATGCGTGTGTTATACTAAACTTTTTTACACCCACCGACACTATGCGCGCCAACAATAGTCTACAACGCTTTTTATTCGAACATGCCGCCATTCGTGGCGAAATCATTCATTTGGATAGTGTATATCAAACCATTATTCAGCAACGTCCGTATCCGCCCAAAATCAAGCAATTGCTGGGTGAAGCATTGATGGCTTGCGCCTTATTGGTGGGTAGTATCAAATTCGAAGGAGAAGTCAGTCTGCAATTTCAGGGTGACGAACGTTTAGGACTCATGTTGATTCAATGCAATCACCTGCTAGAAATTCGTGGCTATGCAACAATAATGGAAGGGCTGGAAGATGCCGCGTATGAAGATGCTTTTATCAATGGCAAATTGGTGGTGAATCTCACCCCACACCACCAAACACAAACCTACCAAAGCATCGTGCCACTGATATCCTCCAGCATGAGCGACAATTTGATGAATTATTTCGCTCAATCCGAACAAGTCCCAAGCAAAGTATGGTTTGCCATCAATGATCAACATGCAGCCGGCATCTTATTGCAATTGATGCCAGGCCAAAATACCCAGCAACGCGAACAGTTTTGGGAATACGCGGTTCATATTGGCGAAACCATTACTTCGAAAGAATTGCTTGCTTTAGACAATACGACCTTACTCCATCGTTTGTATCATGAAACAGAATTACGACTCTATCCAGAGCGACGCATCCAATTCAAATGCCGCTGTAATCCTGAAAAAATGCAACAAGTATTGACCCTTTTAGGGGAAAAAGAAGCCCAAGCATTATTAAAAGAAAAAGGCCAAATCGATATTTGTTGCGAATTTTGCAATTTGCAATATAGCTTCGATCCCATTGATGTCACGATGTTGTTTCGCAAACAAGGTTAAATCAGCCTTTACAAAAATATCCTAAGTTCGTAGACTACAATCCCACTATTATAAGGATATATTATGAAAAAAATCACGCTATTAGCTACCTTACTAGCTGGCAATGTATTCGCCGGAAGCATGGGGCCTATTGAGTCCACATATGACTTCGGAGGCCTTTATGGTGGATTAGGCGCTGGTGTGATTAGCGTATATTCGGCCGAACAATTTGCCACGACACGAACCCGCACCGCATCAGATGTCAGCCGCGTGACAGACACATTGGTGATGTTTAGTGGCGATGTGGGCTATGGCCGCATGATTCGACAAAATACCTATCTCGGCATCAAAGGATCCATTTATTATGCCCCGCAAGAAACAAGCACCAACAACAGTTTTGCTACGCCAAGTAGTTCCACGGTAACCCTAGGCAATAATACATTTAACAGTATTTACAGACCGATTTATAATATCGATGCCGTGATAGGATATGAGTTTATCCCTCACCTCATGCCTTTTTTTGAAGCTGGCGTGACCTTCGCTAATATCAATCGTAGCTTCCTTTCGAAAAGAACACGCACAGATCTGACTACAAACAGCAGTGTGACCTACAAGTACATCATAAATATGGATGATTATGAAACAAGTTATAATGTTGGCGTGGGCTTAAATTATCAACCCCATAAAAACGTCATCCTGAGTACAGAATTTGTTTATGCTGATTTGGGATCTAATAATGGCGCTGCATCTGCACCCATTCCTGGCACCTCACTCACAGAGTACCAAACCAGGAAACTAAACAGTAATGCCCTGGCAATACTTGCAACGGTATCCTATCTTATCCCTGCGTAAAAAATTGCCAACAACGCTGGGGTTGAGCTGTTTCTTGACCCCAGTATTTGTCTCTTCTTAGTGGGTATGATCATCCGAGTCACACCAGGTGGCTTCGTGATTTTCATGATCAAATTGAAAAAACTCTCCACGTATGGCTTGAAGAATTTTTTGCAAATGGGCAAAGTCCTGGCTTAATTGTAAATACAATTCCGCGGAAGCATGTTCTTGCAGTTCACTGGCCGTCAAATATGCCGCTTGCCCCATATCACTATAATAATCCAAACTCACATGCCGGCGCTCTGCCAAACCAGGAAATAAACCACTAACCAATAGGCTTTTATCGCCCACAACAATCAACTCTTCAATTTTCTGCTTAGAAGGCGCTTGCATCGCGTTTAGGAAATCTAGTGCCACAACAGAATCTGTCAATTGGGGGGCTTGAGAAAAGCGTTGCAACAAAAACACCAAATAACTTTCAGTGTTTTCAGTCAAATTAAGTTGCGACGCAACCTCTGCTTCGGTGACCAATGCATACCACTGGCTAATATCAGTGGGGTGTAGAATCAAGTTTTTCATACAACATCCTCGTGCTTGATCTCTCCCCTTAAGTCTAGCAAAGATAATCAAAAAGTGTGGAAAGGTGCATAATAACCAGACTTCCTGTAGTAGTTTTGCCAAATTCCTGATATAATACCGCCTTACTAAATGAACAAACATCCTCGTTCCGTTCAATACCCGCATTTTGTTAAGGTCACTATGATTGAAAAAATTCGTAATATAGCTATTATTGCCCACGTTGATCATGGGAAAACCACTCTCGTCGATAAATTATTGCAACAAACTGGCACCCTCAATGAGCGTGCACCTACCGTAGAACGGCTGATGGATTCTAACGCCCTAGAAAAAGAGCGTGGCATCACTATTTTGGCTAAAAATACATCCGTACATTGGAATGGCCATCAAATTAATATCGTCGATACACCTGGACATGCCGATTTCGGTGGTGAAGTTGAACGCATTTTATCTATGGTCGACAGTGTATTGCTCTTGGTGGACGCAGTTGATGGTCCCATGCCACAAACCCGATTTGTCACCCAAAAAGCATTTGCACGTGGCTTAAGACCCATCGTGGTTATCAATAAAATCGATCGCCCTGGTGCCAGACCGCATTGGGTGATGGATCAAGTCTTTGATTTGTTCGACAATTTAGGCGCCACTGACGAGCAATTGGATTTCCCTGTGGTCTATACCTCAGCCCTCAATGGCTACGCCAAATTAGACATTGAAGATGATGCATCGGATATGAATGCCTTATTACAAACCATTGTCGATCGCGTCGCAGCACCTGATGTCGATGCAGATGGTCCGTTTCAAATGCAAATCAGCTCATTGGATTACTCTTCTTACGTCGGCACCATTGGCATTGGCCGGGTCACACGAGGCCATGTGACCGTCAAATCTCCAGTTAAAATCATTGATAAAGATGGCAATGTCCGCTCTGGACGCTTGCTGCAATTATTGGGATTCAAAGGCTTAGATCGCGTTGAAATTGAAGAAGCACGTGCTGGTGACATCATTGCTGTCACGGGAATTGAGCAACTACATATTTCCGACACGATCTGTGATCCTGCAACCGTAGAAGCCTTACCACCGCTGACTGTGGACGAGCCCACCATCAGCATGACGTTTCAGGTCAATGATTCCCCGTTTGCGGGTCAAGAAGGTAAATTTATCACCAGCCGTAAAATTCTCGAACGCTTGGAAACGGAACTATTGCATAACGTGGCGTTAAGAGTAGAAGATACCGGTAATCCCGACAAATTTCGCGTGTCAGGCCGGGGAGAATTACATTTATCCATTTTGATTGAAACCATGCGCCGCGAAGACTATGAATTGGCCATTTCTAAGCCCGAAGTAATCATCCGAGAGGAAGAGGGTGAGCAATTAGAACCTTATGAACGCCTCACCGTGGATGTTGAAGAAAATCACCAAGGCAGTATCATGGAAAAATTAGGAGAGCGACGCGGGGAAATGCAAGACATGGTCCCAGACGGCAAAGGCCGCGTGCGACTCGATTATAATATTCCAACCAGAGGCTTGATTGGCTTTCATACGGAATTTCTGTCTGCGACATCAGGCACCGGTTTGATGTATCATGTTTATGATCATTACGGTCCAGCATTCAAGGGCAAGATTGGCAAGCGCAACAATGGCGTGCTCATTGCCAATTGCCAGGGCATCGCGCGTGGGTTTGCCTTATTTAATTTGCAAGAACGCGGCCGCTTATTCATTGATCCACAAACACCTTGTTATGAGGGGATGGTTGTGGGTATTCATGCAAGGGATAATGATTTGGTTGTCAATGTCACCAAAGAAAAACAATTGACGAATATGCGCGCTTCCGGGACAGATGAAAATATTATCCTGACCCCTGCAATTAAGCTCAGTTTGGAACAAGCACTAGAGTTTATTGATGATGATGAATTGTTGGAAGTCACGCCAAAATCAATTCGTGTTCGCAAAAAAGAACTGAAAGAAACCGATCGCAAACGGACGTCACGCTCACAATCAGACAATGGATGATAAATGACCGCAAAAAAGCCATTCCAACGGGTGGTATTATATGCCCGACAACAACGGGATAATGAAGATGTCATTGAAACCATGCAGCAAGTGTTTACACATTTGCGCAAACGCTTTGACGTCTTCATTGATACGGACACGGCAGACTGTTGTGATTTCGACATTCCCGTGCTGGAACATCAGGCGCTAAACGCAGATCAAGATGTCATGCTGGTGGTCGGTGGTGATGGCAGTATGCTCTCCGCAGCACAAATCGCCATTCGCCATAATATCCCCGTCATCGGTATCAACCGAGGTCATTTGGGATTTTTAACGGATGTCTCGCCACAAGAATTCGCCACCCAGTTGGATGCGGTCTTAGATGGCCATTACCTTAGTGAAGCACGTACCTTGATTCATATGCGGATTCAAGAAGACACCACCACACATTTTGAAGCAGATGCATTAAACGACGTGGTCTTAAGTCGCGGCGATGAAACACGTTTGATCACCTTTGATGTCTTTATCAATGAGCAATTTGTCAGTCATTATCGCGCTGACGGTTTGATTGTGGCAACCCCCACCGGCTCAACAGCCTATGCGCTTTCTGCTGGCGGCCCCATTTTACATCCGCAACTCAATGCCATGACCATCGTTCCCATGTTTTCCCATAGTTTTTCGGCACGACCGCTGGTGATCGACGAAAACTCACAAATCAACATCCGCATCAGCTCACCCAATGACATCCCCTTGCGACTGTCTTGTGATGGCCATCAATCTTACGCGATTGATCCCGGGCAATATGTCAGCATTGAAAAAAGTTTTGCACAATTACAACTTTTGCATCCCCAAGAATACCGCTATTATGATACATTAAGAATCAAATTAGGTTGGGGTTCAGAAGGGTGATCCATGCTTACCTCCTTACGCATTAAAAATTTTGCCATTGTTGCCGAACTCGAATTAGATTTTCAATCGGGCATGACCGCGTTCACAGGAGAAACAGGCGCAGGCAAATCAATCATGATCGATGCCTTATTATTAGCGTTGGGTGAACGCGCGGACAGTAGCACCGTGATCCGCCCAGGCACACAAGCCTGTGATATCCAAGCCTGCTTTTCTTCTTTACCTAATTCTGAACCAACACGATGGTTGGATGAACATGAGATCAATACAGACGAAGGGGAGATCCTATTACGCCGCGTGATCAATGATGAGGGACGTTCTAAAGCTTATATTAACGGAGTGGTTTTTCCGCTACAGAAAGTCAAAGAACTCAGTCAACTGTTGGTACATATTCACGGCCAACACCAACATCAAACCCTATTGGCACACCCCACGCATCGTGAGCAATTAGATCAATTTGCCCAACATGCAGATTTGCGCCAAGAGGTCTCAGACTTATATCGCCAATGCCAAAAATTAGCCGCAGAACGTGATGCATTATTACAGCTGCACCCCCAAGAGAGTGATGCCCTGGCTGCCGATTTACAAGAATTGCAAACCTTGAACCCAACGGCAGAAGAAGTGGAAACCCTGCACCAAGAACATCAATTATTGCATCACGCCAAAGATTATTTAGAGCAAACACAGTACCTCTCCGAACTCCTGCAAGCTGATGAAACACCAAGTGTCCGTCAACAAATAGTCACTGCATTGCATACATTGACACATTTACCACAAGATCATCCTAGGATTCTCGCTGCACAAACCCTTTTAGAGCAAGCCCTAATTCATTGTGATGAAGCCTTGGACGAATTAACCACCTTTTCTGAAAACATTCAAATCGACCCCGAGCGCTTAATGACCGTAGAAACACGCATGGCTGCGCTACATCAATTAGCACGGAAACATCAGGTCGAAGTCAAACAATTGCATACTCATGTGCAAACCTTAGAAGACACGCTGCAAAACCAGCAAAATCTGACACAACGCCAAGCACAAATAGAAGAAGACTATTTAAAAACTTGCACCGCATATGACAATGCCGCCATTGCGCTTCGCGCGTCAAGAGTGTCGCATGCCAATGCCTTGGCCGCAGCCATCACCGCCAATATCCAACAATTGGGCATGCCACATGGTTATATCACGATTGATATCCAACCCTTAGAAAAAAGACAGGCGCATGGCTTAGATAAAATAGAATACAACGTCTCCTCTAACCCCGGGATGCGCGCGGATACGTTGAATAAAATTGCATCCGGCGGCGAATTATCTCGCATCAGTTTGGCCATTCAAATGATCACCGCGCAGCAAGGCGCCACACCGACACTTCTATTTGATGAAGTAGATGTGGGCATTGGTGGCACAACAGCGGCCATCGTCGGCCGTCATTTACGCACTTTAGGCCAACGTTTACAGCTATTCTGCGTCACCCATCAACCCCAGGTGGCAGCGTCAGCACATCATCATTTCGTCGTCAAAAAAAATATTGAAGATGGACAAACTTTTTCCCAAATCACCCCCATCTATGCCGAACATAAAGTGGAAGAACTTGCCCGCATGCTGGGTGGCCTGACCATCACCTCACAAACACGCTCTCACGCTGAAGAGTTACTGGCATCGTTGGCAGATTAAGACGTATAAAACCCCGCGAGATTTATGAATTGATTTGGATCTTTGGATACCGCAGACAAGCCAGTGGACATAGAGCACCCAACATTAGCATATTTTTCAGTCTATTTAGACACGCTTGTCTCAAGTGGTAACAACGCATTTATTTTGCTACAATCTCCGAGCTCAACTAAATTGGATAAAAAATGAACGGCAATAACGAGAAATTCGGCCTAGGATACCCAAAAAATCCTGACGCTACACCACTGTCCCGGAAAATTTACAAAACACTTATAGAATCAAACCTCTTAGTCGTACTCGAAGCATTCTCTACCCGTCCAAAACTATCTGCAATTATTGCAGCAGATATACAAAACATCCAGTCAATTCAAATACTATTGAAGCTAACCGAACTGCGGTTTCTAGATGCATTAGAAAGTGATTATTTTACGATTCATGACATCACGCACATGATGCCAGCATTTTACACCTACTTTCTTAATTCAATATCCAAACGCCGAATCCACACAGGAGATAAGCTCATAGACACTGCGTCTGATGAGGACTGGGCGTCTCTAATGGCAGAACAAGAAATGAGTAGGTTTATGGCAGAAATCGTCGATGTCTCACATCTCGAGTCCCTAAGTACAAGACAATACACCATGACATTTCTGCGCACGTTAGCCCAGAAGCATGGGTCCATCGCACCAGATCTTCTAGATGCCTTAGATGAAGGACGGGTAACCATGGTGCAAATTGAAACCATGTCACCTGAAGAGCTAGAAACAGCCATCTTTGAAAATTGCTATCCAAATACCAATCTCAAGGGACCAGTTGCAAGCGACGAGGTGCCCGCTCCCGCGTCTTATGAAATGTTTACACAAAACAACAGACAAATAGTGCTTGCATCATTCTCTGCTGATCCCAAATTATCCCACATCACAGCAACAGACTTGGCAAATATCTACTCTTCTAAAGTGCTATTAAATTTACTGACAGCACCCAGCATGGCAGCATTGGGAAACCATGATTTAACGATTGCTCAAATCGCAGCAATGTTTTCAGCATTGCAGCATTATTTTCTTGCTTTAGCACCTACCCGGGAACCCACTGTAAATACCTTCACAAATGGCCCGCATGACGAAAAATGGGCTTTTTTACAAGCAGAGCTGGCAACAAACTCTTTTATGAGCGACATTACTCAACCAACGCGTATCAAGTCCCTACGTACAGGGTTATACACCATGGGATTTCTTAGTACTCACGCTCAGAAACATGGGCCTATTACACCAGTGCTTCTGAATGCCTTGGATACGAAAAGTATTGACATGGCGACAATAGAAAGCAGATATCAAGAACCGTAAAAAAAGGGATATCTATAAACACGCTCTCACGCAGAATCTTCCGTGGGACATGATGCTTTAAAAACGGTGAAGCACAAAACATTAATGTGTTTTTATCACATTTAGATGCACTTACCCCAAGTGGTAACAACGCCTTTTCCTATGCTACAATCCTCAATTCTAATTACATAGGATAAAAAATGGACAGACAGAATGAGGCGCACATAGTAGATCTACCACGAGTCTCTGGCAATGGGCAAAGATCGCAACAAACTTACGAAGAATATACCACGTCAAACAGGCGTATCGTGATCGACATATTTTCTACCCGCGCACAACTATCTAATATTACTATTGAAGATTTAGCAAACATCCAATCATCTCAAATTCTATTGAATTTAACTGCACCAAGTTTTCTAAATGCATTAGAAAACAACTGTTTTACTATTCATGACATCACAAATATGCTTTCAGCGTTTTGCACTTACCTTCTTGCTGCACCCCGAACTAGAACAGGAAATAGTCTCATAGATGCCATGCCACCCGAAGGGATTCATCTAATGGCAGAACAGAATATGGGTGCTTTTATGGAAGAAATCGTCAAAGCGTCACATCTCGAATCCCTAAATACAGGACGATACACCATGGAGTTTCTTTGTGATCTAGCCCAAGAGCATGGCCCCATCGCGCCAAACCTTCTTGACGCCTTAGATGAAGAACGAGTAACCATGGCGGAAATTGAAACCATGACACCTGAAGAGCTGGAAACAGCCATCAGTGAAAATCACTATCCAAATACCGGTTTCGGCGGACCAGAATAAAAACCGTCCCAACGATGCTTCAAGGCTTTTCAGACGGTGCAGCCTTGAAGCAGCCCCCCTCTCTCTCATTATGCTCATATTTTGGTCTATAATATAATAAAGAGACCCCGGAGCGTGGTGTGGACAATAGTCGAAAACTCAAAGAATTACAGCAAAGAACGGCTCGGGATATACCTGCAGCCAACAAGCATACGAACACTTTGATTGCCAAAGTGAACAGCTCAGGACTTTCTCAAACAGCAAAAAATACTTATTTGAAATTATTAAACGAACAAGCAGCACGCCTTAACACCCTAGGCAGCCAAACACCCCCAAAAAATCAATATGAAGCACTACAATTTGCACAAACACAAAGAGAAGAATTGTCGAAAATTGTTGGGAATCTAACAAAAATAAAAGATGCCTTAAACAGCAAACTTGGCACACAACAAGCACCGCCGCAACGCCCAGCAAGCCCAGCCAAAACTCGCGCCGCAGCTGCACCACCTCAAAATGATTACAACTTCCCTAACGTACCAACGACACCGATTAAGTCATCGAGCACGCCACCTACCAACCCACTTTTAGATAAATTTGTTGCCGTAGATCAGAAGTTGTCTCAATCAAAAGCACGCCTGTCTTCTTTGAACCAACGCATGCAATCAGAAACTAATTCTGATAAAAAAATAGCGCTCTATTCAGCAATGAGTTCTGCACAAAAAGTACATGATACGATGCAACGTAACCTAGGCACGATACACTCACAATTAAGCAACCCCAAAAAGGCTGCTGCATTAGATCGAGAATTGACAGGAATGTCGAGCATCCTTGTTCGCACCGATCAAAGAATGGCTAACGCATATACAAAAAGCATGCCTGTCGCGCCATCATCAAACCCAAAATCAACACCCACACAATCACAAAAACTCGATCAAAGATTGCGAGCCCTCAGGAATCAAGGCGATCAAAGAAACGACACAACACCCAAAGGCCCACACCGTTAATCAAACAAGATTGCAGCACAAACAACCGGCCTTAAATATCAATGTTACCGGCTTCTAGCGCATTCGTTTCGATAAAATCACGCCGTGGTTCCACATGATCACCCATGAGCGTGGTAAAGATTTCATCTGCCGCCTGGGCATCTTCAATTGTGACTTGTAGCATCCGCCGCACATTGGGATCCATGGTGGTTTCCCATAATTGCTCCGGATTCATTTCACCTAAACCTTTGTAGCGCTGAATGGTTTGACCGCGTTTTGTCTCGGACATCAACCAGAGCAAACCCTCTTCAAAAGATGTGATGCTTTGTTTTTTCTCTCCACGCTGCATCCACGCGCCTGCTTCAATCACGCTCTTCAAATCCGCATTGATTTGCTGCATTTCTTGATAATCTTTGGACAATAGAAACTCGCGATTTAACACAATCGACTGATCGCTACCGTGTTGGCGAAGGATGATTCTTGGGATATATGTGTCTGTCTCGGGATTTGGAATCAAATTGACAATAAATTCTTGGGTTTTCAAATCCAATTGATTGAGATACGTTTGTAATTCTGTGGCCCAAGTTTGCATATGCGCTTCATCTTGAAAATGTTCCGCTTGCAACAAAGGCAAATGAATAATTTGTTTTAATAAATCATGATGATAACGACGCGCATAGCTTTTAATTAATTGCTCTAAGCGACGAAATTGCGCCACTTTTTGACCCAAGGCCATTGCCGTAATTGCCGGTGCGTCTTTAGAAGGATAAAACGCGGCGCCATTGAGTGCGCTCATCGTTATCTGCTCGAATAAAGCATCATCATCCTTCACATACTGCTCTTGTTTGCCTTGTTTGATTTTATACAATGGTGGTTGTGCGATATAGATATAGCCCCGCGAAATCAATTCTGGCGTTTGGCGATAAAAAAACGTTAATAATAAAGTACGAATATGCGCACCATCGACGTCGGCATCCGTCATAATAATAATGCGGTGATAGCGTGTTTTATCAGGATCATATTCATCTGGGCCAATGCCACAACCCAATGCCGTGATCAACGTAGCCACTTCCTGTGAAGACAGCATTTTATCAAACCGTGCTTTTTCCACGTTCAGGATCTTTCCTTTCAATGGCAAAATTGCCTGGAACTTACGGTCTCGCCCTTGCTTCGCCGAGCCACCCGCAGAATCGCCCTCCACAATATACAGTTCTGACAATGCCGGATCTTTTTCTTGGCAATCAGCCAATTTTCCAGGTAATCCCGCAATATCGAGCGCACCTTTACGCCGCGTCAAATCACGCGCACGACGCGCAGCTTCACGCGCACGTGCCGCATCAATCATTTTGCCAACGATGGTCTTAGACACGGCCGGATTTTCTAATAAGAAATCATTGAGCTTATCCGCAACGGCTGATTCCACTGCCGATTTAACTTCTGAAGACACCAATTTGTCTTTGGTTTGAGACGAAAACTTGGGATCAGGAACTTTGACAGATAATACCGCAGTCAAACCTTCGCGCGCATCATCGCCCGTCGTACTCACCTTAGCTTTTTTAGCAAACCCTTCTTTTTCAATATAATTATTCAAGGTGCGCGTTAATGCCGAACGAAACCCGGCCAAATGTGTCCCGCCATCACGCTGAGGAATATTATTGGTAAAACATAATAAGTTTTCTTGGTACGAATCATTCCATTGCATGGATAATTCAATACCTATTTGGTCTTTTTCGGCTTTCATAGCAAAAATAGTAGGAAATATCGCCGTTTTATTACGATTCAAATACTCTACAAACGCCGAAATACCTCCTTCATAACAAAATACTTCAAACTTATCTGTGCGCTCATCTTTTAATTGAATTCGTACGCCTGAGTTTAAAAAAGATAATTCCCGTAAACGACGCGCCAAGGTATCAAAAGAAAACTCAATGCCAGTGAAAGTATCTGCGCTGGGTTTAAACCAAATTTGGGTACCGGTCGTATCAGCAGGGCCGGTGATGCTCAATGGCGCTTGTGGTTCACCATGTTTATAATGCTGCTCATGGACACTCCCTTCACGATGAATCACCAAATGCAAAGATTCAGACAAGGCATTCACCACAGAAACCCCGACGCCATGCAATCCCCCTGACACTTTATAGGAATTATCATCAAATTTTCCGCCGGCATGGAGAATGGTCAAGATAACTTCCGCAGCAGAACGACCTTCTTCTTGATGAATATCAACCGGAATACCACGACCATCATCCGCCACTGTGATAGATTCGTCGGCATGAATGGTAACGTTGATTTCAGAACAATGACCTGCCAACGCTTCATCAATCGCATTATCAACGACTTCAAACACCATATGGTGCAGGCCCGTGCCATCATCGGTATCTCCGATGTACATACCAGGTCGCTTTCTGACGGCATCTAAGCCTTTTAATACTTTGATATTGCTTGAATCATAGCTTGCGGTCGTTTCAACGCTCATGCCGAATCCTTATTAAAAATACCTGCTAATGGTACCATAAAATGAATCTATTTTCTTGACTATTCGCTATAAAATCGCTGTATATCGTCTGGAAGCACTTACGACAACAAATCTTTCCTGATTCAAGAGATTTTTGCATCATTTAACGAAAAACAGTGACGGTGTGTCCATCCTGCTCAAGTATTTCGTCCTATTGTCGATACTCTAATTTAGAAGAACCAAAAAGAACAAATAAGAGAGGACAAAATGCCAAAAAATCAACAATTAGAAGATGCATTTCTAGCCCAATTGAAAAATGATGCCGAAACTGTGTCCGTTTTTTTAGTCAATGGGATCAAATTACACGGCGTGATAGACGATTATGATGATCACATCATCATGCTAAAATCCACGGGCACCCAGATGATTTTCAAACACGCTGTTTCCACAGTCGTGCCAAGCGCACGCCCCGCTTAAACTGGAAAGAGAAATAATAGAAAGGGTCAATCAGTGTGTCGCCAATTGACCCAGTGGAATGACACATAGCAAGTCCAACCTCGCATAGATACTATCGCATATCTGTTTTATTTTTGCAAGTTGCAGCCATTTGTTCTGCAAAGCGTCCTCATTAAAAAGCCCTTTAACAAAAAGATCGTGCATTTATAGAAAGACTGGCAAAAATGTTCGAGCATTTGAGCCAGCCCTGGAAAATTGACTTTTGCGTTGTTCTTGGATACCTTACCCCCTCCTTGCCGAGGTGGTGGAATTGGTAGACACGCTAGCTTCAGGTGCTAGTGGAGGCAACTCCATGGAGGTTCGAGTCCTCTTCTCGGTACCATATTATTGTTGGCTCTGTGCCAATCCTTCTTGATCATTTTCTTGATTTAATGAATGATAGGTTATGTGGATTACTCATAAGTCGATTATGAGCATCTTTATAAAAGGGACTGGATTGTGAGCGATCAGACGAACACACCGCATCGCGCTTGGTACTTTCTTTTATGTTATCTTGCTTGTAGCGCTTATACACTGGACTTTGTTTTGCGCAGCGCGTTGCAGCCCCAGCTCATGGCTATCTATAACCTGAGTGCCTCTGAACTTGTTTATTATTATAACCTTGTGTACGCAGGTCTTTTGGTTGGCGTGATCGGATTTGGCTGCTTGGTTGACATGATCAATTATCGCACTTGTTTTATTTGGATTTGGCTCGCACAAATACTAGGGTTGGTGAAAGTATTCGCGATATCGCCGGTGGTTCAATCTGCTCCTATGGCCCATCAACTCAAAGTGGGAATGTTTTTGATGGGCATCAGCGAAGGAGGCATCTATGCTGTTATTCATCCGTTACTTGCACTCGCCTTCAACAAGCCTAACGAAAGCAAAGCCAAAATCATGAATTATTTGCATACCAATTGGCCTTTAATTGCCATATTTGGCATATCACTGCAACAAATCATCGTTGCAAATCATTTCAATTGGTACTGGCAAGTGTACGCTTTATTGATTTTTCCTAGTTTATACCTGCTCACAGCCATGATGTTGCCTTTTCCGAAGCAGTCTTATACTCATCGCATCCCGTTGATGTCTCGGATCAAATCTATTTTACGCCCTGGCTATTTGTTGTTGTTTTTTTGCATGGTAGTCACCGTTTCCATAGAGCACAGCCCTCTATCCTGGGTGCGGCGCTTAATCGACACGGACAACCGGATTAATTTATTTTATTTCATCATTTTTGCACATTGTTTTCAGGCAACGGCCCGGATACTTGTAGGTACGATGTTCCGCTATATCTCCCCTCCAGGATTATTGTGTTTTGCAGCCATCGCTTGTGTGATCAGTTTGTTCATGATCAGTTTCACCCATCATCACAATATGGTCCTGATCGCCTCTGCAATTTTTGTGTTTTGTATCGTGTGGTTTTGGCCCACTTTCATCGGCATCGTGGCAGATCGCTACCCATTATCAGGAGGTATTGGGATGGCCGTCATGAACAGCGGGGGATTTCTTGCTCAGATCTACATCATCCCTGTTCTTAGTAAATTACCCCAACAAGAAAATTTAAAAGATGCATTTTTAACCCTTGCCTGGTATGGCGTATTAATATTTATTTTGCTGGCAACCGTACATACCTTTTTCAGGTCGCAGGGGGGATATAAAGTGTTTGCATCTGCCGATCGATCTTTATGAAAAAGCCCCCAGGGCCTGGCCTAATTGAATGGGTTCTCCTGATTTCCAATGTGACGACCATTGCAAGGGGTTCGCAAACAACAACACCACCGTTGATCCTAATTTAAAATAGCCAATTTCATCGGCCTTTGCTAAGGCTATCGATGAAGCATCATCATAAGAAACCCGCTTGATTTGAGACGCACGATCAATGTCTCCACCCCAAGCCGTACCCATGCTCCCCACAATCGCAGCCCCCACCAATACTGCCGCCATCAAACCAAATTCCGTTGAAAAAATCGTCACCAACCGCTCATTTCTAGCAAACAAATTGGGGATCACACGCACGATACTGGGCTGCACGGAAAATAATGTCCCGGGGATATAAATCGACTCTTGAAGTTGGCCTGCTACTGGCATGTGCACACGATGATAATCTTTGGGCGACAAGTATAAGGTGGCAAAAGATCCCTGCTGAAATTGCGAAGACAGTGCTTCGTCACCACCCAATAACGCTGCAACAGAATAATCATGCCCTTTGGCTTGCACCAATTGTCCTTGATGCAATTGTCCAATCTCAGAAATACATCCATCAATCGGTGATACAATATCTGCGGTCGCAATGGGGCGTGCTTCTGGTTTTAGTTTACGAATAAAAAACGCATTGAAAGACGGGTAGCTCAAAGGGTTTGGCTCTACCGCTTCCGTCATATTGACTTGATATCGACGCACAAAATCTTGAATCAAGTAATTTTTAATGAACGAAATACGTAAATTCGCCATAAACCCGGCAAAACGGTTCAACGCACGCTTTGGGGCCAAATATTGCGCGATACCTTTGATACGATCGGAAGCCATCACCACTCCACTATAAAAACAGGCATATACTACCATGCTGATGCCATCAACGCTATGATAGGGTCAATAGGCACTTATAGGGATATACAGATGAAAGATACCACACAAACATTGATATACGTCATGCTGCTGGGATTCAGCATGTCTTCAGAAGCAATAAATCCCTTGCTGTTAAAAGGGGGGCAGGGCATCCTTGTATATGATTCCTATCAACCCACCGGCCCTGATTCTACCGTTGAAAAAACCCATACGGGACAATGGGCTGCCGATATCCAAACCTTCAATCAAGGTGCAAACGCCAAAAGCCAATTCAATCGTATATATACGTACAGCGGCGCACTCAGCGCAAGCTGTGTTAAAGAAGCAGATTGCATCTATTCAGGTGCCAATAAAAATGTTTTTGTCGGTTATGCTTCGACTGATTTTGGCCCAAACTCTGTCGCAGCCTATCGTGCGTCTTTTCCAACAGCCACCATTTTTGCCATTATTGATGCTGATGCCTATCCTGCTGATTTTCCTGTGCTTAGTGATCCTACATTTGGGATAAATGCCGCTAATGAACTGGCAAATGAGATTTGTAGTGATCCCAATGTAGATGGGGTGTTATTCGATTTAGAACCGGCTAATTTTGCTACAAATCAAGGACAATATAAGTTATATCGACAAACAGCCATTAATTTTGCCAGCCCTCAATGCAAAGACGCTAACCACCCTGATGGTAGAAATTTTGCCATTTACATGAACCCTAATTCAGTCAAAGATTGGCCCGCGATACCGGGTATGTTAGGGATCACGGGCTTTTTAATGGTAGATGGCTATGATACCAAAGACAGTGCGCCACCCCCTGCAGGCATTTCTGCCTACCAATCAAGCATCACCGGCAGAGTCAAAGTGTTTATGAACCCCAATTCCATCACGTATAAAATCGCCTTTACCGTCGTCCTCCCAGCAGCAGCAACGTTTACAGAGTTTCAAAAAATCGGCACCTATATTAGTGAAAGTGACCCCTTCCAACTAACCACTGACTACGGGCCAGCCATTACCCAATATAACTATATTCATACCGGGTTAGGGATTCTCCAGCAATATGCCACCAGCGGCAGTTTTTTAGGCGTTGATTATTGGCGTTATGCGCAATATACCTCACCTGATCCCAAAAACAATACCTTAACCAAGCCCAATTTACCCCCAGATGATGTGATTCAGGTCCTACAAAACCAATGAGGGAAGCCAATAGCTACAACATAAAGTATTTATTAATAGAAATATTAACCCCTTGCTCAACAACCTGTACCCGCTGCACAAATGTGGTGTAAGCACCCGCAGCGGATGATTGAAAATACATCGGCGGCATATTGACGTTGCCACTCACCACGAAATTATAGGAAATATCCACCATAAAGCGATTGGGCAGCATATATTCAAATCCGACCTGGCCAGCACCCCCCCAAATCGTTTTGGTCGCTGAAAGATTCACGGGCTGAAAAACGGTGCTGGTCGCAGGTAATAGTTCACCATCAAGCACTTCACTCACATCCACAATCGAAGGCCCCAAGCCACCATACACCAGCCACTGTCCAAATTGATATCCAGCGTTTAAAAGAAAGAAAAACTCTTGATTCAGCTTGGTATGAAATTCGGCAGTCTGGTTTGTGCCATCATTAAACGTACCCGACCAGGTTCGATTATATTGTTCACTGCCAATATATTTATACACGGCTTTAGCGCCCAAATACCATTGATTCTGTAGAGCGTAAAAATAACCCAGATCAGCGATGGGTGAAAAATGGGTGTCCTGATTATTGTCCATTTCATAAGAAGCAGAAGAAGAGCCTGTCTGTTGAACCATGGTGATATTTGTTTTGCCAT
The DNA here is from genome assembly GCA_024742995.1 of Gammaproteobacteria bacterium. Taxonomy (GTDB): domain Bacteria; phylum Pseudomonadota; class Gammaproteobacteria; order Legionellales; family Legionellaceae. The sequence continues at coordinate 55,113 of JANSXK010000002.1, forward strand.
GCGTGGTTGTATTGATATACCCCCCACCAACACCAGCCCAAAGCCCCGCATACCCGGGATCCGATCCCATCGATCCAGCAGTAGCCAACGAATGTAAACAAACACACCCGCATAATATTATTTTTTTTGTATCCATAGACACCACACGCTCCTTGTCGCTACTCCAATAGGCACCCATGCTAGCATGTCGGAAATAAAAGTTCTATTTTATGGTGCCTCAGAACAACGTCGTTGATCTGAGGATGCTTGCAGCCTTTGCGTTTGCGGTATAAAATTGACCGTATCTTAGTTTATTAGGGAATTTTTTTATGAGCGCACATATTAAAGCCATCACTGACAGTAGTTTTGAACAAGACGTCCTGTCTGCCAGCAAACCCGTCTTAGTTGATTTCTGGGCGGAATGGTGTGGACCTTGTCGAGCATTGGCACCCATTTTTGAAGAAGTAGCCGCCAGTCATCATGAGCAAATTGACTTTGCGAAAGTGAATATTGATGAAAACCCAGACACGCCTGGCAAATACGGTGTCATGAGTATTCCGACTTTAATTTTATTTAAAAATGGTCAAGTAGAAGCAATGAAAATGGGCTTGCTCTCTAAGTCTCAAATGATTGCTTTCATTGACAGCAATATCTGATTGAAATCCTACATCATTGTCGCCAATGGGCCTTTTTTAGCCCCAGAGATCATCAAAGAAGCCATTCAAAGCCGCCGTATTGTGGCATTGGATGGCGCGGCAGATAAATTATTGCTCCTCGGCATCAAACCAGATGTCATTTTAGGGGATTTTGATTCGATTCACCCCCAAACCCAAGCGTACTGGGGGATCAACCAATGCTTCGAAACGCTGCCTGAACATGCCGTGCCCTACAAAGGGCATCATAACGTCTTGATCGTCCCCGCTAAGGATCAATCTCAAACTGATTTGGTCAAAGCTATTCGTTATTGCGACCAAGCGCAGGCTGAAGATATCAGCATCATTTGCGCCACAGGCGGACGCGAAGACCAACACGAAGCCAGCAAATGGGCCCTACAAACCGAGTACCGCGCACATCGCCCCATCCTCATCCACAGCGAGCAACAAACCTTGCGCTGGGCAGAAAATGAAACCGTGACGTTGCAAGGTGAAATCGGAGATTACTGTGGATTTGTGGCGCAAACACCCGGGAGTGGTCATTCTGAAGGTTTGGCTTATGCCTGCGATCACATACCTATTAGCTTATGTAATCAGCTGCAAACAAATACCGCAAAAATCACCATCGAAGGCAAAGCACTCTTAATGATGCCACCACAATTTGCCGCACAACGTCAACTCATTCAGACAAACAAAACACGGCTGTCAACGCAGTTGATAGACGCACTGTAAACCCATCCAAAAATCACGTATCGAACCCGATTAAACAATTGCTTGACAAACGCCCACTTAATACGCAATAATGTTATAACGTGATATCACAATATAACAAAATTATGAAGCAACTGCGGTTACGATTAGCCATACAAAAGAAAGGACGTTTAGCCAAAGAGTCCATTCGTTTGTTACAAGGCTGTGGGCTTAAATTTCGCATTAAAGACAATGCACTGTTGACACATGTTGATAATTTCCCGATCGACATTTTATTTGTTCGTGATGATGACATCCCAACCCTGCTCTTTGATGGTTTGTGTGATGCCGGTATTGTAGGTGAAAATGTTTTATTTGAAGCTATCACTGATGCTGAAAAACAGGCCTATCGCCCTATCTTAGACTTAGGCACCTGTCGTTGCCGTTTGGCCATCGCTGTCCCTGAAGCGTTTGATTACCAAGGTCCTGAAAGTCTGCAAGAAATGCGTATCGCAACAAGCTACCCCCGTTTATTAGCACGTTATTTGGCAGAGAAAAATATTTCTGCAGAACTTCTGGTGTTATCAGGATCGGTGGAAGTGGCGCCTCGTATGGGCATGAGTGACGTGATTTGTGATTTAGTATCGAGTGGCCAAACGCTAGAAGAAAATAAGCTGGTAGATGTTGATACCGTAATGAACAGTCAAGCAACTTTAATTCAATCAGCGAATCCGCTCGATGAATCAACCCAATCATTGTTAGATATGTTAGCACGTCGTATGCAGGCAGTTTTACATGCGGATGCGCGCAAATACATTTTGTTTCACGCTCCTAAAGATGCATTAACCCGCATCTGTGAACAATTACCCGGTATTGAATCACCCACCGTCATGGATTTACCGGGCAATCTGAATAAAGTGGCTGTGCACGTGGTCTCTCGCGAAGAAATTTTCTGGGATACCTTGGAAGTGATTCAGTCCCTAGGAGCAAGTTCTATCTTAGTACTACCTATTGAAAAGATGTTGGAGTGACATATGTTAAACGTAATTGATTGGAAAACGGCATCGAACGCTGCAAAAAAACAATCACTAAGCCGCGCACCTACTGCACCTTCACTGCAGTCAAAAATTGAGGAAATCATTGATCTCGTTCAAACACAGGGAGATGCAGCTGTATTTGCGTTGACAAAACAATTTGACGGTGTTGATTTATCCTCACTCCAAGTGTCAAATAGGACCCTATCAGACGCAACCATTACCAAAAAAGCTTATGCCGCTATTGAGATGGCCGTTCAAACGGTTTCACATTATCACAACGCGTTACGCCCAAATAGCCAACAAATTGAGACTACAGCAGGTGTGCTAATTGAACGCATTTATCGTCCGATTCAACGCGTAGGATTGTACGTGCCTGGGGGAGAAAACACGCCTCTGATTTCCTCAGTGATCATGCAGGCAATCCCAGCACGTATTGCAGGTTGTCCGATACGTATTTTGTGCACCCCCCCTAATAAAAACGGCGACGTTGATGCAAATATCTTAGTTGCAGCACGATTATGTGGCATCGAAACGATTTATACTGTAGGCGGCGCACAAGCGATTGCAGCGATGGCATATGGTACCAAAAGCATTCCCAAAGTAGACAAAATTTTTGGTCCAGGCAATGCGTATGTTACAGCGGCAAAATCACAGGTGGCACGTGATCCCAAAGGCGTTGCCATTGATATGCCTGCGGGTCCTTCTGAGGTGATGATTCTAGCTGACAACGCAGCCAATGTTTCCTTTGTTGCCGCCGATTTACTTGCACAAGCAGAGCACGGCCCAGATGCTCAAATCATTTGTATTTGTGACAATCGCGTCTTTGCAAAGGCCATTCAAGAGGAAGCTCAACGACAGTTAACGACCTTAACAAGACAAGAAAATATTCGCCAATCCCTAGCCCGCAGCACCATTATTATTTGTAATGAACGTGCAGCGCAATTGCAGATCGTAAACGATTATGCGCCTGAACATTTGATCATCAATCGTGAGGATGCGCGTACTTGGGTGAGTGATATCACATCTGCCGGAACAGTGTTCTTAGGACCTCTGGCCGCGGAAACACTGGGTGATTACATGACAGGCAGTAACCACGTATTACCAACGAATGGCTATGCACGCAATCATAGTGGTTTGAGCACGAAAGATTTTTTGAAAGAGATTAGTATTCAATCGATTACTGCAAAAGGATTAAAAACCTTAGGCCCTGCTGCTATCACCCTAGCCGATTTAGAAAGGTTAGATGCACATGCTGCTGCAGTTCGCTTACGCCTGAACACATTGGGAGACGAGCAATATGACTAGTTTGAATTTGGTCCGCCCAGACTTGAAAGACAATATCGCCTATGCACCCAGCGATGAAACATTGACGTATCGTCTCAATACCAATGAACTGCCCTGGTCGCCACTACCGTCGGAACAAGCAGCGTTAAACCGCTATCCAAGCATCGAACAAGAGCGTTTGTTGCAATCAAAACTGGCTGATTTATATCAAGTGTCTGATGATGAACTCTTAATCACCCGAGGCAGTGACGAGGGGATTGAATGCTTAATGCGTTTGTTTTTGAATCCTGGCCAAGATGGCATCATACAATGCCCACCAACGTTTTCAATGTATGGATTTTTTGCACGCCTGTATCAAGGATTTGTGATCGATTGTCCTTTGAATGAAGAAGATGGCTTTCAAGTTCCCATTGAACAGTTGGATCGCAATTGGAACCCTGGGTGTAAATTGATCATGCTATGTCGACCGAATAATCCAACCGGAAATAGCATCGATTTGTCAGTGGTGACGGCATTGTGTGAGCGATTTCAAAATCGCAGTATCATTGTTGTGGATGAAGCATATATTGAGTTTTCGGGTGAAATCAGTGCAACATCTTTGATTCGTCGATTTGATAATATCATCGTATTACGTACGTTATCTAAGGCTTATGGTTTGGCTGGACTACGTTTGGGTGCGGTGATTGCCCAACCATGCTTGCTAGAAATATTACGCAATACCCTCCCGCCTTTTCGTTTGGCAAGCACGGTCATGAATACAGCTCGTTTAACTGTGGCTGATACTGCGTGGTTTACCCAAAAAATAGCGCAGATTCAAGCGTCACGCCAAACATTAAGTGAAACACTGCAAACCTTGCCTTGGATTGAACGCGTATATCCGAGTGCTGCAAATTTTCTGCTTATTAAAACAAGAGACGCATTTCGACTGTTTCAATGGCTAAGTCAAAATGATATCGCAGTGCGTCAGTTTTCAGATCACCCGCCATTACAATATTTTTTACGAATCACGATCGGCAACCGTATGGAAAATACGTTGCTTCTCGATGCTTTTCGTGCCTTTCAAGGTGAGGACATAAGATGACAGCACGCAATATATTGTTCATTGATAGAGATGGGACATTGGTTCAAGAACCCTTTGATTATCAAGTGGATGCCTTAGATAAAATTCGCCTTTGTAAAGACGTCATCCCCGCATTGTTAAAGCTGAGTCAAGCCGGATACCAATGTGTGATGGTGACGAACCAAGATGGTTTAGGAACCACTAGTTTTCCAACAACCTCTTTTCAGAAAGCACACGATTTTATTTTAGACCTATTCGCCTCACAGGGCATTGTATTTGATGATATTTTTATTTGTCCGCATACAGAAGACGAGCAATGCGCTTGTCGAAAACCCAAAACGGGATTGTTAGATGCTTTTTTGCAACAACAAGCGATGAATACCCGACAATCCTGGGTGATTGGAGACAGAGAGACCGATCAGCAATTGGCTACGAATTTGGGCGTGCCGTACTTACCTATTTCGGAAAGCCATGATTGGTCAGACGTCGCCGAGACTATCTTGGCACATAAGCGTCGCGCACATCTGAAACGGGAAACCAAAGAAACCTCCATCGAAATGGTTGTATCTCTGGATGGAAGACAAGCCAATGATATACAAACACCCATTGCGTTTTTTAGTCATATGTTGGAACAAGTCGCACGTCATGGCGGATTTAGCCTGCAATTGAAAGCCAGCGGCGATGTGGAGGTGGATGATCACCATTTGATTGAAGATACCGCCATCACCCTAGGTGCGGCATTGAAGCAAGCATTAGGAAATAAATGGGGTATCGCACGATTTGGTACAACATTACCAATGGATGAGTCATTAGCAATGATAAGCATTGATCTGTGTGGGCGCGCTTTTTGTGACGTTAAACACTCGTTTACACGAGAATTTATCGGCGGGATGGCAACCGAAATGGTGCCTCATTTTTTTAAATCGTTCGCGACCAGCCTAGGCGCGACTGTTCACGTCCAAGTGTCGGGTGATAATCACCACCATATGATTGAAGCGTGTTTTAAAGCATTGGGTCGCGCGTTGAATCAAGCGATAGCGGCAGAGGGAGATACATTGCCTTCCACCAAGGGGGTTTTATGATTGCAGTGATAGATGTGAGTGGCAATAATTTAACGTCCATTGGCAATGCATTAAAACAGCTGGGCTACGATTATGAAATGACGCATTGCGTGGACACCATTCGGCGTGCCACTCATGTGATTTTACCAGGCGTGGGTTCTGCTGACACAGCGATGCGTGCATTAGAGCACTATCAATTGATCGACGTTCTCAAAACATTGACCCAGCCGCTACTTGGTATTTGTTTGGGCATGCAATTATTGCTAGAACACAGCGAAGAAGGTGATGTGGCATGTCTGGGATTGATGCCAGGATCTTGTAAAAAAATTCAGGCCAGCCCTGGATTTACCGTACCACACATGGGATGGAATCAATTGCAATGGGAAAAAAACAACCCCATTTTACAAAACGTGACACCCGGTGAACATGTGTATTTTGTGCATAGCTATGCGCTGCAAAGATCCGAATTCACGGTAGCACGATGTCAATACAAACAAGAAATATCGGCCATCGTGCAAAAAGGGCAAGTGTATGGCATGCAGTTTCACCCCGAAAAATCTGCCGACACAGGATTGCAATTATTAAAAAACTTTTTGGAGACATCCTCATGTTAGTCATGCCATCCATTGATTTACAAGCTGGCCACTGTGTCCGTCTTCAACAAGGGGATTTCAAACGAGCCTCTATTTATGAGACAAACGCTTTAGACTTGGCGACGCAGTATGCCAAACAGGGTGCGCAGTGCTTGCATGTTGTGGATTTAGATGGTGCCAAACAAGGCGCACCGCAACAATTGGCTTTGATCGAAACTTTAGCAGCGTCTGGATTACCCATTCAAGCAGGTGGCGGCATCAGAACGGTGGATCACGCTAAAGCAACCTTATCTGCAGGCGCTTCAACAGTGGTCATTGGCAGTATTGCGGTGACCGCCCCTGATTTGGTATTACAAATACTGAAAGAAATTCGACCGGAGCACATTGTATTAGCACTGGATGTGAATATGAATCAAGGGAATCCCACATTGGCCATTCACGGTTGGCAAACAGCAACTGAGCAATCACTATGGGATGTCGTCGCGTTTTATCAGGAAACGGGCATCTTTAAGATTTTGTGTACCGATATTGCCATGGATGGGATGTTAAAGGGACCCAATTTTTCTTTATACGAAGAAGCGCAAGCCCGTTTTCCAACGATGCATTGGCAGGCGTCCGGCGGCATTCGAAATCTTGAAGATATTCGGGCCCTACCTAAAGGTGGCTTGAGCGCGGCAATTATCGGTCGCGCACTATATGAAAGCAATATTGAAACCAGCGCATGGTTTGAGGAGAACTGCTAATGTTGGCTAAACGTATTATTCCCTGCTTAGATGTTCGCGATAACGTGGTGGTCAAAGGAATTCGATTTCAAGATCACCGCATCGTCGGTGACATCTTGGCATTAGCAACCGACTATTCAGAACAAGGTGCTGATGAATTGGTTTTTTATGACATCACCGCCAGTAGTTCTGGACGCGCTGTGTGTACGCAATGGGTATCTGACGTGGCAGCCTGTCTTCGTATTCCCTTTACCGTGGCTGGCGGTATTCGCGATATCAAAACGGGGGAGGCCATTTTAAACGCGGGGGCAGATAAGCTATCCATCAACAGTCCCGCATTAGAACGACCAGAATTGATTAATGAATTAAATGCTGCGTTTGGTTGCCAATGCGTGGTGATTGGGATCGATAGTCAATGGGTGGATGATGACTATTATGTGTATCAATACACCGGAGACATGCGTAAAAGTCAAAACAGTCGACGCAGAACGCTAGACTGGGTACAAGAAGTTCAAGCGCGTGGCGCGGGTGAAATTGTATTGAATTGCATGCAAAGCGATGGCGTACGACAAGGATATGATACGACGCAATTACAACAAATTCGAGCCATCACAACAGTGCCCTTAATCGCTTCTGGAGGCGCAGGACATCCCGATGATTTTGTTCAAGTCTTTAAAAAAACCCAGGTTGATGGTGCTTTGGCTGCCAGTATGTTTCATGACAAACAATGGCGCATACAAGCCGTCAAAGAGGTTTTATTACAACAGAAAATAGAGGTCAGACCATGAATACACAAACGATCGACGTGTCCAAAATTAACTTTGATAAATTAAATGGCCTCGTTCCAGCGTGCATTCAAGACGCAGATACCATGCAAGTCTTGATGGTGGGGTTCATGAATCAGGAAGCGTTACAACAAACCCTGGCGTCAAAGCGCGTCACATTTTACAGTCGAACCAAACAACGACTGTGGACAAAAGGAGAAACATCCGGACATTTTTTAGAAATGGAGCAACTGTGTTTGGATTGCGATAACGATACCTTGCTTATTATTGTGAAACGCTCCGGTCCCGCTTGTCATACAGGAGCTGTCTCTTGTTTTACCCAAGCAATGCCCGCTTTGTATTGGCTTGGATTTTTAAATCAAGTGATTCGAAATCGCGTACAAACACAACAAGAAGGTTATACGAAACAATTATTAGATGCTGGCATGCCACGCATGGCACAAAAAGTGGGTGAGGAAGCCGTTGAAGTTGTGATCTCAGCACTGTCCCAAAAAACAGAAGAGATAGCCGGTGAAGTGGTTGATTTATTGTACCATGTTTTTGTCTTACTATGCGCCAAACAAATTTCAATCGAACGTATTGCAACCATTATTCAAGAACGGAGCACCTCATGAAACAAGCATTTTTATCGGTGAGTAACAAAGAAGGCCTTGAGGACTTGGCACGTCAATTGATCCAAAAAAATATCCAATTAATCGCATCGGAAGGCACCGCTGATTTCTTGCGCTCACATAAGATTGTCGTGACGCCCGTGAGTGATTATTTAAAATTAGAACCTTTTTTAGATGGGCGCGTCAAAACATTACACCCCAATCTATACGGCGGTATTTTAGCTGATCGCTCTAACGCTTCTCATATGACATCCTTACAAGATCGCCAGATCGAATTGATTGATTTTGTAATCGTTGATTTATACCCCTTTGAAAAAAACCAGCATGACGCCATCTTAGCCATCGAAAACATGGATATCGGTGGCGTATCCTTAATCAGAGCAGCGGCTAAAAATTACAACGACTGCACGGTCGTTTGTCATGAGCACGATTATGCAACCTTGATGAATGAATTAGAGATCAATGCTGGTGAAACAACCCTTGCCTTTAGAAAAAAAATGGCTATCAGCGCATTTCGAAAAACACGTGATTATGATGCCAATATCGCAAATTTTTTGGCTGAGACTTCTGAAGCCCATCCAAACTGGAAGAAAACAATCGCTCTGGCCTACGGAGAAAATCCCCATCAAAAAGCTGGATTTTATACACAAGGTTCAGATGAGGCTGCCTTTACATTACTGCAAGGGAAACCGTTTTCTTATAATAATCTTTTGGATCTAGATGCCGGTATTCGCCTTGTACTTGATTTTAAAGAACACGCCGCGACTGTGATGAAACATACCAACCCCTGTGGGATGGCAATAGCTCGTACGCCCCTGGCCGCGATTCAAAAAGCATTTGAAGCTGATCCCAAAAGTGCTTTTGGTGGCATTGTCGTGGTCAATCAACCACTGGATGTTGATGGAGCTAATTTTTTATCCCCCCATTTTTTAGAATTGATCGCAGCACCCGCTTTTACTGCAGATGCGTTAACCATATTAAGTCAAAAGAAAAAATGCCGGATCGTACAATACCAACCCGAAAAAAGTATACCTGAGCAAGAAATAAAAACAGCCTTAAATGGGCACTTAATTCAAGATCCAGATAAATCATTGTGTGTCGCAGACACGATGCACAGCCCTACCGTACGAAAGCCTACACCGCAACTATTGCAAGATCTAAAATTTGCCTATCAATTGGTGAAACATGTGAAATCAAATGCGATTGTGATTGTCAAACAAGGCGTCAGTATCGGCATAGGCGCAGGCCAAATGAGTCGCGTCGATGCCGTTGAACTCGCTTTAAAAAAAGCATCACATCAAGATTTAACGGATGCTGTGCTGGCATCGGATGGATTTTTTCCTTTTGCCGACAGTATTGAGCTTATCAAGCAGGCAGGTATTCAAGCCATCATACAGCCGGGAGGCTCTATTCGAGACAGTGACATTATTACTGCATGCAACGCTTTAGCATTAACAATGGTATTTACAGGACAGAGAAGCTTTAAGCATTGACGAGGCGTAGTTTCTTTGTGTTGGGTAAAAACATGGAGCCGTGAAAATGTAAAATCGCTGTTTCAACGTCAAGGAATTGGGAAAAACCTCATTCGATTCATCAACAAGCATGATACCCAATGTCACGTGTATGCCAACGTCGAAAATAACTCTCGCTATCGTTTAAATCACGGAGATGCGGCACTCATTTACGCATGCCAATGCTCCGGAACTTTAGATGATGAACAAATTATTCTAAATTTTGTTCCAAGCAGCCCTAGTGTAACGTTATAAAATTCTAATACCAATAGACATTTATCAAATCCTTCAGGATACAATGAACAGCGCGGAGAAATCACACGTCTTTCATTGAGCAACCAATCATAGTAATATGTTCTAAAAATCAATTATTAGGATTTAATTTGACCTATAAAATCGGCGAATTATTTGGAAAAACAGAAAGAGCACTAATCAAAGCATTTTCTGAAGTCCCACCAAATGAAGAAACAGTTGACTTAACAAATGAGTCCATATCTCTCATGGATGTAGACGCGCTGGAGGCCCTAGGCAGGGCACTTACGTTCCTTCCCAAAACGGTCATCGAAGTATATTTAAGTTTTAATGAGCTGGGTGCGATGATACCTTATTTGTTAGCAAATTTTCTTTCTAACTTTTCACAGACAGCCGTAGAAACAGTGCATTTAGACTACAATAATTTTGCTAAGCTATCTTTAGAAGATTTGGGTATGGTTTTACAACCTTTAAAAGCTATAAAATGCGTAACGCTGGATGGTAATGGACTGGATAAAAAACATCCTGGTTTTGAAGACGGGGTGAAACAAAGCTTGCCACACAAACCAACTAGTCTTGTGACAGCTTCCGCATCCGCCCCTTCATCATCACAATCATTGCGGTCACCAGCACGTAACCAGGGCGGTTCAGTATTTAATGCTAAGGGGAGCAATCCAGCGGATAAAAGGAATTCAGAAGAATTTCGTGGCCCAAATAATAGGCGCTGACACCTCACATTGCATGACGTGCTACCAGTATTCATCCCCAGGCTCTGTTTCAATCCATACGTCAAGCATGCTGACAGAAGTGGACCCCATCAGTGAGCCAATGATCCCTGGTTTTTAAGATATAGCTTTTAAGCCATATCTTGGTTGTGACGAGTGTGTGAAGCACACAAGACACGCCTTCTCTTTTCATACCACATTGATACAAAAGCCACTGTACGCCTCAGATGGTGTACTGATACCAAATGATTGATGCGGTCTTTCATCGTTATAAAATTGAAAATATTTTTTCAATCCATTTCTTAATGCCACTATAGTCTGGTACGACTTGATGTAAATATCTTCACATTTCACCGAGCGCCAAAGTCTTTCGATAAACACATTATCTAACCAACGACCTTTGCCATCCATACTGATTTGAATGTTATTGTTCGTTAGCACCTCAATAAAACGGTTACTGGTGAATTGAGCACCTTGATCGGTATTAAAAATCTCAGGCACTCCATACAAACGGATAGCGCTTTCTAATGCGCTAATACAAAACCTTCGTCCATACTATTGGATACTTCCCAAGCCAAAACCCTGCGACTATACCAGTCCATAACAGCAACCAAGTACACAAATCCACCATGCATTCTGACATAAGTCAGATCGCTACACCATACCTGATTGGCACGATTAATCTCCAGATCGCGCAACAGATAGGGATAAACCTTGTGCATCGCATGTTTTTTACTCGTATTCGGCTTGGGGGCTATCGATGACAAGCCCATCAAACGCATCAATCGTTGGATACGTTTACGGTTCACAGAATGACCTTGACGCTTTAAGTAGTTGCACATCTGCCTACTGCCATAAAATGGAAGACGGGTGTATTCCTCATCGATCAGTCCCATCAGCTCGAGATTTTCTGGCCTTTCTTTGCAAATATCGCCTCTCTTGCTACCGCGATAATAGCTGGCCCGTGATAGACCAGCTAATTTGCATTGATGACTTATACTCAGTTCAGGATGATTGACTTCAATCATAGCTATCTTCTCCTGAACAGTTAACCTAGATAGCCTGTCTTTTTTTTCAGCCAGTCTAGTTCGACTGCCATTTGGCCTATTTGAGTATAAAGTCGATCCCGCTCCTGACGGATGCAATCTATATTGCGCTCATTTTTACTACTAAAAACCTCTTTGCTACCATCGAGTAACAATTTTTTCCAATTAACAATTTGTGTCGGATGAACACCATATTCCGATGAAATCTCATTGATTGTTTTTTGTCCCTTTAATGCCTCAATGGCAACTTTTGCTTTGAATTCTGATGTGAATTTCTTAGACATCTTACAACCCCGTTTCCAATGGTTTCTATTTTACACCACTGTCTCATTTTTGGGGTCCACTTCTGACCAGCCGTAATTTAATTTTTCATGTACATACGAACAAAGTTGCCTATCTTGTGCCAGTTTTATGGATCTTTTCCTACGTTTTAAGTATCCCTTTTGTGCGATTAATGCAAAATATTCCACTTTATTTTTTGTCCATGAAGATATAAAGCTATTCCTTTTGATTTCGCGATATATGGTAGAGCGGTGAACTTTTAATATGACTGCAATTTTTGACTTGGAATAACCTTTTTCCAGCATCTTTCCTAAAAATATGCGGTCTATTTTAGTTAACTGTTTATATTTGGCTCCCATCTTATCTCTCCTTGTGCAACTGATGATAATATATTACTCATATGTCGCACTTGACTCGAGATTCTGCCATGTGTTTGCAAAAATAGGACCATCGGGGGCATTTGCAGGTTCAATGAGGATGCGAACGCACTTAGCATTGCCGCCATCATATTGGCGGTATTCTTAAAAACCCCCAATATGTCCTGCATGTTTCTGCCCCCCAGTGATATCTCATTATCTCTTAACTGGGTGTGAGCATTCATTAAATCACGTCATTCACCGCCAAACAACATCATAGAAGCATCAGTGTCGAGTTTGTGCAAAAAACTTTCGCGACGCTACCTATATCAAAGCTCTGATCATGCTACTTTTAAATCCAAAACTTATTTTTACTCAGGTTTGTTCCAAGATTTTTGGAATTTTGGTCCTTGTGGTGAACCTACTTTTATATAATTCTCAAGTTTACTTTTGTTTGCATCCACCATCGCAAATAGGCACCCGGCAACGTCACCATTTACAACTGAATCATCGATAGCCTTTACATCATTCTCCGTTTCAGTAGGGCCATACGTTCCTTCATACTCAACCCATTTTGGCGCTGAGCTTTGATCTATACGTATAAGCATATTTTCATTCTCCCATGGCGCCCATTGAACAGAGCTATCAGAGCCAAGGTCAATTGTTTTTAACCATACCCCACAAGCTGCACCTAAATTAAAATCACCAGAACCTGGTATCTCATACGGCTCAATAGTAATCCCCAAGTCATCGCTTGGAATAGTAAATTTATTAGCGATCGGTGTCTCACCAAAAATTTCAGGTCGTTCATTTGCGGCATGCGAATGGCAAGCTGAATAAACAACCGGATGTTCTTCATGATAGTGCATGTTACTGGGTGCCACCCAGTGTCCTCCTCCATGCCCAGAAAAATAGACACCTAATATTTTATCAAAGCTATCATTGACACGAACAGTAACATGCTCCCAATCACCTTCGTGACGGGCAAAGTTATTCCATACAAAATTTGTATTCTCAATAATTTTACCGCCTACTCTGAAAAGCTGAGAACCACTCAATCCATAAAAACTCCAATATTGTAGATCAACAAATCCGACCGATACACCTGGTTTATCTGGAACAGAGTACGCTTTAACACGAACATAATAAGGTGCTTGATTTAAGTCAGACGCGCCATGGAGGCTCTCAACACCTTTGGATTGTAAACTTCCCTTCTTTCCCTCCAAATACTCAGGAGTAACTGGACTCGTATACTTTGCATTTTGCTCATCATAATAATCCACATAGCTAAGAAATGATTCTACGCTAAATGGACGCGCATCTGCTTCTACAATTTCATTTTTATTAGCATCGCAAAGATAGGTTGTCGGAGCAAATTTGTTTATGACCTCATTCGAAATGTTTAATTGAGAAGATAATGTATCATCTGCATTTGAAATAAAGTTTTCAGCAAAATCTTTTCCATTACAAGTGCTTTGACCTATATCGTACTCTTTGTGAACACTGGATGCACGGTCAGCCTCTTTCATCCTAATAGTGCACTTGTGTGTCCTGCCATCTTTTTTTGTGAATTTGACCTCCACAGACTGTACTTGCCGAGTTGTTGCTCCTTGCTTTTTGCATCTTGCCGTAGAGAGATGATATTGAGACTTATCAAATTGAACTAATTGAGGATCAGAATTATTGTGACTATATGAACCTCCGGCTTTTGGTTGACAAGATTGACGAACATAAACGTTATACCCAAGTGCAGCGAAAGTTTGGATAAATGTACCATCTAAATTTAACTTATAGGTTGATCCTGCAATAGCCTCTCCAGAAGAACAAACCAACAAGGGAAAAACCAATGAAAAATAGCCCAATGCTCTTAAACTTTTGACTCTAACATCCATAATTAAATAACTCCTTATTTAATTTCTTATTAAATTTAAGATATTACTTCTGACAAAAAACAATCTTAATCTTTAAACACTTCCTTTATTAGTTCTTTTTTGAAGAACATTGAATATGCAGTCATGGTGGATAACATTGAAGGTGGATACTGCTGAGCCCCATGTCTGTTGATTATAGTCACATAGCCTCCACATACAATATCAAAGCATCAAAATATTATCAACCCATACATTCAATATGCTCATGTAGGCCCTTAGTTGAGATGTGCCTCCCGGATATCCTAGGGACTTGATTTCTTCAAAAATCACAGTTGATGGAATCCAATAAGGAGAGGCATCTTTTAAGCACTTTTTGATATATCCTTTATACGGCTCTAATTTCCGTGGCTTCTTTCCTCGCGGTGTATACGTCGGTTCACCACCAGATTTAATATATTTACGCACCGTATTTATGGACATCCCTAAATGTCTCGCTATCCCTTTTTTACTATATCCCTGCTTGTATAAAATTTGTATCATTGCCTGCTCCTCTGATGTAATCATTCTTCCTCCCAGAATCTGATAGCTCTGAAGGTAAATATATACATAGGAGGATCAATTTTCAGTCGGCAGTGACACTTAGCAACTCAGTCAGGTATTAGAACACGCTTTATCACAGCATCTGATTTGATGTTACAGCTTGAAACAGCTTATCGTCAAAATCGCTATAAAGAAGTGCTAAGTCGTGTCGTGCTCTCACCAGGCTTACTCATTATTGACGAAATGGGTTATCTGCCTTTAACAAGGACGCAAGCGAATCATTTTTTCCAGGTTGTTGCTACTCGCTATGAAAAAGGTTCGATTGTAGTAACGTCTAACGTATCATTTGGCCAGTGGGACACCACACTCGCTGATGATAAAGTGCTCAAAGCGGCAATGCTGGATAGGCTTTTGCATCATGCACATGTGTTGCAAATTAAGGGCAATAGTTACCGGCTGAAAGATAAGCAAAAAGCGGGAATTATTGGTTCCAGCGCAGTCGGTAAGCTTGAAGAAATATGAGGTATGGGGTGTATCAATTTTCGATTGCAATTGACAGCTGGTCCAAATTCGAATACCTTCTAAGGAGTCAACCCAATATAGCTAATAAGTTCTCGTCCACTCGCTACTGAGAAGCCAAGTAGGCCGTGATAATTTTTATCCTGAAGTTGATATTTTTCTGCAGCGCTCATTTTTTCATAATACGACATATCAATATCCAAGGCTGAATAATACCGTAATAAGTTATAACGAGTATTTCTACCATTCACCCCGAATAACGTACGACAAAAAGAATAGAAGGAAAATGCTGTAATACTAGATAACGCAGATGGATTAATTGCATAGCTAAATCCAAAATTTGGTCCCGGAAATTGATTGGCAATCATTTTTCCATAGGCCCACTGTAGATGATTAATTAAATCACAGTCGTACTTTTCGAATCCTATAGGGATCAACAAATAGCGCAGTTCCGAAAGACGCAGCTGATTAACATTAAAATAAAACCCTAGCTCACCCGTTGTGGGGTAAATACCAACCATTTTGGGGGTTATTTTAGATCTATTGAATGGCAACGATGATATTAAAAACTGATCTAGATAAGAGTGTACTAACCCAGAAGACTCAGTAAGAATCTCAGCGTAAATTTTGTACTGCACTTCACCGCAAATATGACGTACCCCAAGCCAAGCGCCAAATTTGAGTGCGCCCATTTGCTGCCAATTCTCTAGCAAGGAATATATTGCTTCATCTAAGTCTACCACTTTCAGTGATTCTAATAAAAATCGAAGCTGCATAAGTCTATGGGGTATTTTGCTTCTTGGCGGCGCGATTTCTAAGGTATAACGAATACCATCGTTAACACTGGTAAATGCAAATTCCAATGGATACCCTTTTGAAGTCAAACGGCTTAAATGCCAAGCAGCTAGATCAGATGGGTTTGCTAAAAAAGGATGCATCAGTAATCTTAAACTTTTAATTAGGCTTTCCTGCTCATCAGGGCTGGATCAATTTGTAACACTGATGAATTTTGGCATTGCGCTTAAAATCCACATCGATGGTTTCTGGGGTGATATCTTGAACAGCATAGTCTTGCATAATCGCTGGACTCAATTTGAATTGACGAAGATTGGTTGAAAAATATAACACACCCCCCGATGTCAGCAATGCCATACACTTTCTAATCAAGGTCACATGATCGCGCGTCACATCCATGGTTTGGTTCATACGCTTAGAATTAGAAAAGCTGGGTGGATCGAGAAAAATCACGTCAAAGCGATCACGGGTTTTATCCAGCCATTCCAAACAATCGTATTGGACAAATTGATGTTTTGACGCATCAATCGCATTCAAACGAAAGTTTTCTTCCGCCCATGACAAATACGTACGTGACAAATCCACATTGGTTGTCAAAGCACCAGCCGTCGCTGCATGCACGCTTGCCGTACCTGTATAACAAAAACAATTTAAAAACTTGGTGCCAGGTTTTAGCGTCGCAAATTTCAAGCGCAATAAGCGGTGATCTAAAAACAAACCCGTATCTAAATAATCTTGTAAATTGACGCGCAACAAAGCCCCACCTTCTCTCACTGTCAAAAACTGGCGCCGCTCGGCTATCTTTTCATACTGCTGCACCCCACGCTGTCGAGCACGTTGTTTTAAAATCAACTGATCGGGCTGTAGCCCTAATATGCCTGGCACAGCCGCCATCACTTCTTGACGCCGTTGTTCCGCTTTTTCAGGCGGCACTGAAGCAGGGGGCGCATACTCTTGCAATACCGCAAAGTCCTTATAGATATCAATCGCAAAAGCATATTCTGGTAAATCTGCATCATACACACGATAACAATCAATCTGATTGCGCTGCACCCAAGACCGTAAATGCTGGTGATTTTTTTTTAGACGATTGGCAAACATTTGTACTTGCTCTGACAAAAGCTTTGGCGGTGCATCTCGGCGCAAACGATTCTTCTCATCTAAACGTAGACAATACAATTGACAAGCTAGAGGTCCATTATAAAATTTATATTGTTTATGCGAACGCAATCCCATGCCTCTGGCCAGATCGGGCTCAGACGTCAAAATGGCGGCTTCCCAACCCGAAAAATCATCATGCAACACTTGGCCTAAAATTTGATAAAGTGGCAAAAGTGTCTCAATCTCCCCGAGACGCTCACCGTAAGGTGGATTACTCACCAACAATCCCCGCGGTGGCTGGGTTGGCAAAACCCCTGGCGTCAACGCTTGTACTGACCACATCGTATATGCCGCAACCCCTGCGCGTATCGCATTGGCCTGCGCCATCGCAATGGCATCATCATCCTGATCACTGCCATGCAATACCATACTGGGAACAATCTGCTGTTGCTCAGCTTCTTCTCGACGTTGTGCCCATAATTGTGGATCGTGCCCGAACCAAGCCGAAAACGCTTGATCTTGCCGCAACAACCCCGGCGCAATATGTGCGGCCAACATGGCAGCTTCAATCACCAAAGTGCCCGCACCACAACAGGGATCGTAAAACGCAACCCCTTCTGCACAAAGGACCGGCCATTTTGCACGCAAGAGCACTGCCGATGCCACGGTTTCTTTTAACGGTGCTTCGCCCGCTTCCAAACGATAGCCACGCTGATGCAAACTATATCCAGTCAAATCCAAACCAACCGTGAGTTTGTGTTTATGAAGATAGGCACGTATACGAATATCTGGCCGATCACGATCGATGGTTGGGCGCTCTAAACTATGATCACGACAATAATCAACGATGCCATCTTTGATAATTTGAGCCCCAAACATAGAATTACGAATGGTGTCAGAAATCCCTTGAAAATGAATATCCAAATGGGCGTCGGATTGAAACACCTTATCCCAAGCAAATTGCCGGCATAATTGATGCACTTGCTGCGGATCGTATGCTTCCCCTTCACACAATACCAATAACACCCGATTGGCAATTCGAGACCATAAACAAATATCATAGATCACAGCGAGCGTGGCACGGCCAAATACGCCTTGCGGACTGACACGGATTTGGGTGAGTCCCAAAGGCTTTAATTCTTCTTCTAAGAGATATTCTAAACCCTTAGCACAAGTGACCAAGATAGCATACGTCATACATAAGCCCTAAGATAACGAAACAGTGCCGTATAAGCCGTTTTTTGTACGATGGGGTTGGGAGCGGTTTGGGCTTTTTTAATCAATTGACGCAAGTACTGAAGATCATCGGGACGAAATGCTGCAACGAACGCACTCAATGCGTCATTGCCCCCCTGCAGTAATTTCTCACGCCAAGCTTCTGTCGCGTGAAAATGGGCTGTTTGCGCGCTGTCTTCGGCTTGTAATGTTGCAAACGCAGCAATAATCGCCTGGTGATCCGCTGCTCGCAGTAATTTCCCCACCAATTGCGATTGGCGGCGCACAGCGCCATGACTCCGCATCGATTTTGCATCTTGTATGGCGTGACATAAGGGTTCAGTCAGCGGTAATCGCTGCAAGTCGTCCAGACTTAAGGCAATCAATTGATTGCCTAAATCTTGAAGCGCATCCGCATCGCGTTTTTTTTGTGACTTAGATTTGGCGTCATCCACACATCAAGCCTCAGCAGCCATCGGTGTGCGATCTGCCAAACGTGTTTTGAAGTAGGTTTTCGCAATTGCAACGATATTGAAACACAAGAGAAAAATCAGCAAATCATGCAACCAAGATACCGTCAAATAATGGAAGATAGGCAATGTAATCGCCACACCAATGCACCCACCTAAACTTAAGATCAAGATGCGTTTGATTGGCATCTGTTTGGCATTACGCAAGAACATGAACGTGGTCAGCGGTTGTTGCATCGCACCTGCAGTCATCATGATCGGAAATGCCACCAGGGGTGAAACAGACAAAATAAACAAAACCGCTTGTACCATGGCAAATAAGCCGACACCCACCGACGTCAACGCACCACAAATCATCACAGCAAGGAAGCCAATCAATAGTTTCCAAGAATGGAGCGCCGTAGCAGTACCACCCACAGGTAATAATCCCATCTGATCACTGACCAACAAACATATGATGAAAGCAAAAGCAGCAATCATTGCCACACGAATGGCTTGCTTGCCCAAACGTGAGACGACACCACCACCTAATAAACCACCCAAGCATGCGCCTGAGACCAAAACCACCAAGGTAGTTAGATCTACCGCCACATATTGCATAAAAAACAAAGATTCAATGGCACCTGGCACCAATTGCGCACCGTTATTCATGGCAGGCAATTCTTCATCAGAAAACGTGCCTAAGATCTTAGCCAGCGTAATATTAACGGCAAAACTACCGAGGCCCAATGTATCAGCAATAAACGCAACCATACCCGACCCCAATAGTCGCAGCTTGTCTTGAAAAGACACCGATACTGATGGTTGTTGGCGCAATTGATGCACCATATAACCCGTAACAAACAGGGCTAGAAACACAACCAAAAAAATAATTACGACCATTGCCATAAAAAACCCCAAAGATGCTCTGTACCAAAGTATATTTTAAGAACAACATTATACCATTGTTTATAAAATATAAACAGGGTATTTTTGACTATCTGCTTATTACGACACGATGGCAGGCTGATTAGAAATAACCTATAGCCAATACACAAAAATAAACAAGAATAACCACACCACATCGACAAAATGCCAATACCAAGCGACTGCTTCAAAAGCAAAGTGGCGCTCCGGGGTAAAGTGACCGCATAAAGAACGGCATAAAATGACGATCAACATGATGGTACCGATGGTCACATGTAAGCCATGAAACCCGGTGAGCATAAAAAATGTCGTGCCATAAATACCAGAATCCAGCGTCAAATTAAGCTCGTGATAAGCATCTGCGTACTCGTGTGCTTGCAAGCCCAAGAACAAAATTCCTAATGCAATCGTACACGCCAAGCCAATTTCTAATTGGCGACGTTTTTTAAATTGTAAGGCCCAGTGCGCCCAAGTGATGGTCACCCCTGAAGACAACAAAATCACGGTGTTAATTGCCGCCAGACCCCACGCGCCCATGGCTTCGTGGGCGCCAACAAATTCACGATTATCTGGATTCACCAATAAGGGCCAAGCCGCTTTAAACTGCGGCCATAAAAACAGATGCGTGCTGGGATTCATTTCACCGCCTAGCTCTGGGACAGTGAAATACCGTGACAAAAATAATGCGCCAAAAAATCCGCCAAAGAAACACACTTCAGAAAAAATAAACCAACACATGCCCCATCGAAAAGACTTATCAACCTGGAGATTATAGCGACCCCTCTGGTTTTCATAAATCACTTGGCCAAACCAACCAAAAAACATGCCGATCAAAACACAAAATCCCAAGGTAAACACATAAGGACCATACCACTCATCATGCAGCCATAATGCAGCACCCGCCAACGTCGAACTCAGGCCAATGGAACCCATCAAAGGCCAATGGCTTGGTTGTGGAATATAATATGCCCCTTGTGCACCCATAGGTTATTCTCCGATTGTAGAACTTGTCTTCATAATCTGTTATTTGTCCGTCACATCAAACAAAGCATACGCCAAGGTGATTGTTTTCACCGATCGAGGGATATCTGGATCTAAGTGAAACAATAACGGCATATCCATCGCTTCATGCCCACCCAAGGTTTGTCGCGTAAAACAAAAACACTCGGTTTTTTTAATATATTTTGCCGCAATGCCCGGTGTGACACTAGGAATTGCTTGTACCGACATCCGATGATTGGTTTTATTTTCCGCGTAAAAAGCCAAATGAGCAATACGGCCTGGATGAATTTTAATTTCCCTCGTTTTGGGATAAAACGCCCAAGGCACACTGCCCGCATTCGTCGCAACAAATTGCACCACAATCTCGCGGTCTTCTTGGACCTGTAGTTTAGACAGGTCAATGCCTCTGGTGTCCAAAACAACTTTACCGTTAATGCTCAACGCCTTGCACAAGCTATTATAAATAGGCACCAGCAAGAAGCCAAAGCCAAACATCAACACCCCTAATAGGCCTAAAACAACGGGCAACCGCTTATGCCATCGTTTCTGATCTTTACTCATTTGATCTTAGGCGGTGTGCTAAAACTATGGTAAGGCGGCGGTGACGGTAATGTCCATTCTAAACCATGCGCACCTTCCCAAACTTTTTTTGTCGCTTGCTTCCCACGTTTCACTGTCCGAATGACATTCCATAAAAACAATAATTGAGATACCCCAAAAATGAAAGCTCCAATGGAAATCACTTCGTTAAAGTTCGCAAACTGCAGCGCATAATCAGGAATACGTCGTGGCATACCGGCCAGTCCTAAAAAATGCATGGGGAAAAAGGTAATGTTCACTGAAATCACAGACAACCAAAAATGCCATTTGCCAACTGTTTCGTTATACATATGCCCCGTCCATTTCGGCAACCAATAATAAACAGCCGCAAGCAATGAAAAAATAGCGCCAGGCACTAAGACATAATGAAAATGGCCGACCACAAAATAAGTATCTTGATATTGAAAATCTGCTGGCACCAAAGACAGCATGATGCCCGTAAACCCACCGAAGGTGAATAGAAACAAGAACCCTAAGGCAAACAGCATTGGCGTTTCAAAGGTGAGCGATCCCTTGTACATCGTTGCAGCCCAGTTGAATACTTTGATGCCCGTGGGTACGGCAACCAACATAGTGGTGTACATAAAAAACAATTCCGCCGCCAAAGGCACGCCCGTGGTGAACATATGGTGCACCCACACAACGAACGACACAAACGCAATCCCTGCCAACGCATACACCATGGAGGCATAGCCAAACAAAGGTTTACGACTAAACGTAGGAACCACTTCAGAAATCACCCCAAATGCAGGCAAAATTAAAACATACACCTCTGGATGACCGAAAAACCAAAAAATATGCTGGAACAATATGGGATCACCGCCACCACTGGCCTCGAAAAAACTGGTACCAAAATGGCGATCAGCCAACATCATGGTCACCGCGCCCGCGAGCACAGGCATGATAGCAATCAACAAAAACGCTGTGATCAACCAAGACCAAACGAACAAAGGCAGTTTCATCATTGTCATGCCAGGCGCACGCATATTCAAAATAGTGGAAATGATGTTGATGGAACCCATGATAGAGGATAAGCCCATCATATGAATTGAAAAAATCATAAAGTCCGTGCTGGGCGGCGCAAATTTGGTCGACAGCGGCGCATAAAATGTCCAACCAAAATTGGGACCACCACCCGCATGAAACATAGTAGATCCCAAAAGAGCAAACGCAAATGGCAACAACCAAAAGCTCCAATTATTCAAACGAGGCAACGCCATGTCAGGCGCGCCAATCATCATGGGAATTTGCCAATTGGCAATCCCTGTGAAGGCAGGCATCACCACCCCAAATAACATCACAAGCCCATGCAGCGTCGTCATTTGATTAAAAAAGTTGGGATCAATGAAACGATGTCCCGGCTCAAATAATTCAATACGAATCGCCAAAGCCATCGAACCGGCAACAAAAAAACTCGCCATGGCTAACCACAAATAGAGCGTACCAATATCTTTATGATTTGTAGTAAATACCCAGCGTTTGATAAAGCCAAGTACACCACGACCTTGTTGTGAACCATGATCATGATGATCAAGCTCAGGTGCTACTGCGACATCAGTCATTGTAATCCTCCGGATTTGGCTTTTTTAACAATGGTGGGTTTGGTCTCTTCACCAAAGCGTACAATACGCACGTCATTGGGTTGCACCAAATCATTAGTATTATTGCCCCAGGCATTCCGCTCATAGGTCGCAATCGCTGCAACTTCCTCATTGGTCAATTGACCCGCATAAGCTTGCATGGCCGAACCAGGCACACCCTTGAGGATAATATCGATATGACGAGAAATGGGATGCCCTACCGAGACCGAGCTGCCTTTGAGGGCAGGATACATAGGTGGGATACCCTCGCCTGTAGGCATATGACACGCAGCGCATACCTGTTCGTATTTGTGTTTGCCCAGCGCCATCAAATCTTCCCGCGACATATCTGCTTGTGGTTCAGATTCGCGCTTTAACATCGCCTGTTGTTGCGCTTTTTGATCTTTCAACCACTGTGCATATTCTTCTTCTGGCACAGCTTTTACCACAATGGGCATAAAGCCATGATAGATGCCACAAAGCTCAGCGCATTGACCACGATAAACCCCAGGGGTGTCAATTTTAGCCCAAGCCTCATGCATAAAACCAGGAATCGCGTCACGTTTTACGCCTAATTCTGGGACCCACCAAGAATGAATTACATCGTTCGACGTCACCAAAAAGCGAATTTTTTTATGGATGGGCACCACCAACGGATGATCCACCTCCAACAAATACCACTGCGACTTGGGCTGCTGATTATGAATCGCCGCATAAGGCGTGGCCAACATACTATAAAATCCGACACCTTCGTTCACATACTCATACTGCCATTTCCACTGATAACCGACCACTTTGATGGTCACATCTGAGTGATCTGTATTATCCATGCGGATCAGCACTTGCGTCGCAGGAATCGCTAACGCGACCAAGATCAAAAAGGGCACCAGGGTCCAAAAAATTTCTAGTTTGATATTCTCATGAAACTCAGCAGCTTTATGTCCACGTGATTTGCGATGAAAAATCAAAGCAAAGATCATCACCCCAAACACCACAATACCGATGCCGGCACAAACCCATATCGCAATCATATGTAAACGATAGATGTCATGGCTGATTGGCGTGACACCCTGAAACATATTCAGCTGCCATCCTTCTTTGGCCAGCACAGAAGGCGCTAAAAATAGCGTGGTAATAAACCCTAGTACTTGCGCGATTGTAAGTCGATTACGCATCCTTACCCCCATCATGATCCGCAACCAAATTGATGCGTTGTGAACGTGTTAATGAGCGATCAAGAATATAATCAACCGCTGCCTTAATATCGTTGTCTGAACAAGTCACACAGGCCCCTCTGATCGGCATACTATTGTGACCTTTGATGGCATGTTGATACAAACCTTCCAAGCCGGACCGTTGGTAACGTTGATACCAATTTGGGCTAGTACCAATGACGGGAGCACTCATCTCCCCACGCTGATGACAAATATTGCAAACACGGGCATAAACTTCCCTGCCTCGTCGTATCGTAGGAGGCGCATCCGAAGGTTCTAACGCGTAAGGATCCTCGCTAATCACTGTTTTCAAATACGTCACAATCGCCAATTGATCCTTGCGCGTCAAATAACGCAAACTGTCATGATTCACGTCGGACATAGGACCAGCAACTGGGCCCGCGTTATTCAATAATCGGTTTTTGGCAAACACATCTGCAATCTCTTCATCACTGATGCCCGCCAAACCATCTTTGGTGATATTCGGTGCCCAATAGCCGTCAATAAAACCACCACTCAAATAATATCGCTCCATGGGCGACCCCAGAGGATTTAAAGGCGTATGGCACATGCTGCAATGGCCCAATCCATCTACCAAATACTTCCCGCGGTTCCACTCTTGGCTTTGCTTAGGATCGACGGCATAAGGTGTATTGGGATAAAAAAACAGCAGCTTCCAGCCCCACAAGGTTAAACGTGACCCAGGAATATTGAAAGGAAACGGCAATGATTTATTCTCTAAATGTACCGGCGGCAAATGTTTAAAATACGCATGCAATGCCTTGACGTCTTCTTCCGCAACATTTGCAAAGTATACAAACGGATACACCGGAAAATAATTTTCTCCATGAGGACCACGACCATCCTTCACGGCGCGAATAAAGTCCGCCTCAGTCCACAACCCAATGCCAGTCTCATTATCCGGGGTAATATTAGGAGTATAAAACGTACCAAAAGGGGTGTTAATGGGGAGTCCACCAGCATATGCCGGGGTGTTGCCTTTGACATTCGTATGGCAAGCAATACAGTCACCTGCTTTCGCCAAGTATTCCCCTTTTTGAATCAATGCGTCTTCTGCAGCATCTTTGCCTGGTGCTGTTTTAGGGTATGCCGCATAATAGCCATCTACAATCTCTAAACGCACCCCTTTACTGGCATTGTCCTTAATCGGCTTTTTGGCAGACACAGGGCCCGCCATAAAAAGAAGGATGACCATCGCACCAACCACATTCTTTTTAATTGTCGCAAAAAAATTCAAACCATCTCCTTAGAGGAGGATCAAACCGTGATTTTATACTGCAAAACATCTCTCTTGCAATCACTCTATAAAAAACGGCCACCGTCCACATGCAATATCTGTCCTGTCACAAACGACGCACCTGCCAAGTATTGTACGGCTTGTGCAATATCGTCGGGATGCCCATGTCTTTGCAAAGGCGTCTTCGACATAATATGTGCTCGCAGTTCCGTATTCAACCCATTCTCTCCCTCAGGCCAAATGATAGCACCTGGTGCCACCGCATTCACCCGTACTTTTGGTGCAAACTCTCGCGCCAAGGCACGTGTCTGCATCTCTAGAGCAGCCTTAGATTGAGAGTATGCTGCGTAATCCCGCAATGGATTCCCTGCATGCACATCCGTTATATTGATGATCGAGCCCTGCTTTTCCGTCAAATGCGGAAAAGCAGCCAGACTCATGAGATAAGGCGCACGCGTATTACAGGCGAACATATCATCCCAATCTTCATCCCGCCGTGAAAATATCGAGGCATTATTGACCAGTAAATCTAATTGCCCAAATGTGGCAACCGTCGTAACAATCAAATCTTGCGCTGCTTTCTGATCTCGCAAGTCAGCCACCAAGTGATCAGCACTATTCGAACGTGCTTGATTAAACTGTCCCACCAAAGTGCTCGCAACCTCAGTCGCATGCAAACAATGCACCATCACCCGAAAGCCCATATGGTGCAATTGGGTGGCAATCGCGGCACCGATACGCTTTGCCGCCCCGGTAACCAAAGCTACCGGCGCTTGAGAAGAAGGGGCAGCCGTCACGAGGTTTTATTGCCCTTGTTTAACTTGCGACTCAAGCGTGCTTCCAGGTTTTTTTTAAGGGTGCGTATTTTAGATGGAGAAGATGGCATCGGCTTTTCGCTTTGTTCAATTTTGGAAGATTTGCTGGTATCTTTCATGAAGATGTACACCAGTAGAGAACAAGCAATACACGCGGTCACATACCAATAAAAGCCACTTTCCATGCCTTTAGACTTGAACCAAAAGGCAATATACTCAGCCGTGCCACCAAACAAGGAAACGGTTACAGCATAAGGCAGCCCTACCCCAAGGGTTCTGATTTCCACTGGAAACAACTCTGCTTTTACCACTGCATTAATTGACGTATAACCACTCACGATGATCAAAGCCATCATGATATAAGCAAACGCGACCCAGCAAGACGTCACATGACTCAATGCGGTCAAAATAGGTACCGTGCAAAGCGTACCCAAAACACCAAACGCGATTAAAATAGGGCGTCGGCCTACTTTATCAGAAAACGACCCCACAAACGGCTGTATAAGCATAAATAAAAATAGCGTTGCTGCCGACACAAGCGTGGCATCATTTTTACTGAACCCAGCACTGTTCACCAAGTATTTTTGCATGTAAGTGCTGTAGGTGTAAAAAGCCAAGGTCCCGCCCATCGTCAACCCGACAACAATAAAAATTTCTCTGGGATAACGAAACAAGGTGCGTATCACTGCTTCTTTGCGTTTCTCCGATGATTTGGTTAAAAACGACTGTGTTTCTTCCATGCCCAAACGCAAATGCAAAGCCACCAAGGACAATAATGCCCCAATCACAAAGGGAATCCGCCATCCCCAGGTTTCCAATTGCTGCGCGGTTAAAAAACAATGCTGTAATAAGATCAAGATCAATAAAGCAATCAATTGCCCCGCAATCAACGTCACGTATTGAAAACTCGAATAAAACCCTCGATGATGAGGCGTCGCCATTTCAGACAGATACGTGGCAGAAGACGCGTACTCCCCGCCTACCGACAAGCCTTGTAACAAGCGCGCAAACACCAGCAAAATAGGCGCACCGACCCCAATACTCTCATAGGTCGGTGTCACAGCAATGATCAAGGATCCCATGCACATGATAATGACCGAGTTTATCAATGCTTTTTTCCGACCCTTTCGATCCGCGTATGACCCCATCAACCAACCACCGATAGGACGCATAAAAAACCCCACCGCAAACACCGCAGAGGTGCTTAGTAATTGCGCCGTCAAATCCCCACTAGGGAAAAATGCTTTGGCAAAATAAATTGAAAATGCCGCGTACACATACCAATCGTACCATTCGATCAAATTACCAATCGAGCCTCGCACAATCGATTTCAAACGTGCGCGCGTTGTGAGGTGCACCTGATGTTCAGGTTTTATTGTTTTTGACATCTGCTTTCTGCACTCCTATTCTTTTTGTTCAACCTCTTGTGCCCGTTTTTCATTACGGTCTAATTGCACCTGGTTCAACTCCTGCTGCAAAAGTCGCTCAAATCTATTTGTGAGCCCGTCATAATAGCGACGACCCATGGCAATCACCACAGCAAGATTTGAGATTAACTTAGGGAGTTTTTTAGAATCAAATACCCAGAGAGCAACACTTACGGTTAATAAAAACTGTCCGGTACTCATGAGGATGGCTTTTGCTCATCATCAGAAGACAGGGTGTCGCGAAATTGCTTGATAACCGTCCCAAGATCCGCGCCGAGGGATTTTAATTTATTTGTGCCAAATAAGCCAACAATAATCATCAAAATCAAAAATAATGATAATGGGCTGATACCACCTAGTCCCATTTTACCCTCCTCAATTCAATAACTCTCTACGTCCCGCGGCTTGTCCACGGGACGTAGGTATTCAGCACGCTAAACCCAAAACAACCATTTGCCATAAGTCAATCCAGCAACCACCACGGTCATCAACATCACCCCCAAACCAACACCGCGCCAGGTGCCGTTTTTTATAATCATTTTCTGTGCCACTGGCTTGTCTTGTCTCGCCAGAGGATACGTCTGTTCTTTTAGCTGCGATAATATATCATTAATTAAGCGCGGCATATAGGGGAGCTGTTCTATCAAGAACGGTGCATTTTCTCGCATATGCTTAAAAAAAGCACGCGGCCCCATTTGATCTCTTAACCAATGCTCTAAAAAAGGCTTACCAGTGGCCCAAAGATTTAATTCGGGGTAAATCTGCCGCCCCAAACCTTCCACCGCAAACAAGGTTTTTTGCAATAATACCAATTGTGGCTGCACTTCCATATGAAATCGTCGGCCCACTTGAAATAATTGAAACACCAGCTGTGCAAATGAAATGTCTTTCAAAGGGCGCTCAAAAATAGGCTCACACACCGTGCGCATTGCTGATTCAAACGCATCCACACGAGTATCACGAGCCACCCAGCCAGACTCCACATGCAATATCGCAATCTTGCGGTAATCACGATTAAAAAAAGCATATAAGTTTTCGGCCAAATAACGTTGATCGCTTTCACTTAACGACCCGATGATGCCAAAGTCCACACACATATATTGCGGGGCGTCTGCTGGCTCTTTTGCTACAAAAATATTACCTGGGTGCATGTCCGCATGAAAAAAACAATCCCGAAACACTTGGGTGAAAAAAATCTCTAACCCCCGTTCAGCCAATGCTTTCCGATCAATCCCATGCCGATCCAATTGCGCCACATCTGCAATAGGAATGCCGTGAATACGCTCCATCACCAAAACGTTCTCTCGCACATAATCCCAATAAATTTGCGGAACATACAAAAGGGGAGACTGCTGAAAATTACGGCGCAATTGTGCACCATTAGCTGCCTCACGTTGTAAGTTTAATTCATCCAACAAATGACGCTCGAATTCGGCAACCACTTCTTTAGGGCGCAAGCGCTTGGATATTGACCCACGCAAATCCAATAATCGCGCCATTTTTTTTAATATCCCTAAATCGCGATCAATCACCTTGCGAATATCCGGACGCAACACTTTAATCACCACCGGTTCGCCCGTTTTCAAGCAAGCCGTATGAACCTGCGCAACAGAGGCAGACGCCAAGGGCTGTGGATCAAAGTCATCAAATAGTGTGTGTGGTGATTCGCCATAGACCGCTTCCAACAGCGCCACCACCTGCTCACTTGAAAAAGGCGGTACATTATCTTGTAGGCGGCATAGTTCCACCATGATATCGGCTGGAATAATATCAGGCCGAGTCGACAGTGCTTGTCCAAATTTAACAAAAATGGGCCCCAGTTGTTCCAACGTTTCTCTTAGTGCCACACCACGGTCGAACGGTTTGGCTCGGAACCAATTCCAGGGATTCAAATAAGCAATGAAGCGAAACATCGAAAAATAAGGAATGGAGACCAACATCTGATCTAAGCCAGATTTGGCTAAAACATGATTGATATAGATCAACCGCCAAGCTTGTTTAATCGCACTCATGATCGGCAACCAGTTGATTCACATGCGCCATCAAACGCTCCACACGTAAATTCAAATCATCAATATCATTAAAAAAATCGTTCGTTTCTTGCACACCAGGAAAAACCTGTTGTTCTTCTTGCAAATATTCCGTCACCGATCGTTTCAAAGAAGACGCCAATCGTCGTTGAAATGCGCGGCCATCACGGACCCAAGAACCTATTTGATGCGCCACAACATCGCCCGTAAAATGTGCCAAATGCCCTTCCCAGTCGATATCAATCCCATCAAACAATGTTTTTACTGCCTGCCCAAATTCAAGGTCGCCTGTGATGCGAATATTATCATTGAATAACGAGCGTAATTTAGAAGCCGGCAACACACTTAAGCGAATCAAACCCATCGGACTGGAGTGAATCACAGTATCGGGAATGCTTTCATCATACGCCAACAAACGCACCTTTCCTTGCTGAAACCGCATAGAAAAAGCCGCATTCAATGGACTGACAATGATTTCCAACACTTTGCCCTCCAACGGTTGGATTTTTGTTGGCATCTCATCATCCAATGCTAATGCACAGTTCATTGCCTTTTGTAGTGCTCGTAGTGAATATTCTTTAATCATCAGAATCTCAATATTTGTAAGCGATATGCAGCGCTACAATGCCACCACTTAAATTATGATAACGACAATCCTCAAACCCTGCATCTTCTATCAACGTTTTCAAGGCATCCTGAGGAGGGTGCATCCGAATCGATTCCGCCAAATAACGATACGCATCCTCGTCTTTGGCAATCCAGCGCCCAATTTTAGGTAAAACATGAAACGAATACCAGTCATAAACTGATTTTAATCCTGGCAAAGCAGGAGTGGAAAATTCCAAAATCATGATTTTGCCACCCGGTCGACACACTTCATACATCGAGCGCAACGCCTTCGCCTTATCGGTAACATTGCGTAAGCCAAAACCCATCGCGATACAATCAAAGTACTGAGGAGGAAAAGGCAAACATTCGGCATTGGCTTGGACATAAGTAATGGTTTGACACAAGCCTTGATCCAGCAAACGATCGCGACCCACGGTCAACATACTGGCATTGATATCAGCCAAAACCACTTGGCCCTTTGTGCCCACTGCGTCGCAAAACAATCGCGTCAAATCCCCACTACCGCCAGCCAAATCTAACACCGTCTGTCCCGGGCGCACACGTGCAGCTTCCACCGTGAACCACTTCCAATAACGATGAATCCCCAAAGACATCAAATCATTCATAAGATCATATTGTTGCGCAACGGAGTGGAAAACATCAGCAACTTTTTTGTGCTTATCCTGAACAGGAACCGATTGATATCCAAAATGGGTTTGTTGACTCATACATGCGCCTCTGTTTACAAGTCAGTCAAATACAAACCAGGTGATTTGCACTTATCCTGAGAAATTGCAGTGTAATGGAATCTTACGTAATGATCCACATCATGAAAATCCTGCACAAATAATTTTTTGAGCTATGCTTAAAGTATCTCTCTCATGAAAGTGTTTAAAGAAAATCTCATATCCTGTCACAGGAGATACTGCATTGCTAAGATACCTGGATCGAACCCAAATAAAATCGCAAATTTTAAAACCAAAGCAATCAATTTCTCTCAAGGAAAAAGTTTGGCTGGATTTACTTGAGCCTACTAAAACCGAAAAAGCGCTTGTAGAAAAACAATTAGGCATCAAAATTCCAACACGTGAAGACATGCGTGAAATTGAATTATCCAGTCGCCTTTATCATAAAAAAGGCGCTTATTTCATGACGGTCACAATGCTAAACCAGTCTGACTCTTCTAATCCGACATTAGATCCAGTGACTTTTATATTGACCGATCAGCAATTGATCACAATTCGATATATTGAACCACAGGCATTCAACCTATTTAATTTGCATGCTGAGAAACTTAAATCACAACATCGTAATCCTATTTCTTTACTCATAGAGCTTTTAGATGCAGCAGTAGAGCGTTTGGCAGATACGTTGGAATTAGTAGGCCATCGTTTGGATGATTATTCCGATACTATTTTTCGTAAAGAAGTGCGCACGAAAAAACATGATTACAAACAACTTATGTTACAAATTGGTCCCATAGGAGATTTAAATACACAAACCCAGGAAAGCTTGATCACTTTCAATCGCGTATTAACCTATTTGATGCAAGCTGTTGGCTCGAAACTCAACAAAAAAAAACAAGTACATATTGACGCTATGGCGAAAGACATCCGTTCTTTGGGAGATCATGCAAATTTTTTGTCTGGAAAAATTAATTTTTTGTTGGATGCAACCTTGGGGTTGGTTAATATCGAACAGAACAATATTATTAAAATACTTTCCGTCGCGGCAGTTATTTTTCTTCCTCCCACATTGTTAGCTAGTATTTATGGGATGAATTTTCATCATATGCCTGAGCTCTCATGGAAATATGGTTATCATTTTACATTGATATTGGAAGCGGCTTCCGCTTGGTTGCCTTATAAGTATTTTAAATATCGTAAGTGGTTATAAGTTTTATCCCCCTCATCCGCCCTACGGGCTTCTTCTCCCCAAAGGGAAGAAAGGGGAATAGATCAGTTATAAACATGCTTTATAATAATATATTAAATAGATCTTTTGATTTATGTTTATTATTACGTCGAGTTTTTCTGTTGGTAAGTTCATATTGATGTTATTTATCAAAGAGATAGAGGGCTATAATCCTGAGGTTTGATGCGGTATAACTTGGGTTTGAAATGAGGATAACACCAGTGTTTTTTATTTTGCGCCATCTATCCAGAGATAATGCATGGGTGCATTCAGAACTTATCTACAGATCATATTAACTTGTTTGTTGGATTAAATCAGGGTAAGGTCGCCTTTTTTAAGCGTCCATTACCTATGCATTATGAACTGGTTATTGTCTAAATTAAAAAACCATCCCCCTGTCTCTTTTGCGGAATTTATGCAATGGGCGCTTTATGATCCCGAGCATGGTTATTACACGGTGCAAATGAATGTGTTTGGCAATGATTTTACCACGGCACCAGAAATGGGTCCTTTGTTTTCTTACAGTTTGGCGAATCAATGCGTAGACATCCTCGCAGGGGTATCTTATCCTAAAATCTTAGAGTTTGGTGCTGGTTCTGGACGTTTGTGCATTGACCTTTTAAGTCGCTTGGAGCAATTAAATGCACTTCCAGATGTTTATTATATCTTAGAGTTGAGTGGTTGCTTGCAAGCACAACAGCGGCAAGCCATTGAAACAGCTATTCCTCACCTTTTTTCTAAAATAATATGGTTGAATGCTTGGCCTGATGAGGCGATTGAAGGCATTATCATTGCGAATGAAGTACTAGATGCAATGCCTGTTCACCGATTTTTAAAAAAGAAAGACCAAATATTGGAAGTGTTTGTTGATGTTCATTCAGAAGGTCATTTGATTGAGATCACGCAAGATTGTCAGAATGAGCGCCTGCTAAAACAGGTTAATCATGTTGTGCCGCCCCAGTGTTACCCTTATCAATCTGAAGTGAATTTATTATTGGAAGACTGGTTAAAACAATGCGCGACATGCTTGTCAAAGGGATTGATGCTGATCATCGACTACGGATTTCCCCAGCATGAATACTATCATCCGGATCGACACCAGGGAACTTTGATGTGTCATTACCAACATCGTGCGCATTCAAATCCGTTGGTGCATATAGGAGAACAAGATATCACCGCACATGTGGATTTTACCCATGTGGCAGAAGCTGCAATAATGGCTGATTTTTCAGTCGCAGGCTTTACCTCTCAAGCCTCTTTTTTACTTGCTAATGGTTTGTTAAGCTTAGTGAACGAGGTGGACCCAAAACAATTATTCAATCAACAACAAGCGATAAAAACCTTGGTTCAACCGAATGAAATGGGTGAATTATTTAAAGTCATGGCTTTGACCAAGCATTGGAATGAGCCATTGCGTGGATTTCAAATGCAGGATAGGCGAGCTGGTTTATGAAAAAAACAGGGTATTTGACGACAGTAGAATTGAAAAAAGAATCCATGAAGTTTTCTGCGGGGCATACTACCATTTTTTCTGCAACAGAGCGTGAGCCTTTACATGGGCATATGTATCAAGTTTATTTGGCATTGACCACATGGGTGGAAAACAACGGAATGACGTTTGATTATCGTTATTATAAGAAAAAAATACACGCGCTATGTAAGCATTTAAATCAAACTTTTTTAATGCCGGCGTTTTCACCGCATCTGATATATAGTGACGATGACGAGTATTTGTACTTTACGTTTAATCAGAAAAAAATTCCTTTTTTAAAAGAAGATGTGACCTTATTACCTGTGGTGAATATTACAGTTGAAGAGTTATCGCGCTGGTTTGTTGAGGAATTGGTTGCTGACAAAGAGGAATTAAAACTCAATCGTATTGAGCAGGTCATAGTAAAGGTTTTTTCTGCGCCAGGGCAGTCTGCCAGCCATATTTGGCAGCGTTAAATGCCAGTATACCACGTTTCAGTTTTACAAACCCATCGTGATTATTTTGATTACATTGGCCCGGATCATGTGGCAATAGGCGCACGTGTTTGGGTGCCGTTTCGCCAAGCAAAAAAACTAGGCGTTGTGGTTGGGATAGATACCACGAGAACGGATGAGGTTGGTTTAAAAACCATCACAGAAGTCTTAGACAAAGAGGCACTGTTATCACCAGAACTTTTAAAACTGTGTCGTTGGGTCAATCAATACTATCAGTCGCCGTTAGCTTTAGTTTTAAACTTGGTTTTGCCCAAACGCTGTCGCCAAGGTCAGCCGGCTACTATTTTAAGTGAGACCTACTATGAGTTGGCGTTACCAGTCGAAAAAGCGCAGCAAAAAATATCTGTCCGTGCTGTAAAACAACAACAATGTCTTACTTATTTGGCCACGCAGGGGGAGGCAAATAAGGCAAGCATCACACAATCGGGATACTCATCAGCAATCATTCAGGCTCTTTTGGATCAAGCGCTAATCAAACAATTTACGCGCCCTATTCGGCCGCAAATGTCAGAAGAAACGAATCAACCACCTGTCCCGCTCAACTCGGAGCAACAACAAGCCTATAGTGCGATTGCAGCCAAACTCGATTGTTATCACTGTTTTTTATTGCAGGGTGTTACCGGTAGCGGGAAGACGGAAGTTTATTTTCAAGTGATAGCGGATGTTTTAGCGCAAGGTCGTCAAGTGTTGATTTTAGTGCCAGAAATTGGATTAACACCGCAGTTACGTCAGCGTTTTCAAGCGCGTTTTTCTGAGCCCATTGGGGTGATGCACTCAAAAATGTCTGATAGTGAACGACAGCAAACCTGGTTGTGGGCGCGGGATCAACAATTACGTTTGGTGTTGGGCACCCGCTCGGCTTTGTTTACGCCATTGCCGAAATTAGGACTTATCATCATCGATGAAGAGCATGATACATCCCTAAAACAAATGGAGGGCGTGCGTTATTTGGCGCGAGATACAGCGTTGATACGTGCGCATCATGCCAATATTCCCGTAATTTTAGGATCAGCGACTCCTTCTTTGGAAAGCTTGGCCAATGTTGCTAAGGGTAAGTACAGCATGTTACGGCTCAATCAGAAAGCGTTGAATGTTTTTCCGCTGCGCTATCAAATTGTCGACTTACGCAGCCAGCATTTATTACATGGTTTGGCGTCAGCAACTTATGCTGCCATTGAGCGTCATTTGTCAGCACAACATCAAGTCTTGATTTTTATCAATCGTCGAGGTTTTTCGCCTGTCTTACTGTGCCATCTTTGTGGGTGGAAGGCAGCCTGCCCCCATTGTGATGCGTGCTTGACCGTGCATCGTGCGGCTAACCAATTGATATGTCATCATTGTGGGTACCACCAAATTTCTGCGGTGGTTTGTCCTTCGTGTCAGGGGCGTGAGCTGATATTTATGGGTTCGGGCACGCAGCGCATCGAAGAATCTTTGGCAACGGTATTTCCTAAAACCAAGATTTTACGTATTGATCGTGACGTGACGCAAAAAAAACAAGCCTTTGATCAGCATTTGGCACAAATCCATGCGGGTGAAGCACAATTGATTGTGGGGACACAAATGCTGGCCAAAGGACATGATTTTTCGCGTTTGTCGTTGGTGGTGGTTTTGGATGCTGACTATGGTTTTTATGATCAAGATTTTCGAGCGTTAGAGCGTTTGGGGCAACTGATCACCCAAGTCTCCGGTCGTGCGGGGCGTGCAGATATTCCTGGCGAGGTTGTGATTCAAACGCATGTGCCGGATCACCCCTTATTGAATACGCTGATTCAAGAAGGGTATGATCCCTTTGCACAGGCACTTTTGCAATTGCGCCAAGAAGCGCATTTGCCGCCGTGCTCGTTTATGGCTTTGCTGCGGGTGCAAGGCAAACAGCAAGACAAACTGTTGCAACTGCTGCATGCTGTCAAACAAAGATTAACTCAGACAGAGATAATAGCGATGGGGCCGGCGCCAGCACCGTTGGCAAAAAAAGGCGGGCACTATCGTATGCAGCTGCTTTTGAAGTCGGCATCTAGGCATTATTTACAAGCGCAACTCACGCCACTGAGGGCTTGGATGCAATCGAATGGTTTGGTTTCTGGTTTGCGCTGGAATCTTGATGTTGATCCAATTGATTTAGCGTAAAAAGTAAGGTAGCCTTTCGATCTAATTCTAACATTAAATAAGGAAATTTATGTCTCAGAACACGATGTTTGCGCTCGGCTTATCTTTGCTTACGAGTACTTGTTTTGCTCAACCCCCAGTGGTTTCTCCGCAACCTACTTCTTGTATTGAATCGAGTTTTTCTTTTCAGGGCAGTAAGCTGTGGTTTTGGCGGGTGGCTTCTTTAACGCTGACTAACCACTGTGGTCAATCGGTTGATTTTCAAAACGCAGCGATTACGTTTCTAAACAGCTATGATTTGAACGATAAATTCTGGGGTGCTTTTGAACCATTGTCCGAGCCTTCTGGTCGTTTGCAAATTACTTCTCAGCCAATAGACGATCGTTATTTGTCTACCTTGTCTTTGCAGTTTCCCATTATAGACGGATCGAACTCAAAGTTAGCTGATGGGGGGTCTTTCACTGTGAGCTACAGCGCATCAGCTCCTGGTTATGTGCAAGATAGCGTGAAAGTTTATTTGAATGGTGACGTGAATACAGGAAACGTACGCCTAACAAACACAACAGCCAAGCCAGCAAATGTGACACAAGCTTATGCGCTCGTCAATGTAACGTTGGATGGCAAAAAAGTTAGTTCTGTTAAGCTACCCTGGTCTGGCAAGCAAGTTGTATCAGGATTGGCTGCAGGATCATATGTCATATCGCCGGCAAATATCGATGCTAATGACGGAAACTTATATGAAGGCGTGAGCACGCCAGCGAAAGTGAGCATTACGAGTGGTGATACCACGGCATCGACAATTGTTTATAAAGAAAAAGTGCTTGTTGGGGCAATCAGCATGCAATTACAGGCTTTGCCCGATGCGTTGTCTGGTTATGCAAAAGCACCGGCTGTGACAATGACTCGAGACGATAATCATAGTGCGCAAGTGGCTACGATGAAGTGGGGGGGCAGCGTATCAAATCGATTGGCCAATAAGGTTAGCTATCATTTCTCAACGACTGATATTGGTTACAATGGGTATACTTGCAAGCCTTCTTTTAAACCTGTTTCTGCCATAGCAGATCCCGCAGCACCTAAAGTGAATTTAAGTTATACTTGCGTGAAGACAGCGCAAGACAATGTTGCGATTAAAGTTAAAGGTGCGCCTCTATCGAGATCATCTGTGAAAGTTCTATTCACTCCGAATGGTAATGCGGCTCCCGTTAAGAAAACAGTCACGCTGATCGACGGAGAGGGTACAGCTGAGGCACCATTTACAGATGGGACAATTTATACGGTCACTGCCGATCCTGTGGATGGATATAGTGTTACCTATTCCTCTCAACCGCTTACGGTAGCAGAGGGTGTAACCGAAACAGTTTCTTACGCGGCAAAGCCAGCAAAATAATAAGATCAGCACCTTCTCCCCAGTGGGGAGAAGGTGCTCATAGGGCGGATGAGGGAGCGGTCGATAATGCAGAGTATATGGATGATACGCCATGCGTTTTTTTTACTGATGTTGCTTTCTCAGCCACTTGCTGCAAAAACTGCAGAGGCAATTTTTGCAGGCGGGTGTTTTTGGTGTGTTGAAGCCGATTTTGATAAAGTGCCAGGGGTGTTAAAAACGACTTCGGGATATGACGGGGGCACGACGCCTGATCCTGATTATCAAACCGTATCTTCCGGGAAAACCCAGTACGTCGAATCAGTGCGTGTGTCTTATGATGCTGATAAGGTGACGTATCAGCAATTGCTTCACTATTATTGGCGTCATATCGATCCGACTGCAAAAGAGGGTCAGTTTTGTGATCATGGTCGGCAATACCGGTCTGTGGTGTTTTTTTTAAATGAAGCACAAAAGCAAGCAGCTTTAGCCACTAAAGCGGTATTGGAAAAACAATTTCCAAATGTATATACCGATATCCTTGCCTCCACGCATTTTTATCCTGCAGAGGCCTATCATCAAAACTATTATCAAAAAAATCCGTTACGTTATAAATTTTATCGCTACCGATGTGGTCGTGATGCTCGTATTAAGGAATTGTGGCATGATAAAACGACTTAGTATTTTCTTGAGCTGTTTTGTAATGAGTACTGCTATGGCCTATACCCCCAAATTTGATAAACCAGAGCAAGTCAAAAAGCTCAGTCCCTTGCAGTATCAAGTGACGCAAGAGGAGGCGACTGAAAAAGCGTTTGAGAATGCTTATTGGAACAATGAACAAGAAGGTATTTATGTGGATATTGTCTCAGGAGAACCGTTGTTTTGTTCGTGTGATAAATATGATTCAGGTACGGGTTGGCCTAGTTTTTCAAAACCAATAGATGACGCTTATATTGTTTTAAAACCGGATAGACATTATTTCTTTATCGTTCGCACTGAAGTGCGATCGAAATATGCAGATTCGCATTTGGGGCATGTGTTTAAAGATGGCCCTAAACCAACTGGGTTGCGATATTGCATGAATTCGGCAGCAATGCGGTTTATCCCTAAGGATCGGATGAAACAAGAGGGATATGGCGCGTATTTAGATTTGTTTAAGAATGGGCATGCGAAATAATCACCGAGACTGTTTGGTGTTAACTTAATTCAGGCTGGGTGGTGACGACAGCCGGTGTGAGCCGTTCTGTGATAGGTACTCTGGCGCGTTTTCAAATCTTGTTAGTGTGTTTCTACAATGCGAGTACATTCTTCCTTACGTGCCTCCATCGAGCCAGACGCATTATAGGCATGGATAGGAAATAGGAGGTATTGCGCGATACTGATTATAGAATCACCAAACCATAGGGCGGCATCTAAAAAGAATTGTGGTTTACCTAAATAAGGCAAGGCAAGAGCATACGCCGGGATGAGCCAAAGGAGACCGATTAGCAAAGCAAGAGGTGCAGCAAGGATGCCGGCTAAAGTTAGTATAAAGTCCACACAAAGATTGTTTTTTTCGTGGGTGTTCAAGAGGATTTTAAGTTCCTGTAAGGGGTCCTGTGGAAGAACCCCCAAAAGTGGGCGCTCTGGGTCAAATATAAAATAGAGTAAGCAGTGAAATTTTTTATGACGTCAATTTTTACACGATAGAACAACTACCATCATCATTGCTGGCAAGCTCATCACAGATAAGGTAGAAAAAGCACGGATATGACCAGCCCTTGTATTAAATATCTCCAAGATTGATTGTTACTCAACCTTTGGTTTAATTTCGTTAAGCTCAGTTGGTGAAAAATATATTTTTGAATCAATAACTTCTTTAATGTTAAGAGATTTTGCCATTTCACGATCTCCTCGCCATTGGCTAATTAATGTTATTTGATCCACATTAATTTCTTCTTGCTCAACAAGTTTTCTAAGTAACTTATCCGTAGTCATATTCGTTTCATCCGCATGTCCTGTTTTAAAGGCTTGATGAGTGTAAGATGCATATAATTTTAAACGGCCATCTGTTGTTAATGGTATTCCTGCGTTCAATGCCTGATCTGGAACTTGAATGGCTAAATCCAGTTCTTGATTAGACCGCCAAGGTAAAGATGGAAATTTTGCGTGAAGATATTTTATTGATGCGCTACAATCCATTTCATTACTGTTTGATATAATATAAACAGGGTCATCGGGGTTTTCATCAAAAAAGTACTGAATTTTTCTGTTTGTTTCTTCTGAAAACTGCATGCGTGCAAGCCATGCCTGCTCTAATAAGGAAAGGGCTACATGCTCATGAGTTAATTCTTCCAAGCTAGATAAATCACGTATAGAAATTAAATCTTCTCTATTTTTGAATAGAGTTTCTTTTATTTCCACAGAAAAATTTACCGCTCTTAAAAATGGAAAAACATTCAATAAGTTGTTTAAAAATTCTTTTGTTTTCATTTTTCCAATTTTATATTGTGAAATAAGATTCCAGTCGATTTGACTTAATATCCAACCGTAACTATAAGTTGGCATGCCAAACATACCACAACATAGTATCGATGATACAAATGATGGAGGAGCGTAATTGGCCTGAAGTTCTGCAAATGCTTTAATGCTCAACCATTGTCGCGCTAAATTATCATTGATATAGCTGAGCATGTGGGCAGGAATACTTGTATCTTTTGCTGGTTCAGCTAAAGCTGATAAATTAATAACTGTAATCACTATATAAAGTTTCCCTTTTAATTTGGATCAAAGATCGACTATATGCTCTTACCAATACGAACATTGCGATATCTTAGATACATATATCATGTTGTTTTCGAAATATTTAATTGCTCAGCAATTTTTTCACAGGAATACTACCATAATACTACCATTTTTATAAAGAGCTTCTGCAATTCTTGCCTTTTCCATAGCTGTTTGAGATATTCCGTTCGGGCGCCCACCTTTTCCTCCCCTTGCTCGCGCAGATTTTAATCCTGCCTGCGTTCGTTCACGAATCAATTCTCGCTCAAACTCACCAAAAAGTTGCAAAAATACCAAATACCATTCGCCCCTGAGCAGTTGATGTATCAACTGGATCATTTAAACTGATTAAACCAACCTTTTTCTCAATTAGTTTATTGGTTAAATGAATGAGGTGGGCTAAATTTTGGCCTAGCCTATCCAACTTCCAAATAACCAGGACATCGTCTTCTCGAACATTTCGCATAATTTCGTCAAGTACGGGTCTTGTTGTTTTTAGCTAGTACAATCCGATGCAGTGTTGTTGTTGACTGTAATTTCAAAGGTGTCTGATGCTCCAATAGCAACCACTGAAATCATAAAGAAAGCAAAAGCTGACACTATTCTTTTCATATGGACGCTCCAATAAGGTTTGTTTGCAACCAATAGCGTTAGACGGCGATCGGTGCTTTAATCCCTGGATAAGGTTCATAGGCTTCCCAAAGAAAATCTTCATAACGATAGGAAAAGAGATCTTCAGGGCGGCGCAATATTTTCAATTGGGGTTGTGCTTTGGGGGTACGTTGTAATTGCAGATTCGCTTGCTCAAGATGATTGAGATACAAATGACAGTCGCCTCCTGTCCAGATGAACTCCCCTACTTCCAAATTACAAATTTGGGCCATCATATGGGTTAATAACGCATAGGAGGCAAGATTGAAGGGCACGCCTAGAAACACATCTGCAGAGCGTTGGTACAATTGGCAAGAGAGTCGTCCATTCGCTACGTAAAATTGAAATAACGCGTGACAAGGCGCCAAAGCCATTTTGTCTAGTTCACCGACGTTCCAAGCGCTGACGATCAGTCGACGGGAGTCAGGGTTGGTCTGAATCTGCGTCACAATGTCGCTGAGCTGATCGATGTGACGACCGTCTGCAGCTGGCCAAGAACGCCATTGTTTGCCATATACGGGGCCCAAATAGCCATCTTTATCGGCCCACTCATCCCAGATGCTGACACCATTTTGATGCAAATAGGCAAGGTGGGTGTCTCCGTTTAAGAACCACAGCAATTCATGCACGATGCTGCGGGTGTGAAGTTTTTTGGTAGTCAAAAGTGGAAAACCTTTACTCAAGTCAAAGCGCATTTGATAGCCAAATACGGATAACGTGCCGGTGCCCGTACGGTCTTGTTTTTCTGCGCCTTCTGCCAAAATATGACGAATGAGATTAAGATATGTTTGCATGTTTTTGCGCCCTAAAATAAAGATACAGACCGAATAGAAACATCGGCAATGATAATAATTGTCCCATAGTTACCCAGTGTAACGCAATATAACCAAGTTGTGGATCAGGCTCTCGGAAAAACTCGATGCCGAACCGACAGAGGGCATATCCCATTAAAAACACCGCAGACACGGCTCCTGATGGCCGAGGTTTGCGTGCATACCACCAAATGACGATGAACAATAATAAACCCTCCAAGCCACATTCGTATAATTGTGAAGGATGGCGCGGCGTAAAGTCGGCTTCTGGAAAAACCATGCCCCAAGGCATGGTGGTGGCACGACCCCATAGTTCGCCGTTGATGAAATTGCCAATGCGCCCTGCTGCTAGGCCTAAAGGCACGAGGGGTGCGAGAAAGTCAGCTACCACCCAGAATGGTTTTTTGATGCGCTTTGCAAAGAGATATAAAGCGATGAGTCCACCCATCAAGCCACCATGGAAGGACATGCCCCCCTGCCAAACTTTAAAGAGACTGATGGGATCGTGCATGAGTTCTTGGCTGTTGTAAAACAGCATATATCCGATTCTGCCGCCCAGAATGAGGCCCATTGCGGCGTAGAAAATCAAATCCCCTATTTGATCGTCGGTCCATTGCAAATGAAGGTGCTTGACACGCCATTTGGCGAGCAACCACGCCATGCCAAATCCCAGTAAATACATCAAACCGTACCAATGTACAGCAACGGGACCGATTGAAAATGCCACCGGGTTGATCTCTGGAAAAGGCAGGCTCATGATGATTTTCCACCGCGAATCAAATCACCCAGGCCTTGTTCCTCAAGATTTTGTTGTAAAAACAAACGAATTTCCATGGGGTGCTCCAATTCTAAAACGGTGGCCAATATTTTTCGCGCTTGGGTCAAAGAAAAACTACGGATAACCCATTTGATACGTGGCAAGCTGGCTGAATTCATACTGAGGCTATCATAACCCATCGCAAGTAATAAAATCACAGCTAAGGGATCTGACGCCATTTCGCCACAAAGGCTGACTTTGACCCCGCCCGCATGTCCTCCTTCGATGATTTTGATTAAGGTTTGTAACATGGCAGGATGGAGGGGATCATACAAGTTTGCAACGCGCGCATTATTACGGTCAATGGCCAGTAAGTATTGGGTCAAATCATTCGTGCCCACCGATAAAAAATCAACGCGCTTGGCGAGTGCTTTGGCCTGGCATGCAGCTGCGGGCACCTCAATCATGACGCCTAGCGCGGGCTTTTCAATTTCACAGCCTTCTTCTAGTAATTCTTCATAAGCTTGATGAATCAGGTATGCAGCTTCATCCACCTCGCTTAAGGTGGTGATCATGGGCAACATGATGCGTAAATTACCCAGCTCTTCGTTGGCGCGCATCATGGCGCGCACTTGTAATAAAAACAAATCGGGATGATCCAAGGTGACACGGATCCCTCGCCATCCCAAAGCGGGGTTGGCTTCTTCAATGGGGAAATAAGGCAGTACTTTATCACCCCCAATATCTAAGGTGCGCATGGTCACGGGTCGTGGGGCAAATGCTTTCAAGGTTTGGCGATAAATAATGTGTTGCTCATCTTCTGAAGGAAAGCGATCTCTGCTCATGAATGGGACTTCAGAGCGGTACAACCCAACACCTTCGGCGCCCGCACTCATCGACATGCCCGAGTCCATGGCCA
Organism: Gammaproteobacteria bacterium; assembly: GCA_024742995.1. Taxonomy (GTDB): domain Bacteria; phylum Pseudomonadota; class Gammaproteobacteria; order Legionellales; family Legionellaceae. Next base: position 98,989 of record JANSXK010000002.1, read on the forward strand.
AGCCCGTATTGACGTATAAGCTGATGCGATGTTGATCAAGGGTTTCAGCTGGTTTGTCACGCAATGTCACCAAGCTTTGGTTTAACGCGTCTTCTTTTTGCATCACCCGTTTGTATTCGGTCAGCAAGATTTTAGTTGGAGAAATATGAACTTCGCTTTGATCGCCATCGATGATCACAGCGCGTCGTGATAATTGCTCCAATTTCAAGCCGCGGACGGCCATGACGGTCGGAATAGACATTGATCTCGCCAAAATAGCTGTGTGCGAATTTCCCGAGCCGTTCGCAGAAATGATCCCCACCAACTGTCCTTCTGGCACTTCGGCAAGGGTGGCGGCAGAAATTTCATCGCCGACCAAAATCGTGCGCCGTGGATAATCAATTTCTTCATGTTGTGACGATTGCAACTCCGCCAACACCCGTCGCCCAATGTCGCGTATGTCGGCAGCTCGCTCACGCAGGTAATCATCGTGCATGTTTTCGAATTGTTGAATATGGCGCTTGATTACGGTTGCCAATGCTGCCTGGGCACCCAATTGTTCTGTTTTGATTTCGTGAATGACGTCTGCACCGAGATTATCTTGATCTAAAATACTCAAATAAACATCGAACAAGGCATGTTCTTCATCAGCAATACTTGATTTCACCCGTCGACTTAGACGGTGCATGGTGTCACGGGTGTTTTGTAATGCTTGAAGAAAAATGCCTATTTCACGGTCGATATCATCAATAAAATGTTTGGGTACCGTATCAATATTTGCAGGGGGATAGATCACCACGGCGGTTCCAATGGCAACGCCGGGTACGGAGCTGGTGCCCTTGAGCGTGATCGGTGTGTGTTCTGCTTTTTGAGTGGTGTCTGCTGTTGCCGGTTCGGTTAATAATGCCAATTCTCCGGTGGCTTCGGCATGTGCAATCATGCCACCCAATTGTGCAGCCAGCGTGATCAAAAAGGCTTCTTCAGCGTCATCAAAACAACGTTGCGCAGTTTGTTGCGCCACCAACACCCCGTGTAATTTGCGATGCTGTATGATTGGCACCCCTAAAAAGCCATGCAAATGCTCTTCTTTGAGGAGGGGGTTGTAATAAAAATCAGTATGATCACTGGTGTCATCGATGTTTATAGGCTCTTCACGTCGCCCTACCAAGCCGATTACCCCGCGGTCTAGAGAGACTCGCACGGTGGATTGTGCGTCTTTATTGAGGCCTTTGGTGGCGATCAAAACGTATTCGTGATTTTTATTATCAATCAAAAAAACGGATACAGCTTCAGCGTAAATAGCAGTGCTGACACGCTCTACTAAAGTGCTGAGTGCGTCAAGCAGATTATCAGACGCAGTGACATCTTGAACAATACGTTTGAGTATTTTAAGCATCAGCTTCGAGGACCATGTTGACTCCGTTTGCGTCGCATGCCTGAATGTGAGCGACGTTTTTTCAACAGGTATTCTAACTCTTTTAGCGCCTGGGTATAGACTTGTTTTTTAAAAAAGATCACCAAATCTTGGGGTTCTTTGTAATCTATCCATCGCCAGCTATCAAATTCTGGTGATTGGCAGAGATCTAATCGTATTTTTTGTTCATTCGTGGTCAATTTGAGGAGAAACCATTTTTGTTTTTGACCAATAACCAACGGCTCGGTACCATGCCGCAAATATTGCTTGGGTAAGCGATATTTTAGCCAACGTTTGGTGACGCCCAGTATTTCTACATCGTCTTGCGTCAAGCCGATTTCTTCGTGCAATTCACGAAACAGTGCTTCTGTCGGCGTTTCCCCCGGCGCAAGTCCGCCTTGAGGAAATTGCCAAGCATCATGTCCGTACCGTTTGCCCCAAAAGACGCGATTTGATTCATTCACCAAAATGATACCAACGTTTAATCGATAGCCAGCGCGATCAATCAACATGTGTTTTACTTAATTAAAAACAATTGTGTGATGATTTTTCCACAAAAGAGGAGAGTTTGGCAATAAGAACTTGTTTAGGTATAATCATTTGTCTAATTCTGTCTGGAGTAATCTGTGTCTGCGAATATCTGGCAGAAATGTTTGAGCCTATTGCAAGAAGAATATCCGGCGCAGCAATTTAACACGTGGCTGCGGCCTTTGCAGGCAGAAACTCAAGACTCAACGTTGGTGTTGTTGGCTCCGAATCGTTTTGTGGTGGATTGGGTTAAGACGCATTTTAATACGCGAATCAACGAATTGGTACGCCAGCTTTTTCCGGATGCCATCACACACGTGAGCATAGAAATCGGGACAAAAGCACCGCCTACCGTGGCGACCGCGGCACCAGCTGATACGAGTCGAGCTGCGCCACGCACGGTGACAACTACAAAAAAAACAGTCGATGCTTATGGCAGTTGCAATTTAAACAAAAAGTTTGTGTTTGATAGTTTTGTAGAAGGTAACTCCAACCAATTGGCTCGTGCTGCGTCTTTGCAAGTGGGTGAGCGCCCAGGCGATGCCTACAACCCGTTGTTTATTTATGGCGGCGTGGGTTTGGGGAAAACACATTTGATGCACGCCATTGGCAATGCCATCATCAAAAACAACCCCGAAGCGAAAGTGCTGTATTTGCATTCAGAGCGTTTTGTGGCAGACATGGTCAAAGCGTTACAGACCAATACGATTAATGAGTTTAAGCGGTTTTATCGCTCGTTGAATGCGTTGTTGATCGATGATATTCAGTTTTTTGCGGGCAAAGATCGTTCGCAAGAAGAGTTTTTTCATACCTTCAACGCATTACTAGAGGGGCAACAGCAAATTATTTTAACCAGCGATCGTTATCCGAAAGAGATTGAAGGGGTGGAAGAGCGCCTGAAATCACGTTTTGGCTGGGGATTGACTGTAGCGGTCGAACCACCAGAGCTGGAAACGCGCGTCGCCATTTTGATTTCGAAAGCGGAGCAATCGAATGTAGATTTGCCCTACGAAGTCGCATTTTTTATTGCCAAACGCATTCGTTCGAATGTGCGCGAATTAGAAGGCGCGTTGCGTCGTGTGATTGCCAATGCTCATTTTACTGGCAAAGCCATCACAGTGGAGTTTGTGAATGATGCCTTACGTGATTTGCTAGCATTGCAAGACAAATTAGTGACGATTGATAATATTCAGAAAACGGTTGCAGAGTATTACAAAGTGAAAGTGGCCGATTTGCTGTCGAAACGTCGTAGTCGCTCGATTGCACGGCCCAGACAAATGGCAATGGCATTGGCGAAAGAATTAACGAATCATAGTCTACCTGAGATTGGCGATCATTTTGGTGGCCGCGATCACACGACCGTGATTCATGCGTGTCGCAAGGTGAAAGAGTTGATCTTAGAGGGCGGCGATTTTGCCGACGATTATAAAAATTTGATGCGGACCTTGTCGTCGTAACAGTGGAGATTTTATTGTGTTTGAGCTAACCATCAGTAAACAACAAATTTTAACACCATTATTGATGGTGGCAGGCGCCGTGGACAAAAAGCAATCTTTGCCCATTTTGTCTAATATTTTGCTGCAATTGTCGGCGCATCAATTCAGCTTGACCGCCACAGACTTAGAAATCCAAATCACAGCGGTTGTGCCTTGCTCAGCCAGTACAACAGGTGCTGTGACTGTGCCTGCAAAGAAAATCATCGATATTTTTCGCTCCTTGGATGAAGAAGCGGCCCCTACCCTTTCGTACTCTGGATCAACGCTAACCATCAAAACAGAACACAGCAAGTTTAAACTGACTACGTTGCCAGCTGTTGATTACCCGATTGCAGAAGATGAAATCAGTGAATTAGAGTTTTCACTGCAAGCCACGGATTTGATGCGTTTATTACAAGCGACTTCTTTTGCGATGGCGCAACAAGATGTGCGCGCCTATTTGAACGGCTTGTTTCTTGAGATTGATGCGAAATCCATCACAGCGGTGACCGCTGATGGCCATCGTATGGCGGTATGTCGTTTGACAGATGATGCATTGACTCAGCATCATCGGTTGCTCATTCCTAAAAAAGGCGTGCAAGAAATGCAGCGCTTGCTGGCGACGGTTGCAGATGAGCGGGTGGTTCTTTCAGCCAGTAAAAACCATGTGAGCCTGAGCACCAGCCAATTTCGATTTTCTTCTAAATTGATTGAAGCGCGATTTCCTCCGTATACCAAAGCAATTCCTAGAGATTATGAGCGTTCGGTGTTGATTGATCGTGATCATTTAAAGCGTGCCTTGTCGCGTATTGTTATTTTGGCTAATGAAAAATTACGCGCAGTGGTTTTGCGCATCGAACACAATGCTTTGACATTAGCTGCTTCGAATAAAGAGCAAGAAGAAGGCACAGAAACTTTGGCGGTTGAAACACAAGGCGAACCATTGACCATTGGCTTGAATGCGACTTATTTATTGGATGTGCTGAATTATTTCAATGAAGGCGTATTGCGCTTGACCTTTGGTAGTGCTGATAGCAGCATATTGGTGCAGTCTGTCAATGATGAGCAATATCAATACATTATCATGCCCATGAAGTTGTGACACCTAAAGCATGCTCAGCCAGCTTAATATCCACGGGTTGCGCAATATTGACAGTATGCAGCTGTCGCTGCATCCACGATTTAATTTTTTCTGCGGCCCCAATGGCAGTGGGAAAACCTCGATTTTAGAATCCATCTATTTGTTGGGCAGCGGCTATTCGTTTCGCACGCGTGAAATTGCGCCTTTGGTCAAACAAGGACAAACGTCCTTAACGGTTTTTTCTAAAACGATGGCGCAAGACGCCATCAGCATTCAAAAAAATTTAAGCGGCGCAACGATGGTTCGTTTGAATCAGCAGCCTTGCCAACGCAGCTCGGAGCTCGCACGTTTTTTGCCTTGCCAATTATTTTATCATGATTTGTTTCAAATCATTGATGCAGGTCCAAGTGTGCGTCGTAGCATTTTAGACTGGGGGTTGTTTCACGTGGAACCTTCTTATCATGGTATCTGGAAAGACTATCGTCTGGCTCTGAAACAACGTAATGCTTTGTTACGGCAACAGGCCAAAGCAGCGCATTTTGCGCCATGGGATACGCAGTTGGCAGCACTGGCTGAAGCACTGGATCGTTTGCGCGCGCCTTATTTTAAAGATTGGTCAGAGCAGTTTCAGGCGTTTTTGATGCAATTGACGGATACGCCTTGCTATATTCGTTATGACAAAGGCTGGGATAAAAAAGAAACGGGTAAATCACTCAAAACGATATTAGAGGAACAATTGGAGCAAGATAGGCAGCGCCAATATACCTATTCAGGGGCGCATCATGCTGATGTTGTGTTTGACTCTGTGGCCTTGAAAGCGAAACAGCATTTGTCTCGCGGACAGCAAAAAATTATTTTGATTGCATTGAAATTGGCGCAAGCTCAGCTGATAGATAAGCCCTGTATGTATTTGATGGATGACATTACGGTAGAATTGGATCAGGTGCATATCCAGCGTTTGTTTGATCGGTTACTGCAATTGCCCGGCCAGTTTTTTTTAACGTCGGTGCATCCTGTGCCTGAGGTTTGGCGGCAAGAAGGGCAGGTGATTGCTCTGGACAATATAAATTCACTTTGATAAAATTGTCGCTCTTTTCATCAGAATATGGAATGGCCATATGCCAGAATTTAGCCCTGAACAACAAACAATCATCACTACCCTTAGGAATTACGGTACGGCGTTGAATGACGTGTACGATAAGCATCACGCTCGTCTTTCAACTGATGATACGGCATGGGATGCTGTGTTTGTTTTGCAGTTTATGATTGATCATAATCGTCGTCTTATTACATTATTACAAACACCAAGTGTAGACGAACAAAGTTTGCTTGTGTTTGGGGCGCTACTTGCAACCATAAAAACTGATCCTGAACACCAATCCAATGCTTTTTTGCAAGAACTCCATTGGACGATTCTAGCAAAGCAGCCATGGGATACTTTGTTGCGGTTTTATGAGGATGCACTGAATGCACCGTCAACAACAAACGAGAGAGTATGGAAAATCTTAGCCTTAGGGTTACCCGCCTGTTTAATATTCACGATGGCATATGCAGCATTTATAGCATTAGTATTGTTTGTCAAAGCCACGATCACCGTTGCTTTGCTGAATATGCTGCTTTTACCTTTATTTATTCCATTAACTTTTATAGGCATCTTCGCGTTGTGTCTGCTTTTTTACCCAGAGCAATGTACTCGATCTCAGTACCAAAGGGCTCATGATTCGATGCAACAGGGTTTAGACTCAGTAAATGAGCTGCACACAGTGCCTTATAAGAGAAGTATAACTGCGACCATAGAAAAAAACATAGGCGAGGAAACCCAAGACGAAACAAAAAGAACCAAAACAAGGGTTTTGAACCCTGCTGATTTATACGGCGCCTTTTTTAATGGTTCGTTGTCAGAAGAGGTTGAGAAAAGTTATTGCTCACTTGCGCTGTCTTCCTGATCGATCTTTTGCAACCTTAAGGTCAATGGCTTCATAAAAACAAATATTGCCTTCAGCTCGAAGTTTTGCAAAAGTACTGCCATACTTAGTGTACCGTTTATTCTTAATTTGGACATATGATGCTGAAACGAATGATATTAAGTTTGGTTCTGATGTCTTTTTCTCTCTTGACTTGGGCAAGCTCACAATCTTGGTCTGCTTGGGTTTCGGAAGTGCGGCATGAAGCGTTGGCTGATGGGATCCGACCAGAGGTTTTTGACCGAGCGTTTGCTGGGGTGCATGAGCCTAGTCGTAAGATTAAGAGCTTGTCGCACTCACAGCCGGAGCATCGGCTGACGTACCAGAAATACTTGTCTTCACGTGTAGATTCGTACCGTATTTTGATGGGTCGCAGACATTATAAAAAGAACAAAGCGATTGCCGATGAAATTGGTGAACAATATGGGGTCGATCCCTGTTTTGTGATGTCGTTTTGGGGCATGGAAACGTCTTATGGATCTTATATGGGGAATTTCCCAGTGATCAAGTCGTTGGCAACCTTGGCGTACGATTCTAAGCGCCAAGCCTTTTTCCGCAAAGAGCTATTTTTAGCGTTGCATATTTTGAATGATGGCCATGTCAGTTTGCAGGACTTTAAAGGAGAGTGGGCCGGTGCGTCTGGGCAGCCGCAGTTTTTGCCTTCAAGTTGGGTACGCTATGCGGTTGATTATGATGGCGATGGTCGCAAAGATATTTGGAACTCGAAGCCGGACGTTTTTGCATCAATTGCCAATTATATGAAAGGCAATGGTTGGCGTGAAGGTGAGCCTTGGGCGGTGTTTGTGAAGCTGCCACCACATTTTGATATGGATTTAGAGGGTAAGTCTACCGTGAAATCGGTTAAAGAGTGGGCGGCCATGGGTGTAAAAAGAACTGATGGACGACCTTTGCCTTATCCAAATCTAGAGGCCAGTATTGTACAACCCGATGGTGGGCCGGTATTCTTGGCGTACCCTAATTATAAAATGATTTTAAAATATAATAATTCCATTTATTATGCCGGGGCGATTGGTTATTTAGCAGATAAAATTTGTAATAGAAAGATATAATAATGACAACCATACTTTGTGTCGATCTTGATGGTACGTTGATTCTGGTCGACACCATGCAAGAAGCGATTTGGAGCTTTCTCGGCGCGCATCCGTTTCAATGTTGGCGGTTGCTGCTTTGGCTTTGCCGTGGTCGCGCTTATTTGAAACAGAAACTGGGGCAGTATGTGGCTTTAGAGCCCAGTCTGTTGCCCTATCATGAGCCTTTCTTGGCTTGGCTAAAAGAGCGCAAAAAAGCAGGAGACACGTTGGTGTTGGCGACGGCGACGGATCAAACGTTTGCGATTGCCATTGCTTCTTATTTAGGCTTGTTTGACGACGTGTTGGCGTCCAATGGCCGGGTTAATTTGCGTGCGCAATCCAAAGCCGCAGCATTAAATGAGCGCTATGGGGTCAAAGGGTATGATTATGCAGGGAATAGTTGTGATGATTTGAAGGTTTGGTCACAAGCGCGTCATGCCATCGTTGTCAACGCGTCGCGATGTGTAGAACGTCGTGCAAGGACGTGTTGTGATGTGACACATGTGTTCGGATGATCCTTTAAGACGACGCTACTGAAAAACGTTGTTTGTCTTCTAAGCGCAGCGCTGTCAGAGATTTTCCCCAAACATAACCTGTATCGATGGCATGAATCCGTGGGTGATCACATGCTCCGGCTAATGCTGCCCAATGACCAAAGACCAAATCGGCGTTAATCTCATGACGATGAGGGGTGTCGTACCAAGGATAAAGATCGGCTGGCGCATCAGCAATCGGTCCTGCGTGCTCAAAATCCAAACTGCCATCCGCAAAGCAAAAACGCATGCGGGTGAAATAATTACAAATCACCCTGAGCCGGGTCATCCCGGTCAAAGTAGCAGACCAGATGTTTGGGGTATTGCCATACATCTGTTGTAAAAATTCGACGCAATTGGCACCCTGTAATACGGTTTCTAGTTCTTGCGCGTAGGTTTGCGCTTCTTCTAGCGTCCATAAGGGCGCAATGCCGGCATGACACATGACCACGTTTAAATCCGGGTCGAATTGCAATAAAGACTGCTGGCGCAACCAAGTGCATAATTCTAAGCAGTCCGGCGCTGCGATGACGTGCTCTAGGGATGCGTCATACAATTTGCTGTGCTTGGGATCTAAGACGACACTGAGCAAATGCAAATCGTGATTGCCCAAACAAATCCGTGGTTTTAGCGGCAATTGTTTGATGAAGCGTAAGACATCTAAAGACCGAGGACCACGATTAACCAAATCGCCAGCAAACCATAATCTGTCTTCATGTTCGTTGAATGTAATGGTTTTGAGCAATTGCTGCAAGCCATCAAAACACCCTTGCACATCTCCAATCGCGTATTCAGGCACTGGGTTTCACGCTTGGTTGCGGTGCTTGTTCTTGTGCCACCGCCCATTTGCCGTTGGCATTGAGCTGTGGCAGTACCACGGGGGTTCGTTCATATTGACGGCTATAGGCTTCCATATCATGAACCAAATCTATCGCGCGGACGGTGGTGATGTGTTGCGTCTGATTGCTATAGATTTTCACTGTTTCTGGCAAGATGGAAGTGTCTAAATGTAGATTAGCACGGGATTGCCTGTCAGCCTGTGCATCGTTTTTATCTGTTAAGAGATGATGCTGCCACGCATTCACCGCGCGTTGCACAATATATTTGTTTTTGACCTTCAAATGTTCTTGCATAAAGATATCGTAAATTTCTGGGGGGAGCGCGATGTTTTTATGTGTGACATCTACGTTTAATGGTGCTTGGTTCAAAATAATCTTCCCTGATTCCAGGGCATTTTGTATCCAGAGGAGAAATTCTGCGCCTAAGGCTTGTTCTTTTTCTAACGCGTTTTCTGGGGTGGTGTCTAGAAAACTACCGACACCGCGTGCTTGGTTTGGATCAAGTAAATGGCCATATTTTTCAATATAGTCATGGAGATACTGTTGGTCAGCCAAAGCGTTGGCGCGATCTAAAATAGCATCCAGGGATCCTGCGCCATCGCGATCTTCTTCTAAAAGTGCCAGCCAAGCCCTGAAAATAATGGGGTTGGCTGCCAAGAGGGCAAACCCTTCTTCGGGCATCAATCGTTGTGCTAAGAGTAAGGTGACGTAATGTCGTAACGCCTGGCTGTCACTGTCTTCTTGCACAAACGTATGGTTATAGTAGGTGCCAACATGTTGCATGCCTTCGATGATGGGGGCCCATGGGCGGACTAATTTGCCGAAGTCATCATAAATATTGATTTGGTATTCGGTATAAAGTTTGCCAATATTTTGCAATAAGCCTGCGGAAAAAATGGCGTATAGCCAAAGCCTTTGTTCTTCTGAAGGAAGGTCGGATTCATCGCGGACCATCAATTGACGCATCAAATTGACGGCAGCTTCGGTACGATGCAATGCGCGATCCAAGAGGCCACCGCGATAGCCGAAATACAGAGAGGTTTCTGGTAAAAATTGATAATACTCTGCTACGCGTTCAATCAAAGGTTGGGCTAGGTTTTGGTAATGCGTCGCTTGATAAGCGAGGCCTTCTTTGAGGCGCTGTATCAACGCTTGGCGTTTTTTCCCCTTCAATAACGTGTCTTTGTTTTCAATGAGTTCCTTGTCTTTGAATAGACTGGGGTTGATGAGCTTGGCTTTTTTTTCCTCACGATAAAACATCACTGCACTCCTGTGTCGGTTTGATGTGTGATCAAGGTGGTTAACTGTCCATATTGGGCCACGGTGATTTGCTCTGGTCGTAAGCCTGGATCAATGCCGGCTGCTTGAATTTGATCAGCAGATAGCAACGGTTTTAAATTATTTGCCAATGTTTTACGTCGCATGCCAAAGGCGCAAGCGACGAGACGCTCTAAATCAGCCCAAGCCACTTGCGGATAGGGCGACTGTCGATAAGGAATCAAGCGTACGATAGCGGACTCTACTTTGGGCGGTGGATAAAAAGCGGACGCCGGGACGTCTAATAAGGCATCCACGTCACAATGATATTGTGTCATGACGCTCAGGCGACCAAACGCTTTGGTGCCTGGGTTGGCTGTTAATCGTTCGACCACTTCTTTTTGCAACATAAAATGCATATCCCGAATAAAGTCTAAAAAATGCAATAAATGGATCAACAAAGGTGTCGATATATTATACGGCAAATTTCCAATAAAGCGTAGATCTGAACCAAATTGGTCGTAATTCATGGCCAAAGCATCGCCTTCAATCAAGGTTAAATGATCTTCAGCAAGGGGCAATGCACGCAAAGGTGCGTGTAAGTCGCGGTCGATTTCAATCGCAGTCAAATGAGGCAGGGTTTGTAATAACGGTGCAGTCAGTGCGCCCAGCCCAGGCCCAATTTCAATCACACGATCATCTCGGTGTAAGCCTATGACACGTAAAATAGCGTCTATGATGCCTTGAGATTGCAAAAAATTCTGGCCAAAACGTTTGCGTGGACGATGAGACATGTGTGTTGTGCTCTCCATTTATGACACCTAGGTCAACGTTCCTACGTCCCGTGGCTTGTCCGCGTGTAGGGGGGTGAGGCCGCCGGACGTAGGGTGATATAATTAAGTGTTTTGCGTTTCATCCGAGTGGTTTTACATTAACCCTGGTGGTATGATATTGGTTCATTATCAAACAAGCAAGTTATGAAAAAATTAATCTCTTTTTGTGCCGCTTTTTTATTGGTGTTTCCGGTCATTACCTGTGCTGACGTGGTGTTAGAGGATATAGAGGGTACGTCTATTTCTCTGCGTTCTCTAAGCGGTAAATGGGTGTTTATCAATTATTGGGCCAGTTGGTGTGGGCCTTGTGTGCATGAAATTGCGGCATTGAATCGTTTTTATGCCAAACATTCGTCTAAGGTGGCAGTGTTTGCGGTGAATTTTGATGCCCCATCCTTGGCGAAGCAACGCAGTTTGGTGCGCCAATTTGGCATTCATTATCCTAGTTTGAAACCACAGTCATTGCGAGGGATGCATTTGGGGGATATTGACGTGGTGCCTGTGACTTATGTGTTTGATCCCAGTGGGCATTTGCACACGACGTTGTATGGTGGGCAAACGAATCGAGGGTTGCAGGCGTCGATGGCTGCGGTTAAGGGGGTTTAGTTAGCCTTACTTGCCGGGGTGGCCGATCCTTCTTCCCTCACCATCGCCATGCTCTACAGCAGGATCCTCATCATCGTCATGCTCTGCAGCAGGATCCTCATCATGGCCATGTTCTACAGCGAGATCCTCACCATCGCCATGCTCTGCAGCAGGAGTAGGTGTGCCGCCCATGGGGACGACTGGGGGTCTGGTGACGCCTTCTTTGAATGGCTCAGAGTCGAATATCTTTCGTGCTTCAGCTTGTTCCGTATCTTTGATGCTTTCTGCGTGTGCCTTAATACCCTGATGTTCATCGTAGGTTTGTTTTGCTTCTTTACCGATGCAGTAGCCAAGTGCGCCTGCAACGACGGCGCCGACAACATAAAACATGGCAGGGCTGACAACGAAGGTAACGATGGCAGCAATCAGTGTTGCACCCAACCCCACAGCTGCAGCGACTGCCCCGATGGGGTTACAAAATAGCGCTAGAATCAACAAGCACAGTAGCACCTTTCCCGCAAACTTCAGTCTTCTGCGAAACCTTGATTTTTCGTGGGCTGACCAGGGTTTTTTAGCTTCTTTAGAGTCCATATATTTTTGTTTGGCACGAGCTTCTGCTGTTGCTTCGTGGAATGCTGCTGCTGCTTGTTCATTGATGCCGTTTTCGTCGAAAATGCGATTGGCTTTACGGATGATATCTAAGTCGTCATACAGGACTTGTCTTCGATCTTCTTTTTCTGCTTCTGTGAGTAAGCTGTCAGGATCATCAAGCGCTGTAAGGTGGTCTTCAATATTTTGCAAATACTCAAGGGAGTCATCTTTAAAAGAACCAAGATTAGGATCCATGTTACTACTTACCAACGTTCGAGTTTCCTCGACCCGCTTAAGATCTTCTTCTCTATTCCACTTTCCTTGCGGTGCTTCAGTAGGTCCATCCGTCATATAAGTCCCCAAAAACAACATATAGTGTAATTATAGGACACAAATGGGGGTGTTGCCACTTTTTCCTAATCCATCACCCACTTTGCCAATACAAACAAGACATTACCGATATTATGACCGCCTGGAATATAGATGAGTGCTACTGATGCTCGTTGATAATTGGCAGATACCCAGGGGAGAACGCCGGGAAAGGGGATGGAATGCATGATGTCAGGGCGAGAAGTTACCAGTATCGCATAGCCTGCGCCAACGGCTGCTTTTTCGTTAAAATGCAGCATTTTTTCAAAGGCATATCCCACAATAGGTTCGACGTTTTTGTGCGAGTCTAAAAATGCAAAGGCATACAGCGCGTGCCAATCACCGTCTTCATCATAAAAACTTTTGCCCAAGCCGCCGCCCCAGGGGTTCTCATTGTAGCGGTGAATTCTGTCGCCAGAATAATAATAGCGGTTGTGCCAGGCATAGGCGGGAATGTAGAGTTCATTTTTACCTTCATACCAAGTTTGATGGAGGCGTATGCAAGCGTGTTTGAATAATTTGGGTGTTTTTGCACAATACTCTTCCGCCTGAGCGTTGGGTATGAGTAAGAGCGTGAGCAAGAGGGTAAGAACGTGTTTCATTTCAAGTGATTACCCGCATGATGCATGCCGCAACAAATGCCGTGGCCGGAATGGTGAGGAACCATGATAACATCATGTGTCGAATGGTGGTCCAATTCAATTGACGCAAGCCATGAAAGACGCCCACGCCCGCGATGGAGCCCGCCACAGTTTGCGTTGTTGAAACAGGCACTCCAAATTCAGACGCGGTCAAAATGGCAACGGCTGCACCGGTTTCTGCCGCACAGCCGCGGACGGGGTTTAAGTTGGTGATTTTTTGTCCCATGGTATGCACGATACGCCAACCACCGGTTAATGTTCCCAAAGCCAATGCCAAATGACAGGTGATCACCACCCACCATGGCACAAAAAAGGGGCCGTGCAACCATGAGCTGGAGAACAATAAGAGCGTGATGATTCCCATGGTTTTTTGGGCATCATTGGTACCATGGGTGAGGCTTAAACAGGCTGAAGAAATCAATTGTAGGGATTTGAATAATTTTTGGTTGGCTTTGGCATTGCGTTCGCGTAACAAACGATTGATGATGAACATCACGAGAATGCTGGTAAACAGACCAAAAAATGGAGTGACAAAAATGCCGATTAAAATTTTGGATAAGCCGCCCCATTTCAGCGTGATCCAACCACCTTTGACAATGGCAGCGCCGGCCAAGCCCCCTATCAACGCCTGGGAAGAACTGGACGGCATGGCGTAATACCAGGTGAGCAAGCCCCAGAAAATGGCGCTCAATAAGGCCGAGAAAATCAAATAGATGTCGACAATGGACATGTCGACCAGTTCGGTGCCAATGGTTTCAGCTACGGCCATTTTAAAAAACAAAAAAGCCACAAAATTAAAAAAAGAAGCCCATAATACCGCTTGAAAAGGGGTTAATACTTTTGTGGTAACGATGGTTGCAATGGCATTGGCCGCATCATGAAAGCCATTGATAAAATCAAAAATATACGCTGTAAATAACACGCATAGTACGAAAACAGTCCCTTGTGCCATCGTCCGCTCCCATCAGAGGTAATAACTACTCGTGGTTAACAGCCGAGAACCCCAGCGCATCAATGCGCGGATAGGTTCAGGAAGTATCGTACCGCCATGCTCAAACGCTGCAAGCGCGTGATTGTTTTCATCGATGGCCATTTGTTTGAGAATGGCTTGGGTTTTCTGATCTTCAGGTGGAATGCGCTCGAGATGACTGTGCAGATGCCGAGTGACTTGGCGCTCCGTTTCTGCCAAAAAGCCCAAACTGATTTTATCGCCAGCCAATCCTGCCAGGGCGCCGATGACAAAGGAGCTGCTATACCACAAAGGTGCCAACAGACTGGTGTGGGCGTCGAGCTCGGTCAGACGCTGTTCGCACCAAGCGAGATGGTCAACCTCTTCGTCCGCAGCGATTTGTAAATGGTCACGAATTTCTGGTTTTTTCGCCGTCAAGGCTTGGCCTTGATAGAGTGCTTGCGCAGATACTTCGCCAGCATGATTGACCCGCATGAGGTTGGCAATATGTTGCTTTTGTGACGTACTTAATGAGGCTTCGTCCAATCCTTCTGCAGGATTGGGGCGCGACGGGATACGTGTTTGTGGGTGCAGCACAGTGCGTACAGCCGTATCCACAAAAGCGATGCAGTGATCAGTAAAAGAATTTGGCCGCATGGTTTGGAGGATTAAGAAGATATGTCCAAAGTATAACGATTTTATGCGTATTACGTAAGTCCCATCGGTTGATCCTTGTGTGCCATGCTTTCATGAGTACGGGCGGGTTTCAAGATAGCGCTGGTGTTGTGGTTGTGCAAGCCGCTTGAGCTGTATGCCAGGCAGCGTAACAGAGATCGGGCACTGCATGGATAAACATACGCAGGAAGTCCCCGCTCGAACCACGATTTAGGCCGTAAACACAGCGGATAAATTCAGAGCTTCTTTGCTTTAACGCGGGGCTTTCTAATTCCTGGTTAATCGCACGTGCCATATTAGAGCTTTGACTCGCATTGCGCCCAAAAAACATTGAGAGCCGCCGTTGGGGGCTGTTATCGTGGCTTTCTATGGTTTTTTGGTACTGTACCCAATTGGCTGAAGAAAGAAGATGAGAGAGTTGTGGTTTGCTCAGAACCAAGTATAACTGATCCATCATTGTTTTAATTACAGGCGCCTCTAATAAAGGTTGGGACCCGTCTTCTTGAATTTCCGTGCCGTCATCGAGCCAATCTATGTCTTGATCGTCATCAGCGGCTGTTGGACCCAAGCACCAACTACAGGTTGCGACCAAAAGCAGCAGTGAATCGTAATATTCGTTATACAACGTAGCGCGTTGATTGGTCCAATGTAGGGCCGCCATCCAAGCGGCAATCGCCGCCATGCCCACAAATGGAATAAAAGGCGTATACATTGCTACCAGTGCAAATAACACCGCAGCCATGATTTTCTTATCCAGTTTGGCTAGGGCCGCAGATTTTTCTTTATATAATTGAGTATGTGTTTTTACAAGAGTCTGATGCTCATCTAATACAAATGGTTTCTCAACAAGGATAGGGCCGTCTGCACCTGGTTGCGCCACTGCAGATGATTTAATCGTGAAATAAGATTGTGATAGATAAGGTACACTACCCTCTGGATAAGCTAATTTGAATTTGGGTACGGCAGTTGCGTGCGTATCATAAGTCGGATCAGCCAGGTGCCGTATATATCCCACACTATTTCTCATCACAATCTCCTTTTGCTCATACATGTTACGTATTGTATAGATATTTATAATCCAACACAATTTTGCGCGCTTCCTTTTTAGATACCGTTGTTCTATTTAAATGCCGATGATGATGGTTGAATATTTGTGACCCGTCCCCATATTTGATACCCTAGCGGAAGCGAACCGCTTGAATATGAACAGGAATGGAGAGCATGAGTATAAAAAGCATAGTGCAATGGGTTAAAAACTTATTTTGTCCCGCATCTTCTGGGGCCAGGCAGTCCGGTACCATCAAATTTTTCGATCGAAAAAAACGTTTCGGATTTATCATCGCCAATGATAACGAGTATTTTTTTCATGTGGCTGCCACGCGTCCGCGTGATTTTAAAGGCTTACAAGATGGTGTGGCCGTGACATTTGTCGTGATCAAAGGCAAAAAAGGGCCACAGGCGGATCAGATTGAAATTGTGAGATAATCAAATGGAACAAACGACCTCTCGCCCTAATACGTCTGTCCAAGCGCAAATCCAGGCATTGAGCGATCATTTGAACACGCGTATTTTGGGCCAGTCGGCTTTGATGTCGCGTATCTTAATCGCAGTGCTTGCCGACGGACATTTATTGTTGGAAGGCGCGCCTGGTTTGGCGAAAACCAGGGCGGTGAAAGAATTATCTGCAGGTGTGGAAGGATCATTTCATCGGATTCAATTTACACCCGATTTATTGCCGGGTGATTTGACCGGGACCGATGTCTATCATCCCGAAGACGGCTCCTTTGTATTTGCGCCAGGGCCTATTTTTCATAATATGGTATTGGCGGATGAAATCAATCGCGCGCCTGCCAAAGTACAGTCCGCTTTATTGGAAGCGATGGCGGAGCGCCAAGTGACGATTGGGGGTAAAACCTACCCTCTGCCCGAATTGTTTTTGGTCATGGCGACGCAAAACCCTATCGAGCAAGAAGGGACTTATCCTTTGCCAGAAGCACAATTGGATCGTTTTCTGATGTATGTGACGATTTCTTATCCTGATGAGCAGGTGGAGCGGGATATTTTGGGCTTAGCGAGACAAGAAGCAATCCAGGGGGTTCAGGCTGCAGCGTCAGCAATTGAACCTTTGTCGCAAGCGTTGATCTTCCAAGCGCGTCAACAAGTGTTACAAGTCCATACCAGCCCCGCTTTGGAGCAATATATTGTCCAATTGGTGATTGCAACCAGACATCCTGATGTTTATGGTGAAACGTTGGGACGTTGGTTACGCTTTGGGGCCAGTCCGCGTGCTACGATTGCGTTAGACCGTTGTTCTAAAGCCCATGCATGGCTTGCGGGTCGAGATTTTGTGACGCCGGAAGACATTCATGCCATCGCTCATGAAGTGTTGCGTCATCGCATTTTATTGACGTACGAAGCAGAAGCCGAGGGGGTGCGTAGCGATGAATTTATCAGTGAATTATTACGTCGCGTCGCGGTTCCCTAAATCATGAATGGCCTATCTGTTACCGTTGCGGAATTGATTGCGTTGGCTTCTCAGGCGCATCGTGTGCAGTACCCCCCACAAGGCCGTGCGCAACGCGCGGGCCAACATTTGTCCAGGTGGCGCGGGCGTGGCATGGATTTTTCTGAAGCGCGTAATTATCAAGCGGGTGATGACATTCGTCATATGGAATGGCGCATGACCGCGCGTACCGGTAGGCCACATGTGAAGGTCTATCAAGAAGAACGCGAACGCCCCGTGTTTATTGTGGTGGACTTTAATCCTTCCATGTATTTTGGCACGCGAGGAGCGTATAAATCTGTGGCGGCGGCGCGTTTGGCCGCCGTATTGGCATGGACCGCTGCCAAACAAGGCGATCGTGTGGGCGGGTTGGTCTATTCTACAACAGGGCACCAAGAGTTTGTCCCCCGCATGCGACAAGCGGGCATTTTGCCTTTTTTGGCGGGGTTAAGCAGCTATTCACAACAAACAAACACGGCGTCTCATGAAGAAGGTCAACAAGCCTTTCAGCAAGCTTTGTCACGTGTCCAGCGTTTGGTGAAGCCGGGTAGCATATTGGTATGGATTTCAGATTTTTATCATCTCAACGAACAAACTGAGTCGGTGTTACAGCGTGCACGCGTGCACAATGATATTTTGACGTATCATATTTGTGATCCACTAGAATTGGCGCCACCGGTACCGCAGTCCTATGGTATGACAGATGGCAAAACCGATGTGGTGATTGATACCACGGTGGATAGTGTGCGCTTGGGCTATCAATCTGCATGTGAGCAGCGTATCACAAGCTTGACTCAGGCGATGAAACGCTTGCAAACACCATATATTTCATTGACGGCACAGACCAATTTGGCATTATTGGTCAAGCAAACGTTTCCACAACGATTGAGGGGCTGAGTACGATGGCTGCAACACCTCAGGTTCCGGCAGATTTACTGCAGCAATTACACCCGATTCATTTGCCAACAGCGCTTGGGATTTGGCCGTGGGCACCTGGATGGTACGTTCTTTTGGGTGTTGGTGTCTTAGGGCTCGTTTTGGGCTTATGGTGGGGGTGGCGTCTTTATTGTCATGGGCGAGCCAAACGTGCGGCGTTACGGTTGTTGGATGAGTATGCCTCGGCGCATAGCCAGGTCCCTGATACGCAGCATACGGCGGCGGCTATTGCGGAACTTTTGAAACGAGTGGCGCTGGTGTATTTTCCACGAGAACGCGTGGCTAATTTACAAGGCAAGGATTGGCTGTTATTTTTGAATGCCACTGGCAAAAATATAGATTTTTTGCCAGAAGAAGAAGCGTTATTAATTTGTCCTTATCAGGCGCGTTCGGAGCATGATTTAACAACATTGTTCCGCTTGGCGCGATTGTGGATTCAGCAACGGAGCAAGGCATGTTCGTGATAGCGTTCCCTTGGGCGTTTGTATTGTTACCTTTACCCCTTTTAATTTGGAAGTGGGTTGCGCCGGCCAAAGCATCTGTTTCTGCAGCTTTGAAAGTACCCTTTTTTCAAGCGGTGTTGCATTTGGTGAATCGGGATCGCATGGTGACGATGAGACGTACCTCCTTAATTTTTTTATGCGCGGCTTGGTGCGCCTTGATCGTAGCAGCAGCAGGGCCACGTTGGGTCGGTCCCCCGGTTCCTTTGGCGCGTGAAGGTTACAATATTGTTTTGGCATTAGACATTTCACCCAGCATGGGGGTGAATGATATTTTGGATCACCGGCGGCGGGTAACGCGTTTGTATGCCGTGAAACGTGCTGCCAAGCAATTTGTCAGCAAGCGTGTGGGCGATAAAATAGGATTGATTTTATTTGGGGAGCAAGCTTATCTCCTCACACCTTTAACCTATGATCGACGTAATGTTGCGCAGCGTATTGATGATGCCACGGTCGGATTGGCGGGCAAATCTACGTCGATTGGTGATGCTTTAGGTTTGGCCATCAAACGTTTACAGCAGGTGCCTGCAGCGGGACGAATGATTGTATTGTTGACAGATGGCGTTTCAAATTCCGGGGTATTGTCTCCAAACAAGGCGGCGGCATTGGCACGCAGTGAAGGGATTCAAGTCAATACCATTGGCTTACATTCGGCAGTGGATCCCCAATCGTTTGATGGTTTATTTATGAATATGGGTGGTGCAGCGGACTTGGATGAGGCTACGCTCAAGGCCGTCGCTGAAACCACCGGCGGACGCTATTTTCGTGCGACCGATCAGGCTTCTCTAGAGCGGATTTATGCCTTTATCGATCGGATGACACGCGTTTCTCAAGATCAGGCGGAACTGCGGCCGCAATATGAGTATTATCCTTGGTTTTTAGCGTTGGCTTGGGTGATTCTGCTCGGATTATTAGGGGTGCGAAGCGGATTGACATTGATCCCAGCGGCTAAGCGAGGTGTCGAACATGGCTGAGTTCCATTTCTTACGACCGTCATGGTTTTGGGCTATTTTGCCGATGGTGGCTGTATTTGCGACCTTATTAAAACAAAAAACCGCCGTGAAGGTTTGGGCGCAAATTTGTGATGCACATTTACTGCAGCCACTCTTATTGCAGCGGGGGCGGAAAAACAAAGGGTTTACGGTGACTTTGTTGTTTTTAAGCATGCTGTGCATGCTCATTGCATTGGCAGGACCGACTTGGTCTAAGATCACTGTCCCCATTTACCAACATTTGAAGCCACGCTTGTTGCTATTGGATTTGTCTAGCAGCATGCTGGACAATGATTTGTCGCCCAATCGTTTGACCCGTGCGAAATTTAAAATTCATGATCTTTTGACCCAGGCTGATGCAGGACAATTTGGTTTAATGGTGTATTCTGATGAGCCATTTATGGTGTCGCCGCTGACGGATGATGCGCAGACGATTGATGTTTTATTGTCGACATTATCACCCGATATTTTACCTGTGGATGGCAATCGCCTAGAACAAGCCTTATTGGAAGCCAAAAGCATGTTTACCGAAGCAGGCGCGGCGTTTGGGGAAATTTTGGTGTTGACGGCGCGTCCCCCCTCTGCAGCAGCAGTGGACGCTGCCCAGCAGCTTGGTAAAGATGGTTATCATGTGTCTGTGTTGCCGTTGACACAAGCTAAGGGCGCCGTTGCATCGTTTGCACCTTTGGCTCGCGCTGGTCGCGGCGCAGTGATAGCATTTGCCGATACTTCAGAAGACATCAAGCATTGGCTGGCAATAGAGCATAAGCACGCTGCGTACGAGCTCAAACAGCATGATGATGTGTCGTTATGGCATGATGAAGGGCGATGGTTTTTGGTGCCCGGATTATTATTGTTATTGCCTGTCTTTAGACGTGGCTGGTTAGAGAGGATCTATACGTGAATCGCTGGATAGGAGTCGTGATTTTATTATGCGGCGTGGTGACAGCTGCGCAAGCGTTCACTTGGCGTGACTTATGGGTTCATCGTGATCATCAAGCCAAAGCGATGTTGGATGCCGGTCAAAATGATGAAGCTGCAAAAACATTTCAACGGCTGGATTGGCGAGGAACAGCAGCGTATCGCGCGAAAAACTACAGACAAGCGGCGCAAGATTTTGCCAGGGTATCTTCTGTGGATGGCGATTATAATGCCGGCAATGCGTTAGCAAATTTGAGCCAATACCAACAAGCGATAGCTGCTTATGATCGTGCTTTGGCGCAAAACCCCAAACATGAAGATGCTTTGTTTAATCGGAAGGTGGTGCAAAACTTATTGAAGCAACAGAAACAGCAACAACAGCAGCAGGGAAAGCAAAAACAAGACGCTTCACAATCTAAGCAGTCATCGAAGCAACAGCAGCCTTCTTCTTCTGATTCTGAAAAAGAAACGAATCAAAAGAGTGAACAAACAAAATCTGATTCGACCCCGCCCTCTTCTAAGCCAACGTCGCCAGATACAAAACCAGAGCAAACAAAGCAAGACCAAGAGGATGCAAAATCAGATCCCGATGACAAGGGAAAAACAGCGACACCTCCGGGCAAAGACGGTGAGCAACAGCAAGCCAAAGAACAGTGGTTGCGTTTGATTCCAGATGATCCGGGGGGGTTATTGCGAGAAAAGTTTCGTCGTGACCATTTAAAGCGGCAAGGAGAA
Organism: Gammaproteobacteria bacterium; assembly: GCA_024742995.1. Classification (GTDB taxonomy): domain Bacteria; phylum Pseudomonadota; class Gammaproteobacteria; order Legionellales; family Legionellaceae. Next base: position 120,380 of record JANSXK010000002.1, read on the forward strand.
CGGCCATGAGGCGATATGTTTGGATTGGTTTGCTGATCTTGTCGATGCAAATTTGGGCGACTGGGGTCACAGCGGATCTTGATAGTTTGAGTGTTGCGTTAGGCGACACAGTGCGCTTAAGTTTGACTTATGATCCTAGGGAGGCCAAAGGTATTCCTGATTTGTCAGCATTGCAATCGGAGTTTAGGGTCTTAGCCACCGAACAATCATTGTCGTATACGGTCATGAATGGCAAGGCGCAGTCTGTTGGTCAGTGGCATATTGTGTTGCAGCCAAAAAGAACAGGTATTTTGCTGATAGCGCCAATTAAGATTGGTTCGTTATCAAGTAATCCCTTGCAAGTCAGCGTAACAGCCGCCACACACAAACACTCGAAAGCTGCCGCATCACAGTTGCCACTATATGACGCCCCTGATGTCTCTGACGCAACGGAGGATCCCATTCAGCTCACCGCAAGCGTGGATAATGATCGCCCTTTTTTGCATCAAGAAGTGTTGTACACCGTACGTTTATTAACGCGGCAGCGTTTGCTCGATGTGCGCTATCAAGCGCCGCAAGCCGAAGATGCGATTGTATTTCCCGTGGGCCAGGGGCGTGAATCTCAGACCACAATTGCCGGTGAGATTTACCATGTGGATGAGCAAATGTATGCGGTGTTTCCACAAAAGAGTGGGCCATTGACCATCACGCCGCCGAGCATACATGCGTTGGTTTATACGGCGAGTCCGACACCGGTGACGCTTGAAGCCAAGCCAAGCACGCTACATGTACGACCGATACCTAAGCGATCGGTACGAACTTGGTTGCCCTCAAAATTAGTTCGCTTGCGTGAGCGCTACGACCATATGGATTCTAAGGTCGTACAAGGTGCGACTGTTGTGCGGACGATTCGTATCCAAGCGCAGGGGTTAGTGGCGCAATTATTGCCTAAAATGATATTCGATGGTGGGCCAGGTTTGAGTGTTTATGCGGGTCAACCCACCCTCAAAAATGAAATCAAACAAGGCGCACTGTGGGGCAGTTCCAAACTAAAAGTGACCTATGTGTTTACCAAAGCAGGGACCGTGCAATTGCCGGCGATCGAAGTGCCTTGGTTTAATGTGAAGACACGACAGTTTGAGCGAGCGGTATTACCTGCCAAAACATATCACATTGAAGCGAAAGCGATACCAAATATACCGAAAGCATCACCCAAACCTAAAAAAGACGTTGTTGAAGCCACGCCTAAGACACCGGCGATCTCTTCTTTTAATCTTATTTGGATTGGGACTGGTTTATTGTTTGTCGTTGCTGTGATGGGTTTGTTGGGAGCCTTTCGTTGGTACCGGCGATCGACGCAACCCTATCGGGCATTAAAGCGTGCCTGTTTGGCGCATGATCCGCAGCGTGCTAAGACGGCGTTGTTGGTATGGGCAAAGCAGCAATGGCCGCAGCAATCCATCATTCATTTGGCAGATATTTTACTGTTGTTACAAGATGCAGACTTACAGCAATCGATAGAAGCGTTGATGCAAGTGTTATACCATCCAGAGGCAACTGCTGATTGGCGAGGGGATGCTTTATGGCAAGCCATTCAAGGGTTGCAAAAACACAAACCGCGATCGAAAAAACCAAAAACGCAACGACTTCCTACCATCCATCCGAAAAGGAAAGATAAATGACCAAAGCAGTAATTTTATTGTCCGGAGGATTAGATTCGGCGACCTGTTTAGCCATAGCCCATTCGTTGAACTATGACTGTTATGCCATGAGTTTTCATTATGGGCAAAAACAATCTGCGGAGCTCGAGGCAGCACGTCGATTGGCACAGCACTATGCCGTGGTTGCGCATCAAGTGTTGAACATCTCAGCGTTGAGTGGATCATCACTGACTGATGCGCAATATGAAATTGAAGATCATCGAGACACTTCTGATATTCCCATGACTTATGTGCCTGCTCGAAACACGATCATGTTGGCTTTGGCACTTGGCTGGGCGGAAGTCTTAGAAGCAGATCGAATTATCATTGGTGTGAGCGCCATTGATTATTCAAATTATCCAGATTGTCGACCTGAATATATCGAAGCATTTCAGCGGATGGCATTATTAGCAACCAGACGCGGTGTGGAGGGTCATGGTTTGGTCATTGATACGCCTTTGATCCATAAATCGAAAGCCCAGACCATTCAACTCGGTTTGTCGGTAGGCTTAGATTACGCACAAACTGTGTCTTGTTATCGCGCTAATGTCGAAGGATTGGCTTGTGGGACGTGTTCAAGTTGCCATTTCCGTAAAAAAGGATTTCAAGAGGCAGCTGTGGTTGATCCAACACGCTATTTGGTCTAAGGTTTAGACTAATATCTTTTTAGGGAATCCTCCGATGTTCAAGCGTTGGTTTCTGGTGATAGTTGTGCTGATGCAAGTGCTTGGATGTGCACATTTTCAACATGCATCGAATCAAACACCGCCGTCGCCCTCCGAGTCACATCATATGGCTTCGCCTGCGCGTGTTTCGGATCAAACGTCGTCGTCGCCTGCCAAGTCACATCTTATGGCTCCTTTTGATCGCGTTTGGACACAAATTACTCGTGTTTTGGAGCAAACGCCGCCACCAGAAAAGTCACACCATATGGCTAAGTTCACCCGTGTGATTGCAACGGGTAATATCAATTTGCGCTTACATACAGGCGCAGGACATTCCTGGATCTTATTACACGGGGACTCGCGCGATACGTCTGAGGTTTCCTGGACAGTGAAAGATCGGGTGATGCGCATTGATTTGGGTAACGGTTATCCAAAACATGGTCGCGTAGAAGTAGAGCTCGGTACCCGACATTTGGTTGCGATTGATTATCGTGGCAAGGGGAGTATTACTGGGAAAAGATTGCAGTCAAAGCAATTGGATCTGAGCATCAATAATTCAGGCCGTACGTTATTAGCAGGACAATTAAATTTGCGCCATGTGGATTTAGGGGGTTCTGGGACGGTGCATTTGAAGGGTGGCCACAATCGCCATGTGCAACTGAATTTACATGACAGCGTGCGGGTGAAAATAGTTGGGGTTTCGAATTTGGAAAAAGTGAAAATGTCTGGGCGTAGTCGTTTGAGCGTGCGTTGGTTGAAAGCGCATACGTTTCGGATTTTCTTAAAAGATTATGCGCGTGCACAAATTGCGGGCACGGCCAAAGTTGCGTTTATTAATTTGCGCGAGCATACTCATTTTAATGGCCGTTATCTGCGTGCAACAGAAGCTTTTGTCAAAACATATGATGATTCTGAAGCGGATATTGCGGTGGTGAAAAAACAACATACTTTGGCGTCAGATCGAAGTGATATTTATTATTATGCTGCGCCTGAGTATCGAACAGATTTTATGGCTGAAAGCGGCTCTGTTTTAGATATGAAGGCATGGGAAGAATACTGATGGCGTTTGAATACACGATAGTGAGGAGAATGTAATGAGTAATGATAGTCAAGAACCACCTCCACCGGATTCTACTCCAGATCCTGCGCAGGATTCTACTCCTCCTGCAGACGATCTGGATCAAGGTGGTCCTAATGACGAAGGTCCTGATGAAGAAGGTCCTGATGAAGGAGGTCCTGATGAAGAAGGCCTTGATGAGGAAGGCCTTGATGAAGAGAGCCCTGATGAAGATACAGAATTAGGCCAAGGGTCCCCTGCCACTAAACCAGGCGGTGGAAGCAGCGGAGGTGGGTCGCCGGGTAATAAGGGCAAAGATGGTAAAGATGGTAAGGCAGGGCAAGAGGATAAGAAAGATGATAGTTTTGCGGCTTCCTTAGGACGATTTCTAAAAGCTGCACTTGAGGTTCTAATGGCTATTGTAATGGCCGTTGTCAACATATTGAAAGCCATAGTAGGGGCGATCTTTGGGACAGGACCGGAGAACACGAATACATCTAATTTTGAGATGACTAACAAAGGCCCAGGTGGCTCAAGTGCTGGTCCAGATGCCGATCCAGACGCCGGCCCAGACGCTGGCCCAGATGCCGATCCAGACGCCGGCCCAGACGCCGGCCCAGACGCCGGCCCAGACGCCGGCCCAGACGCCGGCCCAGATGCCGACCCAGATGCTGACCCAGATGCCGACCCAGATGCTGACCCAGATGCAGAAGAAACAGCGGGGAACGTAGTTAAACCACCGATGGGTCCTCCTGGTGACACGCCTGCTGGATCTTCTGTGAAGTCGCCGGCAAGCGAAGGTAGTAACAGCAGCGACGCTGCTTCTAGTCCTGATTCTAAGCCTCCTACTCTGGGAGGGGAGTAACCCCCCCCTACGCCCCGCGGATAAGCTGCGGGACGTAGGTCTTGATGAGATCACGACTTAGATATTGAAACCGGTGTGGTGTATTACACTCAGGATAACGAAGGCATGTGCCTAGTTCATTAGCTTTAATTATTGTTGATAGTCTGGACGATAATCTCCATATCCCCATCCAGAGGTAAAATATGTGCGGAATGTTGCAGCCAGTGGAGTGTGGCTTGTTTTTGGTGCTCGAAGAGTGGTGCAATTGCTTTGGAGTCGGCAACTTTATCATGGGTGCCTAAAAAAACATCCGTCGGACAAGTAAGTTGCAAGGATTTTGGGGCGTCGACTAAGGCTAGCATCTCGATAATGGTGGTGAGAGGCAAGCGTCGATAAGTTAGTTCTTGGTAGTGCGCTGTATAAATATCTCCCCCAGCGTTTTGTAAACTTTGCCAACCTACTGCGTGCAAACAGCGCGCTGCTATCCATGCCCAATGTGCAGAATAATGAAGTTTGAGCGCGGGTGCGAGGAGATGCAAATGCTGGAGCTTGTAATGCTGCGACAATTCCAAGGCCAAGACGCCGCCCAAAGACAAACCCACAACTGTCACTTCTTTGAAAGATTCTACCAGCATTGCGCATTGTTCTTCAGCAACACGCCGCCAATCTTGCACCGTTGCGGTAGAGAAGGCTTGAATGGATTCCGCGTGGCCAGGTAACACTGGGCAAACGATCCGATCATAGCCTTTGAACTGTGGCAGCATGCCACGAAACACCGCTGGTGATGACGAAAATCCATGCAAGAGTAACAACGCTCGATCATGCTTTTTGGTGATCGTTTTATCAATCGGCAAAAGATAAGACGACTCTTCTGTGGTCAAGGGGCGAATAATGTTGCTCTTAAAGAAAAACGCGAAATCATTGAGGTTCATACGGTGCGTCCTAGCTTACACGCTTTCATTCATTTTATGTGGCAGGCTTTCTATCCGTCCTGCCGGGGTGACTTCAACGTAATTGAGCTTGCGTTGGAGTTCGCTGATGGTATCAGCGCCGGCATAAGTGAGGCCGGAGCGTAAGCCTCCTATGATGTCTGCTAAGATCATGTCAGCATCTTCACGATAAAGGACATCGGCAGAAACGCCTTCGGCTGTTTTCCACTCATGCATTTGGCCCAAATAATTTTCTTGAGCCTCTTGTGAAGCCATGCCGCGATAGCGTTTGACGCGTGCGCCGTCAGGTCGGGTGATGACCTCTCCTGGAGTCGGTTCGGTGCCAGCCAGCATGCCACCAATCATGACAAAATCAGCGCCAAATGCCAGGGCTTTTACAATATCACCGGGCGTTTTGAGGCCACCATCAGCGACAATGGAACGATCAGAGCGAGCACAATCTTGTATGCATGTCAGCATTGGAATACCAAAGCCTGTTTTGATACGGGTGCTGCATACGGAACCACCTCCAATGCCTGCTTTGATGATGTCAGCGCCGCAGGATGCCAGATAATCTGCTCCAGCGTAAGTGGCGACATTCCCTGCCATGATACAACGGGTGCCTAAAAGCTGACGCAAGCCTTTTAGGGTTTTTCCCACGTATTTGGCATGCGCATGGGCAACGTCAACGCAAAAATAGTCTGCGCCAGCGTCACGTAATGCGGCGGCACGTTCTAATTCCGCGTCTGAACAGCCCACAGAAATGAATGTGGGGCCTTCGCAGGCTTTGAATTCTTTGATGTTATCCTCTATGCTTAGAAAACGGTGCAACACCCCAATGCCCCCTTTTTGATGCATGAAATTTGCCATATTGCATTCCGTAATGGTGTCCATATTGGAGCTCATGACGGGCAAGTCTAAATTGAGTTTGTTTAATCTGTCGCTGACAGCAGTATTGACGATGCGTCGGGACTCATGGTGGTTATATGCCGGTACCAGAAGGACGTCGTCAAAAGTAAGTGCGCGTAATGTCATAAAATAAAGCTCTCCTATAAATGCTCCGCCGCATAATACGCCAAGCGTGAGCGTTCGCCACGCGTGAGGGTCATATGTGCGCTGTATTCCCATTGTTTGAATCGATCCACCGCGAAAGTTAATCCGGAAGTGGTTTCGGTTAAATAAGGGGTGTCGATTTGCTTGATGTCGCCTAAACACACGATTTTAGAGCCAGGGCCCGCGCGCGTGACTAAGGTTTTGATTTGTTTGGGGGTTAAGTTTTGTGCTTCATCAATGATGATGAAGCGGTTTAGAAACGTGCGTCCACGCATGAAATTTAGCGAGCGAATCTTAATTTTGTTTTTCAACAAATCTTCAGTAGCATTTCGCCCAAAACTGCCGCCATCTTGATTGGTGTGTAACACCTCTAAGTTATCCATCAACGCACCCATCCAGGGCGTCATTTTTTCTTCTTCAGTGCCGGGTAAGAACCCGATGTCTTCTCCCACTGGGATGGTGATCCTGGTCATGATGATTTCAGTATATCGACGTTCATCCAAGACTTGCGTTAAACCAGCTGCGATGGTGAGCAAGGTTTTTCCCGTACCAGCAGAGCCCTGCAAGGTGATGAAATCAATATTAGGGTCGAGCAAAAGGTTGAGCGCAAAGTTTTGTTCTTCGTTGCGCGCGGTGATACCCCAAACTGCATTTTTTTCCACGGTGTAATCTGTGGTCATTTCTACTAATGCTTCATTGCCTTCTATTTTTTTAGCGATGGCTTTGAATTCATTGTTTTCAGTAACCAGGCAGTCATTACTATTCCACTCATTAACGAGAGGGCCATGGATTCGGTAAAAGGTTTTGGCGCCATCTTTCCACGCTTCCATGTCTTTGCCGTGGCTGTCCCAAAAATTATTTTCTAAAGAGTGTAAGCCATTATGGAGCAAAGTGACGTCATTTAAGGCTTGATCGGTATAATAATCCTCAGCAGGAATGCCTAAAATGCCCGCTTTGATGCGTAAATTAATATCTTTGGAAACGATGATAATTTGGCGAGGATCTTTCTTTTGGAGACCCAAGGCAATACCTAAGATGGCATTGTCGACATTGTGACCGGGTAGTGCAACAGGGTGCGCCTGGTCAAGGTCATCCGTTTGAAAGAACAGACGTCCAGAGCTGGAAACGTGTTTATGGGTGATAAAGCTAGGAATTTTAATGCCAGAAACCACTTCAGCATGGGTGGTGCCACTCATCAATTCCACTAACATGCGGTTGGTTTGGCGAACATTACGTGCGACTTCTGAGAGACCGCTTTTATGGCGGTCTAATTCTTCTAAAACAACCATCGGTAAATAGACATCATGCTCTTGAAAATGATAGATGGCTGTGGGATCATGCATCAGTATGTTGGTATCCAGCACAAATAATTTACGTTCCTTGTCAGTCATATGTTTGCATCCTATTTTGTGACTTTTAATGAGCATGATATCTTATACTTCGTGTGGTCACAATCATCCTAAATTGTGAGTGGATGAAGTATCATTCGGTGGTTATGAAAAATGCAAAAAGACAATGCGACAATTATTACAAATCGAAAAGCGCGTTTTGAATATTTTATTGAAGAGGCTTATGAAGCGGGTTTGGTGTTAGAAGGCTGGGAAGTTAAGAGCTTGCGTGCGGGGCGTGTGAACTTATCGGATGCACACGTGATTGTGAAGCGTGGGGAAGCTTTTCTCTTAGGCGCGCAAATCCAACCCTTGCCAACGGCTTCTGCGCATTCGAATCCCGATCCTAGTCGTACCCGTAAATTATTATTAAATCGTAGCCAATTGAATCAATTGATTGGTAAAGTGGAACGACAGGGATATACTTTGATACCATTATCTTTATACTGGAAGCACAATCGAGTTAAAATGCATTTGGCTTTGGTGAAAGGTAAAAAAACACATGATAAACGCGATACCATCAAAGAGCGTGATTGGCAACGTGATCGCGCGCGCATTATGAAAAAAAATATTTAGGGGTTAGGGTATGTGCGGCATTATGGGTGCGGTATCGAAACGGGATATCACTAAGATTTTGTTAGAGGGGTTGCGGCGCCTAGAGTATCGTGGCTACGATTCAGCGGGTGTTGCGATGATCAATGGGGATGCCAAGATTCATTGCATCCGGACTGAGGGTAAAGTACAGGCTTTGGCTGATGCATTGAGTCAGAGTGATTTGCATGGTCATTTGGGTGTCGCGCATACGCGTTGGGCTACCCATGGGCGTCCGTCTGAGCGTAATGCACATCCGCATGTTTCCTATGACAAAGTCGCTATTGTACACAACGGTATTATTGAAAATCATGAGACATTACGTCAGCGTTTGTTAGATGCGGGGTATCGTTTTGCATCTGACACAGACAGTGAGGTCGCGGCACATTTGGTGCATCATTATTATCAAGCAGACAAAAACTTTTTAAAAGCCGTACAATCTGCAGCAAAAGAAATGGCAGGTGCATTTTCTTTAGGGGTGATGCATTGTGATCATCCGGATGAATTGGTGGGGATCAGAAAAGGCAGTCCATTGGTGGTCGGTTTGGGTGTGGACGAAAACTTCATTGTTTCAGATCCGCTAGCGTTACGTTCATTTGCCCAAGAAGTGATTTTTTTGGAAGAAGGCGACAGTGTGTATTTGACGCCTTCCAAGATTGAGATATTTGATCGCAAACAGCAAGTGGTGCACCGCAATAAAGAACGTTTAAATGCCGACAGCTGTGTGGTGACTAAAGAGCCTTATCGTCACTTTATGTTAAAAGAAATTTTTGAGCAGCCTGCGGTTTTGGCGGATACGTTGGCTGGGCGTTTGTCCAGTTTGGAGATTTTAAAAGCTAGTTTTGGGGATCAAACGCTAGCCTTGTTTCAAGAAGTCAAACATATTCATATTGTGGCATGTGGCACCAGTTATCATGCGGGACTCATTGCAAAATTTTGGTTCGAATCATTGGCTGGCTTGGCTACACAAGTCGAAATTGCCAGTGAATACCGTTATCGAGACGTGGTAGTGCACCCCGGTACTTTGTTTATTACGATTTCTCAATCGGGAGAAACCGCCGATACGTTGGCGGCGTTGTCCAAAGCAAAATCATCAGGATATTTGGGGACATTTGCCATTTGCAATGTTGCAAGTTCGCCTTTGGTTCGGGAGTCTGATAGCGCATTTTTGACGCGCGCAGGCGTAGAAATTGGCGTGGCTTCGACCAAAGCGTTTACCACCCAATTGGTGGCTTTGTTGATGATGGCGACGGTGTTGTGCCAGGATGAACGCGCTAAAGAAGTGTTTGACGAATTACAACGATTGCCAGCGACTTGCGAGCGTGTCCTACAATTGAACACGGATATTGAGCGGTTATCACATCAATTTGTTAACAAAACCAATGCATTGTTTTTAGGCCGCGGGGTGCAATTTCCTGTGGCATTGGAAGGAGCATTGAAACTAAAAGAAGTATCTTATATTCATGCGGAAGCGTACCCTGCTGGAGAGTTAAAGCATGGTCCGCTGGCTTTGGTAGATGAGCGTATGCCCGTGATCGTGGTCGCACCTAGCGATGAATTGTTGGACAAACTTAAATCTAATTTGCACGAAGTTTCAGCGCGTGGCGGCCAATTATTTGTCTTTGCTGATGATGAAAAAACATGGTCGGAAGATCATGCGATTTTTGTGCGGGTTGCAGCCTGTGGCGCGTGGATTGCGCCCATCATTTATACGATTCCGCTGCAACTTTTAGCCTACCATGTGGCGGTGGGCAAAGGGACCGATGTGGATCAACCCAGAAATTTGGCCAAATCAGTGACGGTAGAATGACCATGACAGAAGAAACAACACAGATTGTATCCACCATTGCGACAGAATTGCAGGTTGGTGTCGAACGAATTGCCGCTGCGGTTCGTTTATTGGATGATGGCGCAACCGTGCCCTTTATTGCAAGGTATCGCAAAGAAGCCACTCAAGATTTGAATGATACCGAGCTTAGAAAGATAGCGCAGCGATTAAGCTATTTGCGAGATTTGGCTGAACGACGCACGGCGGTCTTGAGCAGCATCAGTGAACAAGATTTACTGACTCCTGCTTTAGAAAAAGCTATTTTGGAAGCTAAAACAAAAACAAGGTTGGAGGATTTGTATTTGCCATTCCGACCCAAACGTCGTACCAAAGCGCATCTGGCGAAAGAAGCAGGTTTGGCGCCGTTGGCAGATACCTTGTTGCAAGATGAAACGGCGGTACCTGAGGCGTGTGCCGAGGGTTTTATAAACGTTAATTTGGGCATAGAAACCATTGAAGCTGCGTTAGAAGGGGCCCGGCAAATATTGATGGAGCGTTTTGCCGAAGATCCAGATTTGCTTGCGCAATTACGCCAGAGTCTGTGGCAAGAAGGTGTGTTGACAGCGAAAGCTGCTAAAAAGCCGCCCCATAATAAATTTGCAGATTATGAGAAATTTTCTCAAGCAATTCGCAAGATTCCCTCGCATCGGGTGCTGGCATTATTTCGAGGACGCAAAGAACAAGCGTTGACGTTGGCGCTGACGCTGCCCGAAGATACGAGTATTGGTGAGCAAACCATCTGTCACTATTTTCAAATCAACGCTAAGGATGCGCCAGCTTACGCTTGGTTATTGGAAACGGTGCGTTTGGCCTGGTCAACGAAGTTATGGTCAAAGTTAGAATTAGAATTATTCAATCGTTTGCGCGAAATGGCAGATGAAGATGCGATTGATGTTTTTGCCAAGAATTTACGAGATTTATTATTGGCAGCACCTGCGGGTGCAAAAGTCATCATGGGTTTGGATCCTGGAATCAGGACAGGCGTCAAAGGCGTGGTAGTGGATGCGACGGGCAGGGTTTTGGATAGTACGACTGTCTTTCCTTTGCCGCCCCAGTCTGCTTGGCATGACGCTGTTGTCACGTTGGCGAAACTTGCGATGAAACACCGGGTTGATTTGATCAGTGTAGGCAACGGCACGGGTTCACGTGAAACAGAGCGTCTGGTGGCAGAAATGATCAAGATGTATCCGGATCTGACGTTGACCAAAGTTTTGGTGAGTGAAGCAGGCGCTTCGGTTTATTCTGCCTCAGAATTAGCAGCACAAGAGTTTCCAGATATGGATGTGTCATTACGGGGTGCGGTTTCGATTGCACGCCGGCTACAGGATCCTTTGGCGGAATTGGTTAAAATAGAACCGAAATCGATTGGTGTGGGTCAATACCAGCATGATGTTAACCAAATGCGATTGGCGCATTCTTTGGATGCGGTCGTGGAAGATTGTGTGAATGCGGTTGGTGTGGACATGAACCGTGCTTCAGCGGCATTATTGTCCCATGTGTCCGGTCTCAGTGGTGCGTTAGCCAAACAATTGGTTCAGTACCGTGATGAGCATGGTGCTTTTCAAGATCGTGAAAGCTTAAAACAAGTGCCGCGTATGGGCGCCAAAGCGTTTCAGCAGGCTGCTGGATTTTTACGGGTCACGGAGGGGACCAATCCGCTGGACGTGTCTGGCGTTCATCCTGAGTCTTATCCCATTGTTGAGCGTATGGTTCAAGACAGTGGGTTGTCTTTGTCAGAGTTGATGGGGAATTCTGCTGCGCTAAAAGCGTTGGATACAGCGCGGTATGTGAGCGAAGACATTGGTTTGGTGACGGTGCAAGATATTATTGCTGAATTGGAAAAGCCTGGTCGTGACCCTCGCCCGATGTTTAAAACGGTATCTTTTAAAGAGGGTGTTGATGGCATTGAGGATTTGGCCATTGGCATGGTTTTAGAGGGCGTGGTTTCTAATGTCACTCATTTTGGTGCTTTTGTGGATTTGGGTGTGCATCAAGATGGATTGATACATGTTTCTGCGATGACCGATCGTTTTATTCGTGATCCTCGTGAAATGGTGAAAACGGGTGATATCGTGACCGTTAAAGTCACCGAAGTCGACAAAGATCGCCGTCGAATAGGCTTAACGATGAAGTTACAAGAGGCCGCAGCCGCGCCAGCAAGCAGCAAAAAAGAAGTGAAGGCGCTTGCGGCAAAAGTTGTTGCAAAAAAAGAAAAATCTAAACCTCGAGCTAATCCCAAAAAAGAACGTACGGCGAAGACATCGTCGGCGAATGGCAAAAACGTGTTTAACACAGCGATGGCGGATGCGCTATCAAAACTTAAACGAGAAATGGAGTCTTAATGAGCCCAAAAGGTGAATTGGCCATCCAAACTTTGGCGATGCCGGCAGATACCAACTCAGTTGGAGATATTTTTGGTGGGTGGTTGCTTTCGCAAATGGATTTGGCGGCCGGCGTGTTAGCAAAACGTGTGTCCCAGGGTCGTGCAACGACTATTGCATTGGATGCTATGGTCTTTCTAAAGCCAGTAAAAATTGGGAATTTGGTGAGTTGTTATGTTCGTATGGAAAAAATAGGCCGGACATCGATGACGATTGTGGTAGAAGTCTGGGCCGAAGATTTGGGCGAGAACAAAAAAATCATGGTCACGGAAGGAACCTTTGTATTCGTGGCGATTGATAATCACGGCAAACCTAGAGTGGTACCCAAACCCAAATGACTGTTTCTAAGAAGACATTAAATCAGTGGATCACAACGATTGCTGGCTTTATTCAGCAAGATCAAGAGATTGATCCGGTGTGTTACGCAAAGTTTATTGATTATCCAGAACTGGCAATCGTTATTATTGATGTGATTGCTGGTTTGAGTGAACGGCGTGTGGATGCCAATCCTTCGCGATATACAGCTTGTATTTTTGTATTGGATATTTGTGTTGCAAAACTACAAACCGTCAGCGAGTCTGGCTCTAAGTCAGCGGAGAAACACTTACAACAATTGATGACACATTTGACCACGGCGATAGATGCTGGCAAGCATTCTTTGAGTTTTTGGTTGCCTATTTTAAATGCATTTTATGAAGTGCATGTGGCATTATCTTCAGAATTAAAAGAAGCCTATTTAAATTTGGCCAATCAAGAAAGCGTGGTGATGCCTGATGATGAAATCTCTCATTTGACGTCTATTCGTGACTTGATTGCAGAGTTGTCGGATTTGACTGTTTTTGAGATCGCAGAAAACTTCTTTGCTCAAAGTTACGCGATGCCACCAGATTTTTTTATTGATTTGGTTTTAGATTTATATCATTTACCGGAAGGTCATGATATTGCGTTACTGACTTTATTGCATCCGAATCCTGAGGTGCGGGATGTGGTGGTTGCAACATTAGACTCATTGATGTCATCAATCCAACTCAGCGATATTTCCTTATCACGTTTACGGGTTATTCAAGAGTGGTATCCAGAGGATTATCGCGCGCAATTTCAAGAGTGGATCACGCTCCAACGCAAAAAAGGCGTGGTGTTTCAGCGCGCAGAGCCTGCCAAGATCGTGCAGATCAAAGCCAGTGAAGTCGATGGTGGAGGGGCGCAGGGTATTTTTATCCATATTCGCAAAAAACGCCAAAATCGCTTGTGCGGGTTATTGGTGAAACAAGACTTGGGCATCAAAGATGCTTGGATTACACCGGTGATTTCTGCCAAAGATGTTTGTCGTTATTATGATGAGGCGTTTGATGATTCGATTGTATTGCGAGCGATTGATGTGCCTTATTTAGAAAAAATCACCAATCATTTTTTAGCAATGACTTTAGCGCAAGGTGGGATGCCGGATTTGCACTTGGTTGAAATTCAAGAAGAGCTGGGGGTGCACTTTGTTGCCCAACCACTTGATGTAGACGATCTCATGCAACATTTGGCTATTCAGATCAGTCCTTTTACCCAAGAAACCATCCAAGCGGCGTTGCGGCGTTCGCAAAAATGGCCACAGACCAAACGTTTTGTAGAGTCATGGTTTGTGGAAAATGCTGTTGTAGATAAACTGGTGAATCAATGCGCTGGATTTGTGGACGGGGTCAAAATATGTGAATTAGATCAGGCGATGACCATGGTATTTCAAGAAGAATTAGAGTTACATCGTGAGCATTGGTTATTCCATTTTTTATGGGTCGCATTATGGATGAAAATCGCTGCTCGAAAAACAGAGCTTATGTGGAAAGACAGTTTTATCATTGCTCATTTGATAGCTTCTGGAGAACCGTTGACCGAGATTCCGCTGATGCAGCATATTTGTAAAAAATCAGTATTAAACAGCATTGAAACCATGCAAGAAAGAAAAACTTATTTGAGCTAAGGAATCCCTTCTCCCCCTCTGGGAGAAGGTGCCCGTTAGGGCGGATGAGGGAGCGTAAACATCATGCTAAAACAAATCATTATCATCACAATCATTCTCGTCATATTGCTGGCATTCATCCCCGCAATACAGCGTTATTTCATTTATTTCCCGGCCAAAAACACCCCCAATCGGGCACAGTTTGCTGCAAATGACATGCAAGGTATCACTTTGCGCACGGTAGACGATTTAACCCTACACGCCTGGTATAAGCCCCCTGCCGATCATAAACCGGTCATATTATTTTTACCCGGCAATGCGGGACATCGCGGGTATCGTATGCCACTGATTCGACCTTTTTTAAGCGCTGGATTTGGTGTTTTGCTACTAGACTACCGGGGCTATGGGGGCAATCCTGGCAGACCTTCAGAACAAGGCTTATACCAAGATGGTCGGGCCGGGGTACGTTTTTTACAAGCCCAGCACCATAAAATGGTGATATACGGCGAATCCTTAGGGAGCGGCGTGGCTACTCAATTGGCGACAGAGTTTCCTTCTTGCGCCTTGGTATTACAATCTCCCTACACCTCGATGAAGGCCCTGCAGCGCTATCACTACCCTTGGTTACCTGCCGTATTGAAGGATCGGTATGATTCCTTGCAGCGGATGCAAGCGATTCATTGTCCGATATTGGTATTACACGGCAAATTAGATCGCATCGTGCCTTATCAACAGGGAGAGACATTATTTGAAGGTGCCAATCAGCCTAAAAAATTACAGTCTTTTCCTGAGCAAGGCCATAATAATTTATGGAGCAAGGCTTTTGTGCACGACGTGATGACGTTTGTTGAGCAGCATTGTGTGGATGAATTGTCGGTAGGATCTTGATATTTCCAGAGCCGAAGCAAAACCACCGCGTGCGTTAAATGTCATTTCCGTTCACGATTAGGCGTCGTTGGGGAAGGTGTAGATCCATCCAAGACACCACTGGACAAGGCGTGCTGTAATGATCCTTCAACAAATTGTGGTGGGAAGAGCCTAGCGATGTCAGCATAATTGCTTGGTGGTGGGAGTGGTCTGACATGAGATGGGATGGATGCGTTGGCAGTTGGTGTCGAACCGACAAGAGCGCCATTTTTTTCTAAATATAACGCTGTTGGTCCTGATAATCCTTTTACGTCCTCGAATGTGGCCTTCTCCAAAGATGTTTCGGCGATAACACGTTCATATTTGAATGGTCCTGGGGTTTTTTCATCCAATGCTTTTTTGTTGAAAAAAAGCATGCCCGCAGTACCCGAGAGCACAATATGATCCTTTGTTGCAGCGAGACGGCGTGCCCGTATGGAAGCTTGTTGTGGTGTGGCTTGCATTGCTTCATTGGAGATTGTGTTCCAATAGAGCAGTTCTTTGGTGTTGCCTACGAGCAACCAATCATTGGTCCAGAGCAAACAACTAATCTCAGAGGTTTGATGTCGTGCTATCATCGTTAATGTATTGTCAAATATACTCCAAATGGTGATTTTAAAACGGATATCGCTTGAAACCAAATGAGTTTCATTGGGCGACCAGGCCAGCATTTGGGGGGTATCATCTGGCTGCTGCGGATGCTTGAACAAATCCGTTTCCTTATTAAGATCAATCGTGTTTTCATTGATGTTTTTTATGGGCGTGCATAAGGTGATATTGTTTCCGGCAGCAATGGCTAATTGGGGAGGGGTGAATCGTGTTGTTAACCATTGAATGGCTGCTGAATCGTCAATCTTAGCGAGATAAACGGGACCAGAGAAGTCCTTGAGGTCAGAATAAAAAATCACTGAGCCATCTTCTTTGCCTAATGCCAATACGTTGCATGTTCCATAATTGATTAACCACGTCATATGAGTAAACGGGGTGTCGCCAGTATTTTGTATGCGTACAGCGGGTGTATTCGTCGAGGTGTTTTTAATAAATATCGTTTGATTTTGTCCCAATGTAGCTAAATGACTGCCTGTTGAAGACCATGCGATATGGAGTACTGGATCGGATTCATGATCTAAGATAGGTGGTATCAATGGCGCGCCTGGTTGCTCGGTATCGGCTAAGGGGTAGAGCCGGACCTTACCGTTGACATCTCCTAGCGCAATGAGCGGTTGTTGTGCATCAGGATGTGTTGCGATGCTAGAGATGAGACCGGGTTTATCTGTGGGGCCAGGTTGGTGAGGCGGTTGCTGGGGGTTCCAAAAATAAAAGCGCGTGTGTTCATCACCACCCATTGTGGTTGCAATAATTTGCCCGCAATGCGGCACATATACAATTTTTTTAACCGGCGCTTCATGCCTAAAGGTGGTTACGCCTTCTGGCCGGTGAACACGAATGGTTTGATCGAGACTGCCAGAAATCAAATCATGATACCATATCATCGAGGTTACGGCCGATTCATGCCCACTTAAGCCGTACAATACTGTTTTGTCTGCCATAGATAGGATGAGAATTTCACCATTATCCGTGCCAACGGCCAGACGGTTTTTGTTTGGAGACAATACTAGGCTATTAACTGATTTAATTGGGTTGTTGTGGGGTGATGTGAGGATAACCTTTTTATAAGCCCGGGCTTTGGATTCTGGATAGGACCAAATACTCAGTTCATTATTATCTGTTGCGGCGATGAGGACGTGAATATCCGGATCCCAAAGGAGCACGCGTATTGGATGTGGGTGTGGATCAGATTTATAAATTTTGTCTTTGGTGTCAACGGTCCAAATACGAACATGGCCATCTTCGCTGCCTGTGGCTGCATACTTTCCATTTTTTCCAAATGCAACGCAGTGGGTGATGGGTTTGCTGAGATATCCGCATAATTTATTGATTTCCTTAGGGGGCTCATTGTCTTCCCAATCAAAAACACGAGGTGTGCCGCCTAACCCAGAGGAAAGCATTCTTGTTGTCCCGTTATAATTGGTGATGGCCATGCAATGGACTGCTTGTGAATGTACGGGCCATTGTTGGAGTTCTTCAATGATGTCGTTCGTGATTCTAATGATAAAAACACGGTGATCCTGAGGATTAACTTCTGCTGCGTAGACGATAACGATGTCGGTCAGTGAGGGATAGATGATGAAAGTGCTTGGTGCTTGGCAGGTTTCGATAAAGCGCGTGGTATTGAGAAAGCTTGTTTTGAATACAACACTACGAGTGAAAATGGCGGATAAGAGCAGGGCATGATACAGGCGTGTGGCGGTCAAATTGGTATCTGTGTAGTTCGTATTGGCTAATAAACCATTGGTGCCATCAGCATGAGGTAACAGGAGTTTAGAGAAATCTTCGCCACGCAGATCTCTGCCCCATTGGCAAAGTACAGTGAATGCGTTTGAGGCAGCTTCTTGATAGTAGGCTCTATCTTCATTGTTTTCATGGGTTAGTCGAACTAATTCTAGCAAACGCTGTTGAATCGTTTGCTTGTTCCGAGGATTTTTACTTTCAAAGGCACCATGTTTTTTGCTTTTTTTGGTTTTAAGTGGCAGGGTTTCAAAGGAGTTTTGCCGAACTATTGTCACAGTTTCGTGATGAGAGGGATCTTCTTCTGGATAGCGTTGTAACAATTCTATGAGACATTTTACAATTTCCGGGTTTCGAGCAAAGAAATGTTGATTCCAAAGCGCTAGAATATCGTCATCTTTGTAATTGGGTGCGAATAGTTTTTCAAGCAAGCTGACGGCTATCAGGTAGTTTTCCAAACTGGAATGTAAAAATTTGGCTTCATATTGGTTGTCTGGTTTTTTTGATATGGAAATGGGTGAAAGTGCGCCCATTTGCGTTTCAAGCAATTCATGTAGCGGTTGTTTTTGCATGGTGGGATCGTTTCTTTCAAAACTAAAGGTGATGGCATTGGTATCACTGGTATACATTTCTTCTGCAAAGGCGTGCATTATTCTCATGAATGCTTTGTATGTTTGATATTGTTGCGGTAATTTGTATTGGATTCGATCGAACAAAGCGCGCCATGATGCTTCATAAAAATCAATGCGTTGCATGGTTGTCGGATTATTTGCATTGCGCCGGTGATTGAGAAGCGCGCCTGTCACGATGACCAGCATCAGAGGTGAGTTTAAGAGAGGATGCACATTAATGATGTCATTATCCTGATAGTCACGCAGTATATTGGATACTTTTTTTCTCGAAAAGAAATTCAAAAACGCTTGGATTTGTGATGTATTTAGGGGCAAGATACTACATTCCAGGTAGTGATCAGGTGCCTTTGAGATGAGTCGGTCCAATTGCAAACTTG
This sequence comes from Gammaproteobacteria bacterium, assembly GCA_024742995.1. Taxonomy (GTDB): domain Bacteria; phylum Pseudomonadota; class Gammaproteobacteria; order Legionellales; family Legionellaceae. Next base: position 139,004 of record JANSXK010000002.1, read on the forward strand.
CGTGTTGCATATAATTGGGGCGAACTGAAAAGATGAATGCGATGGGTTTTTCCCAGTCTTGGGTAAAAGCCTCACAATCTCTGATGAGCTTGTCTACAGAAATATTGCTGGCGTCTAATTTATCTAAGCGAATGATACATTTGTAGCGTTTACACGCGGTTTTTTGTGTTTTTGTGAATACTGTTTCTAGTGCCGCACTTAGGATATTACGACTTCTGTCGGTTACTTTGGATACGTCCAGATCGATGAATGCCCAAGAATCCTCATCAATATGCATGGCATTGATTGCTTCACCAAAGCAAGTGATGCTGAAGGTTTGGCCATAACCAGATTCTCCGCTGACAAAAATATATTTCTTACCGCTATTGACTGCGTCATAAAGATAGTCTGTTAATAATTGAGGCGCCGTTTCTTCTGCCATATGCGGTTGGACATAAAGCGGAATATACGTTGCTTTTTTGGCTCTATATTCGTCAGTGTATAATTCAGTGGCACAATATTGTTGCAGACCTACCAATACATCTTGCGCTGCAGCGATGTTTTCTATTTTTTCATCTTGTTCACTGTCACGTGCTTTTTGATCCTCTTGAAATTGATCGAGCTGGCTTGCGACGTTGGCGACACCCTTAGTATTGGCTTCGGTGATACGTTTTACCGTGCTGATTTTATGATCTAAATCGTTGAGCCGGCTGGCATATTGAATGACCCATGTGCTGCCTGCTTGTCGTAATGCCGCGAGCTCAGCTTGGAGTGCGCCAAGTTGTCCCATGGTGTTAGTGGCTTGAGCATCCTGTGTATTTTTGACTTGTGTGAGCGTGTTTTCTATCTCTGTGATTCGCTGATCCTGCGCTTGATGTTCTGCAGTCAATCGCGCTTCAAAACCATCTTCAAGACTAACGTCTTCTAGTACGGCATATGCCCATTCCGATCCTATTTGATTGGCGGTTGTTCTGATGATGCATTTGATCCAGGTTGATCCGCTGAGTCTAGCATGTGAAATATCGGCATGGAGCACCAATTTGTCCTGATCTTCCCCTATCCAAAAACTGCCCTCTCCGTAGATATATTGAAAATTCGTTTGTTTGCTGGTTTTGAATCGGCGCATGGTTGCTCGAGTCAAATTCGCATGATTAAAATCGCCCTCACTGCCATCACCATCGCTTAAATCTGCACTGTAAAAATTAACGTATGAGTAATCACCGATAAATATCATGCCGCGTAATTCGCCATCATGACAACAAGCTATGGTCGGGCGGCCATATTGTTGCGTAAGGTAGCTGTTTAAGCTGAGTTTGGGATCAGCTTGATAAGCAATTTTATAGGCTTCTACTTCTTGGCGTGTCACTTTATGAGGAAATAAGCATTGGTCGAAAGATGGTTGCTCGGCAGGCGTGATGCTAAGTTTTTTCAATTGCTTACGATCAATGGCTAAGGGGGCTGAAGAGCTTTGCATGCTCGCAGGTATGGTGATAAATCCTAATGTTCTGCGTGTCGCGGTTGATCGGAATCCATCTTTGAAACGGGATGACTCAACACCCATAATATCAATATCGAATCCATTATAAGCCAGCCAGGGCTGTAGTGCGCAAAATTGTTTTAGAGACACTTTTCTAGATTGGGTTGCCATTTGTAGCGGGCTGGTAGAAGGTTGACGTTTTAACGTGACTTCTTCTGTGCTTGTGAGCCAAGACTGACGAATACTCGATAGTAAATAATCGACCAAAGTATCAACTTCAGGTAATTGGTGTGGGTGTTGCTTGAGCTCAGCATACAATTTTTTCATCAAACGATAGGCGATGTGTTGCGCAAATTTTCGAACCCCTGCTTCATCTAAAACTTCGTGCAAGGAATAATGATAGCGGGTAAAAGCAGTAAATGCGGCTTGGCGCAATAAAAGATAGAGTGCCAGACGTTGTAAATCTCGTTGATTTTGCAGATAGTCTGGTGGCAATTGATCGCTTTCTTGCGCATCTTTGTAAGCATCAAGAACCACTTTGCCTGTTTTGATGAGGACGATTGCCGCGCCTGCTGCTGCAAGGCCGAGTCCGAACGTAAAAGGTGTAGAAACGATCCCAGCAAGAAAAACCCCCGTTTCTGCAACGGCAAGTACATTTTCACCTGTTTCAAGATAATTGTTTTTTTCATCTTTTTTCGGATGATAACATTTGTCTAATTCAATATTGACTTGATCTAAAAAAGCAGCGAGAAACAATTCTTCGACATTATGGGCCATGATATCCTTATCCTGTGACACGTCCGTATGAATGACCGAACATATTACATAGTTTGGATACAGATTGGAATAAGTTCTTATTTATTGCTAGACTTCCTAACACCTTTATCTTCTCCCACCTTGTATGAATATTCTGATCGTACGCATTGGTCGCATGGGGGATATGGTTATGGTATTGCCGGCCATTCAGGAGATTTTTCAAAAATTTCCGGGTGCGACGGTGTATGCGCTTAGCAGTAAAGATGGTTTGCGCTTATTGCCTTTGGCTGGGATCGAGCGGCAACGGATTTGTGTGTGTCGCAATGGTATCTGGCATCGATTGATCGATACGTTGCGAATCAAACGATTGATGGCCGATGTTACCTTTGATCGCGTCTTTTGTTTTCAATCCAAAAAATGGGTATTGTCTTGGCTGCCCAAAGAAGCCGCGATTCTTTACCCTGATCAGCAGTTGATGCATTATGCGTCGCGATGTTTGCAATTGGTGTCGCCTGCAGCTGATATCTCCTTCCAAAAAAAGCAGCCCTACCTTACGGTTGCCAAGGATAAACAGCAGCGCTTAACAGAAATTTTAGAAACACAAGGGATCATAGCCAACACGATACTTGTTGGGTTGCATCCTACTTATAGTGGCTTTGACAAATGGGGGCGTGCCAGTGAAAAGCGCCATCGTTTGTGGCCCGCGTCATATTTTGCGGCATTGGCAAAAGTGTTGCGAGCCGAGGCTCATAAAAAGAAAATCGATCTTAAAATCGTGATGAATTTATTACCTAGAGAACAAAAACTTGGCAGATACATTGTCCAATTGAGTCAAGGTTCTATACTGCTCGTTCCCGATTTTTCAGATTTTCAAACTTACCTGGCTTATTTGCAACGGCTGAATGTTTTGGTGGTATCAAACACAGGGGTCATGCATCTCGCCGCGGCATTGGCCACGCCTTTGGTGGCCTTGTTTTCTGGAATGGATCCTGAAGATTGCGGGCCATATATGCATGAGAAGCATTGCGTGGTATTGCGCGCCGAAGACACGGATGCGCCTGAAAATGGTCTGGCAGCAATCACGGTGGCGTCGGTGTTTGATCGTGTTTTAGGTTTGACTAAGGGTTTTAGCCCCAGTTGAGTCCAAACTGTCCTATACTTTAAACTACATTCAAAGTATAAATTGTACACATGCCAACAGAAGATAGGTACAGCATCGGTATTATTGCCAGCCCCAGACAAAATAGCCTGGCCTATAAAACAAAGGATGGGAATGCGTCTGGAGAGGGTACGAAGATAACTCAAAGAGGGCTGTATCAATTCACAGGCCATACAGCTGTCTATGCACGGAAAAATTGCAAGCTTTTTGCGCGAGGCTTGGTGCCAGATGGGGATGTGGTTTCTGCGGTTGTTGCGGGACAAACCGTGCAAGGAAAATGGCAAGATGATAACGCATTGTTTTATGATCCAACGTCAATCGTTTTGGATATTGCCGTGGATAAAGCAACCGCTTTGGCTTTCAGAAAATATCACCAGGACCATGTAGAAACACCATTAAAGGCTTACACGCTTCGACCAGAAAAACATGATCAAACCAATTGCGTTGGCTCGGCTATCACTGTGTTTGTAAATTTTATGGCAGAGTATAGCGAGCAAATCAAAGCGACTGATCTTGAGAAAAGCAAGTATATCAACGGGATTGTGGATAAGCTTTTAAAAATGACGTCTGAACATTCAATGACGATGCAAGGTCATTTGATGCAAACCATCAACGCGATTAATTCAGATCGCCCCAAAGATGCGTCGAATGAACGCCTGGTTGCTGAAATGAAAGATTATTTGGCAACAGAGATTAAACGACTTGAAGGCAGGACACCCACGATTGCACTCAGCGAGAAAATAGCGCAAGGCAAAAAGATTTTAAGTCAACTAGAACATAAAAGCAGTTTGGATGATAAAGCACTCAATAGTGTTGTGAAAAACATCAATGCATTTGCAGGCACGAATACTAGCCGCTTGAGCCGCATGGTTAATTGGCAAGCTGTCTCTATGAAGCGATGGCAAGTGATTGTGAAATGCTATCATTTAGCGCCAGCATTTCAATCGCAAAAGCAATTCAAATCGCGTCTCTCAAAACTGAAGAAACCAGCGGTCAAGACCCCTCGACTAAAGGCTGATCTTCCTCAAGAGGGTAAACTGCCTCAACGGCGGAGATAAGTCCGGATTCATTTTCAACACCCCTAGCTTTTGTCAAATGACTGTGTTAAGCTGTTCTTCGACTGCATTCACCTTGAATGCATTCATGGTGGTTTGCTTGAATCAGGATTGATTCAGATTGCGACTACCAATCCTGTATGACACTTTCCTGGAAATTCGATCATAACCATATCAAGTGAGACCTATGAATCTTAGTGAATTGAAGCAATTGCCTATTGCCGATCTCGTAAATATTGCCCAAGAAATGGGTGTTGAGAATATTTCTCATATGCGCAAGCAAGACATTATTTTTGCCATTTTAAAAACCCACGCACTCAAAGGCGAGGATATTTATGGCAATGGTACCGTGCAAATTATTACCGAAGGCGGTTTTGCCTTCTTGCGTTCATCTGACGCTTCTTATTTGGCTGGACCTGATGACATCTATGTCTCGCCTAGTCAAATTCGTCGTTTTGGCTTACGAACAGGTGATACCATCTCTGGTAAAATTCGCCCTCCCAAAGATGGAGAGCGCTACTTTGCTTTATTGAAAGTGGATGAAATCAACTTTGATTCTCCAGATAATAGCAAACGTAAAATCCTATTTGAAAACCTGACCCCATTGTTTGCATCTGAACGTTTGGTGATGGAGCAAGGGAACGGTAGTACCGAAGATTTGACGGCCCGAGTGGTCGATCTCTGTGCGCCATTTGGTCGTGGCCAACGTGGTTTGATTGTGGCGCCACCGAAAGCAGGTAAAACATTAATGCTGCAAAATATTGCGCATTCCATTGAAAAAAATTATCCCGATATTTTCCTGATCGTTTTATTGATTGACGAGCGTCCGGAAGAAGTGACTGAAATGCAACGCTCCGTGAAAGGAGAAGTAGTGGCTTCAACCTTTGACGAACCTGCAACACGACATGTTCATGTGGCAGAAATGGTCATTGAAAAAGCGAAACGCATGGTTGAACACAAGCGTGACGTGGTGATTTTATTAGATTCGATTACTCGTTTGGCACGCGCTTACAATACGGTGGTTCCTTCTTCAGGTAAAGTATTAACCGGGGGTGTGGATGCCAATGCGCTACAACGACCGAAGCGTTTGTACGGTGCAGCACGGAACATTGAAGAAGGTGGCAGTTTGACCATTATTGCGACCGCGATGGTAGATACAGGTTCTAAAATGGATGAAGTGATTTACGAAGAATTCAAAGGGACCGGTAATATGGAAATCCATCTCAGCCGTAATATTTCTGAGCGTCGCGTTTTCCCTGCTATCAATATCAATCGTTCTGGTACTCGGCGTGAAGACTTATTACTCAGCCCAGAAGATTTACAACGGACTTGGATTCTACGTAAAATCCTGCAATCTATGGATGAATGCGATGCCATCGAATTCTTATTGGAACGCATGAAGAATCACAAAACCAATGCTGAATTTTTTGATGCTATGAAGCGTCAAGAATAACGCGCTGCTACTCTGATGAAATATGCTGATTTGCGTGATTTCATTGCACAATTAGAAGATCGTGATCTTTTAAAGCGTATCGCATACCCGGTGTCGCCGAATCTTGAGATGACGGTCATCTCAGATCGTGTGCTTCGTGATGAAGGCCCGGCATTATTATTTACCCATCCTCAAGGGCATGAGATGCCCGTTTTAACCAATTTGTTTGGCACGGTCGAGCGGATTGCATTGGGGATGGGAGAAGAGCAAATCACGGCGCTGCGTGAAATTGGCTTATTATTGGCCGCCTTAAAAGAACCCGATCCGCCTGCAGGGTTCAAAGATGCGATTCAGAAACTACCTTTGCTCAAACAAGCACTGCACATGGCGCCCAAAATTGTTAAGAGTGCGGCATGTCAAACCCATGTGTTTGAGGGTGACGAGGTGGATCTTTACACCTTACCTATTCAAACCTGTTGGCCTGAAGATGCCGGCCCCTTGATCACTTGGGGATTGGTGACCACCAAAGGGCCTGATCAAGCACGTGAAAATTTAGGCGTGTATCGCCAGCAATTACTGTCCAAAAATCAATTGATCATGCGGTGGTTGTCCCATCGCGGTGGTGCGTTGGATTATCAAGCATGGCAAGCGGCCTATCCTGGAGAGCGTTTTCCTGTGGTAGTGACGCTGGGTGCGGATCCTGCAACTATTTTAGCGGCCGTTACCCCAGTGCCAGATAGTTTGTCTGAGTATGCGTTTGCCGGATTATTGCGTGGTCAACGGTCACAATTGGTCCGCGCCATAGGGTCGGATTTGCATGTGTCTGCTACGGCAGAAATCATTTTGGAAGGCTATTTAGAGCCAGGGGTAGAAGCCCCAGAAGGCCCATTTGGCGATCATACTGGTTATTATAATGAAGTCGAAGCGTTTCCAGTGTTTACAGTGGAGCGTATGACCCATCGTGACAAACCTATTTACCATAGCACTTATACCGGTCGTCCCCCGGACGAGCCAGCCATTTTAGGGGTGGCGTTGAATGAGGTGTTTATCCCAATATTGCAAAAGCAATATCCAGAAATCGTCGACTTTTATTTGCCACCAGAGGGATGCTCCTATCGCTTGGCCGTTGTGACGATCAAAAAACAATACCCAGGCCATGCCAAACGTATCATGATGGCGGTTTGGTCTTATCTGCGCCAATTCATGTATACCAAATTTGTGATTGTTTGTGATGATGATATCAACGCACGTCATTGGCCAGATGTGATTTGGGCGATCACCACGCGCGTGGATCCCACTCGCGATACTGTGATGATGGATCATACCCCGATTGATTATTTGGATTTTGCTTCCCCTGTGTCTGGTTTGGGATCTAAAATGGGTTTGGACGCGACCAACAAATGGCCCAGTGAAACACAACGTATTTGGGGGCATCCGATCAGCATGGACAAAGCGACAGAAGATCGTGTGGATGCGTACTGGTCGGAACTAGGGTTGTCATGATGGATCACATACAAGCGACAGTGGTTTTGGCGCAACGTCTTAATGCGACGATTTGGAAATATAGACTTCAGCCTGAGCAGGCAGTAGCTTATCAGGCGGGACAATATTTGCAAATCCATCGTGGTGACCAAGGGTACTATTATTCGATTGCCAATGCGCCATCCGAAGGATCTTATTATGAATTGCATATTCGCCATGCGGATCATGATCAGCCATGGGCTTTGCAGCAATCTTTAAAATTATCGCTGCCTTATGGGCGTTGTCATCTCGACCAATTGACGGATAAGCCGATATTGTTTCTTGCCGCGGGTACGGGTTTTGCGCCGATTCGGGCGATGATTGAAGACTTGCAGGAGCGAATGGATCCGCGTCGATTGGAACTGTATTGGGGCGTGGCGCAAGAGGATGATCTGTATGATAATAAAAGCGTGCAATATTGGAAAAAAAACCACCCCGGGTTTCAGTATTTTGCGCATATTGCCCAAAGTCATCAGCCAGGACTGACGCCGCTTGTGTTGGCCCAACATCCTCATGATTTACAGGATTGGCAAGTGGTGATGGCAGGACCCTTTGAATATATGTATCGCATGCGCGACGATCTTTTGGCACAAGGGCTCGCGCCACAGTCGATATTTTCAGATGCATTCGAATTCGCAGCGAGGTGATTTATGGACAGCTTATATCAAATATTAGGACTGATTGGCGCAGGTCTTGTGGCATGGTTGTTGTATCGAACCATCAAGTCGCGCCCAGAGCAATTCAGTCGTGAGAATTTAAACAAAAGCTTTGCCACGATGGGTATTTTGGCCATTGCATTGATAGTGTTTGTGGCGTTATTGGTATTGTTGGTTAATACGTGATTTTTCGGATTTATTGCGTTTTTTACCTTAAGGAAACACCACAAAAAAAATCACAAAACTTAGGATCTTTTCTGAGGAGATGGATTTAAGATCGGGGCTATTTTCCTGCTCAAGCCAGGTACTAACTGGTCAAAGGGTGTATTTGAATTGAGCAACGGTAACCAGTTTTTTTGCTGATGATATAACGCTGAAGCCGCGTTAATTTTTGCTGCATCTTTGTGGGTTAGACCCTCCATCAAAAGCACAACTATTTGTTTCGCATTGCTTTCCTTAACGTGTTTAAGGTTATTTTTAACCAAATAATCGCTCAATTTATCAATGACTTCTGTGTCCTCAGAATAATAATCTATCATCTGACCGAATAGTATAGTCATTACAGCGCTGTGACAAGCATCACCATCACAAGAATCAATGGCATCTAGTTTATCCAGTAGACAAACTTTTATTTTATCGAAAAACAAACCTCTGCACTCGTGCGGAAAAGAACGTATGTCTTTAAGAGTGTAGCAACTATGATTGAGGCTATGGTCAATTCGATCTATTGGTGTCACAGCAATCCAATGTGATATTAAAGTGACCAATCGTTGTTTGTTGATGGATGCATCTTGAGAAAGCAATACAAGGGTATCAAATGACATGTTTTCAGAAACGCGTATGGAAATCCTATCCCAATCGCTACTATTTATTCGCTTAATCACAAACTTGATATTATCAAGGGCATTTAAGTCTTGCTCATTGACCATGGCATCTGGAATTTGCTCTACAACTGATGAAAGGATGTGTGCAAACTGCCTCGCATTCAGATGTTCCGAAAGAAAATACAAAAAACTGAGTGCTTCGAGATGCATCGGTTGTTGTGCTAGCATTGTTTGGATCAAGCGTGATTGATGTTCACCAGAAAGCAATGACAGTGCAGCACAATACTCACATGCTGTGCCCTTTTCTTTTGATAATATTTCTGGCAAACGATGTTTGATTTTTTCACAAACGGCGTCACGTTGCGTCGAGTCTGGAAGATATTCTAAGACATCAATTAAATCGCTTAAATCTTGAATAAACGCAGGACATTGTTCACTAATTAAATCGTAAATATCGTACCTGAAATGATCGTATTCCGATCCTCTCTGGTGTATCGCCCAGAAGATATCGTTCATTGATTTAGCAGAATCAATCAGTCGCACCAATGTGTTTGGCGTTAATGGAAACGTTGCATAAGCGATTTTGTATTTGTAAGACGTATCAATTAGCGCAGTTGCTTTTTCTTGTACGGGTAATAAACTCGAAAATCCCGCCATGATATTATTACTCACATAGACGCAGCTCATTAAATCATCAAAAGATTGAATAGGCGCGATGATTTCATCTGCTGATGCCGTTTCTTTTTGCATATCAACTTTTTTAAATTGCAATTCGAATCGATGAGCATTGGCTTTCCATTTTATCTCTTCAAATTGCTGTAATCTTATAATCAATTTTTGTTTGTTAAACTGTCGAGAATGAACAGAGAAAGGATGTGTTTTGGGGTTTTTTAGATACTTACTGATTTCTGTTTGTAATTTATCTTGGTATTTTAGCACGCTCTCGTTATCAAATTGATTACCACTAATAAATGCCCTAAGCTCAGCGATAATTTCTTGTGTAATCGGATGTTCACTAGGATTTTCATCAGATACCATGGGTTTAATATCAGGCTGCACCGCTTGAATGTAGCGGCTACCATCAATAAAGGCTATAGTCGTTGCAGAGTGCTCAGTTTTTTTTCTGTGGATTGTACTTAATAAACTCTGCATGTCTAAGTGCTCTTCTCCTGTGCTAGGATCGAAAAAGGCAAACCCTGATGGCATTTTCTTAATAACCATAGAGTGCCCGGTCAAAGTAAAAAATGTCTTCTTAAACACCTCAAATTTCACGTATGACCCAACAGGCAACTGATTGAAACGCTCGATGAGAAAATCCCTACCCCCCTCTTTGTTGATAGCTTGCATTTCTCCTGGCGTGAATAAACTTAGTGGATAGCTATCGAAAAAATATGCCAATGAAAAGGCAGAAATAGTAGCCTTATCTAAAATATGTGTTTCAGAGTAGGCATCTAAAAAAGGCAGGTTAATTTTTAACTGTAGTGTATTTTTCCTGGTGGTATAGATGATTTTTTCTAATCTATGTCTAATGACTTCGTCGGGTGCGCCCAGTAAATCTTCTGCGATAACATAGTTTGATATGATTTCACATAGACCGTTGTATTTTTTATTCAGTGATCGCAGTTTGTTATACGGACGAAGATCTCTATTTCCAAGAATGTTGCCTTGAGAAAACGCCTGACTAAATCCTGTCTCCTGAGGTAGCATCAAGCATGCAACTGCCAGTAATGTATTGAATTGCTCGTCGTCTGCAGCAAGCTGCTCTAATTTAATCTCACTATCATAATTGTGCATGGCTAATGATTTTTTTTGGCTTAATAGGTTTATTATAGGTCATTCGTGTGGTTTGTGTTTGCAACTGTAGGATGGGCTATTGCATTGATAGCATTTGTGGCGTTGTTGCTTGATACATAATTTTTTGGATTTATCGATTGTTTTTTGATCTTAGTTTATGATGCGTTCTCTATATATCAGAGTTGTTTTTATGCTGGCAAAAATTAAAACGATATCTATTAGAGCACAACAGGCACTGATGGGGCAATTGCCTTACTGTGACGATGACACAGAAGAAAAAAAACAATTAGAGTTATTATTAACCGTTTATAGACAAATCGACGCACTCATTTTAGCAGCAGAACAACAGCATGCCACGGTTGGTTTGTGGTTCTTATCTCAGCATTTAAATCATGGGTCAGCTGATCTCAACGCAGATGAATTGATGGTAAATTTTTTGAATGTGTTGCACTTCCAGCATCACACCACATTTGCAGAGAAATTATTCACTAAGCTTCCTCACCTAATCCTGATAATGCTGATATCTATCTTGTTCCCGTCCCCAATTTGGATTTTGAGCGTCCCTGCATTGTTAATAGTCGCGTTTCCTATCATCAAGGCTAGCCATTTTGACATGTCGAACTGGTACGGGCAAACAGCCTATTTGGAAAAAGTGCTGGGTATCACAGTGGGTTTTGTCATCGCATCGATAGTATTGTCTACGTTGCCAGGAATAACCTTGTTTCAGGCTGGTATGACAGTTATGGGCATGACAATCGCGGGATTGTCTCTGTTACATGGCAAGCACTTGCAAGAGAAGAGTGGTGTGTTAGAGACAGCAACAAAGGGTGCGAGAGAAGTGTTGGCTCTGCGTGACACTCGCTATCTTTTTCTTTTCAAACCGGTAGCAACGCATGCAGAAGATGCAGCCAACGATATGCGTACGACATTACGAGGCATCACTGCTGGTGCTTAATGCCCCCAAAGCCGTCATTATGAACGCTAAAAACTTAATGTGGTGATTGTCCGCGGACGTAGCGTCCTTTTTGCAGTACAAGAAATTGGTTAATGTGCGGATTGGAAATTTCTTGTGGATCCTGATCTTGTATTAACAGCGGTTCTTCAACGTACGTTTGCTGCGCACTGTTATCTACTAATAAGCGATACCACGGATGTTGCGTTGCAAATGTACGTTTGCTGGCGTGTGGGTTATATCGGCCTGATGCTTGAAACAACGGATCAATATCAATCACCACCGCACGATACCCTTGTTGCTGATGAACAACTTGGTCGCCAATTCTGAATTTCGCAATTTTGATATGGTTTGGATCTAAAGTCATAAAGATAGAGTGGGGCACGTTTCGGTATATTTAATATCGGACAATGTTGATATTTCTTGAGGGATCTTAAAGGACTTAAGACCCCTATGATTTATTTATCAAAATGCCACTCTCGCAGTAAAGAAGAGCTCATTGGTGGATAGTGTGTCTTTCCACGGCACGGTTGTTTTGGGGGATGCTACGGTTGACGTTTGGGTCGCTTCTGTGTAATTGGTTACCAAATAGTTATTGGACTGGTATCTGCCCGCATTAAAATAACGATAGCCTATATCGAAAGAGAATCGTTCGTACACCCATTCTAAGCCAGCATTAAACTGATAAGCCAGTGAGATCGTGGTTTGATCCAACGCGGTACTGGTGGTCACGTTGGTGTTTGCCAAGATAGTGTGGAAATTACTGAGGGTATTGTAAGAGACGCCCAAGCCTGCACCGATAAAAGGTTGAATAAAGCCATGATCTGCTGTGTTATAGGCCAGTGCATGGTAGACACCACCATCCAAGGTAACGTCAAACATCACCGCATTGCTCGACAAATCGAAATATCGGCTTCTTGATGGCAGCGGTGGTTCGCCAGTCGTTGAGGTAGGAACGGTTTGATATTTTGCGTAAGAATATAACCCTCGAAATGTATAACTTAAATCGACATTAATGGCATCATTAATCGTATAACCGAGTGCCGCGGTGTATAAAGGCGCGTCTCTTAGCGAATCGCTATAGCCTTCAATCGCATCACTCCAAAGAGAATAATCAATCGATGGGTTAGCTTTATTTGCAAAGCTGATACCTGATCCGACTGCAATAAAATATCGTTGCGGGCTGTGTGCTTCTCCCATTTCTCCCATGGTGCCTGCGTAGACTAGCGAAGCAGGGATCAGAGTAAGTGCTAAATAAAAAGAAAAACGTTTCATTATCCGTCCTTGGGTATGATAGTTGCTTTAACGTAGCATTTTATCTTCCAGAATGAAATAATAAAACGTTTTTATGAATATCAGCACCGCGCAATTAAGGAGTTGTGCAACAAAGCCCAGTGATTGAAAAATATGTTGTCGTAATCACTCAATGGCCGGGTTTTTGATGTTTGATATTTTGGAAGGCCTGCCCTGTCTTGGCGTGATTTTGTTCGTCGCTGACGTCTTTTTTTTGGCTGGTAAAGAGTCCATAGCGTATTTGTGCAGATGTATTCAGCAGTTTTCGGATTTCAGGATTTTTAGACTGCCACTTGATATGGCCTCTTTCGGATACGGGCACTTCTTGTAAGGCAGCTTCCATGGATTGTGCCTTGGTTTTGGCGCTGGCGGCAAATCCCAAAATGAGTTGCCAAAAGGTGGGGTGGTCGGCTTCTCGATATAAGCGAGATACTTCTTTCTGAATGAAATGAACATCTGAAGAATTTGCAGAAGCTTTGGCCGAGTCCAATTTTTTAGATAATACAGGCAATGAGTCGACGTTTTTATACCTGTCACTTTCTGCCAAAAAAATCTTATCACTGTAATCATCCACAAACGCCATCATGCCTTTGTCATGGGTTCCGAGACTATATGCTTGAATTTCCTCTAATTGTTGTAAACACTGCATGACTTTATTGAGTTTTTTAAATAGTTTGGATACGTCTTCAGGGGTGTTGCTACGACGCAGAAGAGTCATCATTTCAGTGCGTAAGCGTACTTTTTCTGCCGCGGTTTCCTCTTTTCCATATGGCCATTCCTCAAGTTGATCTAGCAAATCATATACGGCACAAATTTGTTCTTTCAACGCATGATTATCATCTGTTAAAGCAATTAAGTCAGGATTCAAATTATCTTGAATCAAAGCAAAGGCCAAGTCTAAGGGGGCATGTTTTGCCGTCAAACCTTCAGGAGGTTTGGTGTCTAGCAAGGTTCTTATTTGAGGTGATAATTGCGCGTATTCTTCTTCATCAAACAATCCTCTATAAGGTATACCTAATGCTTCGGGGAAATACAAAGAGCGTTTCAGCGCAAACATATCCGTACCTGTCAAACCAAGGTTTTGCATTCTTTGAAACGTAGGATCACGTTCTGAAAAAGGAATGAACCATCTAGTGGTCTTTCCAAATCCTGCTTTTTCATAGGTTGTAGCCGGAAGATAAACATCTGTTCCTGCAAACGCAACGTTATGTTCCTGAGCCGAACCAAAATCAATGTAACGGGCTCGCCCACGCTTATCTACTACGATATTTGCAGGTTTGATGTCGCCATGCCCGTACGATTTACCTGCTGCGGATTTTTTTCCGGAGTGGAGCTGATGTAATTCAAATGCCAATTGCCTAGCAATCTTTTTCTTTTGGTTTAGTGATAAGGAGGTACTTTGATTTGAGATGTATCGATCCAGTGGTGTGCCAAGGTACGTCATCGCAGTGTAATATTTCTTGCCCTGTTTACTATATGGTTTTTTATAGGTGTCTGTATCTCTTGTCTCTTTGTCGGCCTTGATATAGCCCAGATCTTGTCCCACGGCTGTTTCATGGACTTGCTCTTTTTCATTGGTCGCTTCGATTTTCAAGGCCCAAAGCCCACCATTTTTGTCCATGGCGTATTTTACAGAGCCATAAGATCCTTGTCCGATATAAGGCGTTCGACCTTGATAGGTTTTTGTTGCAAAGGCCAAGATAGGTCCATTTTGAAATTGCATATAAGAATGTTGTGGCGCATTTTTTTTCAAATAGAACATTTTTATCCACTGCTCTCTTCGAATTTTGTTTGCATTGGGGTTTTTTGAAAAATAATCTGCCGCCAAATCGAATTCGCGACGACGGTCCTCTTCATTTGAATAGAAAAACCCCTTTTCTTGCCATTGATTCATCATCTTCTCCATGTCGTGAGTGGTCATGCGCATCAATCAATATATGTATTAATAATAGCAGAAATGAATTAAATATGATCGATTCGTTACGATAAAGAACTTTTTAAGTAACGTAGATCCTGAGTTAAAACACCTGATTTTTTTCTGTTTTTCAGCTACAATGCTAATCTTTAAACAGATAAGTGTTTTATGATTTCCATCAAATCACCTGAAGAAATTGCCAAAATGCGCATCGCTGGACGGATGACGGCGCAAGTATTAGAAGCGGTTACCGACGTTATTGCCCCAGGTATGACCACCATGGAGGTTGATACGTTTTGTGAAGACTATATTCGCAATACACTCAATGCCATTCCGGGTAGCAAGGGACAATACGGCTATCCTTACAGTGTTAATACCTCCTTAAATCATGTCATTTGTCATGGTATGCCATCTGACAAACA
The DNA here is from genome assembly GCA_024742995.1 of Gammaproteobacteria bacterium. Lineage (GTDB taxonomy): Bacteria > Pseudomonadota > Gammaproteobacteria > Legionellales > Legionellaceae. The sequence goes on from JANSXK010000002.1 coordinate 154,239, forward strand.
AGTGCTTAAGAAAGGCGATATTGTCAATGTGGATATTACGGTGATTCATGACGGTTATTACGGTGATAGCAGTAAAATGTTTTGTATTGGAGAGGTCGCAACGCATGCGCAGCGCTTGGTCGATGTGACCCAACGCTGTATGTATCAGGGTATTGCGGTGGTCAAACCCCAGGCCACTGTGGGTGATATTGGTCACGCCATTCAAAGCTACGCCACGGCCAATCATTATTCGGTGGTACGTGAATATTGCGGTCATGGTATTGGTCTGAAGATGCATGAAGAGCCACAGATCACCCATTATGGGACTGCGGGCACGGGCCCAGTTTTGGAAGAAGGGATGACCTTTACCATTGAACCCATGATCAACCAAGGTCGTGCCGAGGTCAAACATCTGAATAAAGACGGTTGGTCAATTGCAGTTACTAAAGATCGCAAACTTTCTGCCCAATGGGAGCATACCCTTTTGGTGACCAAAACTGGTTATGAAATCTTAACGCTGAGAGAAGAAGAAAAAGCTCATTTGGATGAATGGTTGGCAAGATCATAAAGGGTTTGTGGTGCTTTTGTCATAAACGCCCAATAGCGATCGCCATAAGACCAATGCCAATATTCCGTGGGATAGTTCACGAATCCAACGGCAGTTAAGACGTCAGACATGAGGCGACGATTTTTGATGGCAGTTTCTGAGATTTCTTTAGAGTCAGTCAACGATTTTGCACCGCTAACGTCCATCATCCAATCTTCGGGGTGAATGCCCATATCTAAGGCTTGACCTGCATCATCGAGCAAATATACATCAATGGCAGCGCCTGTGGCGTGAGGTGGCACATTGTCCGACCCATCTTGATTGATCACTGGTGATACCAATTTGATGGTTTCTAAAAAAATCTGATCAGAGGACCATGTTGGATATCGTGTTTGTACCTTGCCGTATCGTTCATCAAAAATCAATTTTTGCAAAGCCAAACTTCGATAGCCTTCGTACAGGCAAAAATGGTATCCATTGGGCAGCTGTTGTTGGGCCGTAAGTAGTTTGTCATAGATGGTTTGACGCACAAAAGTATAGTCCTGATTGTCTGGAATTTCTGGCGAGGGTCCGTAGACGATGCTGGTTTGTTGACGCAAATCAACCAAAGGCTCGGTATTGTGGCGAAGAGGAATTGCCAATACTCGAGGATCGGCAATTAAGATAATGTCATCTTTTGTGGGCATCAGGGCTCCTGAAAAAAGGGTACAGGCTTACATGATGCTCAATGCAAGTCCGGCTAAAACCACCATGCCTAAGTCTTCAACCAAGGTGATGGTCGAAAGCGGTACATTGATGATGGTGCCCAGGCACGCGCAGCGTAATTTTTGTTTTTTGATCATGCTATTGATAATACCCAAGCTTGAAAACCCCATGATAACGATCGTGAGAATTTGTGTGAACGTAGGACGTATATTTGTGAGATAAAGCATACCCAATCCTAATTCTAGAAAAGGATAAATAAAGCCATAATGATACCAGCGACGCGCCAATAAATCATAAGTCGCATAACCGTCAGCAAATCCTTTGATATCCAAAAATTTGAATGCAGAAAAAACCAGGAAAAATCCTGCCATGAATTGATTCATCCACGCAAGCCAGTCAACGTCTTGCCCATGGATAGTATTGATGGATGCGACCCCGAAGATATAAAGGATAATGATAAATAGTGGGAAATAGCTTTGAGGCTTATCTTGAGGTGTGGTTTTTGTCATGGGTGGGCTTCTCTGATTATCAAGAGGTCTTTCAAGAATAAACGATCTTTCATCCTCTGTCATTCCCGTGGAGGCGGGAGTCCATCCCTGGTTTACCTCAGAACAACACCTCAAGGATGGGTCCTCGCCTACGCGGGAGCGACAGGATTGTTATTTAGCACTTGCTGCAGGTTGCAGTCCCAGGCTTTCATGGTTTTCTGCAGGGGTGTTAGGTTTGAAAAATTTATATCCTGCAAAAAGGGCCGCACCGGCAATGACAGGAGCAATGCCCCATACGCTGCCCTTAGCAAACAATATTATTGCCGCAATGGCAAGCACGCTAAGCGCCACATTTTTCCAGAATTCTGGACGAAGCAGCATCCATGACAGTGCTGTTTTTGGCGTGGCTTCGGGTTGTAGCGGATTGAGATCGGCGACTATTTCTGTGAGCCGCTCCTCCCTTATTTTGTTTAGATTATACTCATGAGCTCGGATAATTCTGCGTATTTGCAGTTGAAGATCTGCAGGAATAGGGTGTTTTTTACTAAGGTTTACAAGATTATTGAAACTTGTTTCAGTAGGTTCTGTCCTGTCAGAGTTCTGCACGCATGCTAGAAATCGACGACCTAGATTGCTTATAGCAGTGACGGTGCTTGTTTCATCTTGGAATTCAGCGCCATCTATAGGTAACAATGTTTGAATAGCACTTTCAAAAGTGCGGGTCAATGTGGTTTTCCAACGGTTTTTGATGCTTTCTTTTTCTGATAGCATTTTTGTTTTTGAGTTCGATATGTTCTTTATTTGAGACTGGAGCGCAGCAATTAGAGCACTTAAATTTGACGCCATCTGCATAGAGTGTTTGCCGTTTCCTTCTTGTAATGTGGTGACGGCTGTTCTGATTTTATCCCAGTCTACCCACGGAGCTTTTCCGAGCTCCTCTCCTTCTCGAACAGCATTGTCAATTATGGTAATGATGTGAGTAATATCATTTAGAGAAACGAACTTTCCTTCTTTGGCTGTAGCTATCACATTTGCTACCTGGTTGAAGTTACGGCCATCCATATCTTCAGCAGAAATATCTTCCTTTGCTTTGCATCCGTTAAGGAGAAGTCCGCTGATCATAATATCCTGTGTCTCATTGAGACGCCTTAGCTTAGCTTCTTTTTCCCGAAGATCGATCTCAATTGTTGTTATTTCGTCGTGGACTCCGGCCAATACTGCATTGAGTTCATTAAAATCCGCAAGGTCAGATTCGCTGGGATCAACAGGCACATAGTAGTCAGAAACGTGGTGAAAAATGGTCATAATTTATCCTATTGATGGGTGTTTTGCGATATTGTGTCAAAAAAAATACTGCAATGCAATAATGTTGTTCATTTATTTGCCATATATTTTGCTATAAATGGCCATAAACAGTTATTTTTGGTATATAATTAAATCAATATGGTTTTATCGGTGACATTGTTATGCATGGTAAAACATCAGAAATGCAGCAAATCGACAATGAATTATGGGATGAATTTAGTGGTTCTGGCTGGATTTCAGGTGAACCAGCCAGCCAAGCGGTATTATTAGCTGCAAAAAAAGAGCATCGTTTGGAGAAAAACAGGCCTTTTAATGGGTTTGTGCTAGAGCAAAAATCTTTAGATGATAGTGAGTTTACACAATTCATTGACCAATTAAGAGAGACAGCCCGCGTTATTCCCCCCGGCACCAGAATTCAACTGGCAGTCCTGACACGCTTTGTCGATCCGGATTACGAATGGAGTATAGAGTATGAAGAAGGGAAACGGACCTGTGCGCATTGGACAGCAGTTGATTTGTTGGTTGGAGAAGGTGGCCAGGTGAGTTCATTTGTGTTGGATGCTGCGAATGCACAAGGGTTTCAACGCATACATGCCAGGTTAAAAGAGATCTTTCCGGAAGGGAAGCATTATGTTTATAAATCAGAGACGGTATATAACGAGTCCAAAGGAAGAGACTCTCCTATTCCTATTCAAACGTTAACAGTTGGATGTCGTGTCTTTGCCATAGAGCATTTGAAGCAATTGTCGCAACTTACTACGGCAACACTCTATGGTAAAGAATTGCCACTTATATCGACAGAGAAAGGCGAAATCAAAGCAAGCAATTTTACAGGAGGCTTGAAGTTGTCACGTATTTTTCGTGGCATGCAAACTTGGACTGGGCTCAGCAAAGGATTGTCCGAAGCAGTGCAAAATACACCACTGAAGGATACGTCATCTGAAACAGTGATTGAGTATGCTGAGAGACAAAGTATCATGGAAGGTGAGATTGCGCCCATTAAAAAGAATGAAACCATCGCCAGAAAAAACACGCAATATATGAATAAAAAACGTGATTATTATCAGTCATTATCTCCAGAAATGCAGCAAAGCGTTGTTGAAAATAGACGTGGGTTTGCGTATTTACAGCATCCACAATTGTTTAAATTATCAGACATGCTGTCGTCGATTGAGACCTACGAGAATAACGATGCATTGATGGTGTTTATTCAAGACTTTTCATGGGCATTACAAGAGCATGATGCACCTGAGGAAGCGCGGCATTGCTTGGAGGCATTAACAGCTTTGTCGACTGCAACGCACCTATCCCCGGGTGCGATAAAACATAGCGTTTTAACGTCAGTGACGGGATTGTACCAGGCGCTTGATACAAATAATCATCTTGATTACCAATCGCGTATTTCTGAAAAAATTGATCGCTTGTATCGGGGTCCATCAGAAAATCCCGTCACTAAATATCGCAAGATACTGCAAGCACAACAGACTGATAGTAGCAGCAGTGATAGTGATACGAGTAAGCGTGGTGATTCTCCTGCTAGTGTTTAATTTCACGCTATATGCTTATCATGTTTGGGATGATGGGGTATGGCATTTATTGTTGATAACGCAGTATAGTTGACTATTTTAAAACCACAATTTTTATGCTAAAATAGTGAAATTTTGGTTTATAGGTCTTTTGATGAAAAAAAATATATTGTTTTTGCTATTGTGTTTTCCTTTGATCGGATTAGCTTGTGACCAATGTCATTGCTTCCACCGCTTTAATATTGTTATCCAGAACAATACTCCTGTCATCTGCCATGTCACTCAAACGGAAGTTGAAGTAGGTACTGTTGTTTCTAAAAAATTTCCAGCGCAGGTTTCTGTGGGTGAAACAGCGGTTCTTTCTTCAATTCAAACCAATTATGCAGATCGGGCCAAAATGCGCTTCAGTTTGCAATGCGGCGAAGATAAATTTGTCACGTTTGATTCTGAGCGAACGCTTGATTTTGGTTTTTTCTCTGAAACAGAACATGTCCTTGGTTCGATTGTTTCTTTATCGAATATGGATGCATCCTATCGTGGCGACCATGAGCAATGCAAAAAATCAATTCCAAGCACCATCTACTGGGATGTTCATTAAGGCTTAAGGCCCTGAAACTTGTGCCACGCCGCAAAAATTTAGTTTTTCACACACCCTAAAAATAGAGCGACAGCTGTAAGTTTCAAACACCTCTTTTACGAAAGAGACTTCATTAGCGATGGGTGTAGTGGTAATGAAGTTTTATCAATGATGCGTTGTAAAACAAAACTAGAGTGCACCTGATTGACGCCATCAATGACGGTTAATTTTTTTAATAAAAAAGATTGATATTCGTCCAGGTTAGCGACGACAGCTTTTATAAGGTAGTCGGCAGATTGTCCTGTAATTAGGTAGCATTGTATTATTTCTGGGAAGGAAGCTACTGTTTCTTCAAAGTGCCTCATTACTTTGGGCTCATGATTAACCAGGGTCACTGATACCATAATTGTTAATTGCAGTCCTATTTTAATAGGGTCGAGCAATGCAACATATTGACGAATGTAACCATTTTCTTCTAATTGTTTAACGCGGCGTAAGCACGGTGACGGAGATAGTGCTACCTGTTCAGCTAAGTCCTGGTTACTTATCCGGCCCTGTGCTTGTAATAGGTTTAAAATTTTTATGTCTAGGTGATCCATATTTTAAGTTCACAAAATTAGTCGGATATGAAATATTTTATCAAAAAAACAATTAAATTTCTTTTAATATTGCTTAAAAATGTGATTTGCAGGCAATATTCGCAATAATTATTGAGTCGTTGTTTGGTATAATGCCTCTTTTTAAACCATGAAATCTCAGCGATTAACTAAAAGTTGATTGTATGAATTTTATGCTAAAGAGGGTTGTATGACGTATACTAAATCAAGCCAAACACATTTAATTTTATCTATTTGGTTGTTTGGCTCTTTATTTTATAGTTACCAGTATATATTAAGAGTCTTGCCCAATATTATGATGCCTGAAATTTTAACCAAATTTCATATAGGCGCAGACATCTTTGGTCAATTTTCTGGATGGTACTATATAGGTTACGCCCTTATGCACATTCCTATTGGCATCGCACTTGATCGTTTTGGCCCAAAAAAGATTTTACCTGGATGTGTCTTATTAACTGTTATAGGCGTTTTACCGCTTTTTTTATCTCATCAATGGGTATATCCACTTATCGGCCGTGCATTTATTGGGATGGGATCAAGTGCTGCTATTTTAGGCGTATTTAAAATTATTCGTATGTGTTACAAAGAAGACCAGTTTACTAAAATGCTTGGAGTCTCTGTCACTATCGGATTGCTTGGTGCTTTATATGGTGGCATACCTATTAATTATTTAATGGTAACTTTTGGTTATGTTAATGTACTGTGGGTGATTTCTAGTATAGGCGTTATTATTGCACTCATACTTTACCTTATTTTACCCAGTGATTATGAAAATAGTATTTCATCAACCATTGTTCATGATTTAAAGCAAGTTATTACAAATTCTAAAGTTATTATAATATGCTTATTAGCTGGATTGATGGTTGGGCCACTTGAGGGATTTGCAGATGTTTGGGGTACAGCGTATTTAAAATCAGCGTATGTATTACATCCAGATGTTGCTTCTGGGCTTCCTTCGCTTATATTTATGGGTATGTGTTTTGGTGCACCCATACTGACGACCATTGCTTCTAGAACATCCGCCTACTACGAACTTATTATTTTATCAGCTCTAATGATGGGTGTTGGGTTTATCGCTATTTTACATGGTGGTTTATCACAAAATATTCTTTCTGTATTATTTGTATTAATTGGTATAATGTGTGCCTACCAAATACTTGCCATTTTTAAAGCCAGTATGTATGTATCATTACATTTGGTTAGTGTAACGACTGCTATTGCCAATATGATTATTATGACCTTTGGATACGTGTTTCATACATCTATTGGCGCGAGCATCCAGTATTTTTGGGATGGTCGTTATGATGGTGAAACTCCGTTGTACAATGCATCTGTGTTTGTGAAGGGATTAAGTATCATCCCAGCGGGGCTATTAATTGCAGCCATCGGTTTTACAAGTGTTTATTTATCAGAACGAAAAAAACTGCGGGCTCAGAAAGTAGAATCTCTGTCAATAATCACTGCTAATGAATAGAAGTTTAATGACATATCGATTACCAAAAATCAGAATCCGCGTTGCTTGGAAATAGTTACATCGAGCATTTCATCCAATCCGCATGTTTATGATGTTTCGGATGATGCGCTACGTACTGCTTCTGGTGGACAGCGCAGTTCCACTGTCGTTTCGCCATCAGTAGATAAAGATTTTAATTTCACTGGAAATTTCCACAGGGTATGAAGATGTTTTAAGACGTCCTGGGCAGTTTGCTGATTTAATGGAATGTTATGATACTGCGTATGCATAAGCGTTAATTCTCGGCTATCATTGAGATCAACGTTAAAGACTTGGATGTCTGGTTCTTGGTAACTTAAATTGTATTGCCCGGATAATACTTCGCGAATACGTTGATAGCCTTCCTCATTGTGAATGGCGCCAATTTGTAATTCTGGATGCTCTGCATTGTCCACCATTTGAAATAATTTTAAATCCCGAATCATTTTGGGAGATAAGAACTGTGCAATGAAGCTTTCATCTTTGTAGTGGCGCATGGCGTTATCCATGGTGCTCAGCCAATCAGTATTGACCAAATCTGGAAACCAATGTTTGTCTTCCTCCGTAGGATTTTCGGCAATGCGGCGAATATCTTGCATCATATTATACCCTAGGGTGTAAGGATTGATGCCAGAGAAATGAGGGCTGTTGTAGGGCGGCTGTAAGACGACTGACGTATGCGTTTGTAGGATTTCTAACATGAATTCGTCGGTCACCAATTTTTCATCATAGAGCGCATGCAGTAAGGTGTAATGCCAAAAACAAGCCCAGCCTTCGTTCATGACTTTGGTTTGCTTTTGCGGATAAAAATACTGGGCAATTTTACGCACAATACGCACGATTTCGCGTTGCCAAGGTTCTAAAAGTGGGGCGTGTTTTTCAATGAAATATAAAATGTTTTCCTGGGGTTCCGAAGGAAACTTTTTTTGCTTTTTCGCATTGTTGGTCGCTTTGTTTTTGGGAATGGTGCGCCATAAATCGTTGACCTCAGATTGTAGATACATCTCACGATTTTGCTGACGAATTTTTTCTTCCTGAATCGACAACGGCGTGGGATGTTGGTAGCGATCGACCCCATAATTCATGATGGCATGACAAGCATCCAAAATGGCTTCTACTGCTGGAATACCATGCCGTTCTTCACATTCACCAATATAATGTTTGGCAAATACCAAATAATCGACGATGGCATCTGCTGAAGTCCACATTTTGAAAAGATAATTAGATTTGAAAAAAGAATTGTGGCCGTAACACGCATGTGCAATCACCAACACTTGGGTGGCAATGGTGTTTTCTTCCATCAAATACGAGACGCATGGGTTGGAGTTGATCACCAATTCATAGGCGAGGCCCATATAACCACGGCGGTAATTTTTTTCAACTGAAACAAAATGTTTTCCGAAAGACCAGTGAGTGTAATTGATTGGCATGCCTGTTGATGCATAGGCGTCAATCATTTGCTCTGAGGAAATCATTTCAATTTGATTGGGGTAGGTATCCAATTTAAAGTCTTTGGCCAAGCGCGCGATTTCACGATCATAGTCGGAGAGCAAATCAAAAGACCAATCTGCCGAGGTGGAGAGTGGTTTTTGGCTCATACCGTTTTCCTTTTAAAGAGTTCGCGAAATACGGGATAAATATCCGTCAGCTGATCGATATTTTGCATGGCAAAATTAGGATGCTGCTCGGTGATTTTGGTGTACCCCTCCCATAAACTTTGATGATGACGTGGCATGATTTCAACATAGGCAAAATACTGTACCAGCGGCATGATTTTTTCGTGTAATAACGTCATACAGTGTGGGGAATCTGCATTCCAATTGTCCCCATCAGAGGCTTGCGCAACATAGACATTCCAAGCTGTCGGATTGTAGCGTGTCTCAATGGTATGATGTAATAATTCTAAGGCGCTGGATACAACGGTGCCGCCAGTTTCTCGTGAATAGAAAAAATCTTGCTCCGACACTTCTTTGGCAGACGTATGGTGGCGAATAAACACCAGTTCAATTTTGGTGTAGGCGCGTTTTAAAAACAGGTAGAGTAAAATAAAAAATCGTTTGGCAATGTCCTTTTTGATGTCATCCATAGATCCAGAGACATCCATGATGCAAAACATTACGGCATGTGTGCTCGGCGAAGGGAGTTTGACACGGTGATTGTAGCGTAAATCAATGGTATCCAAGAAAGGCACCGATCTGATTTTTTTACGTAATGTCGCAATGTTCTCTTCTGTTTTTTGACGTTCTTCAGCGGCGTCGTCGTTACTTTTAAGCAATACTAATTGTTGCTCAGCTTCCCGTAATTGTCGTTTAAACATTGTGGCAGTGGCCAAACGACGACCGGTGGCTTGTCGCATGGAGCGTAAAATATTGATATTAGTTGGAATGCCGGCGGTCGTAAATCCTGCACGTACGGTTTTGAACGTGTTGAGCTTGGCCAAGTTTTTTCTTACCAAATCTGGCAATTCTAAATCTTCAAAGTAATACTCTAGAAATTCTTCGCGGGTGAGCTCAAAAATAAAATCGTCTTCGCCCTCTCCCGAATCACTTGCTTCTCCCGCGCCAGATCCTTGGCTCGCATCTTGTTGTGGGCGTTCGATGGTGTCGCCGGTATTGTACTGATCGTTACCTGGGAGCACGTGATCTCGCAGTCCGCCTTGGGTGTGTTGAAACACGGGTTCGGCAATATCTTTGGTCGGAATAGGAACTTGCTCGCCTTGGTCAATCCCAGTGATGCTACGTTTACCCACAGCGTCAAATACTGCTTTTTTGAGGTGATCTTTATACCGCAACATGAAGCGACGTCGATTGACCGTGCCTTTGTGGCGAGCGCTGCGTCTATCTACGATTTGAGTCATAGGGGTCTCATTGTGATTTGCGTACGCGTAAATACCATTCGCACAGCAAGCGTACTTGCTTTCTGGTATACCCTTTTTCCACCATTCGTGAGATAAATTCTTCATGCTTTTTCTTATCATCTTCAGACGATTTGGCGTTAAACGAGATCACCGGTAATAAGTCTTCGGTATTAGAAAACATTTTCTTTTCAATCACAGTTTTGAGTTTTTCGTAACTGTTCCATTTTGGATTTGAACCTTGATTATTGGCGCGTGCACGTAAGACAAAATTAACGACCTCATTGCGAAAATCTTTGGGATTAGAAATACCGGCGGTTTTTTCAATTTTTTCTAAATCAGCATTCAATGCTGCACGGTCAAAAATCTCACCGGTATCAGGATCACGATAATCTTGATCTTGAATCCAAAAGTCGGCGTACGTGATATAACGGTCGAAAATGTTTTGACCATATTCAGAGTACGATTCGAGATAAGCGGTTTGAATTTCTTTGCCAATGAACTCAACATATTTAGGAGATAAAAATTCTTTGATATAGCTCATATACTTTTCTTGAATCTCCTGGGGAAATTGTTCTTGTTCAATTTGACGCTCTAATACATATAATAAATGCACGGGATTGGCTGCAATTTCGCTTTGATCAAAATTGAAAACTTTAGAGAGAATTTTGAAAGCAAAGCGTGTAGAAATCCCATCCATGCCTTCATCGACACCTGCAAAATCGCGGTACTCTTGATAAGATTTTGCTTTAGGATCAGTGTCTTTGATGCTTTCGCCATTGTAGACTCGTAGTTTGGAATAAATGCTAGAGTTTTGTGGTTCTTTGAGGCGCGTGAGCGCTGAAAATTGTGCCAGCATATTTAGCGTACCAGGCGCACAAGGTGTTTGCATCAGGGTGCTGGATTCTAAAAGTTTTTGGTAAATTTTTGTTTCTTCTGACACGCGTAGACAATAAGGCACTTTGACAATATTGATCCGATCAATGAAGGCTTCATTATTTTTATTATTACGGAAAGATTGCCACTCTGATTCATTGGAATGAGCGAGGATAATCCCTTCAAATGGGATGGATGATAAGCCTTCCGTCGGATTATAGTTGCCTTCTTGAGTAGCGGTAAGTAAAGGATGCAACACTTTAATGGGGGCTTTGAACATTTCCACAAATTCGAGCAGGCCTCGATTGGCTCGGCACAATCCGCCGGAAAAACTATATGCATCCGGATCGTCTTGCGAAAAATCTTCCAATTTACGAATATCGATTTTACCAACCAATGATGAAATGTCTTGATTGTTTTCATCGCCAGGTTCGGTTTTGGCGATGGCAATTTGTTTCATGCGTGATGGTTTGATTTTGACTACCCGAAATTGCCGAATGTCGCCATTGAATTCTTGCAAGCGTTTGACCGCCCATGGGGACATGACATAACGCAAATGACGTTTGGGAATGTTAAAATGTTCGAGCAAAATATCAGCATCTTCATTTTTATCAAATAGAGACAAAGGGGACTCATAGATTGGAGATCCTTTGACTGCATAAATGGGGGATTGTTCCATCAAGTCTTTTAATTTTTCTGCTAAAGAAGATTTACCACCACCGACAGGTCCGAGCAGATATAATACTTGTTTGGTTTCTTCTAAGCCTTGCGCGGCATGTTTTAGAAAGCCAATGATCTGTTCAATGGGCTCTTCCATACCAAAAAACTCATCAAATACGGGGTAATGTGAAATAACTTTATTGGAGAAAATCCGAGACAGCACCGGATCATGGCGGGTATCAATTTCTTGGGGTTCTCCGATAGCGGCTAGGAGTCGTTCTGCAGGGTTGGCGTAAACTGAGGCATCAGTTTTGCATAATTCTAAATACTCATCTAAACTCATTTCTTCTTCTTTATTGCTTTCGAAACGATGAGTATAACTATCTAAAAATTCTTGAGTGCTCATGATGGGTTTCCTTCCACTGATGAATCGCAAGTTTAGATCTACTATCAGTATAGAACGAAATTCAATAGAGTAAATCAGGTTTTAATAAAAAAATATTTTGATGCCCACGGAGTATTCATGACGACCACAACTTATTTAAAAGACTATCAACCCTCAAGTTTTACCGTAGTCACGGTGTCACTCACATTTGATTTATTTGAGGATCATGCGTTGGTGCGTAATGAAATGCATCTCAAGCGTCAACATCCAGGTGAATTGCGCTTATATGGCGATGATTTGACACCAGAAGAAGTTTGGCAAGATGATCAGGCGTTGACTGCCGAACAATACCAATTGGATGGTAGTGATTTAATCATCACAACAGCGCCAGATGAGTTTCAATTAACCGTCGTTACTCGTATTTTGCCGCAAGACAATACTGAATTGTCAGGATTGTACCGTTCTAAAACCATGTTTTGCACGCAGTGTGAGGCAGAAGGTTTTCGGCGAATTACGTTTTTCCCCGATCGACCGGATGTTTTGGCCGTGTATACAACGAAGATTATTGCAGATCAAACCGCTTATCCGGTGTTATTGTCGAATGGTGATTTGCTTGAGTCCGGCACGCTAGAAAACAATCGACATTGGGTGATATGGCACGATCCGTTTCCCAAGCCTTCTTATTTATTTGCATTGGTCGCTGGAAATTTGGCGTGTTGTCGCGATGAATTTATCACCTGCTCTGACAAAAAAGTAGCTTTACATTTATATGTCGAACCTGGGAACGAAGCATTTTGCAGTCATGCCTTAGTGTCGCTAAAACATGCGATGCGTTGGGATGAAGAGCGATTTGGCCGTGAATATGATTTGTCGATTTTTATGATTGTCGCAGTGGGTGACTTCAATATGGGGGCAATGGAAAATAAAGGTTTAAATATTTTTAATTCTAAATTTATTTTGGCGCAACCGGATACAGCGACGGATGAAGATTTTGCAGGCATTGAATCGGTCGTGGCGCATGAGTATTTTCATAATTGGACGGGCAATCGTGTCACTTGTCGAGATTGGTTTCAATTGAGTTTGAAAGAAGGGTTGACGGTGTTTCGTGATCAAGAATTTTCCCGCGATATGAATTCACGAGAAGTGAATCGCATCAAAGATGTGAAAGTATTACGTAATATTCAATTTCCAGAAGATGCGGGCAGCATGGTTCATCCGGTGCAACCAAGTGAGTACCAAGAAATTTCAAACTTTTATACCGCAACGGTGTATAACAAAGGCGCCGAAGTGATTCGCATGCAATATGAACTTTTGGGAGAGGCCTTATTTCGCCAAGGCATGGATTTATATTTTGAACGTCATGATGGTCAGGCCGTCACGATTGATGATTTTGTTGCGGCGATGGCAGATGCATCGGGTAAGGATTTGAGCCAATTCAAACGGTGGTATCATCAAGCGGGCACCCCAGTGGTTACGATAGTATCGCATTATGATGCGGGTCGTTTGACGTTAAACTGTAAACAAGATTGTCCACCGACACCGGAAACCAAAGAAAAACAGCCCTTTCATATTCCTATTCAAATGGCATTGTTTGACAGCAGTGGACAATTTCTCCAAGAAGCCTTATTAGAATTACGCGAGACAGAGCAGGTGTTTCATTTTGAAGATCTCAAGGCCGAGCCCATTGTGTCATTATTACGTGATTTTTCCGCGCCGATTATTTTAAAAACCTCGGCGACTGAAGAACAATTGTTGGGATTACTGCGTTTTGAAACCAATGGTTTTGCGAAATGGGATACGGTACAGCGCTTGATTCGTGATGCTATTATTTTGCGTTATCAAGGTGATGATCAGCAGGCTGATACGCGTGCGGCGAAGCTGTTTCCTGTTTTAGGAGAGATTTTAGAACAAGAGCAGCTCGATCCGGCGTTACGAGCTGAATTATTGACCATCCCAAGTTTTGAAGATTTGGCGTCGGCAGAAACCTTAGTAGACGTGACCCGTTTGGAGCAAATACGTTTGGATTTCATGCAATCATTGGCAGAAGCGTTGTCTCCAAAACTCAAACAATGTTTTGAAATGGAAACGGCGCGCGCCGATGATGCTGTGCATGGAATTGCCATTGGTCGGCGCAAATTACGCTTACAATGTTTACGTTTACTGTTAAAAGCAGATGAGTCTGCATGGTTAGATCACTGCGATACCCTATTGCGATCGTCCAAACTGATGACAGAGCAAATGGTGGGATTTGTTGGTTTGGCCCATAGCCAAGATGCTGCTGCTCGCCAGCAAGCTTGTGATTTGTTTTATCAACAATGGTCGCAGGATGCATTGGTATTGGATAAATGGTTTACGGTACAAGCAACGGCAGATGTTGATGGGGTTCTGGATAACGTCCGTGGGTTGTTGGCGCATCAGGATTTTAATTATCGTAATCCCAACCGTGTGCGTGCTTTGTTGAGTGCTTTTGTCACTGCCAACCCCAAACATTTTCATGCAGCAGATGGCTCGGGATATCAATTATTGACAGATCAATTATTAATACTTGATCCATTGAATGCACAAATCAGCGCACGCTTGGCCGTACCGTTGACCCGATGGCAGCGTTTGGATAAACCCCGACAAGCATTGATTCAAGCACAATTACAACGCTTGGCGTCGCAACAATTATCCAAGGATTTGGCAGAATTGGTGATGAGGAGTCAACAGGATTTGTTGTAAGAATATGAGCAAGGTGGCAGATGCCATTGAATACAAAGAGTGGTGATAGAAGGTGTTATAAAGAAGATATGTATGGCGCTTATTTACAGATTTTTTAACTGCTTATTTTATCTTGTTCTTCTTCAAGACAGCCATCTATAGCGCAACCGTTGTCGTCAGCGCCACTAATGTTTGAAGTGTGTTCCAGAATCACTGCATCATGTAGTTCAATCGCATAAGTAGGTAGAGCCGTAGCGGTTATTATTAAAGCTAAAACAGTTTTAGTCATTTGTTTTCTCTCGACTTGAAGTTGAACAGCTACGATGAGCATTTTTATTTTCAAAACTGATAAACTCTTTGCGAGGTCAATTTAGCATGGTGTTTTGTGTCACACAATCTCTTCGTTCTTTTATTATGATTTACAACGGAGCGCGTCAAACTACTTAAAAAACAATACCACTTGATCCGCTGTTGCCATGGTATCTTGATAACCAAGGCGGACCAAGTCTTGCGTGAAGGTGCTTTCGAATAAGAGGAAGCTTAAGAGATCACCAGAATGGCTTTGCGCGCCCAGAAGGTTCAACATGATGCGTAGTAATTTTGGCATGGCATGATAATCAGCTTGGGCTATTTTAGAGATGTCGATACTGGGTCTTAAATGAAGGGTATCAATGGGGCGCCAGGGGGCACTGCGTTTTTTCCACATGGAAAGCAGGTGCGAAATTTCGTTCATGCGATTGACCAATTCGACATCGCGATCCAAATTATCCAAAAATAATCCATTCAGCATGCTACCTAATACATGAGCGAGGCCGATGTCTTTGGTTTTTAATTGTTCTGCCACATCATGGGTAGGAACTTGGCGGGTACCCAAGATCAATATTTTTTCTACTTGAGAACGCACGGCACCACGTAGTGGTGAGATGAGACCCATACTGCCGTCGCCATAATGCATTTTATCAATAGACGTTGGCGGAAAGAACAAAGGCAGTGCGCTGGATGCCAAAATATAGTCTAAATTAATGGTCGCGGATTTGCTGATATGGCGTGGATACTGCCAATTTTCGAATGACATTTGATTGTGCTGACAGAAAGAAATAGTTTGTTGTAATTCGTAACAGTGGGTGATGATTTCTAGGGTTTCGAATAAATTGTTATCAATATTGGTTTGGATGTGATCAAAATCAATATTATCGGCGAGGAAATGTTGCAATGGGGTGGTTTCTAACAAATGAGTTGGGCGAGGTCCCTTTACGAAAAGATGAGAAAGATTACGGAGAATAGATTTACTCAAATCATAATTTTGCGCATGGAAAATATCGTGACAATGAATGCTTTGCCAGAGATCTTCTAATTTTTCCACAGCATAAGAAAAATCATTGGCATGATCAGCCAGGATGGCGGCGTTAATAGAGCCGACACTGACGCCAGAAATAATGGTAAAGGGCAACTCTTTGGTATCTAAAATATGTTGTACGGCTTTCAACACACCAGCTTGATAGGCCCCGCGTGCACCACCGCCTGCAAGGTATAGGGCAATTCTCGCCATGTTTATGCTTCTATTAAAGGCTATAAGAGAATATTAGTAGACAGTTGGGGGGATAGCAAGTTTGTGTGAGCATTGTGTCATTTTGTGTTTTATGAGAAATAATATACCATTATGTCTTAAATATTGTGCAAGTATGTTGCTATGACATTATACGAAGATCCTAAGTTTTTAGAGCTTTTATTTCGAAGTAGGATTTATCTTGAATCTAAAAATTTGGAGGTGGAGTATACTTGGGTGCATGGCTTAGTTGATTATGCGTTGAAGTTACAAGCGAAAGATCCGTTTTATGGTATTTGGTTGCATAGATTGATGTTGCATGTATGTGATCGTTTTTCGAACGAATCATTGTGGTGTAAATTTGATATGAAAGCGTGCCATACCTTGCAGGACTGGATGAACTCGAATCAATTCTTATTTCGACAAGCTGAAGTAGCATGCGATCGGCAAAAAGCAGATGAGCTGTCTCTACAAGCTTTTGATGCGATTGTGCGCTTTGAAACAATATTTGCAGGTTTGCAGCGTGATCATTTGGTTGCATGCATGATATTGCATCAGACGTTAAAAAACAGACCTGTGCTAGAAAAAATTTACGATTGTTTT
The DNA here is from genome assembly GCA_024742995.1 of Gammaproteobacteria bacterium. GTDB lineage: Bacteria > Pseudomonadota > Gammaproteobacteria > Legionellales > Legionellaceae. Next base: position 171,099 of record JANSXK010000002.1, read on the forward strand.
CTTGAAATGTTGCGCATTGTTGGTACTGGGTTGGGTGCCTGTTTTCATGCTGTTTTATTGTGGTTGGGATGTGTTGCTCGTCCAGAAGATGCTTTGCCACCAGTATCCGTACCAGCTTATACGGGCAGCCGACCGTTGTCTTCAGAAGCAGCCGAATTTATCAAAGAAGCAGTCGATTATGCTCGCGAACGAGCTGGGCAGGATTTTGATGATATGCGCGCGGATATGACTTGGAGAGACAGTTATAAGGCAGATTTTGAAGTTGCTTTTACGCAGATTATAAAAGAAGATCACCCTACTTTGCCGAGAGAGGTACGACAGTATAAAGCGACGCGAATTGCAAGGGATCAGGAACAATTCTTGCGTGTTGAAAAAGGACTGGCTGTTTTGAAACAGTGGTTTGCAGAAGCGCGTTACCAAGAAGTGATATCGCAATGCGAAAAACTCTTTGCAACTGCTTCATCCTTACGAGCAGAGAATAGCACCACACTGAACCGTGTTGGCATAAATTCCGTATCGAGTCGCCAGCAGCTCCCATCAGTAGTACTGTCTGGTGACGTGAAAATCACGAATGGATAAAGCGGTATTTTATCTATACTACAAATGTAGCAAATAGCAACTAATAAGGTAGTGATAATGGGTGTTCCTATAAGAATTGATGAAGAGGTCTATAATGATGCGAAGAAAGTAGCGCGATCTGAGTGTCGATCTATTCCTAATCAGATTGAGTTTTGGGCTAGGGTTGGGAAATGCGCACTTGATAATCCGGACCTTCCTATAGAATTTGTCAGAGATCTTCTCATCTCAAAAAACCAGGATCGCTCTTTAGCAGAACCCTTCGAATGTGATGATGATGACTGATACAGCTGTTATTGTGCATCAAATGCCTGTTTTTAAAAAAGCCTATAAAAAATTGCATCAGCATCAAAAGCAATTGATTCAGCAGGCTATTCAAACCATTATTGCAACGCCCGATATAGGAGAGGTTAAACGAGGGGATTTGGCGGGGGTATATGTGTATAAATTCAAATTAGATCAGAGAGAAATGTCATTGGCTTATGAATGGGACCCCAAAAGACGGTTGCTTTTGGCTTTGGGGGTCCACGAAAATTTTTATCGTGATTTGAAGAAGAGGTTGTAGCTAAACTCAGTTAACAAGCTGTTTTATTTAAGAAATGCTACAGGTGGTGGAATTCTGTTGTGTGTCTTCTTCAGGATTGGTTGGATGAGCCAATCTATCTATAATTTGATGTAGTATGGCGTTTTTTTCGCTGAAATCGCTTGTCGCAGCAAAATTTTGTTGTAATTTGTTGACGTGAGCTGCATCCTCTGCTGTCAATGTTTGCGTAGCATTTCTCCCGTTCGCAATAAGTTGAGATGGGATGTAATCATAGGTTGTTTTGATGCCTGCGATATATGTTTCGGGATCAGCGCTGCCATAAATGAGAAACCCAAATTTTTGGCCGCTGCGAACAAAAGACGTGCTGACACCTTTTTCCGATACTGCTTGCGCAAAAGCACCGCGGATTGCTGTATTCACAAAAGGAGCAATATTTTTACGCAAATGCATTTGAAAATTCCCGTCGATACTCCTCTTCCAGAGAGGGAATGTTGTTTCGTTGCAACAATAATGTGTATCTAGGAGTCCATCAAACATCTGGATTAATAACGCAGTGATTTGTTGATAGTCTTCAAATATGATCATTGTTATGCTGCCCTTTTGTACAAAAGGGTGGATTCTAATAGATTGAGTTATGTGACGCAAGTGATTTTTATAGGAGCATCATGGTTTTTTTTAATACTTCATTAGAACTTTTTGTTGTCTGCAACGAACATTGCTATGATAGATATCTTGTGGAGCATTTGCGCTGAGCTTCTCATATAAGGAGGACCAAAACATGAAATTGTATTATTCAAAAGGTGCTTGTTCTTTAACGATTCGTATCCTTTTGCATGAGATGGGTATTCCCTCTGATTATGAAGCTGTAGATTTACAACATAAAAAAACCGCAGATGGGGAGGATTTTTTGAGTATCAATCCCAAAGGTGCGGTGCCGACATTGCGCCTGGAGAATGGCAAGATCTTGACTGAAAATGGTGCGATCATGCAGTATTTGGCGGATCATTACCAAGCTGAAAATTTATTGCCGCGTGTGGGCGATTGGCAGCGTTATCGTGTGTTGGAGTGGATGAATTTTATTACCACGGAATTGCATAAAGGATTTGGTCCTTTGTTTAATCCTCAGATTAGTCAGGCGTTAAGAGACGAGGTGTTCATCCCGATTTTGATGCGTAAGTTTCATTATGTCGACCAATGTTTAACTGAGCACACTTATCTACTGGGCAATCATTTTATGCTCGCAGATGCTTATTTGTTCGTGATGTTACGTTGGGCGATTGGCCAGAAATTTGATATGACGCCGTGCACCCGTCTTATGGCGTACTATACCCACTTGAAAAGCAGAAAATCCATTGCCGATGCTTTGGCAAAAGAAGGGATTGCATGAACAAAGACGATGCTGTTGATCTTGCGCAGAACACGACAGCCAAAGCGCCTTTGAACGAAGAAACGCCACGACGCAATTTATTTTTGGGAGGCCAACCGCGCCCGTTTTATATGATTTTCATGTTGGAGATCTGGGAGCGATTTGGTTTTTACACGGTACAGGGTATTTTGGTTTTGTATTTTGTACGTTCTATTGGTTTATCGCACCGCGAGGCATATGCCATTTTTGGCACCTTTTGCGCTTTGATTTACGGTTTGATTCCTGTCGGTGGCTATCTCGGAGATAAATTATTAGGCACGAAACGCACCATTGTGTTGGGCTTGGTGGTTTTAGCCTTGGGCTACGCATTATTGGCTTGTTTGGATCTCCGTTTTTTATATATTGCATTGGCACTGATTTGCGTGGGCGCGGCCTTATTTAAATCAAACCCAGGGGTATTGTTGGCACAATGCTATGAAAAAAATTCCCCCAAAATCCATGGCGCATTTACGTTGTATTATATGGCAGTCAATATCGGTGCCATGGCATCGTTGATTGTTGGTCCTTATGTGTCGAGACAATATGGTTACGGCTATGCTTATGCCATTGCAGCTGTGGGTATTTTATTGGGATTATTGAATTACGGTTTGCAGTATCGTGTGATTGCTGATATTCAAACAGCGGCGGATCAACGACGCGTGTCGCTGTTGAAATGGGTGATGTTGGGGATAGGTATTTGGGCATCCATTGCATTTTGTGCACGTATGCTAAGACACCCATTGATGGCACAAAATATTATCTTGTCGGTTACCGGGATATTCGTTTTTGTGTATTTTGTTTGTGTGGTCAAAGCAGATCAAAGAGATCGTCCGAAATTGTTATTGGTATTTATTTTGATCTTAGAGGCGGTGGTGTTTTTTACCTTATATCAACAGATGCCAACGTCTATTAATGTGTTTGCGGTGCAGCATGTGACGCCCAAGCTTTTGGGTATTACCTTAGATCCTCAAAGCCTGCAAATGCTGAATCCATTCTGGATTATCACGCTCAGTCCGTTGCTTGCCATGGCTTATGGCTATTTAAATCGACATGACCTGCGTTTTGAGATTCCTTACAAATTTGCGGCAGGTATGGTATTTTGCAGTATCAGTTTTATGATTTTATATTTGTCACGTTTTATGGCCAATGACCAGGGTTTTGTGTCTTCTTGGTGGCTGGTAGCGTCTTATTTTTTCCAAGCTTTGGGCGAACTGTTGGTCTCAGCGTTGGGGCTTGCTATGATTGCTGAATTGGTGCCGATGTCGATCATGGGCTTTGTTATTGGTGTTTGGTATTTGACGTCGTCGGTTTCTGGGTTTACAGGTGCTGCGGTGGCCTCTATGACGGCATTGCCGAAGGGGATATCGCCAGATTTGAATTCATTAAACTTGTATACACATGTGTTTTTAGAAATCGGTATCACGACATTTATTGCCGCGTGTTGCATGGGAATGATGGCGCCACGCTTGATGAGATTGATGAGATAATATATCTTACTCACAAACTTATCCACATACGGATTGGAATTTTTAAGAACATATTTTATTTTTATTCAATAAAATCAATAACTTAGGTTTTAAGCGTTCTAAATGACAAGGATTTAACACAAAATTATTCACAATTTACAGATTGCTTCTAATCCCATCAATCTGTTTTCAGGAGACATAAAAATTGACGACTGCAACGACCGAGCGTAAGCCTTTAGCGGAGTTTGCCGAACAGGCATATCTTGATTATGCAATGTACGTCATTTTGGATCGGGCATTACCGCATATTGCTGACGGATTCAAACCCGTACAACGACGCATTGTGTATGCCATGTCTGAATTGGGGCTAAAAGCCACTGCCAAACATAAAAAATCTGCGCGTACGGTGGGGGATGTCTTGGGTAAATTTCACCCGCATGGCGACTCTGCTTGCTATGAAGCGATGGTGCTGATGGCGCAGCCTTTTTCTTATCGCTATCCTCTGGTAGATGGTCAAGGGAACTGGGGATCGCCGGATGATCCGAAATCTTTTGCCGCCATGCGTTATACCGAAGCGCGTTTGTCAGCCTATGCAGAGTTATTATTGAGTGAATTGCCTTTGGGTACCGTAGATTGGGTCGATAATTTTGATGCGACTTTATCAGAGCCCGCACTGTTACCGGCGCGGTTGCCTAATGTTTTGTTGAATGGCGCGACCGGTATTGCAGTTGGTATGGCGTCTGATATGTTACCGCATAATTTGGGTGAAGTTGCAGACGCATGTTTGCATGTTTTAGACCATCCCAAAGCAAGTTTGGAAGATGTTTTGCAGTTTATCAAAGGCCCAGATTTTCCCACGCGGGCAGAAATTATCACGTCAGCCACAGCGATTGCGCAGGCTTATCGGACGGGTTCTGGCTCGATTAAAATGCGAGCTGTTTACACACAAGAGCAGCACAACATTGTGATTACGGCCCTTCCTCATCAAGTGTCTGGTGCAAAAGTGATTGAACAAATTGCTTCGCAGATGCAACAGAAAAAATTACCGATGGTGGAAGATTTGCGAGATGAGTCCGATCATGAGCACCCTACCCGTTTGGTGATTATTCCAAGATCTTCTCGAGTGGATTTGGATGGATTGATGTCACATTTGTTTGCGACCACTGATTTAGAGCGTTCATGCCGGGTGAATTTCAATCTGATTGGTCTTGATGGCAAACCCAGCGTGAAGCCGTTACTGACCATCATAAATGAGTGGTTACACTATCGATTAGAAACCGTCAAAAGACGCACACAATTTCAATTAGATAAAATTTTAGCGCGTCTTCATATTGTTGACGGTTTATTGATTGCATATATGAATTTGGATGAAGTGATTGCCATTATTCGAGAGTCAGAGACGCCGCGTCCGGTTTTAATGCAGCGTTTTGATTTAAGTGAGCGTCAAGCGGATGCTATTTTAGATATGAAATTGCGCCATTTGGCCAAGCTGGAAGAAATACAGTTACGGGCAGATCATGCTGCGTTGATTCAACAACGAGATGAACTTCAAGCAATCTTAGCTCAGGACAAACGCTTGCGTGCCTTGGTGAAAAAAGAAATCAAAGCTGATCGTGCGCAGTACGCTGATCCTCGCTGTTCGCCATTGATAGAACGGCAAGAGGCAGCTGCATTGAAAGAAGAGGATATTTTACCGAATGAGCCAATCACTGTGATTGTGTCACAACAGGGTTGGGTTCGTGCTGCCAAAGGGTTTGATATGGACGGGACTTCTTTGGTTTATAAGGCTGGAGATGGGTTTTTGGCAGATACTAATGCGCGCTCTAATCAGCAAGTTGTATTTTGGGATAGTGAAGGTAAAGTGTATTCATTATTGGGGCATGTCTTGCCTTCGGCGCGAGGGCAAGGAGAACCTTTGACGCGTAGATTAAATCCTGCGGAAGGTGCTTCGTTTGTCGCCTTGACGAGTGGTGCCCCAGATGATTGGATTTTATTGGTTTCAGATGCAGGTTATGGTTTTCGAGTGCAATTGCAGTCGCTGTATGTGAAAAATCGTAATGGCAAAGCATGCTTGAAATTACCAGAAGGTGCGCGGATTTTGTCGCCGAAGCATTGCTCAGCAGAAGCGAGTGAAGAAGTGGTTTGTGTGACCAATACGGGGCGATTATTATTATTTCCATTGGCTGATTTACCGGAGTTGTCACGGGGTAAGGGTAACAAACTGATCCAAATCCCAGGCGCCAAAGTGCTGAATCGGGAAGAATATCTTTTAGATGTCCAAATCATGGATGCGGCGCAAAAAAGTGTGACAGTCCATGCTGGTAAACGACGCTTTACTTTGAAACGTAATGATTTGGTCCACTACCAAGGCAAACGTGCTACAAAAGGGTCGCGTTTACCCAGAGGATTACAAGCAGTGACTGCGCTTACCCTGGATTAGGTCTTAAAAAGATCATCATGGGACAACTATGATCATATTGGCGGTTTATATGGTATAATAGTGATCATTTTATTTCAAAAAAGATCATCAAATGCCAATCAAAGACCCCAGAAAGATTACGCCGGGGCAAGGATTGCTAAAATTAATAAGACATTATCAAGATGAGCCGGCAACAGTCAAACGATTAAAACAGCTGTATATCAATGGTGCGCACGATGAAGATAGTGGTTGGATCATCTGGGATTTGCTGTTAAATGATCCCTTATTGCAAGACTATGAACTTGCCATCGAGGATCAAGATATTTCTGCCGATCCTACGCGACGCTATTTTGAGACTCATTTGGCGGAAGAAACTTTAAAGCATCAATTGGCTAAGGTTAATTTAGCGCAATTGCAGGCGTTGTATGATGCAACGGAAGCTTTGATTGATCCCAATATTTCTGAGCGCAAGATTGAAACCATATCTGAGGTTCTTGCAGGTCGTTGTCTTGATTCGTCCGCTTTTTATAGAAAACAAAAAGAAAATACAGAATTTACTGCCTATATCCGGGTATTGAGAGAAGGCCGCATATTTGTCGAACCCACGTTTTCTGAAGAGGACCGGGAAAAGATCTTGTGGTTGGTCGCGACTGTATACTTGGGTATGGTCAATGTATGGACTCATACACCTTTGCCATTGAACCTGTATGATCTACAAAATTCGTTTACCAAACGTGGTAAAATAATGCACAGCAGTCTTCAATTTAGTACCCGTTCTCAACACTTTGGGTTGATAAAAAGTTATGATGCTTTATCACTTGATGATAGTGGGCGTTCCGCCGAGTCTTTTTCTCATCCCAAACCTTCGCAATATGCCAAATTTGACTCTGATTCCTCGAGGGTTCAGGAGTGCTTTACTCATTTGGTACATCCTTTTTCTAATTCGATTTCTGGGGTATCTCTTTTGCAGTGTAGAGTATTGGCACGCTTGCATGCTGACGGTGGTTCTACAAAGGCTACCCAATCATTAGAAGCATTTATTCAGCACATGCGATTGGTTTTTTCTAGCTTATTATTTTATGGTGGTGGCCACTCATTTTATGAGTATGCAGCAGTGCTAAAATTGCCAGAAATTCAAGCAGAGTTTCAATATATCTCTGGTTTTTCAGAATTGACACTGGAATCCATGTTTTATCAAGATAACGAGCAGGCGTTTGATACAGCTATTGAGGCAACATTGACCTATTATGATGCTTTGATTGAAAGAAGCACGATGCATGCTGAGCTCAGTACGTCTTATAAAACACAGAGACGATTTTTCAAGCCACAGGTTTCGGATTCACCTACTACAGTTGTCGCGTCGGAGGTGCTGGATCCGTGATAGCTTAACAAACAGACTCCTATTATTGATTATAAAAAATACTTATGGTATAATTTTTTATCATAAAGGCGTTTTTATGTCAAAAGGTGATCAGATGCTAGCAAAATACGGTTCTATAGAAAACGGTAGTTATCAGCAAGGATTTTTTAGACCCGATGTTCTCGATTCTAATTTTTTGCCATCTCAACAGCATGCTCAAATACGTCAACAAGCAATGTGCGGTATTTTTGGCGGAACTGGCTTAATCACTTTGACAGCATGTTTGACGTTCTTTGCGGGTGTATCCATTCCACCAGTGGGGATTGCTCTATTGATAACTATAGGCGCAATGATGCTGGGTTATGGCTCCTATTCGATGGAGCGTTATCGTGTGTTTGCGATAGCTCATAATGATTATACCGAAGACGTTCAGCCAGTTGATGAACCGATTGAAACTTGTATGGACAGACTATATAGGGTATGCGATCTAACTTAATTAATGACGTAATAAATTGATGACACGTTCTAAATATTGTTGTTCATATTTGTTACTTTGGCACCCCTTTTGCTTGGAGCGACGCATAAGCTGTTGCTCTTTCTGAGTGTACCCTAAAATTTTTTCACAACCATAAACTATGATGTATACTGTCACTGCCTTAAATAAATAAGAGCGGTGACTATCGTATGGTGATCCCTGACGGTCTCATGAAATTACCTGATTATCATGATTTTTCAAACGCAATTTCAATGTTAAATTTACCTATTTCTTGTTCTGAGCTGCATGGGGTATTGTGTGGCTATTTAGTCGCGGGTGGCTCTCAGAAAGGAGAGTCTTATTTGCGTGCTTTGCTCGTCAAACACGACAAAGATGAGACGCGACAAGCAGCTACAGCTTTGTTCGATATTTTTGCTATCAGCCAGCATCAATTGTCAAGTTTGGGGTTTGACTTTGAATTATTATTACCAGAGGATGTCGCGTTGGCGACAAGAGCACAGGCGTTTAGTGAATGGTGTGAAGGCTTCACCCAAGGATTGACCATTGCTGGTTTGGATCTGGAGGCAATGCAAAGCGATGATACCCAAGATGCCATTCATCATCTCAAAGAATTTGCGCAATTAGACTATGAATCATTGCGCGTGAGTGAAGAAGATGAGCGTGCTTTGATGGAAGTGGTTGAGTATACGCGCATGGCGATTTTATCTATTCAGGCTGATATTCATCCAAATCCAGATCAAAGTGACGGCAAACCTCATTAGGAGTATAAAATGACTGCCAATGCATTTAAATTACGGCGTCAAGCACTTGCTGAGCATTTGCCGCCCCATTCGGTGGCTATTATTCCTGCAGCCAAAGAATTGTTGCGCAATGGCGACGCGCATTATCGTTTTCGACAACACAGTGATTTTTATTATTTAACGGGATTTCAAGAGCCAGATGCTGTGCTTATCCTTTCTGCTGCGCCACAATCTCAAAGCATTTTGTTTACGCGACCTCGTCGCCCGAGTGAAGAGCAGTGGACTGGTAAACGACTTGGTCCTGAAGAGGCATCTACAGTTTTGGGTGTGGATTTGGCGTATTCTTTGGAAGACTTAGATGCACAATTGCCAGAAGTGTTTTTGGATAAAAAAAGCATTGTGTATGCGATTGGCCAAGAGCATCTTTGGGATGAACGTTTGATAAAAGCATTACACCAAGCGCAGAGTCAACTCCGATCAGGTGTCACAGCGCCAGATGCGATGTTAGATTTGGTGCCGATGATGGGTGAGTTACGCCTTAAGAAAACGGCGTTAGAAATTGAATTGATGCGAGAGGCAGCGCGCATCACGGTGACTGCGCATCAGCGGGCCATGCGCGCTTGTCGTCATTTACAGTATGAATATGAATTAGAAGCTGAATTATTATATGAGTTTTTTCGTCATGGCAGTCGAGCGCCTGCTTATGATTCTATTGTGGCATCAGGGAACAACGCGTGTACCTTACATTATACGGCCAATGATGGTCCTTTGACGCAAGGTGAATTGGTGCTTGTTGATGCGGGTGCAGAATTTAGATCTTATGCTGCTGATGTGACGCGGACGTATCCTGTGAACGGGACGTTCAGTGCTGAACAGCGGTTAATTTATGATTTGGTGTTAACAGCACAAAAGGCGGGTATTGCAGCGGTGCGTCCTGGAGAGCCTTGGGATCTTGCGCAGCGTGTCATTGTTGAGATCATCACCCAAGGGTTAAAAGACTTAAATATTCTAAAAGGTGATGTTCAAGATCTCATTGCGCAACAAGCCTATAAACCTTTTTACGCTCATAATTCTGGTCATTGGTTGGGACTGGATGTGCATGACGTGGGTCGTTATCGGTTGGATGAGGCATGGCGGGCTTTAGAGCCAGGCATGGTGTTGACGGTGGAACCCGGGATTTATATTTCAGAAGGGATGGAAGGTGTTGATCCGCGTTGGTGGGGCATTGGGGTGCGCATTGAAGATGATATCTTGGTCACAGCAGAAGGACATGACAATTTAACGGCCGCATTGGTATCAGAGGCAGTTGAAATAGAGGCTTTTATTCGTGGTTGATCATCAAGTAGATGTTGCCATCGTTGGTGGTGGACTGATTGGCGCAGCGATGATGCAAGCATTGGCACCGACTGGGCTGCGTTGTGTTTTGATTGACCAGCAAGCGTTACCAGCTCGTTTAGAAGAAGATTTTGATGCACGGAGCGTGGCCTTATCCAATGCGTCAATGAGGATTTTACGTGGGCTGAAGATCTGGCCTACGATTGAAGCTGCTGCAGCAAAAATTGTTAAAATTCATGTTTCAGAACAATATCGTTTTGGCACAGCATGTCTGGAGGCGACGTATCAAAATCCATTGGGATATGTGATTGATAATCAAACTCTTTTGCATACATTGTATGAATCCCTCAATCCAGATACTTTATTGATGCCTGCGACAATACAAGCATTCGATGCTGAAACGCGTACAGCCACAGTGAAAATAGGCAAGCGGAGATGTACCGTACAAGCACCATTATTTGTGGCTGCTGATGGGTCAAATTCTATGATGCGTAAATTTTGCCAATTGCCGGTTCATATCAAGGACTATGGGCAGCATGCGTTGGTTGCCAATATAGGGTTAGCGCGGGCGCATGACAATATCGCTTATGAACGTTTTACCGCTGCTGGGCCTTTGGCATTGTTACCTTTGGGTCCGAAGCGTATGGCGCTAGTCTGGTCGATGTCACCCGCAGCAGCCGAAACGTTTTTGCAAATGAAGGAGGCGGATTTTTTGCAAGCATTGACGCGAGCCTTTGGATACCGCCTGGGTCGTTTACTGAAAGTTGGGCGCAGGACAGTGTTTCCTTTACAGCAAATGGTGATGCCGGTGCAAAGTCAGCATGGTGTCGTGTTTATTGGTAATGCAGCTCATACATTGCATCCGGTGGCAGGTCAGGGATTTAATTTAGGCTTGCGTGATGTGGCCATGTTGGCGCAAACGTTGGTACAAGAAGGCGTTCATCACCCTGATTTATTGTCAGGATATCTTCAGGCACGCAAGCATGATCACCTGGCTATCACCCAGTTTACTGATGCGTTGATTCAAATTTTTACCAGCAAAATACCTGGTGTTGCTTGGGCACGGCAAATAGGATTATTGGCAGTGGATAACCATCGGGCGTTACAACGGTTTGTCGCACGTTATGCATCTGGATTTTCGGGAGTGGTCCCAGATTTGGTGTGTGGCTTGCCTTTAGAGGAAATAACATGAAGCCGGCTATTGATTTTATTGTGATGGGTGCTGGCATCATTGGTTTGAGTGCAGCGATTGCGGTGCGCCAACGTGGTTATACGGTTGTGGTACTAGAGTCAGGGACCTTAGGGCCTCCCAAAGATAATGGAAATTCGCGTGTTTACGCACTCAATCAAGCGTCTCAAACGTTGTTACAAGATCTGGGTGTATGGGATACATTACCTCCTACTTGTTTGGCGCCGTATGATCGCATGCATGTTTGGGATACACATGGTGGTGCTAAGATCAGATTTGATGCGCGGACCTTAGCACGTGATCGTTTGGGCGTCATTCTAGAAGAAACATACCTGAAAGAAGCACTGTTGCAACAAGCACAAGCGTTAGAGATTGATTTGGTGACGCAGTGGAAAACAGAGCATGTTGAAACTTATGATGAGGGGGTAACGGTGCGTGCAGCTGATCAACAATGGTCGGCTGGGTATCTTATTGTGGCAGAGGGTGGCCGTTCAAGTACCCGAGATTTGTTACGAATACCGATGACAACGTGGTCTTATCATCAGCATGCTATTGTGGCAAAAGTTGCCGTTGAACAGCCTCATATGCGTACGGCTTATCAAGCATTTTGTCCACAGGGGCCGCTAGCATTTTTGCCTTTAGCCGAAGCGCACAGTTGCTCCATTGTTTGGTCGACTGCTGTGGCGCATGCCGAAACGCTGATGGCGCTTAGCGATGAAGCATTTGATCACGCATTGACCTCGGCATTTGAACAGACATTAGGCGTCACCCATTTGTTGTCGCAACGCCAGGTCTTTCCTTTACAGATGCGTCATGTGAAACAGTATGCAGGATCGCGCTGGCTATTGATGGGAGATGCTGCGCATACCATTCATCCTTTGGCAGGGTTGGGTTTAAATCTTGGTTTGTCAGATTTGGCGGTTTTTTTACAGCGTTTGCAGCGATCACAACGTCCAACAGCGCGTGATTTGCGTGCTTATCATCGACATCGGCAGCATGCACTTTGGCAAATGATTTTATTGATGCAAGGGTTACATCTATTGTTTACTGATACCCATCTTCCTATTAAGATGGTGCGGGGATTAGGGTTGAAGATTTGTGATCAATTGCCAATGATCAAACGCTTGTTAATTGCACAAGCGAGTGGTGTCACAGCATGAGGAGTGTGCCGGCATGATGAAAAAAATATTGTTGGGTATGAGCTTGGTGGTTTGTTTCTCGAAAGGGATATGTGGGGAAGCACCTGTTGCAATTGTCGGTACGGCTCAGGAGACGGTCCAATCTTCTACGGTTCAAGCATCACACCGTGCATTGCAGATGATGGTGGCGCCTAAATTTCCTAAGAAAGTTACGTTATTAAAATTACGTTTGTCTGAGGCAACCAAAAAAACTTTGAAAAAACGAGTCTCACAATTAGAGCGAGCCACCTTAAAAGGCCCTGCGACGCAACATTATCCACGCCAAATCCAATTAGGCATGAATGGTGTGCCTGTATTAAACCAGGGTACACATGGCACTTGCGCGGTATTTGCGGTTACGGCAGCGCTTGATGCCGTTTTGGGCAAAGGGGATTATATCAGCCAGCTTTGCCAATTGCAGTTGGGACGTTATCTGAATAACAATGGTTATACGGAAAGTGGTTGGGAGGGTGCCTGGGGACAAGATATTTTTGATAAAATTGCTATGTTTGGTGTGGTACCCAAATCACTAGAAGCTTCTGGTGCGTGCAGTGGCTTATTGGCATATCCCTTATCAGGTAATGATGCTTCGGAAGAGTTAAATTTATTTGATTACCATCAAATGAGTGAGTCGCTTCAAGATCAAGATATCATTTTTTCTCCGTTGGCGATACCAGAACAGATCAATAGTTATATTATTGATACCGAAAATATACTATATCACGTGAAACGTAGTTTAAATCAGGGTGACCGTATCACCCTTGGCGTGGGGATTCCTGATTATACAACTGGAAATGTCGGCGCATTAGGCTCACATCACGTGGCCAATGACACGTGGGTCATGTCCCCGAATATGTTTGATATGCAGAATGCAGATCAATTTGGTGGGCATGCGCTTGTGATCACAGGATATGACGATGATGCCGTTGCGATTGATCCCAAGGGCCGTTTTCACCGCGGATTATTAACACTACGTAATTCTTGGGGCAGCAACGTTGGGGATAAAGGCGATTTTTATATGTCTTACTCTTATTTCAAGACATTTGTGCTAGAAGCTTATCGCGTTCAGCAGAATCATCAGGAGCCGTTTGTGTTGGGGGGCTAAAGCGAGGACAATATCTACAGATTAACTGGATCTGACCTCATGAATATTGGATTAAAAATACTATCATTGGTGTTATTGGGGCAGTCAGTTTTTGCAGGTGTCTCACCTAAGCCGATTGAACCGACCTCCATTCACAAAAAATTAGCAAGACTAGAACATGAGCTTCATGGCAAGATAGGGATTTATGCTATAGATACCAATAGTGGAAAAATAATTTCTTATCGAAGCGACGAATTATTCCCCTTCCAAAGCACATTTAAATTTATGGGTGTTTCAGCATTATTATCCCGCGATACATCTCAACAGCTATTAGAAAGCAAGCTAACAGTCACTAAGAACGACTTGGTGTTATGGAGCCCGATATCTGGTCAGTATCTTCATCATGAGGTTGCATTGCGAACTCTGGCGGAAGGAGCAATATCATATAGTGATAATACAGCTATTAATATGATTATTGATGCGCTGGGTGGCTTGGATAAAATCAATCAATTTGCACGTCGTATTGGTAATCAAACGTTTGACTTAAAACACTATGAATTAAACTTGAATTCAAATCCAAAAAACAAGTCTGACGCTTCAACCCCAAAGGATATGGCTTTAAGTGTAAAAAACATATTATTGGGCGATGTTTTGAGCAAAAGCAATAAGCAATTATTAATGCAGTGGATGCGTCATAATACAACGGGTTATAAGCGCATGAGGTCTGGCGTTCCTATCGGTTGGTCTGTTGCCGACAAAACAGGTAGTGGTCGTTATGGTGTTGCTAATGATATCGGCATTGTATGGTTTCCATCATGTAAGCCAATTATTCTGTCAATTTATACTTATCAGAATAAAAAGTCTGCAGTGGCTCGTGACGATGTCATTGCTAATAGCACAGAAATGCTTTTAGATGAATTTTCAAAATATGGCAGTTGTTTTAAAACAATTGCCTAGACAAGTCTCTCCTAAGATTGCGAAATGACAATTAGATCAATCCACATTTACAAAATCCCATGCTTTTTCCCCTGGGCCCGGTTGTCCCTGAGATAATATCGCAGTATGGTTTTTCCGTGTTTGCACACCACAAATGACGGCAGTCATGATCTGCGTCGCAATTTGCTGTTCCCGAGAATACGGGAAAACTAAGAAATAAAAGTAAGATAGATAATCGTTTTGTTTGAATAATCATTGGCATTAGATGACATATGGCGCGTATTTTATCATATCAGGTTTCTATCCAGAGACTCTTTGCGGATTTCCACCACATTTTCTTCAATTGATTTACAAATTTCGTTTAGTGGGAGATGACTGAGATTTTTTACAGCAAATGGGTTTTGCAATTCAATGCCGATCTGATCGAGGGACAATAATGCATAAGCAACAATGCCGGAAATACAAGGCGCAATATAGAGTGCGTCACCCACAAAACCGAAGGGTAGCGCCAATAAAAAAATTAAAATAAAGCGTCGTATTTTAATAGCCATAACAAAAGGCATAGGTGTTTTTAAAATACGTTCGCAAGCTCCTTGCGCATTGGTTAGTTGCTCTCTTTGTTCTTCAGCACGGATGAATGCAAATGGATCTAGTCCGTGTTCATCTCGAGCGACTTGTAGCTCATATGCGATGATTGAAGACATGGTATTGGGTAAGTTTTCTGATCGGAGCAATTTTTCGTAAGTCTGGTCGTTCATCAGGTGTTTGATAGCCTCATTTTTGTTGTTTCCTCTTAAAAGTTCTTTGATGAGGTAGGGTAAGGCGGCAATATGGTTGGTAATTGTAAGCAACCAGTTTTTATCTTTGGTATGGGTATAATTCACGATGATCATTGTCAAATTGCGGCTTTGATTGACGATGTTGCCCCATAATTTCCGTGCTTCCCACCAACGGTCGTGGCCAGCGTTGACTCTAAATACAAGAATTAACCCCAAGACTAATCCGCCGTATTCAAAAGGTCCGATGGGTAACGCAAGCGCAGGATATATATACGTTAGATAAGTAATGATACATGCATAGATTGTTAACAGAATAACGTTTCCTATGACTTTGGGTGTCACAGAGCCTCTTAATGCAAGCGCCGTTTTGAAAAAGGCCATATGTTCTGATTGATTCACTAATTTATTTGTCATGACTAACATGTTCCCCTATCTAAGACTAGAACAGATTATCATAAAGGCCGGTATTTAAGAAAAGGAAATTTTATTATTACGTTTCACATGATATTTTTAAACGTGTTATGAACACATGCTTGTGGTTAACATCAGTGCTGCCATTATCTCTGCCACGGTGTGATCTTTCGTGAAGCCAAGCTCTGTTATTTGATGTGGCGTGCCTGGTGCTGTGCTAAAAAATAGGACAATATTTTCAGAAAACCATGAATCAGGCAGCAACGGTTTATTACCATGAGCGAAAGTTGGTTTACCTTGGGCTGCGCTTGTATTGACCAAGGCACCAGGAACAGCCTGGGCGACTGCGTCAGCTGCTGAGCTAGCTGCATTGCCAGAGACATTTGTGTCTATTATCCAGGGAGAGCGTAGTAAGTCACTGAGGTCGGTAGGGGGCAGTTTTGCTTTGATGGCGTTATTTAGAATAATTTTAAATTGCTGTGTAACACCAGCGTTTTCAGCAACAGCAATTAAAGTTTTGATATACTCAGTCATGTTTTGTTTGACGCCAGGATGAATGCTGTAGCGTAATTGTACTGATGGGTGGTTGGGTAATTCACCCAGAAGTACCGTTAAAAACTCGGTATCAACACCGGGATTTTGGGTTGTTCCAGACACAACTGCAAGGCGATCAGTGTCTTGAACCAACAATTGAGATTTGGTTGCCAATTTTTCATCAGTACTTATTGCGACATTTGAAAACACAGTATTGAGGGATAGGTGGCCGATAGCATAGCGACGAGGGTGTTCAGAAAATAAGCCGGTGCTTAGCAAAGGCACCGCAAATTGTAGATTATTTTTTTGGCAGAGGGCTTCTTGGTACCTCCAGATGCGATGCCCACTCGGAGGCTCAAACATAAACTCACTGGCAAATGTAACAGGAATATCTAATGCTGATGCTATTTGCATGGCACGCTCATCTTGACTATCTGAAGGCATGCCAACGAAAGCGTGTGAAAAATTCGAGCGCCTGACAAATTCGGCAATGTCATGGTTACTACAATCAGCAATGGGCTGTTCATTAATTTGGACTATCGTGGTGACACTATTAAATTCATCTGCAAATGTCGTCAAGTGGTCCGTGACAGTATCAGACAAAGCTATGGTCGTACAAAGGTGGCCTGGTTTTTTATTTAAACTGCGAATAGTGGCTTGTGCTAAGTTTGTATCGCCGATGCTACTGCAGAAGAAAATGAACCTTAAGATCGGTTCTGTTTCAGATGTTGAGATCATTCTATGTGTTTCCTGAGCCAAATTGCTGTTGACTAAATGCAATACGTGCTGCGACAGACTCTCTACCCTGTGATGCGCGTTCTTCGATAGCGCGATAGCGATGTAGTGCACCTTCGCGATTGGCAATTTGAATATTTAATCCGGGTCGGGCATTCAATTCAAGCATCATCGGGCCCTGTTCTTTATCCAAGACAATATCAACGCCGATATATCCCAAGCCAGTTAATTCGTAGCACCTGGCCGCAATCGTTAAGATTTGATCCCAGTAGGGGATGGGAATATCTTTGATTGGGTTGAGTGTATCTGGGTGATAATCAATCGTGTCGTTATGAAAGACGCCGCCTAAGGTAATGCCCGTTGTCAAATCGATACCAACGCCAATTGCACCTTGGTGCAAATTGGCTTTGCCGTTAGATAGTTGTGTGGGTAAGCGGGCCATAGCCATGGCGGGATACCCTAATAAGGTGATGATGCGCACGTCGGGTACGCCTTGATGACTGACTTGCGCAAATAGCGGATCGACTACCACTCGACGTTCGATAATGGCGTAATCTGCATAACCCCCTAAACTATATGCGCCTGAAATCAAGCGAGACAGGTGGTAGGAAATGTCTTGGGTGGTTAATAATTTACCGTTGATTTGACGATAACGACCAAAGACTCGATTCGTGACAACCACAATGCCATCGCCACCAGCACCGTGTGCTGGTTTGATGACAAAGTCTGGGTAGGGTTCTAATAATTGGTCAATTTTTTTAATCTGATGTTCGGTTTCAATGGTCGCATATAAGGTTGGTACGGCAATATTAGAGTCCATTGCCAGGTGCTTGGTTTTTAATTTATCATCGACCAAAGGGAAAAATTTGCGGCGATTATAGCGCAACACATAATCACCATTACGCTGATTGATATTTAACACGCCCCGTTGGCGCAAGCGCCGGAAGATGCCTATCATGCTTTGACTCGGGATAAGGCATTAAAACGAAAGAGTTCGAACAGGCGATAGCCTCGATACTGACCAAACCATAAAATTAGGGCTAGGAGTATCAATAACAATTCTGGAAAGGCAAAAATCAAATATTGCAGCGGCTGGTACGACATGGCTGTGTAGGCAGTGACCGCGGCAACCATGCTTCCGACGCCTGATTTGATGGCATCTGAAGCGCCGCGCTCGTCCCAAGAAACGCACATACGTTCAATGGTCATGGTCAAAATAACCATCGGAAATAAAGCCGCGGATAAGCCCGATTCTAAGCCAAGATTTTGGCTTAAAACTGAGATTAACAGCATGAGTAATACCACAATGGTTAATATTGCTGCCAAGCGTGGTACTAAGAGTAGGCGCAGTTTTTCAAGATAAAAGCGCGCGACCAATCCTAACGATACCAAAAGACTAAACAAGCTTACGCCTAAAATGACGTGTGTTTCTCGAAATGCTAATGCGATCAAGATAGGCATAAAGGTACCAAAGGTTTGGAGGCCAATAAAATTACGCAAAATTAAAATAATGAAGGCGCCAATCGGTAGCGTAAACAGTATTTTATAAGTTTCTTGCGCATGAATGGGCAGTTCCAGTGGTGAAAATCGTAATAATTGTGACTCACCTTGGAGGCCGTGGGTCTTGGCGATACTCAGGGCGTTGATGGGGGTGGGTGAAATGTTGAGAGAAAACTGAGCTTTCTTGCCGCCCATGATATCAAATATTGGATCAGTGCCATACTGCCAGGCTAAGAAGTTTTTTGGAAATCCTGGGGCGCTGGTTTTAGGGTTGATATAAATCCATTTTTGGCCATTATATACTGCCAAATACACCGTCATGGTTGCTTTGTTTTGTGAGACCAGATGTACCCCCTGAACAGGTAGGGCTGATATTTTTGCTTGGTTCAGGACAACAATGGCTGCATCTACCAAATGCGCATCATCAAAGTGATTGCCCACCAACAATTTAGCATTTCCAGATTTTTTATTGAGTTCGGTCAAGGTGGCTTGAGCAAACGTTTGAATATCTGCTGAATATTCGCGTGCTTGTTTGATGATTGCGGCGACCGCTATTTGTTGGTTGTCATCAAGGATTGCAATTTTATTGTGGGGTGGTTTATGGAGGACGGAAGGTGCATTATCTGTTTCACGTACGATGGCGCGATAGTATAGCGATTGTGGTTTTGTTGTAGGTCGGCGTAACGACCACACAACTTGTCGGTTATATCCATTTAAAGCAGTGGTAATCCCATAATTTTGAGCAACAAAATACTCATCGAGAATTGCCAGATTGGGAGGCAAATAAGGCACAGTGAAGCTGGCTTTGAGTGGTTTATTGCCATCTGCTATAAAATGCAAATTGGCTTCAATCATCCAGCTGTTCACATTTTCAGTATCGGTCAACGGCACATCGAGCACATTATGTCGGTAGAAAAAAAGACTGAGCCCAATGATGACCAGTGCGGTGATGAGCCCATATAAATGGCGCTGCGTGTTTGTCATGAGGTCGATGCCTTGTTGTCATGCGTCTTTTTTTGGACTTTGGCTGTATATTTTAGGCCGGGGTCAATTACGCCATCGAAGGCTAAAATTGCTTCTCTACCGAGGAGTAAGGGATATATGAATCGTTTGCGATTGGTCAAATTAACACGAATCATGCGCTCGGTATCGTTCAGGCGGATGGGCATCAATACGACTGGACGTTTGATGGTACGACGCAACAAAGGATTGGTCTGGATTTCCCCAGTTCTGATTTTAATTTGTACTTTTCCGACATATTCACATTGAAACCGTATGTCACCTTCTTTGCTGGGTACGATGAATCGCAGATAGGGTTTGCCATCGACGGTGGCTTCAGTGATTTTGATTGCATTGAGTGATGCAGATTTTGCACCAGTATCAAGTTTTGCGGATAACGTTAAATCATGTTGAACTAAAGTCACTTTTTCAATATAACCATAAGTTACTCTGGGGTGTTTTTCCATAGCGTATCCGGCGAATGAAGAAGACCATAAAAGAAAAAATAGCGTAAAGCACCGCATTCACTTTCCTAAGGTGGATTACAAATGCTATCCATTCTAACAGATTTCTCTTAGGACTCACAATAAGCAGTTTTCTTAGAAAAATATGCCACAACCTCTTCCACTTTAAGATAATTTGCGATATAATTCGGGCACCTCAGATAGCGACATCATTGTTGGTCATTGATGATTAAAAATAGCCGCTTATCATACAGAAAGTTTTTAGCTAAACATGACGAATTTCTTCGTGTGTTTACGAGGAAGACATGGTCTCCTGATTGGGACTCGTTATGTTGTTACTTCTGGAGGGCTGAATGGCTAGTGATCTTATAGATACTACCACCATTCCTCCATACACAGATCCGTCATCCCCTGCCCATGCGCCTCATATTCCTTCAGACCCTCATGCTGATACTGCCTTATTTAGTCTGAACAGACTGACTCGAGCGTTTTATCAAGTCACGGACAGAGTGACTGATTTTATCAAACCACACGCGGTATCGGGCGACGCTTATCGTGGATACGGGGTTGCAGATGGGACTAATCTTGCGCTGAGTTATGGGTATATCCCGCGTGTATTTTCCCATGCTTATCATCACACAGCTGATGTGCTATCTCCGCAAACCTTTCAAGTGGCCATGGGTGAATTTCACGAGAGTGAAAAAACTGCGGAAGGATTCGCTTTTGCATCAGTATTCACGGTATTCATCGTCGCATTTTCAACGTTGGGGAGTACGGCTACAAAAAAAGATGGTCCGCGACAGCAATGGTTAGCTTTTTTATGGCCCTATGTTCGTGACATGCTCAAAGAAATTAAATGGACCCTAAAAGGGGTCTGGGCCGTTTTGTTGTTGGCACTGCAGTATGGCGCTTCGCAAGCGTTGTTAGCCAATGCGTTTTTCCCGATGATTGTGATTGCTGGGGCGATTGCTGTGATTAATAGGCTGTGGTTGCGTTGGATGCGAGACAGTCGCAAAGATTTGGTGAAAGTGAATATTGCTCTGAAGGAGCAAATTGCTGAAAGCAAATCACTGCTACATGACTTTTCTTTATTACCTGATGATCTGTCCGTATACGATGGATCTTTGATAGCGACCAAAATAGATACCTATTATTTTGTGGAAGATGGGAAGTTGTGTGAGACGAAAGTTGGAACAGAAGCAGAACTTGACGCTTTACTAAAAACCCATCCCAATGCGAAACGACTACCTAGAATGTATCGATACACCGATGTGGAAGGAGCGGTTCAGGAAATTGCAATTGAAGATGAGGTTGCGTTCAAAGAGTTAAAAGGCAACTATCCAGATGCAACTTTAAGCGCAGGAGAAGAAGATAGAGTATTGTACTATATTTCTGAAGGGAAATGCCGCCGCTTTCAGATAGATGATTGGTCAAAGTTTGATGAGCAATTAGAATCATTACAAAATACAAACGTTCACACCAGAATGAAACAGTATTTACAATTTTTAATTAGACAAAGACTACCAGCGCAAGATACAGGAGAGGAACAAGCGGAAGAGCAGACCGCAATTCGGTTGCATTTTATTTCAGAGGATCTTTCTAAACAGCCTGATCTCAAATTGATGTCATCATTAGAAGGTGACCTTAATAATGCAGAAGAAGATATTATTTATTTAAATGAAAAACGTAACACATATTTTGTGAAGGGGATGGAGATACCTGCATACTTGCCCATAGATATGGATTTAACAAACTTG
Organism: Gammaproteobacteria bacterium; assembly: GCA_024742995.1. GTDB lineage: Bacteria > Pseudomonadota > Gammaproteobacteria > Legionellales > Legionellaceae. The sequence goes on from JANSXK010000002.1 coordinate 193,006, forward strand.
GAGAAAAAGCTAAAAGGGGCTGACTTTAAAAATGCTATTTTAAAGATTACATCAGAAGCGGGTCATACTGTCACCGCTATGGATACCCTTTTAAATGATACGAACTATCATAATGCCCACGTGTATTTGTCCCACAAAAATCAACAGTGTTTATGTTACATTGATGCAGCGGGTGAGATTGAATTTTTGCACGAAGAAAGTCAGAAATTTCATGATAAATATCTTGAATCGCATAACGATCCGAGTGTTTTACGTCTTACTGAGGCGCAAATAAAAACTTTAGCGCAGGAGCCTAACGCATTCGATGAACTGGAATTAGGTAAAAGTTATCAAACATTGCTTTCGGAACGCCTAAATTTAATCAGCGCCACTGAATTGAATCATCGTGAAAAAAACGCAAAAGGTAAACCGAAAAACAGAGACAAAATTTTATTCAAAAGGGAAGTGGAAAATGCGTTTGCCATATTTTCAGCAGGTTGTTCCGGCGTGTGGAACGGATTCTATTTTTACGGTTATGCAGGTACGGCGGCATTGTCCATATTATCGTCGTCAATGGCATTACTTGTTTTAGGGGTTGCAGCATGCTTGTTTATGGTATGTGTGATCACCCGTACGTCGGAAGAGTTTGATTTTCAACGACGTATGGCCATCACGACATTACGGCCTCAGGTGGAAATTTCTCAAAAAATTTGCACGGCTTTACATGCGCGCTTGGAGAAAGAGCTTGAAATGCAAAAGCAAGCGCAAGAGGGGTGTTCAAATAATTACAGGCCAGAATGCCTTAATAGTGAGCTCATGGGGTTGCACGAGCTGGCCAAAAGTTCACGTAATATCCGTAGAGGACGTGCTCATGCTATTGATGTGACCGCGCCTTTTAGCACAGATGATGCTGTATCTTTTAGCACGGATGATGCTATACAAGAGGAAGGTGAGAATGATGATAGCGACAGCGATTCCTCACAGATTGACGATGGCATTGATATGTTGTGGACTGAATTAGCCGCTGAATTAAAGCATATTCAGGTGTTGCAGGATGAATTGAAGGAAAAATTGCAGGGTTCTGTGTGGTCTGCGGGATTAGCAGGATTGCAGAACGGCTTGGCGATTCAAGGTGCCATTGCTAGTTTTAGTTTCGCATTTTCCACTTTTTTCTATGGTTCCATCACGGCTTGTCCACCATTGTTTATCTTGTCTTGTATGGCAGTTGGTGTAGCGGCTTTGGTCGTTTGTTGCTTGCAAAGTGTTCTAAGTTATCAGATTTACAAAGATAATTTAGAGCAGAAACAAGCAGAGTTGGCTAAAGAATTTCCGTTGGAACAACAAATACTAGATGAAAAATACAAGTCTGGTGATCCTAGATGTCTGGAAACGATGCGTACGTCGGTTGAAAACATCAGGCTCAATGGATTACAAGCGCAATTAGATTATGTTATCGTTGAGTGGTCAGAGCTTTTCCGCTTGTTTTTCAATGGGTTGATGAAAGGCAAGAAAGGAGGCGCCGAATTGATGTTTCATTTATTGCGTTTTGCTCCCGAAGATCTTGATTTATCTTGGTTGAAGCCCATCATTTTATTCGGAGGTGCGATTGCCTTTGGGGGCTTTTTATTCATTCGAGGGATGGCAAAAGGGTTTGGTGTGGGTAAGCCTGATGGTAATCGCGATGTTGGAGATGAAACACCGAAAGCTAGAAATTGGGTGGATACTACTGAAAAGCTCTCTCAGAATAACATGTATACATCTCTACGACAGTCGGGAACGGCAACAGCTTCTTCTCATGCAACTTATATTCAACCAAGGATTTAGTCGTGTAATTCTGGATTCAGATTTGGGTCGTTATACATTTTAAATTGATGGTAGCGGCGAAAGGTTCGTGTTTGAGATACCAGATCATGTAGTAATTGCTGTAAGCATTGGGTCAATTGTGTATGTTGTGCTTCTAAAACGCGTAATTTTTGGGTGCATAATTGCCGATGGTCATCATCTGCTGTGTTTCTTACCGTTTGTAAGCCCATATGATACAATTTTAGCGATAAAATAGACAAGCGATCGATCATCATCCCTGGTGTTTCTGAATGGATGGGGCAGTGTTCGGGGGTGGCCAGTGTAATATGTTGTTCTAGCCATTCATCAATGGCTTCCATGCGGTTGTTGCGTTGTTGGTTATGTTGATCAATCTCGCGCTTGGCTTGGTACACGAAATGATGTCCCATATCTTCACGTCGTGCCCGATCTTCTGCAAGCCACAATTGAAAATTAAATCCATGATTTTCTGCAATTGGTTTTAAGATTGACTCATAGTCACAGCACACTCCAGATTCTGTCCATATAGGAATAGTTTTGTGATGTAAATCTGTAATGTCTTGAGTCAATGCATCGATGTTCATAACAAGGTTACGTAGAAAAAAGAACCATTTTACTAGGTTTTGGGGAGAAAGCATAGTTTTTGGGGGACATCCGAAATGGTATCCCCCTCAAAGCAAAAGCTTAGATAAAATCCTTTTTCAATTTGGCTCCAAAGTAGGCACCTTGAAGGCCAAAGTTACCTAGTATAGATAAGGGCGCAGCAGAAGATTTGAGTGTGTCAAAATAATTAACCCACATCCATCCTGCGTCTAACAATATGGTTGTTTGTTGAAAGGCATAAGCGTAGTTTAATCCTAATTGTGTATCAGCTTCAGGCACGATCGTCATAAAACTATTATTTTTATAAAAATAATTGCCGCTACCAAAATTGTTACCGTTAGTATTTGATTTATTAGCACCGGTAAGAGTGGCGGCGGCATCTTTAGCATAAGCATTAAAACCATAAGGTAAGGGTTGAACAAACCCACACCGAAGCGAGGTCCAAAGCCGTTATAAACAGAAGATTAAGAAATTTCAATGATAGAGGGGTTTAAAATCAAATGATTGACTAGGGGTATGCCGTCACGGTTATTTAAGATCTTTGGCGTACTATTTCAAATAAACAAACGCCAGTGGCAACGGAAACATTGAGGCTTGAAACGGTGCCCAGCATGGGGATAGAAAATAATCCGTCACAACGCTCGCGCGTTAAGCGGCGTAAGCCGTCGCCTTCCGCGCCAAGTACGATAGCAATGGGTATATTACCATCGATGGCGTATATAGCGTGCTCGGCTTCTCCTGCTGCGCCGTATATCCAAATTCCTGCTTGTTTCAGCATCGCAATCGTGCGGGCCAAATTGGTGACACGAACGATGGGTAGGGCTTCTGTGGCGCCACAGGCCACTTTAGTCACCACGGGGGTGATAGGAGCGGATTTATCTTTGGGGACAATCACAAGATCGACGCCTGCTGCTTCTGCTGATCGTAAGCAGGCACCCAAATTATGTGGATCTGTGATGCTATCTAAGATCAGGATGAAAGCTGGGGTGGTTTTAGGCTCTAATATTTTGAGAATATCTTGCTCTTGAAACTGTGGTAAAGCTTTGGCGACGGCAACGATACCCTGGTGCACGGCATCAGGAAATTTTTGTGCCATATTCGATGCTGTAAGACGCGTGATAGGAATTGATGTTTGAGTGATCTTCTGTAATAGGGTTTTGAGACGCGCGTCATGGCGCTCTTGGTTGACGAAAATGTGCTGGATATGACGGTGTGGATTATTTAGGAGTGCGGTGACCGCGTGTAATCCGTATATGGTTTGCTCACTCATCAAGAAACTCATTGACGGCGGCTTCAAAATCAATTTTTCGCTCATCCAAATCAACGCGCGCGACTAGGACTGTCATGGGATCACCCAAACGATAGACTTGTCCACCACGCTCGCCAACCAAGCGATGTTTGATCGCATCAAAAGTATAATAGTCAGATTTTAATGACGTCACATGCACCAGGCCTTCCACATAAACATCGTCCAATTCAACAAAAATACCAAAGCTGGTGACCGCAGAAATTTTTCCCTGGAATACTTGGCCTATTTTATCTTGCATGTATTCACATTTTAACCACGTGACGACTTCACGTGTGGCTTCATCTGCGCGGCGCTCAGTGGCAGAACAATGTTTGCCGAGACGACTCATATCATCATCGTTATAATGGAAGGTATCTATGGGTTGATTGTCAATCAAATGACCTATGGCACGATGAATGAGCAAATCAGGATAGCGTCGAATGGGCGAAGTGAAATGCGTATATGCCGAATAAGCCAGCCCAAAATGTCCATCATTAGATTCAATGTAAGTGGCTTGTTTTAACGAGCGCAGCATCACCATTTGGATCAAATGTTTTTCGGGCTTGCTGTCTAATTGTGCCAAAACGTTTTGAAAATCTTTTGGGGTTGGTCGCGCACCACCCGCGAGTTTTAACCCAAATTCGCCTAGAAATTTTCGCAAACCCATGATTTTTTCTTCGTCTGGTACTGGGTGAACTCGATATAATGTTGGGATGTTTGCTCGTTCTAAAAATTGCGCAGTGGCGACATTGGCTGCTAACATGCACTCTTCGATGAGACGATGCGCATCATTACGAATTAAGGGTTTGATGCGTTGGATTTTGCGATTCTCATCAAATTCGATTTGAGTTTCAGTGGTATCAAAATCCATGGCACCGCGCATTTTGCGTGTTTTTTGTAATTGGTGATACAGTGCGATAAGTGGTTCGAGTGATGGCCAGAGTTCGGCATATGCTTTATCCGCACACCCCTCTGTCATCCAGCCACCAACTTGATCGTAAGTCAAACGTGCTTTGGAATGGATGACCGCACGAAAAAACCGAGAGCGCTTGAGTTTTCCTTCGGCAGAAATGACCATTTCTACCACCATGCATAGGCGGTCGACCTTAGGATTTAAAGAACAAATACCGTTGGAGAGTGCCTCTGGCAACATGGGGACCACTTTGCCAGGAAAATACACCGAATTTCCGCGGCGCGCGCCTTCTTTATCTAAGATAGAATCGATGGGTACATAGTGACTGACATCTGCAATCGCAACAAATAACTGGAAATCCCCTTTAGGTGTGGCAACACAGTAGACAGCATCATCAAAATCTTTAGCGTCCGCACCATCAATGGTAACAAAGGGCAAATGGCGTAAATCCGTGCGCTTTTTTAAATCGGTTTCATCGACCTGTTGTTTTATTTTGCTGACAGCGCCCAAGACATCTTCTGGCCAACCACTAGGAATACCGTGCGCTAAAATTGATACTTCAATTTCCATACCGGGCGCCATATGTTCGCCCAAAATATGGATGACTTTACCAATCGCTTGAGAACGTTTATTCGGAAAAGTTAAAATTTCAACCAAGACAATTTGACCATGTTTGGCGTCAAGACTATATTCTCCTGGAATAGAAATATCTTGTGTCAGGCGCTTGCTGTCTGGTACCACAAAAGCAACGCCATGCTCGGTAAAGAAACGTCCGACCACAGATGCATTCGCATGTTCAATGATTTCATGAATTTTCCCCTCTGAGCGTCCACGCCGATCTTCGGATGTTTTGAAGGCCAATACCGTATCACCGTGCATGACCCCGCGCATTTCGGTGGCGGATAACATCATGTCATCCCCATCATCGTCAGGAATAAAAAAACCAAATCCATCAGGGTGGCCTTGAACCCTGCCGCGGCGTAAATTAATGCGATCAAAAAGACAATAGCGATTACGCCGATCTTGCATCAATTGGCCGTCACGCAACATCGCGCGCAAACGAAAATTCAGGGCGTCTTGTTGTGCTTCATCAGAGATGGCAAGCTTTTTAATGAGTTGATTTCGAGTCATAGGGCGCCCGAATTCGTCCAAAACCATCATGATGAATTCACGACTGGGAATAGGATGGTCGTACTTTTCTTTTTCTCTGCCGTAATAAGGATCTTTTGTTTTTTTACTCACGATGCTCTCTTGCCTGAACTGGAGTTTAAGCCATAACCTTGTCGTTCAATGTAAGCCTTTAATGGTGCGATGTCCATATTCTCGGCTGCCCAAAAAACGCCTGAGTCTGCTTTGGGTAATTTAGAATTTGACCATTGGCAAATAGCCAAGACGGATTCACACGAAATTTGTTGCTCATGCCCGGGCTTAGACTCTATACATTGTAACGCAAAGGATTTACTGGTTTGACTGAACGCCAGGGCTGACCATTTTCCCGGCTGGAGCAAACTGCTGAACCCTGCTTGTGCGCTGGGATCTTCTACTGGGTGTGTGATCCATAACTCTGTATCAGATACATTATGCAGCATGATCACGATTGGTGTTTTAGCGCTGAGGTTAGGCATCGCGTCATGAATGACCCAAGGCACACATCCCTTAGGGTACATCTCTTGTGCAAAGGATGTCAGGGAACTGATTAAAATAATGAGGGAAGCCAAAAATTTCATGCTGTGATACTTCTAAATAAAGGGATAAATTACAGTCAATAGCTTATCATCTTGGCGTATTAAAAGCCAGGTTTGCGTCCCAGGGTTGGGTTAAACCGGACTCGATACCAAACAGATCGAGTATTCTGCCGACATTATCATTGACCAGATCTAAAATAGAATTCGGTTGTTGATAAAAAGCAGGCGCAGGTGGACAAATGATGCCACCCATTTGTGTGACCGTCAGCATATTTTGTAGATGACCTTGGTGGAGAGGTGATTCACGTGGTACCAATGCCAAGCGTCGTCGTTCCTTCAACACCACATCTGCGGCACGGGACAACAAATTGCCTGATAAACTGTGCGCAATCTCTGCTAGTGTATTCATGGAGCAAGGGGCGATGATCATGCCCAGCGTGGGATAAGATCCACTGGCGATGGGTGCGGTGATGTCTTCAGGATGATATGCAACGTCGGCCAGGGTTTTGAGCTCGGTATAGGTTAGCGCAGTTTCGTAGGTGCGCGTGACTTGGGCAGCTTTGGTGACAATCAAATGGGTTTCTATGGGCAGCGCTTGCAATGCTTTTAATAGCTGAATGCCATAAATAATGCCAGATGATCCGCTGATGCCTATGATAAGTCGTGTTGGAGTCATGTTTTTTTTGTCGCAACCTCGTCGTTTTGCGTAAGTCCTGGTATAATTCAGCGTTTTTATTGGGTTTTCTTATCGATTGACCCGTGCTGAACTTAACCAGTGAGTGCTATCTTATGACAAATCGGCGCAAAATGCTAGTCACAAGTGCGTTACCTTATGCCAACGGCCATTTGCATTTGGGACATTTGGTCGAGCATATTCAAACAGACATTTGGGTGCAAGTGCAGCGCATGCTTGGGCATCAGTGCATTGCCGTGTGCGGCGATGATGCGCATGGCACGCCGATTATGCTCAAAGCGCAACAAATGGGTATCAGTCCTTTAGAATTGACGCAATCGATTCAAGCCAGCCATGCTGCAGATTTTGCAGGATTTGGGATTCATTACGATTGTTACCATACTACCCACTCTCCAGAAAATGAGGCGTTGGTGGCAGAGATATACCAACGTTTGCATGCACGCGGTGATATTACAACACGCGTGATCACCCAGGCGTTTGATCCTGTCGAACAGATTTTTTTGCCGGATCGTTATGTCAAAGGGACGTGTCCTAAATGTGATGCGCCCGACCAATATGGTGATAGCTGTGAAGTTTGTGGTGCGACTTATGCGCCTGTGGATTTGAAAGATCCAGTGTCTGCTATTTCAGGTGCGACACCGATTGAAAAAGAATCCGAACATTATTTTTTTGATTTGCAGCGCTATGAAGCTTTTTTGAAAGAATGGACCACAAGTGGGGCATTACAAACGGAAGTTGCGAATAAATTAGCGGAGTGGTTTGAGGCTGGTTTGAAAGCGTGGGATATTTCCAGAGACGCACCTTATTTTGGATTTTTGATCCCAGGTACGACTGATAAATATTTTTATGTTTGGCTAGATGCGCCGATTGGTTATATGGCGGCATTTCAACACTACTGTGATCAAAACGACGAATCGTTTGCAGCGTTTTGGGATCAAGATGCAACCACGGAACTCTATCATTTTGTTGGCAAAGACATCATGTATTTTCATACATTGTTTTGGCCCGCGTTGTTATCGGGCAGTGGACATCGTTTGCCGACAGCGGTTTTTACCCATGGATTTTTGACCATCAACGGCCAAAAAATGTCGAAGTCACGCGGGACCTTCATTGAAGCCCGACAGTATTTACAACATTTGCATCCAGATTATTTGCGTTATTATTTTGCTGCAAAAATGAATGGCAGTGTGGACGATTTGGATTTGAACTTTGCTGATATGTTGCAGCGGGTGAATGCAGATTTGGTTGGAAAAATGGTAAATATTGCCAGTCGTTGTGCGGGTTTTATTCAGAAAAAATTTGAATTGCGTTTGGCGGATACTTTGGCCGATCCTGATCTATATCAAGTATTGGTTGATTTACGTGAGTCTATTGTGACTGCGTACCTGGGCCGTGATTATGCACGTGCGTTGCGTATCATCATGGACGGTGCGGATAAGGTGAATCAATATATCGATGCGGAAAAACCATGGGTACTGGCCAAAGATGAGGCGATGTTACCGCGAGTTCAGATGGTATGTACTATGGGATTGAATGCGTTTCGAGTGTTGATGACTTATTTGAAACCGGTGTTGCCACAAATGGCAGCAAATGTGGAAGCATTTTTAAATTGCGACCCCCTGGTATGGGATAGTATTCATCAGCCTTTATTAGATCACACGATTCAACCTTTCATTCCTTTGATTTCGCGCGTAGAGCAAAGTAGTATTGACGCATTGCTAGAGGTTTAAATGACGAAAGTGCAAGATATCGATGCCCTACTGCCGCAAACCCAATGTGGCTTATGTGGCTACGCGGGTTGTCGTCCCTATGCCGAAGCATTGGCAGCCGGAACAGCCGAAATCAATCATTGCCCGCCCGGTGGCATCAAAACATTGCAGGCATTGGGCGCGTTATTAAATATTGATCCCAGTCCTTATGAGGTGCAAGTGCTTGCAGAAACACGTCCGCCAGCATTGGCCGTGATTCGTGAGTCAGAGTGCATTGGGTGCACCAAATGTATCCAAGCTTGTCCTGTGGATGCTATCGTAGGTGCGGCCAAATTCATGCACACGGTTTTGCCACATGAGTGTACGGGCTGTGATTTATGTGTGGCGCCTTGTCCGGTGGATTGTATTGATATGGTGACAATACCAGAGGCAGATTATGACCCGGACGTGGCGCGTGCTCGGTATGAGGCTAGACAGATCCGCTTGGTGGCCGCAGAGCACGAAAAATCTCAGCACTATCGAACCAAACGCCGTTTGGCTGCAGCAGATCAAAATCAAGAAGACAGCGCCGCAAAAAAAGCATATATTTTAGCGGCATTGGCTCGTACAAAAAACAAAACGTAGGGTTGCACTCTAGGTTCCGAACTCGTATTTCCCTGACCATAAATGCTCTAGGAAGTCTTTCCAGGGTAATATTTCGATAGGTGTTTTCCCGATGGTTGCAAGGATACGTTTGCGAGGTGCTTGGCAAACCACTACTGCGTGGCGTGGTTGATAATCTTCACAAAATGAGACCAAACCTTTGAGATCTGTAAGTTGTATATTGGCAGATATTTTTACTTCAATTGCCATTTTACCGTTATCAAGCACAAAATCTACTTCTAAACCAGATTTGCTACGCCAATAATTCAAGGGGACATCTAATTCTTTTAAGCCTAAATAGGCGACAAGTTCTGTTAGTATATAATGTTCAAATATATTCCCTGCTTCCTCACCTTTAAGAATGTTAATACTTCGACGTTGCAAATGATTCGCGATACCAATATCAAAAAGGTAAAATTTTGGCGTGGACTGTATCAGGTCACGCTTCACTTTTTTATGGAAAGGCGTTACAAAATAACCAATTAAAGTATCTACTAGTATTTGGTAATACTCTTTAATCGTTTTTGCATCAATTCCCACGTCGCGTGCAATATTTGCGAAATTTAGCATTTGTCCGTTGGTAAATCCTACCAAATCTATGAACCTGGCAAATCCAGCGAGATTTCTTACGAACCCCTCTGCTTGAATTTCTTGCGTTAAATAGTCACCAATGTAGGCACGCAGCATACGCTCAGGTTGTTTGGAGAAATAGTTTGCTGGCAATAAACCGCTTTTAAATGCGTGTAATAAGTCAAAGTCAGGAATTTCAGGGTAAACCAAAGGATAAAAGTGGAATCGCCAAGCTCTGCCACCCAACAGGTTAGCGGCACCTCGTTTTAATTTCCGAGCACTTGAGCCACATAAAATGAAACTTATTTTTTTATTTTCAATTAACCAGTGTACTTCATCTAACAAGGCAGGTGCTTTCTGCACCTCATCAATAATAACGGGATGAGCGAGCTCTTGTTCGCTGAGGCTCAGTAACTCTTCTCTTAAATGATGTGGTGCTGCTAATAGTCGTGCTAATTCGTCTGTTTTTAATAAATCATAGGAGATGGCGTTGGGAAAGTGTTGTGCCAAATAAGTAGACTTTCCTGTTTGGCGTGCCCCCCATAAAAAAGCCGATTGTCCTTGTGGTAAATCCATTGTTAGTAAGCGCGGTAAGTGCATCAAGCAGCCTTTTTTGATTGTAACTTAAAAGAAGTATATTCCATTTAAGTATAACTTAAAAGGAGTAAGGTCCTTTTTTGTTATCAAAATCATCCAAAAATCAAGAAGACAATATCGTAAAAAAGGCGTATATTTTAGCAGCATTGGTCCGCACAAAAAATAAAATGTAGGAAATTATCATGCTTCATGCCTTTATCTATGGTGCTATTTTAGCACTGGGCCTTATTTTGCCTTTGGGTGTACAAAATATTTTTATATTCAACCAGGGTGCCAATCAGCGACATTTTTTACATGCCATGCCAAGTGTTTTAATGGCGACACTTTGCGACGCCATTTTAATTGTTTGGGCGGTTTTGGGTGTTTCCATGGTAGTGTTGGCCATTCCATGGTTAAAAACAATGGTATTAGGGATAGGATTTTGTTTTCTTATCTATATGGGATGGGTGACTTGGCGTCATAAGCCTACGAAATTACAAGAGGGTAAAAAGCCGTTGTCAGCAAAGAGACAAATGGTGTTTGCAGCATCAGTGTCTTTGTTGAACCCACACGCGTTGTTGGATACCGTTGGTGTGATTGGCACCAGTTCATTGCACTTTGTGGGCAATGAAAAAATTATGTTTACCTCAGCATGTATTTTGATATCTGCTTGCTGGTTTTTCGGCTTGTCGGTCATGGGCCATTTTTTGCATCGATTAGATAAAACGGGACGATGGCTGCAAATAATTAATAAAGTATCTGCAGTGATTGTATGGAGCATCGCGTTTTACATCATGTGGTTGCTGCTTAATTAGCATCCAAAAAATGCTCGAGTGCTTTCTGAGAACGATTGCCTTTCAAAACTGTTTTCATATTATTTTTATAGGTATACGGGTAGCCATCAATTTGTTTGCCACATACGCGCCACAAGTCATCAGCAATGATATTATAAAAGGTCCAGTCTTTGTATTTGTCTTTATTGGAAACTTTTTCATAAACAGGCAAGAATTTTTTGCAGTGAGAGCACCAAGTTGCACGGACCAACAAAACAGTTTTGGGCTTTGCCAAGTCTGAGCAATTTGATTCAGTAAAAGGGACCAAGGTGGCGGAAGCAATCATCGGCACGGTGAGTGTGTATCCTATCATGATTAAGCTAATCATTTTTTTATAATAGTGTGTCATTTTTTACCTCTCGTTGTGAATTTGTGTGCAGATGATAGCATTTATTTTAATGTCCAACAAAAACCTGGTATTCATGCTATGTATAAACGCTATTTAAAGATCTGTTTGATTGACTTTTATGCCATCGCAACTGAGATCCCAAATGACATTGGCGTTGTGCTGAATATTGGCTGAGGCACTATATGAGTGGCATTTTGGAAACGCGATGCTGCCACCACAAAAAGAAAAATGCAATGTGTAAACCCCGGATAATATTTTAGAAGTATTTTGATCTAAATTGATGATATCTGTACTGGGGTATATATGTCCTTTATGTATTACGCCTGTTGGCTCAGTTAACTCATAACGTATTTTGATCCAACTGTTATGATCAACGAAGCAGTTGTTCACCACAACATGCTGAATATAGTCAACAGTAGGCGTATCATTTTGTTCAGCATGCGCCAGAGGCATAGAAAACACTATTGCCAACATCAGCGCGGAGAGAGAATACAATTTTTGCATACTAAGATCCTTACAATTAAAGATTTTTATAGTACAATATACATTTATATTGGTCAATATGACCTTTCTGTTTCTTTTTCAAAAACATTGTCTGTTTAAGAGGGTATTTATGGGAGAAAATTTATAAAATCATAGGGGGTGATCATTATGACTTTTATTAAAAGTTGATATGCATAAGAAAACGTTGATTTTGAAGTGGCGAACCACGAAGTTAAAACGTAAGCAGACAAAGAAACAAAAAAAGCGTATATTTCCGCAGTATGGATTCGTAACAAAACACCACCATGAACGCTGCAATTATTTCTGAAATTTTCAAACGCTTTAAAAAACAAAACCCGCATCCCGCGACTGAATTGCAGTATCAGTCTACCTTTGAATTACTCATTGCCGTGATGTTATCGGCGCAAGCGACGGACATTAGTGTGAATAAAGCTACGCAGCATTTGTTTCCGGTGGCTGGTACGCCTGAGGCTATCTTGGCTTTGGGAGAGGAAGAATTAAAACCCTATATCAAAACCATTGGTTTGTTTAATGCCAAAGCCAAACATATCATTCAAACGTGTGCCTTATTAATCGAGCAATATCACAGCCAAGTACCGGATACGCGTCAAGCATTGGAATCATTGCCTGGGGTTGGCAGGAAAACGGCGAACGTGATATTAAATACGGCTTTTCGGCAGCCTACCATGGCTGTGGATACCCATATTTTTCGTGTGGCCAATCGTATTGGTATGGCAAAGGGTAAAACCCCTTTGGCTGTTGAGCAGGCATTGGTGAAGCGTATTGATCCTGAGTATTTATTGGACGCACATCATTGGTTAATTTTACATGGTCGCTACGTATGCGTGGCCAGAAAACCGCATTGTGCTACTTGTATCATTCGTGATTTGTGTGAGTATCCATCCTCTTAATGCCAGGTTTTATTTATCTGACTTTCTTTTTCGTTGCCAGCCGCGAATGGTTTTTTGTTTCGACATGGTCAAGGTCAACTCTTCAGGCGGTGCATTTGTACGAATGGTACTGCCTGCACCGATGGTGGCATTTTTGCCGATGGTGATGGGTGCTATCAATTGCGTGTCTGAGCCGATATGAACGCCATCCTCTATGGTGGTGTGATGTTTATTGGCACCATCATAATTACAGGTGATGGTGCCCGCGCCGATGTTGACTTCTTTGCCGATGGTGACGTCCCCCAAATAAGTCAAATGACTGGCTTTACTGTGTTCGCCCATGATGGCTTTTTTGGCTTCAACAAAATTACCAATTTTGCAGTGTGCAGCCAATTGTGTGCCGGGTCGAAGCCGTGCAAAAGGACCGATATGACAATCATCGCCAATCACACAATCTTCGATTACCGTAGAGGCTAAAATATGACAGTTTTTGCCGATGGTGACATTGGTCAAGACACAGTTGGGTTCAATAATACTGTCGGCGCCTATGGTGACGTTGCCATTGAACACATTATTCACATCAATATACACGTCTTGTTCGCAGTTGAGATGACCACGCACATCAATCCGATTGGCGTCAGCCAAGGTCACTCCGGATAGCAATAAATCTTGTGCCACACGATGCTGCCAGATGCGCTCTACCACTTGGAGTTGACTGCGATCGTTTACGCCCAAAATATCACGATAATCTTCTACATGTGTGGAGACGATAGGAAGACCTTCGGTTTTTGCCATGGCAACCACGTCGGTAAAATAATATTCTTTTTGCGCATTTTTGACGGTTAATTGGGGGAGCCAACGTTGCAGGTTCTCCATGGATGTACAGCAAATGCCTGGATAAATTTCGGTGATCAAGCACTGTTCTGGGGTCGCATCTTTTTCTTCCACGATGGCAAGAATATTATTGTCGGCATCTCGGATAATGCGTCCTAAACCGTACGGATTAGGGACTGAGGCTAATAATAACGCCAAGGTAGAGGGCGGATTGGATTGGTAGAGCGTGGTGAGATTCATTAGAGTTTCGGTACGGAGTAACGGTGCATCGGAAAAAAGCACCAAAACATGCGCATGATCTGGAATTTGCGGGAGTGCTTGATGTACGGCGTGACCGGTGCCTAATTGTTCTGCTTGAATCACCCAATTTACTTTTAGATGTTGGCAAGTGGCTTGAATTTTTTTACCTTCATGTCCAATAACGACATGAATTTGTTCGGGATTGAGTGCTTCTGCGGTTTGTATGACGTGTGCCAACATCGATTGTCCGGCAACTTGGTGAAGCACTTTGGGCAAGGATGAACGCATGCGCATCCCTTGACCGGCAGCAAGAATGATAATGTGTAAAGACATGAGGGATCAATATAGTTTAATATTTTTCAAAGATAGCATTGTCTTGAATATATGTAAAAATTTTATATGAGATATGATGGCGAGATAGTTGTTCACAATCTTAGCTCGTGATGTTGACGAGAGGCTTTACAATTGTATATTGCACCACTACATTATTTATATCCAATCTTTGAATTTAACTCGAAAGGATATCATTATGACGACAGCTGGAGGTTATCTTGCACAACGACTTTATGGTATAGGGCTTTCAACTTATTTTGCTATCCCAGGAGATTAGAATCTCACGTTATTGGATGAGTTATTAACGCAGCCGAAATTACAGATGATTAACTGTTGTAATGAATTGAATGCAGGTTATGCGACGGATGTATGCTCATATGACGGTACACGCCGTGTGGATTCATCGACCTAGTGATGCGCCTGCTCAAATTGATGAGGCCATTGCCCTTGCAATTCAACACAAAAAACCAGCATACATTGAGATGGCATGTAATATTTTGCATCTTGAAGTTTCCTTTCCCACAAAACGTTCTTTTAATTTTCGATCAGTAAGTGATGCTGCAGCGTTGGCCGCAGCGCTACGGGATGCGTCGACGCGATTCAATGCTGCGGTGAAACTTGTTCTAGTCACTGGAAGTAAGGTTAGGGCATGGCGTGCGGGAAAGTTAATTGAAACCTTGAGTCAAGTATGCGTTAGCGGTTATGCTGGATGCAAAGGAGTTTGTTTCTGAAGATCATCCTAATTATATTGGTGTGTACTGGGGGCTTGTGAGTTCGCTTGGGTGTGCGGTTATTATTGAATCAAGCGACTTATATTTATTTGTGGGCCCTAATTTTAATGATTACTCCACAATGGGACATTGCCTATTTTGTTGGATGTGGGTACCAATAACCAAGAGCGCACTCAAGATCCATTGTATATTGGTTGGAAGCATGAATGGATTCGAGGCCAAGACTACGATGATTTTATAGCGGCTTTTGTCGCGGCGGTTAAAAAACATTTTCTTCATATTTTATTACAGTGGGAAGATTTTGCGCAACAAAATGCAAACCCAATTTTAGAAAAATATCGAGATCAACTGTGTACGTTTAATGATGATATCCAAGGGACTGCGGCTATTGCGACAGCGACGTTACTTTCTGCTGTGCAAGTAACAGGCACAGGGTTGATTCATCATAAAATTGCTGTGTTAGGCAGTGGTTCCGCGGGTTGTGGTATCAGTAATTTAATCGTAACTGTGATGGTTCATGATGGCCTGTCTGAAGCGGAGGCATTGTTTTTTCCGTCTCAAAACGAATCCCATTCGGAGATGAAATGAGGAGTCAAGGACTCGAAGACCGAACCAATTGAGTTCATAATTGTTGGGATGTATCATCAATGAATTTTAAGTATTTAACGCATTTACATGGCGCAGTAAAATGTGGGTGGCAGTTAAGAGAACGACATGAGATAAGTTAAGCGATATCGCTGTCATAATGGGTATTGTTATCAATTATCGTATTAATTTTCTTACAGTTAATGTTAAACTCAGCGATGCAAAAAAATAAAATATATATATAAAATCAATGGCGTAAATTTAAAGTGCCGAGATTGGAACCAACGTGTCAGTGATTCGAAAGTCGCCGAGTGCACCATTAAATTTTCGAATGTGCGTTTGCACTCTCTGTTTTATGGGAAAGATCCAGGCCGCACTCATTTTTGAGTTTTGCGAAACTCTGGTTTTTCAAGGAAATGATGATGCCTTTTAATAAAATACACGAATGGCTGGAGAGCGAGCGCTCATTAGGAATTTCAGAACCCGAATCTGCAATTTTATCTACTGCTTCAAAAAATACGCCTCATAGCCGTGTTGTAGCAATTCGTGAAATCAAGGACGAAAGCGCCGTTTTTTTTACATCGAGTAAAACAAGAAAAGTAGACGAATTATTGAATAACCCCACGACTACAATTAACTTTTGGCTCTCAGTGCAAAAAAGACAAATTATTTTGGAAGGAAAGACATATCCTTTGATGCAAGAGGAAAATGAACAGTATTGGAGTACATTATCTCGAGATAGACAATTACGCTTTTCTGTATACGCACCTTTTTCAGGTCGAGAAATTGGTAATGTAAGTGAACTAGAAAACATGAGAGAAGCTTTATTTCAGAATTCTATTGATCAAAATATTCCTAGGAGTGAGTTTTATATGGGGTTTCGTTTCATACCAGAAACAATTATTTTTTACACATTGATAAAGGATGGTTTTTCTGAAGTTGTGCGATTTACAAAAGAAAATGACTACTGGAGACAGCAACAGCTGTCACCTTAGTGAGAAAGAGCTCGACAGTTTAGACCTCTTCCGTTGTTGCAGGCACAATATTTTTGGTGCTGAGCAAAGTATGTCGCTGCCTTTTTTAGGATTTCTTTTTCCTCCTTTGCGATAGCGAATTCCTTTGTGTATCTTCTTGTTGTCCTGCTCATCTTTTCACGCCTCTTTGCTTTTTTGTTGTTTTAACAAATTAGCGTCTGCTTTTCTGGTGCAAGATCATGATGCGCCCTGGTCATAAACAGGTTCACAACATTAAAAAATAAGGATACAGATCAGAGAAGTGTCGGAGGCGCAGTGTGTCTTTGCAGCAGGGTCTTTTCTCAACCTGATATCCATATCCTACTGCGAGATCTTCGTAGAGATGGATGATGGACAAGGTTTGTTCTATTTTATGTTCGTTTACGACAATTTTGATTTCATTTAAATGGATTTTTTTCTGTAAGAGATCAAGGTAACTACTGATACCCTGCCGATAAAGACTTTGATGTAAATCATACGCGTGGCGCACTGCCTCTTTCGCTGCCACTGTTTTATCCAGTCGTTCAGTTTGGTAACGATGAGCCGCTAGATCGGTATCAACGTCACGCAATGCTTTACGTAAGGTATTAATATACCGGTAATACGTTGCTTTCGATTCGCCACGGGCACGATCTAATTCTCCAAAAGAGGAAAGTGTGATCAACGGTTGAGATAGGATGGCTTGATTAAAGTAGATGGGCATGCCTAAGGTATGGCCATTGGGAATGGTGGCAATATCCCCTCGCGCGATACCCAATTGAAATTCGGGGAGAAACTTACTCAGTGCAACACCAATACCGGAACGGTGTGCTTTTAATTCATTTCTAGCGGCGACCATATCAGGACGATGTTCGATGACGGCTAAGGGTAGAGAATCAACAACCATATGATGGCTATCGATGCTAGCAAAAGATTTTTTAAATACAAAAGGATGTGGGTTTTGGTTGATCAGATAACGTAATGCATTTTGTGTGGCGACCAGGTTTTTTTTCATCACGCGTTCTTCTGCCTGCACCAAATCCAACTCGGCTTTTGTACGATTCACATCGATATTCGTGGTTAAGCCTTGGGCGTAAGTTTCCTTGTAGATATGTAGTGTTTCTGCCAACTCTTGTTCTATTGCTTCTAATAACTCTAAGCGTTCTTTTTGTGCCAAATGACTATAGTACGAACTTGTAATTGCGGCAATGACAGTTAATTTCACCCCATTCCGCATGGCCTTGGTTACTTTTAAGTCATAATAAGCGCGTTGTTGTGATTTGATTTGATTAAAAATATTCACCATATACAGTGGGATGCTGATGGTTGCTAATACCCCGGGATATCCCAAATAAGGAAACGAAGAAAAACCCAAATTACTATTGATACTGGGGATCCAATTTAATTCGACGCGTTTCAATTCTCCTTGCGCTGATTCAATATTTGCCATGGCAATGCGGATATCATTATTATTTTTTAAGCCTTGCCGAACCAATTTGTTTAAGTCTGGATCGTGGTATTGGCGCCACCATGCGAGACAACGTGCATCGGTAACTGGGCGCGTCACGAAAGGATCTTGGGTCGACCATTTTTTAGGAATTTCTACGGGTTGTTTTAGCGAAAACTCGCGATCAAGTGAGCATGCGGTAAATGCAAGCAGGGGTAGTAACCATCCAATTTTCAACCATCGTGCAATCATCGTTCATCCAGGGGTAAATACTGTTTTAACTTCGCCAACATCGTTTGAATAGAATTGCTTAAAGCATCTATAGAGTTTGGAGATAATATGAATAATAACCGAATATCATGCAAGGTTTTACTGACCAGTGCATGAAAATCATCGACATGATGCAAGCCATGTTCTAAGTTCACGTCATGTGTGGCCGTTTGCTCAAATGTATGTAATGCATTGATTTTAACTCGACAAGCAGCACTACCACGTAAAAATTTATTTTGTTTGGGCGGAAAATTCGTTGCAGTTTTATATAAGTGCTCTAATTCTTCGATGATGCTTTTTTGCAAATCAAAATAAAATTTTTCGGTGAGATTGCTGTTTTTGAAAATCCATCCTTCAAATATATAACAAATAAAAAAAGCTACGGTGGTTGCTCTTAAATAATCAAAGAAAAAATAGTAAGTGTCATAATCTTTGGGATCAAAATAGGCGGTGCCAAGGAAGGTTAAGGTGACCGTGAAAATCGTAGGGTAGGAGTAAAATTTGTTTAAAGAAAAAAACGAGAAAAAAACCACGAGAGGGATAATCACGAGTATCAAGCGATAATCAAGCAGGCAGAGCAACCATATGAAGTAGGATAATAGTAGTCCTTGCAGGGTTCCCCAAAAACGCAGCAAGGTTCGATGGATGCTTGCGCCCGAATCAAATCCAACATAAATCATCATCACGACAAAGCCGATCCAGCCTGCGCGATTTAAGTTTAAAAGACGCTCAAGACATAGTGTTGTGACAAACACAATGCAAATTTGTAAGGCTCTTGTCGTTCGATACTCAGATATGTGTGACACAGTGATTCCAAGAAAGAATGATCTTTTGTACCATGTTGTCATGATCCTCTACCACAATACAAGGTTGTTCATCCTCAATGGCTGTTAGGAGCTGGCGCAGATAGTGCACAATGTCTTGGAATTGTTTTTGGGTAAAAATGGGTACAGGGGTCTCTGAGACGCAACTCATGAGATATAGTTCGTGAATGAGCAGTGTTATTTTTAAGATGGAAAAGGTCGGAAATTTATAAGGCAGCATATTGGCGTACATTCTTAAGTTCACAATATATGCTGGAATATCTGTCACATTTGTTTGCCCGTTTTGCAGAATTAGAAAATTTTTTAAGCAGAGGTCTACCACTTTATGTAGTGTTCTCAGCCAAATACGATAATGAAAACTTAAGGGAAACAACACCAATGCGCCCAAGATGATGAACATGGCGATCAAGGTGGTGACTCCATTATTTAAAATGGCCCAGGGAGAACCATTAACCACCCGATAATTGAGCGAATATGAAACCAAGCTTAAAATAATGGGTACCCAAAATAATTGATTGGGCTTTTTCATTATATATTTGTACAACAAAAAAGTGATCACAAAAGCGCAAAACAAAAACAGCATCGGGATTGAGAACAGTAGATTCAAAATCATGATGATCACAATCGTTCCTAAGGTGACACCAATAAAAAAAGTATATCGCTCAGGTAAACTTGTGCCTTGAATCTCTGCTGTCATTGCCGTCAGTGGAACGTAAAAAAAGTAGAAATATGAATTGGGAATATCGAGCAGGCCATTGAAAGCAAATAAGATCATTAAGATATAGACAATTTTGATGCCATGCACTTGAAAAATTCCCAAGGGATCATAGTTGTCAACCGTGCGTATGAGCTTTGAGATAAACATAAGCACTTGCTCCTGGGTGCAGCGGAAACTTGGGATCAGGATCTATGATTTCAATTTGTAGGGGTAATCTTTGCGGAATCAATAGCCATTCATTTTCGTTTTTAACAAGTTGCTGCTGACTGCGAGAGGCTGTTTTTTGTCTATCTGCGGCCCAGATATGATTGACGATTCTGCCGTGATATATCTTGTGAAAATAATACATTCTAAGGAAAACAATGGCTTCGTCCCCAGGGCGTATGCGTCGCAAATCGGTTTCATCAAAATTTGCTTGTATCCACCAATGCGAGGTATCTACAAATGAAAACAAGGGCTTATGAATTTTGACGGGGGTGCCGTTTGAGATGTACATATTGTCAGCGTAACCATCGCTGGGGGCGGGAATGATCGTCAAGTTTAAATTCACTTGAGCATTGTTCATGGCTGCTTTTAAGGCATTGACTTTTTTATGTTGCTTTACGATTTCTTGATCTTCGATGGCAATTTGTTTTTTTAAGGCATCACGTTTTTTTTCTGCGGCTTGCAAGCCATAGCGTAATTCTCTAATTTCTAATAAAGGCACAGCTTGGCGCACGGTTTGACTGTCTTTAAACCGGTAACGAATTTTTGCTTTTTCATAGTCATAATTTGCGGCAGCTAGTAAATCACGGGTTTTTTTTGTTTCTTTCTCAATGACAATGATTTTTTCCTGCGCTTCTTCATATTTTGCTTTGGCGTAATCGTAAGCCAATTGGTATGGTTTGGGGTAGATTTGAATGAGAGGCGCCCCTTTTTTTACGGGTTCGCCGTTTTTAACATAGATCTTACTGACAAACCCCGACACATCGGCAGCCACAGGCATGGTGTTGGTGGCAACAAAGGCATTGTTCGTAAATGGAATGAAATAAGAAAACCAATGATAAATACCGATTGCTAACCCGATAGAAATGACAATCACAGGCAAATTGGCTTCTGATTTTATCCATTTGATGACGGGCAGCATGGCTTATTTCAGTGATAGAGAAGTCTTATTTGTGCCATGTAAGGACTAGGATGTCAATATTGAAGTTTTTCATTAGGCTGGGGTAAAATCCCGATACCGAGGGCTAGGAATTAAGGTACGTGCTTTGGGTTTATTGGTTTATTTTTATCAGAATCAGAACCTTTGATTTTAGATAAGCCGTCCTTAATTTCAATGACTTTTGTTTGAACCTCCAAGGCACGTTTCTCCGAGCCTTTTACCGCCCTCAAAAACAAATAGTCATTACCGTTGGTTATTGCCAATTGAATAGCACCACAGATTGCTGGGACAATCATCAAGCTGAGTAGCACTGAATATAAGATAGGTTTGGATGCTCTATTTTGAGCAAGGATTTCCAGACACACTTTATTTGTTTCAAGATAATCATCGAATGCATGTTCTTGTCCCGCATTATATTTTGATATGCGTCCTTTAGTGTCAGCGATAAACGAGTCAATTTGAGCCACTTTATCTTTGGCTAAGGTATCTTTGGAATCTTTCGTTAGTGTTAATTTATATTTCTCTAAGGCTGCAATATAGTCTTCCACATCTTTAAAAGGGTTATACTGCTCGATTATGGGTCCTCGCTGAGGATTATTGAGTCGAGACTTGATTGTATGCAACTCTCTTTGCACCACCTTCAAGTGCACCTTATAAAAGCGGTCTTCTTGCTTGTAAATTTGACCAAAATCTACCGGAAATATTGTATCGTCTTTGCCAGCAATAAAATTTCTTTTATCACGGCAATCTACCATAATAAATCCATTTTGCAGCATTGCTTCACAAACAGCTAAGCGTTCCTTGTCATTAGGATGGGACCCTTCAATATACGGCGTTGACAGTTTTCCATCGTCATTCACGAAGACTGTTGCATAAATTGTACCCTTATAGTAGTCATTCCATTTTATTGCTTGCTCTTGATAAGGTAATTCAAAAAAACTGGCGCCATTAGGATTTGGCACTTTTAAAACACGGTCACCTTCAACTTTGGTTAAATTATTGCTTCCTTGTTGAAGTGCTTTTTTACCTGGCATGTCGTTTCCAATTTGTTATTGCTAGCATTAACAATTATAGACCATAAAGAATATTTTCGAATACAACCTTGAGTAGTTGATAGTGATGCTGTGGTGCAGAGGTAAAAAAGGTGCTTGCACGAAAATAGATTGCGGCTGTTTCTCGCATTTTTTCCGGATCTTAACAGATCTCTGCCCTTTGCTTGAAAAAAAGATGTTCATTTCGCTTGCAGGGGTTCCAGGATTATTTTATAATTCGGTCCCGAAAAGATGAGGATATTCATTGAATCACCCCAAGCATGTTTTGCGTAAACTCATGTTGATTGAGTTGATCACCTGTTTTGTGCTTATTGGTATCGCAGGTTTTTATGTGGGAGCGATGGGGGTGAGATCGGCTTCGTTGGCGGGGTTGGCGTATATTGTGCCTAATGGGTATCGAACTTATCGGATGTTCCAATACCAAGGAGCACGAGCAGCGCGCTTGATTCTCAAAGGGTTTTATCAGGGAGAAGCGCTGAAATTTGGGTTGTCGGTTGTGATGTTTGCCTTGATTTTTGCTGCAACCACAGTCAACCCAGTGATTTTTTTTGGGACATATATTGGGCTGCAATTGTTGGTTTGGTTTGCGCCATTACTTATAAAATAGGTTTAGAAAAATAATATGCTATCGAATACAGACTACATCAAACATCATCTGACGTATCTGACTTACAATCTCAAAGAGATGCATTGGGGGGTTGATGGCGGCTTTTGGACGGTGAATGCTGATACGGTGTTCTTTTCAGTGATCTTAGGGGTGTTTGCACTGTCTTTCTTTTATATGACAGCGAGAAAAGCGACGGCTGCTGTGCCGGGGCGTTTGCAGAATTTTGTCGAATGGTTGTTGGTATTTGCCGATAGCCAGGTAAAAGATTGTTTCCATGGCAGATCTGCTGTGATTGGTCCTTTGGCGTTGACCATTTTCATTTGGGTATTTTTAATGAATTTTATGGATATTTTGCCCGTAGATATTTTACCCGCGGTTGCGAATGTATTGGGCTATCATCATTTGAAAGTTGTGCCCACGACTGATTTGAATTTGACATTTGCAATGTCGCTGTCTGTTTTTATTTTGATTCTTTTTTATAGTTTGAAGATTAAGGGTGTGCGTGCTTTTGCAAAAGAATTCGCATTCCAACCCTTTAATCATGTATTGCTCGTGCCTTTTAATTTATTGATAGAAGTGCTTGGTTTTGTTGCGAAGCCTATTTCGTTGGCTTTGCGGTTATTTGGTAATATGTATGCAGGGGAGTTAATTTTTATTTTGATTGCTTTGATGACATTAAATGGCAGTATGTCAGCGCCAATCAGCACAACTTCTTTAGCAGTGACTCAATTTGTTCTGGCGCTTGCGTGGTCCATTTTTCATATTTTGGTCATTACGTTACAGGCATTTATTTTCATGGTGTTGACGATTGTTTACCTAAGTCGGGCTCATGAAGATCATTAGGGGTTTTAATTCGGTTTTTTTATTAAGGGGATAAGAATGCAAGTAGAGTTAGTAGCACAAATTCAGAGTATGACTGTTATCGCAGTGTCTCTTTTGATTGGTTTGGGTGCGTTGGGTACTGCTATTGGTTTTGGTTTGTTGGGCGGTAAGTTTTTGGAAGGTGCTGCTCGTCAACCTGAGATGGTTCCAATGTTACAGGTTAAAATGTTTATTGTGGCTGGTTTGTTAGATACGGTGACTATGATTGGTGTCGGACTGGCGTTGTTCTTTACCTTTGCTAATCCGTTTTTATCCGGTTTGGGCGCGTAGTTTTTTAATGAATTCACAGGAGATTTGCTTTGTCGATTAATGTGACTTTGATCATACAAATGCTGGTATTTGCTTGTTTTGTATGGTTCACCATGAAGTTCGTTTGGCCGCTGTTGCAAAAAGCGTTGACTGAGCGACAATCCAAAATCGCAGAAGGCTTGGCGGCAGCAGAACGCGGTCAGCGTGAGTTTGAATTGGCGCAGCATCGTATTGTTGACGAATTGAAAGAAGCCAAGCATCAGGCGAATGAAATCATTGAGAAAGCATCTTTACGCGCAGCTCAATTGGTGGAAGAAGCCAAAGAGGAAGCGAAGGTTCAAGCTGAACATGCAGCCAAAGTTGCGGCGGAACATTTGGTGCAAGAAGTGAATCGAGCACGCGCTGTGTTGCACAAAGAAGTGGGCAAACTAGCCGTGGTTGGTGCTGAAAAGATTTTGAAGCGTGAGATTGATGAGACATGCAATCGCGGATTGATTGATAATTTGATTGAAGAGATTTGATATGGCGGACTTAACCTCTATTGCGAGACCCTATGCCAGAGCGGCGTTTGATTTTGCATTAGAACATCAACAAATCACTGCTTGGTCGGATGTGCTCGAGCGTATGGCGCAGATTGTCGTGGATCCTTTATGTGAGGCATTTATCACCAATCCTTCTGCGACACCGGAGCAGCACGGTCAATTGATGCTTGCAATGTTGCAGCACTTGAATACGGGTGAGGATATCAATCATATCCAGGCTTTTATTGAATTGTTGGCGCAGAACAAACGCTTGTTGGTGATACCGAGTATCGTCAAACAATTCCAAGAATTGCGTGCGGTGTATGAAAAAACATTGACGGTGGATGTCATCAGTTTCTCAGCGTTATCCAAAGAACAGTCTGAACAATTGGCTGAGCGATTGAGTCGTCGATTACAACGTGAGATTACCCTTGCTGTGGTGATTGACCCTTCCATTCTAGGAGGGATGATCGTCCACGCTGGAAATTTGGTTTTTGATGGTTCGGTACGAACCCAAATTGAGAATCTTGGTGCTGCATTGGCAGCAGCCTAGGTTATTTTGAGAGGAAAGATTCATGGCACAGGTTGCATTAAATCCGTCAGAAATCAGTACGGAACTTAAAAAACAGATTGAGAAATTCAAAATTGCGGCACGTACGCAAGATGAAGGCATGATCACCAGTATCAAAGATGGGATTGCACGCTTACACGGTTTAAATGGTGTCATGCAAGGAGAAATGGTCGAATTTGATGGCGGTGTTTCCGGTTTGGCGTTGAATCTTGAGCGCGATTCAGTGGGTGTGGTGATTTTGGGTGATGGCAGTAGTTTATGCGAAGGCATGATTGGTCGTTGTACCGGCCGCATTTTAGAGGTGCCTGTTGGACCCGCATTATTGGGTCGTGTGGTGGATCCCTTGGGTAACCCCATCGACGGTAAAGGCCCGATTAGGACAGATAGCTATTTGCCGATTGAGCGGATTGCACCGGGTGTTATTGAACGTCAATCTGTAGATGAACCAGTACAAACAGGTCTTAAAGCGATTGATGCGATGGTGCCGATTGGTCGTGGCCAGCGTGAATTGATCATTGGCGATCGTCAAACAGGTAAATCTGCGATTGCGATTGATGCGATCATCAATCAAAAAGACACAGGCGTGATTTGCGTCTACGTGGCGATTGGGCAGAAAAATTCTTCCGTATCGTCCATTGTTCGTAAATTAGAAGAACATGATGCCTTGGCTCACACGATTGTCGTTGTTGCGGGTGCTGCAGATTCTGCGGCATTACAGTTTATTGCGCCATATTCTGGTTGTTCCATGGGTGAATATTTCATGGAGCGCGGTGAGAACGCATTGATTGTTTACGATGATTTGACCAAGCAAGCTTGGGCGTATCGACAAATTTCATTGTTATTGCGTCGTCCACCAGGTCGTGAAGCCTATCCCGGAGATATTTTTTATCTGCACTCACGTTTATTGGAGCGTGCTGCTCGTATCAATGCAGAAGAAGTGGAGCGTTTGACCAACGGTGAAGTGAAAGGTAAAACAGGATCTTTAACGGCGTTGCCGATCATTGAAACGCAAGCTGGAGACGTTTCGGCCTTTGTACCGACCAACGTGATTTCGATTACCGATGGACAAATTTTCTTGGACAATAATTTGTTCAACTCAGGCGTACGTCCGGCGATTAATTCAGGCTTGTCGGTATCTCGTGTGGGTGGTGCGGCACAAACAAAAATCATGAAAAAGCTTGGTGGTGGTACACGTTTAGCACTAGCACAGTTTCGTGAACTGGAAGCATTTTCGCAATTTGCTTCGGATTTGGATGAGGCAACCCGCAAACAATTAGAGCGTGGCCAACGCATTACCGAATTGATGAAGCAAAAACAATATGAACCGTTGTCCGTTGCAGAAATGGGCTTGTCGTTATACGCCATTGAAAAAGGGTTCATGGACGATGTGCCTGTTGCTGAAATCACAGCATTTGAAACGGCCTTGCGTGGCTTTATGCACAGCGAGCATGCAACATTGATGAAGCAAATTGATGCTGATGGTGCGTATGATGATACGATTGATGCCAAGCTCAAGGCAGCATTGATTGACTTTAAACAAACTGGTAGCTGGTAGACGATTATGGCTGGAGCGAAAGAGATCCGCGCAACCATTCAAAGCACGCAGAAAACGAGTAAAATCACGCGGGCGATGGAAATGGTGGCAGCAAGTAAGATGCGTAAAACGCAAGATAGAATGCGGGCGTCTAGACCTTATGCCAATAAAATTTATGAAGTTGTACGTCATCTTGCTCGGGCTGCATCAGAATATCACCATCCCTTCATGACGGTGAGAGCGGTCAGACGTGTGGGTTTGATTGTGGTGACTACCGATCGTGGTTTGTGTGGTGGCTTAAACACTAATTTGTTGCGTGAAACATTGCGCAATATGAAAGAATACGAAGGCTTGGGTCAAGAGGTTGATCTGTGTGTAATGGGTCGAAAAGGTCAGGCTTTTTTCAAACGTGTAGGTGGCAAAGTTTTGGCGTCAATCGATCATTTGGGTGATAGCCCTGGGGTGAAAGACATTTTGGGTGCCGTGAAAGTGATGTGTGATGCGTTTTATACTGGTGAAATTGATGCGTTACATATCGTATATAATGAGTTTGTAAATACGATGACTCAAAAACCCACGTTGAAGCAATTATTACCATTGCCTACACCGGAAGATGATCGCGACAAATTGGCGCATCATTGGGATTATATTTATGAGCCTGATGCCAAAGATATTTTGGATGTATTGTTGAAACGTTACATTGAGTTACAAGTGTATCAGGGTGTTGTAGAAAACATTGCATGTGAGCAAGCTGCCAAAATGATGGCAATGAAAAATGCTACAGACAATGCTGGAGAGTTAATCAAACAATTTCAATTGGCCTATAACAAAGCCAGACAATCTGCGATCACGCAAGAGTTAGCAGAAATTGTCGGTGGTACGGCCGCTTTAGAAGAGGGTATATAATGTGCGCAGCGCAAGTAGTTCAATCTGGTACCGTGGTTCAAGTTATTGGACCTGTGGTTGACGTTGAATTTCCACGTGATCAGGTACCAAAAATTAATGATGCTTTGAAGTTATCTGAAGGCGAACTAGTATTTGAAGTACAGCAACAATTGGGTGACGGCGTCGTTCGTACCATTGCAATGGGTACGACAGATGGTTTGTGTCGCGGTGTTGAAGCTGTTAATACAGGCTTACCGATTCAAGTGCCCGTAGGCGTTGAAACCTTAGGACGCATTTCAAATGTCTTGGGTAATCCGATTGATAATGCTGGTCCGATTGATGCCAAAGAATTTTGGTCTATTCATCGCAAACCGCCTTCTTATGAAGAGCAAGCCAGTAGCCAAGAATTATTAGAAACGGGGATCAAAGTCATCGATTTGCTTTGTCCGTTTGCGAAAGGTGGTAAAGTCGGTTTGTTTGGCGGTGCTGGTGTGGGTAAGACCGTTAATATGATGGAATTGATTCGTAATATCGCGATCGAACACAGTGGGTACTCTGTATTTGCCGGTGTGGGTGAGCGTACACGAGAAGGTAATGATTTCTATCATGAAATGAAAGATTCCAATGTATTGGATAAGGTATCACTGGTATACGGACAAATGAATGAGCCACCAGGCAACCGTTTACGTGTGGCGTTGACAGGCTTAACTATGGCGGAAAAATTCCGTGATGAAGGCCGGGACGTACTATTATTCGTGGATAATATTTATCGTTATACTTTGGCTGGGGTGGAAGTTTCTGCACTCTTGGGTCGTATGCCTTCTGCGGTGGGATATCAGCCTACCTTGGCGGAAGAGATGGGTATGCTACAAGAGCGAATCACTTCAACTAAAACAGGGTCTATCACGTCGATTCAAGCAGTTTATGTACCTGCGGATGATTTGACGGATCCTTCTCCAGCTACAACCTTTGCGCACTTAGATGCGACGGTGGTATTGTCGCGGCAAATCGCAGAATTAGGTATTTATCCTGCGGTTGATCCATTGGATTCTACTTCACGACAATTGGATCCATTGATTGTTGGTCAGGTGCATTATGATACAGCGCGTAAAGTGCAACAAACATTGCAACGTTACAAAGAATTGAAAGACATCATTGCAATTTTGGGGATGGACGAATTGTCTGAAGAAGATAAACAAGTTGTTACTCGTGCGCGTAAGATTCAACGCTTCTTGTCGCAACCCTTCTTTGTCGCGGAAGTCTTTACCGGTTCACCAGGAAAATATGTGTCATTGAAAGACACCATCGCAGGCTTCCAAGGTATTTTGGCAGGTGATTACGATGATTTGCCAGAGCAGGCATTTTATATGGTGGGTAGTATTGAGGAAGCAATTGCCAAAGCGAAGACCCTATGAACCAAAAAGAAGACGTAACAACGTCACTCCAATTGGATATTGTAAGTGCAGAGCGAGAGATTTTTTCTGGCGTGGTTGAAATGGTGGTCGCTTCCGGTGAGCTTGGCGAAGTCGGTATTGTTCCTGGCCACGCACCATTACTGACTTTGCTTAAGCCAGGAGAAGTCCGCTTGGTATTGGCAGGGGGGGCTGAAGAGCTTTTTTACGTGTCTGGTGGCATGTTAGAAGTACAGCCACACCAAGTGACTGTTTTGGCGGATGCAGTAGAGCGTGCTGACGATATTGATGAAGCAGCAGCATTGGCAGCCAAAACCCGCGCAGAAGAAGCTATTGCAAATAAAGATACGACGATTGATTACTCCGTAGCGTCGGCAGAACTAGCCAGGGCGATCGCACAAATTCGTGTTCTACAAAAATTGCGCAAAACACATATTAAACTATAGTGTTGTTCTGGGCGTAAAGTGAGTTGGTGATGCGCCTTGGTTTGTTTGATGTATTAGAAAGTACATAATGACTATGATACGATTTCGGTATATTTTAACCTCATATTTGCTTGTACCATTACGATGCCATATCAAAGAATCATATGTTTTTTATTTCTTGGATTCACTTCATTATTTTCATTTGCCTATGCCGCTACTAGCCCAGACCTTTCTAATCAAATAACGCATCGTTTTACGCATGAGCTCGCTGCTTATTTACCAGAAAAAGCCAGCGAAATAGGTTTTACCGAGTACGATGATAAGGCTGGAAATTTTACAGCGGATTTTGATGAGAAATTATTATCTTTTTATCAAGGCTGGTATAAAAAATTACTTGGTTTCGCATTGTTAAGCATTGCCCGGGATGATTTTATTGATTTAAAATTATTAAGTGATTACGTTCAAAATCAAATCAACGAAATAAAGCTCAATCACGCTGAAAAGGTCGTTCCTTTTGTTCCTGGCACACAAATTGTTTTTCAAAACTTAAAAACCTTGATTAATTCTCAAGCCAAACAAATACGAAAAACTAACGCGGTGAAACGTTTTCATGCTTATGTGCAATCCAATTTCCTTCAAAATAATCAAGCCTATATCGAAGCGGCTATTCAAAAATACGTGGATTCAAGTCATAAGTGCAACCACTTAATCTATAAAATTTCTACCCACATTTTTGACCACGTGTATCTTTGTCACTACTTATTTCTTGTTTAGCAGTGCTAATCGCATGTTGTTGACGGCGATAAGAAAATATATTACCAGGAATAATAGGATCAGAATTATTTATTTCAGCTTGATACACGTCAACACACACATCTAAAGTACTGCGTAATCGCTCAGGTATGATGCTTCGTTTGCTAGATGCTACACTTTTATCAACCGGTCCTTGCTTCACACAAAATGCGCTGGCACCGTATTTAGGATGTACAAAAGCAAAAGGCTTACCCTCTTGTACAATCACCCAACCCGAATGATCAAGAATGGCTTGATAAGTTGGAGTATCGTGAACACCAACTTGTTGAGAAAGTTTATTATGCTCTGTACGACCCATTGAAGTACGCATCCCTATTTGACAAAGCTCTACCACAGTTTTTCTTTTCATTGGTGTCGTTGTTTGACTTGTATTGGGCAAACTGGTTCGCACCCTTTCAAAATAACCAGGATATTCTGAGTAAGCGTGCTGTTCATTACTCGTAGCATAATGAATAATCCTTTTTATAGCTAACTCGGCTAATACAGTAACTGACATATCCGGCATATGGTATAACTCCGGTGACAGCTCAACAGCTAGTTTTAACGCAGCTTCAGTAATTGCATTAAAACGCTGTGTCTCATCTTCCGGAAACACGTCACACCATCGTTTCATTCTCTGCTTATCTAGGTAACTGTTAACCATCACAAACAAATCAATGATACCTGCAACTACTGATGGAATATTGATTTCTATACCCCCAATAAATGGAATATTTACACCAGTAGTAATTTCAGTGCTTCTAATAATAGAACTCACTTTCTCCATCGCGTTTTCTTTCGTACTTTGTACCTCTTCATTCAATAACACATAAAATAACCGATAGGTTTTTTCTATAAAATGAATAAAAGCAGACTTAAAGACCGTCATTTTCTGATCTACTTGCCGAATCTTATCTTGATATCTTATGCCACTATCCGTTGCAAACAGCCCGCTATGGTCTAGAGTCAATACGTGACCATGAGCCATCATGTTCTTTGGAAACAGTGGTTTCCAGTAATCCTTAATATACTGCACCATATCTGTTGCAAATTGAGAATGAGGCTCTTGTGGTGCATTCATTCCAAGCTTATAAAGTGCTTCCACCTTTTGCTCATCAAGCTTTATCACATTTAAAAGATACAAATCCTTTTGCTCACCACTTGGTACATCATGAATACTACGATAAAAGCCTAAAATCTCAGCACGACGCTTAGGGTCCCCAAACACACCGAGCTCCAAACTACTCAGCACAGCAGTCAACCGTTGTTGATTTTTGCCCACAACAGAGTATGTCTCTCCTCTTAATGTAGGCTTATAGTTCTGAAAACAATTACGCATACGTGCAGATAGGGTCACTAGCATGCTTTTTTCTTCTGCTGTTTCACCTGTGATATCTTTTGTGACAACCAATGCAGACCAGCAGTGCTCTATATAAGCCGCCACATTTTGAGCAAACGCCAGTTGATTACTATATCCTGTGTCCTCTTTTACAGGTTGATACATTTCTTGAATTCGTGCTGCATCATAGGTAATGAGTGCAATTAAATACTCCTCCTTTTCCCTCAATCTAGGAATATTCTGCTCCGGAATATCGCGATGATGGCTCAGTAATACTTGTCGAAACTCCCCTCTCTCAAATATCCTTTCTAGACTCCCTACAACGTTTGGCCTATATTTGTCACGCTTTATTGATGTTTTAGTAGCTAAGTAGTTATCTACATGTGACAATATTTTTTCTTTTATACTGTTTAAGAAATCATCCGCGCGCTGCAATTCACCGCCTATAAAAATTAACTCATTAGGACACAAAATGGGTATTAATCTCAATGGATCGCTATCTTTTAATACTAGAAGTGGTATTTCATGATTGTAATTACGTCGATATCGGTATCCTTGTAATTTAAGGGCACCAGCTTGAACCTTCTCAACCAATCTTACATCCCGTGTTTGAAAACAAGTCAATAAATGCAACATCGTATCGCCTGTGCGCTCAGAAACAAGATGTGCAATTTGGCTTGCATTTCTCAGCAACTCATCTAACCACTGCTCTTCATTATCAAAGAAAATACCAAAATCACGCTGTACCCTCGCTAAAAAATCAATCGGAACCCTAATATCTTGATATATTCCGTTTGAAATAGTTTGTTCTTTACCCAGAATATTTGCGATGTTTAAAAATGCTTCTATACGCAAGCTTCTACCATCAACCCATGTCGCATAAAATTTAAGTATAAAAGATTCCATGAGATTAATAGTTGCTGATATTGTCTGATTACGTCTCATTTCAGGATATTTGCTTTTGTAATCTCTCAATAAAATTGATGCATGTTCAAATCTTTTTAGTGCTAGTGTTCTTTCAACGTTCCTTTCTGGCGTATTTCCATTTAAAAACTTAAAAACTAACATGTGCTTTACATCGGGTTCTAAATAATCAGAATTCACATGCCCGAAATAATCTAGAATAGCGCCCTGATAAAATGTGCTTACTACTTCTAAAAATGCACCATAGCCATTCGCATAGGCTTTTAAAATAAAGAAATTATCTGCCATCAAAAATAAATTTGCTTCATCAATTATATTTCGTCTGTCGATTGTCATTTCTGCTTCTGTCAGTAAGTGAAGACTTTTAAAACGAAGTGACCAATCTTGCAATCTTTCAATGATATACCAATAATATTCTGTAAACCCTTCAGTAAACTCTTTAGTCAATTCTTCAACGATTTTCTCTGCTTCTTCTTGTCTATTAAGCTCTTGATCACGGGTAAATAATATTGATTCGGAAACTTTAACTGTAAACACTTGCTCCGGCAGACTGTTTTTTAACAACTCAAGCAGCTGCAACTTTGCTATAAATGCCGCAGATTTTTTCTCGATGCTCTGCGCAGCCTTGTAAGTTAATATAAAATGGTCGTAGGCTTTCTGTAGGTTTCCCATTTTTCTAGCGCATGATGCAACAAAAAAATGCATAAGCGTTTCATGCTGTTTCGTTAAAAATAATTCTCGAGTTCCCAAACTCCACTGCTGTAATTGCCTGTCAAGCAACTCAGCCGCCTCATCATATAATTCTCGACTAAGTAATTGATTGACGGTGTCCAAAGCTTTTTCATATTCAACTGCACATGATTTTCCCCACCATGATGCACCCATAATAGCAACGAAAAAACCTACTGCAAGAGGAATCCCTGCATATGGAATTAAAGCAATGCCAATCCCCGCACCAGCAATTTCACCCATGGTAACAGCACCAACAGCCGCAGCACCGGCAGTTAGTCCTACACCACCACTCTTAACCATCGAACCCGCCCAAGACCATGGGCCGCCTATTTGGGCTTTAACAACAACAATATGCTCTCTATCTTCAAGTTTCTTTTGTATTTTAGGTAAAAAACTTCTTAATTGCTCAATAGTAACAGGGTGTTGAAACCTTGCTTCATTGTCCTCTAATTCTCCATACTCTAAAAAGGCCGTTGTAGTAGCTCCGGTTTCCCCGCAAATTGTGTAATCAAATCCAGTTTGACCTATATTTGCATAAATAATTTTTTGCTGGGTGCAACCTTCACGCGGGACAGGTATAATGTCATAGCTATGTGTCAATTGAACTTGCTTTACAACCGTTCGAAGAGTTCGTAATTCAGTTTCAAGATTAAATCTCAAAACAAATTTAATGTCTGCAGGACTTAATGCGCTACCAGTAGGTTGCATGATATCTGCATTCTTAGATAAATTATCTAGATGCTGATTTTCATCAGAAACAATTTGAAACATATCTTGCAAAAGATTTTTTGACTTAGCTTCCTGAAATTGAACTAAATCTACTGTTTCAGATATCGGAGCAGGGACTAGAGGAAATAATTCTCTACGCAAACTTTCAGGTAGTACATCAGATTCTACAAAATAATAATACAGTCCATTTCGGATAGAAAAATATAAATTGGGGGCAGTATCGGGATTCCCAGGTTCTGGGTATAATTCTTGTATTATTTCTATTCTAACGTTTAAGTAGTCTGATAAGATTTTTTGCTCAAATTCGTCAGATGGAGAATCTGCACGTCCAAGTAATCCAAGTCGTGACCTAAAAGCTTCTTGCGAATCAAAGAATGATTGGTATTTTTTGTTATGTAAATTAGCATATGTAACTAACCGAGGTCTTAAGTGGGATTGAAGCAATGCTATAAGCGTGGGGAATTGATTTAAATTAGCATGTTCAAGTTCATTTATAATACCAGCGGTGAGCCTTCCTGATATCTCACCAAATAAGCTTATTCTAGTCGCATCAAATAACTCATCATTATCCAAAGTTGGCAATAATACACATAAAGTAAATGCTGTAATAAAAGAATTACTTTGTGCCGGAACACTTAATGGTTGTAATGGCATGTATTCTCCTTGAATGTCTACTTTTTAAAAACTAGAATTATTTTCGTAACGAAAGGGCTTCCTCCGGCAATTCTTCTACAATCAACACTTCTTCCGCATCAATATCATCATAACGTGAACGATAAGATGGTATGCTGAGCTGATTTTTAATACATTCCCGAGTATGCGTTATTTCTTGTTCACGTCGAAGTAATATTGTTTCTTGTGATGTTGCTAAAGCCCCATCTGAGCCAGTCTTTAATAACGATGCAATCGGAGTTATAGTGTATTGCTGAATAAAATTTTGTTGTTCTAAATCAAAGATTAAAAAATTTGAAATTTTTACCAATTCTGAATGAACACTAGCAACAATGTCATGTTCTGGTATAAAAAGTGCTTCATCTAGTCCATAATATTGATCATGTCCACTGACTCTAAAAATAACAATCAATAAATGTCTGATAACACTAAGGTGTGGGAAAGCGGAAATAATAAAAGGACTTAATTTTGTGTATGGATCAAACATCTCCCATGCTTCATCTATGTTTTGTTCACTTATACACTCAAAAATTATTTGGTAATGTAACCGAATTGCATTCGCAGTTTCCGAGACTGTTTGATAGTTATTCGGCAAGCAATTTAGATAGTACGTCATCTTTTTTTTAGCGGCCGGAGCATGTCGGTGAAAATCTGGAGAGGATATTAAATAATCACAATACTTGCCGTATCGATTAATTAAGCACTCAATAATATGAACACGCTCCACATCATTTGCTGCTAATTTATAAGCAGAAAAATACAATTCAATATTTTTTTTATCTATCCCTTGAGTTTGCTCAGCCTCATTTAAAACACTTTGCATGGTAGATGTGGTCCAAAAAATCAAATCACGACACGCGGACCCGATCGTACTAAGTTCTGTAGAAAGCGCAGATTCATTTACAAAATCATGTTTTTGCGTATATGCTGGAGCTTGGATTTGGGATGGGAATGGTAGAATAATTGTAATTTTTTTCTTCGGACAATCTAACCATCTAAAAGAACATTTTATATCAATATTAATATAGTTTGGGATTGACTGAGATAGTCTGTAAGTTGCAATCAAAGGACTTCCAGCTTCGGTCCTTACTTCTTTGGAAGCTCTCATCGAGTCTGTAATACTATTTGAATAAACAAGTAGATCCTCAGCAATCTTTTGGAAAGCGGTATTGGAAGGATCTTTCTCTGCTGATACAGAAGCGGTTGGATCAATTAATGAGTCACCTTCATTGGATTGTTGCATCATACTCTCACATGTAGCTATTATTCTTAACCTCCAAAGAACGCAAGCATTTTAATATCACTTCTCCGTGAAAATGGCGTCATTTAAATGTTGCTTGATATTTTTTCATGCTTACTCCCTGTCACAATACTAGAATGCTATCATATCCCTGTTTTTTGCAACGGAGCCCAAAATTTTTACAGAGATAAGAGCGGCATCTGGGTTTTGAAATATCCAGCTAGATTTTGCGCATCACATTAGCATATTTTGACCTGATAACACAAATGATTTACCTTTTATCTTTTAAATATACTCGCAACATAAGTGTCTACTAAGTAGTAAAAAAACGATTTAGTAGACACTTATGTTGTAGGCATTTTCAACTGTCACCTAATTCATGAATTAGGTGACAGTTGTGTTTTAGGCTCATCAAAGAAATAGAAAGACTGATGTGGTCACTGGGACTTAGTTCCTAAGTCAAAAAATCCGTTACGATTCTTGAGATTATGGTACGATCGGAGATGGATTCGTGAATTTATCGGTGACATCACCGGCTAAATTATGATTTGATAAATCTAGTTTTAAGATCGGCGCGCCAGATGCAAAATTTAAATGGTCTAATAATACCCATACGGCACTAAAATTTTTAGTTGAATCAAAATAATAAATTCGATGGTTTAAATCGGATATGGCTTTCCATAAGGTTGTGAAGATGGCTGTTTGTCCTGGATTAGGTACAGCAGCAGGCTGGCTCACGTTTTCAAGGACAGTGAGCAAATTAAAAACATTTTCTGTAGTTGAATCTGTATTTGGTAAATGTTTTGTATAAAATGCGGCTCGAATAAAGCGATCTGTTGATGTCGTGGTACCTGGCAATTGCGCGTTTTCCCAATAGTCGGAGTCATTGTCTAATTGTGCTAATATTTTGTCGTAAGTGGGTTCATTGGTTACAATGGTATACTTTCTGCTGTGATACACATGAACAGTACCGTCCGTATATTCAATAATAGCTGAGTCGCCGGAGGCATCTTCTACTGCCAAATGTAGAGCGATGGGTTGTGCGGTTGTAGGATCTGTGTAACCTTCAATTTGAATGTGATTTTGCTCATGATACTTCACGACTTCTTCGACAGTTTCAAAATTATCAAGACAAAACTGAGCCCACAATAAGACAGACAGCCCCATCTTATTGTGATAGCGGCTGCCATAATCTGTGCCAGGCAAATTCAATAAATGGGCTGCCAGCCCGCGTTCATTCATGCCATTAGTCGTCATCTTATCATAAGCCGTGGTGGCAACACTGCCATATATGGATGTCCACTGTATGCTAGGTTGCGATGCCATGCCGTTATGGTTTAAGCCTCGTGGATAAATCCATAAGTTTGTTTGCATATCTGCATACCAATCCATCGTATTGCCAACCAATACGGCTTGATTTGGCTTTGCGTATAAAATACGAGTACATGGATCGCAAACACTGGCCCAAAATAGAGCTATTACGATGAGTAAACTATGTTTTTTATGGGTGGAAAAGATATAATTGCTCCTTTCAAGATTAAATAGTGGATGTAATAAAATACTATATTAATGACTGTTGTGTCGATTTTTTTTGAAACCGAGGTGTT
The DNA here is from genome assembly GCA_024742995.1 of Gammaproteobacteria bacterium. Classification (GTDB taxonomy): domain Bacteria; phylum Pseudomonadota; class Gammaproteobacteria; order Legionellales; family Legionellaceae. The sequence continues at coordinate 230,353 of JANSXK010000002.1, forward strand.
ATGTTTCAGGAGCCACTAGCTTTAAGGGATACACGTGAATTGGTTATGTCCAACACGTTAAGCCAACAGACTGATATACTAACGTTTTTGGAAGGCTATCAGAAACTGAGTGAGCATAGCAATGAAGAAGATAAATTAGAGATAGAAAAATTAAAGCTAGCGTATATCCAATGTATCGAGCTTCATTTAAAACGAGACCTACAATTATTACCAAGTCAATTGAATGACGAAGAAGCGCCGCCTCGTGAGGCGCTTCAAAGCTATTGTAAAAAAATACTTTATTATCTGTTAATGATATTTGGCACGCTCAATGATGCGGTTAGAAACTATTTATTTGGAAGTGCGCTGTTTTCACTTATTCCCAATCTTGTTCTACCTATACGAATCATACTGTCAGTTTTTTACATTGTTTTTGAAGCTATTTTATTTTATGGATTTGAACTTTTCTTATTGAGAAGTGCTTTGGGGATCTCTAATAGTAAAACTAATGCACATAAGTTTCTTAGTGTAAATATAGAACAAGTTCGAGCAACAACGCGTATTAATCAATTACTGATGAGCATCCAAGTCTTAACTTTAGATGATCAGTTGTATCAAGATTACCGAACTGTTGTGGCCAGCTTGAATGATGATTTAGAGGTAAAGCGCCATTCGATACAGTGCTATGATGAGTTGTTTTCTAAAAAGCTGTTAAAAGCGTCTGTGCTTGGATTTGGTATTATTACTAATATTGCAAGTAGTTATTTTATGATTCATTCTGTTTTAACAACATGGGCGGCAGCTTTACTTGGTACACCATTAGGGTGGGGGATTATTTTTTTAGCTATTTTAGTGGAGTTAGGGTTTTATTATTTTATGGGCGCGGCTGGTGTGATTCGTTTGATGAATGCAAACCATGATGATTTTAAAACTTTAAAAAATGAACTGAGTATATTCAATCAAGAACACCTAACTTTATTTTCTACGCACGTTAGAAAAAAAGAACACTGTACCCAAGCAACTGTGTTGCATGATATGGGAACACAAACCGATGTCTCTGGTGAGTTAGGAAGGATTCTGAGCAGGGATTTCAGGACGAAGTGTGTGAGAAGTGACATAGCTTTCACAAATGGTTGCCCTGTTAACCCAAAATTTATATAAAGTTATGCCAGCGAGAAGCATACCAAGATCGTACGCTATCAACATTCCTATTAAACCAAAATGGTATGTAAATCCTAAAATATACGCTAATGGTAAGGCAAGTAACCATAAACAAGCCATACTAACGAACATCGGTTGTATGGTAAAACCCATTGCTCGGAGAGCGCCTGAGCAAATATTTCTCAAAACATCAAAAAATTGCCCCAAAACAATCACGGTGAGTGAGATTGATGCCAAATGCACACTCATTTTATTGGCGATGTCAGAGGTGTTCATAAAGACAGTCATCAGAGCTGTTGGAAATAAAATAACAATAATAAATGCTATTCCTACCGGCACATAAGCTAATTTCATAGCTGACCATCCGAATGTTTTTAACAAACTTTCTTGGCGTGCGCCTAGTAAATGGCTGGTTAATATTGCAATTGCTTGCGAAATACCAAATATAGGGATAACTAACAATAGAAGGTATTGCGACGTAATTTGTATCGCATTAAGTGCGTTTATGCCTAACCAACCAGCCATGATAGTGATAGCGAATAAAGATAAAATTTCTCCTGTAATACTGATGCTGATAGGCCAACCTATATGAAATAATTTGCATAAGATTTGTTGGTCTATTTTAAACTTAAAGCTATCAAAGAACGAATTCATATTGACACAGTACAATAAACCAAACGTAAGAACCCAAGCTTGTATGACAATCGCGTATGCGAGGCCTGAAACACCAAGCTCTGGGCATCCAAATTTGCCGTAAATTAGGCCCACACCTAATACGGAGGTAAGCACGAGACTGATGAAGTCAACTGCTAATGCTAAGAACTGTTTTTGTATTGCAAACAAAGCTTGCTGCGTGGCGGTGATCATCAAAATGGCTGGAACACCAAAAGAAAAAACTTGAAAATATTGCTCAACAACTACGATGATAGGTTTTGGTTGTTGCAAAAAATGCAAGATGGGGCCTATAGACCAGAAGATCATCATCAATAACAGTGAGATGAGTAATGCAAGTATGATGGCTTGTTGCAGCACATTGTTTATTTTGTCATATTGTTTACCACCGAACAATTGTCCAACCAAAATGCTTGTTGAGAATACAATAGACATTCCTGCTGAGATGAGAGTTACTTGTGTGGCGCTTATTAAGGCGCTTGCGGCAAGTGATGTTGCGTTATAATGAGAGAGTAGTATGGCGCCTACAAACCCCATAAATGTGGATATTAATCGAGATCCAGCTAAAGGGAGGGCGAGTTTGAATACTTGAAACATACTACTAGGATGGTTAGTTTTCATAAATTTAGTTTGACTGAGTTTTGATTAAAGAGGTGTCAGTAGTGTGTTCTTTATTTTGAAATTTATGGACAATCATTTGGTGTGGATGAGGCGTTTGAATCTGTGTCAGTGTTTCCGTGTATTGCCCTCCTGTCAATTGTTGGATGATTTTTCTCCAAAAAGACAAAGCGGGTATATTGTTAGGAATTTGCATCACTTCCCATACGCCTGAAAATTGTGCGAAAAGGTGCATGGCAATATGGCGGCCAATACCCTTGTTTTGAAATTTTGCTACGATATAAAACTCAGCCAAATACCAGTCTATATCAACGCTACTGCCTTTTTTATTGATGAGTGCAAATCCAGCGAGCTGGTTATCTACGTGAAAGATAAAAGGATAATAGTTTTTATTGTCCCAATATTTGTCAAAATTAAAAGAAGTTTCAAATGCCTCAAATAAACCATCTTTTGGAAAGTCTTCTCCAGTGTATCGAGAAAACTCATATACGTAAAAGCGAGCAAGATTCTTGATGGTGGGTTTTAGATCAATTGGAGCAAGTACACATTCTATTTTATAGACATGTTGGGAATTTTTTAACATGGGTCTATTCCTTACGTAAATGATGCGAATCTAAAAAACATTGTTTTTTAAAGTAATTTGGAGTATAAAGACTCGAAAAAAAAATACTCAAGCAAACATTCTTTATCCATTGGATATATAAAATAGTGGATTGGGTTTGCGATAGCAAGTTTTGAATGAATCTTATAAGGACAGATAAAACACGAGCCGAAAGGAGAGATAGTGCTTACCACAGATGACATTCAAGCATTATCGCGAGAAGAACAAGAATTGTTTTTTTTGCTTTTACAGGAAGAAGGGATCGACCTTCAGTCTTCGCCAATTACGCCCCAAACAACAGATCAATCATCCTATCCTTTGTCGTATGCACAGCGTCGAATATGGCTTTTAAATCAATTAGATCCAAAAAGTACTGCATATCATATGTTTGGTGTGTTGCACCTGAACGGAGCCGTTGATCACGCTGTACTTGCGCGATCTTTTGGTGAGGTGATAAAACGACATGATATACTACGAGCTTCTTTTCATATAGAAGATAATCATCCGATCATGAGGATAAATGACTCATGTGCTTTTCAGTTAAAATGGGTCGATTTTTCATATTTGCAGACCGATGAGTCGAATGCCACTGTTCAAGATATTATCCGTGAAGCGCATATGCAAGCATTTGATTTATCGCAACCAGGGTTGATCCGGGCTTCTTTGGTCAAGCTCTCAGATATTAAATATTTATTATTATTTGCAACCCATCATATTATTGCAGATGCTTGGTCTTTGAATGTTTTAATTCGTGAACTGAGTCATTTTTATCAATCCATGGGAGCAGGACATACGGATGGTTTACCTGAGCTGCCTATTCAATATTCTGATTATGCAGTGTGGCAACAAAATTTATCACAAAGCTTTGAGTTTAATAAAAGCGTTGCGTATTGGATAAAGCAACTAAAAGATGGCGAAAACACTTTGAATTTACCTGCGGATGCAATGAGGCCTCCTTTGCAAACGTCAAAAGGTAAAAAGCTGATGTTCACAATTTCAGAGGCGCTCAGCGATAAAATCAAAGCCTTGAGTTCCTCAGCTGATGTTAGTTTATTTGTGTTGTTACTATCCGTATTTCAAGTGTTGCTCTTTCGTTATTCCAGTCAAACCAACTTTATGATTGGCTCTGTGATTAGTAATCGAAATCGTCGTGAATTAGAAGCTTTGATAGGGTTGTTTGCTGATACCTTGGTTCTAAGAACTGATTTGTCGGGGAATCCAACATTTCAGGAACTATTAATCAGGACAAAACGAATTGTTTTAGAAGCATTTCAGCATCAAGCGGTTCCATTCGATCTCATTGTTGAAAAACTCAATGTGAAAAGAGAACTCAGTCATCATCCTCTTTTTCAGGTTATGTTTGTTTATGAGAGTCGTTCTGAACATTTTAATATAGCCGATATTCAAGGAGAACAATTAGAGTTTGAGTCAGGGCATGCGAAATTTGATTTGACTTTTTTTGTTGAAGACAAAGGGGCGTTTCTAAGTGGCGCTATTGAATATAATATTGATTTATTTTTACCAGAAACGATTCATAGTTATTTAGAAAGTTATTTGGCCTTGTTAGAAAATATTAGCATTGATGCCAGTAAAAAAATATCAGAATTACCCTTGGTAAGGGAACAACAAGCAAAAAAACTCTTGTCTTGGCAAGATGATTCAGGTCCCGCAAAAAATTTCTGCTTACATCAGTACTTTGAGAAATGGGTGGATTTAACACCTAATGAAATCGCTGTGTCTTTTATGGGATTAGAGATTAGTTATCAACAGTTGAACCAACGTAGCAATGAAATCGCTCATAAATTAATTCAATTGGGGGTAAAAAAGAATCAATTTGTGGCAATCATGCTGGAAGTTGGTATTGACCAAATTGCTGCTCTTTTAGCAGTTTGTAAATCTGGGGCAGGTTTTATTTGTTTAGATCAGCATTACCCTAAGCTACGTTTGATGCAAATATTGGAGGAAGTAAAGCCGTTTTGCGTGATTTCAGATGCTTCTAGTTTAAAGAGTCATCATCAAAATTTTTTACTTGCTCAGCAAGAGGCACATTACGAGGCTTCTATTATCAATCTTTCTGAAGATGATGTTTTGGATGTTTTTACAGGGAACCCTAAAGTTGATGTTGTACCCAGTGATCCCGTTTATATTGTTTATACATCGGGCTCGACGGGTAAACCTAAGGGTATTTTGCAGACACATGGTTGTTCAATACAGTATATGGAGTGGCAAAGCAATCAATTTCAAATCCAACCTAAAAAACGTATGGCGCAATGGGCATCCATTACCTATGATGCGTCTTACAGCGAAATTTTTGGTGCACTTTGTTTCGGAGCAACGTTATGTGTCACGGCGCCTTTGGATAGAAGAGATCCAAAAGTAATGATGGGTTGGCTCGAATTGGCTAAGATAACAGTGATCCAATTGGTGCCAAGTTTTTGTAAGCTTTTATTACAGTGCATGATTGCTGAATATGCAACAAAACAAACGCACGTACTGGAAAACTTGGAGTATGTTTTGCTTGCAGGGGAGAGTCTGCCCGTTAAGCTGGCACGTGAGTTTCAGGGATACTTTAATCATAAGACAAAACTTTATAATCTCTATGGCCCTAGTGAAATTGTGTTGGCCACCCAGTATTGTGTTGATAACTTGCCGCCTGCTTTAACCAATATTTCTATCGGTGCGCCATTTGTGGGTAGACAAATTTTGATATTAGATAGCCACGGTGCACTTTGCCCATTGCGAGTTCCTGGCGAAATTTATATTAAAAGTCCTTATTTGACACAAGGGTATTTCCAGCAACCTGAGGAGACAGGAAAAGTTTTTATTCAGAATCCACTGCATGATGATTATCCTGATAGGGTATACAAAACAGGTGATCGAGGACGTTGGCTGAATGAACATGAAATTGAATTTTTAGGAAGAAAGGATAATCAAGTTAAAATTAGAGGTAGTCGTGTTGAAGTTGGGGAAGTTGAAGCCGTGCTTTTAAGGCATGAGGCTGTTCGTGAAAGTGCAGTGATTGTTAAAAGACATTTCGATGATACGGTTTATTTGGATGCATTTGTTTCTGGTGAACGTGAGATTGATACCCAAGTTCTCAAGAATTTTTTGGTGAGCTATTTGCCAACTTATATGATGCCATCCCATATTTTTTTCCTTGAAAATTTTCCTCGTACCATTAGTGGAAAAATCGATCGAAAAATGCTGGCGGTACAATCTTATGAAAGGCAAGAAACGTCGGAGACTGCAGTAGCTCCAGAAAATGAAATTGAGAAAGATATCGCAGCTGTTTGGCAAGCACTTCTTGGTGTGTCTTCGGTTTGTGTGAATAGCAACTTTTTTGATCTTGGTGGGCACTCATTGTTGTTGGTTCAGGTCCAGATGGCATTGAGTGTGCGATTGAAGCAAAATATAGCGTTGATAGATCTATTTAAGTACCCCACCATCAAATCTTTAGCGAATTTTTTGAGTCAAACAACGGAATTTGCTTTACCACAGGGTCAACAGCGCGCTCTTTTGCGCAAAAAATTATCAAAACGGCGACACAATTTAACTGTATAAGGAATATACTTCATGTCTGATCTAAAAGAGGAACTTAAAAGCGCTATTTCGGCTAGGAGACAAAAGCTCACACCTGATAAACAGCGATTGTTGAAAGAGAGGCTAGATGGACAGTTTTCCCGATCGTTTTCTCAAAGGTTGCTGGCTGAAATCGATGATAAAATCAATGTGGCTCGTTTGCAATACGGAAAGATAGCTTTAGAACGACTTGAGCAAAGTATCGCTATTTTTAAGGGAGGCGCCAAATCTTCTGATGCAGATCCTAGACAAGTTGCTGATGCACTTTATTTTCCTGGTCTTTCTGCTAAACCATGGCATGAACCGGAGGATTTTGATTGGGTTCCTAAGATGGAAGCGAGTGCTGCTGTGATTCGTTCTGAGCTATCGAACTTATTTAAAAAAGAAGCTGAGTTTAACCCTTATCAGCATCCCTATACTAAGGAGTTTGGATGGAAAGGATGGGGTACTTATTCGTTTTATCGTGTCAACAAATGGGATAATGAACATTGTTTATCCTGTCCAAAAACGATAGAATCCATACGTCAAACGCCACATGGATTGCGTGAGTGTATGTTTACAAGGCTACTTCCTGATTCTCACATTACGCCTCATTCGGGTGGTAGTAACATTGTATTGACTTGTCACTTAGGCCTACATATTCCAGAGGGTTGTGCAATACGTGTGGAAAATGAAACACGGACATGGGAAGAAGGCAAATGCCTTATATTTGATGATAGCTATATGCATGAGGTTTGGCATCGAGGACAGGGAATCAGAACAGTGTTGCTGTGGGATATTTGGCATCCAGATTTAACCGAAATTGAGAAATCTGTGTTAACCATGATTTTTCCAATCATTGATAAATATTTGGAGCACGCTGCGAAGGTTTAAGTCGTACATTAGGAAAGTTCAAAAGGGAGTTGAATCAGATGGAATCTAGTATAGCTGTAATTGGAATGGCAGGACGATTTCCTGGTGCTGAAACGTTACCGCAGTTTTGGCGTAACCTGATCAATGGGGTTGAGACCATTCGTTTTTTTTCTCAAGACGAATTGACGCCTTCTTATACTGATCCTGTATCTTTTTCGCATCCTGATTATATCGGAGCGCGTGGCATATTAGAAAATATTGATATGTTTGATGCGGGATTTTTTAATATTAATCCCCGTGAAGCAGCGGTTATGGATCCACAACATAGGCTTTTTTTAGAGTGTGCATGGGAAGCACTTGAGCACTCAGGTTATATGCCTGGATGTAGTTCTGGCACAATTGGTGTTGTTGCGAGTAGTTATCATAATACTTACTTGTTAAATAATCTGTACTCCAATACATCACTGATGACATTGGTGGGGGGAGATGTGATTATGCATGGTAACGCACATGATCATTTGGCCACTCACGTCGCGTATAAATTAAATTTATCAGGCCCGAGTTTGACGGTGCAAACAGCATGTTCATCATCGTTAGTTGCAGTGCATCTCGCATGCCAGCAATTGTTAAACGGTGAATCTGACGTGGTATTGGCGGGAGGTGTTTGTGTCAATGTTCCGGAAAAATCCGGATATTTATATCAAGAAGGGGGCATTTTTTCCTCTGATGGACATTGCCGTGCTTTTGATGAGAAAGCTCAGGGCACGGTATTTGGTAATGGCCTGGGCATTGTGGTACTAAAGCGCGTGGATGAAGCACTTGCGGCGGGGGATTGTATTCACGCGGTTATTAAAGGGACGGCCATCAATAATGATGGTGCAGCTAAAGTCGGTTATATGGCGCCGAGTGCCGAAGGTCAAGCAGCTGTCATAACAGAAGCTTTGGCTGTTGCAGATGTCGACCCTGAAACGATTGCGTACATAGAAGCACATGGTACAGGAACTGCTATGGGAGATGCTATTGAAGTAGCGGCATTGACATCAGCTTATGGTCACGCGACTCAAAAGAAAAATTTCTGTGGAATCGGTTCAATCAAAACCAACATTGGGCATCTGAATGCAGCATCAGGTGTTGCGGGATTAATAAAGACTATTTTATCTTTACAGCATAAAATATTGCCCCCTACTTTAAATGCAAATAACCCAAACCCAAATTTAAATATAGAAGATAGCCCTTTTTATATTCATTCACAATGTACGGATTGGGTGGATGGTAAGTTTCCACGACGTGCAGGTGTGAGTTCATTTGGTGTCGGGGGTACGAACGCGCATGTGATTCTTGAGGAAGCACCAAGGACCCAAGCCACAATAGAGTCAGGACCGCAGCTCATTATTTTGTCTGCAAAAACATCAACAGCGCTGGAGGAGATGACTGCGAATTTTATTCGCCACTTAGAAGATTATCCTGATCAAACGCTTTCAGACGTTGCTTTTACATTGCAAGTGGGTCGGCAAGCGTTTTCACATCGAAGGATGATTGTTGCCCAAGAGCGTGATGTGTTGATACAGCAATTGGCCAACCATGATAAAAACCATGTATTTACCCAGCGGCTATCTGAGTCGAGCTCGAAAAAAATAGTCTTCATGTTTTCGGGTCAAGGATCACAATACGTGAATATGGCCAGTGATTTATATCAGCAGCAGCCTATGTTTCGCCAACATATTGATTATTGTTCGGAACAATTAATACCACATTTAGGTTTGGATTTACGAACAGTGTTGTATTGTGAGTCACAAGAGCAAATAGAGAAGTCTTCCGAGTTGTTGACACAAACAGCACTAGCTCAGCCTGCTATTTTTGTGATTGAGTATGCTTTAGCCAGGTTGTGGATGGCTTGGGGCATTGAGCCGGACTATATGATTGGACATAGCATTGGTGAATATGTTGCTGCGTGTTTGGCTGGCGTTTTTGAATTAGAGGATGCATTAGAATTAGTCGCTTTGCGTGGTCAAATAATGCAAAATGTGCCGGAAGGATCTATGTTGGCTGTGGCGTCTTCTGCAGAAAAAATAGAGCCTTTGATCATTGAGAAACCGCTTTGTGTTGCAGCAATAAATACCTTTACCTCTTGTGTGATATCTGGTGAATGTTTGGCGATTAACGATTTGCAAACATGTTTGACAGCAGAAGGAATTTCTCACCAATTGCTCCATACATCGCATGCATTTCACTCGTGTATGATGGACGGTATATTAAAAGAGTTTGGCTCCAAATTAAAGTCATTACAATTACAGTCTCCGCAAAGGTTGTATGTTTCTAATTTGACTGGAAAACTGATCACAGATGAAGAAGCGACGGATCCAAACTATTGGGTCAATCATTTGCGGCATACTGTTTTATTTGCAAAAGGTGTCGAATCACTTCTCATGCAGTCGCCTGAAGAAAGGGCGTTGATATTTTTAGAAGTGGGCCCTTCTAATGCTTTGAGTACTATGATACGCCAAGTTGTATCGCCCATGAATCATCATGAAGTGATATCGTCATTGAGACACCCAAAGAAAGTAGAACATGATCTGGTTGTATTACTTAGGGCTTTAGGACAGCTTTGGTTGCATGCTGGCACTGTTATTCATTGGCAAATGGTTCATGATGAGCCGAGTGGTCGGGTGCCATTACCTACTTATCCATTTGAGCGGAGTTCCTATTGGATAGAGCCTCAGTATTCAAGTGTTATCGCTGAAAAAGGCGATCAATTAGGCAAAAATCAGAATAGCTTAGAGTGGTTTTATTTACCGAGTTGGAGGCAAGCCGTATTACCCTTAAATCATCATCTGTTTACCGAGGCGGATGAATGGTTGATATTTGAGGATTGCTGTGGAGTAAGTGACAGTATTATTGAATATTTGTTAGATCATCAACAACGCGTGACAAGAGTGGGTGGTGGTGAAACATGGAGCTGTATTGACTCGAGCACTTTTGCTATTGACTTTCAAATGCCAGAGCATTACGAAGCGTTGTTCGATGCACTTTCGAAGCAAAACAGATGTCCTAAGAAAATTTTATATTTTCCAACTGTGACGATGGTTACGAAAAAAAGTGAGGATATGACTCCAAGGGTCGATTATTCCCATTTTCACCAATTGCTTTATATTGCCAAATCCCTAGGCGCAACATTTAAGAATGCGCCAATAAACTTATATGTTTTGACAAATAATATGCAAGAAATAAGGGGGCAGGATTTATTGTGTCCAGAAAAAGCCACTGTTTTAGGGCCATGTCGTGTGATTGGTCAAGAATATCCGACAGTGACATGTTCGTGTATAGATGTTGAACTGCCTACATCCAGTCAGCAGTCGCATGAGCTTACAAAGCAACTTTTGCAAGAATTTACGTCCGAGACGAGTGATACTGTGGTTGCTTATCGGGGGCGTTATCGTTGGATACAAACCTTTTTACCCTGGAAAGCACAGTCATCCACCAATATAGAGGCACTGTCTCTCTTGCGAAAGAAAGGGGTATATTTTATTACTGGGGGTTTAGGAGGCATTGGCTTAACTTTGGCTGAGTATTTTGCTGAAACGTGCCAAGGGACGATTATTTTAACAAGTCGTTCTGAATTTCCAGAAAGATCAACATGGACGGATTGGCTAGAGCAAAAAGAAGAAAGTAACAAAGTGAGTCAAATCATTAAAAAACTGTTGCAAATAGAGGCATATGGGGCAACAGTTTGTGTTTTGTGCGCTGATGTGACTGAGGAATCGTCGATGCGCGGAGCAATAGATCATGTTCATCAGCATTATGGAGATATCCACGGGGTGGTGCATGCTGCCGGTCTTGCTGGGGGGGGATTGATTCAAGTAAAAACGAAGTCGGTGTCTGAAGAAGTCTTGAATCCTAAGATCCGTGGTGCGATGGTTTTGGGTAAGGTATTGGAAGGATCACGATTAGATTTCTTATTATTTTGTTCCTCTATCAATGCACTGCTCAATGCTATTGGTCAAGCGGATTATTGTGCTGCAAATGCTTTTTTAGATAGTTATGCGCATTATTTAAGGGCTACTACAGGGGTTTTTGCTGTTAGTGTGAACTGGGATACTTGGCAAGAAGTGGGTATGGCGGTAAACACATCAGTGCCGGATGCTTTAAGAGCATTACGAGATGAAAGTTTAAAGCAGGGAATACGTCCAGACGAGGCAAAACGTGTATTTCGTTATATTCTTGCCGCAAAATTACCACAGATTATTCTCTCAACCCAAGATTTAACAGCAGTGATGAAACAACATCAAGATGTCACTATGGCAATGTTGGATGAATATTCTGACCGAAATAAAAAGACTGTGGTGTCGCATCACAGACCTGATTTGAAGGTTGCATATATTGCGCCTAGTAATGAGATGGAATGTAGGGTTGCGGCGATATGGGAAGAGTTGCTTGATATTAAAGGGATTGGTATCGAAGATAATTTTTTTGATTTGGGTGGTCATTCTTTGCTTGCCAGTCAAATTTTGGCCAGATTACGAGAAGCCTTTGGAGTAGAAATACCTCTGGATGTTATTTTTGACAAACCCACGATTGCAGATATGGCAATCATTGTTGAAGATAAAATTTTGGAAGAAATTGAGATGGCGTAGTGATGACGTTTATTTTGGAAAATATTGTATTAAATAAGGGTGTCGTATGTGTGGGATAGCTGGAATCATCGGATCTGCGGCAAATGAAGCACGCTTAAATAGTATGTTAGTGCGTATTGCTCATCGTGGTGAGCCAGCATATCAACAAGAGAAAAAATTGCTGAATCAAACTGTAATAGGTATGAATCGTTTGGCTATTGTTGATGAGCAATATGGTCAGCAACCATTTACTGATAATGCAGGTGTTTTTTGTATTTTTAATGGCGAAATCTATAATTGTTTACAGCTTAGGCAAGAACTATCCAAACATGTAACGTTTCGTACCAGCTGTGATACGGAAGTGGTGCTCCAAAGCTATATTTATTGGGGTGAGCATTTTGTTGAGAAACTTGATGGGAAGTTCTCATTATGCATCATTGATGTGACGAAGGATCAGTTTATTTTAGCCAGAGATCATATTGGTATAAAGCCTTTATATTATGCCAATTGGGGTGACAGTATTTTGTTTTCATCAGAAATGAAATCATTTTGCGATATGGCAGAGGTGCATGAGATTAAAAGCATCCCGCCTGGTGCTTATATGATAAATGGCATAATAAAGCGATATTATGATGTTCCTCCTCTGGTGGAGAGTAATGAAACCACATTACGTGGTTTAAAAAATCGTTTGATTGATGCGGTAAGAAAACGCATTCCTGATGATGCTAATAAAATAGCTTGTTTACTCAGTGGTGGCCTTGATAGCTCTATTATCCTTTACATTGCTAGTCAGTTATCTGTCGAGGTCGAGGCATTTACTTTTGCACATCCTAGCCAGTCTTCGGCTGATTTGGATGCAGCTCGACGACTTTGCCAAGATTTAAATATTCATCACGTCATCGTTTCTCCCGATGAAGAAGAACTCATGGATTTTTATTTAAAGCAGGGTGTCTATTTAACGGAATCTTATGAACCTGTTCTGGTTCGTAATGCAGTCAGTTATCACTATGTATGCAAAGCAGTCAGGAAAAAGGGATATAAATTTGTATTAAATGGGGAAGGCGCTGATGAGTTATTTGGTGGTTATGCTTTTTTTAAAGAAATTAATGTGGGTATCAGGGATGAAGCGATCAGGTATTCTCTTTTAAAACTTCACCAGACTTATTTGCAGATGGCTGATCGAGCTTCCATGTACACTACCCTGGAAGCTAGAGTGCCCTATATGGATAAAGCTTTGATTGATTATAGTATGACTTTCCCATCAAATTTTCGTATCAATGGTGAAGAGGACAAATGGGCACTACGACAAGTGTTTAAAGAAGAATTGCCTGTCTATATTACTCAGAGAGCTAAGACGGGTATGAATGAAGGTGCTGGCTTTGGACGCAATAGTTCAACAGAAAGTATTTATCACAAAGCAATTAAGCGGTATTACGAACGCAATCCTTCCTTAAAAAAACAGGACCTAGATGTTTGTAAAAAATACAACGAATATCTAGTGAATTTGGATAATCTGGAAGAAGTTTATTTGTTCCCGAGGTTTGTCGAGAATAATTATCATCGTCATGAATGGGCAAAAGAGCGTTTACAATTGAATACCCCACTTATACGCGAAATATAAGGTTCCTTTATTTATTAGTATCAATGAACAGTGTGGGAAAATGAAAGAAAAATCAAATTATATATTAGGAGTGTTGGGTGGGGTTGGTCCTTTGGCTTCTGCAAAGTTTATTGAGTCTATTTATAAAACCCAGTCCAAAATTGTTCATGTAGAGCAAGAACATAGTCAAGTGTTTCTTTACTCTGATCCGTCTATGCCAGATCGTACGGCGTATTTTAGTCAGGGTTTAAAACAGGACCTTTTTGTCCGGCTGACTCAAAATTTGTATAAATTACTGGAAATGGGGGTTGATGAAATTGTTGTTTGTTGTTACACACTACATCATATTTTATCAGATCTACCCCAAGATCTTATACAGAAAATTGTTTCTTTACCCTGTTTGGCGCTGTTTGAAGTCATACGGTTGAAAAAAAAATCGTTATTGTTATGTAGCTCTGGAGCCATGCGTCTGAAAGTGTTTGAACATAGTCCATTTTGGCCAGATGCCCAAAACTATATTGTGAAGCCGGACGATGATGATCAACGATGTATTCATCAAACTATTTACCAGTTAAAACGGAATAGTGGTCACGTTGAAGCCTTTCAATTGCTTAAAAACATGCAAAAAAAATATGAAGTGGATACTTGGATTGCAGGATGTACTGAGTTTCATTTGTTGAGTGCAGAATTACATTTTTCTAGTAAGCGGAGTGTTGATTTTGATGCTGGTATTGATCCACTGCTTATGATAGCAGATCGGATGGCTCATGAAAGATGCGCTAAAGGGTAAAACAGTTATGGATACAATAAATCAACATCATGATACTTTGATTGCACTATTGGAGGAGCGCGCTCTTTCTCAGGCGAATGATACCGCTTTTATTTTTTTGCGAGACGGAGATAAAGACGAAGTACAGATTACTTACCAAGCGCTTCGTCGTGCAGCAGTGACAATAGCCGGCTATTTGCAAACGGTGACTCAACCCAATGGTAGGGCTGTTTTAATCTATCCATCTGGTTTGGAATTTATTTGTGCGTTTTTTGGATGTTTGTACGCAGGCATTTTAGCTGTACCGGTGCAAGCACCTCGAGTAAATAGGGGTTTCGCTGCGTTACAAGCCATCATTGATAATGCTGAGCCGACTGTGATTCTTACAGAAGATAATCTTTTTCTTTTTGTGAAAAAAAACTTATCAATGTTTTCAGTTGTTGCAACAGATACTTTGGATGACTCTTACTATGGCAGGTGGGTGAGTCCTTCTGTGAATGAGCAACATATCGCTTTTTTGCAATATACTTCTGGGTCGACTGGTTTGCCCAAAGGGGTTATGGTCAGTCATCATAATATTCTCCATAATCAACACATGATAAAAGACGCATTCCAGCACGATCGGCATTCAATCATTGTCGGGTGGTTGCCTTTTTATCATGACATGGGATTGATTGGTAACATGTTACAGCCTATATATTTGGGTAGACCATGTATTTTTATGCAACCAATGACTTTTTTGCAGCATCCTTTTCTTTGGTTGCAAGCAGTATCACGTTATCGCGCTACTACCAGTGGTGGCCCAAGTTTTTCTTATGAGTTATGCCTCAAAAAAGTTACTCCAGAACAGCGTGATACTTTGGATTTAAGTTGTTGGACAACGGCGTTCAATGGCGCCGAACCTGTGAAAGCAGACGTGCTTAGACGTTTTTCAGATTATTTTGCAGCGTGTGGTTTTAAAAACAATTCTTTTTTACCCTGTTATGGTATGGCAGAGGCAACTTTATTGATTACGGGAGGTGGGCAATCATCACGACCTGTTGTTCGAGACGTAGAACAAAAGTCGCTTGAAAAAAATAGGGTGTTGTTAAATACAGATGCAAGTGGTGCGAGCTTAACCTTAGTAGGGTGCGGACAGCTTCATGCAGATCAAGATGTGGCTATTGTATCCCCAAAAAACTTTAAACAATGCTCTCCAAACGAGATTGGTGAAATATGGGTTTCAGGCCCTAGTGTTGCTCAAGGATATTGGAATAACCCAACCGCTACTGAGGAAACATTTAGATCGCGATTGCACGCCACAGATCAACGACATTATTTACGTACGGGTGATTTGGGTTTTGTCTACGACCATGAGCTATTTATTGTGGGTAGATTGAAAGATCTGATTATTCTTCGTGGACGTAATTACCATCCTCAAGATATAGAGCAGCAAGTTGAAAAAAGCCATGTTGCATTAAAGCCAAATTGTGGTGCCGCATTTTCCGTTGATGTGGAAGGCGAGGAGCAATTGGTGATTGTGCATGAAATTGAGCGCAGTCATATTAGATCATTAGATGTGAAAACAGTTCTTGCTGCCGTGCGGAAGGCGGTTGCAAATTATTTTGATTTGACGATTCATGCAGTGTTGTTATTAAAAACAGGCCAGATCCCGAAAACATCTAGTGGGAAGGTGAAACGACGCCAGTGTAAGCTTCATTTTTTAAATGACAGTTTTCAAGTTGTTGGCTCCAGTGCTAAATATGGTGATTCAAATTCACAGTTTGGTGATATGGCTAGCATATCTGAGCATGGGCAATTGCAATTTGTTAACTGTCTTGCTGATGTGCTGAAAATTAAATCGTCTGACATTGATATAACACAATCATTAAATGCAGTGGGTGTGGATTCATTAATGGCGGTTGATCTCAAAACTGATCTTAAACTACGTATGGGTATTGATTGGCCAATGGTGCGTTTTTTACAAGATGAGACAATCAAACAGTTGGCACTATGTGCCGAAGCGGAATGTAATACAAACCTGATGTCTGTTTACCCCAGTGAGGGTACATCAAATTTAAATGAAGTTTCATTGTCTGCAAATCAACACGCGATGTATTTTTTGTATAAATTGGCTCCAGATAGTTCTGCACACCATGTTTTTTTTGCCGTTACCATTCAACAATCGTTGAATCAAGAAATGTGGGATTTGGCTTGGAAACGTTTGATAGCTCGGCATCCAGTTTTACGTACAACGTATCATGCTCAGGATGGTAAAACGATACAAAAAGTGCATGAGGATGTAGCTATTCCTATACAATGGGAGCAGTGCGTTGAATACGATCAGCGTACTTTGGAACAAAAAATGCAATTAGAAATAGCACGGCCTTTTGTGCTCGACAGAGAGCTACCATTAAGGCTGCACATGTATTCAAAGAAGCAAGAAGAAAATATTTTTCTATTCATAGCACATCATATCGGCTGTGATCTTCATTCTATTATGATACTGATGCGTGAGTTTGGGTTGATTTATCAAGGTCTTATGCTAAATCGTGCGGTTTCATTACCAAAAATCGCAATAACCTATACAGACTATACGTATCATCAAATAAGGGCGTTTGAGGGTGATAAAGTAAAACAACAGGAACGTTATTGGAAAAAGAAATTATCGGGGCCTTTACCCACTTTGAATTTAATTACGGATACTTGTCGGCAACCTATGCAAACATTTAAGGGCACAGCGACTTTTTTCAAAATAAGTCAAGAAGTGTTGCATCCATTAGTCGCGCTAGCAAAAAATAATTCGGTAACCCTTTATACCTTATTAGTGGCGGTATTCCAGGTTTTATTACACCGTTATACAGGGCAAGATGATATTATCATTGGTAGTCCCGTTTCGGGGAGAACCCAGCCTGAAATACAGTCAGTTGTTGGCTGTTTTATCAATACGATTGTTCTAAGATCAAAATTTGATGTTGATTTAAGTTTTGTCGGTTTTTTAAGTCAGGTTCGGCAGACGGTATTAGAAGCATTTGAGCATCAAGACTATCCTTTTCATAAATTGGTTGAGCACGTGCAGCCCCAACGTGATATGAGTCGCTCTCCAATTTTTCAAGCGATGCTTATTATGCAAAACGCAAGACAATTGGAAGATGCGGCTCCTTTCTTAGTGAATGAAGAAAATGTTGTTTTAAATTTAAATGGTTTGTTGTTGCAATCATTTCCATTGGCGAAGCAAACAGCACTACATGATCTGACTTTACAAATGATAGAAACCAAAGAAGGACTATCTTGTTCTTTTGAATATAATTCAGATTTATTCGATGTTGATACGATAGAAAGTTTATCCAGATCCTTTATGATCCTGATTCAAGAACTTATCTCTGCTCCCACCCAAAAGATGAAACATTTATTGGTTGCTGCGTCTCCAGAAAAAAACAACGTTGTTAAGCAATCTGTCATAACAGGATCTTTGAAAAGCCATGATAATTTTCTGGATGATTTTGCAGCGCAGGTTGCGAAGCACCCTGAAAAGATTGCAGTACAATTTGATGGACAATGTTTAACTTACCAAGCATTGCATGAGCACTCCAACCAGTTAGCGCATTATTTACAAAAACAGGGTGTGTGTTCAGACGTATTGGTGGGTGTTTTTCTGGATAGATCGCTGGATATGATGGTAGCGTTGCTTGCGATTCTTAAGGCAGGGGGGGCTTATCTTCCTTTAGATCCTAATTATCCAAAAGAAAGATTAGCGTTCATGATGAAGGACTCTGAATTAGAGTTACTGATAACTCATCGAAATATATTGCATAAGCTGGGTAGTGATGCACTTAAAATCATCGATTTGACACGAGATTTTGATGTGATAAATCAGCAAGGCACAGAGACACCAGAGAGTATTGTGAGACCTTCAAGTTTGGCCTATGTGCTTTACACTTCCGGATCAACTGGGCAACCTAAAGGGGTGATGATTCAACGTGATGCACTGAATCATTTTTTAGACGCGATATCAGCCGCTATTACTTTCAATGAAAACGATACCTTGTTAGCGGTTACCACGATTTCTTTTGATATTGCTGTTCTTGAGTTGTTTCTGCCATTAAAAGTGGGTGCGCGAATTATTCTGACGGACTCCAAATCTTTTAATAATGTTGATTACCTCATAGAGATGTTGCATCGACATCAGATTTCCGTGATGCAAGCGACACCTGCGACATGGCAGCTGTTGCTTGCAAATCAATGGCAATGTGAAAAAGGATTTAAGGCATTAGTGGGTGGAGATGTGATGCCGCCTATAGTAGCAGAAAAACTATTACAAAGGCATTGTTTAATATGGAATTTATATGGGCCGACTGAAAACACAGTATGGTCATTAGTACATGCTGTAAACGAGATCAAAAAAGATAAACTTGGGCATCTAAAGCCTATCCCTATTGGAAAACCAATTGGCTCAGTGCAAGCCTATATATTAGATTCTATTCATCAAACAACACTGACAGGTGTTCCGGGTCAACTGTACCTTGGAGGTGATGGTTTGGCACGAGGATATTTAAATCAGCAAGAGTTAACACAAACAAAATTTATTTCCCATCCATATAGTATGAATCCGAGAGCACGTCTTTATGCGACAGGCGATTTGGCCCGATATTTACCAAATGGCACGATTGAATTTCTGGGTCGTATTGATAATCAGGTCAAATTACGGGGATATCGGATTGAATTAGGGGAAATCGAGAATGTGTTGTTGACACATGAGGCTATACTGGAATGCGCAGTGATTTTACACCAACAATCTGTAGATAATCCTCCTTGTTTGGTTGCATATATCGTTACCACATTACCTGTGAGTAGTACGGATCTTCAGCAGTTTTTAATGAGGTTTTTGCCATCTTATATGATACCTGCAATATTTGAAGTTCTTTCTTCGCTGCCAAAAACTCAGAATAGTAAAATTGATCGTATGGCACTTACTCAGATGTCACCACATCGGGCTTCCACAGCAGATACGCCTCCAAGTACAGAAACGGAAATTTTGTTGAGCAATATTTGGTGTGATGTTTTGAAAATCAATCAGGTAGGGATCCATGATAATTTCTTTCATTTGGGCGGACATTCTTTATTGGCATTAAAAGTATCAAATTTATTAATTGAACGGTATGCTATTTGTGTCCCATTACATCTTTTATTTGAGCAACCTACTATTGCCATGTTAGCACTAGAGATTGATAGGCAACAGAAAGCGTTATGTAACAAAAGTGACAGTGTATCGATGATCTTAGATAAAGTAAAAAATCTTTCACCAGAGGAAGTACGTAGTCTTTTAGAGGAAAAAAGGGCACGCTTTGCCGAGGTTTGATTGTGGTTTCAACCTATGGTGCATTGTGGAGATGAAAGCGTGAGATCAATATTTTACTTGAGGTAATCATGACAGATTCACGGACAGAAAAAGAGAAGTTAAGTCAACGATATGCCAAATTATCTTCTGAGCAAAGGCAAGCATTACAGGCGCGTCTATCTGGAGACAAACCTGCTTCTCATTCCATTCAAATATTGCCACGGACTTATCCGTTGCCTGCGTCATTTTTTCAGGAAAGCTTGTGGTTACAGCAAGAATTTGAAGCGAATACAGTCGCTTATAATTTACCCGTTGCTTTCAGATTGGTCGGCTCTCTGAATACTGAGGCTCTTGATTGGGCCATTAATCAAATTATCAATCGTCATGAAATACTTAGGACGACGTTTTCACTAATAGATGGCCATTTGATTCAAATCATTGCGCCTGAATTGGAGTTAGGTGTAGCACGTATTGATTTGTCTTCGTGCGTGCTTGAAGATCGTCATCATCAGGTCGAACACATTATCAGAGAAGAAGCGCAAAATGTATTTGATCTAGAAAAAGGTCCACTCTTGCGTACAACGTTAATTCGGTTGACAAAAACAGAGCATATTGTTTCGTTATGTATGCACCATATTATTTCTGATGGCGTTTCAAAAGATATTTTGGCGACTGAATTAGTAAGGTTTTATACAGCTTTTTTTCAAAGAAAATCTGAGCCTTGTGAACCGCTCCCTCTGCAGTATGCCGATTTCGCCCTTTGGCAAAGACATCAATTCGCAGAAGGTAGATTGCGACCACAATTAGAGTATTGGTTGAAACAGCTTTCTCATTTACCTGCAAGTTTAAGCTTGCCTGTAGATAAACCTTATCTTCCAGAGCGCCAAGTAGAAGGGGAACGGGTATTTTTTTCATTTGATAAAGACCTGTATGCAAAAGTAAAAATGTTTTGTCAGCAGGAAGGCGTTACTTTATTTATGTTTCTAATTGCTGTGTTCAAAGTGTTGTTATTTCGTTATTCAGGACAAGAAGATATTGTTATTGGTACGCCTGTCTCAAATCGAAAATTCAAAGAATTGGAAAAATTAATTGGGTTTTTTACCAATACGTTGGTACTTCGTTCTTGGCCTCAAGGGGATATGCCGTTTCACGCATTCCTTCAAGCATTAAAGCAAACAGCATTAGATGCTTATCGTCATCAGGATTTGCCGTACGAAAAACTAGTGTCAGCATTACAGCCGGAGCGTTTTGCAAATCAATCAGCTATCTTTCAATCAATGTTTATTTTTCAGAAAGAAGCACAAGAACATATTAATATACAAGACCTATCAGTGAGTCATTTTTTTGCTGAAGATAATGGTGCTAAATTTGATCTGTCCCTAGTTGCGGTTGAAAACACTGATACCATAGAGTGTTATATTGAATATGCAACGGATTTATTTTTTGAAAAAACGATAGAAAGCATGGGCAATCATTTTATCCAACTTGTACAAAATGCAATTCAGAATCCTCAGTGTCCGTTACAAAGCATTGTTTTGTTAACCGACGATGAAAAAAAACAAATAATAAAAAACGCTGCAGGACCTAAAGTATCTCATGATCTTGTGAAAGGTATTCATCAATTATTTGAGGAGCAAGCTATCAAGACACCTGCTGAAATAGCGATAGTTTGTGGTTCTTCAAGTTTGAGTTTTGGAGCGTTAAATGCCAAAGCCAACCAACTAGCATATTATTTGAAAGATCAAGGTGCGACGAGCGAAACATTAATTGGTATTTGTGTTGGGCGTTCGTTAGAAATGATGATTGGTTTGCTTGCGGTGTTAAAGTCAGGTGCTGCTTATGTACCACTTGATCCTAGTTATCCCAAAGCACGTTTAGCGCATATTTTGCATGATTCAAAACTTAATATGCTCCTGACGGAAGAAAGATTTTGTCCTCAATTTGATGTTCTAAATGAAGCCACGCAACCCCGTGTCTGTATGGATCTAAAAACATTATTGCCTGATTTGATCAACTATAGCACAGATAATTTAAACTTACCTATTGCCGATAATCAGCTTGCGTATGTGATTTACACATCAGGATCTACAGGCAAACCTAAGGGTGTGATGGTAGAACATCGGCATGTCGAAAACTTCATGTTAGGTATGGATAATAGTCTCGGACCAAACGTTGGCACTTGGTTGGCTGCTACCAGCATATCATTTGATATTTCAGTGTTGGAATTATTTTGGACATTGTCTCGTGGATTTAAGGTTGTTCTGACGGAATCTGAAACAAATGCCACTTCAATGGCGCAACAAAAGGATAAGACTACCATTGATTTCAGTTTGTTTTATTTTTCTAGTGTAGATGAGCAATACCAAGATAAATATCAATTATTAATTGATGGTGCAAAGTTTGCTGATAATCATGGATTTAAAGCTATATGGACACCCGAAAGACACTTTCAAAAATTTGGTGGGTTGTTTCCTAATCCTTCAGTCATTTCTGCAGCACTTGCTATGGTGACAAAGAACATTCAGCTTCGTGCTGGTAGTTGTGTCATGCCACTACACCATCCTAGTAGAGTGGCTGAAGAATGGGCCGTTGTTGATAATCTTTCACAAGGACGTGTGGGTATTTCATTTGCGTCAGGTTGGCAACCCAATGATTTTATTTTTGCGCCTCAGCACTACGAAGCAAGACAATCCATTTTGATAGAACATATTGAAAAAGTTAGGGCATTATGGCGAGGTGAATCATTAAAGTTTAAAGGTGTTGATGAACGTAGTGTTGATATTCAAATTTATCCAAGACCTGTTCAATCCGAATTGCCATTTTGGTTAACAAGTTCAGGAAATCCGGAAACGTTTCGCAAATCAGGAGAGATAGGCGCAAATTTGTTGACCCATCTATTGGGGCAGTCGGTTGACGAATTGGCTGAAAAGATACAAATTTATCGTTCAGAATTTCAAAAACATCATGGTCATGTAAATAAAGGAACCGTGACATTGATGATTCATACTTTTGTATCCAAAGATGAGGATTATGTATTACGTCAAGTCAAAGAGCCGCTGAAGAATTATTTGAAAGATGCTATTGGATTATTAAAACCTTTTGCTGAAGCGAGCGGTAAAGATATCAAAAACATTTCAAAAGATGATTTGGATGCTGTTCTTGAGCATGCTTTTTCACGTTATTATCAAACCAATGGTTTGTTCGGCACGCCTGAAAGTTGTATGAAAATGATTGATCAACTGCAAGCAATTGGTGTTGATGAGATCGCGTGCTTGGTTGATTTTGGTATATCTGATGAAATCGTGCTTAAAAACTTGAGCTACCTTAATGAATTAAAAGAGAAAATGAAGCCCAAAGCTGCAAGTATGCCTGAAGAAATTGCGACACTGATGCGTCAGCATCATGTGACACACTTTCAATGTACACCAATGGTGGCTCATTTGCTTTCTGGGAATGCTGATGTAAAACATCAATTACAATCTTTAACCCACATGCTTGTTGGAGGGGATGATTTCCCGTTATCTTTGGCCAATGCGCTAACCAAACTGATTAAGGGTGATGTTTATAATATGTACGGGCCTACAGAAACAACCGTGTGGTCAACAGTAAAAAAATTATCTAAGATCACTGACGCTGTTTCCATCGGTAAGCCCATTTCCAACACACAAGCGTATATTCTAGATGCAAACATGCAATTATTACCTAGAGGAATCTTGGGGGGGCTTTATATTGGTGGTGCTTCAGTAGCGCGCGGATATCTTAATCAGGCTGAATTGACGAGCCAGAGATTTGTTGAAACTGAGGTTGAAGAAGGTTGTGTTGAACGTCTTTATAGTACAGGCGATCTTGCGAAATATTTACCTGATGGCACCCTGAAATATATGGGCAGAAATGACAATCAAGTAAAAATCCGTGGATTTAGAATTGAATTGGGTGAAATTGAAAGTATTGCCATACAGCACCCTTCTGTATTAGAAGCTGTTGCTGTTGTACATGAAGATGAGCAATTTATTAAAACAATTGTTTTGTATTATACATTGGTTCATAGCAATGCCTTGCCTAATGCGAGAAGTGCGGCGGAAAGCATCAAGCAATTTTTGGGACAATCCTTGCCGTCTTATATGATTCCCGTACATGTGTTCAATATAGCGGCTTTACCTTTAACGTCTAATGGAAAAATTGATCGCTGCTCCTTAGTTTCACAGGAGATGCCTCTGGATGCTACGATCGATCAGCATGCTCATGTGTTACCTCGGTGCCATGAAGAGATTATTTTAGCAAGTATTTGGCGTAGAATACTTAAAATCAAGCAAATAAGTATCCATGATAATTTTTTTAATCTGGGTGGAAATTCTATCTTAGCTATTGAGATGTTATCTTTAGCAAGAGAAGCAAACATTCATTTATCACCAAGACATATTTTTCAATATCCTACCATTGCAGAATTGATTACACAGCGAGAGATTGATGTTGCAAGGTTGAAAAATGTCACATTACTATTACCTGATGCGCAAATTGAAAATCTATCACCAAACTTTCCTTTTAAAGCAAAACCAGTTCAAAATATATTTTTAACGGGTAGTACAGGATTTTTGGGAAGGTTTATATTACATGACTTGTTAAAAACCAATTCAAAATTGAAATTGTATTGTTTAATCAGAGCTACTGATGAACAACATGCCCTGTCTCGGCTTAAACAAAATCTAGAACGGTATGGTCTTTGGAATGAGCAGTATTTAGAACGAGTTGTTTTTATATTGGGCGATATTTCTCGAGAGCGATTTGGATTAGAGATTCAACAATATGAAGACCTGTGTTGTGACATAGACACTATTGTGCATTGTGCAGCAATGGTAAATTTGGTGCAAACTTATGAGCAATTAAAACCGACTAATATTGAGGGTGTGCAGCATATATTAAAATTTTCATGTTGCGGTGCATTGAAACCAGTTCACTATATTTCGACATTAAAAGTTTTTTCTAAGGTTACAGATGAAAAAATAAAATATGAAGATGCTGATTTGATGCATGAGACAGTTTTAGAAGGGGGGTATGCTCAAACCAAATGGGTAGCAGATCAAATGATGTTGCAAGCCCGAGAGAAAGGATTACCTATTAACATTTACCGACCGGGTAGCGTTAGCGGCAGCAGTCAGACAGGGGCTTGGAATACGCAGGGTTTTGCCTGTCGTATGCTGAAAGGATGTATACAATTGGGTGTGGTGCCAAAAACTCAAGTAACAACTGATTTCACGCCAGTAGATTATGTCAGCAGCGCTGTAGTCCATATTCTACTAGACGAAGTGAATTTAGGACAAACCTTTCACTTAAGACATTCTTCGCTAATCTCGATTAGAGATATGGTGCAACGTGCTCGCGAAATGGGATACGTTTTACAAGAACTTTCTTATGCAGAATGGTACCAAAGGTTGATTCATTCGCTACAAGATGAGGAGAATGAATTACATACACTCATTGGCGTGTTTGATTCTGATCCAGAATTTGATCCTTGGCGAGGCGAGCAGTTCGAAGTGAATGATGATAATACCCATCGTGCGCTTGTTCATACAAAGATGACTCGCAGTTATGAGCAGAATCAATTGTTAAGCGTTTATTTTAATTACTTGATGGCAGGAAGTTTTTTACCGATGCCTGCAAAAGAAACTGCTGCAGTATAATAGGATTAGAACTATGTGTGGAATTACGGGTGTATTTGATACAAAAGGGTTTCATAGGGTTGAACGGCAGATCATATCAAAAATGTCGCAAAAGTTATTGCATCGTGGGCCAGATGAAAATATGGTGTTTTGTAAAGACGATATAGGTTTTGGTTTCGAGCGGCTGAGTATTATTGATATTGAGCATGGTATGCAACCTATGTTTAATGAGAATAAAACCATTATGAGTGTTTGTAATGGTGAAATATATAACTATCAAGAACTACGTGCCGAGCTGATTTTAAAAGGTCATAAATTCTTAACTCATTCGGATGTGGAGGTGTTGACGCATCTTTATGAGGAATATGGCAGTGATTTTATAAATAAACTAAATGGACAATTTGCTTTCGTTATTTATGACATTACAAAAAAGCGCTTGATTGCTGCTCGGGATCATTTTGGTATCGTCCCTTTTTTTTACTGTTTTTTTGATGGTTTATTTATTTTTGGCTCTGAGATCAAGGCTATTTTGGAGCATCCGAGTGTCATTAAAAAAGTGAACTTGTTTGGACTTGATCAAGTTTTCACTTTTCCTGGATTGATCAGTCCCACAACAATGTTTCAGGATATTCATAGTCTCCCAAGCGGGCATTTTATGGAGGTTTCCTGTCGTAATAATGATCCTATTATTGTCGAGTATTGGGATTTAATGTATCCAAAGTTAGGTGAGATTTCCTATCGTTCGGATGAAAATTATTATTTAGAACACTTAAGTGATTTGTTAACAAAATCCATTAAATATCGATTGCAATCGGATGTTCCTGTGGGGTTTTATGTGAGTGGTGGTTTGGATTCTTCTATTGTATTGTCTTTGGCCAAGAGGTTGAACTATGAGGAAGCACAAAAAACATTTTCCATCACTTTTCCACATAGTGCAGAGATTTCTGAAACGAAGTACCAACAAGCAATGGTTGACCATTGTGCATCTCAGCATCATGCGTATGCATTTAAGCCGGAGGATATTTCTAATCGAATTGAGAAAGTGATTTACCATACAGAGTGCCCTTTGAAAGAGAGTTATAATACAGCAGCGCTTGCACTATCTGAAAGTGTGAAAAACGCGAATATTAAAGTTGTGTTGGCTGGTCAAGGGGCGGATGAATTGTTTGCAGGGTACAATGGTTATAAATTTGATCATTACCTTGCCAATGGCCTGATTGAGGGAGAG
Source organism: Gammaproteobacteria bacterium (assembly GCA_024742995.1). GTDB lineage: Bacteria > Pseudomonadota > Gammaproteobacteria > Legionellales > Legionellaceae. The sequence continues at coordinate 256,996 of JANSXK010000002.1, forward strand.
CAGGATGAAAAAGATTTAAAACTGAATCATACGTTGTGGGGTGATAGAAACTTTTACTATGAAAACCGTCTGCATCATTTTGGTGTGGCCAAGTTCAAATTATACTCTGAGCATATTAATGCCAATCGCACAAAAGCAGATAGTCTCAATCAGTTTGTCATTAACAAAGATAGATTAACCGATATTGATCCTATTCATAGACGCTCATACATTGATTTGAAGCTTCGCTTATCAGATCACTTGTTAGGTGATCATGGTGATAGGATGGTATTGGCTAATTCAGTAGAAGGTCGTTACCCTTTTTTGGATAAAGATTTTGTGGCATTTGTTACAACAATCCCGCCATCGCTTAAGCTTAAAGAACTTAATGAGAAATATATTTTAAAAAAAATGGCAGCAGGACTGTTACCCAAAGACATCATCAATCGAGAAAAATTTGGTTTCACTGCGCCGGGCAGCCCTTATTTATTAAGGCAAAATGATGAGTATGTTCATGAGATGTTATCGATAGACAACATTAAAAAACAAGGGTATTTTGATCCCACTGAAATTGCTGCACTTAAAAAGAAATATATGCATCCAAATTTTAAAATTAATGCGCCTTTTGAAAGTGATTTGCTTATGACTGTGTTAACATTCAATATTTTTTTAGACAAATTTAAGATGCCTAATTATGTTTAGTTTTTAACAAAAATGGATTTTTTTCTATGCCTCAACCATTAGACAACAGTTGGACACATTTTATTTCTCAAAACCCCAATGCAAAACTAAGGTTATTTTGTTTTCATTATTCTGGGGGTAATGCAAATATTTTTAACACATGGGCACAATTTATTCCCAATGAAATTGAGCTGTGTGCGATTCAATTGCCTGGGAGAATGGACTTAATGCATTTGAATCCTTTTCAGCAGTTTGATGAGGTTATTCAACCACTTTGTGAACAATTATTACCTTATTTAAGAGACAAGCCATTTGTTTTTTTTGGACATAGCTTGGGCGCTCTGCTGGGCTATAGTTTGTCACACTACTTGTTGGAAAACCATCATATTACGCCTCGTGGATTGATGATTGCAGCGTGTGCAAGTCCGAGTGTTAGGAAGAGTGGAGAGCCAATCCATCTCTTACCAGAAAATGCATTTATAGAAAAATTAAGCTCATATCATAGTGAGGATAATAGTGAGGTACGTCAACTATTTGAAAATAGAGAATTTATGCAGTTGATGCTGCCTATTTTAAGGGCAGATTTTGCTCTTTCGGCAACTTACAAATATGTAAAAAAACAGCCATTTGATTTTCCAATATTTGCTTATGGTGGAGATAAAGATCCCCAGGTTTCTCCCGATGAAATTACAGCGTGGCATATTGAAACCACTAATACGTTTGAATACTCTATGTTTGACGGAGACCACTTTTTTACCAAAAAACAACAAGAGACATTTCTTAAGACACTGATCAGCCATTTACAAGAGGGCATGGTTGGCTTGGGCCTGGTTTAGCATGCTTGCAATTTATTGAAGGTATGTCAGCTGTAGGCGTGTCTCCTTTCCTCACTCAAGACATATAACTATTAATCTGTTGTAGGCTGTGCTTCATGATCTTAAAGATGTGCTCGGTACTTTCTCTTCCTCATCAGTACAGTCATTAACAGCAGCTGCAGCAACTGCATTGTACACTGGTCTTTGTTGGGCTATGAGGCGAGCCACCTTAGTGGTTTGAAATAGCGTTGTTTTACTGATTGTTGCATAATCTTCTGCAAGTTGCTCAAGGTTAGAGTTGGTGAGGAAAATAGAGGCAGAAAGACTCCATAATCCGACTGGATTTGATAACGTTTGGCCAGCTTTAATGTACCATTCTGGAATACACTTGCTGTTGAAAGATTGAAAAAAACTGTCGTCTATTATCTGAGTCACCGTCCCGGCTTTTATAGGAACGTTGAACCATGCTGCATAACTTCCTGTAGGTGTTTTTTCCGGAAGATGCATGCCAAGTTGTGTCCTAAAAGCACAGTCAATAATATTAACGCCGTAGACTTCTTCATACATTTCACAAACCCGTGCACCGGGCGGACGCGCTGCCACTTCCAGGAAGGTTAGTTTTTCTCCTTGTACAAATAGCTCCATGTGTGTCACAAAATTTTCAAGCTGTGGCAAACCACTAAGAATCTCAGCAGAAAATGCTTCAATCCTTGAGAATAAGGGATCCGATTCTAGTACAGGGAAGCTTCCAAGCAGGACATCATATAAGAAGTCTGCGCAAGGCGCGTAGTAACGCCCAATCATGGTTGCAACGATTCTGCCATCTTGTATGATGCTATCGCAGTGATATAAATCACCCGAAATAAACTCATCAATTTCAAACTGCTCCTGGGAAGATTTGATTTCTTCTAGAAAAAAAGCCAATTCATTATCAGTGTGACATTTTTTTACATTTCTGGAACTGGAACCATTGGTAGGCTTAACGAAAACAGGAAATTGCATACCCTGGGCTGCCAAAGAGCTTTGGATTTTATCCAATGATGTCTGGTTGGGGTTGAAAGCAATGTACTTAGGTAAGTGTTCTGGTGCAATACGCTGCTTCATTTTGTCTTTATTTAGATAATAATCAGTATACTCGGAAGGGATATGCGTGCTGTGGTAAGCGACATCTAATTCAGCACATACCAATAGCATGTCTTCATTCGCAGTGACAAATTTTATATCATTCAAACATGTTGCGGGTAAGTTTCCTTCTAATAGTTTACGAATATTCATAAACTCAAAATTTTCCGTAGATACCACAAAATCGAATAAATCTATCCAATCATTTTGTCGTAATATGTCCATGATAACGGGCGTGCCTATCATCACATAGTTGCAATCAAATTCTCGCTTGATATTTGGCCAATTTTCAAATATCTCTCCTGAACGCAGCACTATAATCGTTTTTTTCTGATCGTCTAGTGCAACTTTTCGCACAAAAATTTCTTCTTGGGCAAGTTTCGCTTCTACGTTTACCACTGGAACTGTTCGCAGCTTGAGATCTGAATGGACTTTGAGAGTCATTAGTTTCACTTGATCATCTGGTGTTATTTTAAATGTAATGTTTAGGGCAACTCGTTGGAGGCCAATAGTGTCCACCCATCGTAGTAGGGTAGTGGCTACATGAGATTCTAATATAGAACTAGCTTCTAAATCTCTAGGTTGGGGAGCTGTTTGATCAGATTTTATTTCATCTGGAGTAGAGATGCTTTCAATGCACCATTCGTTTTCCGCACTATCCCAAAATATTTCAGCATTAAACGCTACTCCTTCAACATATTCTTCAACCAATGCTTGGGATGCTAATGGGTGTTCTTCTGCAGTGACTGTTGCCTCATGAATGGCTTTGATCGTTTCAATATATTCTTCATGATTTGCACAAGGCTTGATGTTTGTATATTCTTTACCATCAATGGGCTTAACGATACATGGGTAACCTATTGGTGATTCATTACTACTGGCAGTAGTCACCATGGCAAATCGAGGCACGCCTGGCTCAGATTGTAGCGCCTCTAGCATAGCATGCTTAAACATTATTTTTTCAAGTGCAATGGTTGAACAGCTTGGTAGATGGAGGCGTTCTGAAACAGTGGCTGCGTATAAGAGTTGTCTGTCATCCAATGCAACAATTGCTTTAATGTCAGGTATACTAGAAAGTGCTGTGGCTATAGCCTCAGCATCATAGCCATTCACATCTAAAATAACAGTCGTTTTTTCTAATAGATTTTGGGGTAATTGCTCATAAAAAAACTTGTTTTCGGTGACAAAAACGATGGAGTATCCCATGCGTTGCGCTATCTCCATGGTGTTATATGAAGCACCATGGCCACTTGCATCTAAAAACACGATATTCAATGCCAACTCTCCTTAGTTTATAGTTTAAAACGACATTTGAAGTGTGTAACTAGCGCGTGTAATTTCTCATAAACGCTATATTGTGTCAAGTCTCACCACTGCTTTGGGCCGCTTGGCAATGTACAACGACTATTTTTGAATGGTGGTAGAAAATTCGCAAGAATCGGTTGATGTTGGTGGTGCGGATTTTACATGGGAGGTATACAGATCCATCATTACATTTTCTATTCTGGGATATCCCAACCCATGCCACGGTTGAGAGAAGAAAAAGCTTTTCGTAAACTCATAAATTTTTTCATGGGAAACGTTTAAATTAAATCCTGCTGGATGGTGTTTGTTGTGGTTTACTGGAGCAGCGGTTGATACTAATGATGAGGTTGAAATTTTCCTGGGACAACATACAAACAGGAGGTCGCTAGATTGATTTTTACTGAAAAGGCTAAGTATGGTACAGCTGGTAGTGGGTTTATTTGATTGAGCGAATTTGTCTGAAGGCGAGGCTGGTATTGGAGTTGGTCGAACGCAATTAGATACAACTGATTTCCTGTTTTAAATTATCTTTGGTGTCTTTAAATTATGAAGGTTTAACACCTATATGTAAAACACGGTCAAATCAAATATAAAGGGAGTATATTCGTGATGCGACCTGTATACAAACATATACCAACGCTGTTATCAAAAAAGAGTTTGATGAATCTTTTTTTCCTATCTTAAAAGAAGGAAGTCGTGGACTACATATTGTCCTTGATTTACACAGGATGTTAGTGGTATAAATTACCGATTGATAAGGATGAAAACGGGTGCAAATAAATTAGTCATACGCGCTTGTTACCCCCTTACCTGAAGCGTTCGAGGAGCATTGAAGACATATTATCTTGGTTATATTTGCAATGTTTATCCAGCGGCGATTATGGTGAGGCCCTTGGGTCCTTGCTAGATGAACAAGCGGTTGGATTGATGAGCATACGTTATGGCGGAAGGAAGATTTAAGCGCTAAGAAATATGCTTATTTTTGAGCTGATGGGATTTATAGCCATGTCCGCATGGACGACCGGTTATGCTTATTGGTTATCATTGGTGTTACAGAGCATAGTGTTAAGGAGTTGGTGGCTGTTGAGGATGGTTTTCGTGAGTCAACAGCAAGTTGGAGCGAAGAGTATTAACCGGCTTGCGCCAGCGAGAACTTACTTTTTCGCCTAAATTGGCTGTTGGTGCTTTAGGTTTTTGGGGTGGTTTGACAGATGTATCCTACATGCCTTCATCAGCGGTAAGACAGCCAATATATTGAATAAATTACCCAAATCTATGCAGCTTAAGGTGAAAGAAGCATTGCATTATATTTGGATGGTGGAAAGCCATGACGATGCTGATAAAGCCTTTGAAAGCGCTATCGCACGTTTTAGCACTAAGTATCCGAAAACTATGGCGTGCTTGGAAAAAATTGTGAGGAACTGTTGGCTTTTTATGATTTTCCAGCAGAGCACTGGATTCATATCCGGATAACCAATCCGATTGCATCTACCTTTGCAACAGTGCGATCAAGAACTAAAAAACTTGTAATTGTGGTTCTCAGGATACTACGATGGCTATGGTTTATAAACTTATACAGTCAACAAAAAAACGATGGAGAAAAATCAGTAGATGTAGCTTGTTAACCCTCGTTGTGATTTCATGACTTTTTTAAAATTAGTATTTCGCCATGGACAGGTATTATGATACAGAAAGTACAAGCTGAAATTGTTTCTTCTTCTCGCCTAACCCAAACGATATGGCAATATCATATTAAACCAGAACATTTTATTAATTATGATCCAGGGCAGTATTTATCTGTTCATACAAATAATAACAACTGGTATTACTCTATTGCTGAGCCAGTTTCAGAGAGAGGGTATTATGAGTTACATATCCGACAATCGCCCAAAAAAACCCGGGCGATTGATTGGAAAATTGGTAGTCGACTAGAATTGTCTTTACCCTATGGTGATTGCACTACTAGTAAATTACAATATCAAAAACCAGTAATATTTATTGCAGTTGGCATAGGATATGTCCCAATTAGGGCTATGATCAAAGGATTATTAGACCATCATAATTCACAAAAGATAGAGTTATATTGGAAAGTTTCTAATCCTGAAGATCTGTATGATAAGCGCTTATTATATTATTGGCTTAAAAATTCACAAAAATTCAAATTTTTTCCTTCTATATTACAAACAAGCAGACAAAATCCAATAGATCTTATAATGGCTAGACATTCGCATGATTTAGTAAACTGGCAAATTGTAATGGCGGGTGCATTTGATCAGATATATTTACAGAGAGACTTTTTAATCAAAAAAGGCTTGGATAGAAAGGCAATATTTTCAGACGCATTCGAATTTGAAAAAGAGGGAGCTTGATATTTCAAAATGGTCAAATTTAGGTAGGGTTTTAATGTAATGAATATCCCACCTACTGAATATTCTTGCAAGCGTGATCAGCAATATGTAGGAACTTTTGTGGGGTTAAGTCCGTAAACTGCTGTAAATTCGAGGTGGCTTTATGAGTTAGGGATCATCAGAAGGAAGGTAATCCCCCCATATATAACTGGGGCTAAAAGTAGAGACTAAGCTACTAATTTGAGTTTATATCTGGGTGGTATTCCTCCAATTGCTGTGTTTGGTCGTTCATTATTATAAGACCACAACCATATAGCCGCTTTTTCTATCGCTGCTTGTGACATCCCAGGTTAAAAGCTTATCTTATTTTGGTTCACAACCTTGGCCATTTCCGGATTCGTTAATGGTAGCTTTTATGGGGGGCTACCATTTCAAAACTTCTGTGATAATTGTGCAATTACTTGGTCAGTACCCGAAGTAATCGTAGTATCTCCAGCAAAAATCGTCAATCGATGAAGTGCATGTTTAGGTTCAACCCGAATAGCCTGACGAATTTTTTCTTGCATAAAAACCCCTTCACCTGACTGTTCTTTCAATAAAGACATAAGCGTAATCATGGTCCGGCTATAATGCCTGCCAAATACACCACATAGCAAGATATCCCAAAAGAAACTTGCCCATGATTGGGAGTTGTAAGTATTTATAATATCTTGCAAATCTTCCCGCGTAATATATTTTAAGCATCTTTCTTTTGCACTAAGGATCTCAAATTCCCGCTGGCTAACATAGGGCTCAAATTCTTGGTAGGCAGCCAACTGCTGTTTAATTACCGCCAATACATTTGGACTTATTTCAAATAAATCAAAACAATGATAAAAAAAACCAATCCATTTCTTGCGTTTTTCAGAGTGGCGTGATGAGTCTTCCAACACCTGTCGTTGATTATCCAGTGGCATATATTGAATGATGCTTTCAAAACAACCTTCAATCTCTGCGAGCTCTCCAGGTAACTGTAATAAAAGCATTTCCATACCTAACAGAAATTTATCGGTTACTGCAAACTCTTCGTAAAAATCTTGTGCTTCTTCCATATTTTGGAAGAAAAGGTGTGTTAAATTAGCTCTTATAAATTCTGGGGTCTGTAAGTACAGATAAACACTTGCAGGAAGACTTGATTCACCCAGTGCATCAAGCAACACCAGCCATTGAGTAGTCAGTCTACTCTTTGCATTCATCTGTGTGCGTATCCTCCAAAATTCTTTAAAAATATTTTCAAATAGCTTGTTTAGCTCTCGCTCATCAATGTGATCTTGCCCGGGAAAATTGGACACATTGCTAAGCAACTTTTTTGACCTCATAGAAATCCGGAGATTGATATCCTAATCTTGAATGAAGCCGCTTTCGATTATAGTAAATTTCAATATATTCGAATATATGATTTTTA
>JANSXK010000015.1 GCA_024742995.1 Gammaproteobacteria bacterium
ATCTCTCAAAATGTTGTGCCATTCGTTCAATCGTTGATGCTTCAAATAAATCAGTCGCGTACTCAAAACCCAATCGTAATCCTGATTCTCCTTCATAACCTTCTTGTACCCATAAAGTTAAATCAAACTTTGAAACTTGATTTTTAGGCTTGAACGATTTTACTACGACATCTTGGAGCTCCATCGTATCAGAACTACTATTTTCCAAAGCAATCATAACTTGGAAAACAGGGTTATAACTTAAAGTTCGGGTGTTCTTTAAAGAATCCACCAACTGCTCAAAAGGCATATCCTGGTAATGTAACGCATCAATCATAGTCTTACTGACTTGATTTAACAGATGCTCAAAACACATGTCATAACTTAAATTAGATTTTATAGGCAAAGTATTGACCATGTATCCAATTATTTTTTCCAATTCTGGGTAAGTTCTATTAGAACAAGGAACGCCTATAACCAATTCATATTGTCCAGTGTAACGAAATAATAGTGTTGATAACGCAGACAAAAGTAGTGTAAACAGTGTAGTGTTATTCATTTCAGCGAGTTTATTCAATGCTATATTTGTACCCTCGGATATAGTAGAATAAAAGGTCTGCCCCTTGAAGGTTTGCAAAATCTTTCTATTTTTATCAAAAGGGAAAGTAGATATTTCAGGTGCGCCAGACAGTTGGTTGCACCAATAATTTTTAAGGCTTTGTAAACACTTTTCATCAAGGAATTTTCTCTGCCAAATACAAAAATCAATATATTGTATAGGCAGATCTGGTAACAATGCCGAAACCTCATTTAAAAGATTTCTATAAATAAAACCCAATTCTTTTTCAAAAATGGCAATTGAAAACTCATCACAAACTATGTGATGAAATGTAATTAATAACACATGCTCACAAATATCCATCTTTAATATGGCCGCACGTATCAAATAATCTTTTTCAAAATCAAATGTGCCAAATGTATGTGTTTTTATCGTCTCATTTAGAAGTATATTTTTTTGTTTGGTATCAAAAGAACTTAAATCGAAGCAATCAATCACAAACTCTGGTTTTGACATCACATATTGAATTGGCATTAAATGCTCTAATTTGATAGAGGTTTTTAAAATTTCATGTCTTTTAATAATGGTATTAAAAGCAAATTGCAGCTTTTCTATATCAATATCGCCATACAAATAATAATGAGCTGGTACATTATAAAGCGCTTTATCAGAAGATATCCCATTAATTGTCCACAATTGCTGTTGAAAATAGGATAAAGGAGCAGATAACGCACCAGTTTTAACTATTTTATCTGTGGGCGCCATGCGCGTGGTTTTAGTTTGCTGGAGTACGGTTTCTATTTTTTGTGATAAAGTCTCTATAGTAGGAAATTCGAACACGAAGCTCATAGGAAGTTTAATTGAAAAATCTGATAGAATATTTGAAACAAATTGCATAGCTAACAATGAGTTTCCACCACTTTCAAAAAAATTATCCTTAATTCCTACACTCTTAATATCGCCAATCTTCAAGGTATTGCACCAAGAAATAATTAACTTTTTTTCTGCTTTTGTAGAAGGAGGTATGTGATCTTGAATATTCAGTCTATCATTTGGTGTTGGATCAGGTAAACTCCCGCGGTCTAACTTTCCGTTATCAGTTAGAGGAATTATATCTAAAAAAACCAAGAAATAAGGAATCATATATGCAGGCAATGTCGCATTTAGTTCGCTTTTAATAATCGCACGCATATGTGTCTTAAGTGAACCATCAATTGTTGTATTACAAAGCCCTACATATGCAAATAATTGCTGATTCTCAGGCATATCCTCCTTAACAATAACAGATGCATATGATACTCCTTTGCACAAGCTAATGATTGACTCTATCTCACCTAATTCAACTCGATGTCCATTAAGCTTAACTTGCTCATCAATTCTCCCACAAAAACTGATATTACCATCAGGCAAGAAACAACCTCTATCTCCAGTTTTATACATACAAAAATCTTGATCATCTTTTTTTGATTTGCCCTTAAAAGGGTTTTGTAAAAACTTGGATTTATTCAATACAGGCCTATTCAAATATCCCCTTGCAACAGATGGTCCTCCAATGTAAATTTCTCCAACAACATTTACAGGTACTGGATTTAGAAAATCATCTAAAATATAAATTTGAGTGTTGGAACGAGGCTTTCCTACAGGTATTGAATCACAATAAATTTCACCATCATAATTTTTACAATCAAAAAAAGTAGAGTCAATCGTTGCCTCAGTGGCTCCATAAGTATTAAAAAGACGGGCTCCTGTTTTACTATAAAATAGCTGTAGGGTTTCTGGTTTTAATACTTCACCACCTACAAACACATACCTCATATGCTCCAACTGATGTTTTTCCGCGGCTTGCAAAAAAACCGATAGCAAACTTGGTACAAATTCCATAACTGTCACTCTTTGAGATTCAACTAATGCAAGAAGTTCTTCAATATCTCGGTAAGAATTGGATGGAGCTATAACTATTTTGGACCCCACCGTTAAAGGCCATAATATTTCCTCAATAGCAACGTCAAAACTGCTTGAAGCATGATGAATCATGCTATCATTTTCCGTTAATGGATAATGTTTTTTTAACCAATATAATCGCTCTACAATGCTATGATGCTCAATCATGACCCCTTTGGGTGTTCCGGTAGAACCTGATGTATAAATGACATAAGCTAAAAAATTTCCTCTCACTGGAAGATTTAAGCTATCCATACAGTAATCATCTATTTGCGAGGATTCTTGCTCTAAATTTAAAATTACTCCTGTATAAAAAGAAAACTTTTTTTGAAAATTTGTTTGCGTTATTAATACTGGGGGATTTATATCTTCTACAATCATTTTTAATCGATTAATCGGATAATTTGGATCCATCGGAACATAAGCACATCCTAGCTTTAAAATAGCAAAAAACGTTGCAATCAAATCGGGAGAATGTTCTAAACTAACAGCAACCAACATTTGAGGCATGATCGCATATTGCGCTGATAAATAACGTGCTATTTGATTTGCGCGATTATTTAATTGCCGATAAGTCATCACCAAATCGTTGCAAACTAGTGCCACATTGTTTGAATGTTGTTCTACACAATTTTGAAAGCGCTCATGCACAGTTTCAAAATTATTGTATTGTTCATAGGTGTTATTCCACTCAAATAAGATTTTCTTTTGGGTTTCCTCCGCAAGAATACCTAATAAACCAATTGGCTGATCTGGATTTAAGATAATATTGTCAATCAATATAGAAAAACCTTCAGCTAATTGAACGATAGTACTGTGATTAAATAAGTCATCTGCATACTCAAAAGACATGTCCAATCCATGTGCCGTTTCATGAGCCGACAAAGTGAGATCAAACTTCGATACTAAATCCGGGGTTTGAATTTTTTGAGCTTTTATATTGTTAAATTGAGGACAAGTATCATCGCCGGAATTTTGTAAATCAAACATAATCTGAAACACAGGGTGATACGATAAATCTCTGTTAATTTTTAATACATCAACAATTTTGTCAAATGGTACTTCTTGGTGCTTATAAGCATTAAAGCAAATATTTCTGACATGTTTGATAAGATCATTAAAAGTACTACTAGATTTAACTGTCGATCTAAATACAATCAGATTTACAAAAAAACCAACTGTATTATATATACTAGAATCTGCACGGTTAGCGCTGGGTGAACCTATGATAACATCTTCATCATGCGTGTAACGATACAGAATAATATTAAATGTGGTTAACAAAAACATAAATAATGTACATTTGCTACTTCGCGCAATATTTTTTATTTGCGTTAATACTTGGCTTGAAATTTGAAAGCCATATAATGCGCCCTTATGACTTGTTTTCTTAGGTCTTGATTTATCTAGAGGGAATTGGTGAGTATTTGGTACACTCTTTAAATGTTGCTGCCAATATTGTAAGCCCGCCTCAAACTTTTCCTCCCCTTTCTTAAGTTGCAACAATACATGCTCATAATATTGCAGCGACACGCTTGGAAAAGAGGTATTTAACCCTGTAGCCAAATGATTATATATGTGACTTAATTCATCGACTAATATCTTAATTGACCATCCATCCACTATAATATGGTGAAAAGATAAAACCAATGTGCACTCATTATCTGATTCTCTTAGTACATCTAACCGCATTAGAGGACCACGATTAAGATTAAATGGTTTTTTTACTATCTCTTGAATTATATTTTTATCGTATTCATTCTGATAATTACGAATTTTAATTTTAAACCCTAATTCCTGATGTAAATGCTGCCAACATTTTCCTGTATTATCTCGATAAAAAGTTGTGCGCAATATTGCATGACGGCGAATCAAAAGATGAAATGCTTTTTCCAGCAATGTTACATTTAACTGACCTTCTAATTTAAATACAAGATTTGCATTATAGGCATCATTATTTGGAAATAGCTCATCTATCAAAAACAGTCGCAGTTGAGCGTCAGACAAAGGGATCTGTTGATTTTCCATTTTATATAAATATCCAGGTTTACGGTGAATTTAGTTCAACACGATTCTCGGTAATCAACAGTCATGCCATTGAAACTAGAATCCTTCTTTCTCCTTCAAAAGGAAAACGTCCATGCATAGTTAACAAATTATCCAATATAAGAAAATCTGATTTGCGCCATTTGAAAGTTACACGCTCTTGTTTAACTAAACGACGAATTTCTTCTAAATACCTTGTTTCTAATTCACTATCATCTCCATAGTAACAATGATGATAATAATCATCCTCAGGTATCACATCATTTAGGACTTCTAGAACCTCTGGCTCTAAATTAGAGGGATGCCATTGGTCAGCTTGTGAAAAAAAAGCTTTCTCCCCGGTTACGGGGTGGGTTATTACAGGGGAAACAGTTTCCTCTACACGCAACATCCCATTATCTTTCCAACAAAAATTGACACCAAGGTTTTCTAAAAGATGTTCTAATTTGTTTTTATCAGTCAACTCAAAAGATTCTTGCCAAGATTTACCAATACCTGGCCCATCAGTTAAGTTCATTACATATTTCAATTTTTTCTCAGAGAAGTTATGAATAATTTCCCTATCAAGCATATTGTATATTTTTCTACCATCTAAAATAGGTGTCTCTCCTCCAATAACGGGCTCTACTTCACAAAAAAAATATACTAAATTGGGATAGTTATTAGAAAAGGATTTTTCATTATGTAAAGAAATATGTACATCGTTTGGATAATTGGTTGATGTGTAAACACCATCGAGTAATTTATCCCTAGGTGAGTCACCTCCAACATAGTTACCAAGCTCCGGTGTCATACTCCTAACGACTTCCCTAAAATCACAATCATCATATATACTAAAATCTCGAAATAGGATAGCTCCTGTTTCGTATAATTGACTAAATAATTCATCCCTATTCTTCTGAATAAAACCTATTAAATCGGATTTGTTGTTTTTATTTTCTATTGCCGTAATCAAAAAAGGAAATTCATCCTTTTGCTCAATAAACCTGTTTTTTTTTAACATTCTGAGCTTCCTTTATCCAAAATCAGTGGTGTCGAATAATAAGCTTATCCATAATCAAGGGCATAATAACGATTTTCGCAAATCAAGACAATCAGGCATTCCTTGATCATTCTTAAGCCGTGTAAGAAAACAAAATCTCCAAAACAAAAAAGCAGTATTTAAGCCCGCGCCAATAATTAGACCCATCCACAATCCCTGCCCGCTGGTTTTTATATAAATTCCAAATAAATAGCTAATTGGTAACCCTACACCCCAAAAACACGAAAGAGAAATCACCATTGTAAAGAAGGTATCTTTAAAACTCCTTAGCGCGCTATATAATACTAACCGAATGCTTTCAATAATTTGAAACACAGCCCCCATGACAAACAATGGTTTTGCAAGAATCATTACTACCAACGCATCTTTAGAGTTTCCCTCAAAATCAAAACTAACTAATTCATCAGAAAAAAAATAGTAGGCTTGAGTTACCACAATCATTGAAAAAAAAGAAATAGCTAACCCGATATAGACAATCTTTGTAATTTCATGCTGCTGATTTGCTCCAATTTTATGCCCCACCCTAATACTGACAGCTTGCCCAATAGAAAAAATAATTGGCATTGTTTGGTTGATAAATTGTAAGACCACTTGATTTGAAATTAATAAATCATTCCCAAGATACCCCATCAATAAAGTTAAACCTAAATAACCAAATAACTCGGAACAATACATCACTCCAATTGGCAATCCAATCACAAATAAATCTTTCACTAGAGTCGGTGATTTTAAAAAAACCATCTTGTTTAGATAAGGCCTATACTGAGCACTAGCCAGCATATATAGGATTAATCCACTCGTAGTAATCCAATAAGCTAGTGTAGTCCCCCAGCCAATACCTGCTATTCCGAGTTTAAAAAACCCATATTCACCGTATACCAGTAACCAATTGAAAACAATCGTCATTGGAGCCCAAATAAAAGTAAAAATCATGTTGGTTTTAGTATGCCCAAGCCCCATAAGAAACTGTATAAGCACAAGCCCGACAAAATCAGGGAAAAGCCCCCAAGCAAACGCATGAAAATAAGTGTTAGACAACGTTACAACTTCTTTAGGCTGGCCTGACAAGAATAAAATATAAGCCATGTTCCAAACCACTGCAAAACCCACAATAGAACACATAAAAGCAAGAAATAACCCACTACTAAGAGTTAAAGCAATACCATCTTTGTCTTTTGCCCCATGTTTTTGGGCAACAACAATGCTAACAGAACAAATGGTCCCCCAAATGACCATCATTATTGCTGAATAAATCCACATAGACAATGTACTCGCAGCCAATTCTGCGACACCCAAATGAGCGGAAAAATAAGTAGAAAAAAAACCAATACCATTGCCAACAAAACCACTAAACATCAAAGGAAACGCGAGCCTTAATAAAAAAAACATTTCCGCCTTCTTGGGGGCCAAAGAAAAACGCAGCGTTTTTTCTGTAGTAATTACACCGTGCATAAAACTTCTTCTTTAATATCCTCTCTTAGCATGGTGTGTTTTTTGCAACACGAAATATACTCAATTAAATCCAGTAATTTAGAGCAATATCCAGCTTCATTGTCATACCAATACGTCAACTGAATATTGTTCTCCGCAATTTTATTCCACCGCATATCAACAACTGATGAGTAGTTAGAGCCTAGGTGGTCAATTGATACAGTATTTTCATACTCTAAAGATAATGTTTTAAATCGCTGCTGCACTTGAAATATATTTAAAACATTTTCTATATCATTTTGGCTGACGACCTCATTCAAACGAAGATTTATCACAGCAGTTGATACACTACTAGTCGGCACCCTGTAAGAAAAACTTTCTATCTTACCTACATAGTCGGGCAATAATTTAGCTGTGGCCTTTACTACTGAAGTAGATTTGGGAATAAGACTAGTTCCAGCAGCTCTCGCCAAACCATAAGCATCTTTTTTATCAAGCCCTTCAATATAAGTTGAATCCATTAATCTTTGATACGACAACCATGGATGTAACGTAACTATTGACCCATAATCAAATGTGTATTTAGCACAAATTGCTTTTATAATAGGCGACAAAGCGATAGCATCACAAGTGCTTGCGCAAATATATTTAGATGATTTTAAAATACTAGGATCTTCATTTATATCACATACTATAGTTTTAATATCCTTGTGTTCAGAGGTTAATATATAATGTTGAAATTTATTTTCATGCGCTGATAATCTTTGATGGTTTTCAGCATCGCCTGACGCATCAATAATTATATCGATATTATTTTCATACCAAGGGATATCTCCAATATTTTTAACATGATAAACCTCAGCAATCTGTTCTCCTACTTGCAAAGCAGTAGGCCCCAAAACTTCTAACCTCTCATGAAGTTTCCCATAAATACTATCGTATTTTAGTAAATATTTAAGATTTTCAATATCATCGTTAATATCATTGATTGCTACCAAATCAAATATATCTCTTTGTAAATTTAATCGCGTTAATATCCGCCCAATTCGACCAAATCCATTTATAGCAACACGTATTTTTTCCATATAAACACCCTTTGGTTTAATTTTCCATCCTAAATTGTGGTAGTCTTAAAAAATTCGCAACAAACTTCTCAACAACATCAAAAGAGACCTGGTAAAATCTTGAACCATTTGACTCATAAGGCTTTCCTATACCTTCAATCAATACTAAGTAGATGTGCTTACCAGAGGATTTTTTGTCTCTTTTCATTAACCGTACAAATTCTGTAGCAGAATACGTGCTATCAATATGTAAATTAAGATTAAGCTTTCTCATCAAAATTAATATATTAGATACGGTTTGAGTGTCAATAATACCAATTTCTAGAGAGAAATATAGAGCCATCACTGTGCCAATATTTATTGCATCTCCATGAGGTATTTTATACTTTGAAAGTTTCTCTATTGCATGACCAAAAGTATGTCCTAAATTACTAGCAGCAGGATCAATTTTGCATATTTTCACCCTGGATTTAATGGTTAACTCTACAATTTCTCGTAGCCAACACAAATCATCCTGCCTTTTAAATTCCGATAGTTTTGCTACTAAATGCTCAGAATCTAAAAGACCATATTTTAAGATTTCTGAAATTCCTTGCCTAAAATGATAATAAGTTTGGGTGGTTAAAAAATTCACATTATTATAAACAATTTTTGGATAATAGAATGTTCCCAATAAATTTTTAATTCCATCAGAGTTAATACATGTTTTGCCTGCAGTAGATGCATCCACTTGTCCTATTAAAGTGGTAGGTATCATCATCAATGGTAGCCCACGCATATACGTTGAAACCGCAAAAGAAACCAAATCAAGAATAGTGCCACCACCTATAGCCAAAACCAAATCAAATCTAGAACATTTATTGTTTTCTAGTGCTTGTACAAAAGAACAATAGCTAGATATAGATTTGGTTTCCTCAGAAGATACCAAGGGAATGCTCAAGATTTCTTTGCCCTGTTTAGTTAATCCCTTAAAAAGGCCTTCAATCTGTTGGTTATCAAGAGCCTGATCATAGCAAACAATAAGTCTTTCAAAATCCACTGTGTCAAAAGTTGACAGCCACGCTAGATTCGGATCGCTATCAATAATAAACACTGTGTTTTTTACAGAAGAATAATTAAAATTTAATTGGTTAATTGACATTATATCCTTATGTGAAAATTCATTATGATACTTTAAATTAAGCAAGCTTCTAAAGTAACGGGGGCTTGTTCAGCTAGGTTTACTAAACAGCTGTCCATCCTCCGTCTATCATTACACTATCTCCAGTAATCATGCTTGCCATAGATGAACATAAAAATAGTACCGCCTGCGATACATCACGCTTTTCAGCAAACTTCCCAAGTGGAATTCGACTAGTCATGAAATCTCTAGTGTTTTCATTCTCAAGCAACTCCTTTGTTAAACTTGTTGCAACATAGGTTGGGCACACTGAATTAACTCGGATATTATATGGTGCTAACTCAACACTCAGTGCTTTAGTTAGTCCTTCAATAGCATGTTTAGATACGGTATATAAAACCTGTGGCCGTGGTGTTTTAATGGGCTGGGCCACTTTGCCCATTATTGAGGAAATATTTATTATAACACCACCAGTTTGTGATTTATTTTGGATCATTTTCTTTGCCACAAATTGACTAGTAAAAAAATATGCCTTAACATTTAAGTCAAATAGTTGATCAAATTCGTCTTCGGTATAAGCAGTAAATTGTTTAATTAATGCCGTGCCCGCATTGTTGATTAAAATATCCACTCTATCCAAAGTATCTATAAATTTTTCTACCTGCTCATAATGTGTAACATCACACACATAGTATTCGCAAGCACACCCCTGCTGTGTCAAAGAACATACAATAGATTGCAAAGGTGAGGCGCTTCTTCCTACTAAAATAACATGAGCCCCTGCCTGTGCTAAAACCTCCGCAACATCAGCACCTATTCCTCTGCTTGCACCAATAACTAGGGCAACAGGCTTGTTTTCTAAAAAAACAGGCATTATTAAAACTCTAACCTTTACAAATTGCCAAATAATATCTCAAAACACTCAGAATTACAGCCTTTACAATTAAATAACTACACAATAAGCTATTTAAGCTAGCAAACAAATAAGATAGACTCTCCAATTTATATCAATGATAAAGTTAATTGAATGGACTCAGACTATTGCAACATGCGCAATACAATGCAAAACATATGGCTCAGCATATTAGGAATACCTGAACATATGTTAGAAAAAGATTTTTTTGATTCTGGAGGAGACTCTATGTCTGCAATGCATTTGATCTTAAGTATTGATCAGGAATTTAAAATTAAGCTAAACATTATAGATATTTTTGAGTATTGTACACTTGAATCGTTAACTATGCATGTTGATAATGAAATAAAAAAAAACATGTCCCCCTTATAAAAAAATTAACCAGCATACAAATTTGGCGCTAAAACAAAATTATGGATGAAATAAACAACATGTTATCTTTGGTGCAATTCGCATCAAAACACTATGGTGATAAAATCTATCTGCACTCCGCTGACAGTGTCATTGGAATTGATATTACTTTTAGCTATCTAGAAATTTTTACAAATAAATTTAACGCTTTTTGTGAAAAAAACTCTATCACAATAGGTGAAGAAATTGCCGTAATATTGCCAAATTCTCCATTATACGTTTTACTGCTAATTTCCATCATAGCAACAGGCAGAATACTTGTTCCAATCAACCCGAAAGCGGGAAATACTGAACTAAACCATATACTCAATCAAACAAATCCTAAATTAATTATTCATGACAGCATAATTACTGAAAAACTCACCTCTTTTATGGGTAAAAAAGAGCCTATTCAAAATGAGCGTATTTTCCTTGACGCAATAATCAACTGTACAGCCCATAATAAACCACCAATAAACCGCCCTCTCATTGGAAATACCCATATTGCCGAAATTGTTTTTACCTCTGGATCAACTGGTACCCCTAAAGGAGTGATAATCACTCATGAAAACCTAATTGCGAATGTGTTCGGAATAAGAGAACGAATAAACCCAGCAATGGATGATGTTTTTTTAACGATGACCCCTTTATACCATAACAGTGGACAATTTTTTTCAACCTTTGTTCCCCTCGCCTCGGGCTCTTCTTGCGTTATTATTAAACCGGAACTCGCTTTAGCTCGTTTTTGGAAATACATTGAACAATACGGGATTAACTGGACGCTAGCAATGCCCACTCATATTAATTTTCTATTGCAACAAAAAAACAATCTGATCCCACACTCTTTAAAAGGTCTTCTAGTAGGAGGGGCACCCCTAAGCAAAGCATCGCAACATGATTTTGAAAAAAAATTTAGGGTTAATATCTTAAAAACCTACGGACTAACTGAAACTTGCTCGTTTGCCACTTGTGATTATCCTGATAAAAATTTAAGACAATTAGGATCATCTGGAAAGCCTTTGAAAACCAATGAAATTAAAATATTTAAAAACAAAAAAATAATTAGTGATCCTGGTGCAATAGGTGAAATTTATATTAAAGGCGCAAATATAACTAACGGTTATCTAAAAAATAAAATGGAAACATCTGCAAAACTCATAAATGGATGGCTAGCTACTGGAGATCTTGGGTACATTGATACTAATAATAACATCTATATTATAGATCGTATCGATAATATGATTATTGTAAACGGAGAAAACGTATACCCATCTGAAGTAGAAAACCTATTACCTTTTCTAGGTGGGATCAAACAAGCAGTATTACTAGGCATTCCACACGATATAATGGGAAATGAACTAGTCCTTATTTACGAAGGGGATCATGCGGATACAAAAAAAACCAACGAATGGATCAATGCCTTAAAAAAAAGAATCTCTCCTTTCAAAATTCCATATCGCTACATGCATATCTCTACCTTTAACCTAAAAGTTATACCCAAAGCTGAAAATGGCAAAATTCTCAGATCGAAGATAAAGAAAATAGCCTTTGATTACACTGCGAAAACACACTCAGTAAACTAAAGATTAATGCTTATTTTTAAGTGACTTTATTTTTTCAAGAGGCAAATGAGTCACCTTAGCAATGAACGCAAAATCTGAGCCTGCATTGATCATCTCTTGGGCTGTTTCAAGCTTACCTTCAAGCCTACCTTTAAGTTCACCTTTACGCTCACCTTGAATCTCGCCTTCAAGTCTGCCCTCTTCTTTGATTCTATCAGCTAAATTCATAATCTTACCCTCTACCTCTGGCGATAATTGCTCATGAATTATCGTGGTTAATTCTGAAATATTGCGATGCTCTTCATCAACTGCCATGATGTAATGGAGTAATTGTAGCACAAACTGCTCTTGGTCTTCCAATACTAAGCGATTAATGTTTTGAGCAATTTTCCCTATTTCTTGACTAAGGTGCTGCCTAAAGCGATGACGCATTAAAAACTCCATGGTGCCTGACCATGCCCGTGTCATCAAAGTCTCTTCAGGAATTAAATTTACATCTACAAGATGAAAAGGTTGTTGTAAAATATCTCTCATCAGTTCGGATTTATCGCCACACAAATCCCATACCGCTCTTGGCTTGGTATACACGCCCTTCCCGGTATAAAAAACCAATGGAAATATCACAGGAAAAGGTAGTTTGCTCTTTTTGTTTTGACTGAGATGATACTCCCAAATCTTTATTAAATACTTCAGCAACCGAAAAGACATCAGCTCATCTTGGGTGCTTTGATGTTCGCAGAGCAAATATATATAGCTCTTTTTATCGCTAATTGAACACTCTAACAAAACATCTGACGCACTAAGCTTCAGCTCCTCATCTATGAACGTATTTGAACAAATTGAGATTGATTTGAAATCGAGATTTTTAAGAATGCTTTCAGGCAAATGAGTCGTTAAAAATTCACGCACAACCTCTGGGTTCGAAAGAGCTGCCTTAAAAAAACTATCATGCGGTGTTGAAAGTACCGGGTCTTTCATTCATTGCCACGTTGTTTGCAGTATTTATCATCAAAATACTTTTTAAGCTTCGTTCGAAGTGTGCCCCGGCTAATGCCTAGATATTGTGCTGCCCTGCATTGATTGTAACGACTATGTTCCATTGTCATCTCAATCAATGCAGGTTCTACTTCATCAAACACCATATCGTGAAGATTGATAACATTGTCTTTGCCAACGGTCTTGATATGGCGAGACACAAGTGCTTCAACCGCATTTGCTAAATTAGTAGCTTTGCCTTCTGTTGCTATCTTTGTTTTTTCCATATTTTATCCCTGAATATGATTGATAATGAATTCCGAAAGCATATCATATATGGCTTGACCCATCTATTTACGCAACACCTTTTGGTAAGCCGTCAGTAATAACCTCTATTGCCGCTAAAATTTTTCTTCTTATCACCTCAATCTGACTCGCAGTATGCTCAAGTCGAAAAATCAATTGAAATTCCTCATTATTTGGCTGGCTGTTACGCCAATATCTGCATTGGCCATAAAACTCCCAGCCATCCGCATCTTTGGGAGCATAGAGTGTTACCATAGCTTGAATCTCATCCGCATCTAGCACTAAAAAACCTGTCTTTGCTTTTTCTAGTTCGCGCAATTGTGCTTTTGCAGCACTAAGGTCGTTATGATACCACTCCACATGCAAGGGCAGCATATTTAAATCACACCAAAAAGAATAATCATTTGCCACAGTCATTTGTTGACCTTGTTGATTGTGTTATTTTCCAGAAAGCTCTTTGGCTAATTTTTGAAAATGAGACTTTAATGTCTTAGTGTCAAAATCACCTAATCCGCATTTATGCGCCAGCTCACCTAATTCTATTTTCTTTTTGTTTTGTAACTTCTTGAGCTTTTTCTTCGCGTCTTCTATGATTTTTAAATATAACTGCTCTTTGTCTGAAGTCGATTTTTTGTTTTTTACCATTTTGTTTCTCCTGAAATTAGTGACTATTATCCTTATTGTGAATAGACAGGTCGATTAAAATAGAAAACAATTATGGAGATAATAACAATTGTTTCTCCAAAAGATGCCTGTTCAGTATGTGATATTTGGAACGCTCTAAGAAAAAACTCCCCAAGAGGCAAAAATAATTTCATTGATGACATACCAAAATTTACAGCAAATTGAGGTGTTACTGAAAATCCAATAGCAATGAATATTAAAGAAAGCATATCAATGAAAACGACTTTTTTGTATTTGAACATGCTTGGTATCATCGGTAATTTTAATGGATAATTATACTATGTCTACCCAAAAATCCACAAGTAAAACATAGGTTTTTATTATGAAAACACAATTGTTTCAGCTTAATTTAAAATCAACGCAACACCAAGCACTACAGCAAACAGCATCAAGCCACAAACGATGCCCATGCCTAAGTACACTAAGCGCTGCGAAATGGTAAGCATTTTCATGTTCATGTTCATGTGATTCCCGGCATTAAAGGTGCTGAATGATGGGCGCCATGATGAACAACCATTGACGCAAAACCTACGAGACCGATTAAAAACCCAAGTATAACGCCAATTATAAGCCAAGTCTGCCTTCGGTCTCTCCACAAACGTTTTTTATTTTTCATTGCATGTATTTCTTTTTATTAAATCCAAATTAATCATACCAAAATATAAGCGCGTATTCATCACAAATACGCGATGAATACGCGCTTATAAATTAAATAAATCTTCGAAGTAAAAATAATAAAAATTACAAATAAAACCCAACTATCTAATATAACCCCCAGGAACCTAGCACACCTTTCGCAACAGGTTGCAAGTTTGTAAGCACATGAATTTATTGGTTTTTTTGGGATGCCTGAGGTCGATTTTCCATAAAAACCGTCACTTGGACATATTTTTAACAAAAAAAGAGTATGCACTTTTGCATACTTTTGGCTTTTTTTTCAAAAATAGGATGATGCAGATCTGCATACTCATCCTCTACAGGCATTGAAAATATTGGGTAAATATGATCTAATGATTTTTGATAGGAGTATGCATGGATGCATCACAACAACCAACAGCTTTTTCGCAAAACGGAGAAAATTTATGGCAAGAATTACCATCACCATCCCTGATAACCTTCAACACCAAATCGTAAAAATAGCAGGAAAAGAGAATGAATCTATCTCTTACACGACAACTAAATTAATCGATATTGGCCTTATGGTCATGAAAAAAAGTGAATCCCAAAAACAAGAGAATAATATTGAGGAATACTGCCAAAAGTTGATTATTCAAATTAACGAATTAATCAAAACAATTGCTATAGAAAAACTAAGCGTTAACAAAGAATTTATGAGTAAAATTGCCAATGAAACAATTATGAAATTTAATAAAATTAAAGGAGTAGATAACCCATTATAAATCCATATCCTTCTCAATATTTTTTTGTGAATTAATTGATGGAGAAGAAATTGATTTATTAAGATTGTTATGAATATTAATGCTATTTATCAATTCTTTGTTTTTGTCGACATTTAAATTTTTTGTTGTTTCATGAATAGCAGAAATATTTATGTTTTCATGTTTAACGAACGAATCTAATTTAATTTTTTCTAAATCCTTCTTGTCTAAAACATCAATTTCATTATTTTTTGGGATAAAGCTACTTTTATTAAATACTTGGTTTTTAATTTCTTGGACTCCCCTTTTTAATAAAACATCATTCCAGTCCGTATTTCTCCCTTCTAATATTTCCGGGTAAATGGCCTTTATATCAACGCCTTTATTTGTATAACTTTCTATTATTGTAGATATTTTTTTATGAGTATTGGCATTTTCTCCATCATTATCTGCGGCAATAATGACATTTTTTGATTGGTATTTTTTAATAAAGTCATCTAAGTTTTTCATATTATCAATACCAAGTGAGGCAATAACTGTTGCATGGCTTACAGCCATAGCAATAGAGCCTGCTGTCTCAAAGCCTTCTGCTATATAAAGGGGTGAGCCACGCATTCCCTTTTGAATCAATACAGCACTGCCTGCTATCACGCCTTTTGATAGTTTAACCATCTTGGCTTGTTGCATTTGTGGGTTTTTCCCACCTGTTTTGGGGTCTAAATATATGCGTTGTAATCCTGTTAAATCACCTTTTGAATCACGTGCCGCATAAACAATAGCAGGAATTTTATTAACTCTATTAATGATTTGGCCTTCTTTTAAATCAATATGTGAAGCCCCTTTTGGTAAAAACCTAGCATCTAGATTTTCTAATTCAATACCCCGATGTTCTTTAAGATAACGTTCAGCAAGAGTGCTCTTAAGATCTAAGCTTGCACCCCAAATACTTTTTACCATTTGTGTTTTGTTTTTTAAATCATTTATATTTTTAGATTGGTTTTGAGCAGGCGTACTCCTTGTAGGCAACATTTTAAAATCATAATTATTAATATCAGCAATCTCAGAGCCGATTTTCAAAGCATCTAAAAAATCTACCCCGCGCTCTCGCATAATAGCCTGTATAGGCGAGCCACCCTTCCCTTCTACAAAATCATACCAAAGGCCGCGCGAGTCTCCCTTTAAGGTCACGACAAGACCGTCAGAATAGCATAATTCCTGCATGTTTTTAGATTTTGGTTCACCGAAAATGGATGAGTATGATGTTTCAGGGCAAGACATCAAAGCCTCATTGATGGTAGCTGCATCTAAGTGCTCATTTTGTTTGATAGAAATATGTGCATTTGGTTCTTTTAAAGACGGTCTGGTATTTTGGGCGACAAGGGTATCATGACTCGATTCTAATTTATTCGCATGAAGTGTTGCCCTTTCTAAAATCTTCTCTTTATCTTTACCTTCATGTTGAAGGATTTGCTCCAAATAAGGTGAGTTTTTTAATTCAAAAGCTATTTGATTTCGGAGATCTGCAAAATTCTTAGCCTTAAAAACAAGGTCTCCTTTAGCTTTTTTTAGCGCGCCCTCTTGGTAAACCATCTGCCAGCATCTAGCGCTACTTCTTGCCAAGTGCTCATAAGAAAGATAAGACTTGTACGCTTCTCGTTCATCTTGTGGTAAGTTTTTTAAATACTCCTGCCTTTGGACAACCTTTAAATACCGCCCCAACACCTTCATGTCAACTTGAGAGCTCAAAAGGCTTGGATAATGCCCCTTTATATCTTGATTGATGCTTGAAACCGCTAATAATTTGGCTTTAAAATCTCCCTTATTGTTAACGTAAGTAGTTACATTCTCTTGGTATTGATGTTTCAAAGCATTCTTACTGACTAAATCTGGACTTATTTTAAAATAGCTCAAAACCTCAGCATGCCCTTTTGTCTCTAAAATTTTAGCATTTAGAGCGTTTTTAAGCTTATCTAGGCTTTGGAATTTTGGGTTATCAAATATCTTTTTTGTATTCTCTGGGTTATCACGTGCTTGATTCGTCCAAAGATTTTGTAATTCAAATCGGGTGCTTGAAAACTCCGCCACCATATCAAAAACTTCTCGGGACTCTGGACTCAAACCTTGTCTAAATAAGGTGTTTTTAGCGACAGCGCCACTCTTATGAATATCACGCCATACTTCATGCCCTTCTTTGTTCAAAAGCGCTGCTGCTTCCAAAACATAAGGATGAGCTAATTTAGAGTCTCGTTTGATTTGTAATGCAATTTGCGGACTTCGCTCTAAATCACTTGAGACAAACTCAAATACTTTTTGCCTCAGTGCATGGTGTGCTGAATAACCACCAAGCTTATCTAATCGTGACTCAGCATTTTTGCTTTCTTTGTAAAGATCATACTCCAAAAGACCAATGCGATTTAATTGTCCAATAGAGTAATGCGCCAAATGTGGCTTATAAGCGTCCAAATTATCTGTAATTTTGCTTGCCATACCATTTCTTTTAACTTTAAATTCATGAATTTTTGCATAAATCTGCGCTTTGTATGCCTTTGTATCTTCAATTTTTGCTTCATCCAGGGACTTTGTTTCAACATCATATTCTTTAAGGTGAGCGAATAAGCCTGCAATTTTTTGATTGGAGCGCACATAGCGCTTCACATCAGAAAATAGAGCCTTTTCTCTTTCTGGAAACTGCGTAAACTTTGTAATAGTTTCATATTTGAAAGCATCTCGTCTGTATGTCTTGCTTGTAAAGCCCAAACGCAGTCTTGAAAGACGATAAAGATTAGGATTTTTAACGATTTCATGAGCAAGCGTGGAAGCCAAAGCTTTATTATCTTCTTTTTTGGCTTCGACATAGGTTGATATTTTATCTTCCAAACCCTGCCATGCCTCTTCTTTGCTTAATTTTTTTTCAATAACGTTTTGCAATTCAAGACTATGTCGGTTATCTTTAAAACGCTCGTTATGTCTTGATAAAAGACTCGCATCAGTCGTTTCTAGAGAAGAATGTTTTTCACCATCGGATATTGCGATTGCTCTAATCAAATTCTCTTTGTTGTCTGTGATAACCGCCATTTCCGAAATAGCACGTGTTGTAGTCACATAGAAATTAGAAATATTGGTTGCAAATTTATCAACGCTATCCAGAAGACTTAGCCCACGCTTTTCATCTTTGCCTTGAGAAGCATAGGTTGTCAGCACGTAACCATGGTCAATATGTCTTGCATCAACACTTCCTTTTTTTAAAACAATCTCTTTGTTCTCTAGGTTTTTAACTATTATGGCATCTTCTGTGATAGCCATAACTGTCCCTAAATTGGAGTTATGTATTCCTAGCGATTCATTGTTCCTTTTAAATTGAATTCTATCGCCCGTTAAAAGCTCGATTGAATCTTTATAATAAACCTCGATTGGCCTTTCTAAATCCTTGTTTTCAAAACGAAACTCGGGCAAATGCTTTAGATGAAAATTTATTTTTTTGCCTGCAAATGACAGCGGCAGGCTCTTTTGTGCTTTATTTTTTTCCGACAGCGTACCAACGGTAAGATAATCACCAGTCTTAATCCCATATCTCGGAATACTTAAATTAAAACGAATCACATCATTTGGTTTGTAGTAAACACACTCACGTAGCTTTATTGAAGGCATGGCTCGCTCTTTTAATACATCCTGGCAATACACATCACCTTGCAATGAGGACTCCTCTTTTAAAGTTTCACGCATTATTTGAGTAATGTCTCGACGATTACTATGTCTTGGTGCAAAACAAAGCGTTATGTCTCGCTCAATTTTACTTAACGACAACCATTTTTGAGCTAGAAATTGAACCCGTTCATCATAAGTTTCTAGTTCTTCAACATGAGTCAATTTTTGAATCGCATCAAAAATCTCTCCACGTCCTGCATGAATTGCGGACTCTTTTAAATCAGGATCTTTTTGCCGAAGATTGTCCGTCATTTCTGTTGTGTGAATGCCGTATTCTTGTGCGATTTCAAAAGGCTTGCCACTAGAAGGGGTTGGAAGCTGGGCTTTATCACCAACTGCTTTTAACTGCGCACCAAAATCATCCACGAGTTTTATGATTTTATGGAATTGCGGGTTAGAAAGCATCGAACTTTCATCTACAACAAAGATGGTTTTAGACAAATCTCCTTTTAAAGATTTGAGGCGAGATAACTCACGCGCAAACGTTTTAGCATTAATATTTCCCTTGGTTTCAAGTTCATGTGCAGCACTTGAACCTGCTGTAATACCCCTTATATCGTAACCATGGATTGCTGACATTTCCTTGGCCAATTTCATCATCGTGGTTTTACCAGTGCCAGCAAACCCCTGAATTGCGATGAATCGATCTTTTGTGGTTAGAAAAGACGCCATAGCTCTTCTTTGCGATGAAGATAACGAAAACGCAAGCTCTGATTCTTTTTGTGAAATGAACTCTGAAACAAATTTATTGGAACAAATGGATGTGATTTTACCCTTGCCATTTTCTATACGAGCAACCGTCTCGCTCTCTAAAGTAAGTTGCCAAGGGGTAGTTAAAAGCGCTTCTTTAGTATAGGGATTTTGAGCGTTATATAAGTTTCCCTCTTTAATATTATCTAAAATCACCTTATCAATTGCCTTTTCATTGACCGTGTAATTGGCTGCGATAACATGCTTTAGTGCTTCTTTTTTTAAATCTCTTAAACTAAAAGCAGCACTCATTTGACTGACTGATTCTATGGCAATATGTACAGCATCGATAGCATGTAAGCGCTCCATATCTCGCTCACCATAAAAAATATTTGTTATTTTTTGTTTAATAGACTCGGTAAAACTGATCTCTCTAGGTAAATACGACTCTTTAACCGCCTTTTCTATATCAAAACCCATGTTATGGCAGGTTGTGTGCATATCCTTTTGCCACTGCTCGAAATCAGTAATCTCATTTTCTATTTTTCCTACGCGTGTTCTTTTAGAAGCAATAGAAGCACCTTTGGCGCCATGAAGACCGCTTTCTTTCATATCAGCCTTGATTTCTTCACGTCTTTTTGAATAATACTTAATCACTTCATCTGGAACGCTCGCTATTTCCCAAAACCCATCTCCATCCGATTTAAGCGCATATCCAAGCTCCTTAGTTCGATTGGCAAGTTCATTGCGAAGTTTTAATCCGCCATATATATGGTGCTTCATGATTTGTTCAACGACCCCTTGCTTACCATTCATATCACTAGCTAGCGAACGCCATTTGTCATCTTCACCAGCTGTTGCATTCATCACAACCAAATGACAATGGGTGCCAGGATCTCCGGCACGGGTACTGGGCTCTCGAAATGCAGCTACTAGAAAATTTCTCGTATTTTGATATTCAACTCTCCCATCAACCAATACTCTTGTTTGTGCAAATTCTTTCTCCATCTCTTTGGCAAACCATTCAACCGTCTCATAAAATATGTCACCTAATCTTGGATCAGCGCCACTTTCCAAAAGAATCGAAAAGGATTTTGGAGCAGTAACAGTCATATCAAACCCAGGCCGATGTTTGATCGTGCCATTTTCAATACGGCCCAATTGTTGTCCATTAGGTAATTTGCCACTCAGCAAATCGTGCATTTGTTGCTTATCTACAGATTGTCCATATAATCCTAGAGTTTGTGCACCAGTTCCAATCCAGCGCATGCTTTTAGCATCATTTTGATAGTAATTAACGACATCCATGTAGTATTTGGTAGCGCCCTCAGCACTTTTAAGTGGTTCGATACTTAACATTTTTTTCCTATAGACAATTTATAAAAGCTCGTTTGGACAAGGTTCTTGTGTGATCTCATTTTCTTTATTAGCAATACC
Source organism: Gammaproteobacteria bacterium (assembly GCA_024742995.1). Lineage (GTDB taxonomy): Bacteria > Pseudomonadota > Gammaproteobacteria > Legionellales > Legionellaceae. The sequence goes on from JANSXK010000015.1 coordinate 21,224, forward strand.
TTTCATTTCTGACGCCATGGCTTTATTTTTAAAAGTTTTATCAGTACTCACAAGAAATGGATCGCTATAAGCGTCCACTAATTTTTCGACTTTTTGTCTTAGTGGATCTTCGTCTAATACCCTTGGGATAAATTCTTCATGAATTATTGGATAATCAACATAGGAAATCTTAACTTTTGCAGCAGGGAAATTACCTTTGACACGCAAATAGCCCGTTAAATCATCGGCTGTTTGAATTTCTATCGGCAGAACAAGCGGCTCTCTTTTTTTCTGTTTTGATACAGAAATACCATCACGCATGGTATTAGCACCATAGCTAATTGATTCATTAACTTCCTCAATCTCAGAATCACCAATATTTTTTGAGGCATAACTAGCATCTGCTTCTTCTGGTTGTCTTAAAAAAAGCCTGGTGGATGCAAGGTTTGATATCTTAGTTGCTCCATCATAACCGTACGTCGTTCTAAGTTGAGATGCACCATGATATCCAAGCAAAAAACTGCCACCAAATTTCCTACCTTCGGCTTGAGAACCACTTAAAAATGGCAACACATGCAATGAATCAAGCTCATCCAAAATAAACCAAATTCTTCTATTTTGACTAGGCTTTAAGCCCAATAACTCCTTAGTCGCGGTATTCATCCACGCCGAAATCAAAGGCGTCAATGTTGCATGTTTGCGTCCTTCAGAACTTATAAACAAAGACGAAGAATCATGATCGTTTAAAATCCAGTTGCGAATCGAAAATACTTCTCCTTCATTGTTTAAATACAGCAGTGACTTTAAATAAGTAGCCATTACTGTTTTTACATTAAGTGCCGTTTTTTGAACTTTTTCCGACACCAGGGACTCAGCCTCAGTATGGCGTAATAAATCATGAATTTTTCCAAGATCTGCTGTCAAAAGATATTGAAGCAACAAAAGATTTGAGCGCTCTGGATGATTACGTAATTCGTGTGCGGCTGATACGAAAATCATTCTAGCCGCTTTAATCCAAAATGGATCCATCGAGTTTCCAACTGGCATCGGGATGATTGCCTCAACTAAGGCTTCTAAATCTGCTTTATCTTCACATTCGGCCCAAACATGCCATGCCTTTCCTCTCCAATCTAAAGGATTTAAAATAATATCTTGGTCTTCTCGATAGAACTTAGATAAATAAGTGCCGCCTTTGTCGTAAATAATTGCTCTATCACCTTTTGCTCTAATTTCAGTCAATAGCTTTTGAATAACGGCCGTTTTACCAGCACCGGTTGTACCTACAATTTGAATATGTTGTCTTTCCGAGCCAAATGGCAGTGGGACTCCAGCAAGTTTATAAGGCGAGACTTTTCCTTTCTTTTTGATTAACTCTTCAAGAGTTGGGCCATCAACTAAATAAGAACCGCGAATAACCGATGATTCGCTTTGCTTTTTACCTCTTTGATAAAGCCAAATAAGGATGAATATCATTACAATCGGTGTCGCAATCACCCCTTCCAACACGCTCAACATCAGAGTTTTTTCCAGATTTTTTATCGTGTTTACAACAAGCGGTACTTTGACGATTAAATCAGAGGACAACAAATGAATCTTGTCATTAGGCGCACGAATCATTTGTTTTGAATGATCACCAATAAGGCTTAATCCCAAGGCTTTGATATACTCGACACTGATATATCGCTCATATGTGCTTGTGTTACAGTAAAGTGCCGCTCCCGATAACAAAATAATGATGATTCCAAATGCGCTCGCAATTTTCTTGCCCACTTGAGAAAACATCCGGAGGTTGTGCAAAAAAGTCTGACCACCTCTGATAAATAGTTTTGTGGATTTTTCGTTCAAACTTGACTCCAAAGGTATATAAATAAAACTGAAATTAGGCTAAAATGTAGTAAAAGGAGAAAACAAAATGGACAAAGCAGCCCAAGAAAAGTGCGTAATTCATTCTTTGAAAGAGTTAACCCAAGAAGAAAGGCAGCAGGCTTATAAATTGCCTCGAAAAGCAGGTATGATTGCCTTTCTAATAGAGATTTTTGTGATAACTGCTTTTGGCCTTTATCCACACTCAAGCCATGGCATAGATTGGTCTTCTGTCGATTTGATAATAGAAACGGGCTTTGTTGTGATGAGTACTGGTGCTGTAATTTCTTTGACTTTGAAAAAATCTCTCTCATCTTTAGGCCTGGTTTTACTTGATAAAATGTATATGAATCCATCCTTTGGAGAGACAAATCAGCCTTTTTCACGCTCACAATCGCATTCATGCCATAGCCAAAGCTATAGTGGTCATATGAGCATAAATCCGAGCTCAGGGCACTCCATGGTAGGCAGCAGTCGCACTGACACATCTGGAAATCCTTTTGGATCACGTTCATGGTAATCATCATTTTTTCTCTGGCTCAGCTTTAGATTGCTCTACAATGATTGACTGCATTACTTTAGAGCCATCCTCTATAAGAGGTTTTGTTCTTTCTGAAATGCTCGACGTTGTTTGAGCAAATTCTTTTTCAACAACGTTCTTGATATCTGGGTCAACATGTCCTGTGTTTAGGTTTTTCATTAAGCCATCAAACGAGCCTTGATATTGAGACAACGCATTATCAACCTCTTTTTGACCTGCAATTTGAGATTTATAGGCATTGTGCTTATGTAATACTGATTCAGCCCCAATAGGATGCGCTCTATTAAATTGACTGATGCTTTGGGAGGTCTTTTCTTTTACAAACTCACGAGCATATCCAGTTGCAAGCTGTGGATCGTGTCTTATAAGCTCTTCTGCTTGCTGTAAGCCAATTTTACCCGTGCTATTAGGGGCACGCTGATGAGACAACCAATCGACAAAACCGGTTTGTGCATCTAAATTAATTGCTGATATTTGCTCGTTAGAAATGTTGGCTTGTTGATGATAACCTTCCGACTCTGCAAAACTGGCCAACGCTTCATCCCGGTAATGCGTGGACTTGTCATAGCCTGTCGAGAAATTGTGAGCAAGTCTGTCACTCTTGTCATCAAAAGTTCGAAAATGTTCATCTTGAGTTGCTTGTCTTGCTTCATTAACCACATCTGTTAAATGATTCTCCTCACTAAAGCGTCGCCCATCATTGTACAAACGTGCATCTTGTTTTGAATTCGAGTGATCCCACTCCTTCCTTCCATTTGCACCAATCTCCCCATGTGCATTTAATCCTGGAACTTTCCCCGTACCAAAACCAAATGTGCCCCCTATAGAAACACTCTTAGATCCCAATACCTTAGTTGCCTCATCCCTTGAAATATTATGCTCTTTGGCAAAGGTATCCACCAAGTTTGATACTTTAGATGCTGCTGTATTAAATCCTGATGAGTTTGAAATTTGATGGCCTGCACCACTTTGTGCACCATGTGATACTGCATCGCCAAGCTCAGCCAAGCTTCGAAGTGATGCTGAATATTGTTCACCTGCAGCACTAGATTTATTAAAACCAGCAGTCATAGCCCTATCTGACATTTGTGAAAATGCTTCCCGCGTGCTTTCTCCTAATTGAATATTAAGAGGCGTGTGCGACATAGCGCCACTCATAGATAGCGTTTGACTTCCATCCCTTGCAATTTTTGCAGTAGAGCCACCATCTAGGCTTGTCTCAACCCCGCCCATCGATACTCTGGCATTTCTATCAGTATGGAATGCGCTATTATTGAAGCTGTTATCATTGGCAAGATGCGTATTCCCATAACTATAATTACCCGTTTGAATTTCTTCAGCAGAACTGGTGGCAGCATTTTGAGCAACGCCCATTGCCTGTTGAGCGCCTGATATAAAACCACCAACCTGTCGATTGATAAACATAAAGCTTAACCCAATTGTTAAAATTGCAAGATAACCACCCAATACCGTAATGCTTTCATAAGTTTGATTAATACCTGTCTGATAAGAAAGCGTGCCTTGATTTCCAGAAGATACGTAAAACCCTGAAATCGAAGTCATTGCATAGTTAAGCACCGTAAAAATTGGCGGCCAAAGCGCAAGCCATACATATAAAGTCACATAAAACTTTAAAAAAGACAGCCCAATTGGAAATGGCAAGAAAAAGGGAATGAAAACAAAAAATCCAATCAAAACACTAAACAAAATACATTGTAAAATAGGCAGCCAATATGCGGCCATTAATCCAATATTAGCCCAAGCAGCAGGCGCTTTTTCAGATGCTCTGCTTTCTGAAAAGCTTTCAATAGCGGCCTTAGAATTAAGTCTCGCACCCATTGAAAAAATCCCATCACGTACTGCATTAGCAATCATGTTTTGTTGAATAATAACGGATGCATCTCCCGACATTTTCGTCAAATAATTGTAGCTCACCGGTAAGTATTTAATAAAATTTGCTTGCGCATCCGTTCTGTTCCCAAATGCAAATCCCGCGTATTTGGCTTTTGCATCTTCTACCACAGTTGCCCATTGACCATCCAATAATGCGGCTGCATCGAAGCATGACTTAAACTTGCTATTAAACATAAACCCTCTGGCAACAGAGGCGTTAATCTTCACTTTATTCCAAATATTTGGCTCATTCACAAGTTCTTTAATGGTGTAGCGGTTATACAACAAATCATAAAAAACACATTGCTGCATAAACTTTTGCATATTGGCATTGAAATCTGGATCGGTAATTTTGATATGACTTGCTGATAAAAAGAGCTTTGCACCCATAATCATACCGGAATCTCGATAACTCATATCATTGGGTGAATGAAAAATAAGCTCCAAAAGATAGGTGACCCCATCGCTAATGCTGCTGGAAAGACTCCCAACTATGCCTAAAACAAGCGGCACATTATCTACGCGTAACGCTGGATTTTGTAAATCAATCGTCCTGTCATGAATCATGACATCACACGTTGGTCTCATAATCAATATCATTGCTAATGCATATTTGAGTAAAAACCCAAACAAATGACGGACATCACGCTTTAATATAAATTGCCCGGCCGTCCAAAACCCACCAAGAGCAATGGCGATATAAAATAGTTGAGAAAAACTATGCGAGTTTTGTGCATTAAAAAGACCAGCCACCGCGTTATAAAACGCCTTTAATAGCTCGCCACCCGTTACTGTATAGACATTCAAAACAACAGACATCGTATTACCTCAATTGACTTGCCCATTCTAAGGACTGATTTAATTCTGAAGACAACTCGCCCGCCAACATTTGCTCAATGGTTTGAGTTTCCTGAATCATCTGCATCGCAATGCTCATTCTTTGATGTGCCGTACTTTCCATCTTTGATAAATCATTGCGGACAGAAGCCAAATCCGATTGAAATGCCTTCATCATGGCATCAGGATATTGCATCACCCCTGCCAATCTTTTGATGGTTTCAAGATTGTCATTTAAATATCTAAACAACATATCAATGGCGATGGCTTCTGAGTAACGAGTCACATCCACCAAAGAACTATCTTTCATATAAGCCATTTGAACAGAGATCATTTTCATAATAGGGTACTGTGTTGAGGCTAAAAGCCCTTGGATTTCCGGGCTTTGCTCTTGATTGCTTTTAATATTGGCAGCCATTTGCAAAATAAGCTCACTCACTTTTGAAGCAAGTCCTGCACTAGGGTTAATACTTTCATTAGCAAGTTTTGGATTTAAACATTTTGTTTGCTCATCGCAACGATACATTGAAACACTGCCGCCTTTTAAAAGCGCGCTAATCAAGTTTCTGTTGTTCGCCAAAGAAGGCAAGCGTTGAAAATGATTGCCATTTCCATCTCTGGTAATAATGATACTGCCCGATAACGACATCATCAGCTCTGAAAGATCGGCATTGCTTAGGAAAAAATCGCTTTTCTTTAATGCATTCCATGCCAAATTGGTATTATCAATGACTTCTTCATTGTTACTATTTCCATCAATGACTTTGTCATAACTATAGTTACTACTGCCCTTACCGCAACCCTGGCGCGCTTGTGCCCAGTCAGAAAAAATATTTTTGGATTGCCCTATGGATTGGCAAGCGTGTTGTTGGGCTTGGCGTGTCCGAGGCCAAAGTCCTAAAACACTGGCTTCAGAAACTTGGCAGGTATTAAGATTTCCTTGATTAGCCCAGGTTGCAAAGTTAGCTGCTTTCGTGCCTACATTGCCTAATAAAGGAGTTGCTTGTTCAATTGCAAGCATAAACGCAAACCCCTGTGCATTGTTCATAATATTTTTTGAAAAATCCACGAATTCCCTTCCTTTTACAAAAGATAATCCACCAAATGTTAAATCTATGCCGCCACATCCCGCTTCCACTTTTGGCCAGGAAAATCTCACAAACTGTAGATTTCGAATATTTGAACGTGCATATAAACTACCGCCCGTATAAAAACCAGCGCGCTGGCCTTGATAAGCACTGGCCCCAGTTACATTCGAGACCATGTTTAATGAGTTAAAATAGTTTTGCATTTCATCTTCAAAGCCTTTGGCATGACTTAATTGCGCACTTAAGAGAAGAAAGACGCCTAATAGTTTTCTCAAACCTCGTCTCCTTTTGTATCGAACACTTTTTTAACCCGCCTTGAAAGCTCCCCCAAATCAATCGCGCCTTCGCATACTTTGATGGCTTTGTTTTCCTTTGGACTTACCAAAAACAATGCTGGTAATGTTTTGACCGCAAAAACTCTGGACTGGCCTTGGTCTACTTTGGCATTTGGAAACTCATAGAGATACCCACCATCCATAGAGATGGCAATAACCGCAAATCCCCGTAAATCACTATATCTTTTCAATACAGGTGCAAAATGCTGACAATGCGGGCACGCGGCACTATAAAAATAGAAAAATCCATAACTATCTTTATAAGAAGTCAAAGAGTCATCGCTCAAAGCCCATAGGCTTTGAGATATCAATATGAAACAGAAATAAGTAATTAATTTACTCATGAATATAATCCCGTGTGCTAAAAAACTCACTCGCCATTAAAATATTGTCTTTAAGTTCTGAATGACTAACGACCCCATAAGCAATCGGCATGGGACGATTGGTTTTCGGATGAATAGAGAAAATCGCTGGGATATGCTTCACATGCATCATCTGAGCTTGGCCTGAATCCACTAATGACTTTGGAAATACAAAAGAGATATGGTTGTTTACAGAAATGGGTATGATGCCAATCTGGTATTGATTGCCAAAATCCTTTAACACCTCTGCCATTTTTTCACTATAAGCCTCACCGCCTTCATAAAAATAAATAAACCCTGAGCTTTTGCTTAACGCTTGCACTGCTAAATCTTTAACAATACTGTTTTCTTGATTGTATAAACCACGCGCCGCACTGCTGTTTGGATTCACAAGACTCTCGTCTTGTTCAGGATTTAACAATAAATCAAGCGTCCACCGCTCTGAAAAAATACTCGCTTGCTTCGTTAGTTTGCGTTGCATCTTTCGAGCAATAGCGACATTTTCAGGAGTTGGATCTAATATTGCTCGCGCCATCGCCACCTCAACCGTATGACCAATGAGTTTCCAGGTTTTATCAGGGGCAGCTGCTGCCTCCTTTTTTCGCACCACTTTTTCTTTCTTACGCAAAATTGGCTTTGGATCGTCATGCCAATACCAACCTTTTTCGTGATCACTTAACGAAAAGCTCAAAGCTTGTGATGTATAAAAAAACATCGCAAAGAAAACAACCCATAATTTATTCATGGATCGAACCTGCATAAAATCGCCTCACTCGTCCTTCAACTTGATTTAATGTTTCTTGATTATTAGGGTTTCGAAACCTGTTTTTTATGTCGCTGAAAAATTCAGAAAAATTAATGCCCTCAAAATGAATGCTTTGAAGTTGCTCTGGACTAATACCAGTGCAATTTGTAGATTGACCCACACCAAACCCTTGATGTAACTGCCCAAATCTCCCCTGCTCTTGGATGATTTTGGCAAGCCTTGATGGAAAGACACAAAATGTTTGATGAGTGTCCGTGCAAATGGAGCCAAAAGGAATGCGTTTTCTTGAATAACAATATTGCCCTGTAGGAATCACAAGATTATTTTGACGCGCAACACCTAGTCGCCTTTCAGCATCACTGCAATGTGCCAAATGCATATCAAGACCCCACCCGCTATCTCTACAGCAGTTTTTTACACCTGCTTTTAAAGTTGAACATTCAAGCCTCTCGCCTTTAAAAATTGTTGTGTCTTGTGGGTCTAAATTTTTAGCACTTTCAAAAGCTGCGGTAAGAAACGTTACCGATTGATTAAATGAGTCTTCCGTCTCATGTTTTGGAGGATTACAACTACCATCTAGACAAAATGCGCCATTACCACAAATAATCTCATTGTCCGTACAATGATTAATTGGGCATTGATAGATCTGCTGATAACGCGCGCATCGCGCGCCATCTTTTTCAAAACAAGTAGAGTCTTTTTGCACGCACCCTGCATCAATGAGACGCTTGCAATCACCACTATCCCGCTCACCACAGATATAATGCTCATCAAATTGAAAACACGGCCTTGTATAGGTGTTGCCACCCATAGTTTTAGGGCCCTTATCTACACAAACTGGTGCTTTGATGAGCTTGCATAAGCCTTTGTCGGCTTTTTCTCTCAAAAGCCCGCAATCATCTTCAAATCGCTCTTTTTCTTCTAGAATTTCTACACGAAGCAACATTGTTTCATAATCAAGATGCCCTCCATCGGTGCTCATGTTTTTCATATGCATATGAAACTGCGGATTTTTGCTCATGACAAAAGTGTCTAATATTGACACCCCTTTTATATTCTCAATATGAATTTGGATGCTAGAGCAGCTGAGTGGTATTGATATGGCTGGTGCAATACGCCCGTTTTGTGATAAATGATAGCAAGGAAACGATCTGCCGCCACAAGTTTCAGGCTTATTCAAATCAATCGTAATATCATATTCATCAAGAGAAGCGATATTCTGCACAAACAACTGATAGCTTTCAGTTTTATAATGAGATTGCTCTAATTTTAAAATTTTCGTGCAACTGAAACTTAAAGCCTTGCTGATAAGGCAGGCTTTGGTTTCGAATACTTGTTCGCATTTTTTAGGCTTTAAAGTGCAGTTAACATTGGCAGTACTCTGGCCTTTTATAAGATCTTCACCACCTTCTGCAATATCATTGATTTTTTTGATGTCTTCAGATTTTGGATTGAGCTGATAATAAGGGCTTTTGTCAAAGCTTTCTTGAAGTGCTGTTGCGGCATCCGTATTCAAAGCATCACGTGATGCTTTTTTTATAATCTCTTCTCTATGTTCGTTTTCATAAAAATTACTTTCTGGAATATTTTCTTGATATCCAGGAATGTCAGCTAGATTAATTGAACTCAAGTTTTCGCTTAAGTTTTTATTCATTTGGGCAAACTGACTGCCCTCTTGGTATGCGTCAGACAAAACTGCATTGGCATTAAAGCTCATCATCAAGAAAATAAAAAACCAGCGCCTCATACAGCACCTCTTTTGAGTTTGGTAATAACACTTAAGAGTTCTGGGTGCGACTCTTTTAAATTCATTTCAATTTTTGATAACGCGTAAAGAAGCGATATATCCCCATAAATGCTGTCAAAATCTACCTCTGCGCAATCTGGATTTTTTGCACAAGTAGGATTTTTGACATACACAACTGCTGGTACTTTATCGATATCAAACGTCTTAAATAAAATAGGGTCGATTTGCATGCCTGTATGGGTCTTGTCTGCAAAATAACGAATCGTCTGCAAGGTCTTTTGAAACGAATTATCTTGAAGCCCTCGTATAATAGGCGTAGCACCACTCCTTTTGCACTGCAATAACCACTCTTCGATACTTTGAGACGGCATTGAAAATGATAAAAACACTAACACACGCCCATGTTTTGCCAAATGTTCTTGGGTTGACTCTTTGTTGCTGGACGCTTTATTCAGATTTTCATGAGATTTTTCTAAAAATAATTGTTTTAATATTTCAGCGTCTTTTTGATAATGCGCGGCACTCTTCAACGCTTTTGTTTGGATTGCAGATACGTCCAAAGCACTTAGCGCAAATCCTTTTAAAGAGATAATGCCAAACACAAGACCTATCCATTGCCTTTTTATATTTTTATTTAGAATGCGCAGCAATTTCTCTTTCTCCATATTAAATAGCCAAAATCCTCACCCTTCACCGGAAACTCATGATTGGCTTCCCAAAACGTGCTCGTTCTCCCCAGTGGATAACAATTGTGTGCGGTAACAACTGGATTGACCATTTGCAATCGATAGCGTGATTTAGGCAAAATGGTTGAAGTATGCGTTTTGCAAATAGAGGTTAATGGTTCTTTGGCTTCTATCGTACCTATTGAGTCCTGAGTCAATCTTTCCCTATGCAATTTGAAATTCATACGATTGGCTAATAACAGCGAAGCTTGTACGCCACCAATATGCTCTTGCACATGTCCTGTTAAGGGATACATGCTCCCTTGGGCACCTGCACACCAAAATAATTTATCAATCGGCAGACTTGTAGATGCGCTCACTGAATCAGCAGCACAAGCTGCTTGTGCCGAAAGACTTGAAAACACAAACGCCTCAGGATTTAAAATAGCTCCAAGCTCATCGTCACTCCACATCACGTCCAACTCGCTAGGATAGGCAATATCGAAATCACCGCCTTCTGCACACATCAAATCTGTTAGAATATTGAGCCAATAAAGAAGGGGAAATTTGTACCAATGAACGTGATAAAACGATTGATTGGAAATCTCACTGCCAGTTTCAACCGTGCCTTTGCGAAAATACTTTGCAAAAGGCATAGATACGCCACCTAAGTTGACCAAACAAAAAGGTATTCTTGTCACATCCACAAGATTTACTGGCTCCCAATAACCAATGGTGAGCCCCAGTCTATTACCTGGACAGCTACAAACAGGCGATGCTGAATTTGGCGTATCAGGAAGATGATTAGAGTTTGCAATTTTCCCGCTGCCAATACTCAAAGGAAAAAGACAAGACCAACAAACATCTGTCAAAGGATTTACAAAACGACCATGACAGCTGCCAGAAAAAGCTACCCATGAATGCATCAGTAATCCAAATAAGATTGCGCGCTTCATGCCACAATCTCCTGGATTAAAAGTCTCTTTCCTTGTTGTTCAACTTTTGCAGGTAGCGCTGATATTTGAAATTTATTGACAATATAGGCATTCAAATCAAAATACACTGCCCTTTTAAAATGGTTGCTTGCCTTTTCAATGGAGCCAGAACTTAGAATTAATTTGGCTTTGATGGTTTTGAGAAGCTCAGCTTCTGCCCATGTACGCTGCCGCGTGTTATCACCGTCAAATATAAGAAGTGTGCTTGTAAGCTTCACTGTATCTAATGGATTGATGCGCACGCCGCGTTTTGCAATCAAATGGTTTTCGCTATCATAAATATCTCGGGATAACACAATTTCAGGATTGAATTCCCAGGATTTACATCTGGTTGCAGGCTTTAAGTGCACGCCTGATGGCCTATCTATATGCACCTTCGTTTTTTTCAAAAATTCATTATTAAGCCTTGTAAGCTCACCACTTTTTTCTTTTTGCCTTAATTCATTTTGAATAAATTCAATTAAATCTATTTCATTAATCGAGTAAATTCGTCCAAGCACACCATGGTTGTAAGCAGCCGCATTAACGCCCCAAAAAAGTAATAGCACAAGGACTGCAGCTCTCATGATGCATGCTCCATGCGCTCAATCAAATCTTGGGTGTAATCCTTACCCCCTTTAACTGCAGCCTCTTTAGGCAATAGGATTAAAGATTTGTTGTGTGAAAGTGCTTCAAGTGATATCTCTAATCGATGTGAAAATGTACGAATGGCAATCTTTTTTTCATCACTATTGTGGTTACTTGCAGCTTCTTTTTTGATGAATTCCTTGGTGATAAAACCGATATCAACCAAACCTATTTGGGCTTGGCAAGCATTACAGACAACACACGCTGTGATACAAGAGGAAATGATGCTAATACCTAACGCCAAAAGAAGATTTTTATTTATCACCATACACCTCTTTTGCAACTTGCGAGAGCGCATCAATCAAAGGCATCCCGCTTGCGGTCAACTGCCCTATCCTGTTCACTTCTGTCTTTCTAGTCGTATTTAAAATCCTTGAAAATGGGTCGACGATTAGACGATGAACGGTTTGATTCTCCCCAAAAATCATCATAAATTCCGAATACTCTTTAGTAATACTGAGACTTCTAATGAGTTTTTCACCAAAGGGAGTAATCCGCCCTGCTTTCTTTAGTGCATCCAATGTGCCCTGTGATGCACCTAAGAAAATCTTGTAATACGCGTTGTCATAGCACATTTTGGCGGTTGGATTAGCCTCATAGTCATCCATGCCATGGGTAATCGTAATAAAATTTCCACCATATTTAGGCGCTCTGCGATATCCCTCGTTAATAAAATGTCCCAATCCTCCTGTTTGGTCGTCAGCCAAAAACTCATACGACTCATCCAAAAGGCAGGTTTTTGGAATATCGGGGGATTGAAAATACATGGCATTGGCAATTTGATAAATCAAAATCTTTTGCACAATCTTTTGAAAGTCTTTGTAATTACTTAATCTACCAAGCTCGAAAAGAACAAATTTATTGTCAAAACTTAAGGTGCAAGGCGGCTCTAAATATTTTCCAAAACGACCATCTATCGTATAAGGAAACAGAAGCTCTCCAATATTAATTGCTGTTTTATCTTTAAGACTTTGCAAGTATTCAGCGACTTTCGTGATAGTCGTTTCGTTTTTATGCGCCTTCCACATAAACTGAACCGCTTTTTCAATATGCAATTTCTCTTCATCACTGATGTCGCCAGATGGTCTTGCCATAGTTGCGAGCAATTGATTAAGCTGCGTTTGCGCATCATCAAACGCGATTTCTGAATTTGGATCAATCGTCGAAAATGGATTAAGGCTTATGGGTATGTCTGGATTGAAATCAATTAATTGACCGCCTACCAATTCGCAGGTTTTTAAATATGAGCCACCCACATCGATGACATAAGCAAGACCTCCCATAGATAAAAAGCTTTGCACATAATCGTTCATTAAAAATGACTTGCCATGGCCGGGTGGCGCTACAATTACCACATTGTAATTTCGTATCTCATTGTCGAAAAAATAAAGAGAGGTGAATTGGCCTCGTCTTTGTGGGTAGATTTGTGCAATACGCCCCACCCCTTTCCACTCACCCGTAATGGGCATTAAATTCACAGCATTAAAGCTTGTTAATGGCTTGATACGACCAAAAGTCTTATAGTCATCAAATAGGCCCTCTAGACTCATAAAGGGTTGCGCGCTCAATAGTGTTTGCAATTGCAATCCTGATGCTGTGCGCAAATCAAATCGATTGCTTCTAAATAAATCCTTCACCCGTCTTGTGTCACGCGCAGAATTTTCGGGCGTTGTAAAAAGCAACACGGTGTAATACGTATCCACCAATGCATCATCACCACTTAGGCGTTCACGTAATTCCTCAATTTCTTGGTATTTTTTGTTAAAGTTCTTAACCCATTTTCGAATAAAATCCTGTTTGGCATTCTGGCTTTCATCAACATATTTAGCGTCTAATGCCGCAATGGATTTTTCTTTGTCTTTGACATGGATGGTAAAACTTAATAAAAAAGGGCAGTTAATCTGGAGCGCATTATTAAAAAGCTTGCCAAGTAAATCGCCCATTTTCCATTGCATGGCATAGGCTGGATATTGTCTAACAGACATGCATTTAATCACTTCAGTGCTTTCTTCGCGAATAACTTCGATTTGATTAGTCTTGACCCGAAGTTTGGCTTCTATATCGGTAATTTGATTTCTGATTTCTTGGTTAGAGTCGTAATGGATGTCTTCTAAATACAAATCTTTACTAGGCAGCAACCACTCACGCTTTAAGCTTATCACCTCATTAATGGAAAGCGCTTTTGTCAGAATGTTAACTGATTTTAAGTTGTTCGAAATATCATCGCGTAGTGAGCGCAAAACAAGGCTTGACTCATCTAGAGATTTTCGCACAATTGACACGCAGAAAAATAAACGAAAATCTCTCAAAATAAAATTACCTTCTTTACAAAGTGACTTATAAACCCCTTTTCTATAAAACTCAGCGCGCGCAGAAGCCAAAGTCTTTAATAGCTCACCGCCAAGGCTTCGTTGGTGCTCCATCTCATCAATCAAATGCCCAATTTTGGGTGAAGCCCAAAATATCACTTGCAAATGCGCATCAACCGGCAGCACATCGGTTAAAATACTGCTTAGAATATCAACCGTTTCCTCGCTGCTCCCCAATAGCGTCGTACACTCAAACATGATGTGTGAGGCTTTGTTGCAAACATAGAGATTATTTTCTTCATCATACATGTCATCAGGTAAATACTTGGCAAGACTATAAACATCAAAAATCGACTCCTTCTCTGATTTTTGCGAGCCATCTAAAAAGCTAAACTCCTCTTTCGCAGTATCAACAAACGCATCTTTGGCATGCGAATAAGCGGTTTTAGCACGTATAAATTTTTGTTGAATTTTATCCATCACATCATTCATAACCTGTCCTATTATTTAGTGGCACGCGGTGGATTTTGAATCCAGCGGCCTTCCTTAACCACTGAATACATTTGGCTATCCTGGTGGTAGTTGCCATCAGTGTCTTCATAGGGTGCGACCCATACACGCATCACATCTTCGCCAAAGCGCAAGGGATCACCGGATTTCCCAGGAAATGTCATAGGATTTCTATGAGGAGTCGCTTTTAAAATCTCACGACTATTTCCTTGATGCAGACTCTCGTAAACTTGATCCATCCGCTGACAAGTCCCACCTTTGGTCATTGGACAATCAAACTCCGTATTAAGCTCAATACAGCCTGTAAGCCCCATACTTAAAAACCAAAGACTTATGATTAATCTTTTCATTACAGCCCCTTAGTAAGAATGTTTTTTGTAAAAAAATTTGTTGACTTCACGGCCTTCTGCGCTATCTGGAATATCAGAATTGCGTAAAGCTCCCTCATCCTTCGTATCTAGAATCTCCGGCGCTTTATCATCTGAGCCACCATCCAACCAAAATCCTTTCAAAAACGTCACATCCACAACTGTTCCAGGCGCCAACTGAATAATTGGGTGATACAGCTCCGCGCGCTTGATATTGTATTTGGCATAAGTTTGTGAAGCACCTGAGGCTGCGCTTGAACCTGCTGCAAGTGGGATTTTGTTGGTCTGCAATGTTGAAGTATTACCAAGCGGTGATACGCTATATTCTTGTGCGTATTGCTGCCCAATATTGCCAAGGCTGCCCCATAAATTCCCCCAGAAAGCACGGGCAACAATCGGCTCATCACGCCAAACCACCTGTCCTCTGATGCCATTTTTGCTATCTGAAACGGTTCCTGTGATTTGAGTGTCTAACGATGTGCCGTCTCTATGAATGCAGCTTAAACGCTCAGTCCTCAGCTTTCCGCGCTCACTTGAGATATCTCCAACCACCGAGGCGCTGAAAAAGCAACCTTTAAGTTTGGCGCGATAACTATTGGGCATAATGCCGTCGTCTATGATTTCAAATTTCATGATTTCAGGATCGGACGAGCTTAAAGCACCTGCTGGAGCGTCAGCGCCACCTAAGACTTTAGCTTTGGCAAATGTGTTGGAAAAAACATAATTATCTGGGGTTCTTACCCGTGGTTCTCGTTTTTTATTGAGCTTGACTGAGTATTGAATAAACCCCTGAGATACGCCTAACCCATTATGGGTATCGATGAAATCACCGTTAGGATTATCCGTTGTATTTTCTTTGTGCGCCTCAACTTTGCGAAGCGTTGCAAGCTCTTGTTGTAATGAGCCCAACATCGACCTCATCTCAGAAATCTCGCTTGATTGCGAATTGATGATTTCCCCTTGGTTTTTGCGCTCTTTGTCAAGATTTTGGACATTCACTTCTAGCTTTTGTGACTTTTCATTTTCCATCTTCCATGCGTTTTGCGTTTTTTCAATCCAATGCGCTTCATTGGCATTTGTAGATAGTGGGCTTGCAATGGTGTGTTTTGTGTAATGAGTCTTATCCTCGATTTTTTTCTTTTGGTGATAGCGTCCAATCACAAAAAACACTGAGAAAATAAGCAATAGCGCCGCAATGAGCACGCTTAGAAAAATATATTGTTGTCTTTTGACTTGTTTTGACATATTAGCTAATCCTATAAAGCTTGGTTTGCTCAAATGGTGCGAGATGAGTCTTAGTAATCGCAACACTTTTAGTGCCCGGCCAATTAAACCAAGATTCTTGGACACCCAAAGGATGCTTCGTGATATTGGTCAACACATACACTTCACCACACAAATCATTGCCTCGAATCGTCATAAGCTTCTTTAGTCGACTATGCTTTGATTGGTAGACTTTGACAGGATTTGCTTTTGTCTTAATAAACCCCTCGGGGGCTTCTTCGCTGATTAGAATCTTTAAAAACTCAACCATGGATTTTTCATAATCAGAAGTTCTTGGCTCATAGGCTTGAACAATGGTTTTTTTATAAGTTTTTAAAAGAATGGTTTGTGATGGAATGGGCCGTGGCGCTACCCTTAAATTATAGAAATACCCTTTTTCAGTGCGCAAATTAATGGAAAAAACTCTCGCCTGGAAAGCCGTGGTCGGTAAAAACGTGAAAACGCCTGAGTCCTCATCGATCAGCTTACAATTGGGCTTGCCATTACAAGTATCTAGCAATGAATTAGAAGGTGCTTTGACATCTTGGATTCTATCGCCTTCAATCATCACAGAATTGGGCTCAGAAATGGACGCTCTTACATCAATGTCTTCATAATTTCTAACCATTTTGACTTGGGCACACTGTGCATTAAACGCCAACACAGTTAGGATAATCATTGCGGTTCTTTTCATGCCCTCACCTTCTCAATATTTTTGATTTTCAATAATCCATGGAGATATTCATACTGAATTAGAAACATCTCTCTTAAATCAGTGATCTTGCCCTGATTTGATGGACACCCTGTTAAGAGAGTAAAATCTTAAGCAGAGGTGAAGAATGAACAACAATAGTTTAGAACAAAAAGTAATCAGGAATAAATACAGCTCGCAGTTTAAAGATCAAGCCGTAGAGCG
>JANSXK010000042.1 GCA_024742995.1 Gammaproteobacteria bacterium
ATAATTTCATCAAGTGCATGATTATGACCTTATAATTGTTTGCAAACTTTATTTGATCACATTTAGTCATGCACTGCTAATCGTTTTTCTTCCTAATTTTCAATTCCTTAATCTCAAAAAAAGTGGGGATAGCTCAGGGCTTGTCCGCAGGACATAGATTGAGAATCAAGCCACCCACCATCCCAACAAAAAACGATTGAGCATCTGCAGCCAAAAACCACTGCTGATTAAGATCACCATCGTCGTTATGAAAGAGGTTTTCTTAGAAAAAAAGAATGAATCGTTTAAATTCAAAGCATCGCTAACGATCAACAAAACCCATACTGGAAATAAGCAACGACTCATAGACTCGTAATAACGTGTCGATAAAGAAAAACAGGAAAACAATAACATCAAGACCGCAGCAATATACCATGTCAAACTATCTTGATCGATCTTCTGACGATGCTTCCACAGACGCACACCAAAAAATAAGCTGATCCAGATAAACATAGGCACCAGCATTTCTGAAAATGTGTAAGCGGCCACACGAAACATATCACCAGAAAAAACGTTGGTCCATCTGTTGGGTAAAGGCGGTGCCAAATCCAAATGGTATCCCCAGGGCGGCGGTACCCACGTGGGTAATTTGAATAAAAATCCCGGATCGGATGTGCCCTTCCAATGAATACGTTCCATATCAAAATACAAATGCCAAGATCCTAAATGCGTGGCGCAATACCCAAGAAATCCCACACACCCTAAAGCACCAATGGGTATCATGATAATAGGCCGAAACGTTTGTTGCACTAATCCTCGCCAAGGTTTGGCGCTTCGATAATTTAAAATCATTTGCGATAGCAGAGGTGCTGCCAGCACTGGTAATCCTATCAGTCGCGTCGCTGTCATCCCTATCCCGCTGAGCCAAGATACAGACCAATGTTGCTTCGTAGCCAACCCTAACATCGCGCAGCAACAAAGTAAAAACACCGACTCAGAATAACCCATCAACAAAAACCAAGAAGTAGGAAAAACAGCAATCAACAACGCCGCAAGGACCGATCTTCCTGACGAACGTAAGATATAAAATAAGACACACCAAAACAGGAACGTCGCAGTTTGAGAAACCATTAACAACGCAATGGCTGGCTTGATGCCAAACCACAGCACCAAACCACGTGCCAAATAAGGATAACCAGGAAAAAACACCACATTAGCCGTCAATAATCCACTATATTCCGGGCCATTGGTATTGACATAACCATGCTGTGCAATCGCCGCATACCATTCTGAATCCCAATGTGATGCCAGACTTAACCAAGCATTACAAATGCTTTTTTCAGGAGAAACAATCAAAGTCAATGCTAATTGTAACCCAAAAAAAAGTGCGCCCAGGCAGATGGGATGGCGTAACCCTATTCTCATACATTGGTCTCTAGTTTTTGTTGGTACAACCCCAAATTACGTAGTAAATGTGGCGTATCAGAGCGCGCCGCCAACGCTTTCAAAGTCGCATCTTTCCCCAATTCATAGTCTCCCAAATACCAAGCACAACGACTCATGATTTCGTAACGATCATAGTCATACATTCTTTTTTCAATGAATAACTGATCCTGATCCGGGTAAGGAAGATCGTACGCATGTTTGATATATAAATAACAAGCCGCTGCATTATCCGGCCAATAATGTTCTGCCAATTTCACCAGGGGTTCAATACGATGCGGACGCAGTGCAAATGCCTTTAAAAAATAATTAGCTGCCAAATCCCAATTATATTGACTGGCGTCTTGCTGACTTAAACGATCAGCCAAATATCCCAGGCGCAAAAATGTGATGAAATTCTCTTCATCCCAACCATTGAGCGTGGCACGATGTTGGTAAATTTGAAATGCTTCTTTTTGGCGACCCAAGCATTCGTAAGTTTGGCCCAAATAAAATGCTGTACGCGAATGCTGGGGATTTTTTTCGAATTCTTGCGTCAATAATAATAAATCTTGCTCCCAACGTTGCGTGCTTTTGGCAATCCCCTGCTCTGTCGATATGACATCAAAACGAACAGGATCAGGCACTTTGACCGTTGCAAGGGTATCAGGAACTTCGTGCACTACCCCTTCGAAACGGATCTGTCGCTTAGCCCTGAATAAGCGTGCAGTAGTAAATTCAGTCTCATTCATTTTGGTATTGATAATATATAACGGCGTGTCTTGGTGTTGTTCTTTCTCACAAAATGCAATCAAACGTTTGGGATGTTGCAAATACCATTCTGCATCCGGCATGATAAAAAATACGGCAGTAGAAAAAACTGATTCTGCCAATGCTAAAGCACGATTTCGCGATTGTGAAAAATCAATAAAAGGTTCTTCTTCGATATGAGCAACACTGCTGTGTTGCTTAAAAAAATCCTGGGTCAATGACACAGTGTCATCCGTCGAACCCGTATCAAATATCAAAAAATGCCTTAGACCACCCTCATGATAAGAGGCCAACGTAGCTTGTATTGAGGAAGCCTCATTTTTCACCATCAAAACCACAACGACCAACGGTATTTCTGTCATATCCTTATCCAATAATCTCTTTTTCTCTTCTCCCCGGCGGGGAGAAGGTGCCCGAAGAACGGATGAGGGGCCATCAACGCCAATTCGCCTCAGTACCATCCAACGGCGCACCTTCCGAATCATCCAATGCCACCACGCCGAGACATAATACAACAATGCCATCGTTTAACCCATACGCTGCAGTCGCACGATCATTCATATATACTTTCAACTGCGTCGCAACACCTGCATATACCCCAGTGGGGAACAACAATTCCGCGGCTTGATAAGATTCATTCGAGCTCGCCACATTTTGCATAGGATAAGTTAAAGGCATATGTCCTGCAATTTGGTAAATACCACAACGAGCAGGATTGGTCGTAGTCACTGTAATCCCACTGGACATTCCTACGGGATTCGCATGAGGTCCAAAAATCTTAAGAAACCCACCATGAACCACGCCCCGTTGAATACCCAAATAATCAGAAGCTCCTCCTAAACTTGCGTCCAATTTGACGAACGCTAAAGAATTCGTATCAATAAGACAACCAGAGTCTTCTATTGCAGATTTCCCATCAATACACGCACTCTGCCAATTTGCCAAATTCGGCTCAACGATACCTGTGGAACCCGTGACACCCTTTTCATCTGTAGTACCTTGCGGTGATGAAAGAGCCGAACTAGATAAAGCACTACTATTACCACGTCTTCTACCTGTGGCACCTGTTGCGCCTGTTGCACCTGTGGCACCTGTGGCACCTGTGGCACCTGTTGCTCCATCTTTACCATCCTTACCATCCTTACCATCCTTACCATCTTCACCGTCTTCACCGTCTTTGCCATCCTTACCATCTTCGCCGTCTTTGCCATTTTTACCATCTTCACCGTCTTTGCCATCTTTACCTTCAGAACCCGTCGCTCCGGTTGAACCCGTAGCACCCAATGCACCATCAGAACCTGTTGCACCGGTTGAACCCGTAGCACCCAATGCACCATCAGAGCCTGTCGCACCGGTTGAACCTGTGGCACCTACTGCACCGTCAGATCCTGTTGCACCGGTTGAACCTGTGGCACCTACCGCACCGTCAGAACCTGTTGCACCGGTTGAACCTGTGACGCCTACGCCAGTTGCGCCCGTGCTTCCTGTCATACCTACGCCTGTCGCACCAGTCGATCCCGTCGCACCCAATGCACCATCAGATCCTGTTGCACCAGTTGAACCCGTAGCACCCAATGCACCGTCAGAACCTGTTGCACCGGTTGAACCTGTGATACCTACACCTGTTGCGCCAGTCGCTCCAGTTGAGCCCGTAGCACCCACCGCACCATCAGAACCTGTTGCACCAGTCGAGCCTGTAGCACCGATTGAACCTGTGATACCTACACCTGTTGCGCCTGTGCTTCCTGTGATACCTACGCCTGTTGCGCCTGTCGCTCCAGTCGATCCCGTGGCACCCACTGCGCCATCAGATCCTGTCGCTCCAGTTGAACCCGTAGAACCCACTGCACCATCAGAACCTGTCGCTCCAGTCGATCCCGTAGAACCCACTGCACCATCAGAACCAGTCGCACCAGTCGAGCCCGTCGCACCTACCGCACCGTCAGAGCCTGTCGCTCCAGTTGAACCCGTAGCACCTACCGCACCGTCAGAGCCTGTTGCACCGGTTGAGCCTGTGGCACCCACCGCACCATCAGATCCTGTCGCTCCAGTTGAACCCGTAGCACCTACCGCACCGTCAGAGCCTGTTGCACCGGTTGAGCCTGTGGCACCCACCGCACCATCAG
>JANSXK010000065.1 GCA_024742995.1 Gammaproteobacteria bacterium
CAACGGCCCGGCTACGCGCAGGCTGGGATTCTAAAATTACTCTTTTCGTTTGATTTCACCAATACTAGCGCAGGCAGTAAAAGGCGAAAATGGCGAAGCCTGGCTTTTGCTGGCTGCAGCGGGCTTCCCTTTCTGATTTTTCAATCGTAGATTTTTACCCAGCTTGAGTGTAGCCATTGTTATGGGTTGCCGCTTTATTCTTTTCACCGGTTCAAAAAAAGGGCCCATTTCAAATTCTGGACTATCCAAAAGGCGGCTATTCAATTTTTTTAACTGATTTTAATCTCTTGGTTTTCAGTTGATTCAATTTCAGGATTCTGATTCTTCAATTTGATCAGTTCTTATCTCATATCAACCAAAAATCTCACGACAATCAACCTAATTCAGGATTCAGGTCTCAATTTCCAGAAGATTCAACCTGATTTTTGATTCCTGATTTCACTTAATTCGATTTCCCAGATTCATCAAAATCAGTTTCAGGTTCTCCAAATCTTGAGTTTTTTGATCTTGGTTGTCAAATTGATTCAATCAACGTTTACCTGTTCAAAATTTTCAGATTCCAGATTTCCAAATTCAGTTTTTGGACCATATTCTGATTTCTATTTCAAAAGCCGCCTAAACTCACACTCCCTCTGAAAAAACCAATCTCATTTTTCAAGATGGGCCCGGTTAATCTTAAGAATCCAAATTTTTCGTTTTCTGTCCGATTCACCGTAAAGAATACAATATTCGACAGGACCTTTACCCGCCTTTTCAAAATTTCAATTACCCAGTTGGTAACTCAAATTCTCGATTTCCGGACAATTCCCAATTCTGAGTTTTCATTTTTGAGGCGGGGCAATCCATATTTTCAATTCCATAGAATGCCAATTCTGATGCGGTACCCCATAACGGCCCGGCTAGCCGCAGTACGGAGCGACAGCGGAGTATTGTCGGCTAGCCATTGTTCTCGGCATTTTTGAATTGGTTGGTTACTACTCCTAAATAAACTATGTAGGGTAAGAGGTTTCGATTTTGTTTGCTATATAGCTCAGATGATTAGCAAAACTTAAAACAAAACTTGACGCTTCTTCCATTTCAAAAGCATCAAAGTTGTCATCATTAAAATCTGCGAATTTTATATCCGGTTTATTTGCTAATGGGGTTTGGTAAATTGATGCATAACTGTATACGGGAATAAACATTTTCCCATTTTCCTTTATTGCCTTAACCAAAGAAGAAATTTCATGATTTATCAATGCAGTCCTACTGGAGTAATATTCGAGAAATTGCTCATTGGTATTTTCATTGCCGTACACTTTTATTTTACGGGAAGTTCTTTGAAAATTGGAAAGAAAGATTTAAAGCATGCCTAGCATAAAATCGGACAGCCCTCAGTCCAATCTGAAACACGGACAAGCTGTCGATTCGGTCTTTACGGCAGAATTTGCCCAACTGAGCTGAGGTTCGGGCATCAAACTCGAACAAGATACAGATGATGAAA